>JANQEU010000084.1 GCA_028278225.1 Cyclobacteriaceae bacterium
CAGATGTGAATTTTCGTCGTGTTTTTTTCATAGGTCTCAGTCAATTTAAACGTTTCTATTTTAACTAAGCCTATGGCCCGATTTTTAGGGAGTATTACAAGTAGCACGTGAAGTGAAGGAGGTAGGTAAGTTCTATGGTCAGGAAATGAACCGAACAACCTTTAACCTGGCTCGAATGAATATGATCCTTCATGATGTACATTATAGTAGATTCGATATTCAGCAGGAGGATACTTTAGAACATCCGCAACATATTGAAGAACGTTTTGATGCCGTCGTAGCCAACCCACCATTCTCAGCAAAATGGAGTGCCAGCGGATTGTTTATGAATGATGAACGCTTCAGCCAATATGGGAAACTTGCTCCTTCATCCAAGGCAGATTTTGCCTTTCTACAACACATGATCCACCAGCTTTCCGATGGTGGTACAATGGCGATTGTTCTGCCACATGGCGTGCTATTTAGGGGTGGAGCAGAGGGACACATACGTGAGTACCTGATTAAGAAGTTGAATTACCTGGATGCTGTAATTGGACTGCCTGCAAACATTTTTTACGGCACTTCCATTCCAACATGTATTCTGGTGTTAAAGAAATACCGTGAACATTCAGATAATATTCTCTTTATTGATGCAAGTGAACACTGTGAAAAGGCGACCAATCAGAGTTATCTAAGGAAGCAGGATATTGAAAAGATTATCAAATCCTATCGTGAAAGAACCTCAGAAGAAAGGTACAGCTTAGTCGTAGAATTAAAGGATGTTCATGAGAGTGAATACAATCTCAATATTCCAAGGTATGTGGATACGTTTGAAGAGGAGGTTGAAGTGGACCTTAACGAAATAACCATTGAACTTGCGAACATTGAAAATGAAATAACAAAAGTGGATTCGACAATTTCTGACTATTGTAAAGAACTAGGGATCAAATCTCCATGAACGACCGACCAAAACTCAGATTTCCAAAATTCCAAAATGATTGGGAAGAGAAACAACTTGGAGAAATAGCTAATTTCCTTGATTCAAAAAGGATACCTCTTAGTGAAGAGGAGAGAAACAAAAGAAAGGGACAATATCCATACTATGGAGCTTCTGGGATTATTGATTACGTCGATGACTTCATTTTTGATGGTGAGTATGTTTTGCTTGGTGAAGATGGGGCAAATATTGTCAATAGAAGCACAAGGTTAGCATTTATCATATCTGGTAAGGTTTGGGTAAACAATCATGCTCATGTCTTAGAATCTAAAGGATCAAATTACTTTTTATCGGAATGCTTAGAGAGGATAGATTACAGAAAATTTAATACTGGAACAGCTCAACCAAAACTCAATGCTGATGTATGCAAGAAAATAAAAGTGTATGTTCCGGAAATAAAGGAACAGCAAAAAATAGCCTCCTTCCTCTCCGCTATTGACACTAAAATCCAACTCCTTACTAAGAAAGGAGAACTCCTCAACCTGTACAAAAAAGGAGTTATGCAGAAACTATTTAAGGGGGAGATTCGATTTAAAGATGAAAATGGAAATGATTTTACTGATTGGGAAGTGTTTCCCCTTGGTGAACTGGCTATAAAAATCAACCAGAAGAATGTCGGTTCAGAGATAAAGAATGTTTTAACAAATTCAGCCACCCAAGGAATAATTAATCAAAGAGACTATTTTGACAAGGACATTGCAAACCAAAATAATCTCGAAGGATACTATGTTGTTGATTCAAACGATTTTGTTTACAATCCAAGAATATCAGTTCATGCGCCAGTTGGTCCTATAAATAGGAATAACCTAGATAAAGGTGTCATGTCACCACTATATCTGATTTTCAAATTTCATGATATAAACATTGATTTCATGGAATACTTTTTTCAATCTAGTATTTGGCACAGATACATGTCTAGTATCGCTAATTACGGAGCGAGACATGACCGAATGAATATTACTAATTCAGACTTTTTTAAGATGCCAATTGGCGTTCCTTCAGCTTTGGAAATGAAAAAAGTTGCAGGCTTTTTAAGAGATTTAGATACACTTATTCAAATCCACAATATAAAACTGAAGCTGATGCAAAAGTTTAAGAAAGGCCTACTCCAACAAATGTTCGTCTAATGACCCGCGAACCTGAGCAAATATTGGAAGACAACCTTGTCCAGAAGCTTACTGGATTGGGCCATCAGCTTGTTCAGATTCATGATGAAAAAGAGCTTATCCAAAATCTCAAAATTCAACTTGAAAGGCTCAATTCCGTCAAACTATCAGACAAGGATTTTTCGAGGGTTTTGAATCAATTGAATAAAGGCAATGTCTTTGAAAGAGCTAAGATTTTACGTGATAAGTTTCAACTTACCCAAGAAGATGGCGTGTCCGTTTATCTGGATTTTTTAGATACTGAGAATTGGTCTAGAAACCGGTATCAGGTTACTCAACAAGTGACCGTTGAGGGAAGCTATAAGAACCGCTATGATGTAACCCTTCTTGTTAATGGATTACCACTTGTTCAGGTTGAGTTAAAACGCCGAGGACTTGAACTAAAAGAGGCCTTCAATCAGACCAACCGCTATCAACGTCATTCCTACAGTGCTTCCCACGGCCTATTCCAGTACATTCAAATCTTTGTCATCAGCAATGGGGTAAACACTAAGTATTATGCCAATAATCGAAAGCAGTCCTTTAAGCAAACCTTCTTTTGGGCAGATAAGGAAAACAAGAATGTAAGCCAGTTGGAGGATTTTGCATCCTCATTCCTAACCACTGGTCACATCGGTAAAATGTTGGCCAAGTACATTGTTTTGAATGAAACCGACAAAGTACTGATGGTTTTGAGACCCTATCAGTATTATGCAGCAGAGGCAATTATTGAACGTGTCAAAACAAGTACCAAGAATGGATACATCTGGCACACCACAGGATCGGGCAAAACACTGACATCATTCAAAGCCAGTCAGATTCTCACCCATCTTCCACAAGTTCATAAAGTGGTATTTGTCGTGGATCGAAAGGATTTGGACTACCAGACCACCAAAGAGTTCAACAGCTTTTCAAAAGGGAGTGTAGACGGTACAGATAACACTCGAAAACTGGTGGACCAGTTTAGGGATGATACCCAGCTCATAGTCACCACCATTCAAAAACTGAATACTGCTATCAGTAAGAAGCGATACTTGTCAAGAATGGAGAAACTTCAGGACGAGAAGATCATTTTCATTTTTGATGAGTGCCATAGAAGTCAGTTTGGAGAAACGCATCAAAGGATCACCAGTTTTTTCAACAATCATCAGCTTTTCGGATTTACAGGCACACCCATTTTCGTTGAGAATGCTCTTTCGAGAAACTCGATTAAGCATACTACCAAAGAACTATTTCATGAGTGTCTACACAAGTATGTGATTACTGATGCGATCCGTGATGTCAACGTCTTAAAATTTGCTATTGAGTATGTGGGAAGATATAGAGAGAATGAGGGTAAATCAACAGGAATTGATATTCAGGTTGAAGATATTGATACCAGGGAGTTACTCGATTCGGCTCCGAGACTTGAAATGGTAGTCAATTACATTCTTGCTAATCATTCCAGGAAAACACACAATCGAAAATTCACTTCAATTTTTTGTGTGAGCAGTATTGATGTGCTAATCAAGTACTATGAAATCTTCAATCGAAAGAAGAAGGATGGGGAGCATAATTTGAGAATTGCTACAATCTTTTCCTATGGTACGAACGAGGAGGATATGGACGCCGATGGATTTTTCCTTCCTACGGACACTGAGTTTCAAATGGCTGCGGAGCAAGCTGGTACTTATGGCCGATCTCATACAAGGGACAAACTCGAATCATTCATTGGTGATTACAATGAGATGTTCCGAACCAACTTCACCACGAAGGATTCGGATTCCTTTTATAACTATTACAAGGACATTGGTAAACGGGTTAAGGATATGGAGAAGGTCGGGAATGATCCCGAATCAAATATTGACATTCTTCTAGTCGTGAGCATGTTTTTAACTGGGTTTGACGGGAGGCTCATCAATACTCTTTATGCTGATAAGAATCTAAAGCATCATGGCCTCATACAGGCATTCTCACGAACTAACAGGATACTCAACGAACAAAAGTCACACGGCAATATCGTCTGCTTTAGAAATCTTAAAAAGGCCACTGATGATGCCATTACACTCTTCTCAAAAAAGGAAGCTAAGGAAGACATAATCATTCCTCCCTATGAGGAGTTTTTGGAGAGATTCAACGAGCGATTTGTTGATCTTATCAAGATGACTCCAACCGTTTCCAGTGTGGATGATCTGCCAAGTGAGGATGAGGAATTGGAATTTGCAAAGACATTCCGAGAGTTGATCCGGTTACTCAATGTGATCAAAACCTTTACAGAGTTTACATGGGCTGATCTGGCCATGGAGGAACAACAGTTTGAGAATTACAAAAGCAAGTATTTGGACCTCCATGATAAAGTCAAATCGGGATCGGAGAAAGTCAAGGAGTCTATATTGGATGATGTTGATTTTGAGCTTGAACTTATTCATCGGGATGAAATCAATGTAGCCTACATTCTTAGACTACTGGCTAAACTCAAGGATGCTCAGGAACAAGACCATGAAAAGCAGAAGAAAGCGATTATCGACCTCCTTACGGGTGAGAAACAATTACGAAGTAAACGGGAATTGATCGAGAAATTCATCCATGAGAACTTGCCCAGGATTGAGAGGGATGACATTGAAGAAGAGTTTGAAACATTTTGGAAAATAGAACGGAATCAAGCGTTCGAGGAACTTTGTGAAGAAGAAAAAATCATTCCGATTAAGCTTGAAAATCTCATTGGCAATTACCTCTTTACGGAGCGCAAGCCATTAAGGGATGACATTGTTGACACTCTTGAAGTCAAACCTAAAATCCTGGAAAGGAAGGCTGTAGTTGAACGAGTTTCAGAGAGGATATTCCAGTTTATGGAAACATTTATTAGTGGTATGGCTGGGTAGTAAATTGAATTACCTGGTCTTAAAAATTGGATTATATCTTTTGAAAATCCCTTAGGACCTGTCTAAAGTATTTTTCACAAAAAATAGCGTGTCTCGGTGGAATCGGATTGGAAGAAATTTTTATGCCATTTGCTTGGTCATGGGCTTTCATTAGATTCGAGGTTATGGTACAGAGTAGTTCTTTTCCATCATTTATATTAATATGATTCTCATCCACTGTGAAGCTATCAAATTCCATTTTAATTGGTTGAGCACCACTATACTCTAGTTCCTGATCAATAGGAAAGGCTACAACATAATAAATAGGTTTATCAGCCTTGTTGTTCACAAACACTACCACCATTTTCCAGATAAGCATTTCTAAGTCTTTTGCCTTTACGATTGCTCCATATTCTAGTATTTTGTTAAGGGTAATTTCCATTTCTTCTCTGAGTTGAAATCGGGATTTTCTTAAAATGGGATCTTCGTATAAATCGTTTATCAGGTCTACTGGATTTTGGATTAGATGAAATCCAACAATGCCAGCAATTTCATGGCGATTAGGATGTGAAAAATGATTTCTTGCTTTTCGCAATTGTTTTAAAAGAGCTGGATTATAGACCTCGAAATAGGTTTCCTTATGAAACCAATTGATTAACTGATCCAATGGCTTTTTTTTTGAATCCCATTTTTTCCCAGTAATTTCTTCGTATCTAATTTTCAGTGCGAGTTCAAAGCTGACTAGAACTTTAGCCATTGCAATATCTAGAAACTCGTATTCGTAATAAGAAAATACTAAGAGTTTGTAGATTACCCTAAATATTTTCTTCACGTCCTCTGAGACATCTTTTTTAAAGAACAAATCCGGCAAAATGGTTTTTTCAAAATCTTCGATGGTATTTGTATCCTCCTCATAGATTACCCATCTTTTGTCTTTTTCAATGTTGATCATTCACATTAATTTTTTAATACTCAAGCCTACTATCAATCAATTCTAAACCTATAGCTCCATGAAAGAATACGTACTAGTTAAAATGTCAAAAAACGAATTAACTGAATTGATAAAATCAGCAGTTGAAAGTTCAGTTAAACATTTGAATTTTGAATTGGTAAAACCAAAAAGATTAATAAAGATCGAACAATTATGTGAGGAGCTCAGCGTCAGTAAAGCCACAATTCACAAATGGAAAAGAGATGGTCTTATTCCGTACAAAAGAATAAGTAACAGGATATTCTTCGATCTTGATGATGTTCATAAATCTCTTGAAATCAAAAAAAGACGAATCTGAGTAAATTAGTTTGTTAATATGGCATTTCTAACTCCAAAAGAGTTCATTCAACAGTTTTATATTGATGAACTTGAAAAGCTCATTGGTGAACATAATTACATGGCTATGATAATTATGTCAGTAGGTATTGAGTTTTTGGGAAGATGCGAGCATCCTGATGCCAAGTGGTTCAAGGATACGTTACAACAAGGAGGCAAAAAGAAAGAAGAAGGATATTATTTTAAGTACGCTATCGAAAAAATCAAGGCGTTTGATTATTATCGAAGTAAGGGTTTAAAATTTAAATTGTATAAATATTTAAGGTGTGGGCTCGTCCATACATCCTTACCCAGTCCTGATGTTACATTATCAAGTAAGGGTGAAAAACCTCACTTGGAGGTAAATGAAAACGGATCCATTAATATTCAAGTTGAAGAGTTTCACAAAGAATTTAAGAAGGCGTGTAAGCAAGTTATCAGTAAAATTGAAAATAACAAGTACGTGGGCAATTCAAAAATGTACCAACCAATTCTACAAGTGCCTCATCCAAAAATAGATCAATCAACGACTACTCCTGACAATACATTTATAACCGAATCAATCAAAAGGAATCCAGATGCGTCTGGGACCAATTTTTAAAAAATTTTCTAATGGACTATGATGTAGGGTTTTCGTTTCAAATGGATGATTTGAATATCGTCAAAAAGATATACGATCACTTATCTCCTGATTATAGGATATTTTTTTCACCGGAGAACCAAAATGAAACTTTCACTCGGGACCAGGCCGATTCATTTAGTGCCATTTTCCTTACAACTAAGTTAAATTTCATCTTCTTAGGCAACAAGTATGGAAAAACTAAATGGACGCGATTTGAAGAACAAGTAATAAAAAACAGGTATATCGAAGAATCACCAAACACATTGGGTATTGTGAAACTAACGAAAGGAATTTCTAAACCCCTGTGGTATTCTCCATTATTTGGTTATATCAATTATCTGGATTTTGAGTTTGAGGAATTTATTACAGTCATAAAACATGCAATACATAGTGCTCAAGTTAGACCATCCAAGGAGTCCTTAGTCGAAATGGCAATTAGAATTGATGAACGAAAAAAAAACAATGAGATAATTAGGAACTATTCAGACTCCCTTGATGCATTCTCAGATACATTCAATGAGACAACACTACTGTGGGAAGGTATCATAAATAATTTTCAAAAAATTGCCGACTCTTTCAAGTATGCGATCACCAAAAATGAGGGTGTAAACTTTGATTTTGAACATAATGATTTAAATATCACATCAGGTTTGTTCTCTTTGTATGTTCATGTTCGCAATGGAGCCAGAAATCGTCTTTCTGGTTTTACGCTTTCGGTAATGGTTAAAGGAAGGACGAGCGAGATGCGGTTTGGATCAGAACCAAAGGTCATATTCTACCAAGAGTATGATCCTATATTAAGTGAATCACTCATTTTCAATTGGAAAAGCAGAGAAGGAGATATTGAAATTACGACTAACGAGTTAGCAGAACGTATCGTCCGTGAATTTATTCAATCCACGGCTTTGTAAATTGGTTGTTGAAATTGTCTTATTAGGGTATTTAGAGAATTCCGGTTGTTACCCATTGTGACTAAGAGCTGCTCCTGTCGGTCCTATTAAGTATCCTGAGTTCATCAAGATAATCTATCGCTTTCTTGGTTTCAATTCTTAAGAAATCCATTTCAAGAAATATCTCGTCTTCAATAAAACTAAAATCAAGAGAGTACCTGAATCCTATGTCATCAGTAAAAGTGGGTTTTGAACATGCATCAACAATTAAGTCATAAGGCCATGACCTATCGCTCAACTCAGGTTTGAATTTTGTAACACCATCCTTAGTACTTTTTTGAGGGAATAGAAAGTATTTAGGAATCTTACTTTTATCAATGAATGAAGCAACTATTAAAAGCACCTTACCTATTTCAGGATGGAAAAAAAGGAAAATCGGACTTTTTTCAATCCAATTGACTGGTATTTTAAGCAATTCCCTAATATCACCTGAATCATTATCATGAAATTCTATTACATAATCCGTTGTTAGCACCACATTCATAGAAGGTGTTTTAACGTAACTACCCAAAATGAGGACTTCTGATTTTGTAAGAAAAATGTAGTCCCACTTGGTATCTTGATACTTAATCTCTTTCAATGGGAAAACTGCTCTTCCATGAAAGTTGATACCATATCCTGATTGAATGGGTTTGCTACTAAATCCATTTGATTTTCGCAATTCTACGTCAAGCTCGTTCAATTTTTGTACATATTTATTATTGCCCTGAATACCTCGAATATTTGCATAAATCAAAATACCAATTATGCTTGGAATGATAATTTTTGTTGTTTGATCTTGTTTGTTTAATTCCTCCAGATGTGAACTAAGAATTCCCCTTATATCTTCAAGTTTGTTAAGAATTATTTCCTCATTGCTTATTGCAGTTCCTTTCTTGTCCTTTGAACCTGAAGTTTCCTTCAATTCTAAAACAAGTCGAATTAGACTTGTCATTTCTTTCAAGGTGTCTAATCGACTGTTTTCTGATGCCTGATGTTTCTTATCATTAGATCTTTTATAGAGCCACCAAATCAATAAGACAATAATAAATGCAATAAACTGGAGTGTAAACGGCCAGCTCTGAAAGGCATTCAGATATTCCTCCTTAAATATTTCTTTGAACATCCCGAATTCAAGATAAGGACTTCTTAAAAAATTCTCAAAATTTCAAGAACTATCAATAGATCCTAAATCTCAAAAAGAATATAACAATGAGATTAAGGTGAATGGTTTAGCCCCTAATGTAGCCCCTAAATCGTAAAAAAGCCCTAATACAAATTGTATTGGGCTTTAATTGCAGAGGAGGAGGGATTCGAACCCCCGGAACCTCGCGGTTCAACGGTTTTCAAGACCGCCGCATTCGACCACTCTGCCACTCCTCTGTATTTGCCGAAAACGTGACCAGGAAAGTGACCGTAAAATCGGATCGCAAAAGTAAATGTTTCGGGTGAATAATCAAGAACTGAGTGTAAATATTGACCGGGACAGAATACCCAAAATAGGGTATTTCCTGTCCGACGAGAGTTCACTATTTTTATATACCGGAATCATATTACAAAAATTTTAAGATTGCAGGAAAATGGATACTTATCATATTGGATGGTGGAATCTCGAAAATCTCTTTGAGATAGAGGATGCCCCTACACGCCCGGAATGGCTGCAAAACTACCTGAAGCGCGAACTGAAGGGGTGGACCGCGGCAGTTTTGGATAAAAAGCTTACCCAGCTCTCCCATGTTATTCTCCAGATGAATGACGGACTGGGGCCAGATATTCTTGGAGTTTGTGAAGTAGAGAACAAAAATGTTGTGGAACAGCTCCTGCTCAAACTGGGAGGGTTAAACAGGGACTATGCAGTTGCTCTTGAGGAAGGAGAGGACAAACGTGGGATTGATATTGCTTTCATATATGATAAAAACAAGTTCACGGAACATGAACGTTTTTCCTATCTGGTCACCAAAAGGACGGCGACGCGGGATATTTTCCAGGTAAACTTCAAAACGAACCAGAACAGAGACCTGATCCTCATCGGCAATCACTGGCCGGCAAGAATGCCTTCAGTTTATGAGACCGAACCTTACAGAATTATCGCGGCGGAAACACTGAGCTACTGGATCTCCCGAATTCATGAGATAAAAGGCAAGGATGTTGCCCTCATGATCATGGGTGATTTCAACGATGATCCGTTCAACAGATCATTTACTGATTACGCACTTAGTACAAACAACAGGCAAAAGGTTATGAATGCCAGAACATCTCCCTGGCTGTTTAATTTAATGGCAGCCAGGTTCGGTGAGGGATTAGGTAGTGTTTATTATAGTGGGCCATTCATGTTTGATCAGGTTCTGGCAAACAGGGGCATGACCAAATCCACAGCGGATATCACGGTGCTGGAGGAAACGGCGGAAGTCAACAATTTTGACTTTATGTCGAAAGGGAGCTATGGGGAACCAAGACGCTTTGGGAGACCTTCCTCTAAAAGCTCCTACGATCCGGATGGATACAGCGATCATTTTCCGGTTTCGGTGAAGATCCGGGAAAAATGAAATAATGTATACTTTTGCAGTCCCAAAGTTTTGGCCCCGTAGTTCAATGGATAGAATAGAAGTTTCCTAAACTTTAGATACAGGTTCGATTCCTGTCGGGGCTACTTCATCGGGCGGGGAATAGGAGTTTCCTAACTCTAGATCCAGGCCTGGTCGGCTAGACGTTCGATTCCTGTCGGGGCTACTTCAGGTTCCTTTCCTGCTAGGATTCATTGCAACCCTTGTTCATTAAATGTACTACGCTTACGTCATCAAATCGGAAAAAAGGGGAACCTGTACAAGGGTCATTGTGAGGATCTAGAGCTTAGGTTAAAACAGCATAATCACGGCAGAACAAGAAGTACCAAAGGCGGAGTACCATGGAAAGTCATTTATAAAGAACCATTTCCAACACGTCAGCAAGCTATTGACAGGGAAAGATACTTGAAGTCCGCAGCTGGGAGAAGGTACTTGAAAGAGAAGCTTCAGGAATGAGTGAGGGAAATAGTTCAATGGATACCCGCCTGTACCGAACGGTCCGCTCGTGTGGGGAATAGAAGTTTCCCAAACTTTAGATCCAGGCCTGGTCGGCCAGACGTTCGATTCCCGTCGGGGCTACTTTCAGGTTCTTATCCGGCTTGAGCGGGATTCATTAAAATTCTCGCCCATGGCAGGATAGCCTACTCGGACGACTGATCATTTGATGAATAATAAGTTGACTTTATTTCCCGGACAACACCGGCATCAACCCAATAAATATCATCCTTGTCGTTTCTGTCGCTGCAAAAGAAAAAGAATTTCCCGTCCGGAGTAATACTTGGACGTGTTTCGGACATGACCGAATTAATGTCAGGTCCCATGTTTACCAATTGCGACCAATTACCATCAGGTTCCATAAACGACACGTATAAATCATATTCTCCGTGTCCTCCGGGGCGATCTGTACAAAGGATTATAAAGCTCTCATCCTGAGCGATAAATGCATCAAGCTCCAGATGCTCCGAATTGATTGCGGCGCCGAGATTTTCAGGCGTTGTAAACTTCCCGTTTTCTTCCCTGAACCGGTAAATATCAAGTTGCCCGAAACCCTGAAATACCCCGCTGGCAAAATATACTGCCCCGCCTTTTGTTACCGAAGGATATCCACCATATTCATCCTGCCTGTTTTCGTATTCCAGACTGGCGGGTGTTGTCCATCCATCGGTTGTTTTGATCACTTTCCACAAACTGGTGTATTCCGGTTCCGTTGATCCGTCTTTGGGTCTCATCGATTGAAAGTAAAGGGTCTTTCCATCCGGGGCTACCGTAAAGTTGTCATCGTTCTGCCCCTGCTGAAAACTGACCGGAACCGGGTCAGCCCAGTAGCCATCCTTTAGTTCCGTTAAATAGATTGGAATGTACGTCCAGGTAGTATCTCCATGAGGAACCCGGTTGAAGACAAATGCTTGCCCGTTGTTCAGAAAGCCCGAACATCCTTCGTCATCATCTGTAGAAATTACCCCCGGTGCAAAGACTTCCGGTTTGAGTCCCGGTGGATCCTGACCCAGATAGGGGCCGGTTAATTGAGGGAAATCTCCTTCATTTTTTTTCTGGCAGGAAACCAGCAGGGATGAAAATGAAAGAACAAGGATCAGGTTTAAAATTTTCGGATATGTCATTGTTTAATAGAGCTGTATTGATCATAAATTATGAAATCCACCCGTCACATTTAGAACTTCTCCGTGGAAAAAGATTCTTGAATTCTTTTACGTGCCCACTCCCTGGCGGTTGTAGTTCTGATTTTGTACTGGGTCATCTGCATATTTCCGGACTCATGCCTGAAATTAAGCACATGGTTATAATATTCAATTGCTTTCTCGCGATTCCCGGATAGATCGTAATTATGGGCTATCCAGATGTGACTCCAGTCATATAGCCTCAGGTTTGGTTCGTCGTGTTCTGATTTTGAAATGAAACTCCTGAATACTTCAATTGATCTTTCATGATTTCCAATGTCAAAAAGCGTAAGCCCGTAAAAAAACAGATAGCTGTAGTCTTCCGGATCGGCTTCAGCCACCCGCTCAAATTCCTTAGCTATTTCATCATTTCCCCTCCAGCCATTCAATTGATACAGCGCCATCACTTCATCTGTTAAGTCCTTGGGTATTTCGGTTAGCACTGACACTACATTCGATAAGTCTTTATTGTTAGGTTGGGCCAATGGGAAAGTGATTATTTCCTCTTTACGGAGGTGTTCTAAAATGTTGTAGGATATTTCATGTAGCAGAATTACAAAATACTGACTGTCACTCACAAAAAGACTGTCGAAGGGATTTCTGAAGTCAACTTTTTCATCAATCAATTTATAGTACTTAATGGATTGAGAATGGCAATAAGAAGTCAATGTGTCATTTTTAAGCAGCACCTTAAATTTTGGTAAACCTTCGTTATCTATCATGCCAATCTGCTCAAAATCAGATCTGCTCTTGGGATCATTGATTGTGCGACCTATTGAAGACTTGAATAATTCGTGTTTAAGCCTGGGGATAAGTTCCAATTGATCTTTAGCCCCTGGCCCCCAGCTAATTGCCATATCACCTTCAACAAAGATGTAATAGTTTGTGCCGCATGCAAATGGGTGGAACGGATGGACTACCCAGAACACATATGGAAAACTTTTCCCCGGATTTTTGATTTCCCATAATCCATCCCAAACTGTCCGATCGTCCATAATTCTTGACCAGATCATATGAAATAGTTGATCCTTTTCAATCCCAAATGATTCTAACTCAATGATTATATCCTTAAAGTACGGTACCAATTTATCGGCTTCTTTGCGGGCAATCTTCTGCAGTTGGCTCCTTCTTTCGCCGGTGAAGATCGGGAACGACGGGTAATACCGGCCGTTGATTTTTTGAATCAAGTTACCCTTGTATAACTCCGTGATCCGGTTATTTGGATCAGGAATATTCCGCTTATGCAGCACCACCGAGTCAATGCCCTCGATGCTCCATTTCACTATTTCATTGTTTATCGAATCATTGAGAAGTGATCGCTCATATTTCCGGTCCGCCGAGCCTGATATTGCGAAAATGGATTCATTTATTTTCAGGTTGGTAGGATCATCAGTGGTACTGCATCCGATTATCGCCAGTAGCAAGGTCAGTTTGGAGATCCTAACCATAGTTAATTTAAAAAGAGACTACATGGCTTAATTTAGATCATTTACACATTGCACCTGTTCATAAAGTGAAATAATATCATTACCGGAGTTGTGTTCCTGTCCTTTCCGGTAGTCTATCACTTATTTTAAAGCGCGATAGAACCCGGATATCACATTGGTACAATAAATCATCCGGAACATAGCGACAATAGGCTGGTTGCAATTTCCGCACCGTACGTCACTTTCTTACCTGGGGTTTATACTGTTTCCGGCTTCAAATAGTGCGGGTATATTTTTGAATGCACTTTTTCGACCTCTCCAAAAACAAGACCTTTTAACTCCTGTAGGTGGAATTTGGTTTTTGCAGAAACAAAAATTGCCGGAAAGCTATTTCCATTTACCTTGTGAATGTCCAAATCACCATCGGTGATCTTATCTGTTTTGTTAAAGATCTTTATCGTTTTGATATCTGAAGCGCCGATCTCCTCCAGCGTATCTTCCACCACCCTGATATGATCTTCATAGGCATGGTTGGAAACGTCTACCACATGGAGTAGCAGGTCAGCTTCACGGACTTCTTCCAATGTCGATTTAAAGGACTCTATCAGGTTATGAGGCAGTTTCCTGATGAAACCAACCGTATCTGATAACAGGAAGGGGATCTGATCGATCACCACTTTGCGGACAGTAGAGTCTACTGTTGCAAAAAGTTCATCCTTGGTATAGACCTTTTCCTTACTCAGTAATCGCATCAGGGTCGATTTCCCCGCGTTAGTGTAGCCCACCAGGGCCACGCGGACTATACCATCCCTGGATTTTCTCCTGGTTGCCGATTGTCTTTCGATCTTGTCAAGCTGTTTTCTTAAAAGACTGATACGGTCCCGGATTATCCTTCGGTCAGTTTCGATTTCCTTTTCGCCGGCGCCACCACGGGTTGCCGTCCCGCCCCGCTGTCTTTCAAGGTGTGTCCACAACCGGGTTAATCGCGGCAGAAGGTATTGGAATCTGGCTAGTTCCACCTGTGTTTTTGCCTGGGCGGTTTTAGCTCTTTTGAGGAAAATATCCAGAATCAGCAAGCTCCTGTCATAGATCTTGATCTGTAATACCTTTTCCAGATTCCTTAGCTGTGATGGGCTTAGGTCATCATCAAAAATGATCAGATCCACTTTTTCCATCTTTACATAAGCACTTATTTCTTCAAGCTTCCCTTTTCCCACAAATGTCCTTGGATCCGGATGATCCAACCGCTGTAAGAAGCTCTTTGAAACGATTATGTCGAGCGTACTTGCCAGGAAACTGAGTTCCGCCAGGTGATCATCAATCTTTTCCTGCGACTCACCTTTCGAAGCAACCGCCACAAGAATGCCTTTTTCCCGAACCTTTTCTGTCTCAATAAATTTGCCCATCTTCTCAATTGAAATGCAAAATTCTCAATTAATATCTAAAAAAAACAAAGTGAGATATCATTTGTACTATTTTTCAAAACGAAAGCTAAATAGTTGAGAGTTGCAATAGCCATAAACAGAAGCTGGAATATTTACAATTTCAGGAAAGGGATCGTTAAATCGCTGTTGTCAGATGGTCATGAAGTTGTGGCCATCGCACCGAGAGATGAATATTCGGACCGTTTGGTTGAATGGGGCTGTACCTTCATTCCACTGGAAGTTTCAGGAACCGGGATCAACCCGTTTGCCGATATCAGCAATATTCTGAAGTTCCGGTCTATTCTGAAAGCCCAGAAGATCGATATTCTTTTGACGTATACTATCAAGTTCAATTTATATGGGACAGTTGCTTCAAAGTTTGCCGGGATTCCGTGTATTTGCAATGTCAGCGGGTTAGGTACAGTCTTTTTATGGCGGGGACTAGTCAGTTCAATAGCAAAAACTTTATACAGCATCATTTTTCGGTACTCCTCCTATATATTTTTTCAGAATGATGATGATAAAAGGGACTTTGAAACGCTGGTACACCTTGATCCCAAAAGGACTGGATTGCTTCCGGGATCGGGAATTAACCTTTTGGAATTCAGACATAACCCTTATAAACCCGGAGGGTCTTGCGTCTTCCTGATGATTTCCAGGCTACTGGTCGATAAGGGTATCAAGGAATATATTGAGGCAGCTAAAATTGTAAAAGGATCATTCAGCTCTGCGGAATTTCGTCTTGTTGGCGGGCTGGATACCAGGCATCAGAGGTCTGTTTCCGAAAGTGAACTGGAATCCTGGATTGATCAGGGGCTGGTGAAGTACACACCTCACAACGATAATATTAAACAAGCCATTATTGAGTCTGATGTAGTCGTATTGCCGTCTTACAGGGAAGGTACTCCCCGTACACTACTCGAAGGAGGCGCCATTGGCAGAGCCCTCATCGCTACTGATGTGCCGGGATGTAAGCATGTGGTTCATGATGGTGAAAACGGACTCTTGTGCCTCCCCGGGGATGCCAGGGATTTGTCACGAAAGATGATCTCATTTATTGAAATGGATGCCGGCCAAAAAATTCATATGGCTCAAAAAAGCCGGGAAATTGTGGAAAATAACTTTGATGAGGAGATCGTAATAGCACAGTACCGGCAAATAATTTCAAAGTTAACGACTTGAAAAAGTACAAAAAACCCCCACAATAATCAATTTTAATTTAATTTTGGAGTCAGATTACATTGCCCGTGAGAAAGTCATCCGGTCTGACCTATCTTCCTTTTTTAGTTCTGTTCTTCTCTTGTAAAGTCTACAAGCAGGACATCATGTTTCAGTTGGAGGAGGGCGCCGAACTGGCGGCGGCTGTCCGGCAGGCGGAAGACAACTATAGGATTGCAGTCAACGATTTACTGAAGATCAACCTTTTCACAAACAAAGGAGAGCAGCTGATAGATCCCAATTTTGAGTCTTTTGCCAGGTCCGGTACCAATATGACTTTGCAGATGCAGCAGACCAGGAATCAGTTCACATACCTGGTGCAGGAAAACGGTATTGTGAAACTTCCGGTGATCGGTGAAGTGGAAATAGCCGGACTGACTATTAATGAAGCGGAACGAAAGCTTGAGAGGCTCTACGATTCATCATATGTAGACTCTTTTGTGAAACTACAATTTCAGAATAAGCGTGTGACAGTTCTGGGCCAGACTAGCCAGGTAGTGCCCCTGCTGAATGAAAATACCTCATTGCTGGAGGTACTCGCGCTAGCCGGGGGCATCCCGTTTGGCAGCAAGGCTCAAAATGTAAAGATCATCAGGGGTGATCTACAAAACCCTGAAATATACGTTATAGATCTTAGTACTATCAGTAAAATGAGATCTACAGTACCTGATATTATGCCGGGAGACGTTATATACATTGAACCGTGGAGAAGGCCCTGGCAGGAGGGGATGCGTGATCTATCACCTGTCCTGGGCTTAATTTCGAGTGTAGTGACCCTGATTTTCCTGTTTTCAAATTTCTGATATGACGAACAGGGAGATCATAGCGCTGAATTCTACTATGAATGAGGAACAAAATCCGGAATCATTCGATCTGGGGAAACTCTTCTTCATTTTCAGAAAGAGCATAATTTGGATCATCCTCTTCTTCGTGATAGGGATCTCAAGTGCTTATTTGGTTGTCAGATATACCAAGCCGGTATACCAGTCCAGCTCTATTATAAAGCTCAAGTTCGAAAATGAGGCAAATACATTGGGATTGGTATCCAATGACAGATTGCAACAGGGTCTGAACGATATCTCCGGTGAAATAGAGCTGATAAAGTCAAAGCTTTTTCTAAGCAGGGTAATAGATCAATTGGATTATACCATTTCGTATTACAGGTACGGTCGATGGCTGGATGATGAGCGATATAAAAACTCCCCTTTCGAAGTTTCCTTCAAAATCAAAAATGTCTCTTTTTATGATCGCACATTTGACATTTATCTGACTAATCCCGACTCATATCAGCTGATCTATTCAGATGGTAAGAACAGGGTCATTGAAGAATATGATTTTGGTGAGGAGATTAGTAATGAGCACTTTAATTTCCTGATTGAAAAGACGGAAAGCTTTGGCACGGATCTGTACGGCAAATACTATTTCAAAGTTCACAGTAATGAAGCGCTTCTGGCTTATTTTGAAAATAGCATTTCCGTCCTTCCGGAGAATTTTAATGCCAAGACCATAAAGGTCAGCCTGACGGATTTTAACAAGTACAAAGCGCGGGACTTTGTCAACACTATTGCGAACCTTTATTTATTGTCCTCGAAAGAAACCAAAAACCAGACGATCAAGCAAAAAATTGAGTTCCTGGATGGTCAGATCAAATCCACTGAAGAAACAATTCAGGAATTTGATGAGTACTTTGAAAATTTCACGATTGAAAACAAGACTGTGAGCCTCCAGCAGGATCTTTCACGGTCTATTCAGTATTTAAACGCACTGGATTCTCAGAGATTAAATTTACAGGAACACTACGCTGCCGTAAACATCATAAGGGATAAGATCCGCAAAGATGAAAACCTCATCATCAACCCATTTGTTATCAGCAGATTGCCGGCTTTCATTGCCACACCGATACGATCCTATCAAGAGCTTTTGGATGAAAAGCAGCTGAAGCTCAACTCCTATAATGAGAACACAAGTGTTATTAAGCGCATCGATGATCAGCTGCAATCCACGAGAAAGAACGTCCTGGAATTGGTAGACCAGTATGCACTCAACATTAATGATAATCTCCAGGATATAAACAGCCGGATGGCGGCCCTGGAGAGCAATTTTGTCCAGCTTCCTTCCATGGGAACGGAGTATAACAAAAATCGAAGAATCTATCAGCAACACGAGAATTTCCTGCTTTCATTACGTCGGTCTAAAATGGAGCTGGAGATCACGGAAGCTGGTACTGTTACGGATTTTTTAATCCTGTCTCCGGCATCACTACCACCGGTACCCATAAAACCACAGAAAATCTTAATAATGGGGGTAGGCTTTGTGGCGTCGCTCATCTTTTCGCTGATCTTCGTTGCTGTCAGATATCTGATCCACAATAAGATCACGGGTACACGGGAACTGGAGAAAATGAGTTCGGTACCAATTTTAGGATCGATACCGCATTATAGAAAAGAGAAATTACCATTGACAAAGCTTGTTATTGATGAGAACTCAAAGTCCGTAATAAGTGAAGCGTTACGCTCTATCCGGACAAATATGCAATTCATCAAATCTGCGGAAGAGACTAACCTGATCACGGTGACCAGCACAATCAGTGGTGAGGGCAAGACGTTCGTGGCTGTCAACCTGGGAGCAATCATAGCCTCGTCCAACAAGACAGTCTGTCTGGTTGATTTGGACATGAGAAAACCAAAAGTTCACCTGGCTTTCGGACATGATGAAAGTCCATCAGGAGTCAGCACGGTTTTAATTGGAAAGACGACCATAAATGACAGCATCCGGAAAACGGGTGTTCCAAACATGTTCTATCTCAGCGCCGGCCCCACTCCTCCAAATCCTTCTGAATTGATACTGAGTAGTGATTTTGACAAAATGCTTCAGGATCTGAAGAAGGAATATGATCTGATTATATTGGACACCCCCCCGGTAGGACTGGTTACCGATGGGGTTCTGGCAATGAAAAAATCTGACATTCAGTTATATATATTGAAGGCCGAGTATTCGAAGAGGTCGTTTGTCAAGACGATAAAAGACCTGCAACGAATGAATGAATTCCGAAACCTGGTCTTACTGTTGAATGGAGTGAAGCAGTCCGGAGGATATGGCTATGGATACGGATATGGTTATGGCTATGGATACGGCTCGGCCAGCGGTTATTATGAAGATCATAAAAGCAGAAGTCTCCTGTCCATGATCAGATCCCTGTTCTAGTGTATGGGTATGTCCATTTTCGGGTCGCGTAAAAAAAGGATACTTGTGAATGACGTACATTCCCATCTCATACCAGGTGTGGATGATGGTGCGAAGACGTTGGACGAATCAATTTCCATTTTGAAGGATCTGGAAGGTCTTGGTTTTAAACAGGTGGTCACGACTCCGCATATTTACAGAGATCTGTATCCCAATGATGAATCAGATCTAAAAGTAAAATACCAGGAGCTATCGGAGCGGATCAAAGAACTGAAATTAAATCTGGAGCTAAAACTGGCAGCGGAGTACTTTATCGATGATCACTTTTTATCCCGGATAAAGAACAATGTAGAATTGCTCTCCTTCGGTGATCGGTACGTTTTAATAGAAACTTCTTTTTCAACACTACCATTGATATGGGATGAAGTTATTTTTGAGCTAAAATCCTCAGGGTATAAACCTGTTTTGGCTCATCCCGAAAGATACCAGTATATAATGGATGACAGATCTTTTCTGGAGCGCCTGAAGATGAATAATATTAAATTACAGGTGACAGCCGTTTCCCTGATAGGAGCATATGGTGTTGGGCAGCAAAAAATTGCCAGGTATTTAGTTAAGAAAAAATGGGTGGATTTCATTGGCACGGATCTACACAACAGGTCTCAAATTGAGGGACTGAACAAGACGCATCCAAACAGATTTTACCAAAAAGCATTGGCATTGCCGTTGTTGAATTACCAGCTATAAGTAATGGCCGGATGTGGAAAACTTTTGCAGGATGGATTTCAAGGCTGATTAGAAAATGGATATATTGTTCTTATTCATACTAAAGAATTAAATGCAGGAAGATCATAAGCGTAAGGAAGAGAAAGAATTGATCCGAAAATTTGAAGCGTTTCTTAAAAACGGGGAAAGTCACTATTTCGAGGAGGAAGCTTTTTTTGAGATCATACAGTACTACCTTGAGCATGAAAAATACCATGCAGCACTTAAAGCTTGCGACATTGCCATTCAGCAATACAAATATTCGACTGATCTCATTGCAGAGAAAGCGGATGTCCTGGTCAAGTTAAATCGCATCGAAGATGCTCTTGATTTGATAGATGATGCGCTGACATTTACCCCTAACGATCCAGATTTGCTTATCCAAAAGGGGACATTACATGCCCTGGTGGCCGACTACACTACGGCAATTTCGTGCTTTGAGCTTTCCCTTGATCACGTTGAAGAGAAGGATGAGATTCTTTATAACATTGGATTGGCTTACCAGGGTTTAAGCCAGTATGACAAAGCAATTAAGGCTTACAAGGAGGCATTATTGTTTAATGTGAATAATGAGAATGCGCTCTACGAGCTGGCCTATTGCCTTGAAATCAATGGGGAGTTGGAAAACAGCCTGACTTACTATCAGCAGTTCATAGATCGTGATCCCTATTCGGAGTATGCGTGGTATAATATCGGAATAGTGTACAACAAATTGGGACAGTATGAAAAGGCTATTTCAGCATATGAATACGCTGTGGCAATAGATGAAGAATTCGGGAGTGCGTATTTCAATATGGGCAATTCTTTCATGAACCTGAAAGAATACAGTAAAGCGCTTGACGCGTACCAAAAGACCTATGAACTGGAAGGAGCGGGTGCCGAGACTTTCTGTCACATGGGAGCGGCTTATGAAAAAATGGGCCAGTATGACCTGTCTGTAAAATATTATCAAAAAGCCGCAAAATTAGACCAACTGTATCATGAAGCATGGTTTGGTGTTGGGATATCCCTGGCGCAACAGGATCGTTGGTATGAAGCCATTCATTTTTTCACCAAGGCTGTAAAAATCGACCCGGAAAATAGTCTCTACCTCAAATCACTGGCAGAGGCAGAATATAAATCAGGAAATGTAGTTTCTGCTCTTGACGTGTACATGGATTTAAGTGAATTGGATCCAAAAGATCCGGGTGTATGGTTGGATTGGTCTTACATCTTTTACGAGCAAGGCGACTATGATAACGCATTGGCTGCTCTGGAAAGCGGACTGGATGAAATTCCTGATAACTCCGAAATGCTCTACAGAAAAGTAGTCTACCTAATCGGCAAGGGGATGTACAAAGACGCCTTTAATCATTTGGAAACAGCATTAATCGTAGATTTTGAAGGTCACTCAATATTGTTCGACTTTTTCGAAAATATCAACACACAAAAAGCCCTGTTTAAAATCATTGATCAATATCGAAAAAACCATCCTTGATTTGCCTGATTTTTAGGCGATAATTATTCAATTTTGCGGCGTTCACTTACCGGCCCTCAATAATGAATTATTCGTTAAAAAATATCCCCGACAGATCCCCGAAACCAAGAACTTCAGGATGTACCATGGTCATGGACAAGGGGCTAAGTCTTCGGGAGGTAGAGGATCTCATCCAGACTGCCGGAGATTTTATCGATATAGTGAAATTTGGTTGGGGAACATCTTTCGTCACCCCGGTCTTGAAGGAAAAAATAGAGCTGTATCGTGAGGGAAACATTCCATGTTACTTTGGCGGGACTTTGTTCGAAGCTTTTGTTGTTCGAGACCAGTTTGATGATTATCAGAGAGTGCTGGACAAGTATAAGCTGAAATATGCTGAAGTCAGTGACGGGAGTATTGAAATGAACCATGACGACAAGTGCAGCTACATAAGCAAGCTCGCAAAACAGGTCACCGTACTCAGTGAGGTAGGCTCGAAAGATGCGGAAAAAATCATTCCGCCATATAAGTGGATTGAGCAAATGCAGACTGAATTGGAAGCCGGTGCCTGGAAGGTGATCGGAGAATCGAGAGAGGCGGGTAATGTTGGTCTCTTCCGGGATTCGGGGGAAGTAAGGCAGGGATTGGTCGAGGAAATATTGACAAAGATCCCAAGTGAAAAGATCATCTGGGAGGCGCCTCAGAAATCCCAGCAAGTATGGTTCATCAAACTGGTTGGGGCTAATGTGAACCTTGGCAACATTGCTCCCGCTGAAGTCATCCCTCTGGAGACCATCAGACTAGGGCTTAGAGGTGATACTTTCAACCATTTCCTATGAATTTCAAAAAACGGTAAATGAGATTGACAATCGGTTGGCTCCTTAAAGGCATGGCCATGGGAGCGGCAAATGTGATACCAGGCGTGTCAGGAGGTACAATTGCCTTTATTACAGGGATATACGAGCGGTTAATTTCCGCTGTCAAATCGATTGATATTAAAGCGATAAAGTTGCTTTTTACATTCAACCTTCAGGCATTTTCCAGGAAAACGGATCTGCGATTTTTGTTCTTTGTTTTCCTGGGCGTAGCAATCAGTATACTGACACTGGCAAAGCTATTGGAATGGACCTTCACCAACTATGAAATCCTTACATTGGCGTTCTTTTTCGGGTTGATCTTTGCTTCCGTAATTGGGGTGGGCCGGCAAATCCAGGTTATTGACGTTGCTGTCACAATTGCTTTCGTGGCTGGTGCAGCTGTCGCCGTTGGGATTGCATTTTTACCTCCGGCAACCGGTAATACGAATATGTTTTATATCATTCTTTGCGGTGTGGTGGCCGTTTGCAGCATGATTTTACCTGGATTGTCAGGTGCGTATATACTGTTGCTGATGGGAAACTACCTGCTGGTTTTACAGGCCATAAGCAGTTTCAACCTGAGAATCCTGTTGCCACTGCTACTAGGTTGTATCATAGGCCTTGTAGTGTTCTCAAGACTTCTCAGTTACCTGTTCAAACATTTTAAGGATCAAACCGTAGGTTTATTGACAGGATTTGTGGCGGGATCACTGCTCATTATCTGGCCCTGGAAGACCACCCGATACATGGAGGTATCTGAGGGAAGACTCAAGCCCATAGGATATGAATGGAATTTACCATTGATGAGTGCGGAATTTGGATACTCCCTCCTGTTAGCTTTGGTGGGATTTGCCATAGTCATGTGGATTGAGAGGGCAGGTAATTTTCGATCCAAAAAGTAAATTGATCTAGTGTTAAGAATATTCCTCAAACTATCTTATTTTCGTCATTCACATTCACCTAGATGAAAAGATACGGACTGGTAGGTTATCCTCTTGGGCATTCATTTTCAAAGTCTTTTTTTGAGGAAAAATTTGAAAAACTTGGCCTGGAAAGTTACCGCTATGATCTTTTCGAAGTTGAGTATTTGAAGGACTTTCCATCAATATGGGAAAACTATCCTGACCTGCAGGGTGTTAATATCACGATCCCTCATAAAATTCACATCAAACGATTTCTGGATCAACTGGACGCCAGCGCTATCAAAGTGGAAGCCGTAAACGTAGTGAAGAAGAAGGGTAACAAGTTAGTAGGCTATAATTCGGATTATCATGGATTCAAAAAATCACTTACCGGGTGGTTGGAGAATCGTAATATATCAGCACTGATTTTTGGTTCGGGGGGGTCGAGTCTGGCTGTGCAATCCGCGCTTTTGGATTTGGACATTGACTTTGAAGTTGTGTCCAGAACAACGGAAAAAGCAGATATGCTTTATACCAAGCTGATCAAGGATCCTTCAATAATGGAAGAGCACAAGCTGCTCATCAATGCAACTCCTTTGGGTATGTATCCCAATGTTGATGATGGACCGCCAATCCCTTATGAACAGATCACATCCGATCATTTTCTGTACGATCTGGTATATAACCCTGAGGTTACCTTTTTTATGAAAGAAGGGGAAAAGAAGGGAGCAAAAACCAAAAATGGGATCGAAATGCTCGAACTGCAGGCGGAAAAATCTTGGGAAATCTGGAATTCTTAAATGGATTTTCAACTTGTTTCGGACTATGAGCCTACCGGTGACCAGCCTGCGGCAGTACAGCTGCTCGCAGCAGGAGTTAATGAAGGGGAGCCTGCTCAGACATTGCTGGGAGTGACCGGGTCGGGAAAGACCTTTACCATGGCAAATGTGATCCATGAGGTGAACAGGCCCACGATCATTTTAAGTCATAACAAAACCCTTGCCGCTCAGCTCTATGGTGAGTTCAAAAATTTCTTTCCGAATAATGCGGTAGAATATTTCATATCCTACTACGACTATTATCAGCCAGAAGCATATTTACCGACTACTAATCTTTACATCGAAAAAGACTTATCAATAAATGACGAGATCGAAAAACTACGACTTAGTGCCTCGTCATCGCTGTTGTCCGGACGTAGGGATGTCGTGGTTGTCGCCTCTGTATCCTGTATCTATGGGATCGGGAATCCGGAGGAATTTGGCAAAAATGTGATCAAATTACAGGAGGGTGACAGAATCCCGCGAAACCAGTTCTTATTCGATTTAGTCGAGATCCTGTACAGCAGGACGGAGGTTGAATTTAAACGCGGCACCTTTCGCGTCAAGGGAGATACGGTCGAGGTTTTTGTGGCCTATGCGGATTTTGCCTACCGTTTCATTTTCTGGGGCGATGAGATTGAGTCGATCCAGAGGATTGATCCAGTGACCGGAGAAAAACAATCAGACGAAAGGATTGTAACCATTTTCCCGGCAAACCTATTTGTCACGGGTAAAGATGCAATGCAGGTAGCCCTGCATGAGATCCAGGATGACCTTGTGGAGCAGGTTCAGTTTTTCGAAGAGGAGAGAAGATTTCTGGAAGCTAAGCGCCTTAAAGAACGCACTGAATTTGACCTGGAAATGATCCGCGAAATAGGATATTGCTCAGGTGTAGAAAATTATTCGAGATACTTTGACCGAAGGCAACCGGGAGCCCGGCCGTTTTGCCTGCTGGATTATTTCCCGGATGATTATTTGATGATCATCGATGAAAGTCACGTAACCTTGCCGCAGGTCAGAGGCATGTGGGGAGGTGACCGCAGCAGGAAAGTAAACCTGGTAGATTATGGTTTCAGATTACCGGCTGCTTTGGATAACCGTCCGCTTACCTTCAATGAGTTTGAGGAAATGCTCAACCAGGTGGTTTTTGTCAGTGCCACCCCCGGAGAATATGAGCTACGGAAATCAGAAGGCGTAGTGGTGGAGCAGCTTATCCGACCAACCGGCCTCCTTGACCCGGAGATCGAGGTAAGACCCAGTCAGCATCAGATCGACGACCTGATGGAAGAGATCCAAATGAGGATAGAACTGGGGGATCGCGTACTTGTAACAACACTGACCAAGCGGATGGCTGAAGAGCTGACAAAATACCTGATCAGGGCAAGTGTGAAAACACGGTACATTCATAGTGAAGTTGATACTTTGGATCGCGTGGAGATCTTACGGGAATTGAGGCTGGGCCTTTTTGATGTGCTGGTAGGTGTTAATTTACTTCGGGAAGGGTTGGACCTGCCGGAGGTGTCATTAGTTGCCATACTGGATGCGGATAAGGAAGGCTATTTGAGGAATGAAAGATCATTGGTTCAGACAATCGGACGTGCGGCAAGGAATGAAAGGGGTAAGGTCATCATGTATGCCGATAAAACCACCGATTCCATGCAAAGCTCGATTGACGAAACCAACAGGAGACGCAGTATCCAGCGGGCATACAACGAAGAGCATGGTATCGTTCCGAAAACAATCAAGGGAGACAGGGAAAAGATATTGAGTCAAACCAGTGTTGCAGACAAAAAGAAAAGCGCGAAGAAATACTACATTGAAGAGGAGCAGACTATTGTAGCGGATCCGGTTGTTTCCTATATGGATAAAGACCAATTGGAAAAACTAGCTACCCAGACGCGGAAGAAAATGGAGAACGCCGCTAAAGATCTTGATTTCATGGAGGCGGCGAGACTCAGGGATGAGCTGATGGAAATCGAGAAGATGATCAGGGAGAAGAAGTGATTTGTGGGGAGACTTTGGTGTTACCAGGTAAAGTGAAACTTTGGAATTGAACTCTTCAAGCTCTTATGGGTGGGGTGGATTTACCATCTTCATGGCCATATTGAAATCCTGAATTGTCAGGGTGCAATATCCAATCGCTGATAGTTACAAAAAGAACACCATCATGAATAAGTTGAAAAGGACAATGATTCTTGGAGTTGTTAGTCTTGCCATACTGGTATCATGTGACTCCGTGGAACAGAATGAAAAGCCCGTAAATATCATCATAGTATTTGCTGACGATCTGGGGTACGGAGATTTAGGCTGCTATGGGCATCCGGTTATCAAAACGGCAAACCTGGACAGAATGGCCAGTGAGGGCATCCGGTTTACTTCTTTTTATGCAGCTTCTTCTGTTTGTACGCCATCACGGGCAGCGTTACTTACCGGTCGCTATCCCATTCGTAACGCACCATATAATTTTGGTCCGGAATCGGTCAGCGGTCTTCCCGTTAGCGAAATCACAATAGCAGATATCCTGAAGGACGAGGGGTATCGTACAATGGCCATCGGTAAGTGGCACTTGGGGCATAAGCCCGAATTTTTGCCAACAGCCAATGGATTTGATGGTTTCTACGGATTGCCTTATAGCAATGATATGATACTTCCCTGGTGTCCATGGTTAAATGAAGATGATAAATTATTCCTGTATGAGGACTCGGTGCCTGTCAGGGAGATTGGTTACGACCAGGAGCAGTTGACAGAAAGCTACACTAAAAAGGCAATTGAATTTATCCGGGAGAACAAGGATAATCCCTTTTTCCTTTATTTGGCCCATAGTATGCCGCATTTACCGATAAGTGCATCTGAAAAATTCAGGGGGAAGTCCAAAGCCGGTTTATATGGCGATGTGGTTGAAGCCATTGATTGGAGCGTCGGGGAAATACTCTCTACTCTAAAAAGAGAGGGTATTGATGAAAATACCATTGTGGTATTTACCAGCGATAATGGACCCTGGCAAAATCTGCCTGACAGAATGCTGCAAAGAGGGGTGGAACGGTGGCACTCGGGAAGTGCAGGGTTGCTAAGAGGGGCCAAAACCACCACGTACGAAGGAGGGTTTAGAGTACCAGCCATTATTCGATGGCCCAGTGAGATCCAAGGTGGATATGTTACAAATGAAGTGGTAACGACGATGGATCTGTTTGTGACATTAACGGGCATAGCAGGAGCTGAAATACCTGGGGACAGGGAAATAGATGGCAGCAATATCTATTCAGCTTTGATGGGTGAAAATAGTGGTGCTGAAAAAACCTTTTTCTACCTGAGAAACAAATTTGTTCATGCGGTAAGAAAGGGGAAATGGAAACTAAGATATACTCATACCACAGGGCAAGAATTGTACAATTTGGAGTTAGACCCCGGGGAAATGCACAACCTCGCCGAACAAAATCCGGAGCTTGTTGATGAATTATACCGGGAGATAGTCAATTTCTCAGCTGAAACCGGGGCGGTGATTGAATCGGAAGATGAGCATGAGCCCGTGGAATGATCCTTGTATAGTTTATGAGATTACATCTCAGTGAGCAAATACCAGAAAAGATTAAGATCGCAATACCTGCATGTGAGCTATGTTTTCAGTTAGAAAACTCAGATTATCAGATTAAGAGAAGGAGAATTTTGATTTCAGGTTGATTTGGTGTTTAAACTTCTTCGCTGGAAACGGGAATGAGGGTATTTCAATTTCTACAGACTCATTTGATTTTATTGACTTGATGTGTATATTTATTAAAATCATACACATGAGAACAAATATTGTAATAGATGATGGCCTGATGAGAAAAGCGATGACAGCTACCGGACTGTCAACAAAAAAAGAGGTTGTAGAAGAGGCATTAAAAACCTTGATCAGGATTAAAGATCAGACATCCATTCGAAAATTGAGGGGAAAAGTACGCTGGGAGGGGGATTTGGATAAAATGCGTGATTGGTGAAATTGGTTGCTGACACGAGTGTTTGGGTTGATTTCCTTAACGGTGTAGAATCTGATAAATGCAAATTATTTGATTTTCATTTAGAGAATGACCTCGTCATTGTTGGTGACCTTATTTTACTTGAAATTCTGAGAGGGATCAGGTCAGATAAAAATTATAACAAAACTAAAAGTGAATTAGATTCATTTGTCCAGGTGAGCATGTTGTCACCTGAACTTGCCAGTGAATATGCCGGGTTTTACAGAATATTGAGAAAAAAGGGGATCACCGTCCGCAAATCCGGAGATATCATAGTAGCTGGTTATTGCATCATTCATGACCTTCCGCTTCTGCAGAAAGATCGTGATTTTAAGCCGTACGAGAAACGTTTTGGATTGAGACTTTTATGATCAAGGTGTTATTCCTTTAGCCCAGGCATATTGATTTCCTCTCAAGGTCGGTACATTTTCGAGCCGTCATATTTAATATAATTTGCATTCAATGAAATACTTTCAAATAATCTTTCGAGAATACTAAAACAAACAAGAAGTCTGCGTGTCACCCGGAATGTTTGACTGACACGACTTCCGGCTTTTGTTTCTTCCTGAAAAAGGTATAAATAAGAAGCAAATTGATTGACAACAGTATGGTCAGGAGTAGCGATGACTCAAGTCCGATTTCGTGATTGTATGGGAGATTGAAAATGAAATTCCACTTTGTTTCCAGCACACTTGTGAATTTAAGTCCGCTTACCGGGATCCCCAGCACAGGACCGTTCAGAAAATTCCACAGAAAATGAAAAATGATGGCAGGATAAATACTGCCGCTAAAATATGTGATCAGTGACAAAAAAATTGACAGGACAAAAACATTCAAAGCAAAAAACACGTCAAATTCGGCATTGAAAAGATGAAGAAAGGTAAACAGGATGCCGGAAAGAACATAAACATAAAATTTACTGTGCCAAAGCAAAGGCAGGAACCGAAAAGTAACTTCCTCATATACACTTCTCATTAAAAGAATGAAAGCGTACTGGACAATCAGGCCGAGTTCAACAGAATTTTTGGCAAATGACAGTTCGCCGGCAAACGGGTATAAACACACAATCAGGAATATTAATGAAAGGATACTGACAATTGTGAACTTCACTACAGTTGAATTTGGAAAGAAATGCAGGCGAACCTTCAAATTCATTGCAGCAACAACTGCCACACCTGCTGCTATCAATAATGAAATAAATGCAAGTAACAGGTGAGCAATCGGGTTCTCAAATGGCTCCAAAAATGACAGGACAATCTTTGGTGAACTGATGAATGACCCAACAAAAAAAATAGCAAGACCTACAACAAACTCAATACCCACAACAGTGAGAATTAAAGCCAACACCAGGTACTGATTGTCCTTGTTTTTCAATTTAAGATTACTTGAAAGAGGCTGTCTCAAAAGTCCCGATTTCTGAGTCCCGATACATCGGGACGAAGAATCTACTCATAGTATGATACCGATTATCTATAGATTGAGATCCTTCCCGCGATAAAATATCGGGGGAAGGAATTCGTCAATTTTTGACTTTTGAGACAGCCTCTTATTTTTATTCAATTCCTACCGGGTTAGACGGCGCTCCCGTCAAACCAACTTCCCAGTCAGTAGTACTGAGTTGGGATGTTGGTTCAGCAACAGCATTTACTACTAATTTTGCCGCAATGTGCAACCACAATGAGTATACCTCCATCAACTCCTTTGAGGTCTTCACTACTCAAATCTTCGAAATTCGAATTAATCATTTTTTAATCCATGTTCTTTGCATCAACACTTTCAGGCAGCTGACATCTCCTGCATATACCGGTCATATGATCCTGCCAAAATATGCCCATTCCGTTCAGAAAAAAGTACGGAAGGAAAAAAGTGAGCCCCACCTGCAATTTTTTTTGCTTCCTCATCCCTGGACTAAACATCGATCAAAGTTTTCGCTAAATCCTCATGGTTAGTCGGTTCAAAGAAATATTCCTTGCGGAGTTCAATAGTTTTAAGATGCTCTCCATCCCTGTATTTTAGTACAAGAGTATCCCGATCGTCAATCAGGTCATCCAGGATACAGTCATCAGAAATGGTATTGGCCGGGTATCCATTTATCTCCTCGATCCTTTGGTTGACATATAGCCCGCTATGGAAAGCCTGCATGCCAACGTACAGGGTGGAGACCACCACTCCATCATCTGCGGTTTCCAGTCTTACCCCGTAGCTTTTCGATTTGAATGATTGCTTCGGAAGCGGATCTAATAACAGCACTTGATTTTTCCAGTCGAAGGTGAAGTTGAAATCAGCTAGGATACCCAGCCCCAATGCCTGGAAACTACGATCGGAAACACTAACGGTTATGGGTTTGTCGATCACAAACTGCTTTATCCGTAGTTGATCTATTTCGAAAAGATAATTATCTGTTGAATCTTTTGACATCAATCCCTTGCTGGCGGTACCAATAACTCTTATGCCTTTTGTAAGATTCCAGGATGAATCAAGTGAGGTTGTAATATTACCATTGAATCCCGTATCCATCAGGTACCTTCTGGTAGGTCGACCATCCAGGGAGATATTGGCGGATGGCTGATGCCCATACGGGTTTATTCTTAAACGTATCGTATCTTCTGAAGCACTGTGCTGCACGGCACTTTGGTTCATTGCGATTCTGATCATTTTTCGATTTGGGAAAAACTGCCAAATGGCCTTTCGCATCGTTTCCTTGCCAATAATGCCGACTCCTGATTCCTGGCAACCGGATATATCTGATTCGATCATTTCAAACCTGAGGTCGGAAAACACCATATCACCGATCTCAACAGATCCCACAGATCCCATTCTACTTAGAACGAACTCACCATTGGAATCTATTCCGAAACCGAAACCTTTGAAGCGATCATATCGCAGGCCATTTCCTGCAAAGATCATGTTGCTTGCGCCGCTGTCAATAATGAAAGGAAAGGATTGTCCGTTAATTTTAGCGATTATAACAATGTGACCTGTCTCATTGTATCGGTAAGGAATTTCAATAAAATTCGACGGTGAGTTGATTATTTCACCTCGTGCCTTAATCTTAAAGGACTGAAAAGCATAGACAATCACTAAGACTGGAGTAACAAAAGTGAGAACGAGGAGTGAGATCAGAATTTTCTTTATTGACATGACTATTGCGGAGAATATGCAATGAAATATTTTGAGTTTCCGAGGTATCTAATTATTTGCAAATACCCGGTTATGCTAGATATTACAGTATTTGTAAAGACAATAGCTGACTAGAATGCCTATCATATATCCGATGATATCAAGGAAGTCAAAAGTTCCGATTGTGGTGAACAAGCTTAATACCTCAGACACTATTCCAAGTAACAAGATGAATAGGCTCGCTTTGAGAATATTTAAGCCAGTGTGAAATGTCCTGGCAATCAAAAGGACCGATGGGACGGTAAATATTCCCGGAGCAAATCCTGCAAAACCGAGGTCATTTAGATTATTTGTGTAAATAAATTGCCTGTACGGATTGGATGACAGAAATGCAAACCCTAACAAAATGAAAGCTGTTATAAGTCTAAGATGCTTTTGAGTTAAATATATATTTCCTGTTTTCATTGAAATTCAAACTGCTATGAACCGGAATCCCGGCTCATAGTAGTACACTTGTTCAAGCTAAATTAGGTTCATGAATATCTTCTTCATGGAACGATGTGTCATCTATTATTTCCGGTTCGGGACCTGAAAAAAAACCTGCCGCAAATCCCACAACATATCCGACTCCCTGCCAAAAGTACTCTTGTAAGATTTTTAGTCCAATAGTATCCATCCGTTATCAGAAGATGGAATATTAGCTGTGGCAGTTAAAACTGGTGATATGGAGAATCTAGTCCAGATTGTATAAACCCAGACTAGATTTAGATAACAAGTCTATTACATAAAATGAGTTGCCCTGGTCCCATGTATCGGTGAATCTGTTAAATCAGCAGCGTTTTCAGATGCCGCATCAAGTGCTCCGACCACAACTGCAGCTGCCATCACGGTGTATTCAACAAGATTCCATCCACCATTAAAATCAATCAACTCATCACTTGACAATTCGATTAAACCTTTGCTATTTTTCATTTCCATTACCTTAAATTATTTAAAAAGTTCAACTAAACATTGTAAATCAACCTGGAGAATTACTATAATTATTGCAATAATTATTATTTGAAGTATGATTGTTTTCAGGGTTAATTTATTCTTCTTCTTTAATAGCATCATATCCTTTTTGATAGCCTATTTCTGCCACTTCAGCCAACTTGTCAAGATCCTGAGTGAGTGCTACTCCAATCAAAGCACCAACAATTATTGGGACCCATACGATTCCACCGTTAATATCGAGGAGTTCTTCCTTTCTCAATTCAATTAAATCATTCATTTATAAATCATCATTAGTTCATCAACACTTCCAGGCAGTTGACATCTCCTGCATATACCGGTCATATGATCCTGCCAAAATACGCTCGTTCCGTTCAGAAAAAAGTACGGAAGGAAAAAAGTGAGTCCCACCTGCAATTTTTTTTGCTTCCTCATCCCGATCTATCACCCGCAGGGAAAATAGTATTTCAACTTTTGTCTTGTCTTTATAGTAAAAACTTCGAAGCGGTCTGCTGTACGCTACCTTTTTGCCAATAGCCTTTAAATAGTCGATCATTTCATAAAGCTTGGTCCTACTGACGCCCAATCTGGTGGAAAGCTCAGCTGGCGTTCCGGTCTTTTCCTGTTCGATCAACGTATTCAATTTTTGAAATCGTTCTATTTGTTTGATAAAATTCATGCCAGGCCTATCAGGTTTCTACCATATTTCCATTTTGTTTACTCCATAGGGAGATGTATTTCTCGTTTTTCTCCAGCAGGAGTGCATGCGTGCCATTACCTGCAAGCTTTCCTTTTTCAAGGATGAAAATTTCATCGGCATCTATTATCGAACTTAACCGGTGAGTGATGATAATGATCGTCTTACCCTGATCTTTCAGCCTCTTGACCGTCTGTAAAAAAAATGACTCGGACTTGCCGTCCAGGGCAGAAGTGGCCTCGTCGAATATGATGATTTCTGGATCGGGATACATCGCCCTCAGAATGGCGATTCTTTGCTTTTGTCCACCGGAAAGATTTTGCCCGTTTTCACCCAGTAGACTGCCAAACCCACCCGGCATCTCATTGATGAAATCAGTCATACCCAGATCATTGGCCAGGGTGACGATCCTTTTCACATCGGGTTGAAATTCGCCCAGCGCTACGTTTTCAATAATAGTCCCGGCAAAAAGATCTACCTGCTGAGGTACGATGCTGATAAGATCGTTTAGGGAATCAGGATCAATCATTGACAGATCATAATCTCCCAGGAATATCTTACCTTTTTCTACAGGGTAAAGTCTTTTTACCAGGGAGGCAATAGTTGATTTTCCGGATCCGCTTTCTCCAATTATTGCTGTCAGGGAACCTTTCTGAATATTGAGTGATAGATCTTCAAAAACTGTAACTCTTGTTCCGTATCGAAAACCGACATTTTGAAATTTTATATCCCCAACATCGACTCTCTCAATTTTTATTGGATTATCTACATACTGGCTGTCCAGATCCATAATCTCAAATAGCCTATCAGCGGCAATCCTTGCATTTTGAAAAGCTTTATTAGCACCGATCAAACCACTGGCCGGACCTGTGAAATACCCGATAATGGCATAAAATGACATTAATTCTCCCGGTGTAATGGCCTGCTGGATGACAAACCCGGCGCCAACCCAAAGAAGTATAATGGTAAACAGCCGGGAGATGGTGAGCGAGGCATTTCCGGAAAAAATACCGTTTAGCCCTGACTTGTAAACACTCGAAAGCAGATCAACAAACCGGACTTCTGTTTTTAGGTTGGAATAGTTTTGCATCCCGAAGGCCTTTATCGTTTTAACTGAATTAAGGGATTCTACCAACTGGGATTCAAGTTCGGCGGCATTTTCCATCACCTTTCTTTCTGCTTTCCTGTTTAGCCTGTTTGTAATAAGGAAGGTAAGTGCATAAAAGGGGATCACTAGAAGCATGATCACAGCCAGCTTCCAGTAGTAGGTAAACATCAGGCAGAAAGAGAAGATCAGGATGAACACATTGATAATCACATCGATGGCCGTTTGATTGATAAAGACCCTGATCTTCACAGCGTCATTTATTCTGCTTGTTATTTCACCTACGCGCATCGTGTCAAAAAATCGTTGTGGAAGACTGAGTAAATGTTTGTAATATCCCAGGATTAGTTTAGCGTCGATCTGCTGGCCAACCTTTATCACAAACAGCGATTTTATAAAGTTGATGATGACCTGGAAGGTGACCAAAATGATCATCCCAAGCCCAAGAAGGTTCAGGAGGTTACTATTTTGAGACGGGATCACATGATCTATGATCTTTTGAACGTAAATGGCTGTCGACAATCCGATGATTGTAATAAGTGCCGCACCCAAAAGTGTCTGGATCATGATATTTTTATGCGGACTCAACAGAAATAAAATCCTGCTTGATAAGGAAACTTTTTGATTGCCCTTTGAGAAATTTGAGCCGGGCTCAACAGTAGTAAGACACCAGACCATATTTCTTCAAATTGTTCTTTGGAGTGTTTAATGATCCTGCCCACGGCCGGGTCCATAACGTGGACGTCATTTTTGGTTATTTTATAGACAACTACATAGTGATGTAAACGATTCTTAATAACTATATGCGCAATGCACGGGACAGGTACATCTGGCAATGCAGACATATCTCCCCTGACGCCTTTACCTTCAAAACCAAGTTGTTCCGCCGCTTCCAGCATACCAAGTGCATTGGTGCCTTTCTGATCTGTTCCGGCAGTTTGTCTGATTCGTGAAACGGGAAGCTTTAGCTTATAATGAGCAGAGATGGAAGCAAGGCAAGCCGCTCCACAGTCAGTAATATCGCGTTGTTTGATAAGGATCGATCTCTTCATTTTCAGATCTTCTTAGGATTTAACCAGTCATTGGCTTTATCAAATAACAGATCAAGCAGGCTTCTTTCAGTGATAATGAAATTGGCAGTAAGGCTCATTCCTTTCTTTAGCTCTGCGACAAAACCATTTTTGAGTTTTAGGTGATGTTTAGATAGATCACACTTAACCAGGAAATAGGGCTGATCATTTACCAGGTAGACATCATTGGAGATTTCAAATACATTGCCTTCGATCAGTCCCCAGTCATTAAAATCATAAGCGTCAATGGCAAGGGATGCCCTCTGACCGACATGTATCAATCCTATTTCACTTGTGGGGACATAACAGGCAGCAATAAATGAAGTGTCTGCGGAAATTTCACAAAGCTGAAGGCCTGCGGGGACGTACTGGCCTGAATCGAGGTCTACGGCATTTATCAAATGCCCGCCTGACGGCGAGATGAGCAGGTACATTTTCTTTTTCTCATTGAGTTGATACAAACTGCTTTTTACCCGGTCCCTTTCCTTTTCGAGCGAATGTAATTTTGCCTTCCACTCGTTGCGATACTGATCAATGGCCAGTCGGTAGGAATTGATCGCTTTTTCGTAAAGGAGTTTGTCCTTTTCAAACTTTTTCCTTGCAATAACGTCTTGTGCGAATAATGTTTTTTGCCTGGAATAATTTTGCTGTAGATTGTCGATTTCCTGTTCCAGTCCCGATAGATTATTTTGAAATTCTTTAAATACAAGTCTGTGCTCCAGCGATTTCAGTTCCGGATTTTCCTCCGGCTTCCCGATACTGATCAGTTTTGCAAGATCACTGGTATGAATTTCTATGACGTGTAATCGATTCAGGAATAATTGCACTTCCTTTTTTAAAGAACGATCATCCAGGACGAGCAGCGTGTCTCCCGGACTCACAGTTTGATTTTCGCTGATGTTGCTGCGGACAACCTGCGCCCCGATCGGGGCAAACAGTTGTTTATTCTTACTTTTTGTCGTGATTACCCCTTTTGTTTTTGTGGTTACATCCACGAAGATGAAAGGAAGACTGACGACAATGGCAGTAATCAAAAGGATAACAACAAGGTAAATCAGACTTGTGGCCTTGTTTAACTTAAAAGTGTAATGCTCCAAACCGGAGTTAATAAACTCCTTTGGAAATATCTGTTTTTCCATCCTACTGGACGTCCTTAAATTTCTTCTGGCGATTAAGGTTATCCTTGGAGCGATCGGGTTTATCCCTGGGCTGGGAAGGGAGGTACCCGTTTGCAATAGTAAGTGGAAAAATTATTAATCGCTAACACCGTAATGGATTTTTTTACAAACAAGTGAATTATTCATTATCCTGGACTCAGGAAGTCACAAACCAAAACGAAAATTGATGGGTTCAAATGATATTGTGTGGACCCGGTCGAAATCAATAAAACGGAGCAAGCAGGTCCCGCATCACCTGTGGGACTCTCGTAGGCCGGTTGGTCTTCATGTTGATAAATACCAAAGTTGTTTCACCTGTATTTACTTTTTGACCGGCCTCATTGAATATTTCGTACTCATACCGGATCAGCGTTTTCGGAAATTTAGGGATCCTTACCTTTATCGTCAGCAGGTCATCATATTTTGCCGGCAGGTGAAACTGGGTCTTTAATTCGATTACAGGCATCATCACGCCCTCTTCCTCCAGTTTTTTATAAGCATAACCAAGCTGGCGGAATGCCTCCACACGGGCAACTTCATAATAAGTGGCATAGTTACCATAATACACATATCCCATTTGATCTGTGTCGGCGTATCTTACCCTTAGTTGTATTTCCGTTTGAAACATTACCTGTAGATCCTTTCCCTGTTCAGAGCTGCCTGAAATTTACCTGCGTTTATGTTATGTTCCCGGAGTGTGCTGGCAAATACATGATATCCGGAGAAATCATCCTTTGCACACATATAGATATAGTTATGTTTGTCGTAATTCAAAACTGCGTTGAGAGAAGAAATTGACGGCATATTGATCGGGCCCGGAGGTAATCCTTCATACATGTAGGTGTTATAAGGTGAGTCTATTTGCTTATGTACATTCAGGACCCGTCTGATGGTAAAATCATTTGCCGCAAAAACTAAAGTAGGATCAGCCTGCAATGGTATTCCGCGTTTTAACCGGTTAATATACAATCCGGCAACAACTGACGCTTCTTCCGGTTGACTGACTTCACCCTGCACTATTGATGCCAATGTCGAAACTTCCAGTGGACTCAATCCGATTTCTTCCGCTTTTCGGATCTTTTCCGCTGACCAAAATCGGTCATACTCCAGTTTTAATCGATCCAGTACCTGCTTTGGGGTCTCCGTCCAGTACAGCTCATAAGTATTGGGAATAAACATGGAAATGAAATTCAGGGAATCAAATCCATAGAATCCGGGGATAGTGTCGTTTAGCATGACGTCCGCCATTTCCAGGGAATCGAATTCCATATATTTCGAAAAGATACCAGGTAACTCTTCTGCCTTTCTTGCAAGGTTGAAGGTAAGTTTTATTGGTGTCTGAGCCCCAGATCTGAGCAAATTAACCGCCTCCAGGTTGGTCATGTCTTTTCGCAAGATGTACATTCCCGGTTTTACCAGGCGGTCATATTTTTTGAGCTTCGCCAGAAAACTGAAAGTCACAAGGTCGTTTACAATTCTCTGGTCATGAAGTGCATTTTGGACATCCTTAAATGTGGAACCTTTGGGAATTGCAAATTGTCGGTCATACCCGTCCACTTGGATATTGGGAGTGAAGATCATCTGCCAGGTGTAAAATGCAAATGACGAAAGCATGATAGTAAAGACTATCATAAATATGGCAACTATTTTTTTCCGGGTCATCGCGCGCAAAAATAATACTTGAATCTTTTACGGAATTAGCCAGATATGGATTAGGATTACAACTATGAAATCCGATACTATTCTCATTGAGCCGCATTACATCGGTAACATTGAATATTATGTTTTGATTTCTAATTACCCCAGTGTTTGCCTGGAGGTAAATGATCATTTCATTAAGCAGACTTACAGGAACCGGACTACCATCCTGACAGCAAACGGGACACAAAACTTGATTGTGCCGGTTACTTTCGGCAATCGAACGATATACAAAGATGTTAAAATAGATTACCAACAGAAATGGGTGAAGGATCACATGCGGGCGGTCAAATCGGCATATGCAAAATCACCTTTCTTTGAGCATTTCATGGCGTACTTTGAAGGGATTTGGGATCGTAAATACCAATTTTTACATGACCTGTGTCTGGAAATGATGACATTATGTCTGGATCTTCTTAAGATTGAAAGGAAGATAACAGAAACAGATGTCTATTTTGCTGAAACTGAGAACAGTATGATTGATAAGCGGAATGACATTTCACCAAAAAAGATGTACGATTCGAGGAATAATTACAGGCCGTCATCGTATTTGCAAAACTTTGGCAACAAATTTGTCCCCAATCTCAGTGTCATTGATCTGCTCATGTGTACGGGTTTAGCGTCGCGGACAATCCTTCAGCAAAGCACGATACAACGCGAAGAACAAATATGAGTATATCAATGTTGTAGTAGATAGTATTTAATAAATAAACTTTATTTTTACTTTATCGCATTTTTGCATAAATCCATATATGGAAGCTAAATTTTCAAACAGAGTTAAGGAGGTGATATCACTGAGCAGGGAAGAGGCGCTAAGGCTCGGTCATGATTACATCGGAACGGAACACCTGTTGCTTGGTATGATCAGGGAGGGAGAGGGAGTAGCGGTAGCGTTGCTTAAGAAATTAGGCGTTTCCCTTGATGAGTTAAGGACAGCTATAGAACAGGCAACCAAAGGAACGGCAACCAGCAATGTCAAAAATCTTGCAAATATTCCCTTAACAAGACAATCGGAAAAGGTCTTAAAGATCACATATCTCGAGGCTAAAATTTTTAAAAGTCAGTTGATAGGGACGGAGCATCTGCTGCTTTCTATCCTGAGAGATGAAGATAATCTGGCAACCCAGATCCTGGATAAATTTGATGTGGGGTATGATGTTGTGAAAGAAATGCTTGAGTATCAGACGGAAAATCCAATGGGTCAGTCAGACACGGATGAGCCGGATGAGGAGTCCGGAAGGATGTTTGGTGGCGGCGGCTCGTCAGGCAGTAGCCGGGAATCCACCAAAGGCGGTGAGAAATCACGAACTCCGGTTTTGGATAATTTCGGCAGGGATCTCACAAAACTGGCCGAAGACGATAAGCTGGATCCGATAGTGGGTCGTGAGAAAGAAATCGAGCGTGTGGCCCAGATCCTGAGCCGGAGAAAGAAAAACAACCCCATACTGATCGGGGAGCCTGGTGTGGGTAAAACTGCAATAGCAGAGGGATTGGCACTTAGAATTGTCCAGAAAAAAGTATCCAGGGTACTTTTTGGAAAGCGGGTTGTAACCCTGGATCTGGCGTCTCTTGTAGCGGGGACCAAGTATCGGGGACAATTCGAAGAAAGGATGAAGGCGGTGATGAATGAGATAGAAAAATCGCCGGATGTCATTCTCTTTATAGATGAGCTTCACACCATTGTTGGCGCAGGCGGCGCCTCGGGTTCACTCGATGCGTCTAATATGTTCAAGCCTGCCCTGGCGAGAGGAGAAATACAATGTATAGGGGCCACCACCCTGGACGAATACAGACAGTACATTGAGAAGGATGGAGCGTTGGCAAGAAGATTCCAGATGGTAATGGTGGACGCAACTACCCCTGAAGAAACGATCCAGATACTGGAAAATATTAAGGACAAATATGAGGATCATCACCATGTCAACTATACCACTGAAGCGATAAACTCATGCGTGAGTCTTTCGGACAGGTATATCAGTGACAGATTTCTTCCGGACAAAGCCATCGACGTAATGGATGAGGCAGGAGCCAGGGTACATATCAATAATATCAACGTGCCTGAGCAGATTGTCTCCCTGGAAGATCAGATAGAGGAAGTCAAAAAAGAAAAGAACAGGGTTGTCAAGAGTCAGAAATACGAGGAAGCAGCCCAATTAAGGGATAAAGAGAAGAAACTGATCGCTCAATTGGAAGAGGAGAAAAACAAGTGGGAAGAGGAAACCAGGGTGAAGCGGTATAAGGTTGACGAAGAGAACGTGGCAGAGGTGATTGCCATGATGACAGGCGTTCCCACAAAACGGATCGCTCAAAATGAGAGCCAGAAGCTTTTGAGCATGAAGGATGAGTTGGAGATGAGTGTCATTGGACAAAAGGAAGCAATTGCCATGCTGACGAAAGCTATCCAACGGACAAGAGTGGGACTGAAAGATCCCAAAAAACCAATAGGGTCATTTGTGTTTTTGGGTCCTACGGGAGTTGGGAAAACAGAGATGGCAAAAGTGCTGGCACAATACCTGTTTGATAAGGAGGACGCGCTGATCCGGATAGACATGAGTGAGTATATGGAGAAGTTTTCAGTCAGCAGGTTGGTTGGAGCGCCTCCGGGTTATGTCGGATATGAGGAAGGCGGGCAGTTAACGGAAAAAGTGAGGCGGAAGCCATACTCGGTTGTTTTACTTGATGAAATTGAAAAGGCCCATCCTGATGTGTTCAATATTCTTCTACAGGTACTGGATGATGGCGTACTGACGGATGGATTAGGGCGAAGGGTTGACTTCCGGAATACGATCATTATCATGACCTCAAATATTGGCGTCAGGGATCTGAAAGATTTTGGTGCAGGGATCGGATTTTCTACGCAGGCCAAGCGTGACAGTCAGGATGAGATCATCAAATCAACCATCCAAAATGCACTGAAAAAGACCTTTAGTCCTGAATTTTTAAACAGGCTGGATGATGTCATCATTTTCAATACACTGGAAAGGGAGCACATTCACAAGATCATTGATATCTCACTTTCAAAACTTTTCAGTCGTATAGTTGACTTGGGATACAAGGTGAAGTTGACGGAAAAGGCGAAGGATTTCCTGTCTGACAAGGGGTACGACCCACAGTATGGAGCCAGACCACTCAACAGGGCCATTCAAAAATATCTGGAGGATCCGGTGGCCGAAGAGATCCTGAGAGGAGAAATTGAAGAGGGGGATACAATTCAGGCCGAATGGGACGGCAAGTCCGATGAGCTGAAGATCAAGCTCAAAAAGAAACGCGTAAAAGAAGACAAGGAAAAATAAAAAAGGAAGGGGCTGCAGTGGCCCTTTTTTTTGTAATTATAGTTTATAACATAAACTTATTTATATTTGTAACGTGTAGTATTGTAAAAGTTTAATATGGAAAAGGAAATTACCAGTAAAGAAAGCCTTGAGATCATCACTGATATGATCTCAAAAGCCAAGCGTAATATCGCAAAGGGGGGAAGTTTTTATTTCCTGCTTTGGGGATTCGTTGTGACTGCTGCGAACTTTGGGCATTATGCAATAGCGAAATTTACCTCCTATCCGCATCCATACATCGTATGGTCACTTTCGATACCCGCGATCATAATTACTATTTGGTACAGCTATCGTCAGGAAAGAGATGCCAGAGCAACAGGACCATTCGACAGGATTTATGGTCAGGTCTGGATCGCGGCTTTCGCCTGCATGGTTGTGGTGATTTTTTCGATGACCAGGCTGTCCTATCAGATCAATCCACTCATTCTTCTGATAGCCGGCATGGCCACCTACATTACAGGAAGTCTTCTGAAATTCAAGCCTTTACTGATTGGGGGTGTATGCTTGTGGTTATCAGCCATTGTGGCCTTTCAAGTATCGGTCGTAGACCAGTATCTTGTAGGTGCCATTGCGATAATAATTGGTTATCTTATACCGGGATTCATACTTAAGAGAGTGGAAAGTGAGTGACTTTAAGCCCCTCGATCCTTTACTACACTCACAGCTTAGGTTGGCAATTATATCGCTGCTGATAGGTCTGGACTCGGCGGAATTCACCTTCATTAAAGAAAAAACCGAATCAACTGCCGGTAATCTTAGTGTTCAACTGGATAAACTGCAAAATGCCGGATACATAAGTGTCACGAAATCGTTTCGGGGCAAAAGACCATTAACCACCTGCAGTATCACAAAGGTCGGCATAAGGGCTTTTGAGGAATACGTGGAAAACCTTAAAAAATACATTGAGTAAATTTTTTTAATACGTTGGTTTATAATATAAAATAGTTTAAAAATGAAAATAACTTTTTTATTGTTGGCGCAGCTCATATTGAATTGCGTGGTATTGGGTCAGAGTGACTCCATAGCTGACAACCGCAAAATGATCCGCAAAATAACTTACAATGCTTATTTGAGCGGGGTAATGAATATCTGGGAACAGGGTATCAGGCAGGCAAAGGAGCAATACATCGGGTCGAAAAACCAGGATGATCGGTTTGAACTGGCATTGACATTGTATGGCGTTTTGAATGCAACGATGAAAGACAAAGACAAGGACATATTTGAAAAATATGTGGATGTGACTGTCGACCATCTGGAGTCTATGATTGAATCAAAATACAAGCTAGCAGAATGCAAGGCGTTGCTATCGGCCATCTATGGCCTGAAAATAGCATATACACCATGGATGGGTATGTTTTATGGCCCGAAAAGTGATATCCTGATCGAGGATGCCATGGAAATCGATTCCCGCTCTCCCCTGGTGCAGAAACTTTACGGGAACAGCAAGTACTTCACACCTGAAATGTGGGGCGGAAACCCCGATGATGCAATTTTAGCTTACAGGGAGGCCATCAGACTCTTTGAGGAGGGTGACATTTCAAATGACTGGCTTTACCTGGACACGTTTGCCTGGTTGGGTAGTGCCATGAGCAAACAGGGAGATAAGGAAAAGGCCAGAGAAGTTTTTACCAGGGCGTTGGAATTGGAACCTGACTACAACTGGGTGAAATATGCACTACTACCCGATCTGGATAAAACCAATTAGTAATGTGGAAGGGGGTCATATTCACATTGTCTGCCTATGCTCTGGGTTTTTCATGTTTCGGACAAAAAAAGATCAGTGGGTGGATATTTGACCTGAACGATGGACAGCCGTTGATAGGAGCCCATGTGCTGCTTCAATCAAACTGGAAGACCGGGACGACCTCAGATCAAGACGGATTCTTTTCGTTGGAATTAATTGAGTTTACACCGGCAGATAGCGTAATCATCACATATGTCGGATACAGAGAGCAGGTAATCCCAATGGATCAAATATCTGAAGGTTCAGAGATTTTCCTGGAGATCAAACCCAATGAAATGGGGGCAATCTCAGTGATCGAAGAAAGACTGATCGCAGAGGAGTTTAGTGTGAAGAAAATAAACAGGCTTGAAGTATATAAAAATCCCAGCGCGAAAGCAGACGCTCTACTGGCCGTTAATGCTACACCATCATCCACCACTATCGATGAATCGGCGAATGTGAGTTTCCGGGGCAGCAGTCCCGTTGAAACAGGTATCTTTTTTAACAACGTTCCTATCTATGATGCTGTTCGCTTCGCGCAGTTAAACGGGATTGGCACATTCAGTTTTTTCAATACGGACCTGGTAAAAAGCATACAGGTGTTTCCCGGAAATCCACCACTGGAATTCGGGAATACCTCTTCCGGGTTGATTGCTATTCAATCAGATGACCGGATCCCGGAAGTGAATACTTCTTCTGTAATTATTTCACTCGCCAATATTGGCATAAATCATCGCCACAGAGTGGGTAAACGTAGCGCGTTGATAGCATACTCCAATTTTCAACCTTCTACCGGGATTAAATCTTTAAATAAAAAAGCGCTGGAGGACCTGGAACAGTTTGGTTCCGTTGACGGGGGACTGCATTTCACATCATCTCACGGCCTGACAACCATTAAAATCTTCAACTATTTTCTAAAAGAACAATACAAATACAGATTCAGATCTCCCACCTTCACAGGACTATTTGATCAGTCAAAGATCAAAAACTTTACTACGGCCAACATTATCAGAAAACTTGGTAATGGACAGCTATCATTTAACAATGGATTCAGTTTTACAGATCTCGATTTCAGTTTCAGCAGAGCGGTTTACGATATCAGGAATGAAGACTTCTACACCTCCCTCAACTACGGGGTGGAAACGGTTCATACAGGATTGAAAATAGGCCTGGCCTATGACGGACGTTTCCAAAGGTTTGATGGCAGGGTCCCGGGTGTGGGATATGCTATCGGGGAAGATCATCCTTTTGAGGAAATAACGGATAAAAGTGACCGGCAGCTACTTGATGCTTTTGTCTATTTCAAATACATTCCTGTGGAAGAAGTTGTAGCCGGATTGGCCATTCGGAAGAATATGCCTCTGAAGAAGCAAAGTGATTTTCTCAGCTGGCAGGTAAATACGGACTTTGAACTGACGGAAGCGCAAAGGTTGAAATTTGCCTTTGGGAAATTCAATAATTACCGGCTTTCACAAGATGGATCTACGCAGCTTCTTTCCACTACACAGTTTTCTGTCGATCATCAATTTGAGAAAAGCAATTGGCTGATCAACACATCATTCTTTTCAAAGAAAACTGTTTTGCCCTCAGGCAAGAAAAAAATAGTTGGAATTGAATCCTACTGGAAATATGCTTTTACAGATAAACTGTTTATCGACATTTCCTATACAGGACTTGATGCAAGGATCAGGGCTGATGGTTTGACCTACCGCTCCGTGTATGATCTGAATTATTTCATCCGGGGAGGGATGGAATTTCAATTTGGTAATCAATGGACGATTAGCTCCAGGTATCTTTTCAGACAGGGTATTCATTTTCAGCCGGTTATTTCAAGCCAGTTTGACTCCTTACTGGGAGCTTATCGCCCAATATATGCTTCCCAACAGGATCAGCAAAGATATCCTGGCTACAACCTGGTCGATCTTAATGTTTCCAAATTGATGGCTTTAGGCGATAGGGTCGGGGCAGTCCTGTTCGCAAGCGCGTCCAACGTGGCGGATTTCAAAAATGTCAGGACATATGAATACAATTTTGACTACACGGATCACACTCCATCTTATTTCAACAGGAGGACATATTACTTCGGATGTGTGTTAACCTTTTAATGTGTGCTGATTAATTTGCCGGTCAATATATTTTGATATGGCAATTGACCCAACAAAGATCCGTTCCCAATTCCCTTCTCTTCTCAGGAAGCATGATGCAAAACCTTTGATCTATTTGGACGGTCCGGGTGGGACGCAGGTCCCGTCCTCGGTGATGGAGGCAATTTCCAACTATTATAAAAATTCAAATACAAACACACATGGATTGTTTGTAACCTCCCGTGAGACAGATGATATGATCCTGTCTCTGCGAAAGTCTGTAGCCACATTCCTGGGAGCTGAGGGACCTCATACGATATCCGTAGGCCAGAATATGACGACATTGAATTATGCTCTGGCCAGAGGCATCGCAAGAATTTTGCAAAACGGGGATGAGGTATTGATCACGCAGCTGGACCATGAAGGAAACAGGGGTCCATGGCTGTCCCTTCGCGAACATGGTGTGGTCGTCAAAGAAGTAAGCCTGAAAAAGGATGGTACCCTGGATTATGATGACTTTGAGCAGAAAATCAATAACAGAACACAGTTGGTTGCAATGGGAGTAGCCTCCAATGCCCTGGGAACTGTGAACGATATTGCAAAAGCCAGGGAATTGACATACCGGTATAGTGCCTGGTTGTTATTGGATGCAGTTCATTACGCACCGCATTTTTCCATTGACGTACAGTCAATGGGTTGTGATTTCCTGCTTTGTTCTGCATACAAATTTTATGGTCCTCATATAGGACTGCTATATGCCAAACCTGGAATACTCGATCAAATTCCAACGGACAGGCTGCGAACGGCCGAACAAATGGCCCCGTATTCAATTGAAACAGGCACACTCAATCATGCAGCGCTTGCCGGTGTCACGGAAGCGATCGAATTCATAGCGCATAATGGTGAGGGTGATGATTTGAGGCCCAGGTTACGCCATGCCTACAAGTCAATAGGGCAGCACGAGAGAAGCCTCGCTGAAAAGTTTTATAACGGATTGCTGTCCATACCCGGTGTAGAGGTAATAGGTCCGGATTTTAGTCACATCCTGAGAGCTCCCACAATTTCTTTTACCATGGAGGGGAAATCACCCATCCGGGTGTGTGAATTTTTAAGCGAGAAGAATGTTTGTACCTGGGATGGACATTTCTATGCGGTTCGAGCTATCGAAGTACTGGGATTATTGGAAAGAGGAGGTGTAACCCGGGTTGGATTTTCCATTTACAATACGCCGGAAGAAGTAGATCAAACATTGGGCCACATCCAGGAACTTTCGGAAAACTAGGCTACCTTCTCAAATGGATTTCTTGTAGCAAACTATCCTGTTCATTTCTTCAAAACCCATTTTCCTGTGGAACGACTGACTGGATTCGTTGTGGGTTTCCGTGTCCGAAGCAAGTTCCCTGCAACCCCTTTCCCTGCACCATAATTCAGCTCTTTTAATCAGGTTACGGGCAGTCCCCTGACGTCTGAATTCTTCCTTCACATATATTCCTTCAATGTAGCCGACCGGTGTGGTTGTTGTTCCCTCAACATAGTCGGTTCTCAATGACATATAAACGAATCCGGTAAACGCTCCCTGATTGTTGACCGATAGAAACGCCACATCCCGATCACTATTTGCTATTTTTTCACAGTTTCCTACTTCCTCCGCGTAGTTACATTCGGGCCACAGCTCGGTAAACATTTTTGCTAACTCGGTGATGTGTTCATCATTTTTTATTTCAATGATCTCCACTCAGCTCAATTTTATAAAATACCTAGTCGAAAGCTCAATCCTGTGACCAGGAAGAGCAGGCTTATCACCGTTACGGCTATAATATGACTTCCCAACAACGGTATTTTGGTGTCATCCAACTTTGGAATTATGAAAAATCTGGCATGAACTGCCAGTGCAATAGTACATACCAGCAGTATTATTTTGAACGAAACCAGCCTCGAAAGTGCATCAGAAAAATCAAACCAGTCGGAAAAGGGTACATAAATGGTCGCCATTCTGAGTCCGGTGATTACCTGAACCAGGAGCGACGGAATTCCGATCCTTTCAAAAGATTCTTCGAAAACCGTAATGATCTTGTGATCTCCCGATTTCCAGGCACGTGGCAGGAAGGTGGCCGTAAGTATGAGATGGCCTCCTATCCAGACCGTTGCTCCCAGTGTGTGTAAAATAATTAGGATTTTCAGTTCCATGGCGTTAATATAACCCTATGACAGTTCATGTTCAATGATCATTTTCTAAATTAAATTAAGAATCTTCTTTTATCACTTTCAATTTCGTTCCTGCTGATCCGGCAGAGGTTATTCCCTGACTTCTTTCAAGTCCGTTTCACTTTCGTCCTCTTTCTTTTTTGGCTGTTCCGTTCTGACCTCATTGTCCATATATTTCTCCCTTGTATTGAAGGAAATTGGAGCAGCCACACCTACGGCCGCAAGTACTATAAGTAGTATGAGGATGATAAATCGTATGATTTTTTTAAATCTCTTCATTTTGTTTAACAGGTAATAAATTGTGGATTTCCATTCCACTAAGAATGAAAATCAATTGGAGGGGGCGCCATGGAATATGGCGCTGATGACGTTAAACTTTTAAGAGATTAGAGGATCTTCCTCCGGGGTTTGATGGAAAATTTTTGTATTGACAAAATGATGGGCCAGGTCAAATGACCGGCAAACAGTTTTCAAATGTGCCATCCGGGTTTTAACTACATGTGCATAAAACGCCAGGCTATGATCAAAGCACAATCGCAGTGTACGGGATTTGAATGCGGATTGGGTGAAGAAGATATGGCACCTGAGGCTGTTTTCTCCGGACTTGATCACTAATTCTGTCCTCTGTGATTGAGGCAAAAAGTTGAGGTAGCCGTAACCATTACCCGGAATAGTGACAACACTCAATATCAGCGAAATTGCCAGAAACAGTTTCGCCAAGCTGTTCATTGAAGATATGTGTGATCCTCTGTCCATTGATCAGTAACTACCCAAATATTTACGCAGCCCCCATTCTATAGTTGCCAATACGGTAATGATCACCAGAATGAGTACGATATTAATTATGGGTAAATAACTCTGACTGGTGTGAATGACGCTTTTTAGTTCGAGGTTTCGTATGTCCCCCGGTAAAGAGTTGAGATCATCAGGGCTGTAGAATTTTCCTCCGGACTTGCGTGATAATTCTTTCAACAGCTCGTGATCAGCGGTCAGGGATAGGTTTTCAAGTTGGATCTTTTTCACCAGGAATTCACCCCCAATATTGAATAGCTGATCTCCAAGTTCAGTAGTAGCAACGTATTTGTAAATCCCTTCGGACAATGAACCGGCATTGAGCATGTTGTTATTAGCATCCGCAACGAAATTGAAATTACTGGTATTACCGGCTTCATCAGTGACCATGACTGAAATGTCGTTCCCGCTGATCCTCTCATAAATATCATTGTAGGTCTCACTGGTAAATTTTATTGCATCACCTTCTGAAAATACTCGATTGACCGGTTCAAATCTGAATTTTCGTTTGTCATTCCTTACACTGAGGTATTGGATGGTTTTCAGGATAATCTGTTTGAAATTCTCTGAATTGTCATTCAATGCCGACTCCTGGAGGGACCATTTCCATATTCCACTACCATACAGCATTGCGGATCTCCGGCTACCATCATCGAAAAAACTGAACAGAGGATTCTTCGTCACAACACTACCAATTTGTTGATATAGCAGTACCTCAGCTGGTCCGGCAAGCTTGTACTGACCAAAAGGGACTTCAATAGTCGGATAGTCGCTTAATGATTCCAGTGCGTCGTCTTTCAGGTCAAATTTTGTAAATGAGGCATTTATTGCCGGCTTTACGTTGTCCCGCTGGTTGCCTGATGTCACAAGGTTGATACCCGAAAAATTCTGAGCCTGATTAAGTCGGCTTCTTTCGCCCAGTATATACCAAAATGACGGATCTCCAAGAATATTTTCCGGCACAATCTCCCTGTAAAAGGCATGATGTACAACAACCACATCATAACTCAACCTGTCATCAAATTTCGAAATACCCGGAATATATGTGTATGTTTCATAATTATCACTTTCATTTAGCGCACTTCTGATTGCCCGGATGTCCGGATGAGGTGCGGAGCTGACGATGAGGATCCGTTCCTTACCCTCGACAACATCTACGTAAAAATCATATCGATTATTCTCTGAAGATCGCTCATCTTCCGAATACTCAACCTCAACCGAATACCTTGCAAGCCCGGATTCCGTTGCTTCGTCTTCAAAGCTCAGTTCCACATTTTCACGTAAAGTGATCCGCTTGCTGTCCACAACACGACCATTTTTCCTGAGCTTAACTTCAGTTTCTTCCCCATCGTATCCCGAGCTTCGAATCAGTACTTCTATTGGAAACTTATTGCCCTGATAGACTACCTGATTTGTATTGACTTCAGTGATCCCTTTATCGCTGGGTGAGGATATGTCCCCAAGTCCGACAGTAAAAACCGGATATACCATATTCCTGAAGACAGGTGATGTTCCCCTGTTGTAGATACCGTCCGAAAGCATCAGGACCACCCCCAGATTTCGCCCCTCATAGGCTACTTCTATTTTTTCCAGCTGATTCATTAAGTCGGTCTTTTTCGCACTGTAGGAAACGTTCTGTACCTCATTTCCATCAAGGTCATAAATCGATACTTCAAATCCCTCATCGGCCAAAGCGGATTTGAGATCCTGTAAATCCCGGGCCAGGTCTGTGGAATCCTGTCCATTTAATACGGAGGTAGAGTTATCAACAGCGATGACTATTTGAGCTCCTTCAGTTTGATTTACCAACTGATTGACGAGTGGATTGAGGAAAAGGAAAAGAATTGTGAGAATAGCGAAAAACCGGAATATTGCCAGAAGGATATTGGTCCTTCTACTCCATGGAATATCTCCCTTTTGATACATCAGGAATGCAAGACCCGCTGCGACAACTATTGCAGGCAGGATCCACAATGGGGTGGACTCATAAATGATGAAGGAATTGTCCATTAGATAGCTCGTCGTTTCTATTAAACGACAATCCTGATTACATGTTAGGTAAGCATTCCACCATCGACCTGGATAACTTGTCCAGTGATGTAAGACGACATATCTGAGCCCAAAAATACGGCTACATCGGCCACATCTTCCGGTAGTCCGCCACGTTTCAGAGGGATGGCATCCCGCCAACTTTGCACAACCTTCGGATCGAGCTTCTCCGTCATTTCCGTTTCAATAAATCCCGGGGCTATAGCGTTACATCTCACGTTTCTAGATCCTAGCTCCAGAGCGACAGATTTTGTAAACCCAATAATACCGGCTTTTGAAGCCGCATAATTACTTTGGCCGGCATTTCCCTTAACACCTACTACAGATGAAATATTGATTATGGAACCCGATCGTTGCTTCATGAATTGTCTCGCCGAAGCCTTGACCATGTTAAAACAGGACTTAAGGTTCACATTGATCACATTGTCCCAGTTTTCCTCGGACATCCTCAGCAGAAGATTGTCTTGTGTGATACCAGCGTTATTGACCAGGATATCCAAACGACCGAATTTATCGATGACCTTCTGAATTACCTTTTGGGTATCTTTGTAATCGGATGCATCAGACCTGAAGCCTTTTATTTTGACGCCTCTCACACGCATTTCTACTTCCAACTGGTGTGTCTTGTCCTGACTTGAAACATACGTAAATGCAATATCTGCCCCCTCAAATTCGTACCGGTGTGCGATTGCTCTTCCAATTCCTTTAGATGCGCCTGTGATCAATGCGACTTTTCCTTTCAGATGTTTAGGTCTCATAATTCATTCATTCTTTCAGGTTGCTAAAATATATATAGTTGACTATTATCAATCACTTAGTTTGAAAAGAGGTGAATTAGATCAATCCATATAAATTTGCGCGCACACTTATAATTAAAATCAACACGGTTAATCGTTAATTCAAAATCAAAATAAATGGCATCACAATATGATCTTATAGTAATTGGAAGCGGGCCCGGAGGATATGTCGCCGCGATTCGCGCCTCTCAACTGGGAATGAAAGTCGGAGTAGTTGAAAGGGCTGAATTAGGCGGGGTATGCCTCAATTGGGGGTGTATACCTACGAAAGCATTATTGAAAAGCGCCCAGGTTTTTGAGTACATCTCACATGCGGAAGATTATGGAATTTCCGTCAAGGACGCTAAAGCTGATTTTGCCGGGATGGTGAAAAGGAGTCGGGACGTGGCAAATGGAATGAGTAAAGGTATCCAGTTTCTTTTCAGAAAAAACAAGATTGATCATATCGCCGGGTTTGGTAAACTGGTCCGGGGAAAACAGGTGGAAGTAACCGATGATGCCGGAAAGAAAACAACATTGGCAGCCAAAAACATAATTCTGGCGACCGGTGGGAGATCGAAAGAACTCCCGTCCATACCTATAGATGGTAAGAAGATCATTGGGTATCGAAAGGCAATGACGCTGGACAAGCAACCGAAAAAAATGGTTATTGTGGGATCGGGGGCAATAGGTGTGGAATTTGCTTATTTCTACAATTCAATTGGTACGGAGATCACGCTTGTGGAATTTCTTCCGAATGTTGTCCCGGTTGAAGATGAAGATGTAAGCGCTGCTTTGGCGCGGAACTTTAAAAAGAATGGAATGAAGGTATTGACCAGCTCGGAAGTAACGAAAGTTGATACCTCCGGCAAGGGGTGCAAGGTTACCATCAAGACAAAGAAGGGGGAGGAACAGGTGGATTGTGACATTGTGTTATCCGCGGTTGGCGTAACCACCAACATCGAAAACATTGGCCTTGAAACTTTGGGGATCAAAACGGAAAAAGATAAAGTTGTCGTTGACGACTACTATAAAACCAATGTCGATGGGATCTATGCTATCGGTGATATTGTACATGGACCGGCTCTTGCCCATGTTGCATCTGCCGAAGGGATAATATGTGTTGAGAAGATCGCCGGACAAAATCCTCAGCCGCTGGATTATAATAACATTCCGGGATGTACATACTGTTCACCGGAGATTGCTTCGGTTGGGTATACAGAGAAGGCAGCCAAAGAAGCAGGTTATGAGTTGAAAGTTGGGAAGTTCCCTTTTACGGCTTCGGGAAAAGCAAAAGCAGCCGGAGCGCCTGACGGCTTTGTTAAAGTAATATTTGATGCAAAATACGGAGAATGGCTTGGGTGTCATATGATCGGAGCAAATGTCACCGAAATGATTGCCGAAGCCGTAGCAGCAAGAAAACTGGAAACAACCGGTCACGAGATCATCAAATCGGTCCATCCGCATCCTACCATGTCCGAGGCAGTGATGGAGGCAACGGCGGCGGCATATGATGAGGTAATTCACCTGTAGAGACCATTTTGCCATAATACGGGTCATGGCATCACCATAGTTCAAATGGTACACATGAGAAGATTCGATCGTACCGGTGTGGCTGACCAAGTCGTTACCGGCCTCCACGATTATATATAGGAAAGAAGTCGTGCTTGAACGAAACAAGAAAAGGGTGTCTCAAAAGCTAATCCACTGTCAGGTTGAGGCTCTCGGAACCTATTTTCAAGCATTCTAAGATGCATTTCGAGAAACCTCGGGGACGCCTAGTCAATGTGACGATGACTTATTTTTTTGTGCTTTTTGAGACGCCCTCTTGGAGGTACGCGCGAGAAGATTCGATCGCACCGGTGTGGCTGACCAAGTCGTTACCGGCCTCCACGCGCATATAGGAAAGAAGTCGTGCTTAAACGAAACAAGAAAAAGGTGTCTCAAAAGCTAATCCACTGTCAGGTTGAGGCTCTCGAAACCTATTTTCAAGCATTCTAAGATGCATTTCGAGAAACCTCGGGGACGCCTAGTCAATGTGACGATGATCTATTATTTTGTGCTTTTGAGACACCCTCTTGGAAGTGCGCACGAGAAGATTCGATCGTACCGGTGTGGCTGACCAAGTCGTTACCGGCCTCCACGCGCAGGAGATTCTTTTCGGGCGTGGATTACCCAATTATTTATTCAATAATGATCAAAGGGGAAATGTGCGCACGAGAGGATTCGAACCTCCACGCCCGTTAAGGCACTGCCGCCTGAAGACAGCGTGTCTACCAATTTCACCACGTGCGCATTAGACTGGTGAGCAAATTAATTTGCCACCAGTCATTTCACAAAGTTAAAAAGAGAACAGTAATGTTCATAAATCATTCAAATGATATACCTGGCTCAGGCAGATTTTCTCAAAACCCCCTGTGACCTCGTATGTGAATATTTGAACCCGTCTATGAGTAATGTCAGGTCATGCAGGACGGCTGACCCTGTTGGAAGACTTCCCGCACCTTTACCAACATATGTTTGGGGTCCGGATAAGTCGCCTGTCACAGTAACCCCATTGCTTTCATCATCGACGAAGTACATTGGGTCACCTAACCTGACTAATTGGGGTTTCACGGAGATAGAAAAATTATTCTCTTCGTTCCTGATCTCGGCAATGAGTTTGACTTTTTGATTTTCCCTGCGACTTTCTGAGATCAGGGTCAGATCAATCTGGTCAATTCCTGCGATCTCAATATCTGAGAGATCAGCAATTTTTCCGAATGCGTGATATGCCAGAATTGCAGCTTTGTATGCTGCATCCATGCCTGAAACGTCCAGTGAGGGATCCGTTTCCGCAAAACCCAGATCCTGGGCATCTTTTAGTGCCTCGCCCATAGATTGGAGTCTTTTATTCATTTGGGTCAGGATGTAATTGGTCGATCCATTCAAAATTCCTCTTATTTCCAGAATTTCCTGGGATCCGAAAAATTGTTGAATCGTGTGTAAAATGGGAATGGAACCAGCTACCGCACCTTCGTAAAAAAATGGGGTTTCAATTTTTTTGCTAAGCTCGTCGATTGCAGACAGGTTTTCGGCGATCATTTTTTTATTGGCTGAGATCACCGGCACCCCTCTTTCCAGTGCCTGAAATACAATTCCACGGGCCGCCTCCGCATCATCTATCAATTCAATGACTACATCAATTTCAGGGTCATCAAGGATTCGGCTTGGATCTGTTGTGATAATCTTGTCGCTAACAGTTCTTTTTTTATCTCCATTTTTGACACAAATGGTTTTGATTGCTGCCTTGATGCCTGGATTGCGTTTGAGCCCCTCATAAAAACCTTGTGCGACACAGCCAAATCCGAACAGTCCAATCTTAGTCATCGATGAAAGATTTGATTAAAGGATTAAGCTGATCCGTTTCAATAAGGAATCCATCATGACCATAGTCGCTGTCTATTATCTTCAATTGCGCTCCGCTGATATGGTCGGCTATCAGCTGCTGTTCGTGATTGGGAAACAAAATATCCGTAGAAATTCCTATTACCAATGCCCGGGAATTGATCCGGCTCAGGGCTTCCGTGACCGAGACGGCATGCCTTCCGATGTTGTGGCTATCCATAGCTTTTGAGAGGTAGTAGTAAGTCCTGGAGTTGAATCGCTTCCTGAGCTTTTCTCCCTGGTATCGCTGATAGGAACTGGCGCTGAATTGATCCCACCTTTCGTCCTCATCTTTTTGTGTTTGGTCGAAAGTATGATAACTCCTGTAAGACAACATGGCGATAGCCCTGGCAGCTTCCAGGCCCTTACCTTTGTCGATATTATCCAGGGCCATGCGTTGTGCCTCGTTAAACGCGATCCCCCACGGTGAATGGACGGCATTTGTAGCTATGGGTATAATTGATCCAAAAAGGTTGGGTTCCTGCACAGCCCATTCCAATAATTGTTGACCTCCCATTGACCCGCCTATTCCAACTTTTATTTTGCGGATCCCAAGATGATCCCTGAGTCGTTGGTGCATCGATACAATATCCCTTATGGTGAAGAAAGGGAATCTTCTGCCATTGAGACCATTATCATCCGGCCCGGTAGTACCATAGCACGAACCGAGCATATTGGCACAAACAATAAAGTCCCTGTCAGGATCAAAATATCCGTTTTCACCGAAAAGGCCGGGCCACCAGTCAGTCGGATTGGAATTGCCGGTTAACGCATGAAAAATCCAGACTACATTCGTTCCATTGTGATTCAGATTACCGAATGTAGTGTAATGAACCGTAACATCGGAAAGGGATTCCCCACCTTCCAATGTTACCGGTTCTTCAATCTCAAGGATATTTTCACTAAGATGTTGCAACGTCGCTTGCATAAGTCTTGTCAAATGCTTGTTGAAAATCTGCTTTGATATCGTCAATGTGTTCGATCCCAGCTGATACTCTTATCAGATTGGGGTGTACGCCTGCAGCAAGTTGCTCTTCTTCAGATAATTGTTGATGTGTGGTGGCCGAGGGCTGAATGACCAGCGTTTTAGCATCCCCCACATTCGCCAGATGACTTACCAGCCTTAAATTATCAACGAATGCGGTTGTTTCAGCCTTTTCTCCCTTAACCACGAAGGAGAGCACACCTCCAAATCCGTTTTGCAGATATTTAGTTGCCAGCCGGTAGTAGGTACTGCTTTTAAGTCCGGGATAATTGACGGACTCAACGGCGGGGTGGTTTTCAAGCCATTCCGCCAGTTGAAGTGCATTGTCGACCGCCCGCTGAACTCTTAGTGAAAGTGTTTCAAGTCCCTGAACCAGAAGGAAAGAATTGAAAGGGCTGAGCGCCGGACCAAAATCACGTAAACCTTCCACCCTTGCGCGGATGGCAAATGCAATATTGGGCAGATCCAATGCATTGTCTATGCCGAATACATCCGAGAAAATCAGTCCGTGATAACCTTCCGCCGGCTCTGAAAACTGTTTGAACTTCCCGTTGCCCCAGTTGTAATTTCCTCCATCGACCAAAACACCGCCGATTGAGTTTCCATGTCCGCCTATCCATTTTGTTGCCGAAGCCACGACCACGGCAGCACCATGCTCGAATGGTTTGAATAAATAGCCTGCGGCACCAAATGTGTTGTCCACGACCAACGGCAGGTCGTGTTTTTTAGCGACTTCCGAGATGGCGTCAAAGTCAGGAATGTTAAATCCCGGATTTCCAATCGTTTCCAGGTACAGCGCCTTTGTATTATGGTCGATAAGTTTCTCAAACTCTTCAGGGTGATCACTTTCGGCGAAACGTACTTCAATACCCAATCGTTTGAAAGCAACCTTAAACTGATTATATGTACCTCCATACAGAAAGGAAGTCGAAACGAAGTTGTCCCCCGCCTGAAGGATGTTGTTGAGGGCAAGGAATTGTGCTGCCTGCCCTGACCCGGTTGCCACCGCTGCAACGCCGCCTTCAAGAGCGGCGATTCTTTTTTCGAAAACATCTGTCGTGGGATTCATGATCCGTGTATAGATATTTCCGAATTCCTTGAGGGCAAAAAGATTAGCCCCATGCTCGGAGTTCTTGAAAGTGAAGGAGGTCGTCTGATATATGGGCAATGCCCTGGACCGGGTCGTTTCATCTATTTCCTGACCCGCGTGTAGTTGTAATGTATCGAAATGTAATTGTGCCATTGTTAATTAAGTAGTTGTGTGTAATAAAATTTTTAGAAATTTGATGGATTCGACAGGTTCATCCGACCTGCTAACGATTCAGGATTAGCCTTAATGCGTTAGTGGTGTTTTAGATATCGCGCTGCATGCGCATACAACAACACATACAATCGAAGTGGATATGAGTGATCAAAGACTTGCTTAAGCCTGTTTTAAAAGAATGGTAATTGCTGTTTTGATTTTTCATAACTAATCAATTTATCATTCAGGAATTAGCACCTTTTCTGATCTGTTTTTTCAGAAGGTTGCTAGTGCGTCATCGAGCCTGTCTCTCAGCACTTCTTTATAAATCGATTATCCATCGATTTGAGGTAGCAAACGTAATACTCCTTTTTAAGTTTCCAAATTGTTTTGATAAAATTTTGTCAATCAGACCCGGATCCGGGGGTGATTTCCGCCTGTGATACCGGTTTTTCCATTTTCCAGTAGACATTACTGCCTCTAAACCTGAAACCTGCATTCTTCCGGTTTGTCATTTCAAAGACAACCACCAGTGTGCTACTCGCCGGTGAAAAGAAAACGGATGACGACTCTGGTAAAAGCTTCGTTTCATTGTCATTCCAGCTCCTGGTGACGGTCAATGTATCGTTAACCACTTTGACCTGCATTTTCCTGTCATCACTGTCGTTTGCATAAGAACCTGTTAATGCCCGCAACTCGCCAGGGTTTAGTGAAATTGGGATTCTATCCTCATTAAGCACTACTTTTCGATCCTTCAGGTCATACTCGTCTCCGGCATTCAGGAGATAGAATTGCTGACTTCCGTCTGCCAATTGGTATATAGTGTCCCGCTCTGCTGACCATCTGGTCCCGTCGTAAACGGCGACATAGCTCACTCCGATTACTTCAAATCGGTTCCCTCTCACTATAATACCGGTATTCTCATCTAATCCAATTCCAAGTAATTCCGGTCTGTTTTCCAGGATCTCGAACATATCGAATTGCCTGTTTCGGGCAAACAAATGTTGGTCAATGGCGATGTTAGAGATGAAGGACAAACCCTCTTCATGATCGCCCATCATGATGGTGTTGGCCTGGGTATCACCTCTGGCCAGATATGACCCCTGAATTGTGGCACCGGCAGAGCTTCCGGCAATGACACCGCCCCTTTCCAGGACTTTTCGAAATTCCTCATGAGCCCTGGTACCAAGATAGGAATCGGCATGTCTCCATTGCCTTCCACCACTGAACCAAATCCCATTCGCCGTTTTGATCGGCGTGATGAACTCATCATTGTCACTGTCTTTTGGATCTCTTGTATGCAGGACAGTGACATTGGTAAAACCGGCATCAAGGTAACGCTGTCTGTACTTCACGAACCCGGGATCATTTTCAATAGATTCATCCCCCATTGCGGTTGGAATTACTACTATGGGGGCTTCCGGTCCCCCTGCCAATTTCATGAAAGTCTCCATGAAAACAGGAGCTCGCGCCGACCCTCCCATGATGATCAATGTGCCGTTTTCCGGTCCTTCCGATACTGCATTCATACCATTTTTACTTATACCCTTTTCCCCGGATTTGTCACAGCTGGTCAGAAGCAGGAATATGGCAATGAATAAACAGACATAAGATCCCGGATGAAACATGATAATAAGTATGGTTTACTTTACCTATATTAATGAAAATTACTGCTAACCCCTATGAGAAAGTATATTAATCCCATTCTTTTAGTGATAGTCATAACTTTCAGTTGTACTTCACCGGAAGGTGGCATGTCCATTGCAGTTTCTTTTGCTTCGGAAGCCTCCCCGGAAAGTTTGGACGGAAGGTTGATTTTGCTGTTGTCAACCAGTGATGACAGGGAACCACGGTTCCAGATATCAGATGGTCTGAACACGCAGCTTATTTTCGGACAAAATGTGGACCAGATGGCACCGGGAGATGAGATCATCTTCGATAACTCAATATTCGGATACCCTTACGAAAGTTTGAAAGATGTTCCCGCCGGTGATTATTATGTTCAGGCTCTTTTGCATAAATACGAAACCTTTAATCTTTCTACGGGGCACACGGTGAAGCTTCCCATGGATGATGGCGAAGGACAACAATGGAACAGATCGCCGGGAAACCTTCTTAGTGATCCTGTAAAAGTTAAGATTGATCCGTCAGGTTCCGAAACAATCCGGATTCAAATGAACCAGGTAATCCCACCGATTGAACCCCCGGAGGATACGGAGTGGATAAAGCATATCAAAATGAAGAGTGATCTGCTAACCGAGTTTTGGGGCAGGGACATGTACCTGGGCGCTCATGTGTTGCTGCCAGAAGGGTTTGATGAGCATCCGGAAGCAAAATATCCACTGATGATATTTCATGGCCATTTTCCATATGACTTTGGAGGGTTCAGAACCATACCTCCGGATCCGGACCTGGAACCTGTTTATTCTGAGCGATTTGATGTGGAGGGTTACAATATCATCCAGCAACAAGAAGCATACGAGCAGTATAAAAAGTGGATAAGTGAGGATTTCCCGAGATTTCTGATCATTGAGATACAGCATCCAACTCCTTATTATGACGATTCATATGCTGTCAATTCAGCAAGCCAGGGGCCATGGGGAGACGCTTTGACTTATGAGCTAATTCCTTACATAGAAGAAAAATTCAGGGGGCAGGGGCAACCATGGTCAAGATTTCTGTATGGGGGATCAACAGGGGGCTGGGAAGCTCTGGCCGTACAGGTTATGTATCCGGACGAGTACAATGGCTGTTTTGCGGCCTGTCCCGATCCCATTGATTTCCGGGCGTATTGTTTGACAAACATCTATGAAGACAAAAATGCCTATTACTATGAGAGTGAACATAAAAGGGTTCTTGTACCCGGCCGCCGTAATTACCTGGGACATGTAAATGTTTCAGTCAGGGACTACAATTACAGGGAACTGGCTTTAGGTGACAAATCGAGATCAGGTCAGCAGTGGGACATCTGGGAAGCCACGTATTCGCCACAAGGTGAGAACGGCTACCCCGTGCGGCTTTGGGATAAATATACGGGAGACATCAATCCTGTTGTAGCGGAATACTGGAAGGAAAATTATGATCTAAGATATATCCTCGAACGGGACTGGTCGACCATTGGCAAAAAGCTGGAAGGAAAGATTAATATCTACTGCGGGGACATGGATAATTATTATCTTAATAATGCCGTCTATCTCATGGAAGAATTTCTTGAGAGCACAACTGATCCATATTACGGAGGAGAGGTGGATTACGGTGATCGGGCCGAACACTGCTGGAATGGTGACCAGGAAAATCCCAATCACATTTCCAGGTTACGGTACAATACCATGTATGTGAATAAGATACTGAAACGTATTGAAGAAAGCGCCCCGCAGGATGCTGATTTGACAAGTTGGAGGTACTGAAAATCGATATTCATACTCTGCCATTATATTGAACCTTGTCAAAAAGTTATGCACGGATTACTGTTATGAGTTTCCGGTCATCCGAAATTGAACTTCGAATGTTGTTCCCGAGTTAAGTTCACTTATTACGGCTATACTTCCATTCATCGCTTCAACGTACTTTTTCACAATTGATAATCCTAAACCTGTTGAGCTTTCGGATCCTGTTGGCTTAGCTGAGAGTTTAGTGAAACGTCTGAAAAGCAATTTTTGGTCTTCCTCACTTATTCCCGGTCCTTCATCTTTCACCTTTATCAATACCCATCCGTCACTTTCGCCAACGGATAAATAGATATTTTTCCCAGGAGGCGAGAACTTAATGGCATTTGAGATGAGATTTTCAAAAATTTGAATGGTATAATTTGAATCAACCAAAGCGAAATACTTGTTCTCCGGCAAATCCTTAACTATGTCTATTTCTTTTTTTTCACTTGATACTTGAAAGCTATTGGCCACAGATTTCAGAATTGAAGCAATGTCTTGAATCTCTAAATCAATATTCATTGTTTCTGATTCTATGGCGTTTACATCAAGAACCTTGGCGATCATTTCAATCATTCGGTTCGCACCTCTCTGAATTTCATCAAAGAAACTTTTATGATCATCATCAAGATGATCTTTCAAATCTCTTTTCAGCAGTGGTAACAAAGCGGTAATTGCAGTCAGCGGATTTCTCAAGTCATGAGCTACCACCCCAATAAGTTCATTTTTTTCACTATTGAGCCTTGTTAATTGCAAATTCGCCCGTTTTTTTATGGTATAAAGTCGCCATAAGGTTCCGATAAGGATCAAGGTCAGGATCAATCCCGCTATCATATAGTTTCTGGTAAGTATCTGCCTTTTCAGGTCTTCACTATGTTCAAGTTCACGACGGACTCTCTCCGCTTCAATTAATTGTTTTTCCTTGTCAAATTCATAACGTGCGGTCAAGCGTGAAATCTCATCCCGGTTTTTCTTGTTATACAGCGAATCCTCCAATGACTTCATTAACTCATGGTATTTCAGTGATTCCTTGTAGTTGTGGATGCTTTTATAAGCTCTATGTAATTCCGAAGTTGAGATGTGACGCAATGGTCTGAAATTGTCACTTTCGGAAATGTCAAAGGATTGCTCGAAATACCGGATAGCCATGTCAGTTTCACCCCTATCCAGATGATAACGGCCAATGCCCTGCAATGCGGATATTTCAAATTCACGGAGTTGACATTGTTTGGCAGCTTCCAATACTGACCTGAAATATTTGATTGAGGAATCAGGTTGATTGATGCTTTCGTACAATCGTGCGATACCTTCATTGATAAAAGGGATCAGACATTTGTCACCAAAAGTCGCATTGTAGGCGAGGACTTCTTTATAGTATTCCAGTGATCGTTCAGGCTCATTTATCACCGAATAGATATAAGCAATATTACTCATGATGCCTGTATAGTCCCGGTGACTTTTTATCTCAAAAGCCGCATCCAGGGCCTTATTGAAATATTCAAGGCATTTTTGATTATCCCCTTGTACGGCATAAATCACTCCTATATCGTTCAATTGCTCCATTTGCAACCGCACATTTCCAAGACTATCTGAAATTGACAATGCTTCCAGGAAAAGTTCCATTGCTACCGGAAATTGCCCCAGCGAAACATTGGTGGCGCCCAGGAAATTCAGTGCTATCACCTCATCTTTTTTTGATCCCAATGATTTTATGGAGTTCAGCGCTCTGCTTCCCAGATCAAGCGCCCGTTGTAGTTTTCCGGTTCTATTGTATGATTCACCTAAATACGAGGTGGCCATTGATACCTGCAATGAATCCCCGATTGAACGACTCATGGCTATGGACTTTTCCAGATAGAATATGGCGCTGTCATGCCTGCCCAGAAGCTGAAAGGATTTGCCAATTTGCAAAAATATCGTGGAGTGGTACTCTCCTGAAACAGTATCTTTTAGTAGCTCCAGGGCTTCCTTTGAGGTAAGGACTGAAGCTTCAAATTCAGAACTTAGTCGTTGATAATTTGAGACTTCCCTCAAAGCTTCTACAATCTCATTTTTTCTATTTAGAGCTTTTGCCAATTGCAAAGCCAGATTGGCAAAATGCTTACCATCTTCTGTATCCTTGTCCACCAGGGATTTACTTAACTCCAGGAGTATCCTAAGACTATCTGATGCACCTACGGCATTTTCCAACCTGGTTTTAAGTGCATTGACCTCCGCATCTTGCGCCAAGGCAGACGAAGTCATTAGAATAACAAGACATGGAATGAACAAAGCTTTCACTCAAATTAATTTTCAGCAGTGTACAATTTAGCCCACTTTGATAAAATTCCGACAAACGGATAATTTGGTTTTGGGCAAATCCATTAAATTAAAATGTATATGATGAAATCGAGGAATTTCCAGCACTTGATATTAGCCTTGCTCACCTACAAAAATCGCTGATGGCAAAACCTGGAAAAAGCGTCCTGTCAACGGTCAAGGAATATGGCAACCGGCTCTTCGGTTTCATTAGGGGAAGAGTGGGTAGTAATGAGGATGCCGAAGATATCCTGCAGGATGTCTGGTACCAGCTAAGCAGGATAATAGACCTTGATGAAATAGAGAACATGTCTGCCTGGTTGTTTCAGGTAGCCAGAAATAGAATAACCGACCGGTATCGAAAACAAAAGAACTCTTTGCTGGAAGACTTTGTATTCGAAGATGAAGACGGAGCATGGACGCTAAAGGACATTCTCACGAGTTCGGATAATCCTGAAGACGAGTTTTTCAGGGAGCTGTTTTGGAACGAATTATTGTCGGCGCTGGACGAATTACCTGAAACTCAGCGCAATGCATTTGTTTGGAATGAGTTGGAAGATATGACACTTCAGGAAATAGCTGACAAAACCGGTGACAATTTGAAGACCGTCATTTCCCGAAAGGGCTACGCGGTTAAATATCTGCGAGAAAGGTTGCAGTCACTCTACGATGAATTAAATAATTATTGAAACTTGGTAACTTCAAAATAAATATGAGACATAGAAAGGGGATAGGAATTGTGTTTTTCGTCATTGCCGCATTTTTAATATTATCTGCTGTGGTAATGTTTCTGTGGAATTTTGTACTGGTCCCGACCACTGGCGTTGGTGCATTGACCTACCTTCAGGCTATGGGATTACTTGTCCTGAGCAAGATCCTGTTTGGAGGATTTAAGGGAGGCCGGAGAGGGGGACCGCCCTGGCGAAAGTCTCATTGGGGTAGAAGGTGGTCACGAATGAGCACTGAAGAAAAAGAAAGGTTCAAAGAAGAATGGCGAAGAAGGTGTGCACCAGGAGAATCCAAAGAATCCCCCTAACCCACTTGTTAAGGGGAGAATTTTTTAGATAATTCCGCTTTGTAAAGGGTCGAGGGGAATTGATGGCTAGTCTTTCCAGCAACTGGCTCATGTATTACATTTCTTCCAACAAAAATCTAAAAGAGTTCTCTCGCTATCTACTGGATATGGCGATGTGGCCGCTCCAGATTATAAAAAGCCACAATGTAGTGCAATCCCCCATATCTCACAAAGCTTGTGAATAACTTGCGTTTTGAAAGTCTCCCTTTTCGCTCAGAGGAAATACCGTAATAACTCAAACATATCAGGGGGCGGGATGGAGCGGTCTATTAGCACAGAAGTATCAAATACCGACCTTGGCCATTCGCCATATCTCCTGTTGTGCTTTCGTTATTTCGCCGTTACTTCGATTGAGAGATCTAAGGCGTTCGCAACTAGAGCCAAGTTCGAAATCCGAATATCTTCCCCATTCTCAATTCTTGAGATGTATGGTCTCTGTTTCCCAATACGTTTAGCCAGTTCGTTCTGACTCAATTTCAGTTCCTTTCTCCTGTTCTTGATGATCTCACCGAAATAGTATGAGAAAGCCTCTTCTCTGAATTTTTCGCGTTGCTCAGTTCCTCGTTCACCGTAGCGCTCGTTCAACAGTTCTTTTGCACTCTTAGCTTTCATAATCAATCGTTTTCGTTTAAATAATCTTCAAGAATTCGTTCAGCACGTTTGATTGCTTTATTGTAATCCTTATTTGATTTTTTAAGAAATCCATTCAAGCAAACTGCCTTTGTACATTCATTGAAGTTCATGTGATCGATAGCGAAAATCACAACTCTGTATTCGTTACCAGCTTTGATTCGGAGTTCGTAAAACTTGCTGGACTGTAGTTTCTTGACAAAGTTGGTGTTCACAACTCTGACTTCTCCAATCACTTCAATGAGCTGGAAGAACTTGTCAATAACCCGTTGGTCTTGACTGTCAATGAAGCCCAAACATTCAGTTGTAATGTCGATTTCTCTCACACTACAAATGTAACGAATTCGTTACAATATTAGTTTAGAGGGTCGAGGGGATTTTGGTCAAGAAGAAAATGAAGCACAACTAAGGAATAACAGCGCATTATCCGAAGTGTTGTTATGGCAGGATGAGGGTTTCGACAGATGATTTTCTTCATCTTCATAAGATAATTTTGAAATGTAATCCGCTGTATATCAAACTTTTACAAAAAAAATGCGAAATTTTTTTCCTGTGTTTAAAGTAATTCCCGGACTTGCACGTCTACCTCAGTGAAACAATTTTAAAAACTGAGATTATGAATGTACAAGTTCTAAAAACAATAGCATTTGGGGCATTGATCGGTGCAGCACTTTTCTGGATGCCCTTCTTCGTATTGAAAGTTCTGATATTCTTCCTGATCATCGGATTTATCTTCCGGATATTCCGGGGAAGGCGATACTATGGTCCCCATGGATGGGCCTACGCGGATAAGATCCGTCAGATGAGTGACGAAGAGTATGAAACTTTCAAAAGCCGCTTTGGCGGAAGATGTGGTTATCACGAAAGAAAAGAACAAGGTGAAACAAAAGAGTAAAAGATTATGAGACATAGAAACAGATTTTGGATAGCGTTGCTATCCGCCGGATTAACATTTGCAGCGTTGACTGCTTCTTTAGGAACGGATCACTGGAAAAGAGGTCACTACTGGGGCCATCATCATCATGGATATTATCATCATGACTGCCCGGCTCCGGAGGCTGAACCTGTTCCGGATGACAGTACCGGAATTTAATTTGACCTGGTGAAGACTGCTTCAAAAGTCCACCTCTTGTTCCGGAAGGGGCTTTTGAGGCAGTCTTTTTGCGTGCTTCCTACTATATAATTTCCTACTCCTTTTGGTGTTTATTGGCTTAATTTTCCAGTAAATACCAGAAAATGAGACTCAACAAAAAATTCTTCACAGTCATTTCATTCAGTTTATTGGCTGCGTTGTCGGCGCCACTCCATGCACAATCCGTCGCCCCTTCAAAATACCAGGACCTAAAATACCGGATGATCGGCCCGTTCAGGGCGAGCAGAACGGTTGGCGGTGTCGGTGTACCGGATCAACCCAATGTATTTTATGTCGGTGTAAACAATGGGGGTGTGTGGAAGACGGACGATTTTGGACGAACATGGAATCCGATTTTTGATGACGCCCCAACAGGTTCTGTCGGTGACCTTGCCGTTTCGCCTTCAAATCCCGATATCATCTATGTAGGAACCGGAGAAGGTTTGCATCGTCCTGATCTTGGTGTCGGCGATGGCATTTTCAAGTCGGCTGACGGAGGAAAAACCTGGGATCATATCGGACTTGACGATGTGCAGCAGGTAGGGAGACTCATAGTTCATCCGGCAGATCCCGATATCGTCTTTGTGGCAGGATTGGGTCATCCTTACGGGCCGAATGAAGAAAGGGGTGTTTTTCGTACCACCGATGGTGGTGAAACATGGGAAAAGGTCTTATACATCAATCATAATACAGGGGCTATTCAGGTGGAGTTTGATCCAACAAATCCCGATATCATCTTCGCTGACATGTGGGAGCACAGGGAGGGTCCCTGGGAGAATGCGAGGTTTTTCGGCCCTAATAGCGGCTTGTACAAATCAACGGATGGGGGAACCACCTGGAAGCAGTTGACGGAAGGTCTGCCCAATGCAGAAGATGAGGTAGGGCGAATTGGTGTTGGTATTTCCAGGAGTAATCCCATGAGAATGTATGCCACCGTAGACGCCCGCGAAGGAGGGGGGATCTACAGGAGTGAAGATGCGGGAGAGAGCTGGAAACTCATCCACACGGATCGAAGGCTATGGGGTCGGGGTGGTGATTTTGCAGAGATCAGGGTCCATCCGAAAAATCCTGATATCGTATATGTGGGGAATATCGCTTCTTACCGTTCGGATGACGGTGGACGCTCCTGGACATCACTTAAAGGTGCACCGGGTGGGGATGACTACCACCGGATCTGGATCAACCCGCAGTATCCTGAAATCATGCTTTTTGTGGCCGATCAGGGGGCGGTCATCACGGTCAATGGCGGAAAGACGTGGAGTTCATGGTACAATCAGCCCACTGCCCAGCTTTATCATGTGACCACTGATAACCAATTTCCATATTGGGTGTATGGCGGCCAGCAGGAAAGCGGGGCTATAGGTGTGGCAAGTCGTGGAAATGGAGGACAGATCACTTTTCGGGAGTTCATCGGAGTTGGAGCGGACGAATATGCCTATGTGGCGCCTGACCCGAAAGATCCCAATATTATTTACGGAGGTCGGGTTATGAGATTCAACAAGAAAACCGGACAGGCCCAGAATGTTGCTCCTGAAGCTGTGCGGTCCGGAAAATACAGGATATTAAGAACCATGCCGCTTATGTTTCATCCTGCCGACCCAAATATGCTGCTGTTTGCAACCAATGTTCTCTGGAAGACAGTGAACGGAGGACAGGACTGGGAAATCATCAGTCCTGATCTCACGTATGAGCAACCGGACGTTCCTGAAAGCATTGGTGATTTTCGAAAAAAAGAACTTGAAACTATGGATCGGAGAGGCGTGATCTATGCGGTAGGTCCCTCTCCTCTGGATGTTGACATCATATGGGCTGGAACGGACGACGGAAAGGTGCATGTGACAGTCGACGGGGGCAGGAACTGGTCTGATGTCACACCCCTGGAGTTGAGTTCCTGGGATAAGATCTCACAAGTAGATGCCGGTCATTTTGATAAACAAACTGCATATATCGCCGTCAATGCTATTCGAAAAGACGATATGGAACCTCATATCTTCAAGACTAAAGACGGAGGAAGATCATGGGAAAGAATTGTCACGGGGTTGCATCAGATGGGGCCGGTGAATGTTGTCCGTGAAGATCCGTATCAACCAGGGCTGCTTTTTGCAGGAACGGAAAGAACGGTCTACTTCTCCATAGACGATGGAGAAAACTGGCAATCACTAAGAATGAACATGCCGGCCAGTTCGATCAGGGATCTTGTCATCAAGGATGATGATCTGGTCGTTGGAACCCACGGAAGGTCAATATGGATACTGGATAACATCAGTCCGTTGCGGGAACTTGCCAAGATGCCTGGTGATAATTATTTATTTGCTCCGCCCCTTGCGACCCGGGTTAGATGGAACATGTTTTCAGATACGCCTTTGCCTCCCGAGGAGCCTACGGGGCAAAATCCGCCGGATGGTGCAATCTTAGATTATTATTTAGCGAAAGATGTGGAAGAAATACGTCTTGAGATCCTAGATGGCGATGGAAATATAATCCGAAAGTATTCCAGCAAGGATCCTGTCGAAAATATTGATTCTACCCTGTTACCACACCCCACCTACTGGATACGACCACCACAACAACTATCGACAACCATGGGTCACCATCGTTTTACCTGGGATTTGCGGTATGAGCCTCCAAGAGGCGCCAGACAGCAATATTCAATTGCTGCGGTGTATAAAGCCACTCCGAGTGGTCCTCACGGTCCTTTTGTATATCCGGGGGACTATAAAATCAGGTTAATCATCGATGGAAGTGTTACGGAGCGGTCCGTTAAGGTAAGGATCGATCCACGGGTTGAAATTACAGATGAGGATCTCAACATGCAAAACGAATATAGCCTTGTTTGCTACCGGGGGTATCATGACCTCCAGGAAATCAGGGAAATGATAGATTCAATATTGGGGGAGAAGCCTGGGAACAGGAAATTAAAGGCACTTCGGGGTTCAGGTGATCCCAGTTCACCTGACGTATTATACAGCAGTATCTATCAGGCAGAACCACGAAATGAAACTGTCGTGGGCTTACAACGCAAGTTTTTGTACCTGATGGATGTAATGCAGGGTGCGGATGCCCGCCCAACCAGCCAAATGATCCGGGGAGTTGGTATTTTACAGGAATCGTTGCAAGAAATCGGATCAAGGTGGGAGAAATTGAAATAGTCCTCCAACCGGGTCTGACATGAAGGTATCCAGGGCTACTACTGGACTTTAGTGCTTCAACCCACCTCGTATAATTCGATGGGAAGCAGTCGGCTGTACTGGTCAAAGTCCTTATCGGAGGTAAGGATTTGGAGGTTATGCTTGCAAGCCATTGCACAAATCAAAAAATCAATGTGAGAACCCTGAACGCCTTTTGACCGGCATGTATTGAAGAACGTGGCAGCTTGTTCATAATCTTCTGTCTCAATCCGGATGTCCGGAAAATAACTCAGTTTTTCTTTGAGCAGATCATATTTTTTTCTGTCAGGAATCCCGGATAATAACTCTTGCCGTATTGGCCCGATAATGGAGATCAGGCCGTCAAGAATCAGCTGATTTAGTAGATTAGAAAACCGGGAATTATCTTTTTTCTTTCTAAGTACTTCTGACCACACAGATGTATCTACCAGAATACTCACTACCTCTTGCGCAATTTCTTGTAATCATATAGCGGTTCGTAGACGATTTCATCGAAGAGTGAAATAATCTCTCTTTGCTTTCGCTTTCGGATGAACTCCTCAAGTGCCAGATTCACGGTGTCCTTTTTAGATTTTTGACCCCCCACTTTCAGTGCTTCATCCAATAAGTCAGTATCGATACCAAGATTTGTAGCCATTTTGACACAAGTATTTACACAAACATTCACACAAATATAGTAAATGATTTACTAAAACCTGTTTTCATCACAAGGCCACAAGAGGCCCTGTAAAATGCGAACAGCGCCTGTCATGAATTCTTCATTATCGTCCGGATTGGCGCTGGTTTAGGTTTTCCGCCGTTGTCGCTTTAGTTACCTGAAATTTATTACCTTCAACCAGGAAGAAAATAAACTGTAATGAAACATTCCATACTAAGCAAATCGGCGGTTAGCCTAATCACTTTATCACTCTTGACGGCTGCTTGCGATTATGGGAGTTCAAATGAATTCGAAGCCCAAATCGATGAACTTTTTTCTGAGTGGGACAGCCCCAATTCACCGGGTGCAGCCGTTGGCGTAGTTCAAAATGGGAAGCTGACTTTCAAAAAAGGGTACGGAATGGCAAACCTGGACTATAATATCCCTATTACGCCTACCAGTGTATTTGATATTGCATCTGTTTCCAAGCAATTCTGCGCTATGGCTATTGCGATACTTGCAGATCGGGGAGAACTATCCCTGGATGACAATATACAAAAGCATATACCTGAAGTCCCTGATTTCGGATATCTGATTACCATCAGAAACCTGGTTCATCACACCAGTGGGATTCGTGACTGGCCGGCGACTCTGGCATTAGGTGGCTGGCAGATGGATGACATCATTTCGTTTGATCAGATCCTTCGATTTGTTGAGAATCAAAAAGATTTGAATTTTCAACCCGGAGCGGAATATACATACTCAAACACAGGTTACAACCTTTTGGCAGAAACAGTAGCTCGGGTCACGGGACAGAGTTTCAGTGACTGGACCAAAGAAAATATATTTGATCCACTTGGGATGGAAGACACTCACTTCCACGATGATCACCAGGTAGTAGTAAAAAACAGGGTTACGGGCTATTTCGAAGAGGATGGCAAGTATAAAAGCAGGCCCAATGGACTGATGGCCCTGGGATCGAGTTCATTGTATACCACGATTGAAGATATGGCAAAATGGGCAGGTAATTTTGAATCGGGAGAAGTAGGTGGTTCTGAGGTGATGGAAATGGTTAATCAACGGGGGGTCCTGAATAATGGTGACACCGTAAGTTATGCATTTGGTCATGGCATTGGAGAGTACAGAGGATTGCAGCGCATTCAGCACTCCGGTAGCTGGGCGGGATTTCGCACCTTTCTGGTACGTTTTCCGGAGCAAAAGCTGTCAGTTATTGTTTTAAGCAACTTTGGTGGTTTCAATCCGTCGGGAAAAGCATATGAAGTCGCCAATCTTTTTCTTTCATTGCCGGATGAAGAGGTTCCGGAGGAAAGTTCGCAATCCACTCCCAATTCTTACGAAAAGGTGAGCATAGAGGCTGAGATTTTCGATTCATACGCAGGTGATTATGAACTGGAACCCGGGTTTATTCTGACATTCACCCGGGAGGAGGACAGATTTTATGCGCAGGCTACCGGGCAAAACAAGGTTGAAATATTTCCCAGTTCCGATTCCACATTTTTCAATGAGGATGTGGGAGCCTCCGTAACATTTCACCGCAACGCAGAAGATACCGTATTACGTATGACCTTGCACCAGGGAGGTGATTACGGAGCGCCACGCATAATACCACTCAGACTCACTGCAAGAGATTTGGCTGAATATTGCGGCCTTTATTACAGTTCTGAGTTAAAAACCTTTTACGAATTCAGCATTCAGGATGAGTCGCTGGTGGCCTCTCACCATCGGCATGGTAACATTTCACTTAATCCCATCCGGAAAAACAGGATTTCGAGCGATACCTGGTTCTTCAATCCGGTTATTGTGGAAAGAGATCACAACGATCAAATCACGGGCCTTCGTATCGGGTCCGGCAGAATGCGAAATGTGCATTTTGTAAAGCTAGAAGATGGTGATTTTGAAAAATACTGAATGAATCCACTCCGTCAGAATGCCAAACCCTAATAGCTTTTTTGGAAACTATTTATTCTAACATTGCAGAATGCAAGTAGCAGATAGATTAGGATCTGTGCGGGAATATTATTTCTCACAAAAGCTGAGGGAAATAAGAGCGCTGGAAAAACAGGGGAAACCTGTGATAAACCTTGGGATCGGTAGCCCTGATCTTCCCCCACCGGATCCTGTAATTTCGGTTTTAAGCCGCACTTCTACTGATCCGGGAGTCCATCAGTACCAGTCTTACCAGGGTATCCCGGAGTTGAAACAAGCTATCGGGTCGTTTTGTGAGCGGCATTTTGGGACACGGTTTGATCAAAGCAGTGAGATCTTGCCTTTGATCGGGTCAAAGGAAGGTATTACCCATATTTCTCTGGCATATTTAAATAAAGGTGACCAGGTACTCGTGCCCGAGCTTGGTTATCTCACCTATTCCTCTGTGACAAAAATGATGGAAGCCGAAGTAGTATTTTATCCTTTGCAGGAATCCGGTATTCCCGATTGGACCTTCTTTGATACACTGGATTTTGAAGGTATCAGGCTTCTGTGGCTTAACTATCCCCACATGCCCACCGGGCACAGGGGTTCTCTCAGGATTTTTGAAAAATTTGTCCGGATTGCGAAAGCAAATTCTTTATTGCTGGTGCATGATAATCCCTACTGTTTTATCCTTAATGAAAAACCCATCAGCATTTTCCAGGTGGAGGAAGCCAGGGATTGTGCACTCGAACTTCATTCCCTTTCTAAAACTTTCAACATGGCAGGATGGCGTGTAGGATGGGTTTGCGGAAATAAGGAACATGTCGGAAATATCTTAAGAGTCAAAAGCAATGTGGACTCAGGCATGTTCAAACCCATACAACTGGCAGCAGCCGAAGCCCTGCGGCTGGATGAGAGTTGGTTTCGAAGTCTAAACGCTATTTATGATCAGCGAAGGCAAGTTGCATGGCAAATCCTGGAAAAGCTGGATTGTACCTGGAACAAGGATCAGGCTGGCTTGTTTGTTTGGGCAAAAACGAAAGTAGAGGATGTTGATACGCTTGTTGACGGGCTCCTGTACGGTCTTTCGGTTTTCATTACACCCGGATATATCTTCGGTGAAAAAGGAAGAAGTTACGTGCGTATCAGTTTGTGCAATCCGGTGGAGAAGTTGGAGGAAGCACTTGGTCGACTTTAAATTCACGGCATGAACATATCAATTATTGGCCTGGGTCTTATTGGGGGATCATTTGGCCTGGCTTTAAAAAATAGTTTTGATCATCTGACCATATTCGGATGGGACAATGATTCCGCAAATCTCAATAAGGCTCTGGACCTGGGCTTAGTTGATCATGGGTTAGGATCGCTGGATGAGGCACTTCGACGTGCAGATCGAATTTATTTAGCGATACCTGTAGATGCTATTGAAGCCCTGCTGCCCGAGGTACTGAACAATATCTCAGACGATCAGTGTGTCATAGATTTTGGCTCAACAAAAGGGAGTATTTGCGAACAAGTCAAAGATCATCCCAGAAGACATCAATTTGTGGCTGCTCATCCAATCGCCGGGACGGAATACAGTGGACCTGATGCCGCTTTTGCAGGATTATTACCTGAAAAGGTGATGATCATTTGTGACAGGGAAATGTCAGAAAAGAAGTTCATCGATGAATTTGAAGGCCTCTGCACGTCACTTCAGATGAAGACGGCCTATCTCAATTCCGAAGACCATGACCGGCATCTTGCTTATGTCTCTCACCTCAGTCATGCCATTGCATACGGTCTCAGTAATACAGTACTGGAAGAAGAAAAATCGGACAATAAGATCCTTGAATTAGCAGGATCGGGATTTGCTTCGACCGTTAGGCTAGCCAAAAGTTCACCTGATATGTGGACTCCCATTTTTTTTAAAAACAGGAAGTTCATTCTTGAGGGTCTGGAAAACTATCTGAAGGATCTGAACCGGTTCAGGGACCTGTTGGAAGAGAAGGATGTGGATGGACTTCATGACTTCCTGAATAGGGGTCGGGAAATTAGGAAAATACTGGAATAAGAGGCGTTCACAAACAAACCTGTTGTTCACAATTCAAAATAACTGCAGGAGATGGTTTTGGCTTCAGTTTGGAATCCAACCAAAGCCAATCAATAATGAAAAGATGATAATGTTTCTACCTCATGGCCTCTGCCATAGTCTCACCGATTACAGCAGGCGAATTGGCCACCAGCAGTCCGCATGCTTCCATGATTTTCATTTTGGCCGCAGCAGTGTCGTCTTTCCCTCCGATGATTGCACCGGCATGGCCCATCCTTTTGCCCTTAGGTGCGGTCTGACCTGCAATAAAGCCGACAACCGGTTTTGGATTACCTTGTTCTTTTACCCATCTGGCCGCATCGGCTTCATACTGGCCGCCAATTTCCCCGATCATAACAATACCATCCGTTTCGGGGTCTTCCATCAGCATTTGAACGGCCTCTTTGGTAGATGTTCCGATAATCGGATCACCGCCAATTCCGATAGCGGTTGAAATGCCAAAACCTGCTTTTACGACCTGATCCGCTGCTTCATATGTGAGCGTTCCGGATTTTGAGACAATCCCAATGTTCCCTTTTTTAAAAATAAATCCAGGCATAATTCCGACTTTGGCTTCTTCCGGGGTGATGACTCCGGGGCAGTTTGGCCCCACCAGAATAGCGCCCCTGGATTTTGCGTAAGGTTTTGCATGCATCATATCTTTTGTAGGTATGCCCTCCGTGATTGTGATGATCACTTTGATACCCGCATCAGCGGCCTCCATGATAGCATCGGCAGCAAATGCCGGTGGTACAAAGATGATGGATGTATTGGCTCCGGCCTTTTCTACAGCTTCCTTGACAGTATTGAAAACAGGCCTGTCCAGATGGGTTTGTCCGCCCTTGCCGGGAGTAACACCACCTACCACATTCGTACCGTATTCGATCATTTGAGAAGCATGAAAAGTACCCTCCGAGCCGGTGAATCCCTGGACAACTACTTTGGAATCTTTATTGACGATGACACTCATGGATTAATGATTTGTAGCGGTGCAAAAATAGCAGATAATTAACGCCATGCAACCTGCGGACCCGCGAAGTTTGAAGTCGGATATCTGGCGTTTTTGACCCGTCCAAAGGGTGAATTGGCCGGTAAACATTAAGTGAACATTTGCCGGATGGCAGGATTTGAAAGTACAAGCCCGGCAACTTCGCCGTATTCTTTTTTGGTTTTTCAAAACATTTTAAAAATGAAAAAGATAAGAATTGTAACGGAAGACGGGTTTCAGCTTTCAGCTACTTTGTTTGAAAGTGATACCCAGACGAAGGAACTGGTGATCATAGGACCTGCGACAGGCGCGCCTCAATCTTACTACCGCCCTTTTGCAAAATATGTGAAAGATGAGAAAGGAATGAATTCTTTGATTTTTGACTACCGGGGAGTAGGGGAATCGCTGGATACGTCGATCGAGAAAAGTGATGCCAGTATGAATGACTGGGGGACAAAGGACCTCAAAGCCATTATTAACTGGGCCTATGACCACGGATACAGGATCTATTTGATTGGACACAGCATAACCGGTCAATTGTTACCATTGACCGAAAGCGCAGATAAGATAGGCGCCGCATATTTTGTGGCATCCCAAACAACCTCCAGCTATTTCTGGGAAGGGAAATATCGATTGCTTGTATTGATGTTTTGGCGGGTGATCGTACCCTTACTAACAAAAATATACGGGTATTTTCCCGGTTGGGGAATGGGAAGCAAGATATCATTGCCAAAAGGTGTCGTGGAAGATTGGAGGAAATGGGGATTGCACAAGGATGGTGTAATACAGGGCGAACCAAGGCGTCAGGATCTGTACTCCAGGGTGACCAATTATATACATTTCCTGAGCATGGCGGATGACCACCTGTTTGCACCACGGCTTGCCACCGAACAACTTATGAGAAGGTATTTCGGGGCGAGATCAACCTTCGAAATGATATACCCGGAAGATCTGAGTGTAAAAGAAATAGGCCATTTTGGCTTTTTCCGTAACAGATTCAGGGAGAGTCTGTGGCAAAAACCAATTGACTATTTTAAGATGATTGGATAAATCGACTTCCGATTGATGAGTCCCCGAAATTGAATAGCAAGGACGGGAGGCTCATCATAGGGAGCCTGGTGTCAAGTCAACCATACCCCGACGGCCCAAGTCTAGAGCCATTTCTTGTGACGAAGAATAAAAAACATGGATAAAGCAGTGATCCCCATAACTGTTCCAATAGTCGGATATCCGTACCTGAACCCGAGTTCAGGCATAAATTTAAAGTTCATCCCATAAACCCCTGCGATAAAGGTCATGGGAATAAATATCGCAGAAACTATGGTCAATGTCTTCATGACATTGTTTGTCTCGTTATTGAGGTTTGACTGATGAAGGTCCATAAGGTCCCGCAACATCTCCCTTGAAGTGTCGCAGAAAGACAGAATGAACTTCACATGATCGATAATATCCTGAAAGTAGTTCTTATTCGATTTTGCAATGAGTTTCCCGCTTTCAGCTCGCATACCATTGAGAGCGTCCCATAGTGGTAGCGTGAAGCGCCTGATTTTATTTACTTTTCGCTTTATGCTCATCACCTCTTCCACGACTTTAAACTTCGGGTCATGGATGATGCTGTCTTCAAGTTCCTCAATAGTGGTCCTGAGGGATTCCGCTATATCAAGATAGTTACTTACCAGGGCATTGAGTATATGATAAAACAGGTAATCGACACTATTCTTTCGTATCAGGCCACCGGCAACGGCAATCCGTCTCTCAATTTGTCAAAAACATCACCCGGCATCCCTTCCTGAAAAGTGATGATCAGGTTCTTGGATAATACAATACTGATCTGTTCCTGCTGGATTGCATGGGTGTGATGATTGTACCGCAGCATTTTTGCGGATAGAAAAACATACTGTTCGAACCCTTCAAATTTCGGGATCTGATCTACATCCAGGATGTCATCCACGATCAAAGGATGAAGGTCAAACAATTTAGCAATTTCCTCTACTATGGCTCTGTCCCCTGTTTCAATATCGATCCAGTTGATCAGGTTGTCATTCACTTGTTTATGTGCTTCAAGGGGTGTGAGTTTCTCTTTGAAATTGTGCGTTCTGTTACTGTACTGGATCAGTTGGATCATGATTAGTCGGGGATGAGAAATTTATCAATGAACTCCCTGACCGCTCCTTCGCCTCCACATGCGTTCAAAACCACGTTGACACGGTTTTTGACTTTTCGAACAGCATTTGCCGGGCATGCGGATAATCCCACCTTTTCAATGATTTCGAGATCATTTATATCATCACCCATAAACGCCACCTGCTCGTAGCTGATGTTCAATTCCTCTATCCATTCATCCAGTACCTCAAGTTTAGGCCTCTGCCCGATGTAGTAGTATTTCATGCCCAGCATATTTGCCCTGGTATCTACCATCTCAGAGGACATGCTGTGGCTTATCAGTCCCACTTCAATGCCATGTTGAAACGCAATTTTTATCCCGATACCGTCATGTGCATGAAACTTTTTGAACTGCTCACCTTTTTCCGTAATGTAAATACCTCCGTCGGTCATTGTTCCATCTACATCCAGCGCCAGCAGCTTTATTTTATTTTCAGTTGTCATCCAGTGCTTTCCTGATTTTTAACACTTTGACCAATATTCTCTCCAGTTCACTTATTGGCAGCATGGAGTGACCATCGCTCAAAGCTTCCGGAGGATTTGGATGGGTTTCTATGAACAATCCATCCGCCCCTGTAGCCGTAGCTGACAGGGCGATCGTTTCTATCATTTCAGGGTTTCCTCCACTGACTCCCGAAGATTGATTAGGTTGCTGAAGCGAATGGGTGCAGTCCATCAGCACCGGGACACCAAGTTTTTTGAGCCTTGGAACTGAAGTTGCGTCCACGACCAGGTCTTCATAGCCGAAGGTAAATCCCCTTTCGCACAGCCATACTCGATTGTTGCCCGTGGATCTCACTTTGTCGAGGGGAAATTTCATGGCTTCCGGGGAGACGAACTGGCCTTTTTTGATGTTTATCCCTTTTCCGGTTTTCCCGGCTGCTAAAAGGAGATCTGTCTGCCGGCATAAAAATGCAGGTATCTGGAGGTAATCGACATAATCAGCAACCTTCGCAGGATCTTTGCTTTCATGGACATCTGTTAAGGTCTTTACGCCGAGTTCACTGCCAACAGCCTTGATGATTTCAAGGCCCTCCTCATCGCCGATGCCCTGAAAGCTTTCAAGCATGGTACGATTGGCTTTCCGGTAGGAAGCTTTAAACACAAAATCTATCTCAAGATCTTCGCATATGGACTTTACCTGACGACAAATTTCGAAGGGCATCTTATCATTTTCTATGATACATGGCCCGGCAATAAGTATAAGCTTATTCATCAGTTTCTGCTTTTTTGACCTGGGGGCTTAATAGTGGCCAGGTGACTTATGCAAGACATACGTAAAAAGGAAGGAAAAACAAGACATGTTCAAATCTAGCCATGATCCAATACAATACAAACACTACCGGGAAAACTCAATTGCTCAACAACTTGATCGCATTTTGTCTACGCTTAAAATGCCAATGTTCACAATTTGTCTATGCATCAAATTAGTATTGAACCTCAAGTGTAGGGTAGGTTTGAGTTTAACAAATTAAGCCTTCCGCCTTCGTTGGTGTTTTCACCAACGAAGATATTATCCCAGATAATCATTTTGCAGATTGGAAAGGCTTAATTCTGACAATGTTGTTGGTGAAGAATACCAACAACGGCAAAAAACTAAAGTGGGACTTATTATTGAAAAATTAACATGAAAAAAAGTACTTTATTAACAGTTGTTTCGATTGCAATTTGTGTGGGATCATTGAAAGCCCAAACTAATCAGGGGAATGTATTAGTTGGAGTGTCATCAACATTGAGTTTGACTGGACAAAGTTCAGATTTAATGAACATTGGTTATTCAAGTGTAAAACTCAAAAGTGACGCGGATGGTTTTGAAGAAAGCGATCCGAATAAGGTGATAACCATTAACTTATCGCCCAGGTTCGGATATTTTGTAGTTGACAATTTTGCCGTTGGACTTGATTTGAATATTGCTGCTTTATCAGATAAAAGTGGCGAGTACGGGGGTAAAACTACTGAAACATTGTTAAGTGCTGGGCCTTTTGTCAGATATTACTTCCCAACGTCAAAAGTGTTACCGTATTTGGAAATAGGTGGTTCATTTGGAACGATTAAATCGAAAATTAAGGATTTTGACTTTACTGAGGATGAAGAATTTAAATCAGGTGTGATGATGTTTGGAGGAGGAGTTGGGTTGGCTGCACCTCTTGGAGAAAGAGTTGTTTTGGATGTATTAGCAGGGTATAGTTCATTCACTGAAAAAGATAAGGAAAATAATGATGACAATGAAAGAACGGTATTCAACACCTTGGGGTTGAAACTAGGATTGACAATCTTTCTGGGGGCTAACTAAACTTACTGCCCCGGCGCTATCAGAGTGCATGTAAAGCAATCAATTCAAGGATTGTAACCCTCTTCAACTTTTGTGTACCTGATATATCCGCAGATTGTCTGCTAAAAAGAAGGAGGTCTAATAGCATGTTAATACTATTCCCGCCTTCGTTGGTGTTTTCACCAATGAAGATAATATCCGAGTGATCTTTTTTACGGATTGAAAGGCTTGGTTCTGATAATGTTGTTGGTGACGAACACCAACGGCCAAAGAAGATTAGATACAAAAGGGGTCATGAACCGCAGCAATAAGTACAAAGCCTTCATCAGTTTCTGCTTTTATGACCTAAATATCCGCTGTGATGTCTTTTGGCAAAGTCAGCTTTGGTAAAGTTGATCTTTTTCATCATTTGCACCACCAAAACATCGCCAATTACCGTCATAACCGTCGTGCTGGTCGTTGGTGTAAGGCCCAGGGGGCAAATTTCCGGAGGGTTCCCTGTATCCAACGATAGATCAGCCAGCTTACTAAGTTCGTTTTCGGGGTGACCTGTCAGGGTGATGATCCTGATATCGGGGAAAAGCGACCTTACAAGGTGAACGAGTTCAATGATCTCCCTCGTCTTGCCGGAATTTGAAATAAGGAACAAAACGTCATTTTCCTGGATCAGCCCCAGGTCCCCATGCTGCGCTTCGGCAGGGTGCAGGAAAACTGCCGCGCTACCCGTGGCCGAAAAGGTAGTTGCGATGTTATGGCCGATCTGTCCCGCTTTGCCCATGCCACTGATCACAATTTTACCGTTATTCACGTGCACGGACTCATGCAGGATGGAAATGGCATTTTCTATATTGTCAATTTCAGGGATATTGCGAATGGCCGTTATTTCAGCCTCGATCATTGAAGAGATATCCTGATTCATCGGGTGCTATGCTGTAAAATGCTGAGGGCCAAAGATAGTAGAATTAGGTCATCTCGTAGCGGACATTCGACTGTTGAAAAACGAACACTCGTCTAGGCCAAAATGATAGGAATACCTGTTTGATATTGTTTTTATCATGTTGGCATAGTTATTGCCAAGATAACAACCGAAGAAGAAGACTATTTGGGATCTGATTCCCAAATGACGTGTGGAATGAACGGTGAGCCGAATGAAATTAACAAAATTTAATAATCAGACGGCAAACATTTTGGAGTTTCATACGTTAAATAAAGCGAACATTATCCTCTTCATATCATATTGGTTTAGTAAAGGGAATTCCAAATTTGGGTTCCCTTTTTTCTTTATGGGCGTTTAGAGCTACCGGAAACCAGCACCGGAACTGATGTCTGTTTTCAGCCAATTTCACCTTAACTTAGCTCACCTGTATTAAGTTTCTTGATTCAAAATTCTCAAAACCCTAATGATTGATCTAAGGAGTGATACGGTTACGAAACCGACTCCCGGTATGCTGGATGCCATGATGAACGCCGAAGTCGGAGATGACGTTTTCGATTCCGATCCGACAGTAAACTTTCTTCAGGAAAAAGTTGCCGCCTTGTTTGGAATGGAGAGTGCATTGTTTTGTCCTTCGGGTACGATGACCAATCAAATTGCCATGCGCATTCTGACCCAGCCACAGGACGAGGTGATTTGTGACAAGCATGCGCACATCTTTTTATATGAAGGCGGGGGAATGATGAACAACTCCATGCTTTCTCCCAAACTGGTAGAAGGTGACCGGGGGAGGATCACCGCGTCAATGGTTGAAGCATCCATTAATCCGGATGACGTCCATTTTCCAAGAACGAAACTGGTTGGGATTGAAAACACAATGAATAAAGGCGGAGGATCGATCTATGACCTGAAGGAATTAAAAGCAATAAGAGAAATCTGCAAAAAGAATGACCTGAACCTTCACCTGGATGGGGCCCGTCTTTTCAACGCGTTGGTAGAAACAGGCGAGCGTCCGGATCAATATGGTGAACTATTTGACACCATTTCGATCTGCTTTTCAAAAGGTCTGGGTGCCCCGGTTGGGTCCGTTCTGGTTGCTAATAAAGAATTAATTAAGCATGCCAGGCGTATTCGCAAGGTATTCGGAGGCGGTATGAGACAGGCGGGATACCTGGCCGCAGCGTGTATCTATGCCCTTGATAATCATATTGACAGGCTTGCTGAAGATCATCGCAAAGCGAAATATTTGGGGGAAATTGCTGGAGGATTGTCCTTTGTTAAAAATGTTTATCCCGTTGATACCAATATTGTCATATTGGAACTTGTTGAAAATCGAACGGAAACCTGGCTTTTGGAAACGCTGGAAGAACGCAATATCCAGGCTGTTCCGTTTGGCAAAGGATTGATCAGATTTGTAACTCACCTGGATTTTACGGATGATGACCTTCTAAAAACTGAAGAAGTACTGTCAAAGATCGATTCATGAGAACATTATTAGTTCACATAATTTTTTTCATTTCAATCCCGGGCCTGACCCAGTCGATCGCAAGCAGGGATAGTGCGGAATTAAAAATCAATATGACCATGCTGGAAAGGGATAAATTGGAGTTCGATGAGTATTGGGACTATCGGTCAAACTTTCTCAATGACATAAACGATTCAGGTCATTACGATCAAATCATCGGAATACTTGAGCGGGAGATTGCTCAAATAAGACGCAAACTTTCATATGCCAGGATCGAAGTTGGGAAGAGCAAAGCAATGATCGCTGAAAGACTGGAATCTATCAGATCGTCATCATTGGATAAAAAAGACAGGAAAGATATGAAGGAAGATGTAAAGAGAATGAAGGATGATCAGCGGGATGTACGAAAACTGGAACGATATTTCAATACACTGGTTGAAGTTCAAAACCAGTTCCCTCTGGTAATGGGGGAAGATCCAAAGAGGGATGAAATCCAGAAATTACTGGAGGTAATGGCGGAAACGCTAAGACTGGATATCCAATGGACCCAAAAGGAGATCATCGAGGATAAAAGTGATTTGAAAAAGTTGTGATCCAGCTACCTTTTTCCCACCAGATAGATCCCTGAAAACACACAAATTATCGAGATCAGGTGGATCCAGCTTGCCTGGTAGTCAAATGCAAAAACAGCTATGACAGTGGCGAATACGGGCTGGCTATAAATATAAACGCCTGCCATCGACGGGTTGACAAACCTCAGGGCCCACACATTGAGAAAATACGCCACAACAGTCACACCCAGGACGACAAACGCAATGCTCCACCAAACCTGCGGTGTAAAACTTCCGGGGTCTGTAGCCGCAGCTTCTGAAAAACCGATGGGAAGAATGAAAATCAGGCCGATGGCAAAAGTCCACTTTAGAACAGTCAGTGCGGAGTACCTCGTCATCAGTGGTTTTACCAGTACAAAATACAAACTGTAACTGAGGCTATTGATCAAAACCATAAGATCTCCCTGCCAGTTACCTGCCAGCACCCTGGTTCCAGGCTGATAGATGATCAGTAAGGTTCCCGTCAGCCCTGCAGCAATTCCGAGGATCTTCACGACCCTTAATTTCTCCATTTTCAGAATGACCGAGAAGACAAAAACAAAGATCGGTACGAGCGTCAGTATGATGGAGGCATTGATCGGTGAGGTAAGACTGATACCCTTAAAAAACATTAGCTGATTAATGACAACTCCGAAAATTGCGCATAAAAAGATCCTGAGCCCATCTTTCTGCCAATTCACCTCTTCTCTGGACCTGAAGTGAATAATCCAGTAAATAGACGTAGCAAGTATTACCCGGTAGAAGATGAACCCAAACGCCTCGATATATTGGGGGACAAACAATTTCACAATGCTGTAGTTGATCCCGAATAAGAGATTTACAATGATCAGCCCGAGATGGGCAGCATATTCATTTGGTTTCACCTGGCAAAAGTATCTGAAGTTCTGATTGAAAGATGGAAATTGATTATCTGTCTACCGAGCGTTGTAATTAGCATGTCGTTAAGTTGAATATTGAAATAATATTGTATCTTGTAAAGAAAAAGTATGAAATATTCAATATCTCTAATATTCTTTATTTCATTGAGATCTCTGACTTTCGGCCAAAGTGAGATTGAAACGCTTAAGTACCAACTACTCATCCCGAGTATTTCTCAAAAAGTGAAACATGCAACAGATCCGGAGCTCAAAGGGCTGGTCGCTGCGCAATTGGTGGAATTTTATAGCAGGTATGGTCAGGGTAAATTTGAGTACAATCACTATGTATATCCTGCAGCTTACTACGGATTACAAAGCCTCATAAGGCAAAAAACTATTAATGAAAATCGCTTTCTCGGTTATGAATTAGGTTATTTCATCGCGGATTCTTCATTTAATCAGTATCATGGACATAAGCCTGTATATGGAAGTGATAAAAGGGTAGCGGTCCGGTCGGTTGATTTTGCGCGGAAACAAAATAAACTTTATTCCGCCGGAGGTGATGGGCGGGTTATAGCCTGGGATGTCGAAGACCGGTCGTTCGAGGAAATATATCAAAGCAGCCGGATCAACAGGGTGATAGATTTCAGTAATGATGAGAGATGGATGGCAGTTGCGACGGATGCCAATGAAGTTGACCTGTTTGACCTGGAAAGTACGGATATGAAACCTAAGCGGATAAGATCGCATAGGGGATCAATTTACGATCTGGCTTTCCTGCCGGATAATTCGGCCTTTATCTCGGTAGGGGCGGATCAGAATATTTTGAGAACAACACTGGCCAATTTCGATGTACGGGAGGTGGCAGTAGTAACGTCAAAGGTGCAAACGATAGCAATTACTCCTGATGCCAATACCCTGGCCGTAGGTTCTATCGGAGGGGATGTCTATCTGTATGATCTGAATGTTCCGGCATCCGGGCAGAATGAAAAGAGAGTTTTCCGTAGAGATCAGGATAGATTGGCGGTGACCGACCTCTCGTTCAGCAATTCCGGCCGTTATCTTGCGATAAGTGGATACAACGTTGAAAATGGGTTTGGTTATATAACGCTCTGGGATATTCAGGAAAAATCTCCATATGGACCTACGCTTTTCGGTTTTTCTGCCAGGGTAAATGAAACAGAATTTTCACCGGATGATAAACTCCTTGCTGCTGCCAGCCACGACGGGAGTGTCAGGATTTGGTCGGCAGGTGACATCTTTGATTTACCAATAGTCCTGGACGATCACCAGGACTGGGTATGGGATGTAGCGTTTCATCCCTCCGGTGACTTTGTGATGACTGCGTCTGCGGATGGAATTATCCGGAAATTTCCGTTGGATGCTGAAGAATTTGGAGGTCAGATGTGCGATTATCTGGGAAGAAATTTAAGTGACATCGAATGGAGGACCTACTTTGGAGCTTTGGACCAGATTCCATGGGAAGAAACCTGTCCTGGTAATCCAAAACCAGTAATTAAATAGTTATGAGAACATTTATAATCCTGCTTTCAATAGTTCTGTTTTCATGCGGTTCAACCGATGAACGACTCAGAGTGGAAATTGAGGAGCTTAAAAACGAAGCTGAATTACAAAGACAGGCGGCACTTGCAGCCGCAGAAGAAGCACGTTTAGCCCAGGCGGAGGCGGTAAGGCAGCAGACCATAGCTGAGGAACAGCGAGATGAAGCGGTCTTGCAACGTGCGATTGCGGTGGAACAAAGGGAGGAGGCCGTCAGACAGCGCCAATTTGCAAAGGCTGCCGGGGAAGAAGCAATACTCCAAAGACAAATTGCTATTACCCAGAAGGCAGAAGCAGATAAACAAAGGGAAATCGCTGATGCCAACGCTGCTGAAGCGAGGAGACAAAAGGCTATTGCAGAGCAAAATGCAGTAGAAGCTAACAGGCAGAGGATGATTGCAGAAGAAGAGCGGACCCGCGCTACGGAAGAGCTGCAAAAAATTCAAAAAGAGCTGGAGGATTGTAAGAAAGGTAATTAGCGTTTCCTGGCAATCAGGTAAATAGAATCATCCTTGCTCATTTCAGTGTAAGGTTCAATGAGTAAGATGTCAAACCGGGTTTCGAAGAGTTTGGTGAGATCGGATAGCTGATAGTACATGAACTTCAGCCCGTGAAAGAACTCTTCACGGTCCCCTTCCCAGAAGGAGTGTAAGATGACCCCATTTTCATTGAGAACTTCGTATTGCCGGTTTATGGATTGCGCTAACTCCTCCTTTGACAGGTGGTACAGGACCTTGTTGGAATAGATGCAGTCGTACTTCCTGCCGGTGTCGATTGTGATCGCGTCGAGCACAAGAACGTCTTCATCCGGATGTTTACTTTGATACAACGCAACGAATGAATTTGAATAATCTGATCCGGTGACTACATATTCTTCCCTTAGAAGATTGAGGTCAACACCGGGTCCCATGCCCAGCTCAAGTACTGTCTTACCCGAGGGCAGATATTTTTTCAGGGATTCGATGAGTGCTTTCCCATTGTAACCCTCTGCCATTTTTATATAATCCCGGATGTTTTTTTCGTTCTCGTAGTAGCTCATGGAATAATTTTTAAGAATCATTTGGAAAATTAGGAAAACATCAGATCAGACAGCAGTTAAAAATTGAAAAATCCAAGGCTGTCTGAGGGTAAACCTCTGAGATACCTGAACGCACGTGCAAGACCTCAGGCCAAAGGAATTACATCCTTTTTACTACTTGCATTTACAACAGTGGAGATATTCTAATTATTCAAAATGAATATGACAATTGGACGGCTCCGGGTGAGATGTTGAAACTCAGCTTGGTTTCATCAAACTGATTTACCCAGGGTACTACGAAATATCCGATGAGTGCACCAACACCATAACCTGCTAACACATCTCCGGTATAATGTTTACCTGCCTTCATTCTGGTGTATCCGATGAACAAGGGAAGTGAGGTCGCAGTAGTCCAAACCAGTATTTTTTCATATCGAAGGACAAAATGTGCCTGGGTAAGCATTTTGGCGGCAACAAACATTACAGCCGCTGATGTTGCCGTGTGCCCTGAAAAAAAGGACATTCTGGCTGTTTCCGCATCTTCGGAATCGTTCGCATCTACAATTTTATTCCCATCTTTCCGATCTTTATACATAAGGAGCGTGGAATAATTGGTTGTACCTATATCGGGATTTAAGCTCCTAAAGTCGTCACTGTAAAGAAAAGGTCGCGGCCGTCTGGCGATCCGCTTGGTAACTTCCGTGACAAAATTCGTGGATAGTCCCGCTTGCAAAAGGATCCAGAATTGCTTGCCTGTTCCGTATTTTGGATGTCTGGGCAGGATGGAAATTATCCCTGCTGCCATACAGGTTCCCCAACCTATATCACCTATGGTATTCCACTTCGGTGCGTAATTTTTAGAAACAAAATTCTTCTTATCCCAATTGGTGTTGTCAGCGTTGTTCCAGTCTTGTACAGTCTTGATTTCACCTGGTCCGTACGGGGATAAAAACTTTCCCTCTACAAAAAAATATGCCCCGGGGATGGTTGCCAATTTTACGGTACTCTTCATGGATGTGGTCAAGATCTGTTTTACCTTAGAACCATCATCTTTCTTTCCCGGGCCTGTATCAGAAGATCCATTAGAAGCATGGACAGCCATTACTTGCAGACTTGTGCTGAAAACCAGGAACAGAATATATTTATTTCGAACGATATCCATCAGACTTAATTTTTGTTTTTGATAAAGTGACCTTTCTTATGGGCGCCATTATATAGATCCTGATCGACACTGGTACGGGGCACTAGTTCCGGATCATTTCCATAAGCCATCATTTTAATGATCTGTTTACTCTTTTTAGGTCCTACATGGGCTGTGGCAAAGTCCACAACATGATGCTGATAGGCATTTTGATCCGCAATCACCCGGAGAAAAGGCATTATGAAACCCTGCTCATACAATTTGGCAAATTGTGAAGCTGAGATGTATGATCTCTTACACTTCCACTTGCCTATAATACCATCCTCTTTGTTGCATTGCCTGCGTTTGTTTACAAACCTCTTATATTCTTGCGCAAAGAGGTCATAAGATGGTGGACATGTTAGTTCCCATTCAAGCATCTTCGTCAGGATGCGATCAATCTTCCCATTTTTGTTAGCAATCTTTCTTTTCACCCGGCTTTTACTTTGATCTTTTCCCTCTAACCTGGCTAATTCACCCTCGAGCATAGTTAGTCTTAGCTCGAATTTTTCACTTTTTCTGCACGACTTTCTGGCAAAAGATGTTTTGGCCCGATCTACAGTTGGTTTGATTTGGGAACGATAATAGTCAAGCGAATCAATCACAGCCGCAATGGAATCTCTTTGTTGTTCTGAGAGTGTGTCTACTGTAGACAGGATTTTTTTACTTGCATTTATCTCTACCGTTGCCTTTCTTTTTCTGAGTAAAACATTGCTGGCGAAACGTTTTTTCAGTCTCTTGTCAATTTTGTATCCGTATTTGATCAGTTCATTCATATTTACCTGTCTTCCGGTTGCAAGATTCAGATACAGATTTCTAAGTATTAGGCTGTCTACTCCCATCAACGTATCGGGGATGATAAAGCTCAGTATATCATTAGGATCATTAAACGCAATAATTTCCAGACCCCTTGCAATCTTATTTAGCTCTTTTAAAGGCGGACCCGGATACCTGTAAGCCTCTTTGTAAAATGTTTTATAGCTGATTGAATCGTTTTTAAGCCTGACATCCTTAAGCTCGGTAAATGCGATTTGATTGGTAAGCATAAACCATTTGTTCGTGTGCTCCAGAACCTTCTTGGAGTTGTTGGATGCATCTTTCAATATATGGTCAAGCAAAATTTTGCTTCCCAAAGAGCCACTGATCAAATAGACGTTGTTATCAAGATTTATCTTCATTGATTCAAAAGCGGCATCAATACTCAGAGATACCGTGTCCTGGAACTTGTTGAAGGTGAGTATGACATCTCCAAAACCATCTGTGATCAATTCCTGTTTGAGAAGCTTTGAAATTTTTGAGGTATTGTCGTAAGTCCCGATACTGTCCAGCCAGTTCTTAACGGGCTTGGTGACCGATGACCAATATACCATATAAACCTGAACAACTTTCTTGTTTACATTGGTGAACTCTCTGATACGCAGTGAAGAAGGTCCGTACACGGAATCGGGCTTCTTTTGAAGACTTAAAAATTGAAGGTTGTCGGTGACCGGAGTTGGATAAAATCCCAATTCTTTCAACAACTCACCAATTAATCCGTCAAAATGATCCGGATCCTGATTCCGCATACCATGTATCGTCATGATCATCGTAGTATCTTTTTCCCGGATAGTTTGATGGATTCCATTGAAAACAGGACTCATCATCGTGTCAATATCCGTATCGAGGAACTGAGAGGGTAAACCAAACGGTAAGATGGCATTAGTGATATCGATCCTGGCACTGATCTTCTCTAGTTTCTCTAAACCCCGTCTAGTCCCCAGTTTCACAATACCCAGCTCCCGGCTTTTTTTGCTCAGATCACGTGGTTTGATCTCTTTTGGAGGTCTGTTTGTGATTTTTTCCTCCTCACCCCCCGAGCCTTTGGCAATCACTTCAATGATCCTTGGATTATTCCTGGCTTTGTTAGCCGGACCGGCAATATCAAGCAGGATATCCTGTGTGGAATTTTGTTGGTCAATCATGTTTAGGAATAATGCCTGCGCCTCCGGCTCCTTTATTCGGGGAAGGACAAATTCCGTGGTCTTGATCGGATCTATTCTCCAGAATTCGGAAGTATGGATTTCAAGATTATTGATGGTAATTCTGTTGTCCGTAGTGCTGGGTAGCCGGAAACCAAAGGGATCATTAGGGTCATAAAATGAGACAATGCTTAATTCTCTGTTCGTTGCGGCTAGGTAGTCTCCAAAATCCGAATAAACATTGTCTTTAAGTATGATGTCGTTTCGAGAAGAGTTCGGATCGAGATCGAGCAAAGTAGTGAAGGGTAGCTGGTTTGAGATCAAAAATATCTTCCTGATATTCGGAGTAGCATGACCTGCTTTTGATCTTTGGCTGAGTGCACTTCCCAGCAAATGACTTCCAAACCCACCGGCTATAACGGCTGTAGGGTCAGAACCTATGTGATCGAACGCCGAGTATAGTGAGGAATCAATTTGGTTTTTAAAACCGGCATTAAGATACAGGGCCAGATCTCCAAATACGTCAATGAGATAAGTATTTTTGGCAAACTTCGCCAATTGTGTTCGGTGATTACTCTCATCATATGCCTTAATGAAGTCTTTGACAGGAGCAGTCACAGGAGACCAGTGCACATAGTAAAAGTTGATCCTGGATTTCCTGTCATCCTGCTTTTCAAAAACCCACTTGTAAAGCTCCCATGGATCGAATCCCATCATTCTAGCCGATGCGTTGCTCGTTTTCCTACCAGATTCAATTTTTTCTTTCAGGAAAACTCGTTTCAGGCCAAGTGAACCAGCTATCTGGTCAACCATATAATCAAAATGAGTGGCTTTTTTAGTAGTAAATCCGTGGACCAAAAGTATGTTGTACTCTCTGACACCATCTGTTTTGGGGATTTTCGGTTCATTACCCCATTCGATCACATCCTTTTCCTCAATGAGGTCAAATAAACCGTAGACAATGGTATCGTCGGCAATGATAGATCCCTGTGGGATATGGTAGTTTAGGTTGGTCTTTTTCTGAATTGTTGTAATGACAATCCTGAAGCAGGATGTTAGCGTGATAATCAGTCCTAAGTATAAAACCAGCAGTCGAATTGATCTCATAAACAAACCGGTAAACTAAGTCAAACATAACCATATGTCAATACCCATTTTTTGGGATTTTCATTTTGATTAAAATGAAGATTGAAGATAAAGATCATCAGTATTTGTAAATCGTGTAAAAGAAAAGTCCATTCAGATGAAAAAAAGGATTGACCATTTAATATTCCTTCTGTCGGTTTATCTTTAGCGATCAAACAGGATCAAAATCAATTTCAATGAAAGCAACTATATCAGTGATTTTACTTGTTGTCGCCATTCATGTAGCGTCAGCCCAAGGTGCAGGAATCGGGATAAAAGGAGGACTAAATTTCCCAGGTATGGATGCCCTGGGTGAGGATCCAACCCAGGTCACCGCCTCAGCTGTGGATAAGTCGTCAGGATTTCATTTAGGATTTTTTGCCAGGGTGAGACTGGCCAAGATTGGGATTCAGCCTGAGGTACTTTATTCTTTTACATCCATAGAGTTTGGAGCCCGTGATTTACTGACCGCTACGGATTATAATGTTGAACAGAAACTTGGCTATCTCACAGTTCCGATAATCCTGAAGTGGTATACGGTTGCGGGTATTAACCTCCAGGCCGGGCCTCAATTTGGCTTCATTCTTGACGGAGATCAAACGAGTGATATTACCGGAGCAAAGACTACAACTCAAATAAAGGATGGCCTCAATGGAACCGATATCGGACTGAATCTTGGGGCAGGAATAGATTTACCTTTCGGACTGGATATTCATGGCAGATATATTCTGGGTATAACTGATGTGAATGACGTTCCGGGAACGGAGGCCTCAAGAAACTCCATGTTTCAAGTGTCTCTCGGATATGCGTTTGTGGACATTGGAAGATGAAGGGAGCGATGCTTTACTAAATCAGCGGTTAGTCATCCGCCCCGGATATACCGGATGCCCAAATTTATAGTATAACCTGCTCCATCGTTTCTGGACAATACAAAGTTGCCATATGAGAGCTCCAAGGACATATTTGATGTGGCCTGATATTTCGCCCCGACACCCCAAACAGTGAACCACTGGTTCAATCCAAATTGTTCGTCTACACTGTTGGAGATGGTTTCAAACCTTGGAGAATATTGTATGGAGGTATACAGTGTGGATTTGCCGGTTGGAAAATAACTCAGAAAGGCGCTTACGGGAACTCTGAAAAAATTTCTTTGTACGCTGTTGGTTTTAAACCTGTTTAGGAAATCGGCTTCCAGGAAAACCCTCCAGAATTCATTGATTTTGTGGTCGTAAAACAACTGGGTAAGCCAGGTTATCCTGTCGTGACCGGTAAAAAACGGGGTTTCAAGATTTTCGGCAACCGGAAATAGTACGGAACTTTGTACACTAAAATTGGGAAGTGAAGTAATTGGTAGAACTTTTACTCTGGGCCCTACGGCTGAGAGAGCCGTTCGGCTGAAATCGCCTGATGCCCCAAATGCTCTAAGTGGGTTTTTACTTTTCCCGTCATAGTATGCCCTGTTTATAGTCACATCGAGCCCGATATTTACCCTGGCTGAGTTTGTAATGCCGTATGTAAATTGGTACAATGCATTGATAAATGTTTGAGTTTGTCCGAGCTCAATGATTTCACCTTCCCGGTCCCTGACCTCGGACTGAGAATACAGGTTGTGGAATGCATTGATTTCCCATGCGCCCTTTTCAAACAGTGAAGAAGGCGTGTAAGTTTCCAGGTAACTTTGTCCGCTGACTTCCCATTGCACCAGCAGAAAGAAAATAACCTGTATGGTAAATGTCCGTTTCATTGGTTCTTCATGTCATTCAGTGTCCAGTCATAAGGGTAATAAGACACTCTCAGTTTTTCTTCTGTAGGGCTGTCAAGTTGTTCGTTGATGTATTGCTGGAGGCTTTTACCGGTGGCCTTGAAGTCGTTTTCATACCAGCTAAAAATCATCGACACGAATAACTTTTTGGAATCCCACCAGATAAAATCCTTATCGTTCAATACTTTTTTGGTTGTTTGGGATAGCTGCTCACCCAGATGATCCGGAGAATACGCAAAGTTTTGCAGCTTGGGACAGCCTACTGCCGCACAGACAAGGACAAAATGCAGTCGCTCATCTCCTGATAATGGAAAAAGGATTTTCTTCTCCAGTGTGTTTAGAGAAATATCGTTCCCGTTTATCTCATATATCGCATTATCAAAGAAATTATTTATATCCATGGGGGATTTAACCGGATATTCATCAACAATTCCTTTTATAACCGCCAGGTTGTAGGCATTGATCAGAAATGCGAGTTTTACTTTTTTTGGCTTGTTTTCATAGTCGAATATCGCCATTTGGTCCAGTAAAAAATCAAGTTCCGAGCTGTTGGCTTTGATGGCGCTGTAGTTGACTAATCCGTCGTTTACATTTTTCTTAAAAAAAACGTCTGCTGATCCAAAGAAATCCTGTGCGTTGACAGTGAAAGAACAGATAATGATTGATAAGACAACTGCGGGCTTCTTCATTTTTCTACTATGTACAGTCCGTTGATCTCAAGACCAAGGTATGAACCTGACAGGGATATCGTGTCTTCAACCAGTCCGGTTATTTGGGCTGTATAATTTTTTCCATCCAGATTGAAGATGATCTCTGAGGCATTTTCGTTTATTTCCCATTCGCCGCTCCTGTTTTTTTTATTGTCTTCCGCTCCGCACAAATTGTCACCGCCATCAAATAAAAATGTGCCATTTGTATCGATCGTAATGCGGTCATCTATTCTACATTCGAGCATTCCCTCGATTCCCATGAGCGTGAAACCAATAGCCTGCCAGGTTTTACCTTGATTTCCGGCAAACAGGCCTTCTGCTTCATTCCTTGTCGCAGGCAGGGATAAGGGACCACTATTTGTCATGTCATCGGCTCTGAGGACAGCTGGCGGCTGCTGCAGTTCTATCAGATCGCATGAAGTGGCTAAAGCCACTAACAGGATGATACTTGTACTCTTCATTGCGCAATATGTCATTTGGTGTTGGTGTGAAAACAATACTTTACGGTGGAAAGTTGACTCAGGAAGATCACTTTTTTAGTCATATTTTATAACAAAAGTATCACGGTGAGAGATCAGCCGGACTTATTCTTTTTAGCCAACCTATCCCGCACACTTTCACTTCTTAGCTCACGAAGTGCATCCCTGGCGATCCATTTTGCAGATTTATCCGGGCTGTTCAGTAATCTTTCGGCACAAAAGATGGCCTCCCGGTTCAATATAGGATTGCGTTTACCAATTTGCCTCAACAACCAGTTGACAGCCTTTTTGACAAAATTCCGATGGTCCCACGCCTCTCTCTCGATGACGGGCAGGAGTTCGAGGATTTCCTCATCAGAGACTTCCTTACTATGGATGGTGAACGAAACGAGTGTGGCAAATCCGGCTCTTTTTACATACTCCTTATCACTGGTTGTCCATTTCAATGCCATCTCCTTGCCAAATGACGTCCTGGCGAATAGTATGGAAGTAACATCACATATATCCCAGGAGTAAAATTGACTGGTCCATCTTTCACAGGTACGCGCTGAAATAGCATCCGGGTCAGCTATCAGGCTGCCAAGCATTTTGCATTCATGTATAGGTGATTCCCACAGCGCTTCGGCGAGTTTCTGATCTCTGCCTATTGATTTTGCGAGTTTACGCAGTTTGGGGGTGGTAATGCCGAGTGCACTCACAGTGTTTATGCCATAGCGTTTTAACCCGTCCCTGTGAACCGGGTTTGCCATTGATTTTAACTCCTTTTCAATTTCCTTCAGTGTCATACGCAGAATGCTGCAAATCAGACATCAAAGCTTTCATATTTCCAAGATGGTTGCTCAATATAACAAGATCAAATTAAGGGTGTCTGACCTTGAGCCCGGCAATTATTCTGTCAACTGCCGGGCAAATAACAGAATTTTTCAAGGTAAGGTCCAGGATCTGATACATGCGTTTCCGGTTTGTGTGAGGATACTCTTTGCATGCCCTGGGGCGAAATTCATAGATCTGACATTTGTTGTCGGGCATAAGAAATGGACATGGTGCAGACTTCAATACATAATCCCCAATCTCATCTGTTCTCAGATAACTAGTGATGAAAGATTGTGCTTTCATTTTCAGATTTTTTGAGATCCGCACAATATCAGTCATTATAAAAATTGGGCTGGTGGTTTTGCAGCAATTGGCACAATCGAGACAGTCTATCTCCTCAAAAACGCGATCATGTTCTTGTTGGAAAATGGAATCCAGCGTACCACGCTTCCTTCTTCCAATTTTCTTTAGCCAATTCCGGTTTTCGGAATAAAGTTTTTTTGCACGCTCCAGCTCCCCCGAATATTTCATATTTACCATTTTAGCATGGGAAATGGTCTCAGCGGATGTCTCACGGCCCACCAGCACGTTTTCCATAAAATCATCTTTGTAAACCCCAGCCTGGGATACTTGCGCTCCGTTTCTACAATGATGGATCTCGGTATATTGAATTTGATCAATCCCGCTGTTAGGTCAATAAGATCCGCTCTTCTGAATGCCTCTGCTTCGATATTCCCCTTAATTTTCGTCAATCTGTGATGTTCTTTTATCATAAAACTAATTTCGTTAGACACCATGTCAATCCGATTGATCCTGAGGTAATCGGTCGCCAGGTCAGCGGAGCCGGGCAGATAGTTCATTGTATGAGAAAGCCAGATGTCCAGGTCGTGGAATGCTGCAACAATTGACAGTTTCTTACTTTCTTTTTGCAGTGTCAGAATACAGGCATACTCATAGACGCGTTTTGCATGGTTGAGATAAGGCTGATAGTATTTGTCCAGTTTTTTCCGGTACCTGCTTAGTATCTTATCAATCACCCTTAAAAATACCGAAGATCTTTTTCACGGGTCCACTCCGGGTGGTGGGTCGACCTGAACTATTCTTCTCTTTTTTTGCAAAAGATCATCCATGTAGGAAATGAAAACGTTTGAGCCTGGTCTACCCATTCACCTTTCCAGTTGAATCCCTCCCTGGAGATGTCGTAAAAAGTGATCTTGTAAAATCCATCCATTCCACTTGGTGCCTTCTGGGGATTAAACAATATGATATTGCCATTTTCTTTTTTGCCACCGTGCCAGACAGCAGGTGACCAAGGAACTCCCGGCTGGCTGAAATAGGTTACTACCCATTGTGCACTATCAGGTTGATATTGTCTTATGCTACCGGCATAGCGGTCATTTTCCCTCCAAACCTCGTCCTGTACCGCCATACCGTTCATAATGTACTTAAATCGCCATACCATTTTGGTGGTGTCTGCCCAGGTTTGGTCCGGATTTCTGCTCACGCTTTTGCAATCGCATGTGCCGATAATACTGTCGAAATCACCTGTACCCTCAGGTGCTTCGGGGTTCAGACGGCCATATGGGTATTCACCACCAGGCTCAAATTCCATGAAGTCTTCAGGATTCTGCGCTGAAAGCCTGAGTGAGACTAAAATGAGGAAGAACAGGATATTTCGCATTTTTAGCTGAGTTTTAGTCGAAACCATAAGCATGGGAAATACCCTTACCAGGCTCAGCCAATAAAAAAAGACTGCCTTTCCGGGACAGCCTTTCAAAATTTTAGGGCAATGGTTATTTTCCGGCAGCATATCGGCGGCTTACCTCATCCCAATTGATGACGTTAAAGAATGCCGCAATATAGTCCGGTCTTCTGTTCTGGTAATTGAGATAATAGGCATGTTCCCAAACATCCAAACCTAACACAGGTGTTCCACCGCAACCAACATCGGGCATCAATGGATTATCCTGGTTAGCAGACGAGCAAACTTCAACCTTTCCACCGGGATGAACACAAAGCCAGGCCCACCCGGATCCGAATCTGGTTGCTGCGGCTTTACTGAAAGCTTCTCTGAATCCGTCAAATGATCCAAAAGCGTCGTTAATGGCACCGGCAAGATCTCCGGATGGCTCACCTCCTCCATTTCCACTCATTACCGTCCAAAACAGGGAGTGATTCCAATGACCACCTCCGTTATTTCTCACAGCCATGTTATCAGAATGATTTTTCACTAAATCCTCCAGTGATTTGCCATCCAGATCAGTTCCGCCGACTGCGTTATTAAGATTGGCCACATAAGCGGCGTGATGTTTTCCGTGATGTATTTCCATGGTCCTGGTGTCGATGTGAGGTTCCAGGGCGTCATGTGCATAGGGTAAGTCAGGTACTTCAAAAGCCATAGTAGAAATTTTTATTAGTTAACAATTAAGACTTATGTAAAGAAAAGTGAAATCTATCAATTATTGTTCCCTCTCATCTTCTTAAAAAAATTCCTGATCAGTATTTCCGCATCGTTTTCCATCAATCCGAAAGATACTTCGGTTTTCGGGTGCAAAACTGGTGCTCCGGCCCGGGAAAAGCCTCGCATTTCATCGCGGGCACCGATTATGACCTTTTTGATCTGACTCCAAAACAATGCTCCGGCGCACATGATGCAGGGTTCCAGTGTGACATACAGTGTACATTCATCCAGGTATTTGGAGCCCAGGTAATTTTGAGCTGCCGTAATTGCCAGCATTTCGGCGTGAGCTGTAACGTCATTTAACTTTTCCACCTGATTGTGGGCGCGAGCTATTATACGGTTTTGGCAGATCATTATTGCTCCAACAGGTATCTCACCTTCTTCAAATGCCTTATTTGCTTCCAATAGCGCTTGTTTCATATAATGCTCATCACTATGTATACTCAGCATTATCTGATCTTTATACTGGTCATCATTTCTTTTACGGTCGCTTCCCATTTTGGTCTTTGGATCGCCGGGGCGCTGAAGTTGAAGAGGAGGACATTGTTATTGTATATGGTGTATTGGATGTAAATATACTTTGAAAGACTCCCTTCATTTCTGAAGGAATTCTCATCCGGGTGTAACGTTCCGTTAAACTCGAAGACGATAAATTTCCTGTCATTGATCAGCTCTATCGTATCTTTGGAGAAATCCGTTTTGTCATACAGATTTATTATCCCCGCCCGGTAAAAATCCCTCAGAATTGCCAGATCGGAATCTCCCCATGTAGTACTTGATGTATTGACACCGAGGTCCACCCTTCCGTCCTCGGTTGTGAACATTGCGATGGGAGCCCGATCGGAGACATATTTTATCCTTTGCTGCTGTATATCCATCGGAATAAAAGATGATGGAATTTCCATGGTGACATCCTTACTTAGTTTTTGTTTTCTTAGTGTACCTTGCCCATGACAAACGGATAATGGGAGTAGTAACAATATCATTAACGGCATTGGTATTTTCATGGTGAAATCAATCAGCTTCCTTACAACAGGACAAAGCTAAAACTATTGTTAAATTTGCCGCTGTTTGTTCAATAACTAGCAAAAATCATGTTACGCACGCATACTTGTGGGGAACTCAGAATCGAGGATAAAGGTCAGCAGGTCACACTTTGTGGCTGGGTACAAAGACTGCGGGATAAAGGTGGAGTGGTCTGGATAGATCTCCGTGATAAATACGGAATAACACAGCTGCTTTTCGATGAGGGAAGTTCACCCAAAGAGCTGGTTGAGCTGGCCAAAGGTGTCGGCAGGGAGTTTGTACTCTCAGCTTCCGGTGTGGTCATAGAGAGACTTTCAAAAAATGACAGGCTTCCAACCGGTGATATCGAAATAAAAGTTGAAAAACTTCAGGTCCTGAATTCCTCAAAGGTTCCTCCATTCATTATTGAGGACGAAACAGACGGCGGGGAAGAACTAAGAATGAAGTATCGATATCTTGACCTGAGAAGAGGTCCGGTCAGAGGTAATCTTGAACTTCGTCACCTTGTGAATAGAAAAACGCGGGAGTACCTTGACAATAATGGTTTCACCGATATTGAAACACCTTGCCTTATAAAATCCACACCGGAGGGTGCTCGTGATTTCCTTGTACCTTCCAGGATGAACCCGGGAGAATTTTATGCGCTCCCCCAGTCACCTCAAACCTTTAAGCAACTACTAATGGTATCAGGATTTGACAGGTACTATCAAATCGTCAGGTGTTTCAGGGACGAAGACCTTAGGGCAGATCGTCAGCCCGAATTCACTCAAATAGATTGTGAAATGTCGTTTGTGGAGCAGCCTGATGTTTTACAGATGTTCGAAGGGCTCGTAAAATTCCTGTACAAAGAGATCAAGGGCATTGAATTGGATGATTTTCCGAAAATATCATTTGAGGAGGCAATGAAAAGATACGGATCCGACAAACCTGATTTGAGATTCGAAATGAAATTTGTCGAATTGAATGACCTGACGCAGGGCAAAGGCTTTAGTGTTTTTGACTCAGCCGAGTTGGTAGTAGGTATAAATGCGACGGGTTGCGGAGGTTATTCACGAAAGCAGATAGATGAGTTGACAGATTTTGTAAAAAAGCCGCAAATAGGTGCTAAGGGACTCGTCTACCTCAAGTACAATGAAGATGGTTCATTGAAATCTTCCGTTGATAAATTCTATTCGGGTGAAGACCTTAAGGCCTGGGTGAAGGCATTTGAAGCTCAACCTGGCGATCTAATTTTGATCCTTGCGGGAGAAAAAAGCCAGACAAGGAAGGCATTGAGCGAATTGAGACTGGAAATGGGCAGTAGACTGAACCTGAGGAAGGAAAATGAAGTGCGGGCATTGTGGGTTGTGGACTTTCCACTGTTGGAGTGGGACGAGGAAACCAGGCGCTATCATGCCATGCACCATCCGTTTACTTCGCCCAAGCCGGAAGATATTTCCAAACTAAAGCACGATCCCGCGTCAGTTAAAGCATCCGCATATGATATGGTGATCAATGGTGTGGAAGTGGGTGGAGGATCAATCAGGATCCATGACAGGTCATTGCAGTCGGCAATGTTTGATGTACTCGGGTTTACCAAGGAAGAAGCGGAGACCCAATTCGGATTCCTGATGGGAGCATTCGAATTTGGTGCTCCGCCCCACGGTGGAATCGCTTTCGGATTTGACAGGTTGTGCGCTTTATTTGGAGGGCAGGATAGCATCAGAGATTTCATTGCATTTCCCAAAAATACCAGTGGTCGTGATGTGATGATCGATACGCCTTCGCCGATAGACCGGCACCAGTTGGATGAGCTTTATATCACATCGAAGCATATACCTTAACTTCTTAGAAGATTTTTTTGTACTTTTATAAGGTCAATAGCCCATTAAGATCATGACGAAAAAGTTTTTATTGTACTCTACACCATTTTTGATGCTTTTTCTTGGCCTGGCATTATTTGAGCCGTGGCTTTATCAGCATGTTTTTGGCAGTACGAACCTCAAAAGGATCAAGAACATGGAATTCGAGATCATTGCACATAAAGGAGCATCTGGTCATGCACCTGAAAATACAATAGCGGCATTCGAACTTGCCTTACAGTGGGGAGTGGATATGATCGAGCTGGATGTCAGACACACTAGGGATGAGGAAATTGTCGTATTTCATGATCAGTTTTTGGATAGGGTGACACACGATTCACTTGGAAATCAGGTGACTGGTGATATCCATGACTATACGTATGAAGAGTTAAAACAATTTGAGGTTGGGTCCTGGTTTGCACCGAGATATGCTGATCAGAAAATTCCCACGTTAAAAGAAGTATTGGATCTGATCGATGGACAATGTAAGGTACTCATCGAGATCAAACATATGGATCACCCTCACTACCACGATTTTTCAGACAAGCTGGTAGATATAGTGAGAGGAGAAAGAAATGGGTTCGATTGGGTGGTTCTCCAGTCATATGAGCAGAGGTATCTGGACGAAGCACATAATTATGATGAAAGGATCCAAACCAAACGATTACTGATCGGGGAGGATTCAGCGCCACTGATCGCTTTTTATGTTGAAACAAGGGTGCATTTGGGAAGATCGGAAAAACACGAACAGCTGATGGCCCTGAATCCCCATTTCGCTACATTATCTCCGCGTCGTGTATTCCGAATGCATGCCAGGGGATTTAAGGTCTATACATATCCGGTGAATGAGCGGGACATGATGATCAAAATGCTAAATATGGGTGTGGATGGCATAATCAGTGACTACCCTGACAGGCTCATTCAGATCAGGAAAGAGCTGACAGCTCTCGAGTCATAGATTCGTATTGGCCAGAGTATTCATTTCTACTTCCGTGGCGATGTAACCAAATGCATCCCGCTGACTGCCCTCGATGATCCTGTTAAATATGTTCTGGGCACTTTCGACCTGTCCCTCCAGCAGGTACCAGTTGCCAATACCGTATCCAACATCTGCATTGAGTTTGTTATCACGGGTGTTCCTTCGGATGAGCATATCAGGGGTTTCAAATCCCCTGTACAGCATTATCAGATCGTGATATATTTTAGTCTCGGTCAGACGCATTCGGCTGGGTATTATTGAGACGAGTGCATCCGCGGCATCCGTATTCCCAATTTTCCGGTAGGTGACATAGAGCCAGTTTGTTGTTTTAACATCAAGATCGTTATTGTTACTGAAATCAAGACATTTCTTAAAGGAAGAAATCGCTTTATCATAATTTCCCTTCATATAGTAAGCCAGTCCCAGGTGATAGTAGATATTCCATTGTGTATTGCTCAAGGGCTTGTTCAGTGCATTCGGTATGCCATCCGGCTCTATTTCATTACCGGGAATATCCAACGCATAAAAAGCGGCATTTTGAAGATCATCGATTGCCTGATCAAACTGCCTCAATGTGATCATGCGATGGCCTCTATGCCTGTAGAGCTTGTACGAGGAGGGAAATTTCACCAATCCTTCCGAATAGATATTTACGGCTTCCTGGTATCTGCCGAGATACGCTAACCTACGTCCATACCAGATAATGTTTTCCTCATTGTCAGGGTCAGTGTTATAGTCAGCCTCAGCCTCTGCCAGCTTGTTTTGTCGTCGCTCAAGAGCCTGTTTTGACAGATATTCTCTTTTGATTTCTTCCTCATTACCGTGCGACGAAGTAGTCACATTCGATGACCTTTGATTCGCAACAAGATAGTCCTTTCCTTTACTACTGGTCACTTCAATGCAACCCTGGATAGCAGGAAATAACACACAGAAAAGAAAAATTGAAGAAAATAATCTATTCATTCCGACACTTTAAATTCACTACTTTCTTTAAACGAAGAAAGAGGTTAAAACGCTCAAAAAATTATCTCATTTCCTTCGTTTATTCTACGTTTGCTGAATCAATCACTTCAAAGCTAGCAAATAATAAAATTGAATGGCACTCACACCTTCGAATATGATCGGGCTCGGTATCACGGCCCCGGGCTTCAACTTACCGGACGTACGATCCGACCAGCGACTCTCCTACGGAGATATTGAAGGGGGAAAAGGCACGGTAGTGATGTTCATATGCAAGCATTGCCCGTATGTCATACATGTGCAGGATGAAATTGCCAAACTGGCCCGTGATTACAGGGCCCGGGGAATAGGATTTGTTGGGATCTCCTCAAATGATATTAAGAACTACCCGGATGACGCTCCGGAACAACTTAAAAAGCAGGCGGAGTTAGTTGGATTTGATTTTCCCTACTTGTATGATGAGTCACAGGAAGTGGCTAAAGCATACGATGCAGCCTGCACACCTGACTTTTATTTGTTCGATGCAGATCGAAAATTAGTCTATCGGGGCAGGTTGGATGACTCACGTCCGGGCAATGGAATACCTCTTACTGGTAAAGATCTCAGGGATGCAATTAACAATCTTTTGAAGGGTCAGCCGCAGGCTGAAAATCAATATCCCAGTATGGGTTGTAACATTAAGTGGAAGGCCTGATTAAATCAACCTCTTATTTATTAATTTTCCGCTCCTTCTATCATGAGTACGGCTAAAAAGCAGTTCAAAAAAATAACGACTCACAAGCTTCTGGAAATGAAGTCAAATGGAGAGAAGATATCTATGTTGACGGCATACGATTATTCCATGGCAAAAATTCTGGATGGAGCAGGTATTGACATACTACTTGTGGGCGATTCGGCATCCAATGTGATGGCCGGAAATGAAACAACCTTACCCATAACACTTGAGCATATGATCTGGCATGCCCAGTCAGTGATAAAAGGTGTCGACAGAGCTTTGGTCGTCGTGGATGTTCCGTTTGGGAGTTATCAGGGGAATTCTTCCGAGGCACTTCGATCGAGTATTCGCATCATGAAGGAAGCCGGTGCCCATGCTGTAAAAATGGAAGGAGGAATTGAAGTCAAAGATAGTATAGAACGGGTTTTAACTGCAGGCATTCCGGTCATGGGACACCTTGGTTTAACCCCGCAGTCTATTTACAAGTTTGGAACGTACACTGTCAGAGCCAGGGAGGAAGAGGAAGCGAAAAAACTGGTAGCCGATGCCAAGCTGCTTGAGGAGATCGGCTGTTTTTCAATTGTGTTGGAAAAGATACCGGCAGTCCTGGCAAAAGAAGTTTCTATTTCACTATCCATTCCCACCATCGGTATTGGGGCTGGTCCGCACACGGATGGCCAGGTTCTGGTGGTGCACGATATGCTGGGTATTACACAGGATTTCAAACCGCGATTTTTAAGGCAATATGCAGATCTGAATAAAGTGATAAGTGGAGCCGTGGATCAGTATATCAAAGACATCAAAAACAAAAACTTTCCAAGTGAGGAGGAGAGTTATTGATCGAATTACTAGAAACAATGTATTCATAAGAAGCCGGTGTTCGCCGGGATATTGCAATATACTAATATGACACCAAAGATTATTTATACCAAAACTGATGAAGCCCCTGCGTTGGCCACCCTGTCTTTTCTTCCGGTAATCAAAGCTTTTGTACGTGGAGCCGGAGTTGACGTTGAGATGAAAGATATATCCCTGGCAGGAAGGGTTATCGCGAACTTTCCCGAATTTCTCTCCGAGGACAAAAGGACAACGGATGCACTACAGGAATTAGGGGAACTTGCACAGACCCCGGAAGCCAATATTATTAAGCTGCCTAATATAAGTGCATCGATCCCACAGCTAAAGGCTGCGATTAAAGAGCTTCAGTCAAAAGGGTATGATCTTCCTGACTATCCGGAGGAACCAAAGAGCGAAGGGGAGAGGCAAATCAAGTCCCGCTATGACAAAGTCAAAGGGAGTGCTGTGAATCCAGTCCTGAGAGAGGGTAACTCCGACCGCAGGGCCCCTTCCTCCGTAAAACAATATGCCCGTAAACATCCACATCCCATGGGAGAATGGCAATCGACATCCCTGACCCATGTGGCTAGTATGTCGGATGGTGATTTTTTTGGCAGTGAAAAGTCGATTACGATTGAAGAAGCAGGAAATGTTAAAATAGTCTTCACAGATAAAGCCGGGAATACCACCACACTGAAAGAAAGTACGGATTTGTTGAAAGGTGAGGTCGTGGATGCTGCTGTAATGAGTAGAAAAGCACTGAGATCCTTCATTGAAACGGAAATTAGTGATGCCCGGCGTCAAGGCATTTTGTTTTCGGTACATCTGAAAGCTACAATGATGAAGGTTTCAGATCCTATCATATTTGGTCATGTCGTTTCGGTTTTCTTTGGGGATGTATTTGAGAAGTACAATTCGGTTTTCCAAGAGCTCGGAGTCGATCCAAACAATGGGCTGGGAGATGTAATATTGAAAATCCAGAATCTGCCAGGGGAGGAGAGAAAGGCGATTGAGGCAGACATTGAGGCGACTTATAATTCCAGGCCGGAGCTGGCAATGGTTAACTCGGATAAGGGTATAACTAACCTGCATGTACCTAGCGATATTATTATTGATGCTTCCATGCCGGCGGCTATCAGATCCTCAGGCCAGATGTGGGGTCCCGATGGAAAGCTGAAAGATATGAAAGCGGTAATTCCTGACAGGTGCTATTCGGGTGTTTACCAACAGGTAATTGATTTCTGTAAAGAAAATGGTGCATTTGATCCCAGAACAATGGGGAGTATTCCAAATGTGGGATTAATGGCCCAAAAGGCGGAGGAGTATGGGTCTCATGATAAAACATTTGAGATCTCTGATAATGGAACCGTCAAAGTCATCCATGAAAACGGGCAGGTTTTGATGGAGCATGATGTGGAAAAAGGCGACATCTGGAGAATGTGCCAGGTTAAGGACGCCCCTATCAGAGACTGGATCAAGCTGGCGGTCAGCAGGGCGAGGGCCACGGGAGCACCGGCAGTGTTTTGGTTGAATGAGAGTAGGGCACACGATGCGGAATTAATAAAGAAAGTAAATCAATATCTGCCGGATCATGATACAGACGGACTGGAGATCCACATCAAGTCTCCCCGGGAAGCGACAAGGTTTTCACTGGAGAGAATGAAAAATGGACAAGACACGATATCTGTAACGGGAAATGTACTGCGGGATTATCTGACCGATCTTTTTCCGATTTTGGAAGTTGGGACCAGTGCAAAAATGTTGTCAATTGTCCCGTTAATGAATGGGGGAGGTCTTTTCGAAACAGGAGCCGGTGGCTCAGCTCCGAAGCATGTGCAGCAATTTGAACAGGAAGGCCACCTGAGATGGGATTCGCTGGGTGAATTTCTGGCGTTGGCAGCTTCTCTCGAGCATTTGAGCGTATCAGCCCACAATGAAAAAGCAGGTATCCTGGCGAAAGCACTTGATCAGGCTACTGCCAAGTTTCTGGAAAGCAATAAATCCCCATCAAGAAAAGTGAATGAAATTGATAACAGGGGTAGCCAATACTACCTGGCAATGTATTGGGCTGAGGCCATGGCAAACCTGGAATCTGATCCTGTCCTAAAGACAGGTTTCCTGGAATTGGCAGATTACCTGAAAGAAAACGAAACAAAAATCAATGAAGAACTCCTTGCCGCCCAGGGATCGCCCGTCGATATTGGCGGGTATTACCAGCCTGATTTCGATTTGGCCACAAACGCCATGAGGCCAAGTCCGACCTTCAACACGGCGTTGAACAAGCTGAATTAAATACTTTTTGTTCTGGTAGCAGATATCTGACATTTGACCGGAAATCTATCCATTGAAATCGTTTTCATTGCATGTTTATCACTTTCTCATTCCCCGTTCAATGAATTATTGTCTAGATTAGAAAATTCTGAACTAGTGGTAAATGAATTTAAACATCAAGGGGAAACAACAGAATACCTTCGATGCGATTGTTGCAGGCAGTGGTATCAGCGGCGGATGGGCTGCGAAAGAACTTACTGAAAAAGGTCTGAAAACACTCGTATTGGAGCGGGGCCGGGATGTCAAACACATCGAGGACTATCCGACGATGAGCCTGCATCCCTGGGAGCTTCCCAATGGAGACAGGATCGCGGCGGAGGAAAGAAAAGACTATCAAAAACAATTGCGAACCGGGTACACCGTTAAGCCATCTACAAAACATTGGTGGGTGAAGGATACGGAACATCCCTACCAGGAGGTGAAACGTTTTGACTGGATGCGCGGATACCATGTAGGCGGAAGATCCATCACATGGGGAAGGCAGTCCTACCGGTTAAGTGAGATGGATTTTGAGGCTAATGCGAAAGACGGTTTTGGGGTGGATTGGCCGATTCGGTACAGAGATATTGCTCCATGGTACGATTATGTGGAATCGTACATTGGTGTAAACGGACAAGCCGAAGGACTTCCTCAGCTACCTGATGGTAAATTCCTTCCTCCCATGGAGATGAATTGCGTGGAAAAACATGTGAAGCGTAAGATCGGGGAAAACTTCTCCGACCGGATGATGACTATCGGCAGATCCGCCAATCTTACTCAAAACCATAACGGCAGATCCAGGTGCAATTACAGGAATTTGTGCATACGCGGTTGCCCTTTTGGCGCATACTTCAGTTCGCAGTCATCGACGCTTCCTGCCGCCGTGGCCACAGGTAATATGACTTTACGTCCCAATTCTATAGTAACTGAGGTAATTTATGATCCTGAAAAACAATCCGCTTCCGGCGTAAGGGTAATGGATGCGGAAACCGGAACGTATACCGAGTTTTATGCCAGGATCATTTTTCTGAACGCTTCTGCCCTCGGAAGTACCTGGATACTTATGAATTCTACTACACATTTTCCTGAAGGAATGGGGAATTCTTCCGGTGAATTGGGCCATAACCTGATGGATCATCATTTGGGAGTAGGAGCTTCCGGTGACTTTGACGGATTTGAGGATCGCTACTATTACGGACGAAGGCCGAATGGAATCTATATACCGAGATTTCGGAATATCTCAGATGAGCACCCGGATTTTTTGAGGGGATATGGTTACCAGGGAAGTGCGAGCAGAGAGGGTTGGAAGAGGTCTGTAGCTGAACTTAGCTTTGGTGAGGGTTTGAAAGATGAATTGGCAACTCCCGGAAACTGGAGAATGGGGCTGGGAGGATTTGGTGAGTGCCTGCCTTATCATGAAAATAAAGTCACGCTTAATTACGAGAAGCTTGATAAGCACGGACTACCCACATTTGACGTGGATTGCGAATTCAAAGAAAACGAAATTGAAATGCGAAAGGATATTGCGATACAGGCTGCAGAAATGCTTGAGTCAGCAGGACTGAAAAACATTAAGCTGCGCAACGATCCTCCTGCCCCGGGATTGGGGATCCATGAAATGGGGACAGCCAGAATGGGCCGGGATCCCAAAACATCCGTACTAAACAAGTGGAACCAGGTCCATGATGTAAAAAATGTTTTCGTGACGGATGGTGCTTGTATGACTTCAGCGGCATGTCAAAATCCATCTTTAACATATATGGCATTGACAGCCAGAGCTGCGGATTTTGCGGTAAATGAGTTGAAAAAAGGGAACCTTTAAGGTGATTGCCATGAATAATATCAAAAGGAGAGAAGCACTCAAAAGAACCAGCTACATAATGGGTGGTACCCTGGCAGCTCCAACCATTTTAGGTCTTCTCAATGGCTGCTCGGCTCAACCGGGCCTGAAATGGGATCCTGTTTTTTTCACTGAAGATCAGGCGAGACTTGTTACCAGGCTGGCGGATATCATTCTTCCGAAAACGGACAGCCCCGGAGCTACTGAACTGGGAGTCCCAAAATTCATTGAAGACATAGTGAGCCGGGTGATGGAGGACAAAGACCGTGAAGCATTCATGTCAGGCTTGAATGAATTTGAGCAGGAATCTGAGCGTCAGGCTGGACGGAAATTCAATGATCTTGATGAGGATGAGCAGCTCTCATTCGTTACCTCGCAACATGTCTTGATTGAGGGCAAAAAAGATCTTGAAGAGGAGGATAGGCCATTTATTTGGAAGATCAAAGAATTGATTATTGCAGGTTATTGCACTACAGAGGGGGGTATGACAAAGATTCTGCAGTATGTGGCAATCCCTACGGAATACAAAGCTTGCATCTCGTTGGAAGAAGCCGGTGGGAAGACCTGGGCGACATAAATATCACGCTTTATTGGCGTGGATACTATGGTTATTACGAAGCCCAGAAACAAGGAAAAATCGGCACACTATTTGGCGGATAAATTTGTTGTAAATTAGTAGGAGAATTAAATTCGGGTAATGGGCAGTAAAATAAGAGTCGTTCAAGTGAAAAATCCTAAGACCGGCAAATATGTAAAAATTGATCGGGAGAAAGGAAAGATTGTTGCTCATAAGAAATCATCAGGACCGTATAAAAACATAGCTGTTGCACGTAAGAGAAGTGCATGATTTTCTACAATCCCACTGACAATGATGTCTCACTAATTGGATCAGATATAATCCTAGGTGTGTATTCTTAATGACTCAGTTAGGAGGGATTAGGTCAAACGAAGTTGAAACTATATTGGATGAGTCCTCTGCATTGCTTCAATCACGAAATATCAGACAGCTCGATGCAAACTCGTTGGTAACAGGTCGGGATTTTCACACGAAAATTTGGAAATTGGCCCTATCTGTTCCAATTGGGATTGCTGTTGTTTCTGAAACTATGGAAACCACAACAATTGCAAATATTTACTATGAAATAGGATTAATGAACGCACTTGGCAAAGAGACCCTTGTCATAAAAACCAAGAAATTCAGAATTCCTTCTGATTTTGTTCGAACTGAATATGTCAATTTTGGACAAGGTTTTGGCGATCGATTTGCAAATTTCCTGGATCAGACCTTGAGGCAGGCAGAATATTATGGTATAATGGCTGATAACTTGATAGCAAAACCTTTGCTGGCCATTGATTATTTAAGAAGGGCCTATTTAATTACTGGTGAAAATACCTTTAAGCGTAGAGCGATTTCAATCATAGAAACAAATAATTTTGATGAGCATACGCTCTTGATGATTAATAGTTATTTTAATATTAAAAATTGAGTGTCACTCTCAATATTATTTATTTTAACATAGCCTATCAATATGGATCTTTCTCAAAATCATTGCATTTATTGCGAACGTACCAGCAACGAGGTACCGCTGATCTCAGTTGAATTCAAAAATCAGAAAATTAGGATTTGCTCCCAACATTTGCCGATCCTGATCCATGATCCGGCACAGTTGATCGGGAAACTATCGGGAGCAGAGGGCCTGGAGCCTGCGGATCACAAGGATTAATATTTACAAAGACCTTTAGCAAACTTCATTCGGCACTTTCGGCAAATGAGGGTCAAAGGTCGGAACTGTATAATTTCACTGCGGCTACAGCACAACAATGGGGAAACAGGACAAAGCAAAATCGAAACTGGTTTATATTGATAATCTCCGGATATTTTTAATTAGCCTGGTTGTTCTTCACCACCTTTCCATTACGTATGGGGCTCCCGGCGGTTGGTTTTACAATGAATCCGAGGCGGGTTTTCCCGAAATCATCCCACTCTCAATGTTCGTTGCCACCAACCAGGCATTTTTCATGGGTATGTTCTTCTTTATATCTGCTTATTTTGTCATTCCCTCACTGCAGAGAAAAGGTGTAGGCAGGTTTGCGAAAGATCGCCTGATCAGATTGGGAATTCCGACATTATTCTTCTTTTTTATATTATTCCCGTTGACTGTATATGTTCGCAACAAGTTCATTTTTGAGGAACAAATTTCCTATTTGGACTATGTATTTCGATACGGGGTATTTGGTTTCGGACCCATGTGGTTCGTCGAGGCGCTATTAATTTTTACCTTGGCCTATTTGCTTTGGAGGGTTTTACCTAAGCGCAAGGTCAGGGTAGGTTCCGGTTCTTTACCTGGAACGAAAACCATTCTTTTGCTTGCAACTTTGATCGGGTTGGGCCAGTTCATTATCCGTATTTGGCTTCCGGTAGGGTGGTCGATGCCCTTTACCAACTTTCAATTTCCACATTTTCTTCAGTACATCTTTCTTTTTTCACTGGGGACTGTAGCGTATAATCGCAATTGGCTGGATCAAATAGACGGAAAAAAAGGATGGCGGTGGTTCGCACTTGTTCAGCTACTCATTTTTGTGGGATTTCCGGTTCTGTTTGTCACCGGCGGTGCCATGGACGGAGATGTTGAAGTATTTATGGGAGGAGTGACCTGGCAAAGCCTGACTTACGCTATCTGGGAACAGTTGGTAGGTTTCGGTCTGATCCTTTCTTTACTCGGGATCTTTAAATTCTACTTTAATAGACAGGGGTCTTTTGCGAAGAAGCTTTCGTCCAGCGCATACGGAGTTTACGTATTTCATTCACCGATTTTGGTGGTCATTAGTTTTGCCTTCCTTGATTTCGGGGTCCCTCAGTTTTGGAAGTTTGTTGTGCTGGCGCCTGTTGCTTTGGTCGTGTGTTTTGCCACCGGACATCTCATTAAGCGTATTCCTGTGGCTAAAAGCATATTCTGAGGCGGTAAGAATCATGGAGCCTGGTCTGAAAGAGACTTTCTTTACAAAATCAGAAAAGCACAGGAAATATATCCTCAATACAGTGAGATACCCTGTATCACCCTTACGCAATACCTTCCCGGAAGCTCACGGGAATGACACATTATAATTTCATTGCATTTCATCAATGTGTAAAAAATTCCGCAATGGCGCTCCTGTTGGTTCTTTTGACCGTTCTTATCCCGAGTTCAGGTTAAGTAAGTAAATTGGACCTGATTCAGTCTAAACCTTATTTTGCAAATGCAATAGCTCTTGTCTCTCTGATCACCGTAACCTTGATCTGTCCCGGATACTGCATATCCTTCTCGATTTTCTGAGAAATGTTAAAGGACAGATCACCAGCCTGCTGATCGGAAATATTTTCAGCATCCACGAGTACCCTGAGTTCACGCCCTGCCTGAATAGCATAGCACTTATGAACACCCTCAAAACCGAGGGCCAGCGCTTCCAGGTCTTTAAGACGCTTCAGGTAAGACTCCATTACCTCTCTGCGTGCGCCGGGGCGACTACCTGAAATTGCATCGCAGGCCTGAACAATTGGTGATATCAGGGAAGTCATTTCAATCTCGTCATGGTGAGCGCCGATCGCATTGCATACATCGGGGTGTTCCTTGTGCTTTTTGGCCAGCTCCATTCCCAGTATAGCATGCGGTGTTTCCGGTTCTTCCGGCCAGACTTTTCCAATATCATGAAGCAAACCTGCTCGTTTTGCCTGTTTTGCATTTAGTCCCAATTCCGCGGCCAGTGTCGCACTGAGTTTGGCCACTTCACGTGAATGCTGGAGAAGGTTCTGTCCGTAAGATGATCTGAACCTCATCCTGCCGACCATCTTGATCAGTTCGGGGTTCAACCCATGTATACCCAGGTCGATAACTGTTCTTTCCCCTATTTCAACGATCTCTTCCTCTATGTTCCTGGAGGTTTTAGCCACGATCTCTTCGATTCTTGCCGGGTGGATCCTGCCGTCTTGCACCAGTCGGTGCAAGGCCAGCCTGGCAACCTCCCTGCGGACGGGATCATATCCGGAAATAATGATGGCCTCCGGTGTGTCATCCACAATGATCTCCACGCCCGTTGCGGCTTCCAATGTCCTGATATTTCTCCCTTCGCGGCCGATGATCTTACCTTTGATTTCATCACTTTCCAGGTTGAAAACTGAGACGCAGTTTTCAATAGCGTGCTCGGTTGCCGTACGCTGGATCGTTTCGATGACAACTTTTTTAGCTTCCTTTGTCGCCGTCATTTTCGCTTCCTCCATGATCTCTTTGATGTGGGCGGAAGCATCGGTCCGGGCTTCATCTTTTAGTGTTTCCACCAATTGACGTTTGGCTTCATCCTCGGTCAGATTTGAGACTTTTTCCAGGATCGCCACCTGCTGCTTTTTGAGTTTCTCAAACTCCTCCTGCTTTTTCCTCGCTATTTCAAGCTGCGCGGAGAGGTTTTCTTTCATCGATTCCAGTTCCGCTTCAGCACGTTTATTCTGCTCTATTTGTTTGGAGATGGTAGACTCCCGCTGTTTTAATTTGTTTTCATTTGTTATGATCTGACTCTTCTTGCGATTGGCTTCTTCTTCGAAATCTGTTTTAAGTTTCAGGTAAGTTTCCTTAGCCTCCAGAATTTTGTCTTTCTTAATGCTTTCAGCAGATATTTCTGCGTCTTTCAGAATGAGTTTTTTCTCCTCTTCTGCTTCGTGGATCTTCTTGCGGATCAATCGTTTCATAACAACCCGATCGGCCAAGAATCCGAGGATTAAGCCCCCGAGTCCAATGAAAATGGGATAAAAGGTTTCCATGTCAATATATATTTATAATTGACATGACTGCCAGGATGATGTGGATGATTAAAGCTTAGTCAACAAACTAAAGTGATTCGGAAATAAGTTGGTTGATGTTTTGGATCTGTTGCAGGCTGCTCTCATCTGTCGTTATCATCGTTTCCTCTCCCTTCATTTTTTCCACCTGACAATCGAATGCAACCATCGCCAGCAAATCTTGATTATCTTCGATCCCAAATCTGTCCCTGTAGGATTTCATTTTTTCATTTAGGATTTTTCCAGCTCTTCGTATCCGCTCCTCGTCCTCCGGCTTAACCTTCATCGGATACTCTCTATTCCCTATTTTTAGTTTTATGGATAGTTCCGTCATTTGGGTTTCAAACTTCACTCAAATGAGCGATACATTTATCTATCTCTTTAATATATTGATCTAACACTTCTTTCAATTCTGTCGGATCCTCTCCTCCGGCCGCCATGTTATTTACAATTTTACTAATTTTAAATTTATTTTGAAAGCTGGTCAATTCCCCCTCTTTCGTTTCAATTTTCTGCTTTAACCTTTCATTTTCAGACCTGTAATTGCCTAAATCGTCCTTCATCCTTTGATGCTCGGAAAGTAACAATTTGATTTTTCTTTCAAGGGTGGTTATCTCATGTTTTAGGCGGTTGTCTGACATTTTACTTTCTTATAATTGCGCTAAGTTCCGTTTCAAATTTACCCATTAAATTTCTCATAACTTTATCAATTTGCTTGTCGGTCATCGTGCGCTCCCGATCCTGCAAATAGAAGGCTATTGCGTATGCTTTCTTGCCTGCTTCTATCCGGTCTCCTTCGTAAATGCTGAAAACATTCATCCTATTTAATAATTTTTTTTCGGAGTTAAAAGAAATTTCTTCAATCTCCTTGTAAGAAATATTCTGATCCAGCACTAATGACAGGTCACGACGAACTTCCGGATATTTTGGTAAATCACGGAACATAAAATTTCTTGACCCGTTATCGAGGATTTGATCCCACTCAAATTCGGCGTAAAAGACATCCTGGGTCATGTTAAAATAACTGGCGATTTCGGTTTTCAACTTACCGAATGATGCAATCAGCATTTTATTGATTTTTATTTCCAATCCATATTCAAAGTGACTGCTATCCTTTATCTCGCTAATCTCATACTTTGGAATCCCGACCTTTCTCAACAGGTCGTAGCAACTACCGGATAGGTGCTGAAATGAGATGCTCACCGGATCAGTCATCCATGATTCTTCAGATTCATTACCTGTCAGATAAAGGCACATTTTAGCCGTTTCGGTGTATTCGTCACCCAAATGGGAATAAGACTGACAGAACTCAAAAAATCGCAGGTTGTTCTTTTTGCGATTGAGATTATAAACCACAGACTCAAGACCTGTATAAACGGGTGATGGTTTTAAGATACCGAGGTCTTCACTGGATTTGTTCAGGAGCTCTATGATATGACCTTTTCCAAGTGACAGATCGTTTTCATACTTAAGATTTGTAATGGAATTTGTAAGGATCTCCCGGAACCCTTTGCCAGCCAGGTAATAAGAAAGTTCCTCCTGCAGTTTGTAGGGCTCTACTTCCTGAAATTCCGCTAAATAACCTGTGGAAAACGATTCATCAATATCGATGTTGTTGATTCCATGGATTCGAAGGACTTCCTCGACCAGATCTGCCTCCCGTGTAACTTCACTTCGATATGCAGGTACAATGGCGGTAAAGTTCTCCTTTGAAATGTCTTCACATTGTATATCCAGTTCGCCGAGGATTTCAACGATCTCTTTGTGGGGCAGCTTCTTACCTATCAGCCGGTCGAAGGTATTGAATTTTGTGGGTATCCTTGCAGGCTCCACTTTTTCCGGATACACATCAATGATTTCAGAAGCTACATATCCTCCCGCCAATTCAAGTATCAGCTTAGTGGCAAACTTCAATGCATATGCTGTCATTTCCGGGTCGGTACCTCTTTCAAACCTGAAGGAAGCGTCGGTGTTCAGTCCATGCCGCAGAGCAGTTGCCCGAATGTAATCCTGGGAGAAGCAGGCACTCTCCAGGAAAATGTTTTTAGTAGTTTCTTTCACGCCTGATTTGATGCCACCAAATACGCCGGCAATGCACATTCCGTTGGATTGTCCGTCACAGATCATTAGGTCCTCTTCGTGAAGTTCCCTTTTGACATCATCCAGTGTGGTGAACAACGACCCTGATGGAAGGGTTTTTACAATTACCTCTCCACCGGTGATTTCATCTGCATCAAAGGCGTGAAGAGGTTGCCCTAATCCATGAAGGGTGTAGTTGGTGATATCAACAATATTACTGATGGGTTCCAGACCGATTGATCTCAATCTCCACTGAAGCCACTCCGGCGATGGTCCGATTTTTATGTCTCTGATGGTGACCCCGGTATATCTCGGACATGCGTCAGTGTTTTCTACAGTCACCTTTACCGGGTGTTCTTCTTTTATCTTGAATTCCCCTGTTTCAGGCATTGTAATGGATCTGCGATAAAACGCTTTCAGGTCACGTGCCGATCCCAGGTGAGAAGCTGCATCTCCGCGATTTGGGGTCAAACCTATTTCAAAGACGTAATCATTTTCAATTTCAAATAAATCCGCTACCGGACTTCCATTTGGCTTATCGGTGTCCAAAACAATAACCCCCTCATGGGCAGTACCTAATCCGATCTCGTCCTCAGCACAGATCATGCCTTCGGAAACTTCTCCTCTTATTTTGGCCTTCCTGATCTTAAAAGGCTCTCCATTGGTGGGATAGATGGTAGTATCCACCGGTGCAACTACAACTTTTTGTCCCTTCGCCACATTCGGTGCACCGCAAACAATATCGAGGAGATCCTCTCCCCCGGTATCAACTTTCGTTATTTTCAGTTTGTCCGCATTCGGATGCTGGTTGCACTCGATAACTTCTCCCACTACTAATCCATTAAGTCCGCCTTTGACTTTCTCAACTTTCTCAAGGCCTTCGACTTCAAGCCCGGTCTGGGTAAGTACCTCCGACAATTCTTCCGGGGATTCACTTATTTCAATAAAATCCTGTAACCAATTGTACGATATCTTCATTTAAAAACCTGCGAATAGGGATTAGTCGGCAAAAATATACAGTGTAAAAGAAAGCTGATCAGATATCCCTGCTAAAATCTTTTTCACCTGCTTCAATGCCCACGGGAAGGATGTTTTCCGCGGGTGGCAGGGGACATGTATAGCCATCAACATAGGCACAATAAGGATTGTAGGCAAGGTTAAAGTCCAGTGTTACTCTATTGGACTTCCCTAATTTGATATCAAGGTATCGACCACCTCCATATGTGGTAATTCCACTGGTTTCATCCGCAAACCCACAGAATAGAATATCAACTGAAGCAAATCCTATCGGTTTGAGGACAAGAAGCTTTAAAGACTGACCCTTCAATGAAAATGATAACCAAGCATATTTCAGGTAGGACTCATCCTTTCCTTCGCTATTTTGGATGATAATGACTTCCCTTTTCTCAATTCTCTGAACTTTGGCGTCAACCCTGTAGGCATCATCGATCGGGAAATAGGAGGGTTCCTTATATTCTTTGTCGTATTGTTTGAAAGGCGATTGATCGCTAAACTCCAGAAATCGTTTACGGGCATCAATCTGTTCCTCTATCGCAGCAATGTATTCGTCATTTGTGGAATCATTTGAAAGTGAGAAATACATGATGACAATTGCGGCAGGGATGGACACCCACAGAAGTTTTCTCATGACTACAAAAGCGACTTGTCTGCAAAACTATAATAAGTTTCATTGCAGAATATGATATGATCAAGAACAGGAATATCCAATAGCTCGCCGGCACCTTTGATTTTCCTGGTAAGGTTCATGTCCGTTTGACTTGGTCTTGGATTACCACTTGGGTGATTGTGGATCAACAGGACGGAACTGGCTAACTCGTCAAGGGCATGCTTGAATATTATTTTCGGATCAACGACCGTTCCGGAGACCCCGCCTTTTGAAATCTGTATTTTCTTGATTACTTCATTGTTTCTCTTCAGAAGCAATAGCCAAAACTCCTCATGGGGCTGATCCAGTAACTCCGGTCTCATGTAGTCAAATGCATCCTGGCTTGATTTTATTTTAAAGGCTTTTACCGGTTCATGGTCTTTTCTTCTCCTTCCGAGTTCAAGAGCGCTTACAATGGTGATGGCTTTAGCCTCACCGATCCCTTTAAACTTTTGAAGGTCTTTTACAGATAACCTGGCCAGTTTACTAAGATTGTTATTCTGAGATTGGAGAATTTGTTTGGCCAGTTCAACAGCGGAGATCGTCCTGGTCCCGGACCTAAGGAGGACAGCGATCAGTTCCGATTCGGAGAGTGAAGATTTACCCTTAAGCAGTAACTTTTCCCTTGGACGGTCTTCCTTTGCCCACTTTTTGATTGACAGGTTATAGCGAGTTGATTTTCCCATTTCCAAAAGCTCAACTCAATTATAAACAAAAAACCCACTCTTTTGGAGTGGGTACGGTTAAAGTCTCCTCACCATTTTACATGGTTGCTACTTTCCTGCTCAAACTCGATTTTAAGTTAGCAGCCTTATTTTTATGGATAACGTTCTTCTTGGCAAGCTTATCAAGCATGCCCGTAACCTGTTTCAACAGGTTCTCGGCTTCTTTCTTATCCGTACTTTCCCTTAGCCTCTTTATGAAGGTCCTGGTGGTCTTGTGCTGGTAGCGATTTCTTAATCTTTTCGTTTCGCTTGACCTGATTCTTTTTAAAGCTGACTTATGATTTGCCATGTTTAAATATCCTGTTCTGAATAAAGGTCTGCAAAGATAGAAGTAATCTTAGTAAATCAAAAAGAAATGTAGGGCAGTGTATGATAAAGGGCTGGTAAAGTTTGAATGTGTAAATTGGGCGAATGAACCGCTATTTTCTATGTTGCTTGCTATTCCTTTGCATTGAATTCAACTCCACCCCTGACTCCGGTTTTTGGGGCTTTTTTGGTCATAAAAAAATCAATCGCCTTGCAGTATTCACACTGCCCCCGGAAATGATTGGGTTTTATAAACATCACATCAGGTACATAACTGAAAAGGCGGTTAATCCCGACATGCGCAGATATATAATCGAGGATGAGGGTCCCAGGCATTATATTGATCTGGACGTCTATGGTGAAAATGCGCTTGATTCCTTGCCCAAATGGTGGGAGGATGCTGTGGAGAAGTACTCTGAGGACACTTTAATGGCTTACGGAATTGTTCCCTGGCATATCTATAAGATCAAAAATTACCTTACTACAGCCTTCAGGAGTCAGGATGCAGATCAGATCCTTAGGTTGTCGGCGGACCTGGGTCACTATGTTGCGGATAGCCATGTTCCCCTGCATACAACGAAGAATTATAATGGTCAGTTAACAGATCAGGTTGGGATCCATGGTTTTTGGGAGTCAAGACTCCCGGAATTGTTTTCTGACGATTACGATTTGTTTACAGGGAAGGCTTCATATGTCGAGGACCCGCAGATGAGAGCGTGGGAAGCCATATCCGCCGCTCATGCCGCCATAGACTCGGTGTTAAGATTTGAGCAGGAGTTGACCAACAGGTTTGACGAGTCCAAAAAATATGGATTCGAGGAACGTAGTGCCCGCACGGTAAGGGTGTACTCCTATGATTTCTCAAATGCTTACCACAGAAAACTGGATGGCATGGTGGAGCGTCAGATGAAGTCCGCCATAAAGATGACGGGGGACCTTTGGTTTACCAGCTGGGTAGATGGCGGTCAGCCGGACCTTGATCCGCTGATGGGTGAGCCCCCGGCTGATACACTTAGTCCAGGCAGGGGACCTCTTTTCAGGCTAAGGAAGCATGAGTCTGGTGAGGATATAAAATAAAACCCTGCCATGATTGCTGGCAGGGTTTCACGGAAAGAAGCTTTTAATTTCAGCTTAACCTATTGATACCCTCTTAAACCCGGAAACTGTTAATCCCTTGGCTACACTATCCAGGTATTGTGAAATGTTCTGAGAATGGTCTTTCACAAAGGCCTGACTTAATAATGTATTTTCCTTGAAAAATTTCTGAAGTTTGCCCTGGGCAATCTTTTCAACAATATTCTCCGGTTTACCTTCCTGCAAGGCCTGTTCCTTACCTATCTCAATTTCTTTATCAATGATAGATTGATCCACGCCATCCTTATCCACAGCCACCGGATTCATCGCAGCAATTTGCATGGCTACATCTTTACCTGCTTCGTCTACCGATGATCCGTTGGTGTTTTTCAAGGCTACCAGTACCCCAAGTTTCCTGTTTGAGTGGATATAGGGAACAACCTTTTCACCTTCCACCACCTCGTAAGCTTTGATTTCAAGCTTTTCACCTATTTTACCTGTGGCCTCAACGATTTTCTCTGCAAGCGTCAAATCCCCTGATTTCAAGTTTTTCAAAGCTTCCATATCCGCCGGACCCATATCAAAAGCCAAATCAGTGATTTCCTGACCCAGAGAAACGAAGTCCTCATTTTTTGCTACAAAATCGGTCTCACAGGTGAATGCTACGATCACCCCTTTTGAACCGTCCTCGCTGGTCTTTGTGAACACAACACCTTCCGAGGTCTCACGGTCCGCCCTGGAGGCCGATACTTTTTGACCTTTTTTTCTTAACAATTCGATTGCCTTGTCAAAATCACCATCAGCCTCAACCAAGGCTTTTTTGCAGTCCATCATGCCTGCGCCGGTCATTTGTCTTAGCTTGTTTACTTCTTGTGCGGTTATTGCCATTTTATTTTCTTTTTATGAATTACACCTTCTTTTAAATAAAAATTGAACATCATCCTGAGATAATGTTCAATTCCTTTTATACAAGTTTTCGTTTTACTCAGGCTTCCTGCTTTGCCTCCTGCTGATCGACTTCTTTTTTTGCTGCTTCCTCTTCCGCAAGCTTGGCGTCTTCTTTATCTTTCTTCCTCTCGTTTAATCCCTCTTCCATTGAAGCTGAAATATATTCGGTGATGATCTGAATGGACTTGAACGCATCATCATTTGCCGGGATTGGATAGTCAACCTGATTGGGATCGGAATTGGTGTCAACCATGGCAAAAACAGGAATATTCAATTTCTGTGCTTCAGCGACAGCGATGTGCTCTCTTTTGATGTCTATCACAAATAAGGCTGCGGGAAGTCTGTTTAATTCTGCTATTCCGCCAAGAACTCTTTCCAGTTTTTCCCTTTCCCTCGTGATCATCAATCGTTCTCTCTTTGCAAGATTTTGATAGGCCTCATCTTTCATGAGCTTATCTATTGATTGCATTTTCTTCAGGGACTTTCTGATCGTACTGAAATTGGTAAGCATACCACCCAGCCATCTCTCGGTGACGTATGGCATTTTCAGTTTTTTGGCCTCGGTTTCTACAACCTCTTTGGCCTGCTTCTTGGTTGCTACAAACATCACCTTTCGCCCCGACCGTACGATTGCTTTCAAAGCAGATGCAGCGGCTTCAAGATTTTTGAGTGATTTATTCAGATCAATAATATGGATGCCATTTTTTTCCATGAATATGAATGGAGCCATTTGCGGGTTCCATTTTCGTGTTAAGTGCCCAAAATGGACACCTGCATCCAATAGATTCTTTGCTGTTATTTTAGCCATTAATTGAAATTTCTTAACGTTTGCTAAACTGGAATCTTCTTCTGGCTTTTCTCCTGCCGTATTTCTTTCTTTCGACCATTCGACTGTCCCTCGTCAGGAAGCCCTCAGCTTTAAGAGGTACCTTGTGCTCCTCGTTTGCTTCGACCAGAGCTCGTGCGATTCCAAGCCTGGCAGCCTCTGCCTGACCTTTGAGTCCACCTCCGAAAACATTGATGTTAATGTCGTATGAACTATCTTCATTCACCTTTACAAGAGGTTGTTTGACTACAATTTGAAGAACTTCAGAAGGAAAGTAATCCTTGATATCCCTGTCGTTTACCGTGATGGCCCCTTTGCCGCTACTCATGTAAATACGGGCAACTGATGTCTTTCTCCTCCCTGTTGTGTTGATTATATCCATCTAAAAGTTAAATTTTTACCTCCACTGGTTTTTGAGCCTCGTGAGGATGCTCATTCCCTTCATAAACATGCAAATTCCTGAACATAGCCCTGCCCAACCTACTTTTTGGCAACATCCCTCTAACAGCATTTTCAATCAGCCGGGTGGAGGATTTAGCCTTCAACTCCATCGCGGTCTGAGATCTTTGACCTCCCGGGTAACCTGTATGATGTATGTACTGTTTCTCAGCCCATTTATTACCCGTAAGACGGACCTTATCTGAATTGATCACGATAACATTATCCCCACAATCCACATGCGGGGAAAAAGAAGGCTTATTCTTTCCTCTTATGATTTTTGCTACTTCACTGGCCACCCTTCCCAATACTTTCTGATCAGCGTCAATAAGAATCCAGTTCTTTTCAACCGTAGACTTATTTGAAGAAATGGTTTTATAACTTAATGTATCCAATTTTTTCGTCTAATTTCCTGAAAAATGAACCCCTCCTCGAAAAGGGACACAAAAATAGATGTTTAATATTTTAAAAACAAAATCGGATCCTGACTTACAGGGCAATCGCATTTAAAATAATTGAATAATCGAGGGAAATGTATATTCCTCAAATGCATCAACTAGAGGTGTGTTTTTGGTTGCAGAGAGTTGCTTAAGCTTTTTTATTCTTATCCATTGTCATTAAGGTTCAGAAGGTTATATTTTTAGCATGATATAAGTGCCCCATTGATCGGTTAGCTACCTCAAGAACCGGTTTGATATTTTGATGAAGGCTGCCGAAGGGATCGAAGACATCTATGTCAAAGATAGTGTCACCAATATTGCATTCAGTTTGAGTAACTCACACAAGGCATGCAGATTCGTCGGCAGATCGCTACTGTACCCTAGACAAATACACTTTCAACCCGGCAGGATTCTGGGTGCCGATGATCTCGGGGATGATCTGAGTGCCATTATACTCCAATTCAGACAACCAGTCCCAGTTGCCCTGATAGTTTTCCTTGTCGTAACGATACTTCTCGCCCGTATCACTGTCCCTGTTGCCCTCTTCATACACCGGATAGTCCGAGTTGAGGTAAATGGCATAACCGTTGGTTTCGGCATGGGCCATCTTCTGCAGGGCCGCATCATCGTAAGGACCTTCAAAGGCAAAGATTACATTCGCTCCCGCATTGATGAACCCGTCCATGTCTGCGGTGGTCTTATCTTCGGTGATCACCGGCATGTAGACCATGTAGTCCTCGTAAGTCAAATCATCGCTCAGTTTTTCAAAATATTCCGGCTCCTGGCTGACGACCTCCGCATAGCTCAGCGATCCTTTGAGGATCACATAGTCCTCCAGCCCCTGGTCTTCCGCCTCAGCCTTGACCGCCGAAAGTATGTCCGCATTGTCACCGTGACCGATGATGGTCACTGCATTGTCGTCGATGATGCCCAGGGCATCTTCCAGGTTTAGGGGCTGATAGTCGGTCTCTTCTCCATACACATTCAACAGGTAAGCATCTTCCATGTCTTCCTTGGTGGCATTGGCTGGATCCACACCATCGGAAAAGGATACGTTCCCTATGTAACCCTCGGGAAGAAAAAACAACTCGTCCGCTTCAATCTCATCAGTATCTGTTGCTGTTGTCGCTGTATGCGCTGCCATCCGGCTAACAGATGGCCTGGTGGTCTTCATTGCTACTGCACCTCCTCCACCTCCTCCGCCTGTGTCCCTACCATACCACCAGGGGATGCCAACGTCTACTATCCATCCCAATGACCTTGAAAGACTAAAAGCTGCCTCACTGTTCCGTGGCTGCCGGGAAGGCGTTTCAATTAATCCTTCATAGGTACTAACCTCGGATTCACTCATAGATGGAACAACTTTTTGACATAACTTAATAGCTTTGTCCTCTTGCATGAGAAGATGCACCATATAGTCTTCGGTCTCTCCACAATCGTACTCACCACTGCCGCTTACTTCATTTGTTCCCTCATTTGTTCCAAAAACGATCCTCATCATGGTTTTTATTGACTGTCCTGAAAGATCTGTCGTCTCCGGGATTTTGTAATTAAAAGATAAGCGCAATTGACCATTGGACATAGATACCGACTCTGCGATTTCAACCTCTTCCGTAATCTTCTCCAAATCTGTAAATTGAAAATCCGGTGCGTCATCATTTACCCCATCGATCCAAATTGATAAGTTATCTGCATCCCAATAGTTCCTCTCTGTCCCTTTTACGTAAATTTCAAATGTGACTTTTTCGCCACGGCGGAATTCAACCATCTCATATCGAAAGTTAACATACCCATCGTTATCTCCACTGATAATGCTACCCTCATCATTATCAAATATATGTTCAGTCCAAAAAAGTGGTTGGTTATCCTTATCCAAGATCTTAACTGACTCGATGTACAATTGAGTGCTGTTCTTTCCCCGGCTTTCAGGATATTCTGAGATTGTGAACAGTGACTCATACTCATCCGGCTTGAAAACCTCCAACGCGTTCTTGGGGCTGCCCATGCCAGGAAGCGCTAAAGCCACCATCTCCGTTTTTGACCTGGGACTAATTTCCAGGCACAAATTTACATATGGATAATCGCTTACGGTCCAATCTGATAATCCACCACCTGACTGTTCTTTTACATAATTATGATATAGAGTTTTTATAGATTTCCCGGTATTTAAATACTCTAGATCCCACACTGATGTTTGAGCTCTAAAATCATAAAATTCAGTAATGAGAGGATAATAATAGGATATCCAGTAGTATTTATCAGGATAGCCAGCTATCCACATTTTTATATATCCACCTCCTTTGTTTAACTTGATTCCAGTTTTTTCATATGCAAGTTGCGTTCCTTTATGAACTTTCTCTTTGTTCAAAAAGTAAAGAAAATCACCATAAATCTTCACCGTATCACGTACCACCTCACCTGAAGACAAGGTAAGTTTCAGGTCATCTGATCCAGTAGATGACATAGTTCCCATGTAGCTCCCTGGTATGTAGGAAACCCAGGTTTCGTTCGGATCCAGGTAATGCTGGAGCTGATGCACCACCTTGCTTCCGCTACTTACATCGATATCCCCCAGGTAACCTGAATAATAATTATTATCATCTATGGTTTTATCCGCCCACGAATTCGATAGCATGGACATTTCCCCATAAACAAAACTACTACTGCTAGGTGACACAATCTGATCATGTTCAGATGAAAAGACTCCCCATGCAAGACCTTGGTCGAGCTTTTCAACAAAAGCAGGACAACCAGAAACACCGCTGGATGGCTCCGTACGTGCTTCTGGATACGGGCATCTAACCCTTGTAAATCTAGTCGCCAGTAAAAGATTTTTAGGTACAACAGTGTGAGACCTTAGTCTACCTTTTCCCAAATTGAATATTTTTTTCACATCCGATCTTTCGTGGGCTATAAAGGCGGGGCTTCGATCCAGGTAATCGGTCAATGTCCAACCGCTCAGGTAGAGGAAATTTTCACTGATCAGGTGCCCGTCCCATTCTGATAGTTTGGTTCTAAGATCATCTTTAAGGATTCTAAGCAAAAGAATGTCATGCTCAGGATCATAAAATGGAACCTCTAATTCCAATAGTTCTGTCGATGGATAATTATTTGTTGCAGCATCTGCTTCACCAAAAACTTCATACCGGAAGGATAACTTTGCATTTACAGAAAGTGTATTGCCGGTACCGTCGTAAATGCAATCCTTACTTACACAATGTGCTGCAGTGACAAAATAAACATAACGATCATTCTGATTTAATGTATTGATGGCAAAAGCTGTGCAGGTGCCGAAAGATGTGCCCTCCTTCTTGTAGATCTCCACCATCATTACTGATAACTTTTCATCCTGTAAATTATACCAGGCATTGATATTGGCAGCCTCCTGGGTGGTGGAAAGGTTGGAGGTACGTATGAAATGGGATTGCCCTTTAGAGAGCGTCAACCAAAAAAAACAAGGAATTGCGAGCAGGGTTTTGATTGTTGAAGTATTCATAAAGTTCATATTTTTGTCTTAAGTTTTATACATTGTTGTCTTAGCTATTCTTTACTGTCTCAACCTGTGTCACTGCATCATTTAAGGAGTATTTTCCGCTCATATGTTTGTCCGTCTGCCTGGGTGAGCTTGAATATTACTATGCTGCCTGCGGTTTCCGGTATCCGTATGGTGATCTCATTTCTTCCCGCTTCGAATGCTCCGCTTTCCTCCGCCAGAATCCTCCCGCTCAGGTCATGAAGCTCCCATACTACTATACTTTCTTTCTCCTGAAAGAATGATATGGTGACATCCACATCCGCAGGATTAGGGTAAATAATCAACGTTTTATCGCTCACCGATCTGATCGCGTCTACCGGCTTTTCTATCCCTGCCTGGCTTTGAGATGACAGCCTGGCGCTGGTACACGATGTACAAGTGATGTCAATCTCATGAAGGGCGAGCGCTTCTTCCTCTGTCAATGGCCAGTTATATACCCTGAAATCATCCAGGTTGTCTACTGATTCGTAGTCAGGGGATCCCAGGTAGTAGTCGAGTGATGTGGTGCCATCAAACTTCTGGGTGTCAACTCCAAAATAGTTGAACCGGGCATTAAACTGCTCACCACTGTTGGGATCAACTTCCGGTTTGTACATATAGGCCGTGGTGAACTCCGGACTGAATGAGAGCACCACAAAGAACCAGCCTGTCATATCGGTCTCGTTGTAATCCACATTCTCCACAGGGTTGGTAAACGAAACCGGATCGATAAACCATACTGGCCAGGTAGCCAGGAGTGTCGAGGAATAGTAATTGATTACCAGCCGGTCCCGGATGATCTCCACACTGAATGCTTCTTCCAGGGTCGCGGAAGATTCAATGGTAAATATCTTATCACCGGCATCATTGTCGGGATCAAAAGGATATGGCGAATCTTCCATCGATTTCAATTCATCGTCAATATACGTCCAAAAGGAAACCGAAAATCCCTGTGTAGCATCATATTGTGCCAAACCACTTTGATCTTCGTAGAAAAAGGAAGGAACGGAGATGTAGGATGAGCTGAAAGAAGTTATACCCGCTCTGCCATCAGGATCAATCAATTCCTCTGCCGATCCATTAATAGTACCTGAAAACCCATTTCGGGAATCAGCAAATGTCCCCGATGACAGATCGTCATCTAGCGAATAAAATCGAATGGCATTGGTGATATACTGATCATCATAATAAGTGCCCATGGCCCAGTTCCAGTCCAGGTTTCGTATCTCGGTGATTTGGTCTTCACTTAATGCTTCGCTATAGATCCTGAAGTGCCTCAGTCCCCCGTCAAACTGTTCATCCATTATCCTTGAATTTGTATTGGACATAGCACTCAGGTCCCGGTTACTAGTTCTTTCAATTTCAATGACAGATAAAGATGATAAATTGCTCTCGAGTGTGACATTGCTTTCTTCATTGTAATAATGGACTTTCCATATATCGTTGCCAGACGACTGGTTGTATGTTAGGGCTACGAATTGCCAAACACCATTAGGAATGGAGGTAGGAAACTTTCTGTCACGAAGAGAGCCACTGACACCGTGTGTGACCTGAATTCCGCTAGCCCCGCTATCCGCATAAGAACTGATAATAACGTACTCACTTTGAAAAATGATATCATCAGTTACCCCCGTATTGTAATACCAAAAACAAACGGTAAAACCCAAGTTCTCCGCAAGAAATCCCAACTCATCCTGGAACATATCGGGTATGTCAATATACCCGTCAAAGGCCGTGCTCTTATAAGCGGACTCTCCATCAGCATTGAGAAATTCTTTCTCTTCAAAGCTTTCTTCTCCCGTGACAAACCCGTGATGCCCGTTGCCCGATACATCATAGGCATGAACATTGACGTAGAGATAGTCATCGAATGCCGCATGCTCTGCCTGCTCTATCGTCAGTGGATAGTGGGCGTAGGCTTTCGGCACGGTCTGCCCCAAAACAATACCACCATTTACCAACTTTAGTGTTACTATTAGAATTGTAATTATTCTTTTCATTTTTTTAATTTTGTTTTACTACTCTCATGTGTTCGGCCGTCAGCCAATACAAACTTTGAATATTACTAATTGTTTGTCGTTTTCGGTATCTGTCGGCGATCTCATCTATTCCCCCGTCGAATACTCCATTTTCCTGCACCAGTGCCCTCCCGTCCAGGCCGTGAAGCGCCCATGCAATTGTTGCCTGCTTTGACTGCCAGAGGACGAGATACCCTTCCCGCTTCTATCTCGTACCGCAATTTTGTAAGCTGGGCCAGGTGAGTTTAGCGTCATGGCAAATCTGTAATTGGTCACAAGTAAGGTTCCTGTCAAGATATGAAAACCCGTACCCCGGATCATAGGAAACCAGGGTGGGAATCTCCCTTTTCACAAGATAGCCTTGCCAATAAAAGCAATAAATTATCTCGAATTACTTCTCCGACAACCTACTTACCGACTGCTTCAGCGCTTCCAATTCATCAGCCTGTTTTTTGAACCTTTGTTCCTGCTTTTCCTGTTCGATGGCGTATAATGTCAGTTCTTCAGCCTGCTCCTTCAGTTTCTTTTCCTGCTCGATTGTGTAAAGTGTAAGTTCTTCAATTTTCTTGAGGAGATTGAAATCCATATCCACCACTTTGTAGCCCCTTTTGGCAAATTGCTCCGCCGAGGGTATCTCCGGAAGATGATGATAGGCATTGATAAACTCATCCAGCTCTTTCAGAGGCATCAGCCGATAATTGTCCTTGAATACATAATCGGGGGCTGTTTCCAGGTAGTTTTCCGAACTGACCAAAGCAATATCAGAATGTACCGAGGTGCCCATCACCATCAGGGCAATGTCATCGGAATCATAGACGCCATCATCATCCAAATCGTTGAGGTATCCGGCATATTCTGCTATGATCTGGCCATAATCATCATCCGACTTGCCATGAAATAAGTGGCTGCCCCAATAGTGGCCATCGATGCTCTGGTCATCATCATCACCCAATATTTCAAAGACTACATCTGCTTGTATTCTTACGGTATCATCAGATGTATCACCTGGAGTGCCGTTGTCATCCAATTTCAAAGCATCATTATACAGGGATCCGGTAATCTTCACATTCCCATCCACCTCGAGCATTTCTGAGGGGGCAGTGGTGCCGATGCCTACGTTGCCAACGTTGTCTATTGATAATCTGAATTCATTACTTGTTACGAGGCCAAGTTCTCCGGAAGTTTGTGCCGTC
>JANQEU010000040.1 GCA_028278225.1 Cyclobacteriaceae bacterium
AACGCTTTTTGCCTTGCATGTTTCAATTTAACAGAGCTATATGCAATATAAAATGACCTAAGTCAGGTTTTTACAGTTGTGCAACAGGCACAGACGATAGGTGTCATGTCCCTCCCTATCGCTTGGTAAGATTCTTTGGCTTCACTGGCCGCAAGCCCTCCATTTTGCTTCTTACCGGCTCTTTAGAGACTTTATGATCTCATCGGTACATTCATCTTCTGAGGTGTTCAATCTGGATCAGTATCGTTTGATTCCGGACTTGCTATCTTTATGCATGTTTAAAACGTGATAGGGACACAGACACCTATCTGGACATTGGACGTAATACTTCTCGAACTTAGTGAGAATTCAAACACTTTTTATACTATCAATCTTCCTGGTCAATGGTGTTGATGCTCAGCAAACCACTGATCATGATCTGCTAAATATTGTACACATTTCTGCCGACGACGTAGGGTATGGTGATATTAGTGGTTTTGGAGCTAAGGATATACATACACCCTATATCGACCGAATGGCAAATGAAGGCATCCGGTTTACAGATTCTGGTGTGATCGAAGTAGATGGCAGCCAGCTCAACTACGTGATTGAAGGGGAAGGCAAACCATGCCTGGTGATAGGTTCATCCATCTATTATCCCCGGACCTTTTCCGACAATTTGCGGCAGCATCTGAAAATGTATTTCGTGGATATGAAATGGTTTGCAAAAGATTACGTAACTGAAGATTTAGACAACGTTACCATTGAATCTATTGTACAGGATGTTGAGCAGATACGTTTGGCACTCGGTCTGTCAATGCCATTAATTATGGGGCATAGTATTCATGGTACTATTGCCACCGAATATGTCAAAAAATTTGGCAATCAGGTCTCCGGGCTGGTTGTGATCGGCTCACCCGCTGAATGGGGCAATGCCACATATAATGAAAAGGCCGCAGCACTTTGGGCATCCGCCTCACCTGAACGAAGGAAAATCCAGGAAGAAAACTGGGGCAAAGTAAAGGAACTCGATCGTCTGACCGGGCAGGAAGAGGCCTCTGCCAGGTACAATAATATGTCTCCACAGTATTGGTTTGATCCGGAATATGATGCAGGTTGGCTTTGGGAGGGCATGACGGTGCATTCGGAAGTGACACAACACCTTTTTACGAAAGTGTTTCACGAATACAACATGTTTGATCCTCCTGCCGCAATAAACGTCCCCGTGTTCGTAGGCCTGGGCAAGTATGATTATGTGATTCCATATACGCTATGGAGATCGGATTATGAAAGCATTCCCGATTTCAGGTTGGTACTTTTTGAAAAAAGTGGTCATACGCCACAATTGGAAGAAAGTCGGCATTTTGACAAGGAACTTATCGAATGGATCAGTCATAAATTCAAATAATGCTTATATGGATCGCAGAAACTTTATCACCACATCCATAGCTGCTGCGGGAACCCTTAGTCTCTGTTCCATAGGCATAGCTTCAGATCCCCGAAAGACGCATGCTTTATCATTGAGTTTTGATGACGGATTTAAAAAGTCCTTTTACAGGATAGCAGAGATCCATGAAAGCTATGGCTTAAAGGCATGTCTGAATGTCATTGCTACAGGGCATTTGAAGAGTTTTAATACCGAACCGAAATGGATACCGCAAAACCTATTGGGTGATTTCAATGATTGGAATAAACTCAAAGAGCGTGGACATGAAATTATGCCGCATACCTGGGAGCATCTTAATCTCACAGAAATTCCGGTGGAAAAAGCAAAGGAGAATATTCAGAAATGCCTGAATTATTTTGAAGAGAATCTATCCGGATACACTTCTGCAGGCGCGGTATACAACTTCGCTTACAATGCTTCGACCCCTGAGCTGGAAGATTTTACCATGACCAAAGTGTCAGCTATACGGACAGGTGGATGGTTGGTATTAAAAGATGCTAAGGTGAATGCATTCCCCATAAGTGAGCTTCCCCTGCGTCTGGGGTGTTGGGGGCATGGACCTGATTTTTGTGATGACTATGTAGAACATGAGATAAACAGGTTTTTGGCAGGTGAAGGAGGCTGGCTTATCTTAAACCTCCATGGACTGGATGAAGAGGGTTGGGGGCCCGTCAGGTCTCACTATCTGGATAATCTACTCAGGCGATTAACAAAAATTGATTTTCTTGCAGTACGGCCAACCGGGGAAATTGTGAAACAAATAAGCAAAAAGTAAAAGCCCGACATCCCCGGTGCTGTCGGGTCTTTTGACCTGACAGCAATGCATCGGTCTAATAGCCCCGAGCTACCGCAAGTTTTAAACCTGGAGTAGCATGGAGGATCACCCTCTAGTGCAAGCTTCCGCTTGTGCTTTACCCCCGGTATCGTCCTGAAATAAGTTTACAGGTTAAGTGTTAATCCTGAAATAGATTTACAGATTACAATTGCGGCCAGGCCGGGAATATCTTTTTTGGGATCCTACAGTCGTTTTAGCCTGAAAAATATCTTTTACGGCGTTCTACGGACGTTTTGCTCTGAAAAAGATTTTTTTTTGAATTCTACAGGTGTTTTACTGCAAAAAATTTCTTTTTTGGGATTCTACAGTCGTTTTAGCCCGAAAAATATCTTTTATGGCGTTCTACGGACGTTTTGCTCTGAAAAAGATTTTTTTTTGAGTTCTAAAGGTGTTTTACTGCAAAAAATTTCTTTTTTGGAATTCTACGGTCGTTTTGGCCCAAAAAATATCTTTCCCGGCGTTCTACACGTGAATTATTGCGGGAAATTTCTTTTTTGGAGTTTTTCACGTGAATTATTGCGGGAAATTTCTTTTTTGGAGTTTTTCACGTGAATTATTGTGGGAAATTTCTTTTTTGGAGTTTTTCACGTGAATTATTGTGGGAAATTTCTTTCCCGGAGTTTTTCACGTGAATTATTGCGGGAAATTTCTTGCCCGGAGTTTTTCACGTGAATTATTGCAGAAAATTTCTTGCCCGGAGTTTTTCACGTGGATTATTACAGGAAATTTCTTGCCCGGAGTTTTTCACGTGGATTATTGCGGGAAATTTCTTTCCCGGAGTTTTTCACGTGAATTATTGCAGGAAATTTCTTTCCCGGAGTTTTTCACGTGAATTATTGCAGGAAATTTTTTTCCCGGAGTTTTTCACGTGGATTATTGCGGAAAATTTCTTGCCCGGAGTTTTACACGTGAATTATTGCAGGAAATTTCTTGCCCGGAGTTTTTCACGTGAATTATTGCGGGAAATTTCTTTCCTGGAGTTTTTCACGTGGATTATTGCGGGAAATTTTTTTCCCGGTGTTCTACGGCTGTTTTGGTGCGAAAAAGATCTTTCCCGGTGCTGCAAGGCTTTCGACCTGACAGTGATACATCAGGGTACTACAAGTGCCAGGTAAGATTAAGATTGCATTGCAATTGTAGTCAAGCCGAATAAATGTCATATCAGATGTTTTGGTCTCAGCGAGATGCTAAGACCAGTAGGTGTTGTTTGGCATCAAATGGAAGATTAAGTCCGGCAAAGAAACAGGAATTGATTTTAGTCCAGGCAAATGTCTAATGTAATTCTTTTTGGGGTCTATACTTTGTCTATGGACAATCTTTTTAATCATTAGCGCTGGCACGTAGATTTGAACCTTTACGACCCATTACCCAATATCTCAAACCAAAGAGTTGATCTCCCCCTAGACTTGTTGAGATGATCAATATGATGACTAGTAAACGACCAAGTGAAAGATACGTAAACATTGCCCAACAAACGCTAAAAATAGATATGCGAACTGTGCACTTTGAAACATATCAGCAAACATTAAGATTAATTTGACCTAGCGACAGGGACGCATACTCATTTTAGCTGTAGAGGTAATAAGAACCAACGATAATGAAACTTCATCTTTTCTTGTTTTTTTGCTGTTTTTTCGGAGCAACACTATTGTCCTGTTTTGACGAGTTTGGAAATTGCAATCCAGTTCCTGAGTATTTTACGATCGAAGGAATTGAGTCATTTAACAAGAGATTTACGAACTCCGGATTTAATCCCTGGGAGCCTATTGCCGAGAATAGGGCGATACGTTGGGATGAATTTTTCATTCGTTTCGAATTTGAAAAATCTTACACTGCTAGTTTCAACCATGGATTCGGAAGTGAACTTTTGGCACTGGACTGCCCTCCAGCCGGTTATAAGGGATCAAAAATTGGGATAGATGCTCTTTTTGTTCGAACTGTCTATGATTATGACTCAATCTATCATGCTGGCGATACAATAAATGATATCACTCTTATGAACAATTGGACATTTCGGACTAGTGATTTCAATAAGTTCTATAGCATTTCAGAATATATATCCGAAAATGCAGCGGGGGTAAGGGAAGACGTCTTTGAGGTTAAACTCACTAATCCACCACTGAACGATGGATTATTTGCTCTTGAAATTATCTACACTCTGCAAGATGGCGCATCTTTTTTTCATGCAACAGAGAATATCAGGCTAATCAAATAGCGGTTGCTAATATTAGCTGATGTTGCACAGCCCCTGCTCACAGAATGGATAAGCAGAGATACTCTTTAATATTCAATTTTGCCGTTTTCAGATGTCGATGAATTGACGCAAGACTTTCGATGAAAACACCAGGTCAGAACCTTCCAGGTAGAAAGTTGAGCCGGCAAAACATCATTATTTGTCAAACTCATCCGGATCCGGGTCTTTCCTGATTTCCGTGATATAAGGGGTCCTTTCTTCATATGACTTTAACAGACCCCTCTGTGAAATTCCCTCACCGGTTTCAAAATTCCAGTGATCTACCAGTTCTCCATTATAGTGGTAAGTGAATTCCTTAAATTCAGAGAGGAAGAAATCACATAATGGATCCATATCAGATGGCCTCCATGTTGCATGCAATGTATCAATGTCGCCATTACCAAATATGATGTATTGTTCAAAATACCACGCTTCGGATTCAAACACGTTAAAGTTTTCATAATCTTCGTTGCGGTACCCTTCATACTTGAATTTTGCTGAAATAAAACTCCTGGGAGCAGCAATGTCTTTATAAAAATATTTAACGCTATCAGCAACATACAACGGATTAGTTGCGAAAAAATCATTCCCATTTTCATCAACAAATACATAAAAATGATCTATTTCAAATGGTTCACATGATATGTCATCATTGTTGCAATGCATAATGAACATAATTGTGATGATTAGAAATACATGTTGAAGGATTTTCATTGGTTCTTTAGGATTTTAAGGGTTTTGACTTCATTATTTTCAATATACTTTACAATATAAAGACCCGCCGGATATCCGCTCATCCTGGGTCCGTCCGGGGTAACCTCCGTCATACAGCGATCCAACAGCTGACCGGAGATATCATAGATATGGACGTTTTCCAATGTAATTTCATAATTTCCTGCTGAAAGGATCTCATCATACCTGGCCTGGGGGCCCCTGCCACTGCCGATAGATACGTATCTGCTGCCTGCCATGGGCATTCCGCAATTGGTGGAGGAAACATTTATGTATCCGGGGCTGGCCCCGGGGCCGGCCTTAATATTCACATAGGCTGTGCCCTGCCCGCTGGTAAGGGTCCAGCCATTGGGTACCGTCCAGCTGTAAGTAGTGCCGTAGCTGTCAGTCGAAAAAGGATAGGCCACGCCGTCATCGGGGATCCGGCTGCTGCCGTAAACCGTGAGATCGAGCGGATTGATCTCCACATCTTTTTTGGCTGTCTTCCGACCGGCCAGAAGAGGGGTGCAGTAAATGCTGTAGGCATCCCAGGGATGATTGCTGGTAGTGACTGTGACGGTCCTGGTTCCCTGACCCGAGGTGATCTCAAAATGATTCGGGACCACCTCCCAGTGATAACCCCTGGCACCGGAATAACCGGGGACGCTGAAAGTGTAGCTTTGATTCGGACAGAGGACCGTAGATCCTGATATCGTGGTATTGGATGACGTGGTATAGAAATCAAGATCATTATCTTCGGTGAGCGCAGTAAGGGCCACACCGATCTGGCCCAGGGTAAAATCCTTCCGGCAATCACGGTCAGAGTAGCTCATGATATTGTCTTCATCAGGATTCCAGGGATCCCCCCATAAATCTGTACCGGTTCCTACATAGCTACAGTCAATTACTCCGCTTGCAAGAGATGCATATGATGCTTGTGTATCACACAACCCATCCCCATTAACTTCACATTTTAGTGATCCGGAATGATGACATGGCGATTCTTGCGTTCTGGACCGGCTTACCGATTCCTGGTTGCAAACGGTGCATGAAGCATTATCGTCTCCGGGACAATCTTCACCATCATGAGTATGTTGTAAATTGTAATTATGCCCAATTTCATGCGTTAATGTACCCTCAGCTCCAATTCTATCTCCACTTCTTCTCACCATCAACCAATTCTTTCCATAAGTGGCTAGTCCTGGCCATGGTGCATCTCTGACCACATGTATGTTCAGAGCGCTGTTAAGCCTGTACTCTGCCACCATATCATCGTATTCATTTTCACCTGATATGTCAGCATATGAAGAGAATATCCATTCGGGATCCTGCTTGTAATAAAGCTCCACGTTAAAGCCATTATTCCGGAATAGCGACTGTGTTTCGAACAGGACGCTATCGATCATATCCTGTGTGGCGGCGGAACCGTTCATGTCCCAGTACACCCAGAACTTCACACCCACATAGTATACTGTATTGTAGTCCCAGGATTCCGATCTTCCCGAAGAATTGTTTCCC
>JANQEU010000041.1 GCA_028278225.1 Cyclobacteriaceae bacterium
AACGCTTTTTGCCTTGCATGTTTCAATTTAACAGAGCTATATGCAATATAAAATGACCTAAGTCAGGTTTTTACAGTTGTGCAACAGGCACAGACGATAAGCTCAATGAGCTATCTGAGCTATTAGCAAATTTCAGTGCGAAACAGTAACTTTTGAATCACTTTGAAAAGATATGCTCACTGAGCTTATCTGGACGTCAGACTCAGTTTCTACCCACGGAAAAAACTGCAGCATCATATTAATTTTTATTGCAACTCATTCCGGTAGATTCTATTTTCTTTCAGCGCATAAGCCTCTACTCATCCCTGAGCACACTCGCCGGAGCCACTCGTGAAGCTTTGATCGATTGATACCCGACGCTGATCAAGATGATTAGCCCGATTGCTGCTGTCGATAAAACATAGATCGAAACGGCATTGGTGATGCGGTAGACAAATTCGTTCAACCACATGTCCGCAAGGAAGTATGCTGACGGTATTGCGATAACCAGGGCGATTGCAGCAATGGTTGCGAAATATCGGAACTGCAGGAACCAAATAAGCGCTTCATTTGCGCCAAGGATCTTGCGAATGCCGAATTCCTTTCGCCTGCTTCGAGCCACAAAAGCTGCCAGTCCAAATAAGCCCAGTGAAGCCGTGATGATGGTTAGGACCGAGAAAAACACCGTCAAATTTGCCAGTCGCTGCTCGCGCCTGAAGAGCCGCTCAAACTGCTGATCGACGAATGAATAATTGAATGGTTTTCCACCCGTGAGTTCGTTCCATTTGGATTCGATGGACTTGATCGTTTGGATAGCATCCCGTCCCTGAACGCGTAATGTTACGTAACGACCCTCCCTTCTGCAAAACATCAGGAGTGGTTGGATTTCGGATTTGAAGTCCTCGAAATGGAAATCTTCGACAATTCCGATGACGTTAAGTGTGGTGAACCCATCTTGGTCAATTTCCAAAATGCGCTTGTCATCGATGGTGGACCAGCCCGCTTTCTTAAATCCCGTTTCGTTGATAATTACAGAATTTTCATCCAAATCCGGGTCTTCAAAAAACCGACCTTCTTTCATTTTAAGTCCAATTGAAGTAGCGTGATCCTGGTCGGTGTAGTACTGGTAAAAAAGGATGTCGTCATTCGTATCAGCTATGCGAAAAACTGAATTACTGTAAACCCTGGGAGGGTAGTTTGAGGTGAGGCTTACACCCTGAACTGATGACATTTTGCTCAATTCGTTTTTAAATGTTTCCTGGTTGGGTAACGAGCGCGCGTTCTCGATCGCAAGCAACTGCTCTTTGTCAAAGCCCAGGTCCTGCGAACGCATGTGGTTCAATTGACGTGTGATCACGATGGTGAGTACGATTGCCATGGTTGTAAGAACAAACTGAAAACCGACGAGGACATTTCTTGGATTAAATCGAGAAGTATTGGAGTTGTGTGATTTACCCTTAATGACTTCAGCAGGTTTGTAGGCACTCAAAACCAGCGACGGGTACAAACCCGCCAGGATGCCAATGACGAAAATCGCAGCCACGTAGTAAATCAGGATATCAATATTGACAATGTCAGCAAGCATAAATTCCTTGTTCATCAGGTTATTGAGAAAATCCAGTGACAGGATTACGGCACTCAAGGCAATCAGGGACGAAATAAAAACCAGGAACACGGATTCGAACAAAAACTGGTTGATGAGCTGATTGCGGTAAGCGCCTACAGACTTGCGAATGCCAATTTCTTTCGCCCGATCTGTCGCTTTGGCAGTAGAGAGATTGATAAAGTTGACAGCAGCGATGACCAGGACAAACAATGCCACGATCGAAAATATCAATACGTTTTGGCGGTTGCCACGCGGACCCATTTCACCGTCATATTCTGAAAAATGAAGGTCGAAGAGCGGGTTGGTAAAGTACCCGAAAGCACCGCCACTTTCCAGAAACTCATCCAGGCTTATCCCCAGGTACTGTTGAATTTCAGGTCCTACATATTTTTCCACGAACCCATCAAGAGCGGCTTGAATGGTCTCAATGTCAGTGCCTGGGTATACCTTGAAAAAGGTCCTGAGACTATTATTGGTCCATTGCTTCCGTCGGCTGTACTCCCAGGTTTCCATTGACACAATCGCTTCAAATTCAAATTGTGTGTTACTCGGTGGATCTTCAGCAACGCCGGTTACGAGGTAAGATTCCTTATCATTTCCAACGATCAGTGTTTGCCCGACAATTTCGTTAAACGGAGTCGATCCAAATAATTTTTTGGCAGATGTGCGTGTGAGTACAACATTCCTGGGGTCGATGAGCAGGCGGTCGATATCACCGGCGAGCACGTCAAATGTGAAGAATTTGAAAAAGTTCGAGTCTGCAACCAGCACATCTTCCTGCATGAGAATGTTATCGTCTTTGTGGATCATCATATCACCCCATCCTGATACACGTGTGCTGCTCTGGACTCCACTTACTTCTGAAGTGAGCGCTGCAGACATGGGCGAACAGGTATGGACCCCTTCGAATTTGTTACCGGAAAGAATGCCACTCAATCCCACCCTATGGATCAGCTCGCCATCCCTGTGGAACTTGTCAAAGCTCATTTCATCCGTGATATATAGGACAATCACAAAGCTTACCCCGATGCCCAGTGTGAGCCCCAGGATATTAAGGAAGGTGAAAAATGAGTTGCGTTGTATGTTTCGGAAAAAGACACGAAGGTAATTTCGAAGCATGGCCAGATCGTTTCTAGATAGGATGCTGCTATTTGTGGAAATGTTGCATGTCAGCATAAAAAGATCTCATTATCGAAGATAAAATGCATATTACCCGGCGAAATGCCGTTTGGGAGGCATCGCCTGCTGACCGCGTGGACTTTGTTTTGCTGCGCTAAAATTTATCCAAGATATTCAGACTCGTTACTGCCGGATAGTCTATCGAATTTACAATCCTGGAAAAACTGTAGTTCGATTAGTTCATGGTGCTAAAACACCGGAGTTAAAAACTGACCCTGACATTTGCTATAGCTGCATGTGGTACTGAGCTTTTTGAAACTTTACCTTCTCATTGCCCTCTCTGGTGTCTCTTCTGATCCTCCTTCTCCAGTAGAAACCTGATGATTTCTGGTTTTATAACTGCACAATGCATATTCAAATGACTGCTTTTGAGCTGTGAGGTGCGTTCGTTACCTTTAATTTAGTTTAGTAGCTGTGGATGGGACCCATAGCTTTGCGGTGTGCTGCATGCTAAAAAATATCCAACGATGGAAGAGCTCAAAATTTTCCTGAAACAATTTGATTCCTTTGATGAAGAAGAACTGGATGAGTCATTAACCTATTTTAAAAAGATCCGGATCGACAAAAATGAATATTATGTGAAAGAAGGTCAAATATGTAAAAAAGTAGCATTCATTAAGAAAGGTATATTCAAGCTTTATTACAACCTTGATGGGGTTCAGCACATTATGCTATTTTTTCAGGAAAACCAATTTGTGACGGATTTTTACAGCTACCTGACGCAAACTCCATCCAGGCGTATCATACAGGCACTGGAAGATTCTGTGCTTTTTAGCATCACACGAAAAGACCTTAACTATTTATATGAGACTTCAAAAATATGGGGAAAACTGGGGAGAATATTTGCTGAAAGAGCCTATATCGTTTCCGTTCAAAAAGCAAACAGGCTTTTGCACGATGATTTTGATACCAGGGTCAACACTTTTATGCAAGAATATCCAACCTTAATTCAGAGAGTACCACAATATATGATTGCTTCTTACCTTGATATGACTCCTGAGACATTGAGTCGGGTTAAAAGAAGATTGATGAAGGACCCTGACACGAAAGCCTCAGTTCACAATTCCATTGATCCTAAAATAATTTAGTTATCAAGAATTGCTTCTTGATTTGAATCAATGATTTCATCTGAAATTGATAAGAGGTTTGTCCCCTCAATTCATTAGCAAGTAATTCTTAAAAATTTCAATGAAAACATGAAAAATTTTATCAACCCCGATTTTGAAGGAAAAGATTTCTGGAAAAACTACATGATCCACTGGTTTGGAGAAGACCTTATTGAAAAATGGGAAAAACATGTTGAGCTAAGGCAGATTGATTCGGTTAAAGGAAAAATCAATATTGAGATCTATAGAACCGCAGATCCTGCCAACCCAACTCTTGTATTCTCTCATGGGATTGCCGGGTATGCAAGGTTATTGCTTCCTTTTCTCATGCCGCTATTTGAAAAAGGGTATAACATTATTGCTCCGGACCTGGAAGGATATGGTTTTAATGAACGTAAAAAAGGAGATTTTAGCTGGGAGGAGCATCTGGCAAACCTGAATGACAGTGTTGAATATGCCAAAACCCAATTTAATGGGAAAATATACCTGGGTGGAGGAAGCATGGGAGGCCCCCTGGCCTATGCAACAGATGTCCGTTATAACTGTGCAGACGGTTTGATTTGCTGGTGTTTATGGGACTTTGCAGATAAAGAATTCGTCGATAAGACCGGAGCAGCGGGAAAACTGACTCTTATGTTTGCCCCGGTAATGAAATTGGTATCAACAATATTTGGTAAAGCTACTTTTAAGTCAACTAAGTTCGTTTCGTACCGGGATTTAACGTCCAGCAAACAGTTCAATGCATTGATCATGCAGGATCCTCAATCTGGAAATAGATTAACGTTGAGAGGCGCACTGTCTATGGTGACTCAGAGTAAACCAGATCTTAAACATGAATTGTATAAAAAGCCTGTCCTGGTATGTCAGCCAAAAGATGATAAAATGACTGAAGCTCGTTTCACCAGAAGGATTTATGATAGGTTAGGTTCTGAAAATAAGCAATATGTAGATTTTACGGGAGGCCATTGGCCAGTAGAAAAAGATAAAATGATAAAGTGGGGAGAAGTCGTAGACCAATTCATTAAAGAAGCTGCATAAAGCAACACCCACTATCAGGCATATCGCGTCAGACGGTTTAGCACCTGGATGATCTCATCGGCCATTCTCCCTCGCCTTTAGAACCATATTAGCACGCTATGAAAAGATCCGTTTGGACTGGAGTGGACACCGTTAAACCTTTAGTCTACTCTCAGGCTTAATCGAGGGTTCATTATCCTTTTGGGATGATATCGCGAATGGATTTCTTGTCTTTTGGCTGGCTGATTTTATCGAGATCCTTACTGAATTTTTTGAGGAATTGGACCTCCATTAATCTTTGAGTTTGTTCATCACTTCTTCTTCAGAAGCTATATCCGAACGATCGACTTCCTTCATCAGGATGGACAGACCAATATCCTCACTGTCTTCATCCTTTAGCACCTTGGACTCGATGCCGTGCTTTTTGAGAAGGTTGGAGACGAACTCGAACTCACTTTTATCTTTCGGACTTATGACAATTGGACTCATAATGTAAAGATAAAAAGAAATGGCTGGCAGAATCTAGGACACGCTCAGCGATCTTCCCCACAACTTTCAAGTCTTGATTATTGCAGAAATTCTGACGACTTCAGCCTAAAACTTTCGAAATGAAATCGTCATTGCTAAAGGTAATGCCCTCTTTTTCATTATTTATTTCACTTGCATATTGCAAGTAATAATTTATTGTATTACTTTTGTTTTGCAAGTAATAATCGATATGTTATGAAAAATAGCTTCCGTTGCAAATGTCCGATCACCTCGGCATTGGATATTCTGGGAGACAAGTGGTCCCTGGTAGTGATTAAGCTAATGCTCTTTGAAGGGAAAACCACTTTTAAAGACTTTATGGAAAGTCAGGAGTCCATCGCTACTAATGTCCTTACAGACAGGTTGAAGATGCTGGAAGAGTTCGGCATCATCAACAAAACGAAGCTGCCCAACAATAAAAAAACAAACATCTACCTGTTGACCGATAAGGGATTAGCTCTTACGCCAGTGCTGATGGAATTAACACTATGGAGCAGGGACAATATTCAGGAGTTTAATCCAAGTCTAAACTTAGACGAGCAATTGGGATTGGTGGAAAAAAACAAGGAACAGGCATACAAACAAATCAGAGATACCTATTTAAAACATACTCAATCACTCTTTTAAAAACAGAAAAATGAAAAACACTGAACAAAAGCCCACTATTAATTTTGGTAATTACCTGCAGGACACCTGGACAGAACAGGAAGTAGAAAATGTGAAAGTCGTAGTTGACTTTTTTCAACATTTAATGAATGAACACGATTTTGAATACACGCTTAAAGTGTATGGAGGCGGTTCTTACACTCAACACAACCGGGCTATTCCAAATGAAATTTCAGGACTTATAGGTTATGTCAAAACCCTCACCAAGAGATTTCCGGAATATTCCTTTGATGTCAAACGAATTTTTGCAGATGGCGATTTTGTCATACTTCATAGTCATACTACCATGAAGGCTAAGCACCGGGGCAATGAGAAGAAAGGATTTATCATCACCGATACTTTTCGACTTGAAAATGGTCAACTGGTAGAACACTGGGATGCCATTCAGCCCATTGACACATTCACACGCATCTTGTTTTTGTTAACCGGAGGGTCTATAGGAAACGATAATCCTACTTTTTAGACAAATACTTGACGGCAGAAGATCAGGGGAAAACTCAGAATTGAATACATGTGAAAAGTCTTTAAAAACAAAAACCGGCATGAGCTCAAAGAGTGACCCTGAAGTAGTCAAAGCTGGTAACAGGCGCTATCACCCATAAGCCTAGCCGGCCACAGTAACTGAGCTATTTGCAAAGACCAGCTTACGGATGATAGTTGGACGTTGGGGCGCATTGATGGGATGAACGACATTGAGTAACTTTGAGTAATGGAACGTAAGATTGAGTTACATATTGAAAAGCTTCCTGAGGGATATTATTTAGCAACTTCTAATTCCATTCAAGGCTTAGTAGCTCAGGGGAGAACTATATCTGAGACTATCGAGATAGCCAGAGATGTCGCGAAGAAATTATTGGAAGCTCAATCTGACGATTCCTCAAAAACACTTCAGGAATTCGGAGACGAATTTGATTGTCCCCTTGTGATCGGTCTGTAATGGGCAGACTTTCCGGATTCAAATACCGAGAAATAATTAAAACCTGGAAATATGAAGATTGCAGTTACAGCAGCAAACGGACAATTAGGTTCGTCAATAGTAAATGAACTAAAAAAGGAGATTGGTGAAGAGAATGTAATTGGAATTGTAAGGTCACCGGAAAAAGCATCTCACCTTGGAATTGAGATTAGAAAAGGTGATTACAATAGCCGGGATGATTTTAATGCTGCATTAACAGATATTGATAGCGTGCTGCTTATTTCGGGAATGGATGATCCTCAAAAAAGAATTCAGCAACACAGGAATGTAATTGAAGCTGCAAAACAAAATGGAGTAAAAAAGATTGTCTACACCAGTATTGTCGGAGATGAAGAAAACAATGCCTTTAGCCCTGTTGTTCAAAGTAATCGTTTAACCGAAGAGGACATTAAAAATTCAGGACTGGACTGGTCTATTGGAAGAAATGGAATTTATATCGAACCAGACCTGGAATATATAGATACTTACAAAAAGGAAGGTGAAATTAGAAATTGTGCAGGGGATGGAAAATGTGCATATACCAGCAGAACTGAATTAGGACATGCATATGCCAAAATGCTAATACAAGATAACCATAACCATAAAACTTACAATCTGGTAGGAGAACCAATTTCCCAAAAAGAACTGGCGGAGCTCATTAATCAGGTTTATAATATCCAACTTGTTTATAATCTGATTTCCGTTGAAGATTATGCCAAAGAAAGGAAACAGGAATTAGGCGAATTCATAGGGGCGGTAATCACAGGGATTTATCAAGGAATAAATGACGGGGTTTATAACATCTCATCCGATTACGGACAAGCAGCAGGAAGACCACACAAATCAGCTATTGAACTGATAAGAGAATTTAATAACAATTAAAAACTATGCCCAACAACAGGTTAGCACCAATTAATATAGAATTAGTAAAATCAATGAAGTAATGAAAGTAACAGCTGAACATAATGAACGAATGGCAAAAATGACTTTTGCTTCAGTTTATCCCCATTACGTGACAAAGGTGGAGAAGAAAAGCAGAACGAAAGAAGAACTACACGAAGTGATAGAGTGGCTAACCGGTTTTGATGAAGATAGGTTACAGGAATTTATTGATAACAATACAACATTTGAAGATTTCTTTCAAAACGCTGATTTAAATCCCAATGCTCACCTTATCAAAGGAGTAATCTGCGGTTATCGAATTGAAGAAATTGACAATTCATTAACACGACAGGTAAGATATTTGGACAAGTTGGTAGATGAATTAGCAAAAGGTCGTGAAATGGGAAAAATCTTACGAGAAGAAAACAAATAGAACTGGTGCTAACACTGTGCAAGCCTCATTAATCCGGGTTTACACTAGCTGTTATGCGCAATAAAAGTGGTTCAAAACCTGCCAATTGAGACAATGGAGCAAATAACAATTATTGCAGGAACAGGCAGAGGTTTTGGAAGTTTAAAACATTGATAAATAAAAATGGAGGCGGAACAATGAAGCAAACAGCAACGCTGGGACACAGTACACTTAACATTAATCGGATTGGCCTTGGCTGTATGGGCATGTCGGAGTTTTATGGATCTTTTAACGAGCAAGAATCTATTAAAACGTTGCATAAAGCTATCGACCTGGGTGTCAATTTTTTCGACACAGCTGATATGTACGGCAGTGGAGCTAATGAACAATTATTAGGAAAAGCCTTTAAGGACCGTTGGGATGACGTTATTCTGGCAACCAAATTTGCCATTATGCGGGGACCCAATGGAGAATTTCTCGGCCTCAGCGGAAAGCCGGAATATATAAGAAAGGCTTGCGACCAAAGCCTTCAGAGACTGGGAACTGAAGCGATTGATTTGTATTACATGCATCGACAAGATCCCGAAGTGGAGATAGAGGAAATTGTCGGTACAATGGCTGACCTGGTCAAACAGGGAAAGGTGAAGTACATCGGTCTTTCCGAAGTTGACAGTGACACACTTCGCAGAGCAAACGCCGTTCATCCCATCACAGCACTTCAAACAGAATACTCTTTATGGAGTCGTGAACCGGAGCAGGCTCTTTTTGATATGTGCAAGGAGCTTGGTATCACCTTTGTAGCATACAGTCCACTGGGGCGAGGTTTTCTGACCGGGGCAATCAAAAGTCGCGCTGATTTGGAAGAAGGAGATTTTCGGCTTAGCAATCCTCGTTTTACGGATGAAGCGATAAAGGAAAATGTGAAGTTTGTTGAGGTTATTGATCGTATTGCACAAAGCAAAGGAGTGTCCAAAGCGCAGGTTGCTCTGGCCTGGGTGCTGAACCAGAACGATGAAATCACTACTATTCCAGGTACAAGAAAAGTGCATCGTCTTGAAGAGAATTTAGGTGCGTTTAAGGTGGAATTAACCGGAGATGACCTTGCAACCATTGAAGAACATGTGCCTTCAGAAACAGTTGGAAAACGGTACTGATAAACGACCAGAATCTCATAGTTCGCGAAGAAGGGAAAAGTAACCATCGCCAACAAATGCCAAAACGCCATAAGCATGCTGAGCCATTTGCAAATAGGTGTTCAATCCGGTAGTTTAGATAAAATTTCGGACGGGTCAGCTTGCGACCGGGCGTTAGATACAATTGAATAAATGAAAATAAGATGAAAGTTGTCTGAGCATAATTTTATGACGTCAATGGTTTCCAGTCTCATTGTCACTCTATTCTTTTCCTGCGATCAATCAACGACTCAAACCTCAGGATCAGATGACAGTGTTGATCAGGAGATACTTGCAGATGGCTTCGAAATACCATGGGCCATTGCGGTCATTGACGAAGATGATTTCCTTATTACTGAAAGAATGGGAGCCCTTTACCGTTACCGCAAGGGTGAGTTGAAAAAAGTGAAAGGCTTGCCAAATTCCAAGACGTATAAAACAGACAGACATTATGGAGGCATGATGGATATCAGTTTGCATCCAAAGTTTGAATTTAATCGTTTGGTCTATCTCGCCTACGTCGATAAGTACTATCATCTTTCAGTGGCACGATTCAAACTGAAGGAAAATACTGTAGAGGATCTTGATATAATTTTTAGCTCAAATCAGTTTTCTATTGGTTCCCGGATAGCGTGGCAGGATGACAATCATTTCTTCCTCACCTTTGGAACAGGTGGTGCTCCCAAACCGGATCCTGGTCCACAGGACGTGAATGACCCAAGAGGTAAGATCTTCAGACTGATGGCCGACGGATCTATTCCGGCGGACAATCCTGTTTTACCTGGCATAGATGGGCCTTCGGGTATTTGGACTTACGGGCACAGAGACCCTCAGGGGCTTTATTATGATATTGACGACTCGATATTATATGCCAATGAACATGGGCCACTGGGTGGTGATGAACTCAATGTGATTACCAAAGGTGGTAATTATGGCTGGCCCCTGTTTTCATATGGACTGAATTATGACGTTACTAAGGTATCTGAAATGACGGAAGAAGAGGCGGCAAAGCATACAATTTTACCTATAAAGTACTGGGAACCTTCTTTTCGTTTGGCACCCAGTAGTTTAATTAAACTTAAAAACAGCAATTTTGAGCAATGGAATGGCTCTTTTCTAATGGGAGGATTAGCATACCAATGCCTGGTGCGTTACAATTCAGATGTAGATGAAACAGAGATCGTTTTGCCCGAAGCAGGCAGAATCCGTGATGTTGCCCAATTACCAAGTGGAAATCTTGTCATCTTAATTGATCAACACACTCCTACGTGGTGGCACAAAGGGCGAGTGGTCAAGCTTGTACCAAAAAATTAGATTAACTCAATTCTTTTAACCTACCAAAACTGTAGAACTTCATGATGAAAGTAGTACGAGCGCAGAACAATGTGTTTGAAGTTCACAGCCGCCAAACGCAGCGATGCTAATTATACCGGATGATATACCATATACCTGAAATAAAATGAGCAAATCGCTGGCTGACACCTTTGTTGATTCACCAGCCGGTCACCCACAGCTTTTGAGAATTTCATACGCCCCGTTGGTTTCTTCCCGGGATTCCGGATTTTCCGACCGATATATTGATGCTGAGCTTTGAGTTCTTTACCTTTATCTGCAATACAGCTGTATAGGGTCATGTATCCGACAACTTAGCGACTGATCCATTTTCACTTCATAGTCCACCCCACCGCTCCAAAAGCATTGAATTCGATCTAAGCATCTTGGTTATAAGGAAACTTTATTAACCTGTTCGATCCGGAAGCTTTTCTGGCAATGTCGGTATCTTTAATAGCGATTTACGGGTTTGAGGATCAAACGCCCCATCCTGGACATTAGCGCAATTCCCTGTAGTGATATTTTGAGCTGTATGTACGTGTATAAATTTAACTTCAATCCAGGATTGGGAATTCAATTAGGCTCAGAAAATCATTTTTGAATTAATCGGGTAATTATGATAACAAAACATTTTTTCAGCATAATATTCTTTTGTTGCTTGATTGGCTCCGTGTCAAGGGCCCAGCAGATAACCGACAGTGTCCCGGGAACTGATCCGGTTCCTCAGGATGCAATTGAGTTCATCTTAGATGCATTTGACAGTTACACAGTTGTGGCTTTGGGCGAAGGAAACCACACCAATTGGCAGGCAGCTACATTTCGACTACAATTAATAAGAGATCCTCGTTTCTCGCAGAAAGTTCAAAACATCATCGTAGAATTCGGAACCAGTCGATACCAGGATGTAATGGATCGTTACATTGCCGGCGGACTTGTTCCTTTTGACAGTGTCCGGATGTGCTGGCAGGAAACAACCCAGCCTGTGATTTGGGAGGCCCCTGTTTATGAAGAGTTTTTCAGAGCGGTTCGTTATCTGAATCAATCCTTACCCGATGAAAATCAATTACGTGTATTGCTGGGCGATCCCCCTATTGATTGGTCAGAAATCAATACAAGGGAAGAACTCGAAAATTGGTACAACAATCGCATGATCACCAGACCCTGGGGATTATCAAATGTCAGGGATGGTAATGCCTATGATGTGCTTGTACGGGAGGTAATCAGCAATGAAGAAAAAGCGCTGGCCATTTTCGGCGATCAGCATTTCGCAAAACCCGATATTGAAATGGGTCCGGGATTTTTTGCCGATTATTTGAGGGGCAATTTGTTTGTGCAATTGGAAAATTCATATCCCGGGTCCACTTTAGCTATAACTACTCATACCGGAGCCCAAAAAATAGAGGATTCATATCCTCAGATCCTTACATGGAATAAGGCATCCATAGCTCTGCTAAAGAATACCAAAATCGGATCAATTCCGTGGGGACCACTAAAGTTAGAAGACTTTTGGGATGCAATTCTTTGGTTAGGTCCCGGAAGTACAATTAGCTACTCCCGTTTAGGATATGAAATCGTAAAAGATGATTCGTACTATTCTGAATTATTAAGAAGGGATAAGCTATGGGTAGGACAGTATCAGAATACTTTAACCAGGCTTAGGGAGAAATATCTCGAAGAAGCGAAAAGTACAAAATGAAGAAAATGAGAAGAAGGAAATTTATAAAAGCTGCAACTGTGGCGTCAGTTGCATTTTCCACCATACCTGTGGTGGGATGTTCGGCCAGCCGAAAGAAAAAAGCACTTTCTCTGAATGAAAGTCTCTTGTTGAAGGGGTATGATGATGAACAGGAGGAATCTCCCGCGCTGGTAACCGACGGCAATGGTAAAATGTGGTTGTATTCACTCAGAAGGATAAGTTATCCTGCAAATCAGGAATTGATCTCTTCCTTTCACTTTAATGGAAAAAACTGGATTGAAACCGATCCCGTAACTAAATCAACCGGCCAATATGAAACTCCCGTTGCATCATGTGCTTTTGAAGGTAAACCAAATGTCGCCTGGACAGAAATTCAAGGAGAAGAGTGGGTGATCAACGCCTCTCAAATGAATGAAAATGGTTTCGGCGATCCCCATACATTCCCTGTTAATAAAGGCAGGTCCATCAACCCCGTTCTCATCAGTCCTGATAAAAACAGGAGCTGGATAGCGTGGGAAAACCTCCACAATGGTATTTTTTCCATTTATATAAGCAAGTATGAAAACGGGCTGTGGTCCGATCCAATTATTATAAATAAAGGTGAAAACAGTTGCTTTGACCCGGCGATAGTTGAAGCAGGAAACGGAGACCTGTATGTAGCCTATGTGTTGACCGGGGGATTTCATCAGAACATAGAAATGGCAATTGTAGATGGCAAAAACCTGAATATTCGGAAAACCATACCAGTAGCCATTGGCGGAGGGCTTGCGGATCGAGTCAATATCAACACCAAACCCGCATTAGCTTTTGATGCTCAGGAAAACTTATGGATCAGTTACGAGAATAACCGGAATACCACCCGTTTGGAGGATGGCGATAATTATACCGGTGACCGCTGCTGTACCATTCTATCTTACCAAAACGGTAAAATAGTCGAGGTGGAAAATAAAGGCAAGTGGTTGTTTAAGGGGGAAAATGATCACAAACCTACTTTTGTCAAAGACAGAAAAGACAACCTGTACCTGTTTACACATTGTGGAGGCAGCTTCACCGATAGTGGTTGGAAGTACCGCGTATCCTGGCTGGATCCGCAAAGTGGATGGCGACAACCCGAAACTTTCTTCAATACTGACATTAAGGGTCTGATGGTCCCGCCCGCCATTGCTTTTGATGAAAATGATAACTTTTGGTTTTCTACAAACAATGAAAAGTTCTTTCATAGTGATGAACAGATAGATACAGGCGACGCCACACAATCACGTTTGACAGAACTGAGTTTAATGCACTATAATGCTCCGGAACTATCAGGAGAATTCAAGCCTGTACAATTTGTCGAAACAACAGTTGAAGAATTTACCCCGGATGAAAAAACCATCAACACACTAAGTGGTCATCCGAAGGTGGATAGACGATCCATGACCATTGACGGTCAAAAGTATACACTGATCTATGGGAACCTCCATGAACACTCCTACAGCTCAAATTGCTGGCCGGCAGGAACAGACGGTTCACTACATGATGATTACAGGTTTGGCATGTATTCCGAAGGTTACGATTTTTTTGGTATGACTGACCATGCTGCCAGTACGAGTGAGATCCATTGGAGGAAAAATCTCCGGATTGCAGACTTTTATAATGAATCCGAAAAGTTTGTTGCGGTTCCTGCTGTAGAATGGACACTCCAATCTGATCCGGAGCTTGACGACATCCAGCATGGCGCCGGCCATTATAATATCATTTTTGCCAGCACGGAAGATGCACAAAAATACATTCGCAACAAACACGAAATATATTGTCCACGCACTCCGGAATCGAATATAGCACCGGCATTATGGAAGATGTTGGATGAAAAAGAGATCCAATGCGTAACAATTCCTCATCATACTGCTGATAAAATACATCCGTTGGACTGGAATGTAACAGATCCCAGGTATGTCTCAACAGTTGAAATTTTCCAATGCAGAGGTAACAACGAGTATCCCGGATGTCCCAGGGAGAGAAACCTTACAAGGCACACCCCTACACATCACAAACGGGCTTACATAGATTATGCTTTAAAGGAAAAAAAATATAAAATGGGTTTTATTGCCAGTGGCGATCATAACAGTATGGGCGTAGGTGTGGCAGCGCTATGGGTTAAGGAAATTAGCCGTGCGGGCATTGTAGAAGCTCTGCAAAACAGGCGCACCTTTGCTACCACCGGTGACAAAATGTTTATTGATTTCAAAGTGAATGAAGCAACTATGGGAACAATAAGCAAGGCAAAGAAATTGCCGGAAATGGCAATATACGTCGTTGGGCAATACCCTCTGGAAAAAGTTGAGATCCTGAGGAATAGTGAAGTGATACACAAGTTCGATATGGAGGATGGTGCTTTTGAATTTCAGCAAACCTATGTCGATCCCCGCTACAAGGATGAAGAAGAGGTATTGTATTATTATGTACGAGCTACCCAGAAAAATAAGGCATTGGCATGGTCAAGTCCCATTTGGGTGGAGAGAACATAAACATAGCAGAAATCAGAAAGACGTAAGACAAAATGGATGACATAAGCATTTTTCAGGAAAAAGCGATGATACCGACAGAAAAGGATTTGATGGAAAAACTGGGTGGTATCTATGATTTATGGGTTCGAATCGGGGATTTTGTCATGAAAAAATATCCTGATGGACTTGCTGAATGGAATTATCCGGGTAAGAAATATGGCTGGAGTTATCGAATTAAAGATAAGAAACGGGCTATTCTGTATTTCCTGCCGAGAGATAAATATTTCAAGGTAGCATTTGTATTTGGTCCGAAAGCAACGGAGCAGGTGATGGAAAGTAATATTTCGCAGGAGATCAAATCGGCGTTGGAACAGGCCACCAAATATGCTGAAGGAAGGGGAGTTCGGATTGACATAAAAGATGATTCCAAATTACCGGACATTCAAGAACTGGTTCAGATAAAGCTGGCCAACTAACTGATCACCTCAGTATAAACCCCTCCTTATACGGATCATCCGGATCGATCCAGAATTCATTTTTACCGGTGTAATGAGCCTGCCCCTCCACCTCCGGGATGACAGCATCATAACCTCCATATTCCGTTACCTCATGCACCCTGCCCCTGAAACGACTTCCGATGATACTTTCAAAAGTCATCCATTCTCCCGCTTGTAGTTCGCCTCGTTTGTAATGAATAGCCACCCTGGCTGATACCCCGGATCCCGTTGGGCTTCTGTCCACTTCGCCATCTGCGAAAATGCAGACGTTGCGGCTGTCAGCTCCCCCGGAAACAGGTTCTCCGATAATAATTGTACCATAGAGGAAACTGAGATCTTTCTCCTCCGGATGATTTATCACGGATTTTGAGTTAACAGCTTTCTTGATCTCTTTACCCAGTTGGATCAGTTGCTGGTAGTTCTCAGGAATACACTTAATGTCATCCAGCTGATCAGTATGGACAAAAGCGTAATAAGCACCGCCAAAAGCCAGATCATAACCAACATTACCCAATCCATCCACATGAACACACTGGTCCAGGTCCACCACGTACGAAGGGACGTTAAGAAACCGGGTGTGATGAACTTTTCCGTTCTTTACACTTACAAAGGCAGTCAATACCCCGCAGGGAGCCTCAATCTTAATTATGGTTTCAGGTTCCCTGACTTTCACCCAGTTTGCCTCCACAGCCAGTTTGGCAATGGCTAGTGTTGCATGTCCGCACATGGTACTGTACCCTTCATTGTGCATAAATACCACTCCAAAATCCGCCACGTCGCTTTTCGTAACCACCACACCATACATGTCGGCATGGCCACGTGGCTCAAACATCAATGCAGTTCTGAGATGATCATAATTACGCTTGAAAAAACTTCTATACTCCAGTACGCTATTCCCCTCCGGTTTCGGAAACCCATCCAGGATCACCCGCAAAGGTTCTCCACCGGTATGCATGTCGATCGTTTTGATTTTTAGCCAGTGTGCGGGCGGAGTGTATGAATCAGAATGATGATAAGTCTCCATTTTTAACTTGATCCGGTCGGTTTGAGAAATTCCAGGGTCATCCTGGCAGCCACCAGGTCTTCAAGTGCGTGCCCTACGGATTTGAAATAAGTAATTTCCCTGTCACTTCTCCTGCCCTTGACTTTTTTCTGGCACAGGTCAAAAAGCGTACCCCGGATATGATCTTCATTTATGACCTTCTTACCCAGGGGGATCGCAAGATCACCTGATTCCTTTTTAGCCATTTCCGAATCAATATATACCTGTGATCTCATAATGGCGGCATCATCAGCTTCCCTCATATCCGGTTTATAGGACCCTACCAGATCCAGGTGCTGGCCTTCTCTGAGATACTCCCCCAAAACAAGTGGTTTTTCACTCATCGTTGCTACACTCACGATATCCGCTTCTTTCAGTCCTGCTTCAATCGATTCAGTAGTCTCCACTGTATAGTCCGAATCTGCATACTTCGAAACTATATCCTGAGCTTTGCTGGAATCCCTTCCCCACACCATTACCCTTTCAATTTTTCGCAAAGACGCATGCGCCCTGATCAATTCACCCGAAAGTGCTCCCGTACCGATGATCATCAATTTTGAGCTGTCCTCCCGCGACAAGTAGGCGGAGGCCAGGGCCGAGGTTGCGGCTGTCCGTTTTACCGTCAGTTCCCTGGCATCTAAAATAAGCCGCGGTGTACCATGCTCATCAAAAAGTACATAAACTCCCTGTATCGAGGGTAAGTCCTGATTATGGTTTTCTGGATTGATCGTAACAAGCTTCACACCCAGGGCATTTCCTTCCTCCCAGCTCGGCATCAGTAACAAAGTTGAATCCTTGTCTGATATAGGATTAATATAATCATGGTGATGCCGCTGAGGCGTATGAATGCCATCTTCACCGAATGACCGTTCCAGGGCTGCAATGAGTTTTGGGTACTCCAGGAGAGTCGATAACTGTTGTTGGCCGATAAAAGGGATGTCCATTGCAATTGAATCTAGCCAATTACTTCGGTATTCAAAAGATTATTTTACTTCAAAAGTGTGTTTGTGCTTAATGATCTTGCCATCTGATGATATGCCTTCGGCATAGATCGTAAAGGGGCCACGATCATCGGATGTGTAAAAGTCAAAAGAAGCTTTCCCACCTTTGATTGAAACGGATGGATTCCAGTAAAGTGCCGTACGGTAATCCGGTTTGACTTTTTCTTCATCCGTCATCGTATCATATTTCGGTACATAAAACTCTCTTGCCGGATAGTACCCGTTCATCCGGAAAGATATAAAGCTCACCGGGTCAGGGTCTCCGTCAAATTGCCTTGGCCCTGTTCTGCGGTAAATGGCTATGACTCCATTACCACTTGCGGAATAGATGTTTGCCTGCGGACCCTTAAGGACATCAATAAATTCCACCTGTTGCGGAGGAATTTGTGAAACCAGCGTCGGGTCGGTCGGAATTCCGTCAACGAGGAAAAGTGCTTCATTACTTTGCAGTAACGAACTATACCCCCTGATAATGGCTGTTTGCTCCGGATAAGTGCCTACAATATCCACTCCCGGTAGTTTTCCATTCATCAGGTCAAATATATTGGTATAGCTCTCCATACCAACCAGTGAATCCAAAACCAGGCGATCATCTGGTCTCTGATACAACATGGACTCCCGGTAGTGAGGATTACTTCTGTAGTCTTTAGCCGCTTCTACCTTGATTTCCTCAAGGACAACAATGTCATCTCCAAATTCTGCCTCAATATTCCGGATCTTGAGGCTGTTATCAATAAAATCCGTATACTCAACATCCCGGTCATAGGGATTCAGAAACTGATACCTGAGATCCGGGATATCTCTCTCCCTGATGCTAATGTATGTGCCTCCTTTCGCTTCCCTGAACCCGCCTTTGCTTTCTTTCAGCCGCTTGGTCTGAATTACTGCTGTTACCGTGTCTACGATTTGCAAATCGTCAAACCAGAACGTTCCGTCCTGGAGGGAATTGACCTCTTGTTTGTAAAGCATGTTTTCCAGGAAAGTGAATTCCACCTTGCCTTTGACGCCTTTATCCCGGCTCAAATATTTCACAACCTGCCCTTCAATACTAAATCCCGTCTGAGGATAGTATGCAATAGGGGGAAGACTCCGTTCCCGGATATCATCCCATACGAACCTTCTCCATCCGTGGGTCATCATCACAAGATCCAGGTGTTTCATCCGATCAGGATTCCCCTCATCAAAATAAATCTCAGGATGTTCAATTGTTCCTTTCAGGTCAGAGCTGAGCAACAGGTAGTTCACGATATCTATCTTGTTTTCGGCATTTAATAAATCTGACAACACGGATATTGAAATATTTCCATCGATGGCTACACCCTGTTTGTCCACCAGGTTGAGATCAAACCGGGTTTTTTCTCTCCTGGAGAAGGGATTATTTTCCGCGACGACTTCCAGGTCCGGCATCTCCGCTCCGTTCAGGTTAAAAACCAATCGCTCGCACTGAGGCTTTCCGTCACCATCAAACAACGCGAAATGAGCAATCCCGGAGGGTATTTGTGCAGAAGGAATGGGAGCATAAATAAATGGCTTATCAGGGGAGCCGGGGAGCGCCAGAAATATCAAACCCCTGGTGTGACCAATTAAAAAGGCGTCCTGGATTTTAATATCGCCCGTGCCTTTTGCGGTAATATAGATTTTGTCTGCTGTCTGTCTGACGTTTAGCAGGTATCCTTTATCCATTATTTCAGGCAGCGCTTTGGAAAACGGCACGCCCCGGACCTCATAGGAAACAAAATACCGCTTTCCTGCCTCAGGTTTCAGGAGAAACTTGCCCATGCCAAAAATCATGTCCCGGAATGAACCTGCTTCCGCACCCTCTTCGTCAATAATCTTACCCTCTATTTTTACCCCGTTCCCTGATTCATTGGTTGCTCTGAAAGCGATATAATTCAATTCATTCGCAATTATGTTACCCCCCTCCGGAAAAAATTGAATATCGATATCACGCACTTCCGGGATCATTTCTTCAGTGACTGTTTTTGTCGACAGATCCAATAGTTTAATAGGTTTTGTAAAGAGAAAGTCCTCATCGAAATTCATCATATAATTCGTATATGCCCGGATATGATAAATCCCCTCTGACAGTGAATCAGCCATAAAAAAATCTCCCTGACCTACTCCATTTTCAGATTTTATGTTGAGGGTTGAAATCACCTCATCAGCAGGATTGATCAGGTCCACATAAAGTAATTTGCTCAAAGTACTCCGCGCATGGGTCGAGGCATCCAGGATATAAGAGCTGAACCAAACGGTTTCCCCTGATGAGAATACTTCTTTGTTTGTTCTTATATATACCTTTTCCTGTGGTGTTTTTTTATGATAATCCAGAAACCTTACGATCGTGGAATCCGCCTGCGCCTGTGGCTGACCGGTGGCTGACCATGAATGTAACAGGAAATATAAAACAAAAGCAAATCCGGGAGATTTCAGTACAGTCATATTAGTAGTTTATCAAGTATTACAGTTCGTAATTTACAGATGATGATTAGTAAAACAGCTTACCTGCGTTATAAGGAAAGTTAAATTCTCTAGAAATCTTCTCTTTTCCAAGCCTCAAACCCACCTTTCAATGAAAACAACTTGTCGAATCCTTGTTTTGCCATGATTCTGCAAGCTCTGCGGCTTCTGGACCCTGTCCGGCAATAAACAAGATAGGTTTTGGATCGATCCAGCTTCGAAGCGTTATTCTTAAATTTTTTATCCATAACATTCATATTCCGCTGGCCATTGATCACTCCTCCCAGCTGCTCACCCCTCGTGCGAACATCCAGTATCACAGTGTCTCTCTTTTTCTTCATTTCCTTAAACGTAGAAACATCTATGACTGCATATCTTTTCTTGAAAATGGAAAACATTTGTGTGCGCTATCTCATACAAATTAAACAAAAGGTTAGCAAATCTATAGGCCTCATGACATTACATTATCCGGAGCAACATGCAGTATTTAACCACTGTGAATACATGATTTATGACAAATTATTCTTGTTTTAATCCATAATTTTATCGATTTTAGAATGATCATTTGACCTGGCCATCGCTCCACTATTGTAATTTCTTTCCCGGGTCATTGAGTTATTTTGGAAGATAGATGACATCAAAACGATCTGTTCTGTACTTCATATTTCCAATGATATTCGTTGGCCTCACCCTGTTTACAGCAGGTATCAGCTACTGGATCTGGGTCGATGTCAGGGAAGAGCGGTACAAAGATCTGGCTTATACAGCTTCAGTCATAAAACGGTATTTTGAATTGAGTTTCTACCAGATGGAACTGAGTCTTCTCAGTGTTGGTCAAAGGTTACTGGACATTCGGGGTGAAGACGCCGATGTACGAAGGCTGAATTTTGCAAATGAGGCGCTTGAAATCTATGACGATCTTTTGGCTTTTGGTTTGGCCGACACTACGGGTCAGATCACAACGCTCACCGGGTCGGAAATCGGAGACACGCTTCCCAACCTGAGTAATTCCCTTTCTACCAGAAGGTCGTTCCATCAGGCAAAATCCGCTGAAGGGCTTGTAATTGGCGAATCCTATTATTTCCGGGAAGTAAACGACTGGATCATCCCGATCCGGGTACCTATCCGTGATGAAAATAATATCCTCCTGGCACTGAATACTTCCGCTGTGGCCTACAACAGTCTTATTGAAAGCTTTGAAAGTTTTCAGTTTAATGATCAATACCAGGTTCAGGTAGTGAATACGATTTACAACACTACACAAATCTACTATCCGATGGAGATATCGCAATATGATTCATTGTTGCATCAGGATGCGGATATCTTCCATGATATGCGGGTGGTGCGGGAAGATGACAATCAAACGCTGTTTGCAGGTTATAACGCATTTAGAAAATATCCTTCAATCGGAGTGAAGACCAGCCCCGGCGCTTTTGATCATTTACTGGTAGTAAGTGTAAAGAAAAGCATTCTCTGGGTTTCGTTCTGGGAGTTCTTCAGGCTGATCCTTGCAGCCTACTTGTTTATGACGATTTTGACTTTGATCGCCTTCCGGTTCTTTCGTAACAAGGAGATTCAATATACCCATGAATTACAGGCGGAACGGGACTATTCTACAAATATCCTTAATCGATCCCCTGCCCTGATTGTCGGAATAAATATGGAAAACAAGTGCACCTATATCAATCCTGTGGCTGAAAGAGTAACGGGCTACCGCCGGAAAGATATTATTGGCAGAGACTGGTGGGAAACACTGTTTCCGGAAAAATACGACAATCAGGTAACAAAGTTTTTCGACCAGTTGAAAGTCGGTCCTGTGCGGGACTTTGAAATGACGATGCTCACGAATGAAGGTAAAGACAAGATCGTCTCATGGTATTCAATGAAGCTTTACGACGAAAAAAGTCAGCCTAAAGAAATTATTATTTTCGGCAGGGACGTCACCGAACAGAAAGAAGCTGAGGAAAGGTTGATGGACAGAGAGGCTAACCTGAAATCGCTTTTTGAAAGTACGAACAGTATCATAGGCCTATTTGACACAAACAAACGCCTAATTGAATTCAATCAGGCCTTTGCGGATTATGCGAAACAGACCGATGGATTGGATCTGTACAGCGGTATGGATATATTCAATGAGGCCTGGGGCGATAAACCTATCGCGAAGGCATTTTTCAAATTTCAGGAAAGAGCATTAAAAGGAGAAAAATTCAAGGAAACCGTTGAATACCCTACCCCCCAGGGTTCGCTGTATTTTCTGTTTAACTACAATCCAATTTATCAGGGCGATGAAATAACAGGCGTGTCAATGTTTGTGGAAGACATTACAGCCCTGAAACAATCGGAAAAGGAGTTGGAAAATTATAGTAAGAACCTTGAAACCCTGGTAAAAGAAAGGACCGTGGAACTGGAAAAGACCAACAAAGAATTACAGGATGGTAATCTGGTGCTTAAAAAACAGAGAGAGGAACTGGAAATTACCTTAAATGAACTGAGTACTGCCCAAAAACAATTGATCCAGGCCGAAAAAATGGCGTCGTTGGGTGTTTTGGCTGCAGGAGTAGGCCATGAAATCAATAACCCGCTCAACTACATTAAAAATGGTGTATCAGGCATGCTGAATCATATCCAGAAGAATGCCCGCAATGTCAAGGATGGGATAACACCGTATTTTGATATTATAAATGATGGTGTAAAACGAGCATCGGACATTGTTAAAAGTCTTAGCCACTTCAGCAGGCAGGGAGGTGAGATGGATGAAACCTGTGATCTGCATGAAATCATTGATAATTGCCTGGTCATACTCCATAACAAAGTGAAAAACAGGATAAATGTGATCAGGGAGTTTACCGATCAGCCGGCAATTGTTCGCGGCAGTGAAGGCAAACTTCACCAGGCTTTCTTAAATCTTTTCTCAAATGCCGAACAGGCCATAACCGGTGAAGGAATGATCAGGATCAAAACCATAAAAAATAAGAAGGAAATAATTATTGAAATAAGCGATACCGGTGAAGGAATAAGCGTGGAAAATATGTCCCGAATAGGCGATCCCTTTTTCACCACCAAGGCTCCCGGTGTAGGTACGGGATTAGGTTTATCAATAACTTATTCCATTATTGAAGAACACAATGGAAATATTGATGTAACTTCAAAGCTAAACCAAGGGTCAACTTTTACCGTTACCTTACCGAGTAGTCAACCGGCATGAACGAGAAAAAAGACGCAAAGATTCTATATGTGGATGACGAGGAGCCAAACCTCTTCTTGTTCAAAGTGAATTTTCAAATGAAATACCCGGTATTAACGGCCACTTCGGGTGATGAAGCGCTGGATCTGCTCGAAGATCAACATAAAGATATTATTGCCGTCATAAGCGATATGAGGATGCCGAGGATGAACGGGGTTGAATTCATTTCCATAGCCAAAGAAAAATATAACAACATCGCCTATTTCATCCTCACCGGATATGACTACAATGATGAAATTGACTCAGCGCTTAAAAACAAGCTCATCCGGAAGTACTTCACTAAACCCTTCGAAATGAAGGAAATCGAATCAGCAATCGTGGAAGTCGCGGGCAGCCTGAATTAAGTAGTGGACGGACAAACGTAATCCGTTCTCGGAATCGAGGTACCGGAAATTGCTTTGTATCCACCCGCAATATCCACCACTTTGTGATACCCTCTGGATTTTAGAATCGAGGAAAATATGACCGATCTGTAGCCCCCTGCACAGTAAATATGGTATTCCGTGTCCCTGTCCAGCTTGCTCATTGTATCATTGATGTAGTCGAGCGGCATAGTGACAGAGTCCTCCACATGCTCAGCGGCAAACTCCCCGGGCTTCCTTATATCCAATATTTGCAAACCGCCGGCTTTAAATCTGCGCTCAAATTCCGTTGCTTCTATGGACTCCATACTGTCCATCTCCTTGCCGGCAGCTGTCCAGGCCTCTATTCCTCCCTTAAGGTAACCCAGGGTATTGTCGTAACCTACCCTGGACAATCTTGTCACAACTTCCTCCTCTTTGCCCTCATCCGCAACAAATATGATCGGCTGATTTAAATCCTCAATAAGCGCGCCAACCCACGGTGCGAAAGTTCCATAAATTCCAATGTAAATTGAATTTGGAATAAACCCCCTGACAAAATTCTTTTCGTGCCTGGTATCCAGTATTAAAGCACTTTCATGATTTGCCATGGCCTCAAAAGTATCCACATCCAAGGGCACATTGCCCCTGTTCATTACATCGTCCAGGCTTTTGACGCCGGTTTTATTCAGCATGGCATTCTTCGCAAAGTACTGGGGTGGCGGAAGGATACCCTCCGTTACTTCCCTGATAAACTCCTCCCTGGTCATATCCGCCCTGAGCGCGTAGTTGGTTTTCTTTTGATTTCCAAGAAGATCAAATGTTTCCGAGCTCATATTTTTTCCGCATGCCGATCCTGCACCATGAGCAGGATAGACGATCACATCATCGGGAAGCGGCATGATCTTATTACGCAGGCTGTCGTATAAGTGACCTGCCAGGTCCTCCCGGGTGAGATCAGTCTTTACTGCAAGATCAGGTCTTCCCACATCACCGATAAACAAGGTATCCCCACTGAATATGGCATGTTTCTTTTCATTCTCATCTATTAAAAGGAATGTTGTACTTTCCATGGTATGACCCGGGGTGTGGAGTACTTTTATTTTTAGTTTTCCAAGGGGCAGCTCCTCGCCATCCTCCGCTTCATGTATGGTGTACTCGGCAAAAGCCGTGGGCCCATAGACAATTGTCGCCCCTGTTTTCTCAGCCAACTCCACATGACCGGACACAAAATCCGCGTGGAAATGAGTCTCAAGAATATACTTGATCTTTGCACCTTCTTTCTTTGCCTTTTCAATGTAAGGCTTCGTTTCCCGTAATGGATCTATGATGGCCGCCTCTCCCTCACTCTCAATATAATAGGCTCCCTGCGCAAGACAACCAGTATAAATTTGTTCGATTTTCATGTCTAAATATATTTTGGGTTTGAACTGAATTACAATGTTACATTCACATGATTTGTGGTGATGTAACTTTTGTTACAGAACTCTTAGGACACTCCAAAAAGATCTGTGCATCGCATTTATCACATTTTTCTTTATCCAATTTATCAAATATCGACTTGATCGCCTCTTCTTTATGCCAGAAGAAACGGTCCTCTCCAATTTCATCCCAGTAATGGCCTTTTTTCAGAAAATCCCTGGCCCTCATTTTCAGGCCACTGAAATATATGTACTTGCCATTTGTATTCCATTTATTGACTATCTCCACCAACATCTCCGCTCCCGAAGTGTCAATAAGATTGATCCCGTTTGAAACGATTAACAAATGACGCTGGGGTTCCCGCTGCAAGCTGTCAAGTTCCAGAGAAACGTGCTCAACAGCCCCAAAAAAGAGTGATCCTTCTATTCTTATTACTATCAATTGGGGACATTCCGTAAGATCTTCTTTCTGGACGTTAAGAAACATTCGATACTTGTGTTCAGGGTCCGGCGCGAGGCGAACAATACGTGGTTTGGACGTTTGATGCAGATAGAACACGAGCGAGAAAAAAACACCCAGGTATATGGCATACTCCAGCTCGAGCATCAGGGTTGCAAACAATGTTATTAACAATACCGTACTTTCTCTTTTGCTTGTCTTCAGTATCTTCCGGATGTGAACAAAATCCACCAGGTTGTAGGCCACCACGATGATGATCCCCGCCATAGCCGGAATGGGTAGATAGGACGCTAAAGGCCCTACAAATGAGATAATGGACATTAAAATGAGAGCTGCGAAGATTGCAGCCATGGGTGTTTTAGCTCCTGCCGAATAATTAATACCTGAACGTGTAAATGAACCTGACCCCGAATAGCACGAAAAGAAGCTGCCAACAACATTTGACAAACCCTGTCCGATAAATTCCTGGTTGCTATCAATCCTCTGCCCGGATTTCGTCGCTATTGATCTTGCAATTGCTACGGCTTCTATCAATCCCAGTAATGCTATGGCAAATGCATTGGGGGCCAGCTTTTGAAACATTTCAAAGTCAACGAAAGGAAGTGATACCGGCGGTAATCCCCTGGGTAATTCACCAACGACCTGTATCCCTTTCGTACTTCCGCCCAGGTAATAAGCTACCACGCTACCCAATATCAGTGCAAGCAGCATATTGGGAGCAAGCTTGTGGAATTTTTTAATAACTATGGCGCCGACAAGCGTTGTAACCCCAACAAGAAGCGCCAGGAAATTAGTGTTCCCGGCCTGATCGAACATGTACGACCAGCTTTCGTAAAAGGGCACTCCGGATGGAATGTTCAGTCCCATCAAATGCCTGAGCTGACTTGTGGCAATAAGGATCGCGGCTCCGGCGGTGAAACCAATGATCACCGAATGCGAAACAAAATTTACAAGTATCCCAAGCCTCGACAAACCAAGTATAAATTGAATGATCCCCGTCATCAGGGTCAGGCCAATGGCGATCGATACAAACTCAGGTGTGCCCGGATCCGTAAACTGTGAGACGGTCGAAAAAACAACCACCGAAATAGCGGTCGTCGGCCCGCTGATCAGGTGTCTGGAGGAACCAAATAGTGCGGCAACTATTGGCAATATCATCGCCGTATACAGGCCATAAATCGCAGGCATACCGGCGATCATGGCAAATGCCACTCCCTGAGGCAATACAATTATCGCCCCTGTGATCCCGGCTAGAAAGTCAGAAGATAGTGACCTGGAATTTACTTCGTTAATCCATCCAAGAAATGGAAAAAATCTTACCATTCCTGAATTTATGATTTTATATAATAATTCTCAATCGTAGGTTTAAGCACCCTGGCAAACCAAAGAGGCCTTCTGAGACCTTCAGGGCCCGGTGCAGGACGAGTCATTCCGAGCCATTTTTTGTAAACTTCAAATGATTTTTGCGTATCTACAAAAACATCGCCATAACGATCATCAGGACCTGTTTTTTCCAGTCTTACTTTCTGATGCCAACAGTGCATCCCGCTGATCGGATCAGGGTGGACAGGAAAAGTTATATTTTGATGGACTCCTCCGTCACTCCAGAATATCCTTTTACTATCATTATCCTCGCTCTCAAACGGGCGCACCCCCTGCAACACACGCATTTTCCACTTTCCATCACTATTTTCTATGGATACGGTATTGGTTGCCCACCTGTTCCCTTCTTTATCCTGCGGTCTTCTCCATCGCCCCAGGTGGTGTGAACAGGCAATGACTCCCGGCTTCATACCCTGGGTGATCCATACACGGTCCACAAAATACCCTATTTCAGTATTTACCCTTATCAAACCCCCGTCTTCAAGATCAAATTTTGCAGCGTCATCCGGATGAATCCAAATGGGATTTCTATTCGCAATTTCCGTAAGCCATTTGGCATTACCCGACCGGCTGTGGATCAACACGGGTAGTCTGAATGTAGGCACTAAAGGAAAATCCCCCTTAGCACGATCCATTTCATCCTCATGGACATGGCTTTTGATGTATTTCGGGATGGCATATTCCGGCCATTTCCAGTCTATCATCGTCTGAGAAAAGAATTCCTGCTTCCGGGAGGGGGTTAGAAATCCCACAACTTTATTACCGTTCATTTCAATGCCAATGTTATGGCCATTCTTCGAAATGACCTTTGACACCTTGTCCGTAACGGACCCCTTCAGATCCTCTTCCGAAAGTTTATTCAGGTTTTTCAGGTAGGAAGTCTTTTCTACTTCAAAAGCACCGTACTTCCTCATGTAGTCCAAAGGGGTCAGGCCCTCTTTTTCAGCCGCTGCCGGCAGACCTTTCGTCTGCTCAAAAATGTACTGGTAGTACTCATCAATCGTGATCTTCTCACCTTTTCTGTAAGGAGACTCAAAGTGTTCCCTGATCCCCAGGCTGCCATCGGGGTCAATTCTCCATGACAGCTCGATCCAGAATTCATCTTCCTCCCAGACCGCCCCTGGATTTACATCATATGTAAACTCAAATGGCTGATTGTTCCTTCTAGCATATTCCCGTAAGACCGGCTGCCTGAATGCGATCCACATTCCGCTGTGGGTTTCATAGCTGTTGATATCATGACGTTCGGATGCATGACCCATGGGCAATACATAATCCGCATAGTAGGCGGTTTCATTCCAGGTGGGTGTCAAAGCGATGTGAGTGCCCACCATATCCGGATCAGTCAGGGCCTCTATCCACGAAAATCCATCGGGATAAGTCCATACGGGATTGAATACCCGGGTAAAATAGACATCCATTTTACCGCGCCCGTCCTTCAGAAAATGCGGCAGAAGCTGACTCAATTCATGGAAGGCCAGTGGATACTCCTTAGGGTAGTGCAGCTCATTCCAAAATTTCTGTGCCGGTGGTTTATCGAAAAAATCCGGTTTGAATTTATTCCAGGCACTTGGCGATGTTCCGCCGACCGTGCCAACGGAACCGGTCAGGACGCTAAGAAATTGCAGCGCCCTGGCAACAGCCCATCCTCCGAGGTTACCGCTTCCCGCCGATCTCCAGTTATGGCACGCAAATCTTGAACCTGCTTTTCCGATCTCCCTGGCAACTTTTGTGATCATTTCAGGCCTGATACCGGTCTCGTTAGACGCAAATTCAGGCGTATATTCTTTATACGCTTCAATCAGCTTCTTTATGAACAAGTCGAAATCCAGCTCTTCACCAGGGTGAACCGCCCTCATATATTCATCCCAATTGACCCAGTCATGCATGTATGCGCGATCATACAATCCTTCTTCCAGGATCACCTTTACCATTGCCAGCAATGCCGCAGCTTCTGTACCGGGATAGGTCGGCATCCAATAACTCGCCATGCTTGCCGTATTGGATAACCTCGGGTCCATCACCGCCAGTTTAGCCCCTTGCATTACACCCTCCATGATCCTTTGAGCGTGAGGGTTGAAATAATGACCCGATTCCAGGTGGGCACTGATCAATAATATGAAATCAGCATTGGCATAGTCCGGCGACGGCCGGTCATATCCCTGCCAGATATTATAACCGAATCGGGCTCCGGACGAACAAATATTTGTATGACTGTTATGCCCGTCAACGCCCCATGACTTAAGAACTCTATCCATATAGCCCTCATGTCCCGGCCGGCCGACGTGATAGGCAATTTCGTTGTTACGGTCTTCATGAAGTGCTTTTCTGATTTTACCGGCGATATCATCCAATACTTCATCCCAGCTTACGCGTTCCCACTCACCTGAACCACGTTCTCCTTTCCTTTTTAGAGGGTAAAGTATCCGGTCAGGATCAGTAATCTGATTGATGGTTGCCGGTCCCTTAGCACAATTTCTGCCCCGGCTACCGGGATGATAAGGATTTCCCTCAAACTTCCGGATCTTTCCACTTGATTTATCTACATACGCCAGCAAACCGCAGGCCGATTCACAGTTGAAACAGGTTGTAGGTACTATGCCATAAGTCTTTTTCTCTTTGCGCGCCCATCCCTTAGCTTCATGTTCCGTCCAGGAATCCCACTGTTCGGGTGGCGGATATTTTGTCAGGTCGCCCGGTTCCGTCAGCCTTGGAATATCCGTTTCCGGCACATCATGAAGATTTGGAATGATCCTCAGGCTTTCAGCCAGTTTTTCGATTACGGAAGGTTTATGTCTATACGCCATGAGATGTCCTGTTTTAAGTGAGTGCAATTCGTTGCGGAGCTTCGATCCATATCTTTTCGATCAGGTAAATACCAATAAGGGAAAGTACCGCCGCTGGGATTAGCAATTCCTGCAGGCCACTAAAAAGAAAAATCAATGGAACAATGTTCGCCAGGCCAACCACCCCCAACCAGAACAATCGGGAGTATCTCCCCGACAAAATCATCTTTACAACCTGCCTGGCATCATTTGTCGGATGAGTAATCGACAATTCAACCATTACAACCAACATATTGATTATAATACCTACACCCAGAATTTGCCCCATTAGTGCAATCCAGCTATTGTTCCACTGAAGTAAAAGACCCGACAGCAGTACTACAGCAGAGCCGGCCATATAACTATGAGTCAACATATGAATTACCATAGCCGGACTTTGCCAGAAATCTCTTCCTTTTGCCTGTGCAAACAGGAAAGCGGTATAAACGGCAACCACCAGACCGGAAATTGCCCCTCCCCAGAAACAGATAAGCTGAAGTACCGGGAAGTTGAAATAGCTTCCGATTAACCAGACTGTAACAAATCCACCATATAATGTAATGGCATATCCGCCTTTAGCCAGCCAGGAATTCCACTGTGGCCTCAACAGGACATAAAGGAAGCGGTCCGGTCTGTCGAGATCCTTGATGAGTAGTACTCCCGTTGCAGCAAGGAAAAAAAGTGCAATCAATCCTACAGTCCACTTCAATTCCATGGACGATCCTAACCCAAACAGGGTTCCCAGAACGAAGGAAAGAAATACTCCGGCCGATATTGCTTTCGTCAGCACATAAGATGAAACCTCCCAGCCCCACAAAACACCCTTGTCGGGTGTATCATACACCCGCCTTGCATTAGCAGCTTCCATGATCACATCGATTTGTTTTTGCGAACCTTCATGGTTTCCCCCATAGGTAGCAGCTTTGCTATTGGGCCTGTGGCCATTGAGTTCCTGTATCATCTCAATCAGATCTTTCCCCTTAGCAAGGCTTTCCGCAAATTTGGCATAATGGCCGACGCCTGTGGACTGGGTGCTCCATATGTAGGCATTGGATCGTTCGGTAGCGGAAGGATTGAGCGACGCCTCATCGCCATCAATGTAATAAACGTTTGGCATGGTGCCCTTTTCCGGCTTCCTGGTTTTGACCTGCTCCCTGGACAATAATCCTGATATTTCGGAATTTGGATCATCCATATCCCCCGAGATGATTGCCTGCTCCGGACACACGTTCACACATGCCGGCTCAAGTCCTATTTCCGTTCGATGTGCACAGTAGTTACACTTCGCCGCAGTATGTGTTTCCGGATCAATATACAAAGCATCATACGGACACGCCTGCATACATGACTTGCATCCGATACATCTGTCATTGTTGAAATCAACTATACCATCCTCCCTGCTATGCAGGGCCTCCGTAGGACAGATATCCACGCAAGGTGCATCCGAACAGTGATTACACCGGGTTACGGAAAATACACGTCTGGTATTTGGAAACGTACCCTTTTCTGTTTGTTTTACCCATGTCCGGTTGACACCAACCGGTACATCATGTTCTGATTTACATGCCACAGTGCAGGCGTGACATCCTATGCATTTTCGGTTGTCAATGACAAAACCAAATTTCATACTTCGTGACAGGTCAAATTAATGCTTGAATATATGAACATTTTTTAATATTTACATATGTTATTACGGGATCGGCATCCTACAGCGTGATTGAGCGTTAACTGCTGTTAACCTGAAAATGACTTCTACCAGTTTTTCTGTCACTGTCATACCAGTCAACCGCATCCTGAATTGTATCAAAAAAAAGCTCCTTTCCGATGATATCAGCGAGTTTGGTTTTTGAAATAATATCACGAACAGGGCCTTTGACACCTGCAAATACAATTTCAATGTTGCCTGATCGCAGGTTTTCATGAAGTTCCTTCAACATACGGATTGATGTGGAATCAACTCCGTTTATTGCCTCGGCATTGATGATCACCAGTTTCAGGTCTCTGTTCTCCAATAGTTTGTCTTCAATCTGGTTCCTGAAAAACTTGCTGTTACCAAAGAACAGCTCAGCATCAAACCTGTAGATGAGTATATTATTTCGCTGTTCCGCCTCCGGAAATCGATAAATATTTCTATAGTTGTCGGTCCCGGGAATTCTGCCCAAAACAGCCGTATGAGGGTATGAGCTTCTGTACAATACAAGACCAAGGGAAAGTAAAACTCCCAGACCAATACCTTTTTCAACTCCCAATAATAGGGTTCCAAGGAATGTTACTACCAGCATTGTGAAGTCCATCCTGTCCGTTTTCCACAGGTGTATTATTTCACCGAAATCAATCAGGCCAAACACGGCAACCATGATGACAGCTGCCAACACAGCATTCGGCAAGTAATAGAAGAGCGGTGTCAGGAAAAGTAAAGTAATGATTACCAGCAGTGCACTAAAAATAGAAGCCATCCCGGTACTTGCACCTGACTGATCATTCACTGCCGTCCGTGAAAAACCGCCGGTTGTCGGAAATGCTTTGAAAAAAGCACCCCCGATATTGGCCAGGCCCAGTCCTATCAATTCCTGGTTGGGGTCAATTTTATAATTTCTGTGTTTTGCCTGAACAGCCTTGGCAACTGCAATGGATTCCATAAATCCGACAAGCGCGATTGTCAGAGCTGTAGGAAAAAGTCTGCCGATATCGGAAACGGTAAAAGCAGGAAGCGTGAAGGCAGGGAACCCTCCCGGTACATCCTGGATTATCTTTACACCTGCATTTTGTAACCCAAATACCTGAACGATGATTATTCCGGCTATTACCGTAATAAGCTGACCGGGAATCATTTTATGAAGTTTCTTTAAAAGAAGTATGGTTGTAATCCCAACAACCCCGATGATCAGGGTAGGTATGTTGATGAATTCAATGTTTTCAAAAGCTTTTAGTAAGATCGTGTGAATATGATTATCTCTCGGAATATCTATCCCCAATAGATGTTTGAGCTGATTTAGCCCAATGATCAGGGCAGCCGCGGAAGTAAATCCACTGATCACGGGATGAGAAAGAAAGTTTACTAGAAAACCAAGCCTCAGGACACCGAGGAAAAATTGGATAATGCCCACAAGCAGTGCAAGAACAATTGCCAGTTGAATATATTGCGCCGATCCGGCTTCCGCCAAAATTCCAACTCCCCCAGCCACTAACAGTGAAACCATAGCCACCGGCCCTACGGCCAGTTGCCGGGATGTCCCAAAAATTGCATAAAGTACTAAAGGTACGGTTGCTGCGTACAATCCATAGATCGGCGGTAACCCTGCCAGCATGGCATAAGCCATACCCTGGGGAATCAACATAACGCCAACTGTCAATCCGGCTGAAAGATCACCTTTGAAATCATTCTTTGAGTAGGCTGGCAACCATTCCAGTACGGGAATGTATTTTTTAAATCTCATGGATCGGGAATCAGCAGCAAAAATCCATTTCTCCGCAAAAATAGTTAGTAACAATTGTTACAAAATCTCAATCCGGTTTCGGTATTGCTCTATTTTTTCCTCGTTTTCCAACTTCTTCAATAGCCGGGAAACCACAACCCTGGAGGTATTCAACTCTCTTGCGATCTGTTCATGGGTTTTTTGGATTATGTAGGATCCGGAAGCTTGTTTTTTGTCCAGGAGGTATTTATATAACCTTTCATCCATTTTCATGAATGCCACACTATCAAAGGAATTAAGCATTTCATCAAACCGGTTCTGATAGGCATGAAAAACAAATCTCCTGAAAGAATCATATTTCCTGACCCATCTGTCCATCTCGGACATTGGGACCATCCACATTTTGGTATCTTCCTCCGCCACAGCCCTGATCTCACTGTTACGGCCATCGATGCAGCAGGTTATGGACATGGCGCAGGTTTCCCCGCCCTGCAAATAATACAGGATTACCTCATTTCCCTGCTCATCTTCCCTCATTATCCGTAAGGTTCCTTCCAACACAAAGGGCAGTTCACTCGCCAGCTGTCCGGGAGTGATTATCTCAGATCCCGCTGAAATTTTCCTGAGTCTTCCAATTGTTCCTATCTCCTGAACCAGGTTTGATTCGAAACCCAGGCTTTCAAAAGCCTCACGTATTTCAGCATCCATATTGCCCTAATCGATCGATTCCTTTAAACTGTTAAATTGAGCGGTTAGTTCATCAAATCGATCATAGACATCTTTCCCGGGAAGTTGATCAGATCCACGTATAGTGCTCAAAAGATAACTTATCTGGTCGATCATCATCGGTTGCATGTACGTTCCTTCTTCCGTCTCAAGCATTTTTAGCGCTTTTTCGATCGCACTCAGCCTGGTTTCTTCCAGATCCCCCGCATCCTTCTCCTTGTTTAGTTTATCTGCCAATTTCCTGGAATCACTTAACAGTTCCGTAATTCTTAAGGCCAGCTCCTCCTGCATTATTATCTCTTCGGCCTTCACTCCACTATTGACAACTTTGGGATCTGCCAATAGATTAAATTCCTGCTCAAAAGAAGTCCCGTTCAACGTCAGTCTTGCTATGTACCGGCCAGGTTTTGCCATGGGACCATTGCGATATCGGTAACTTTCGTTACGGTGCCATGGTCCGATATGCGTCATGTTCCAATTGAATCTATTCAGACCTTTTTTTGCTTTCAGGTTCTGACTATTCAGAAAGATCGTTTCACTGAGGTTCATGTCCTCTATAACCTTATCCTCTGTCTTTGCTCCGCTTATGATCGTATTGATCACAGAACCATTTTCATCAACTATTTCCAGTTTGAGGGGATTGGTTTGATCTTCCGGAAGATAGTAGTCAATATTCACAGCCTGAAGCGGGTATCGGTCGCCCCTTGAGGAGTATTTGTATCTGTATGTGTCACGAGGCTTAAACAAAAACGGAGTCTCTGCGAGCTCAGAAAACTGATCCTGATGCAGCGGTGAGAGGTCATCCATGATCCAGAAACCACGGCCCATAGTAGAAAGAGCCAGATCTTTACGGAAAACCCTGATGTCCGTAACGGGTGTGACAGGAAGATTTTGCTGGAACGACTGCCAGGTTTCCCCGTCGTTCAGGGAAATGAATAAGCCGAATTCCGTACCTGCATATAAAAGACCCTCTTTGTCAGGATCCTCTCTGACTACCCTCGTAGGAAAATCTTCCGGTATTCCGTTTTTTCCTGTCGTTAAAAGGGTCCAATTCTTGCCGTAATTATCCGTCCTCAAAATATAAGGTCTTGAATCACCCAGTTGATATCTCAATATTGCTGCATAGGCTTTGGCAGGATTGTGCGGAGAAGGTTCTACGGCATCAACTCTCCCACCTGCCGGAAGTTTCGGAGGCGTCACATTCTGCCATGTTTTCCCTCCGTCTTGTGTTACATGGATCGGGCCATCGTTGGCACCTACCCAGATCACTCCGGGTGTGACGGGAGATTCACGAATGGAATATATCGTACTGTAAAACTCTTCCCCGGTTATATCCCTGGTAATCGGACTTCCTGACACCACCTGTCTGCCTGGCTCGAAGGCGGTCAAGTCAGGTGAAATGGTTTCCCAGGCTTTACCGTCGTTGGTGCTTTTATGTACGAATTGTGAAGCATGGTATATGACACCAGGATCGTGTGGAGAAACGTGGATAGGAGATACTCTTTGAAACCTGTATTTAAGGTCTTTTGGATTATGACCATACATATTGGCGGCTCCTACATCATAGTTTTTTGTCTGTCCGGTACGTTTATCATAAACATCAAACCTGCCTTTACAATTGCCATAAACTATATTATGATCGCCCGGTTTGGGAACAGCAGGACCGGTTTCGCAACCTCCTACGGCGAGCCAAAATCCTGTGCTGCCGGAAGGAGATGGATATGGTGGTTTTGAAGGTACGGCAATGGTAGAATTATCTTGTTGCCCGGCGTACAGCCAATAAGGATATTGATCATCAACTTCTACCTGGTATAATTCGGCAGTAGGCTGGTTGTGTTGCGTAGACCATGTTTTACCTCCATTAAAAGTAACATTGGCCCCTCCGTCATTTGCCTGAATGAACAGGTCGGGATTATTCGGGTTGATCCACATATCATGATTATCGCCGTGCGGAGGTCTCATCCTTTCCCACTTTTTACCTCCGTCAATCGATTTATAATACCCCGTGGCCATTACATAGACTTTCCCGGCATCAACAGGATCCGCTTCAACATTGGTGTAGTAGAAAGGGCGAACTCTTATGCCACGATGATTTGATACCTGAGTGAATGAATTACCCTGGTCAATGGACTTATACAAGCCACCTTCATCACCAGGAGCTTCCACAAGTGCGTACACGATTTTGGAGTCTGCCGGCGTCACTGCCAGATCAATTTTACCTATCAGTCCCTCCGGCAATCCTTTGGTGATCCTGTCCCAGGTCGTCCCTCCGTCAATTGATTTATAAAGGCCGCCTTCATCCTGGTTGCCGCCGCTAATAATGGTCCAGGGCTTCCTTTCGGCTTTCCACGCTGTGGCAAACACGATCTCCGGATTACCGGGCAGGAACTCGATATCCGAAAACCCAACGCGCTCTGAGATAAACAACACTTTGGACCAGGATCTGCCGCCATCGACCGTCTTATACACACCCCTTTCGGAATTGGGAGCGAATGCGTTTCCGATCGCTGCCACAAATACAATATTATGGTTTTGAGGATGGATCTCCACAGCTCCGATATGACCGGTATTTCTCAAACCAATGTGCTGCCAGTTTTCACCGCCATCTATTGATTTGTACATTCCTTTTCCGGGGATAACGTTGCTCCTGAGACCGTCACTCCCGGTTCCGACATAGACGATATTCGGATCCCTCTGGTCGATGGCAATGTCTCCGATGGAAGGCGTCTCGAAAAAACCATCTGAGACATTATTCCAGGTAGTCCCGTAATCCGTGGTTTTCCAAACACCCCCTCCGGTGGCACCCATAAGGAAAGTACCAGCCTCGGAAATGGTGCCGGCAACGGAAGTAACCCGGCCGCCCCTGTCCGGACCGACATCCCTATATTGAAAAATATTGAAATCAGACTGCCCAAGAGCCAGTATACCGGAACAAAGAAGTATTAGGAATATTTGAGTTTTTTTCATTGCAGGATGTCAAATTTTGTGGAGCATCGAAGCTAGTGGATAAGCTTCTAAAATTGAATATTTATTCTAGAAGTGGTCATTCCATGAAATGACCGGATAAATAATTTCCGGCTAAACCCTGGCGGCTGACACTGAAGTTTCCAGGTTTCAGACCTTTAATTCCTGAATAGGTATGCCAAAGACAGAAATGCTGTAAACAGGATGAACACCGTCAAAACTCACCTGGATCAAAACCTCTTGTCGTCCAGGCAAATACGCTTGAGCTTAAATCCATGGTATTTTCGTATTCATATCAGGCCCCGATAGTACTGAATACGATTCTTTTGAAAAACTGGGAAACATCTTTCACATTTTTCTTTTTATCTGTTAAAGACGGCAGGTGCTCCGAAAAATATTGTTGATGTCTCGCTCCCTCAATTACTGTGGAAATAAGCATATGCGGATACTCAAATTTGGGGTTGATAGCTAAAACAATGTCGCTTACACGCTGAACAAGACTTTCATAAACGACGAATAATCCTTCTCTTTGTTCCGCATCAACTTCCTTGGTGTAATAAGTTTTTATTGACTCCTGGACAGCAATTCGGCTCAAAGTGATCTCATCAATATATAGAAAATCACTATCTTCCTTAACCGGCTCCGTCAAAACTTCAATCGCTTTCTCCAACTTTTCTTCATTGGAATTAATGTTTGCAATGGAAAATACAAGTTTGTACTCGAGCCAACTCCAGTACCATGTGGTAAGGTATAGCAGAATCTTATGCTTGCTTTCAAAATAGCGGTAAATGCTGCTTTCAGGAGAATCAATCCTTTGACCAAGTTTCTTAAAGGTGAATGCCTCAAATCCTATTTCATCAATCAGTGTAATGCTATTGGCAATAATTGAACGACCCAATTCCGAAGAATCCGGATCCTTTAAGTAAAGCTTTTCATTTACATTAATCTTGATATGCTGAAGTAGTTTTTCCATACTATTAAGACACGAAGTGGCCGATCTCCAATCTCATATCCAAAGATAGTAATGCATTCACGTATGTAATAATCAGAGCAAATAATGTGACTTCACATTGCATATCCACAATGTGATCTCCGCAAGCTTTTTAGGATCACTTTCGGAACAATACACGGAAAATATAAAGATCTGTGCCTGTGTGTATCATTCTGAGAAATTTCCACTTGCGTATATTAATTGCTAAAATAAAAGTAAAACTATTATATTTGAGTTTACGTACTACCAATAAGAAAGTTAAACTACCTGACATAGGAAACCTGAAACCTCAGAAAATCATATTAAGATGACAAACAGAGAAATATGGGTTGTAGCAATGGATTGTACCGGTTTGGACTCCAATATTTTGGATTATACATACTTCCTAAGTACGCATTTTCCTCCTGAAGAGATTCATTTTATCTACGTAGTGAAGGATCCGGAATCACACTCCTACCTACCTGAGGAATATGTGGAGACCATTCACCATCAGTTAATTGAAGATCAAAGATTGATAGTGCAGGGAAAGGTCAGCAAACACATGGAACAACTGCAGGGTATTTCCTATGAATATCACGTGAATGAAGGGTCACCTTTTGACGAGGTTATCAATCTCGTAATGAAAAAGTCGGCTAATATGGTAATAGCCGGAAGAAAAAAGGTCTCCGGTGGATCCGGTATCATTTCGGATCGGTTGTCCCGGAAACTCCCATGTAATTTTCTCATAGTACCTGAAGGAAACGAACCCTCATTACAAAATGTACTGGTCCCTTCCGATTTCTCGGATCATTCGACTTTGGCTATGGAAAATGCCATCAACATGAAAACCAATCATGAAAAAATCGGGATAATTGCCCATCATAGTTACAGCGTTCCGTTTGGATATTCCAAGTCAGGTAAAAGCTATGAAGAGTTTGCCTCCATCATGAAGTCAAATTCGAAAAAGGAGATGGATCGATGGCGCAGGACGTTTAGCCACAATATCACACCAATTATCACCCTCAACAACAATGATTCGGTATCCGATCAGATCCTGGAAGTTGCAGGAAACAATAAGATTGATCTGATCATTATTGGTTCCAAGGGGCAAACACCGGGGTCTCTCGCATTACTGGGTAGCAATACTGTGAAGTTGCTACACTCAAATGAACGAATTCCCATGTTGGTGGTGAAAGAAAAAGGAGAAAACCTCAGTTTCCTGGATGCTCTTATGAGAGTGTGATATCACAATTCACCAACCTGGATTAAACATTTATCAGAACATACAAAAAACATTAATGGACAATCAACATTCGAAAACACACATCTCGTATGAGCCATATAAGTTCTTTTTTCAACAACACAATAACATTCAACTATGACTGTAAGAAATGAGTTTGTAACAAATCTTAAAAAGGATCTACCTGCAAGTATTGTAGTGTTTTTCGTGGCAATACCATTATGCCTTGGTATTGCCCTGGCAAGCGGTGCACCACTATTCTCCGGTTTGATTGCCGGAATTGTCGGAGGTATCGTTGTTGGGTCACTAAGCGGATCCCCGCTTGGAGTCAGTGGTCCGGCCGCAGGTCTGGCAGTAATCGTACTAATGGCAATTCAGAATCTGGGAAGTTTTGAAACATTTTTACTGGCTGTTGTTTTAGCCGGAATTATCCAGATCGCCATAGGGATTTCCAGAGGTGGAAATATTGCCTATTACTTTCCTTCGTCGGTAATAGTAGGTATGCTTTCAGGTATTGGAATCATCATTTTCTTAAAACAAATACCTCATGCCCTGGGATATAATGAGGACCCGGTAGGTGATTTTGCTTTCAAACAGGTAGATGGACAAAATACATTTTCCGAATTGATCAACATGCTTGATTTTATCAGTCCGGGACCAGTGGTCATTGCTTTTGTTTCCATCACCATTCTACTCCTGTGGGAAACCAGCTTTGTCAAACAATTTAAGGTCTTTCAACTGATCCAAGGGCCACTTGTAGCTGTATTGGCCGGAGTGATTCTGAATATCTCTTTTGAAGGAAATCCCGTCTACTCCTTGAAAGGAGATCAACTGGTCAATGTCCCTGTGTCCGGTTCATTTAGTGAATTCTTTACCAGTTTTACACTCCCGGACTTCACAGCTATCACCAATTCCGAGGTGTACATCACGGCCATTGTAATCGCGGTTGTGGCCAGTTTGGAAACCCTTCTTTGTGTGGAAGCAACAGACAAACAGGATCCATATAAAAGAATAACACCAACAAACCGGGAATTGAAAGCCCAGGGAATAGGTAATATTATCTCAGGATTAATTGGCGGATTGCCGATTACACAGGTAATAGTGCGCAGTTCTGCCAATATGCAGGCCGGTGCATACACAAAAACTTCGGCTATTTCACATGGTCTCTTACTATTGATCAGTGTTTTGATAATACCAAACATATTGAACCTGATCCCCCTGGCATCACTTGCGGCAATTTTATTTGTTGTGGGCTACAAATTGGCGAAACCTTCCGTTTTCAAAAAAATATACAACCAGGGTAAAAGTCAGTTTATTCCTTTCATAAGTACAATTTTAGGTATTGTGTTTATAGATCTTCTTTGGGGATTGGGAATTGGGCTTGTTGTTGCGGTTTTATTCATTCTATTCAATAACTACCGAATTCCTTATAAACTGGTGCACCATGAGCTTGACGACCGGAAAAAAATAACAATTGAACTGGCACAGGAAGTGACTTTCCTGAATAAGGCCAGTATCCTGAAATCACTCGATGAGTTACCTCCAAATGTGAAAGTTGTGATCGATGCGTCAAATACCTATTACATGCATCATGATGTGGTAGAAATAATTGAGGCATTCGAAATCAATGCTCTGAATAAAAATATCGATCTTGATGTTATCGATCTTTATGCACATAAAGAGCCTCTCCCGCCGTTGCATTTAAGTGTCAAAGGCAATGGTAACAATACGGTTAAAAAGAATAAAAAGAAAAAAATTGAAAAATAATGACAACTCAAACAAAAAAGACACAGGCAGAAATATCTCCCCCGGATGCATTGGAGATCCTGAGAGGAGGTAATGCAAGGTTTGCACAGAATTTAAAGGAAAACCGTGACCTACTCGGGCAAGTACATGAAACCAGTAATGGTCAGTTCCCATTTGCGGTAATTTTGAGCTGCATTGATTCACGGGTACCTGCGGAACTTATCTTCGATCAGGGGATCGGAGATATTTTCAACATTAGGATAGCCGGCAACTTTATCAATGAAGACATTTTGGGTAGTATGGAGTTTGCGTGCAACATCGCGGGATCAAAACTTATTGTGGTACTTGGCCATTCGGCATGCGGTGCGATCAAAGGAGCTTGCGACCATGTCGAGCTTGGTAACCTTACCGGGCTGCTCAGCAAAATTCAACCTGTAATTGGAGAAGTTGAGGAAGCGGGAGATCGCACTTCAGCAAATAAGGAGTTTGTACAAAAAGTGGCTAATAAGAATGTGGAAACGGCAATAAAGCAAATTAAAGAGCAAAGTCCCTTGCTCAAAAGTATGATAGATAGTGGAGAAATTGGCCTGGTTGGTGGAATGTACTACGTTGAAAGTGGAATTGCAGAATTGGGTGATCTGTAGTTAAGGCTTTGTATAATATTTCAAAAGCAAAAAATGGGCTCAATACGAAAGTACGCATTCAGGCTCGAAAACCTACTTAAGGGTTGTCTGTTGCTATTGCTAATCTCACCATTATCCCTTTCTGCACAACAAGGGAAGACGGGCAACTGGCTTATGTATTTTGGAATGAATAAGGTAAGTGATAAATTCAGTATCCACTCTGAATTGCAATACAGAAACCATACAATAGCCCCGGTAAATATTGAGCAACTACTGATACGGGCGGGAGTGAATTATCACTTTTGGGATAATGCATTTGTCACGGGAGGCTATGCCTATATCGCGGGTCATCAATATAAAAGTGAACAATCTGCTCCTGAATCGGAAGAACACCGGATTTGGCAACAATTCCTGCTAACAAACAATATTAGCAGGGTGAAATTCGAGCATCGGTACCGGGTGGAACAACGATGGGTAAACCAGGACTACAGAAACAGGTTTCGCTACCGGCTGATGCTGTTCATCCCTTTAAATAGTTCGGAAATAAAGAAAGGGACCGTGTTTGCCGGACTTTATGACGAGATATTCATAAATGGGGAAAAGACGTTTTTCGATAGGAATCGCCTGTATGGGGCGCTTGGGTACCAGTTCAATAAAGCAACCGGGGCGCAGGTGGGGATTTTGCACCAACAGGAAAATGATTTTGGAAAATGGTATCTGCAGTTTGCACTGGTACTTAACCCGGACTTACGGAAAGCTAAGTAAAAATGGGGCCCGTTTCTCATTACCTTCGTTGATCTGAGCCCGGTTGAAGGAGGCAAATTCCCCAACTAAAACTCGAAAAGGCTGCACGACCTAAATCATGTTATTTGATACTTCAACATCAACCACTTCTTTCAGTTTTTCCATATGCCCAAGATCCATGTTTACTATGGGCATTCCGTAGATCAATGGCATGTCATCCCCATATTTTTCTTTGAGTACCTTCTCAATAGTACTGAATAGCACAGCCCTGGTTCTTCCAATCAGTAAATTGGTCAACCCGGTTTCTATCTCATCTTTATCATTCTTGAAACTACTTACCGTGTCGATCAATGTCACCCCGGTGATTAGTCTTCGATCGATCAGCAGTTCAGTGATCTCTCTGACTTGTTCGAGTTCTTTTGTTATTATATGTACCTGTATCATCTATCATTGAAATAAACATACACAATTCGATTCCTTTCCCTTCACATTTTATGAATTCAGTATTTTTCATGTCTCAGTCCTCCCATCTTATAAACACGCTCAACTAAATGCGGCATCCCGGCCCGCACAGCCATATTTGCAGTTCAGTAAATCAATGCAAAATTTCAGCTTCTTTCATCAATGGCTGTTGCACCCTGTCCCCTTCGTTCATGTCAACTCTCAAAATCTCGTAGACGTTATCCTTTATTGTATTCGCCAATTGACCAGTGGGCAGATCGTTGGCGTCCAATCCAAACGGGTTTTCGATCTCTTCGGAAATTATTTCTATTCCCAGCATCGCAAATGCCATAACAATTACGGCGGGTATGGTCAAATACTCGAACATACTAACCAGTCCGAAGGGTAGTATTAATATATAGATGAGAATAAATATTTTGATGAAAGAATTGTGCGAAAAAGGAATGGGTGTCTTTTTGATCCTCTCGCAAATACCCAGTACGTCTATCAATCCCTGAAGTAAAGATTTGGCCTGAAATTTATCAAAATCAGTTATCTGCCCTGATCTATACATAATCTCCACCTCATCAAAGAGAAATGATGCAATCCGGTTAGGCTGGTGATTAGCTGAAGTAATACCTGATTTTGTTTCACCATTTTCAAGTATGTACCGCGCTGAATTCATGTCATCCCTCAAATGCCAAACAAGTGAAGTACAGAAATTGGAAATATGCCGGCAAAAAAATCTGCGGCTTTTATCATTCTCCTTTGAAATGATGGTATTGAGGTGCAAAGCAAATGTTCTGCAGTCATTTACAAGTTTCCCCCAGGCCTGTCTGCCCTGCCACCACCTTTTGTAACCTGTGTTGAGTCTGAAAACCAAAAACAAAGAAAGAATAACTCCAACCAGTGAAAAGAATACAGGATCTATCTGGTAAGCGTCTTTCAGGTAATGGATGCTAAATAAGGTGGCTGCTACCGTGTAAAAAGTAGCATAAATAACGAATCCGGCCAACTGCCTTAAATTATAGCTGTATTTAAACGTTTTAAACAGACTTATGAAAAAGTGAGTCCAGCTTTTGGAATCATATACAATCATAATTTCACTATATATAGAATAAGATCAAGCATGTCTTTTTTATCTGTTCCCTCTAATTGTATTTCTCTCCCAAACCCACTTTTTCTTTTATTACAATAGTGCCGGAAGAAGGTGTTGTATCCATATTGTACAATGCAAATCCAATTTCCAAATCCAATAAATCCCAGGGTCTTTCATCATCCTCCGGTAATAAGAACTTTTTCCGCTCCATTGTATTCATGATTATAATTTTGCTCTCACCTTGCGCCATAGTTATTTATAAAAAGATGTTACAAAATAGATTTCAATTCCCGCAAACATGAACAGGGTTACTGCAATTTCCCTTATGTGCCATAAACCCAAATCCTTTTTGGGCATGACCATAATCCTCCGTAACGACCAGGTATTCACAACTATCAATCGTCATAATTTCGAAATCACCCCTCTCCAGAGTGCTGAATATTGATTCACCTTGCTGCTCTATTTCACAATCTTCCTCCACCGGTGGAGTTTCACATGATATCACACAAAGAGCTATAAATGAGATTAAAATCGGAATAAACCATTTCTTCAGAGCCATTTCAATATTTAACTTTAATAGTAAAGCATATATATGAGATTTATTTACAAGTAATATAGTAGCTTTACTCTATATATACAAGTATTACTATATTTTTGCTATAGTATTGCAATCCATGACTTATGTAAAACTTCGACTGCTGAAGAAGATCTTTATATGAGATTAGTGATTATAATTGTTGTCGGTTTAATTGATAAAGTCGCTGATTATGCAACAACTGGCCAGTAGAATAAGGTTTAGGGGAAACGAAAAAGTATTTATTAAGGATCCGGAAATCTCCACCACGGGGAAAAAAATTGTGGAATATAGTATTCTCATGATTGATGAGATTGGATTCGAAGCATTTACTTTTAAGAAGCTGGCAACGAGAATTGAATCAACAGAAGCCACTATTTACAGGTATTTTGAGAACAAACATAAACTTTTGGTTTACATTCTTTCCTGGTACTGGAACTGGCTGGAGTACCTGTTGGTATTTGGCACCAATAACCTGTCATCACCGGAAGAGAAACTTAAAATTGCAATTGGAATTATCGCTGACCCGATAACTAAGGAGGACCCGACTTTTGAGCATGTCAACGAAATTGCCTTACACAATATTGTAATTTCCGAATCATCCAAAGCTTATCTGACCAAGGAGATTGACCGAGACAATAAAGAGGGATACTTTTTAAGTTATAAATCCCTGTGTCAGAGGATTTCTCAACTCATTAAGGAGATAAACCCGAAGTATTCGTATGCCGCTTCACTGTCATCTACGATCATTGAAGGAGCCCATCAGCAAAAATTCTTTGCTCAACATCTTCCCACTTTGTCAGATGCCCAGAGCGAGGATAACAAGGCTCTTACCGAGTTCTTAACAGACCTGGTGTTTAAAACTATTTCGGTGTAATAATCCGATTAAGTGATCAAGTCCACCCGCTAAAATTCTACCACCTGAAAAGAATCTTGACCGTATCCCGGTAGATCTGTTTACCACTTACAAAGATCTTTCGCGCCATATCGACCGGGATAATTATTACAGAAAATAATAGTACAAGCGTCCATTCATCCCAGGTCAATGGCGTGGTCCTGAGGATTTCGCCTCCTATATAAGTGAAGATGATCTGGAGAATAAAGATCATCATTACCATTTGGATAAACTTCCTGTTCTCACTGATATGTGCCAGAATGTTCAGACCCTCATTGCGGACATTAAACAAGTTGAACAGGATCTGGAATATCAGGATATTGAAGAATACAGTCAGAAATACTCCCTCATTGTAAACTCCGTCCCTGGCAAATAATTCCTTGAAATAGGGTACCTTCAGAAATACAACGGCAAATGCGGTAATAAAAAGCCCATTGATAAAGAACAATGACATCATTTTCTTCGTCAGGATATTTTCCTCACGACGAACGGGCTCATCTTCCATATATCGATGTAATGCCGGCTCACCACCCAGCGCAATTGCCCCCAAAGTATCCATGATCAGGTTGATCCACAGGAGCTGAATGATGGTTATTGGAAAATCCACGTTGATAATAGGACCCAGGAAAGTGATGGAAACCACCGCAATGTTAACTGTCAACTGGAACGCAATAAATTTCCTGATAGATTCGAAAATGGTCCGCCCGTAGCGCACCGCATTGCTGATCGAATTGAAATTATCATCAAGGATAACGATATCTCCTGCTTCTTTCGTTACTTCCGATCCGCTGCCCATGGCGATCCCCACATCAGCCTGCTTCAATGCCGGGGAATCATTTACGCCGTCCCCGGTCATTCCAACAACCTCCCCCATGGACTTGGAAATACGGACCATCCTGCTTTTGTCAGTCGGCAATGCCCTGGCAATTACACGTAGATCCGGAAGTACCTCCTTGATCTCGTCATCTGACATTTCCTGGAGTTCCGAGGACACCAGGACTTTTTCTTGTTCCGACTCCAGCAATCCCGCCTCTTTGGCAATTGCCGCTGCTGTGCCTTTTCTGTCCCCCGTGATCATTACCACCTGTACCCCTGCATTCTTTACTTCTGCGACGGATCCTTTGGTCGTTTCACGAATGTTATCCTGCAGACCGATCAAACCAACCAGATGGAGATTCCCCGGTATTACATCGTCATTTTTGATGGTATCGGTTGATATGGCCAAAGCCAAAAGGCGAATACCTGCATCAGCCAGTCCATCCATGTAATTGATCAGTCCTACTTTATCCTGAAATGGCTTGATCTGCCCATCCTCGTTTACGTAAGAGGATATGTTTTCCATAATGATTTCCGGCGCACCCTTGATGAATATCAACTGATCCTGATCAAATGTTGAGATCTTCTCGGGTAATTTCAATTCAGATGCCGAAAACTTGCGCGTACTATTGAAATGTATTTTGTGAACCAGGTCGGATTTTTCGATCAACTCATAATCATCCTTCTGGTCAATGTAACCCAACAGTGCCCTTTCGGAAAAGTTGCCACCTGTTATCTGGCCATCTTTTGTTCTGTGACTTGCCGTATTCCCCGCTATTGAAAGCTTGAGTAGTTCCCTTATTTTGTCAGAAATGTCATTGTAGCTTTCATAGGTCTTGTTCTCGCCGGTTATGAAAAAACGGGGTTCCAGTTTACCTTTTGTCAGCGTCCCGGTTTTATCCGAAAACAAAAGACTTAAACTTCCGGCTGTCTCAATTCCAAGCAACTTGCGCACCAATACTTTTTCCTTCAGCATCTTCCGCATATTAAGCGAAAGCACAATGGCCACCATCAGCGGTAGGCCTTCCGGTACAGCGGCAACTAAAATAATTATTGCCAGCACAATGGCAAACACAGCATCCTTCAGGACTATGTCAAGATTTGAGAAATACTCAGTGATCAGTTGCCCATCAAAGTCATTGGCCATGATAGCTTTCTGAAACATAAATATCAGTGCTATTATAGCTGCGGCTATGTATCCCATCTTCGCAATGAGATCAGCGAGATCTTTCAGTTTCACCTGGAGAGGTGAAAGACGCTCATCGGTTAGGGATAGCTCCTTGGATAGCTTGCCATAAAATGTGTGATCTCCCACCGTATCTATTTTCATCACCGCCTCACCCTCTTCCACGACAGTGCCACGAAGCAAGCTGTACTGGTTATGGAGGTCGGTAGGGTCAAACTCAACGCCGGCGGGCAAAACAACTTTTTCCACGGCATCCGTCTCACCGGTCAATGATGCTTGATTCACCTTTAAGATCCCCTCCAGCACCACTCCATCGGCTGGTACCTTGTCTCCCATTTGCAGCAGGACCTGATCCCCCGCAACAATATCATTGACAGGAATATCCACCACTTCTCCGTTCCTGTAAACCTTGCTGGATATTCGTGAGGCCTCTTCCTGCAATTGTTGAAATGAGGCTTCGTTCTTGTGTTCCGAAAAAGTTGAGATACCGGTAGCCAGCATCACAGCCGCTGCTATCGCCACTGCCTCGTACCATTCGGTCAATTCGAAAAATGATAGAATAAGAATAACCACCAGCGCAACCAACAAGATGAAAATGATCGGGTCTTTGAAATTATCCTTGAGCTTTTTCCAAAAACCCTCCACAACAACAGGGCTTAATTCATTAGTCCCATGCTTTAGGCGTGAGTCCTTAACCTGTTGATCATTTAAGCCTTCAAATTTCATATGATCGGTGAATTAGGACCAAAAGCTAGTTATTTTTATGAAAAAGACACCAAGATTATTGGAATTCTTATTGCTTCGATTTAGCTGTTAAGTACTACTCCCTGAAAATCAGGGAAAAAGAACATAATGTTTTTACGTTTACAAATGTTGAAGTCCTTGTTAAGCAGGTTATTGCCCGGCCTGTCCTAAATCCATGAACAGCCTCATCATCCTGGTGTATTACTATCCGGTTCAACCCTGAAACACGACATAAAAATGGCGATATTCTCATTTCAACACAGTGGAGATGAGCTGAGTCTTGAAATTGCGTTTGATAAGGATGATCTGCTAAATCTGCTTTCTGCTAATGAGATGAAGGAAATATGGTTAAATGATCAGGTAGCCAACTATATTTTGGAAAATACTTCAACCTATGTCAATGAGGAGTTGGTGCAATGGGAGTTTTGCGATTTCGCCTATGGGGATCAGGTAATTATTGTGACTGCCAGCCCCATCGAGTATTGTGAAAGAATATACCAATTTCGCTTTATCAATACATCAATGATCAGGGAAATTGAAAACTATATGAATCTCGTGCATTTATATTTTAATGATAAACAGAGATCATTTCGAATGGATATGAATAGACAGAAAATCGACGTATCATACCTGTGAAATATTTTCGTTAAACTTGAGTGAACTACTAAAATAACTATGAGCAAGCTGACTAATCTTTCTTTTATCTCTTTGATTCTCCTGTTTCCGGTAGCCTGTTCGGATGATGACAAAGACCCACCTGAAATAACATACACGGCAACGATTTCCACGATGAGCACCGCAGCCTCCGAATCAGATCCGGGAACCGGATTCAACATTCAACTGGACCAATCATACTCTGGTTCCGGTAGCCTGACCGTCACATATGAACTGACAGGTACAGCTACAGGAGGTTCGGATTACCAGGCTCCCAACGGGTCAGCAAGCATAGCAAGCGGCGCTGACAATGTTGTCGTCGAAATCCCGTTTATTGATGACAATGAGGTTGAAAATGAAGAAACAATAATTATCACATTGTTGGAAAGCGATAACGTGGCACTCGGCAATACTTTTACGCTCACAATTACAATCTCCGATAATGACAGTAATGATCCGGGGACCTGTCCGAATGACAATTCGATAGATCAGAGCAATCACCAATGTGACAAAGCACCTGACGTCAGTAATTCCTACAGTGAATCAATTTCGGGAGATACCAGAACCATCGTTACAAATGGTATTCCCACCCATGATTATCGCAATCAAATACCAGACCTGGTTCAATCACTTAACAGCCAGACCAGGACCTATCGCGTGGATCTTACACCTGAAATTGCCACCTCACTCACCAGCATTTTGGATCAAAACTTCATGCCTGCCTATAGTATGGGTGTTGCGCGGAATGGTGTACCGATCGACCCTGCACCCGGGATGCCGTTCATTTTTGAAAACACTCAGACCGGGGAGTATAATTGGGATTGGGTAATGGAGCCCAATAACAACATGGATGCCGTAGGGCTCGATTGCGCAATTGCCCATGTACAGCCGGACGGCACCTACCATTATCACGGGGATATGGCGGTGTATGCTGATCAACTATTGGATGGCTTAGGTACAGGATCAACCATTCCCACAGATCCCGTTCTGATTGGCTGGGGTGCAGACGGATTTCCCATCCTATATAAATATGGCCCTGATGCGACCGGAAGTTTAAAAGAACTTACTCCGGGTTACAGGCTGAAAAGCGGAGACAGACCAGGGGATGGTGTCTCCGAACCTTGCGGAGAATACAATGGCAAGTATACCAACGATTTTGAATTTGTGGAGGATCTGGGAGATCTCGATGCATGTAACGGATTTGAAGGATCCGTGACAATCAATGGAGAAACATTTGGGTACTTTTATGTCATAACGGAAGATTTTCCGGTTATACCAAGATGTATTACAGGCACACCTGACAACAGCTTCAAAAAAGGGATGTAGATCAGGGTCATGGCAATACGGAGGATGACGAAAGAGATACAGATCTGCCTGTCCATCCAATTACCGCCGGTATTATTCTGAAGTATAGGATCTGAAATGGTAAACACTGGTAATCCGTCTATATTTGCTCATAAAATTTTATTGGATTGACATTTGACGCGTTAGGACTGGGCCCGGAATTGCTGGAGGGATTGGCATCACTGGGATTCGAGAAGGCTACACCCATTCAGGAGGAAGCCATACCTCTCATTCTCGGAGGTAAGGATATTATTGGCTGTGCACAAACAGGTACCGGGAAGACTGCAGCTTTTTTATTACCTATCATCCAGAAAATAATCGACAATAGAAACGAAGAAAAAACAAGCTGCCTGGTTGTCGTTCCTACCCGTGAACTGGCCGTTCAGATCGATCAGCAGCTGCAGGGACTTTCCTATTTCACCAGGGTCAGCAGTATCCCCATATACGGGGGTAGCGATGGAGACACGTTCTCCCAGGAAAAGAAAGCATTATCAGAAGGCGCTTCTATTATCATTGCGACTCCCGGCAGACTGATTGCACACCTGGCTATGAACTACGTCAATATGAGCGATCTTAAATTTCTTGTATTGGATGAAGCCGATAGAATGCTGGATATGGGATTCTACCAGGACATCAGGAAAATCATATCCAATCTCCCAAAGAAGAGGCAAAACTTACTTTTTTCAGCTACCATGCCTCCAAAAATCAGGGAGCTGGCGCAGGAGGTATTAAATGATCCCGATGAAATAAATATTGCCATTTCAAAACCGGCAGAAAATATTATTCAGGTCGGATTTTCGGTATTTGACAACCAAAAGATCCCTTTGATCACTTACCTGATGAAGCAAAAGGATTTCAAAAGTGTGATCGTCTTTTGTTCAACGAAAGAGAATACAAAATCATTGGCAAAAGAGTTAAAAGGTTTAAAGTTATCGGTTTCCGATATCCATTCCGATCTGGATCAAAAAAGCCGTGAGGCCGTATTGAATGAATTCAAAGCCAAAAAGCTGAAGATCCTGGTGGCGACAGACATATTATCCAGAGGAATCGATATTGAAGACGTGGAATTGATCATAAACTATGATGTACCCGGCGATGGTGAGGATTATATCCACAGAATAGGCAGGACTGCCAGGGCATCTTCCACCGGAGCAGCCTTTACACTGATAAGTCCAAGAGATCAATACCGTTTTGCGGAAATTGAGAAACTGATAGATAAAACTGTTCCCAAGGCTAAAGTCCCGTCTCATTTGGGTGAAACGCCCACGTATAAACCCCCAAAACCGAAGAAGTCGGGTAAACGTTCTTTTAGAAGGAAAAAGAAAAAAATGTGAAGGGGTCTCCAATATCCCATGGCAGGTATTAATGTAAGTGACATGATGATTTGGGTAATCTTTATTTGAATCATGGAGTTGAACAATCTTGAAGGGCATATACTGGCGTACTTTAGGAAAAAGGATGTGCAATTGACTTATTCCGCAGTTCAAATTTTGCTGAGTCCACAGTACCTCATCCCCGAAGTATTGGACAAAATGGATGCCGAAAGGGTTATCAACAATGTAAACATTGTTTTATATGACATTATTAAAATACACAACCAACAATTACAGAAACAATTCCGGATCCGCAGAAAATGGTGGCGTCCGTCATACCTGTTAAGAAAATCATTGAGAAACCGGCAGATCACAGACGCAGATGTCAAGCCCGTTTTGGACCAACATTTTGGCAAGCTTCCGCCATACAGCAACACACTTTAAATTGCATCTCAAATAGTCATTCCCAATCAAAATGAAAAGAATTCCATTTTTGACAATGCTTATGCTGATATCCGTTACAGGATATTCCCAGAATATGACACCTTTATTTCCAATCAGCATTGACGATGAGTTGGAGGACCCAAGGGCATTGTTTGAGGAGGTGAAGGATCTGATACTGCAAAACTATTACAGCTCCGAACTAAGCGAAGAAGACCTTTACTGGGCAGGAATAAAGGGAATGCTGCGTCACATTTCTCCCCCGGAAAATCCGGAGCTGTCAACAATCTGGACCGCGGAAGAATATGAGAAGATATTGAATTCACTAAAAGGGGTGGACGTTTCCCTTGGTATTACAACGACCTTTGACAGCAATACAGGAAGTCTGACAATCACTCGAATAGAAACCAATTCACCCGCAAAGGATACGCTGCAGGTCCATGATCGCATCCTGAGGGTCGATGGGAAATCCCTCAAAGGAAGTTCTGTTCCGGAGATAAATAAATTGATGGATGGCCCGGAGGGTTCTTCAGTCACGTTTACCATAAACAGGGATATCGAGGTTTTCGATGTGTCACTTACGCGGAAAAGTTTTGATGTGAACAACCTCGTAGTATCATTGATACCAGCCAGATCCGTAGCATTGGTTGAAATCCGCAAAGTTTATCTTGGTCTGTCGGAAGAACTCGAGAGGGAGTTGACAAGCTTGCGCGATATCGGGATAAAAGATATCATTTTGGATCTCAGACACAACTCGGGAGGTGTGCTGAACGAAGGCGTGAAAGTAGCCAATCTGTTTTTGTCCCCGAACAACATTATACTGAGAACCCTGGCAAGATCCACGGATAAAAAGCCGATTGTAGCTGATAAAGCCGATAGTTTCAAATTTAACCTCATCCTGCTGATCGATGAGAAGACCGCCTCTGCAAGTGAAATCATAGCAGTGGCCTTCCAGGATCATAAGCGCGCTACGATCATCGGAACAAAGACCTTTGGCAAAGGGGTCATTGAAACGACGTATACCCTGAGCAATGATTATCGTGTGAAATTCATCACCAATGCCATGTACTCTCCGGCTGGCAAAAGCTGGCAGGCAAAAGGTGTCTTGCCTGATTTCCTGGTAGAACAGAATGATAACTCCTACAGGGCATTGTCCAGACTTCCGATAGAAAACAGGATCAGCAGGGATATCTATCTGATCACGGCCTTGAAGTTGTTGTGATCTTGTGGCGAATATTCCCGATGTTATGATATCAGTTTTTGGTCAGGTGGATCATCACCGGAAAATGATCGGACAGATACCTGCCGTCGGTTATTTTGTCCACCACCGCATACTTTTCCACCTCATATTCATCACTGCAGAATACATAATCAATCCTTCGATCGGGTGTTATGGTAAGATCAAAACCACTGAACGTCCCAAATGGACCGATCTTGTCCCTGGCCTTAAAGAATGCATCATCTAAAGCCGAATTGTAGATCACTTTCATTTCATCTGATTCGGACGGTGCGTTAAAATCACCCATGAGTATTGTTACCCGGAATGCACTCATATTTTCAATCTTTTCCATGATGATCCGCGAGGCATTTAGCCTGGCAGTAGTTCCGACATGATCGTAGTGGGTGTTAAAAACATAGGTAGAATCTCCGGATCCTTTGTTTTCAAAAAGGCCGTAAGTGCAGATCCTCGGTAATGCCGCATCCCAGGATTTTGAAGGCTGATCCGGGGTTTCCGAAAGCCAAAATGTCCCATCATCCAGCAATTCCCATTTTGTGGTATCAAAGAATATGGGAGAAAATTCTCCGGCCCTTTCACCATCATCACGCCCCACTCCGATCCAGTCGTATTGAACGAGCTGTTCATCCAGAAACTCGATTTGCCGCATCAATGCCTCCTGCATTCCAATGAAATCAGGCAATTCTTCCCGGAGGAAGTCTTTCACTGACATTTTTCTCAATTCCCATTTGTTATTCCCATCATTTTCATTGTCATAACGAATATTGAAGGTGCAGACCTTAAGAGCTTGAGAATGTGACTTTATACCCACAAAACTGAAGATCAGAGGTAATGAAATAGTCAGTATTCTTAACATGGATAATTCAATTTAAGTACATCTCACAAAAATAAAGTGTCATTTCCCGGAAACGCCTTTCACAGGGAAAAGTCTGACATGATAACTTACAATTTCGCAATCTCACGCGGATGCCCGCCCGCGAAATTGCCATTTCTGTTTACAGGCTGTCTCCAATTGCTATCGTATACTCCCGGGTATCCGCTGTTTATCTCGAAATGGGATATCGTTTGAAATATTTTGTTTATCCCGAATTCTTGCCGGTTTAAAGAAAAAAATAGGCCGGGAGAGAATCTATGTTAAAATTTGACCTTAAAAACATCATCATGAACAGAATAAGGTCAATTACATTCGTATTTTTCATAGCAGCACTGTCATTGCTGAGTTCCTGTGTTTTTTCACTGTTTCCGATCTACACGGATGAGTCAATTGCATTTAAGCACGAACTGATCGGTAAGTGGCAGGATCCGAATGATGAGGACGATTACCTTTTATTTGAATACATGGAGAAATCGGAAATCAAAGTAGATGTTCAGACGGCAGACGATGCATTTATCATTCATAAGGGAGATACGATAACGGACAAAGCAAAAATTGAAAAGATCTGGCAGGATAGCGTAAAGAACCAGCTTGACAATGCGCTGAAACGGTTTGCCAAAAACAAAAGGTACAAACTAACCGTAGGGGATGATTCCGAAACCATTATTTATGAGGCGGTACTCGTTGAAATTGGAAGTAAGATCTTTATGGATCTTTATCCAATGGAAGATGACAAGTTTATTGATGGTAATTTCATACCTGTACACACCTTTATGCGTATGGAAACGGATGGCGAACAGGTTGTGCTTACCCAGTTTGATATGGAAAAACTGATTGACCTTTTCGAGAGCAACAAGATCAGGCTTAGACATGAGCAGACAGATGATTTCATTCTTATCACTGCTCAACCGCAGGAAATTCAAAAATTCCTGAGAAACTATTCCAATGAGAAGGAAGTATTTGAGGAACCGGAAACTTATGTGAAAACGGGAGTTTAAAGATGCCAATATGCTGAAAAGTAAATTTCTCCAGCATCTGATTTTTTGGTGCCTGTCGCTATTCGCCATAGGCACCTATTTTTCAATATCGAGTACATTAAGTACGATCGATTTTATCTACTCATTCTTTTTTCATATTTGCCTGCTGACACTGGTTTACACGAATCTCCATTTCCTTGTTCCAAGGTTTTTTGAAAAAAAGCGCTTCCGGATTTATGGTATCTCCCTGGTCGCGCTAATAGGACTTTCATTGTTGTTGCACGATCTTATTTTCGACTTAATTCTTCCAAACACCCCCATTGATTTTTACATCGTTTCGTTTACCGACAGGATATTATTGATACAGATCTTCCTGATCTACCTTGTTGTCACAACGCTTTTTCACTTGTCGGCTTCCTGGTTTCAGATACAGCATCTGCAAAAAGATAAACTTCATATCGAATTAAATGCGCTCAAAGCACAGCTGAATCCGCATTTTCTTTTTAATGGATTAAACAGCATTTATTCTCTTGCACTGAAAAGACATGAAGAAACACCTGCTGCCATATTAAAACTATCAGAGTTATTGCGATACTCTTTGTATGAGGCTGGAGATGAAAAAGTATCAGTCTCAAAAGAAACAGAGGAAATAAAGAATTACATCGATATACAGCGGTTAAGGCTTGAGAAAGATGTCGATATTCGGTTTCAGACTACCGGTAATCATGAGAACAAAACCGTCACCCCAATGCTATTTCTGCCAATACTGGAAAATGCTTTCAAACACGGTCCAAAAGGTACCAGTGGCGGCTTTATACGTGTAAGTATGAAAATCTCGAATTCAGAAATAAACTTCTCATGTATTAATTCCATTGTCAAATCCGGTGATCCCGGGAATGAAGCCGGAGGTATCGGCCTGGAAAACCTTGCAAAAAGACTTCAACTGCTTTATCCGGATCAGCATTCACTTATAATCGATCCGGGGAAGGATAAATTTGTGGTAACACTTAAAATTGAAGCATGATCGATTGTCTTATCATAGAAGATGAACCGCTGGCAAGGGATGTGCTGATACAGTATATCGATGATCATCCTGATCTGAATCTGCTTACGTATGCCAAAGATGCCCTTGAAGCAACTTCCGTCCTGGAAAAAGGGGATGTAGACCTGATCTTTCTTGACATCAATCTACCCAAGATCAGTGGTATAAATTTTTACAAGTCTCTTGTGAACCAGCCGCCGGTCATCTTCACCACGGCATATCCTGAATATGCCGTAGAGGGATTTGAGGTATCGGCAGTGGATTATCTTGTAAAGCCGTTTTCTTTTGAGCGATTCGTCAAGGCGATCAACAAGTTCAAAAACTGGCACAAAGTCGGGGAATCCAATTCGCATCTGAATGTGAAAACCGATAAGAAAGTATACCGGATACCATTCGACGACATATCGCATATCGAATCAACCGGGGACTACATGAAAATCCATACAAAGGACCGTGTATTGATCAGTGCGGATACGCTAAAAAATCTTGTTGAGACATTGCCTTCCGATATATTTTTCAGAATTCACAAATCTTATTTGGTGAATGTTGAGCATGTTGAGTTTCTGGAAGGCAACAGGCTAAAGGTAAATGACAAAATGCTTCCTGTTGGATACTCTTACAGGGAGAAGATCTCCGCCCTTTTCAGGAGATAGATCTCGTCGATGGTCCGGTTTAGCTCGGTCGCAATTGTATTGTGACCGGAATATTCTCCAGGCATTTGTAATGCCAATGGCAACATTCTCTGCCGTTGTTGGTGTTTGTCACCAACAACAATTATTAGAATCAAGTCTATTCGATTTGCATAAATGATTACTTTGGCTGTTAATCTTCGTTGGTGAAAACACCAACATAGGCGGGAGGGGTTCTATGAAGCTCGGAGACGAATTGAAATTGATCGGGACAGGATTGGAAATCCTTTTTATCTGCTATTCTACATGCCCTCCGGAACATGTCGAATAGCTTCGAGTCTGTCGCTTCCCGATAGCTGATGAGTTGTGTAGGTGATCCACATTTCTGAGCAAGTCCATTATGTTGGATCTTTCTTTTGAGGTTACAGCACCACCTGGCAATTTCAATATCAGATGATAATATTTGATGCTATTTAATTATCATATGATATAACGTTTGACATTTTATGTAAATATTTTGTCGATTGTTTTGAATTCGTGAATTTAAATCACTTTAATTGCGGCGCATAAACCGGCCAAAATAGAAAACGAGTCAAGTAAATGAAAAAATGGTTAGCAGCGTAGCAACAAATCACAATAATTTATTGGTCGTGGTAATATTGATCTCACTCCTTGGATGTGATAGTTTTTTTGATGATACTGATACGGCCTCAACTAATCAAAAATGGAATCAGGCAATAATCAATGGGAGTGAAGAACCCTTGGTTTTGGAACAAATCTCCAAACATTTTGGTCCTGGTTCGGGCAATGGCAGACTGGAAGGGATTGAATCCGAAGACATCGGCCTGGATAGTGTGATAGTCCTGGTTTCGGATTCGGTTTACAATTATGTAGTCGGGATTGATGATGATCCGTCGGACATTAATTTCAAGAATTTCCTGCTTGTATACCGGGATGGTATGATTTCTGCAACTTTGATTGAGTTCTTTCCAGATCCGGACTGGCACTTTAATTTTGGTCGTAAGGCTGATAATAGTCTGGACTGGGCTAAATATACCGGTCAAATGATTGTGACAAACCTGAATTCCAATGTTTCGGATACAATAAATATGATCAATGGTCAAAATGAATTTGCAGGACGGAGTGGCGGAAGAGCAGAGAACATGGAATGTGGTATGGTCCTGTATGAAATAACCACTGACTGGTATACAAACGGGGATTACTCCGATACCTGGACTACCTACTCATGGGAGTACGAATGTACTTTCATAGAACCGGATATGCCGGAACTTAGCATACCCAGCGGCGTAGGGAGCTCTACTTCAAAAGTCATAAGTGTTTGCACAAACTGTACGATCAATAAACCGGTAATAACCTATGATGCGAACGGTGATCCGGTCGACAATCCCTGTATGGGTGACCCGCTTGCCCGGATGGCAATAATGAGCAATAACCAGGGCATAGAGTCAAACAGGTTTGGATGTGTTAGATCAGGATCAAATTGCAAAATAAACCCTCAAATATCCAACAGGAAAGCACATGGAGGAATAGATCTGCAGGCAGAGATGGGCACCCCGGTTTATTCGGTTAATAATGGGGTTGTTAATTATGTTTCTCTAAGCGAACATAGTGATTTTGGATATTGGGTGGTCATCGAATATGCCGGTCACTTTTTTGCGTACGCTCACCTGGACCAGCCTTCTACTTTAAAAGTTGGAGACAGGGTACAGGCCGGTATCACCGTGATAGGTGTATCGGGACATTCCGGCAATGCGGAATCGCAATATCCGCATTTGCATTTTGCAGTTAGGGAAATAACCGGGACCGGCAGGCAAAGAAACTGGAACAATGCCACAATGGTGAACCCCGAAAATTGGCTGGTGTCGGTATTTGACTCGAATGGAAATGTCTCTTACGGTTGTAACTAAAAGAAAAAATATCATGAAAAACTTCTCAATAATCATAACGCTCTTCATTTTAACAAGTGGATTGGCAGCACAGCCGTTTAGCCAGGTCAGAGAAAACTGGTTTTTCACAAAATCTGACGTTTATAGTCTTAAGATCGCAGAAGTAACAATCAAGGACATATTATGGCCGGGAGACGACCTTGCTAAACTCGCCCCCCTGGGGGAACCGAAGGAAGTCATCACCAAAGAAAACTGGTTTATCGGGAAGGAAATCACCTGTAAATACGAAGGATTTGAGCTTTATCTGAATGACCTGGACGGTATTATGGAATTGAGAAGATTGAGGGTATACGGGAAAAACAGCCCGGTGATGTTTCCTGATATAAATATGGTATTGAGAGTGGGGGAACCGATTACCAACTATATTGACAACGTCGAGGCGGCAAGGAACATTGGTGGACCTGAAAATGTAATTAAATTGGACTTTGAGAATCTGGAAACCGAAGGGAAGGAAGGAACTTTCAAACTGGAGGGAACGATAATAAAAGAGATGGAATTTTGGTTCTAAAACCCTCAAACTTTCAATTCAGCTACCGTAAAAAAGGAAGAAATACAAATTGGTTTGGAATTGATGGTTATCCTTATCTATAGGATAGCTCATGATTCTTAAATAGAACAGACGACCTGAAAGGCAATTGAGACAACTTTGAAGAAATAGTCCCAATTATTGCTGAAAAATAACTCCAACCCTCTGTTTAAGGCGCTTCCGTTGATTGGAGGAGGTCATTTAAAAATGAAATAGG
>JANQEU010000068.1 GCA_028278225.1 Cyclobacteriaceae bacterium
ATAGGAGTTTGCTCCTGGGAATTAACCTGAGTCAACAGGTATAAAAAGTGAGTCACTCGGTCCGGACTACTATTTAGTAGGTAATGTGATCCTGAATAATATGCTATCGGAGCCGTTTTTGTCCATGACTATTTGTCCCCCCATGCCTGTGATGATGCGATAACTAACCGCCAGCCCAAGGCCGCTGTCATCACCTTCTTTATCAAATAGATCAGCTTAGCCGATCAGGAGATTTTAAATCAATAAGTTGCAATCTCATATTGTCATTATTCACGCCTTGTCGTGAATTTCCGCAATGAACTCTTGCTGGTTCTTTTGACCGTACTTGTCCCGGTTTTAAAGTATTAAGTCTCGCAAAGAACGAGTTTGTATTATCATTTGATAATATTCTGGGCAGGGTTTGAGTTGCCAGTCCAAATTCAGCTTCAAAATACCCTGGTAATTTTCACTGGTGTCTATGTTTTGTCTATCATATAATTAATTGATCCTTAGCCTTCTGGATTAACTTGATTGTTAACAACCGAAGAAGACGCTTTGACAAGTACTGTTTTCCGGGATTTCTCCATTTCAACGTTAACACACTGAAAATGAGCGATATAAGACCATTCTTCAACCGGAATGTGTGTATTTACTGTTTTCCAATTTAGAAAAATCTTGATTAATCAATTAAAAAATATGTCAATTACTAAAAACTATCATTTGATACTATTTGGGGTATTCCTGTGGTCCGGACTACAGGCCCAAAATGTCACTCATACTTCTCCTGGAAGTCATGAAAATCATGTCTCCCGCGATGCCGATATCGAAATAACCTTTGATGTGGCGCCGCGGGCAGATGATGTGACTTCTGACCATATTGTGGTGAGAGGGTCACAGACCGGCCTGGTCGACGGTGTATTCTCAGGTCAGGGAACCCATGTGATCACATTCGATCCTGCTACTGATTTTGGAGCAGGAGAGGTGATCGATGTGACGGTCACTGCAGGTGTGGCTGCAGTTGCTCACAGTTTTAGGTTCACGACGGCGACAGGATCCATTTCATTTCCTCTCGACATCAACTACGATGAACATGAGCTGAACGTGAGTAAAGGCAAATTTGTCGACGTCATGGCTACCGATATAGATGGTGACGGTGATGCGGACATCCTTGCGGTTCCCCGTCGTAAGGGTATGATCGCTTGGTATGAAAACGATGGCAGTACGAACTTCACCGAACAAGTGATCAATACTAATGAGCATCTTACCCGAAAAGTTACCGTTGCCGATGTGGATGGAGACGGAAATATGGATATTCTTTCAGCTTCCTACACAGGCGACAAGCTTTTCTGGTATGAAAATGATGGCAATGAGAGCTTCACTGAACATGAGGTGAGTCATGAAACGGATGGCCCTGTCAGTATCATCACCGCTGATGTGGACGCCGATGGGGATCTGGACATTCTTTCAGCTTCCGTGAATGATGATAAGATCGCCTGGTATGAAAACGATGGCGGTGCAGGCTTTAGCGCTAAACATGAAGTAGATGATGAAGCGTATGCTGCTTCCTGTGTTGCCTCTGCCGATGTGGACGGGGACGGGGATGTGGACATTCTCTCCGCTTCGTATGATGATAATAAGATTTCCTGGTATGAGAACGATGGCAGTGCCAATTTTAGCACTAAACATGAAGTGGATGATGAAGCATCAGGCGCTCGTGGTGTCACCACCGCCGATGTGGATGGGGACGGGGATGTGGACATCCTGTCGGCTTCCTACAAAGGCGATAAGATCGCCTGGTATGAAAACGACGGCAGTGCGAATTTCAGCGCTAAACATGATGTGGATATTGAAGCGATCGGCGTATACAGCATCGCCACCGCTGATGTGGATGGGGACGGAGATATGGATATCCTGTCGGCTTCTTTCACAAGCGATCAGATTGCCTGGTATGAAAATGACGGTAGTGCGAATTTTACGGAGTGGGTGGTGAGTACGGATATGGAAAGTGCAATGTACATTGCCACCATCGATGTGGATGGGGATGGGGATGTGGATATCCTGTCGGCTTCCGCGCATGATAATAAGATTGCCTGGTATGAAGGAGTACCCAATTCAGCTCCCATATGGCTATCTCTTTCGAATCAAGAATTTAATGAAACTGTGGATGAAGATACGCAGATCGGTATTTTTAGCACCTCCGACCCTGATGAGGGGGATACACATACCTATACCCTGGTGAGTGGTGAGGGGGATGATGATAACGCCAGTTTCAGCATTTCCGGAGATAAATTGCTCACGGCCACTCTTTTCGATTTCGAAACTCGGAGCAGTTATAGCATCCGGGTAAGGACTACTGACCAGTCCGGGGCTACGCTAGAGCAGATCCTCGCCCTTTCATTGATAGACGAGATTGAAAGCGTGGTCATAGCCACTTCGCCGGGGGGTGATGAAAATCATGTGGCCCGCGACGCCAGCATCGAAATAATTTTTGATATGGCTCCCACTGCCAGTCGTGTGACATCTGATCACATCGTAGTGAGAGGCTCCCAGACCGGCTTGATCGATGGGGTATTTACCGGTCAGGGGACTGCCACGGTCACGTTTGATCCAGCATTGGATTTCCAAGCCGGAGAAGTGATCGACGTGACGGTCACCCCCGGTGTGGCCATCAAACACAGCTTCCGGTTTACAGCGGAGACAGGATTGATTTCATTTCCTCTCGGCATCTACTATGACGAACATGTTGTGAGTACTGGCGTGGATGGAGCTAACAGCGTTGCCGTCGCCGATGTAGACGGGGATGGGGACATGGACATTCTGTCTGCTTCCTTGCTAGATCATAAGATCGCCTGGTATGAAAACGATGGCAATGAGAATTTTGCTGAACATGTAGTGAGTGATGAAGCGAATGGCGCCACCAGCGTCAATACCGCTGATGTAGATGGTGACGGGGATATGGACGTTCTTTCGGCTTCCTACTCTGACAATAAGATTGCCTGGTATGAAAACGATGGCAATGAGAATTTTGCTGAACATGTAGTGAGTACCGAAGCAGAAGGTGCTCAATGGGTCACAACTGCTGACCTAGACAGTGACGGGGATGTGGACATTCTTTCGGCTTCCTCCTCTGACAATAAGATCGCGTGGTATGAAAACGATGGCAATGAGAATTTTGCTGAACATGTAGTGAGTACTGAAGCAGAAGGCGCTCGATGGGTCACAACTGCTGACCTAGACAGTGACGGGGATGTGGACATTCTTTCGGCTTCCTCCTCTGACAAGAAGATCGCCTGGTATGAAAACGACGGCAGTGAGCACTTCACCGAACATGTAGTGAGTGATAGAGTGAATAACGTTAGCTGTATCGCCACAGCCGATGTAGATGGGGATGGGGATGTAGACATCCTCTTGGCTTTAGAATATGAAGTTGCCGGCAAGGTTGCCTGGTATGAAAACGACGGCAGTGAGCACTTCACCGAACATGTAGTGAGTACCAATAGGAATGGCGCTCGTAGTGTCACCACCGCCGATGTGGATGGTGACGGGGATGTGGACATCCTCTCGGCTTCCTTCGAAAATGATAAGATCGCCTGGTATGAAAATGATGGTGATCAGAATTTCTCGGAGTGGAATGTGAGCCAGGATGCAGATGGCGTTCATGGCATTACCACAGCTGATGTGGATGGAGATGGAGACCTGGACATTCTTTCGGCTTTATATGATAATGATAAGATTGCCTGGTATGAGGCTGTGCCCAATTCCGCTCCTACGGCGCTGTCGCTTTCATCTGATGCATTTAGTGAGACTGTGACGGCTGGTACGCTGATCGGCACTTTTAGTACCACTGACGCAAATGCTGGGGATACACATACCTATGCCCTGGTGAGCGGCGAGGGGGATGCCGGCAATGCTGGTTTCACCATTACCGAAGATGGGTTGTACACAGCCGTCACTTTCGACTATGAAACCCAAACCAGCCATAGCATCCGGGTGCAGACCACCGATGGGGCCGGGGCTGCATTGGAGCAAATTTTTACGCTTACCGTGATAGACGGAATTACAAGCATGATCACATCCACTTCTCCTGGGAATCATGAAAA
>JANQEU010000101.1 GCA_028278225.1 Cyclobacteriaceae bacterium
TTGAGCAACATAAATGTCCAAAATATCCTGTTTCGTATAGCTACTTCCTGTCCCCAACTCGTCAAATCCTCCTGATTGAAAAGTGAAATTATCATCAAATAACAGGTAATTCAGGTATGCACCTTCGGTCGTACTGCCATCCCCTCCGAATCCAAGTATGTTCAGCGCTCCCAAAAAGCCGTTCTCAAGATCCATACCGCCTTCCAGCAATGCTGTACTGCTTCCCGTCAGTGCATCCGTGAACGCACCGACCATACCGGCCAAAGTAGGAGTACTCGCCGTTCCGCCGCCTGTAGCATATTTTCCCCATACCTCCAGGTCCACCTCGTCTCCCTTGGCTACTTTCAGCGCGATCATCGGTCCGATGCGGTTGATCCCATCCAGCAAAGCTAACTCATCTCCACCATGTGCATTCGCAGCATCAAGGTGCCTGTTAATATTACTGAATACCTAGTCCTCCTCCAGTTTTCATTGATAAGCAAGTGTCTAAGAAGAAGCTGAAGAATACAGTAGGAACGCACTTAAACTTGCTTAATCGCCCTTGAATTTTCCGATTTCCTTTAACAGTGACATTAATTGATCAATTGTATTTTGGGTAATTGTTCTTTTACTGTATTACCGATTATCGTTGATCTCAAAATCTTATTGTCATCAGCATTTATCTTAAATTCCTTTGATTGCAACTGATGAATTTGTGCTAAAGAATCCATCGAATCAAGAAGAACTTCAGCTAAAGGATCAACACGACTTTTGAATGTCTCTTTGGTATTACCGGAAAGTGAACAGGCTATGATAAATGGTAACAGTGTTGCAACTAAAAACCTCATTGCTCATCAAGAATAATTTGGCGGGACCTTAACCCAACCCAACTGCTTTTATCTTTTCTTTTTGGAATTGATTCATCGCAACATCCAAGGTCTTCTCATAGTCTGAAAGTCATCACTAATTTGAAATAAGTATAATAATGAAGCTCAATATAAGAAAGATACCAATCAGTCTGAACCAAAGCCTGAATGATGATACTTTTTGTTTATAAAGATCAATTTTATTTTCTTCTATACTTCCGGATAAACTTCTTGCAGTTAAATAACCAGTATAAAGTACTAATATAAACCCAGAAGCTAAACTCAAGAAAAAAACGATTGTACCTATTTGCTTTAAATTTTCCATGGTTTTGTTACTGATCGTCTTCTGAATCAAAATATGTATTGTAATGTTCTAAGAATTGATTTTGAAAGTCAGTTATATCTAGTCCATTGGTTTCCGCAAGATTTTTGACCTGTTCATAAAGTTCACCTGATTTCTCTTCAAAGGATTTTTTCAAATCCCCCATTGTAAATTCCATTATTGATGTCGTACTTGAAACGTCAAAATAGACAGTAGCTCCCCCACTATAATTTAATCCAGGAATTGCGACGGTTCCTCCTGCCTTGATTTGATCAAACTGAATATTACCATCACTATCTGTTGGAAGTGTAATATTTACTTCAGCTCCAGCATCTGGACCATAAGGAACTCCTTCAATTAATGCCGGTGTGAAAGAACCGCCCACATTTACAGCTACTCCTTCTAAATCTTCAATTTTACCGGTTGGCAATCCACCAAATTCTATACCACCTCCGGCATAAATACCACCTTGTGAACCAACTGAAATAGTTTGGAAAATCATACCTTTTCCGTCATCTATGTTTGCAGCGATACCAACAGAATAACTGCTTGTAATTCCCGTCAGATTTGGGAAAGTGGGAATTGATGTTCGGACCTCTCCTTGAGCGAATACCGCTTCTAAACCTTCTAACTCTATATGATTTGTTACTTTGTTTTCACTAAATGTATAAGGTGAATTGTAATAGAACTTCTCCGCTAAAGGATCTGCATTGAAGAACCTACCCAAAGCAGGATCGTGATTTCTCCACTTGAACTGTACCCAACCTAGTTCGGTTTGCTCCTCTTGTCCCTGGAACTTGTATTTGTTTTCTGTTCCACTGACGTAAGAGTTAAACGTCAGCCCAAAGGGATAGTAATCATCCTGCTGTATAACTGCCGATTGAAGATGCGTCACCTTGAAGTCATCATAGAAAGCCCGGTCCGCATTATTACTCTCATAAGATACGTAAGCCACCATGTACCCACTTTGAGCAACATAAATGTCCAAAATATCCTGTTTC
>JANQEU010000031.1 GCA_028278225.1 Cyclobacteriaceae bacterium
AGAATTGACGGTGAAAAAATGGAAAAGTAAAAAGATGATTGAAAAACTCATAGGTAGATCAGAGCATCCCGACTAACAGTCGGGAGGGTCACTGGTTGGAGAACGCCGATACGCTTGAATAATCCAGCCTGCCCGCCATAATGTAATGAAGGCGGGTCATTCCCAACATATTTCCATCCGCCAACAGGCAGTTTTTACAGCTATCTCGATTTAGCTAATAGCCGTGGATAAATATTGATTAAAGGGATAGGCTACCTTGAAACGGTCTGTCAGATATTTTACCCGGCTGTCCTGGAGTATTTCCTGGTCTTTTAGATCTGTCCAGACAATGTAGCTTTTGAATTTCAGCATTTCAATATTAGGATGATCCTTGGGATAACCTTTCGGAGCGGTCTTCAGGGCATCTCCCCGCAACCCTCCATATGTGTCTTTAAACTTTTTTCCGGCAAGGATCTTCTTCAACTCGTCAGGATTGTAATCGATCTCCTGCCGAACCTTCTTGAGGATTTCGGCTTCCGGCATGTAAACTCCACAGGCCTGCATGGATTTTCCTGGTTCCACGTGAATGTAATAAGTGGGTTTGGGAGATTTTTTCCCTCCTTCGGTGATTGCCGCCCCAAAATTCGGTTTGTAGGGCGTTTTGTCTTTACTAAAACGTACATCCCGGTGTATCCTGAAGATGCAGTCTTTTGGCTTTAATCCTGAAATACCCGGATCGAACCTGGAAATACTTTCAATGAGTTCCGAGACGAATCCCTCAAACTCCTTTTTCGCAGATTCGTAGAGGGGTTTATTATCAGCCATCCACTCCCGGCTATTATTCTTTGATAGCTGCCTGAGAAATTTGAACACTTCATCCATATCCTAATTATTTATTTTGTGATTACATCTACCAGGGATTCAAGCTTGACTGACCTGGAAGCTTTTAGTAAAACATTCATGTTTTTGAAATCCCTTTGCTGCAAATACGTCTCCAGCTCCTCCCTTGTTTCAAACCAAATTGCGTCGGCTGATTTGTTCGCTGCATATTTCATGTAGCCCCCGAGTAAAAGCGATCTTATCTTATGCTGATCCAGGAGCTTACCTATAGCTTCATGTTCTTTTTCCGGGTTTTCGATTTCGTTCATCACACCCAAAACCGCTATTTTCTCACCCTTCAGTTGTTTAAAGCTCTCAAGTGATTTTGCCATCGAGTCCGGATTTGCGTTGTAAGCGTCAAGGACAATCCTCACACCGTTTTTATTGATTATCTGGGCTCTCAGATTATCCGGTTCATAGGATGCAATTGCCTGGTTTACCGTATCATCCGGTACATTAAAATATCGTGCCATGGAAATTGCCGAAGCAATATTCTCGAAATTGTACTGCCCTATCAGGTTGGTCTTATATACAGATCCGTTCATCTCGTATTGTATAAACGGATCAGCAGAAAGAAACCGGACATCCTCGTTTGGATAAATGACGGGGCTGTCAAATCTTTTTGACATATTTGAAAGTCTCATATCCATTGAGTTGATGAACACCTGACCATGGTTTTTCCGGAGGTGATCGAATAATTCACTCTTCCCTCGCAACACCCCGTCAATACCTCCGAAACCCTCGGTATGTGCCTTTCCGATATTGGTTATCAAACCGTGTGTCGGATTTGCGATATCGCACAGGTCCTTGATCTCCCCGACATGGTTCGCCCCCATCTCAATTATGGCTATCTCTACTTGCGGATATATATCCAAAATCGTGAGTGGCACACCGATATGATTATTGTAGTTGCCGGATGTACTGTGTACTATAAAGTTTTTGGAAAGCACCCTGGTCAACAACTCCTTCGTTGTAGTCTTACCATTTGATCCGGTCAGTCCCAGAACTACCCTTTTGTACCTGCTCCTGTGAAAAACAGCAAGATCCTGTAAAGCCTTAAGGGAGTTATCAACCATTATTGTGCGGCTATCTCCTGCAAATTCCGGATCATCCACCACAGCATAGGACGCACCGGACTCCAAGGCCTTTGCCGCGTATTGACTACCATTGAAATTAGGGCCCCTGAGTCCAAAAAACAGGTTATCAGGTTCTATCGTACGAGTATCTATGGAAACGCCGTCACTCAGTAAGAAGCGGGAGTACAGGAACTCAATAAAATTATTCATTTACAGGAATTAAATTCGCCCAAAGATAGGGTATATGCAAAGTGACATTTCAATATTGATTTACCAATCACAGGATGAAATTAATCACTTGAGCTTCAAAAATAAATTTGTTGGGTGGTTGTCTGAGGCTTATCCTCACATACCCAGTCTTCATGTTGATTCATTTTCAGGTAGTGAAATGTTTAATTATGCCGGCCAGATTTTTGAAAACTCCAGGTTCACTTTATTTATTACCCTGTTTGATCACTCGGCAAATATCACGGGGTTGATTCCCCTGATAAGAAAATCAAACAACCATAGAGATGTGACTTTCGCTTCTCTGGGCTGGCATAATATTCTGGATATAATCCACAAATCTCCCCGCAAATTCCAGGGCATGAATGAATTGAGAGACTTTGTTACAGGCTGGATTCAGGCCAGGTTAAATGAATCCGAATCAGCCTGAAAGGGAAATTTTTGCCGGAATTTGTTGAGCCCGGCAGCATCCAGTTTCACAGTTGCCAAACTATCATCCGACCCCAAATGCTGAACTGCTTCCCCCAGGTAGTCATATACTGCCGAGTGCCCGACGTATTCAGCACCCGTGCCATCCATTCCTATCCGGTTTACCCCAATGGAGTAAGAAATGTTTTCGATCGCCCTCGCCTGCAGTAAAGTATCCCACGCATGGGTCCTTGGCTTTGGCCAGCTTGCAATGAAAATAATAAGATCATATTCGTATAACAGATCTTCCGTTCTGACAGACCTGGTCCATACCGGAAACCGAAGATCATAACATATCAATGGAAATACTTTCCATCCTCTCAAGTCAAAGATCAAACGATCATCTCCCGGGGTATATTCCTTATCTTCACGTGCCAACCCAAAAAGATGCTTTTTGTTGTAATGCAAGGATGAGCCGTCCGGTTTTACCACATACAGCCTGTTGTAAAAGTTGCCCTTTTCCTGAATAATATAACTGCCCATCACGTGGGCGCCTGTCTGTTCGGACATTTGTTTCATCCAGCGAAAAGTTTTGCCATTCACCGGTTCGGCCAGCACTTTGGCATTCATTGAAAACCCCGTGGAAAACATTTCCGGTAAAATAATGAGATCGGTCCTTCCTTTTATCTGCCATATCTTCTCTTCAAATGATGCCAGATTTGCATCCACTTTCTCCCACTGAAGATCCGATTGTATCAAGGTCACGTACAGATCATTCATTATGAATATGCATTTAATATGTTTACGGCCTTCATGATCGTTTCATCTTCCTTTGCAAAACAGAACCTTAGCACGTGGTCATCAAACCCGTCTTCATAAAACACTGAGATCGGTATGGAGGCAAGCCGGGCTTCTTTCGTCATTTTGGTGGCCAGGGCCATATCGTTCAGAGCATCCTGGTATTTCAAAAGTTGAAAATAAGTCCCCCTGGACCTTACCGGTATAAACCTGGGATTATCGAGCTGATCGACAAATAAGTCTCTTTTTTTCTCAAACAATTTGGAGATGGATTCAAATTGTAATCCTTCTTCCATATAATCAGCAAGTGCAAACTGTGTAGGCGTGTGAACACTGAAGGTTAGGAATTGATGTATTTTTTGTATTTCCCTGGTCAGCGTTTCACTGGCAATGGCAAAACCCACTTTCCAACCCGTAGCATGAAATATCTTTCCAAATGAAAAAATTGCTACGCTTCGCATGGCAAGTTCGGGATATCTCAATACGCTTTCATGCCTTTGTCCATCAAAGATGATATGATGATAAACCTCATCGCTAACCACGATCAGATCATTTTTAATGGCAATTTCCTGCAACCTTTCAAGGTCTGTTTTCTCCAAAATGGCCCCGGTCGGATTATGTGGGGAGTTGATCAAAATGATCCTGGTGTTGGCCCCAATTCTGGATTCCACCTGGTCCCAGTCTACTGAGAAATCAGCAGGGCGTAATTTCAACCTTACCGGTATTCCACCATTCAAACGGACTACAGGATCATAACTGTCATATGAGGGATCAAATATGATTACCTCATCTCCGGGGGAAATCAACCCCGCAAGGGAAGCATATATCGCCTCTGTGGCACCCACTGTGATTGTCACATTATTTTCCCAGTTTATTTGTGCCCCGTAATAGTCAGAAAAAAGATCGGCTATCTCTTTTCGAAGTTTTGGGATGCCGTTACTGGGAGCATATTGGTTCCGGCCTGACTTCATATGATGATTTACCAGGTCTACCAACCTTTTGTCCGCATCAAAGTCAGGAAATCCCTGTGACAGGTTTAGGGCTCCATGATCACTTGAAAGTTGTGACATGGTCGTAAAGATGGATGTCCCTACATTCGGAAGTTTTGAAATGGGTTCACCGTATACGGTCATCTTTTTTGCGGAACTCTGACACGATAATCCGCGTCTGTCTTTCCTTTGCTGATATTGGTGAGTTTACCTTTCAATAATCGTTTCTTGAAAGGCGATACATGATCGGTAAAAAGAATGCCCTCTACATGATCATATTCATGTTGGATGATCCTGGCGGCCATACCCTCATATTCTTTTTCCTGCAGCTCCCAGTTTTCGTCATAAAACCTGATCCTGATCTTTGGTTGCCGTATGATATCTTCCCGTATTCCGGGAATGCTCAGGCAGCCCTCTTCAAATGCCCATTCCTTTCCGGATTCTTCGATCATCTCTGCATTTACGAAAACCTGCCGGATGCCATCCTCCTCTTTTTCTTCTGTCGGGGTGCTGTCAATGATGAATAATCGAAGTGATTTTCCGATTTGAGGAGCAGCAAGGCCGATACCATTGGCCTGATACATCGTTTCAAACATATCCCGCGCTATCTCTTTGATGTCGACATCTGTCCCCACCGGAGAAGTCTTCTTTTTCAAGACCGGATCACCGTATAGCACTATGGGATAAATCATGCTTTTGATTCCATATATGATTGCAAAATGATTACCGCACTGGTTTTATCTATATTCATTTTTTTTCTTCGATCTTTTTTCTTAACTCCGGCCTGTACCATGCTCTGCACAGCTAACCGGGAGGTATTCCATTCGTCGTGCAAAAGTAACTTCATATCCGGAAATACTTTTTTGAAACGATTTACAAATGCTTCTACCTGCGGCGTATTGTTTGTAGGGGATCCGTCATCCTTTGTAGGCCAACCCACCACAACCTCATCCACGGTCTCTTCCCGGAAGTAGTCTGTGAGAAAATCAAATAATTCATGGGTTTTTACCGCTCTGAGTGGTGTCGCAATGATCTGAAGTGGATCGCTTACCGCAATCCCGCTTCTTTTCGTTCCATAATCAATGGATAGCAATCGACCCATTCAGTTCAACCTGCACAGAGATTCCATGCTTTGGTAAAATAAGCACTCCAGCTCGATTGCCTTTGGGAACAGGATTTCATTTTCAATTTCCGAGTGAAACAGAATTTCCCTGTTGAATGCCTGGATCTCCTTCACAATGACATCTGTAAGAAGGTTATCTACCGGGATTTCATCTATTAATTCCCTTAATCCCGCCATTTCATCCTCGTCCACATGAAGCGCCCGCAGTTGTTCGAGGGACAGTGAGCTGTATTTCCAGATCCGGCTGGGATTTTTGTCAGGATTCTTTTGATGTACATCGATGAGAAACTCCACGTAATCAAATAATTCGTCCTCTTCCTTGTAAATGTGATTGATAAAATCCTCCACAAAAAGCGGGAAGACCATTTTCAAATCCCTGATAAGCGTGCTTCTGCCGTCAAGCTGGTTAATAAGATTGGCTACATATGGAAGATAGTTCTTTATGTAGGAATTATGTGAATACCTGAGAAATTCAAGGGTCAGCTCAAGGGGATAGGTCTTGATTTCATCTAAGGGAATTCTTGTGGACGAATCAAACTGATAAAAACTTTTAATTACCCTTTTTCGGTCAATTCCCCTTTCTTCACATAAGTCGATCAGTTTTCGGTCTTCGTAGTTGTAGAACTCAAGACCCAGGTAATGCAGCGCCCGAGCATAGATGTAGTTTTCGTCTACAATTTCCCCAATCTTTTTCTCAAACACTTTCATATAATCTTCAAATATAAAAACTACATATGGCAGATTACCCAAACGAAATCGATTTTATATCCGTTTAGCTACATACCTATTTATGTGTATCTTATTTTTGGAACAAAATCAAGGAAAGTGAAGGAGAACAAAAATTCTAAACAGGCCGTAAGACTACCCCTATTTATCGGCGCCGCTATGGCACTGGGAATATTCATAGGTGCTCAAATGGCGGATTCGGGAGGAGATAAACCCGAACTCTTCAAAAGTATTTATAAGCTGAGACAGGTTATTTCATATATTGAAAATGATTATGTGGACGAAGTGGACACGGAGGAGTTGGTTGAAGGATTGATCGAGAATATGCTTGTCAAACTTGATCCGCATACGATATATATTCCCAAGGAGCAAATGGAACGCACCCAGTCCGAACTAAGGGGAAATTTTGAAGGGATTGGTATTCAATTCAGTATCATAAAAGACACTATAAATGTCATTGCTGCACTTAGTGGTGGTCCATCTGAAAAACTGGGAATAAGATCGGGGGATCGAATCATCAAGGTTAATGGTGAAAACGTGGCAGGTATTGGTATTACCACAACTGATGTGATGGACAAACTAATGGGTCCGAAAGGCACAGAGGTCAATGTAACTGTGATGCGTAAAAGCGGGGATAACCTGACCATTGAATATACGATCGAAAGGGATGTGATCCCGGTATCATCCGTGGATGTCGCCTATATGATCGATGAGGAAATCGGATACATTAAGGCCAGCAGGTTTACGGCTACAACCTATATGGAATTCAAGGAAGCACTGAATGTCCTGCAACAAAAGGGTATGCAGAAGCTGGTACTGGACCTCACCAACAATCCGGGAGGCATCATGAGCGTCTGTATCGACATGGCAGATGAATTCCTCGCCGGTAAGCAGTTGATCGTTTATACCCAGGGGAAAGAGTCCCGATACAATGAAAATCACATATCCCGCATAAAAGGAGATTTTGAGGAAGACCCTTTGATCATCCTCATCAATGAAGGATCGGCCTCAGCCTCAGAGATAGTAGCCGGAGCCGTACAAGACCACGACAGGGGACTAATAGTTGGCAGACGGTCATTTGGAAAAGGACTGGTTCAGGTGGGAATGGGCCTCAACGATGGATCCCAGTTAAGACTCACTATTTCCAGGTACTATACACCATCAGGGAGATGCATTCAAAAGTCCTATAATGGAGATATTGCCGAGTACCGGAGAGAAAACTATGAACGATTTCAAAATGGTGAGATATTTCACCGGGATAGCATTGTTGTGAATGATTCGCTGGCATTTACTACGGATAAAGGGAGAACAGTGTATGGCGGTGGCGGTATTATCCCTGATTATTTTGTGCCCTATGACACTTCGGGGAATTCAAGGTACCTCAACCAGCTTTTTACGTCAAATACGATCGCCGAATACGTATTAGGCCTTACAGACGAAGAGATCAGACCATTGGAGGAATTGGGGATGAGCGCATTCCTGGAGTCTTTTGAGGTGGATGATAATACCGTGCAAAAGGTGATAGAAGTGGCCTCCCGTAATGGTGTCAGTTTTAACGGAGAGCAGTTCGAATCATCCGAAGATAAGATCAAACTTTACCTGAAAGCTTACCTGGGAAGAAGGATCTGGGGCAGCCAGGGTTTTTATCCCGTTCTCAATCAGGACAATGAAATTTTGTTGAAAGCTTTGGAGTTGTTCGACGAAGCTGAGAAATTAGCCCGTACTAACCCAAACTAAACAACCTATGACCTACTACCATCGTCTTGGGAAATTACCACCCAAGCGGCATATACAATTTCGCCAACCTGACGGATCGCTTTACGAGGAAGAACTTGTTTCTTCAAAAGGATTTTCCGGAATTTACTCCAATCTCTATCACATTTGGCCTCCGACTAGAATAAAAGCGGTACGAGAGACGACTCCCGTCAATGAGGAAATCGACTATGATTACCCGCTAAAACAAGTTCACCTTAACACCAGCAAGGTCGAAAATACAGGAAAAGATCTGATCGACTCGCGAAAAGTTCTTTTGAAAAATAATGATGTTTCCATGGCCATTTGTGTGCCTTCGGACAGGAAAATGGATTACTACTACAAAAACGGTGAAGCCGATGAGCTGATCTTTATTCATGACGGCAGCGGGTGGCTGATTTCGCAATTTGGGAAATTGAAGATCAACGCCGGCGACTATGTCGTTATCCCGAGAACTACCATTTATAAGCTGGAATGGGAGGAAGGGCCATTGCGCCTTCTGGTCATCGAATCCGCACATCCGGTGGAAACTGTGAATCGATATCGAAATGAATTAGGACAGTTACTTGAACATTCCCCATACTGTGAGCGGGATATCAGGCCTCCCGAAGAACTGGTAACGGAGGAAGAAAAGGGTACCTACCTGGTGAAGATCAAGAAAGGGGGTTTTCTTCATCACTATGAATATGAACATTCTCCTTTTGACCTGGTTGGTTGGGATGGCTATCTTTTCCCATATGCACTTTCCATCCATGATTTTGAACCCATCACAGGAAGAATTCACCAACCTCCGCCGGTGCATCAGACGTTCCAGGCGCATGGCTACGTAATATGCTCGTTTGTGCCGAGGTTGTTTGATTATCATCCTGAGGCTATTCCTGCTCCGTACAATCATTCCAATATTGACTCGGATGAAGTGTTGTACTATGTAGATGGTAATTTCATGAGTCGGAAAGGTATTGACAGGGGATCGTTCACCCTGCATCCCGGTGGCCTCCCGCATGGACCACATCCGGGGATGGCACAAAAGAGCATTGGGGCTAAAGAGACTAAAGAAGTGGCTGTAATGCTGGATACCTTTGGGCCGATATATGTAACGAAATTATCAAAAGAATATATCGATGATAATTATCCGATGAGCTGGACGGAGTAGGACCTCAGTTCAGTCGCTTCAAAGCAAGATCATACGCATGATCATAGTGCTTGATCAGGTTTTGCCAGTCGAAAAGTAAAGCAGAAGCTTCTACTTTGTTCCTCAGGTCAATTCTGTCCCTGCGATCAAGCCGGGTAAAATGATATAACCGATTTGCCAGCTGCCCTGCGGACTCATCGAATGATTTTTGGTTCCTTTTGATCACGTAGATCCCTTTCTTAATATGATCTTTCACATTTTGAGCCACATAATCTCCAAAACCGGCTAAATCACTTGTAACCGCAGGCACACCGCTTGCCATACATTCGAGAGGTGTGTATCCCCATGGTTCATAATAACTTGGGAAAATACCGAGGTGACACCCCCTCACAAATTGATGGTAATCCATGGCAAAGAGAGGGTTTGTATAGTTGATAAAATCGGGATGGTAGATTATTTTAACCCGATCATGTTCGTTGTTTATGAGATGTGACGATCTCAAAAAGTTTAAGATCTCATCCGATGAGTCATCCATGAGATTGTGAGTGACGACCGGGGGTAAGCTGCCAGATCGCCATGACTGGAGCGTCCGTCTGTACCTGAGCCGCCAATAGTCATCAACAAATTTACTCATCTCAGGCAGCTTCATATCCTCCTGGCTCATAGCTTCAAACATCAACCTGTCGCCTACCTGCTTTTTTATGGCTTCCAGTGTATATTTAAACTCCTCAAGAACGGCCCTGGACTGTAGTATTCCGGGGTTGATTGAGTGATAAGGCCGCTTGGTAATGAAGAACATAACCACTGTCATTTCGGACTTCTCGGTCATCAGCCGGTGATTTAGCCGGGCCAGGGCCTCCAGTGTCAGGTCATATCCTTTATTGAGGTACTCAAAACGACCTGATGTGAAAAAATAAAGGGTGTTCTCAAGATCAAATGTGTAACTGGAGAAGAAATGGGCCATCGTAAATTGATGGATCTTGTTCTTGAATTCTTTGTGAAGATTCTGAAATTCATGAAGCGCTTCAAACCTGACATTGTTTATTCCATTTGGAATAATTACATCCGGATCACGACCAAGCAGTTGCCGGCACTCACTGGCGGTCACTTCACTCACAGTGGTAAAGACATGTGCACCGTGAGCCGCAGCTCTTTCAATACTTGCACTGGGTTCAATATTGAAATGCCGGGCCTCCTTTTGCCAATCCAGAAACGGCAGATGATCATAGAACTGCGGATCGTTCATAGCAAGATACCTGCCAAGTAGTGTTGCATGGGTTGTGAATACAGTTGTAACCAGTGCTTTGTCCCGTTTTAAACCGGGTAATCCTGACGCTGCCATCCACTCATGAAAATGCGCAATGATCTTTTTGCCCGTGATCCCCGGATCGGAGAGAATATTTAAATAGATACGAACCAATTCCCCGAAGGCGATCACGTCATTTAACAAATAGTCATTGTCCGGGGTAGAAATCCCATGATGCTCCCAAAGCCGGTACTTTATTTCACCCAGCCGAATCATAATACTACCAAGGTCGAAAAGAACGACCCTCGGTCTGCCACTCACCAGCCAGGCCCCGTAATATACATTGAAGCCCATTTCCCTCATTTTTTCAACCGCTTTAAAGAAGGGATCCTTTGACTCATCTATCGGGTCGAATTCTGTCGTAACATTTTCCGGCATATACGGCCCTATCAGGCAGTAATTCGAATCCCATTTCTCAATGCTTGTCGGCACCTTCGAACGGATTACCGTGTATATTCCTCCAACCTGATTCAGAACTTCCCAGGCGATTTCAACCAGAAGGGTTTTCTTTATTGTCTTCTTTGTAATCCTTTTCAGGACATGGCTTTCTACTGCTGTCATATGATAATTTCTTTCGGTAAGGAATCTAGTAAATGAATTTTAAAGATGGAAGTTTTCCTCTTCAATCACGCAGAAAACAACCTTTCCGAATTGATGATTCTCCGTCCCGATTGGGGCTAGAATTATCCGGATTGAGGCATTTCTATTATCAGATTACGTTTTGCCATACGATTTTTGAAAAAAGAAGGCCCGGAAAGCAACCATCGTCCAACTGCGGTCATCTTTTGTTTAGAATGAAAGGAAATAAAGTCATATTACTGATTTTGCTTATCACGGTCTTCACGATCCTATTCGAGATTGAAGGCAGAATCCGGCGTCATACCACAGGCATATATGATCGATTTGTGGCTGATATCACCATCTCTGAAAAGCAGGAACCGAAAGTCTCCGATCAGGAACCCATGTCAGTATTCTCATTCCTTAAACTTAAGTAGAACCACTTACGTAATTTTCACATTATTTTGTCCTCATCCCGGATTTTCGTAGGGGAAATAACGTTATTGATATGTTACTTATTCACTTCAGTTTTTAGATTAAAGATTGAAGTATAACTTTACCGCATATTTCATTGACATGGACAAACAGGCTTACATTGATTTTCTTGCGCTCTGGAAACAAATAATGATTATTCTCACTGTTGCGTCGGCAGTTGTTTCCTTGCTGATTTTCTTCACTTACAAATTCAAATACTGGTCAACAAAGGACTTCAAGACGAGATTCGATCTGGCCTCTAAATCGGAAGTTAATATCTACCTGAGCACATTTTATGCTTTTGGTATAGCAATTTTCTTTTTCATAAACACGCTTAAAACCGAAACGGTGGAATTAAGCATCGTATGGTTATTCATTAGATTGTTCATCGGGATTTGTGGAGGTACGCTTATTGCATATATTTCGTTCCTGATCTTCAAATATTACTACCCCGGTCCGTTAAGTAAAAAGCTGGAGAGATTACGATATACCCCAAGGATCAATCCTCAAACAGGAAATCGCATGAAGTTATTGAGTGAGGCGGAGGAAGATGCTTATCTGGATGAAGGACAACAGGCCGAGGAAGATGTATTTTCCGTTGATTACGATGTATGGATTGACCCTAAGACCGGGTACACCCAGGTGGAAAAATATCAGGGCCATCTGACTGCCCAGGAGTGTGACCGGTGCGGATTTCAAACACTGCGACTGGTCAAAGAGGAAGTTCTTTCCGAAGCGACTATGGCCTGGGACGGTGAGATGGAGCAAACCTATAAATGCTCTTACTGCAATAGAACGAAGCGGAAGATAGTAAAAATCTCCAAAAAGGTTAGAAGTGATATGGCTCAAGGCAAGTTAATAGATGACCCTTTGACCTATGACAAACGCCTTGAGGTAATCAAAATTCAGATTTACGGTAGTAAAGGAAAAACGAAGGTATACGAGTTCCAAAATCTGGAACAGGCTCAAGGATTCCTCCAGGAATTCGATATTGAGAAAATGTCCGAGGAGTTTGAACCGGAAGTCTAGAAAGTACATTGGACTGGTCGCCGGTCCTGCTTTTTTTCTTTTCATTTTTACGCTAAGTCCATTCGAGGAATTATCCCCGGAAGCTAATGCCACCTTAGCAGTTACCAGCTGGATGGCCATTTGGTGGATCGGGGAATTTATCCCAATAGCGGCTACAGCCCTTATTCCGATCGTGCTTCTCCCGATAACCGGAGCAGCTCCGATAAACCAAACTACCGCTGCCTATGGTGATAAAATGCTATTTCTGTTCATAGGTGGTTTCATCATCGCCATTGCCATGGAAAAATGGAACCTGCACCGCAGAATTGCCCTGAACATCATCAAGATAGTGGGTAGCAGCGCTGATAGAATCCTGCTGGGATTCATGCTGGCCACAGGTTTATTGTCCATGTGGATCTCAAATACTGCCACAACGCTAATGATGGTTACAATTGGTTCTGCCATCATCAAACAACTATCCGGCAAACTTGATATCAAGGGTGAGGGCTTTTTCAAAGCATTATTGCTGGGAATTGCCTATTCCGCTTCAATAGGAGGTGTGGCAACCTTAGTCGGAACACCGACTAACCCGATTTTTGTAGCCATAGCCAACGAAATGTATGATATGGATATCGCTTTTATTCATTGGATGAGTTTCGCATTCCCGTTTTCAATCGTAGTCATTTTTATCAGCTGGCTTTATCTCTCCAAAATAGCTTACAGGGTCGGCTCTCTTGATCTGCATATGGGTAAGCAAGTCATAGAAGACGAACTTGCGACACTTGGAAAAATGAAGTACGAAGAAAAAGCAGTCGCCTGGGTTTTTGCATTGACAGCTTTTGCCTGGATAACCCGAACTTTTATTCTAAACAGGTTCATTCCGGATCTGAACGACACATCAATTGCCATTGCCGCAGCAATCAGTCTTTTTCTCATACCTTCAAAAAAAGAAAAAAGGGTAGGTATTATCACGTGGGAAGAAGCCGTAAAACTACCTTGGGGGGTCATTATCCTATTTGGGGGTGGATTGTCTGTTGCCGCGGCTTTCAGAAGCTCGGGACTGGCAGAATGGATCGGCCAGCAAATGACCAGCCTTGAGGCTTTGCCACTCTTTGCCATCATACTTTTTGTAGCGTTGACCGTGAATTTCATGACAGAAATCACCTCCAATGTCGCTACGGCCTCAATTATTCTTCCAGTGCTGGCGGCGCTCTCCCATGCCATAGGGATCCATCCATTTTTACTGATGATACCGGCAACCATGGCTGCCTCCTGCGCTTTTATGCTCCCCGTAGCCACAGCACCAAATGCCATTGTTTTTGCATCGGGTAAGCTGCGCGTCAGCGACATGGCACGGGCAGGGTTTGCGTTAAATGTATTCTCATCGCTACTGATAAGCATTATTGGGTATTATGCTTTATCCCTTGTTTTTGATCTGGGCTGATTTGCGATGTACACCCCGGTCACAATACCTGTCATTCCGACGTAGTGCATCAACACCAGTTCTTCACCATCCAAAAGCCCCCACCCTACGGCGATCAATGGGATAATATACGTGACTGATGAAGTGAAGACCGCATTGGTAATCTGAACCAGGTTATTAAAAATAACCAGCGCTATAGCTGTCCCCATCACTCCAAGGATCACGATATAAAATGAACTCAGATAGATTCCGTTCCCGGATTGCAGTTTTAAAGGATAATCCGTCATGAAAAACAGGTAAAACGCTGCCAGCGGGCCAACTATCAAAAGGGATATACTGGTGATGTCCAGCGCGTGAATACCCGATAAATGCTGCTTGATCAGGTTTAGGTTTGATGCGTAGAAAATAGTAGCTAATACAATCAAAAAAGCATAGTAATTCAGTGCAAAACCGCCTTCCACTCTTGTAAGGATCAGGATTGCAGTACCCACAAAGCCTACACCGACCCCAACAAAAACCTTACGGTGATGTCTTTGGCTGTAAAAAACCATGCCGGTCAGAATGGTGAAAATGGGCGTCAATGCATTTAGCACTCCTACAACCGAACTTTGAAGCCTGGTCTGTGCAATGGCAAATAGAAATGCCGGAATAAAGCTCCCGAAGAATCCAACACTTACCAGGTATTTCCAGTCCGATCGTTTGATCTTTCTAAGCTTGGGAAATGCAAATGGACTTAAAACCACGGAAGCAGAAAGTATCCGCAACGATCCAACCTCTCCGGGTGTCAGGTGTATGAGGCCTTTCTTAATTAGAATAAACGAACTTCCCCAGATCATTGATAAAGTGATCAATAGTATCCAGGCCATGACGGAGGGATTCTTATGTCTCATTCAGCGATGATTGTGGCAATATTCGGTATTAAATAGTGGAGAAAAAATCCGAATCTTGCGAAGCGCTATTTTTATTTCACTTTATTCCTGCTTTGTCAAATTAAGAAGATTGCCACATTGATTTCGACAAGCTCAATTTCGACAAGCTCAATCTGACAATCTTATTCGAAATATCGAAACTTGACAAAGCAGGACTATTCGAAAAGTTCTGCCTCGCCGAAATAATAGTGGATCTGATCAAGCGTGTCAAAGATTTCGCCTGAGCTTTCCGACTGAACCAGGATACTTCTGAAAGGCTTGAAATGCGGGATACCCCTGAAGTAGTTTGTGTAATGTCTTCTCATCTCAAAGATCCCCTTTCTTTCACCTTTCCATTCTATGGAAAACTCCAGGTGCCTTTTGGCGACATCCACGCGCTCAGCCAATGATGGAGAAGGCGTTTTCGATCCGGTTCTTAGATAATATTTGATTTCATTGAAGATCCAGGGGTAACCGATCGACGCTCTTCCGATCATCAATCCATCTACCCCGTACAATTCTTTATACTTTGCAGCTTTCTCAGGGGAATCAATATCTCCGTTTCCGAAAACGGGGATGTGAATGTCAGGTTGATCCTTTACTTCGGCGATATAAGACCAATCCGCTACTCCCTTGTACATCTGCTTCCTGGTCCGGCCATGGATGGTGAGGGCTTTGATACCCGCGTCCTGTAATCTTTTTGCAACCTCAACAATTTTTATTGTCTTTTCGTCCCAACCCAACCTTGTCTTTACGGTTACAGGCTTATTGACACGTTTTACGATCTCAGCCGTCATCTCCTGCATCTTTGGAAGATCCAGCAAGATGCCGGCACCGGCTCCCTTAAAAGCTACTTTTTTTACCGGACACCCATAGTTGATATCAATAATTTCAGGATCAGCTTCTTCGGCAATAGCCGCAGCTTCCCTCATGGACTCAATTTTGTCCCCGAAGATCTGGATCCCAATAGGACGCTCATAGTCATAGATATCAAGCTTCTGTACACTTTTTTCCGCATCCCTGATCAGCCCTTCCGCAGATATGAACTCAGTATACATCAAATCAGCTCCATTTTCCTTACATACGGCTCTGAAGGGGGGATCACTAACATCCTCCATGGGTGCCAGTAACAATGGAAATTCACCTACATCTACATTTCCTATTTTTACCAAGTTCAAAAAGTCTATTTTTGCCGCAAATTTAGATCAATTATGCCAATGCTCTCCGAAGAAAGTCTTAGCCCCGGCCGGTCACCATGGTTAATGCTCATTATACTTGGGGGATATGTATTAGCATCATTGTTTGCCTTCAACCTCATCGGACTGGTTGTGGTTATTCCTTTTTTCGATTTCTCTTTCGAAGAAGCGATACGGGTCATAAGTGAGCCCCAGTTCTATCCGGAGTCCAAGATCCCGTTGTTACTAATTCAAGGGGTCACCGCTGTGGGTACATTCATATTGATCCCGTGGATCTTTGTGCGGCAACATAGTTTTGGGCACTTTTCTGATTTCTTTACCACCGTCAGATCCAATCTGCCAATTTTACTCACTGTTCTGATCATGTTCAGTTTTATGATCGCCAACAGCATCGTTATCGAATGGAACATGGGAATTACGCTTCCCGATTCATTGTCCTGGTTTGAAAACTGGGCCAGGGCAAAAGAGGATCAACTTGCGGAGATCACACAGCATCTTACACAGTTTGACAGGCTCTCACATTTCTTTCTGGCCCTGCTGATTATCGCCGTTATTCCCGGGATTGGCGAGGAGTTACTTTTCCGTGGACTGATCCAAAATATTTTCTTCAAGGGACTGAAAAACCCACATATCGCCATTTGGGTCACAGCCTTTCTTTTTGCCACTTTCCATATGCAATTTTACGGATTGATTCCAAGGATGCTGCTTGGAGCCCTCTTTGGTTATATGTATTACTGGTCAGGTCATTTGGGATATTCCATGATTGCTCATTTCGTCAACAATGGGTTTATGTTGACAATGATCTATCTACGTGACCGGGAACTCATCGAATATGACATAGAGGCAATGGACACATCACCCAACTTGTATGTAGTATCCGTATTCGTCATTGTCACGGCAGGTTTGTTATTTACCTTTTTTCGATATTTTAAAAGTGTTAATAATAATGGGGGAGTGGCAGAAAGTGTTTGAAGATACAACAAGTTATCGGGCAGAAATTGTCAAATCCATCCTCGATGAGAACCAGTTAAACGCAGTGCTGGTCAGCAAAAAAGACTCGGCCTATCAATTATTTGGTCATTTCGAAGTTCACGTCCGGAAAGAGGACGTGTTGAGGGCCATTAGGATCATCAGGGAGGAGATAAAGTTTGAGTAGGTTTTCAGAACTATATCGGCGAATCATCTCGGCATTGATCGGTGCAATAGTCATCGTTTCCGCGCTCATTTATGGTGAGTGGACTTACTTCATTGTGTTCCTTTTGATTGCTGTATTCGCACAATGGGAGTTTTACCGGCTAGTGCGGTTTCAGAGTTATGTACCCGTTCGGCTTTTAGGAGTATTCATAGGGGGGTTGTTGTTCATTTTGAGTTTCCTGATTGAAAAAGGCATCCTGGAGAGCAGATACTACTTTGCAATATTTCCCCTGGCCTCCATGGTATTTCTCATCAAACTTTACAAGAAATCAGATTCGAATCCATTCATCAATATTGCATTATTCTACCTCGGCATATGCTATGTGTCACTGCCGTTTACCCTGATGAATGTCATTGTTTTCTATCATGATGAATACAGCTACCAGATATTGTTTGGACTACTATTGATGATCTGGGCAAGTGATACCGGTGCTTATTTTGCAGGAAGCGCCTTTGGCAAGACCAAATTATTCGAGCGCATCTCACCCAAAAAATCATGGGAAGGCAGCATAGGAGGTGCGATCGTTGCATTGGCTTTTGCAATTCTATTATCCAGGTACTACACTGACCTGAATGTGGTGGAATGGATCATCGCCGCAGGCATTGTAGTCGTGGCTGGAACATATGGTGATCTGGTCGAATCCTTATTCAAAAGATCTTTATCTATTAAGGATTCCGGGAACATAATCCCGGGACACGGCGGTTTCCTGGACCGGTTTGACAGCCTGATCCTTTCAGTGCCATTTATAGTAGTTTTTCTCAAACTTTTGTAAGCTTAGTTTATTATTACCATTAGCTTTGCAATCGATTTTTTCTAACAAAGCAACATTACAATCCCAACTAAATAATCATGGCCTACATTGAGCCGGCTCCCATAAAGGATAAGGAAAATCCTTTTGAGTCAATGATGTCAAGATTCCAAATTGCAGCCGACCATCTTGGATTGGAAGAGGAGGTATACCATGTTTTGAAATCCCCGGTCAAGCAGGTGATCGTGTCCCTTCCTGTGACGATGGATCGCGGATCCATCCAGGTCTTTGAAGGGTATCGTGTGATCCACTCCAATATCCTGGGGCCTTCGAAGGGCGGTGTAAGATTCGACATGGATGTCCACCTGGACGAGGTGAAGGCACTGGCTGCGTGGATGACCTGGAAATGTGCTGTCGTAGACATACCATACGGAGGGGCGAAAGGCGGCATAAAGTGCAACCCCCGGAAAATGTCGAAAGGTGAGATGGAGCGGCTGACCAGGGCTTATACCCAGGCCATGTATGAGATCATTGGGCCCGACAGAGATATACCAGCCCCTGATATGGGAACCGGCCCTCGCGAAATGGCCTGGATGATGGACCAGTATTCTCGTGGGCACGGAATGACTGTAAATGCGGTGGTTACCGGAAAACCGTTGGTCCTTGGAGGTTCACTCGGAAGAGTGGAGGCTACAGGCCGAGGTGTAATGATATCTGCCCTGGCTGCTATGGAAAAGCTTCGTATTAATCCATTCAAGGCTACCTGTGCGATCCAGGGGTTTGGCAATGTGGGATCGTGGGCGGCACATCTCCTGGAAGAGAGGGGTGCGAAAATAGTGGCTGTAAGTGACCTTTCAGGCGCTTATTACAATGAAGAGGGAATCAATATTTCTGATGCCAATAAATATCGAAGTAATAATGAAGGGACCCTGGAAGGATATGCCGGCGCCGAGAAAATCGATCCTGATGAACTTCTCCTGCTGGATGTTGACGTGCTGGTACCGGCAGCAGTGGAAGATGTGATCACCGTGGCGAATGCAGACCGGATCAAGGCAAAGCTGATCGTAGAGGGCGCCAACGGACCCACCTCGGCAAAAGCTGACAAGATTTTGATGGAAAAAGACATCATGGCCGTCCCCGATATACTGGCTAATGCAGGTGGTGTCACTGTATCTTACTTTGAATGGGTACAGAACCGGCTGGGTTATAAATGGACAGCGGAGAGGGTCAGCAGGAGATCAGACCGGATCATGAAAGATGCTTTCAACAAAGTATACAAGACAGCACTGAAGCACAATGTCTCCCTGAGAATTGCAGCCTATATGGTGGCCATAGACAAAGTGGCCAAAACTTACAAGTTCAGAGGAGGGTTTTAAAATCTGCGATGAGAATACACAAAGAAGGTTTTGCTATCATACCCGTTTCAGCAGTGTTAGTAGCGCTTCTGTATGCCTTCTTGTCATGGCTCAACCCTTATGAAATTATTGAATGGATCCTGGGAATTGCAGCGATCGTTTTCTGGTTCCTGATCATTTCATTTTTCAGGGTCCCCAAAACCAACTCTCCCGGAAATCCCAAAGCCGTTCTGGCTCCTGCCGAAGGTAAGGTGGTGGTGATAGAAAAAACGCAAGAGGACGAGTATCTTAAAGAAGACCGTATTCAGATTTCCATCTTCATGTCCCCTCTAAATGTGCATGTAAACAGAAGTCCGGTTGGCGGTGAAATATCTTACTACAAATATCATCCTGGAAAATACCTGGTTGCATGGCATCCTAAATCAAGCACCGAAAATGAAAGGACATCCATCTCGTATAAAATGTCCGATGGTACGGAAATCCTGATGCGGCAGATCGCCGGTGCAGTTGCCCGACGCATTAGATTCTACAAGAAAGAGAAAGATGTCGTGAAGGCTGGAGATGAAGTCGGATTTATACGTTTTGGTAGCAGAGTGGATGTGTTTTTGCCCGTAAATTCTGCTATTAAGGTGGGAATTGGAGACAAGACAACCGGTGGTGAAACCATCCTCGCCGAACTGCCCTGAATTTTTTTATTAATAAATAATACCTATTTTCAAGCATAACTAATCCAAATAAGAAACATGTCTTCTAACAATTATGCCGGTTTTTGGCTGCGTTTCGTTGCTTATGTCGTTGACTATATTATCATTTATATTCTACAGTCTTTTCTTATCATTCCGATTCTGGCAATGATGGGGATTACTTTTTTTGCGACGGAGGGATTTGATCTGAGCGACATGGACGACGAGGAAATTGTCGGAATGGTTTTTGCCTTTGCCAGCGCTATGGCTTCCGTCGCTTTTTTGAGTTATATCGTACAGGTGTTGTATTTCACGATAATGGAAGCCAGCAAGTATCAGGCTACTCTCGGTAAAATGGCTTTGGGGATCAAAGTGACCGATATGAATGGTAAACCATTGGATTTTGTAAAAGCACTGCTTCGAAATATATCCAAGATCATCTCGGGATTTTTACTGATGATCGGGTATATCATGGCCGGTCTGACAGAAAAGAAACAGGCGCTGCATGATATGATCGCCGGATGTCTTGTGGTGAAGAAATAAGCTCAATTACAAAAATTTAAGTATTTCCTGCAGATACCGTTGATCTGTTTGATCAAAGGTATCGAGTTCATTACTGTCGACATCGAGGACAAGTCTGACCTCTCCGTCCTTAAAGACCGGTATCACAATTTCGGACTTTGATTCACTGCTGCATGCGATGTGCCCGGGGAACTCATCGACGTTTGGCACGATTTGCGTATCCCCAGTCTCCCAGGCTTTACCACAAACTCCTTTGCCCTTTTCAATCCTGGTGCACGCTACAGGACCCTGAAAGGGACCCAAAACCAATTCATCATCTTTCACCAGGTAAAATCCAACCCAAAAGAAGTTCATGCCATATTTCAAAGCAGAAGCCAGGTTTGCCAGATTGGCTATCAGGTCCGGTTCCTCTCCGATAAGAGCCCGAATCTGGGGAAGTAAGGATTTGTACTTTTCCTCTTTGGTCAGTCCCTGGGCAATAATTAATTCCTCTGGCATTTTACAAGTGTTGGAGGTCTGTCTTTGTAAAGTCACCTTCCTGGCTCCCTGTATTGATCGTTTGTGAAGGCTCAAACATCAAAATGTATGTTTCACCTTTCGACACGGGCCTGTGCTCCACTCCTCTGGGAATTACCGCATAGTCTCCTTCCCTGAGAGCTATCACACCATCTCTCAGCTCAATCTTCATTTCACCTTTCACCACATAAAAAAATTCATCCTCGTTTTCATGCGAGTGCCAGACAAATTCTCCCCGGATCTTCGCAATTTTGACTGATTGTCCATTCAGCTCGGCAATTATACGAGGATGCCAATGGTCATCAAATCTTCCATATTTTTCCAAAAGGCTGCCTTTAGTGATTTCCATTTTCGTAGTAATATAACTGATCATTCAGAACACTTTTGATCCCGGATGGGTTCATTTGAAGTTTTGGAGCAGGAATACCTTTTTCAAACCTGACTTCAGATTCAAAAACACGGGCTTCATCCCATAGATCGCTTTCAATGAACCGACTAATTGTAAGGGAACCTCCTTCCACAATCACAGATTGAATGTTTCTCTGACACAATTCGTCACATATTTGGAGTATTGTTTTGTCAGGATCCACTTTAATGTATTCGGCTGACTTCCCTGCTTTGTCCTGCAGGTAGTTGAAAATTAGGGTACGTGCTGTCCCATCCAGTAAATTGAGGTCAGAAGACCTCACCTCAAGGTTAGGATCCAAAGCAATGCGAACAGGATTATTACCTTTCCAGTCCCGGGCAGTTAATGAAGGATTATCATATTTCAGGGTATTTTTTCCAACCAGAACTGCATCCTCCTCCGTCCTCCATTTATGAACCATCTGCCTTGAATATTTATTACTGATCCACTTCGATGCAAAGTCTTCACGAGCAAGAAAACCATCTCCTGTCTGTGCCCACTTTAAGATTATGTATGGCCTTTGCCGTCGATGAAATGTGTTAAATCTTCTGTTTAACTCTACTGATCTCTTCTCCAATACACCTTCAATCACTTCAATTCCCGCCTGTTTCAGAATTTTGATGCCATTTCCATTTACCTCAGGATTCGGATCCTTGGTGGCAATCACTACACGGTGGAGTTTATTTCTGGCAATGAGATCCGCGCAGGGTGGAGTTTTACCAAAATGTGAGCAGGGCTCCAAAGTCACATACATTGTGGAATCCTTCAGAAGATCCTTTTCTTTTACCCGGTTTATCGCATTTACTTCGGCGTGTGGGCCTCCGCATTTTTGATGGAATCCCTCTCCAATGATCTTGTCACCATGAACAATAACACACCCAACCATCGGATTTGGACTCACATAGCCCCTACCCAGTTCGCCAAGTTCCAGGGCACGTGCCATAAAGTGGTCATGAGGATTCGTCATAGAATGCTAAATTCGTGATTCTTGGTCATGCAGCAAACATCACGGAAGTTTTTCAGATCACTGGTGAATGAACTTTCATCGTGCCATTCTCCTATTGAGGCAGAATCACTCGTATACTGGTTGTTGGAAGATATTGCAGAGATCAGCAAGCAGGATGTCCTGGTGGACAGGAACGTGGATCTGAGCGATGAGATCATTGAAGAATTAGGCAAGGCACTTTCACGACTGAAAAATCATGAGCCAATTCAGCATATTCTGGGATACTCATACTTCTATGGCCGAAAATTTATCGTAAACAAAGATGTGCTGATACCCCGACAGGAGACTGAGGAACTGGTCTCCTGGATACTGGAGGAAACAGGTGAAAACAAATGTGAGCTTTTAGATATCGGGACAGGTACAGGTATCATCCCAATTACCATAGCAGCGGAAAATGAAAATGCAAGGTGTTTTGGATGGGATGTGTCAAAATATACGCTGAAAACTGCCCGGAAAAACAATCAAACGAATGGTACCCGGGTGATATTTGAAGAGGTAAACATCTTGGACAAAGTTGCCTCCTCAAGACAATTTGATGTGATTGTTAGTAATCCGCCTTATGTCCTGGAGTCCGAGAAAAAATCACTATCAAAAAATGTACTGGACTATGACCCTCAAATAGCACTGTTTGTGCCGGACGCTGATCCGCTCAAATTTTATAAAGCCATAGCCATATTCGCCAAGGATCATTTGAGAAAAGGAGGCAGGTTGTATTTTGAGATCAACGAAAGATTTGGAGCAGAGGTCTGTCAATTATTAGGAGGTTTTGAATACAGGGAAATTGAATTACGTCAGGATCTTAACAAAAAAGACCGTATGGTCAAAGCTGTCTTGGACTAGTGTCAAGTCACTAGGGGAAAACAATTTCAATATCCAGCTGACCTGTAACTGTAGAATCATTCTGAGCCGCAGGGATCCATCCGGAAGCCCAGTCATTAACAAGTCGGACGGCCTCCTGATCACATCCAAACCCGAGCCCTTCTTTAATTACCACCTCAGACAATCGTCCCGATTCATTTATTGTCAGAGTTAGGATAACGGTACCTTCAACAAGAAATTGGCGAGCTGAATCCGGATATACTTTATTTGCTTCCAGGTATTGATTAAACACCTCGATTCCTCCCGCCGGAGCAGGACTGGTTGCAGGTGAAACAGCAGATCGCGCGCCTGCAACACCAGGTTGAGTTGGGGTGGCTGTCAACTGAGCCTGTGGAATAGCACGCTCCGCTTTTTTCTCCTCTTCTTCAAAAGTGGTTACTGCCATGTCCTGCCCCTGTATGTCAGCTTCAGCAGGTTCATCCCCGGCGACATCAAATTCATCTGCTATATCGTCAGCCAGGGCTATTGTCTCTTCAGCAACAGGTAGTTCCGCTGCCGGGCCGGCACCCGTAGTTTCCGTTTCAGCAGCAGTAGCAATATTCTCCGTTTCGACGGGCTCTTCAATCACCGGAGTGGGTTGTTGCTCTGTTTCCACAACAGTCGCTACTGGATCTTGAATCACTTCATCAGGAATAATTGCTGATGAATCAAACTCCTGTTCTGGGATGGGGGTTGTCACTTCTTCAGGTTCAGCGCTCTCCATGACCTCCTCTTTCTGCTTCATCGCAATCTCATCCTGCATTTGAAAACGTCCTGAAGCATACCACACACCAAGTCCTGCCATGGTCAGAACCGCCACCGAGGCTGCAATCTTCAACCAGACATTGGGAGTTCTGTTAATCTTAGCACTCAGGGATTGCAGATCTTCCCTCACCTCCTCGGGATCGATACTTTCCAGCCCCTCCAGGGCTTCCTGTTCAAAATCCGACCGCAATACCTCCTGCTCAAAGGCATTCCGTTTTTTGTCTGAAAGAGCTCCTTCCAGATATTTGAAATATTTCTCTTTGCCCCTGGTATGGTCTTTATTCGTTGACATGTTTTTGCTCCATACAGTTCTTCAGATTTCGCTTACCATTTTGAATATAACTCTTAACCTCTTTCAAAGAGAGTTTAGTTGTTTCGCTCACTTTGGCATAACTCTTCTTTTCCAGGTAAAACAGACGCACACATGTCTTTTGATCATCTTTCAGGCGCTCAATACATTCTTCCAGTGACTTCAAATTATCCTCCAGCTGAATACTCTCATCTCTATGATTCTCCGAAAAGTCAATTTCCATAAAATTTTCATCCATTGTCACAATTTCTTTGCTCCTTCTCAATTTGACGAGGCAGTGATTTTTACTGACAGTGTAAAGCCAGCTCTTAAAAAATTGCACCTTCTCCGTCAGCAAGACATGGGATAGTTTCTCAAAAATATCCATAACCGCATCCTGACTATCTTCCCTGTTTTTAAGATACTTCAGGCACAATCCGTATACAAGGTGGAGATACCTGTCATAAAGTACACCCAGATATTCTACCTCCCCGTTTTTCCGGTACTTTTCGAGAAGTTCAAAGTCAGATAGCGATTTGATATTTAATGGAATAATCCTCACCTCTAGTCAAGGAGTTTCTTTCAATCGGCAGATCAAATAACGTCCATCAAATTATTTTCTGGAATTTTTTATGGAAAAATATTACTCGGGGCATCCTATGTTCAGAAACAAAAATTACAATCAAAATGAAATCAATGATCGCATTAATATTAGCTTTCTTATTTCTGGGAGCAAATTACCCGTCATACTTTGTAAACGGGACGGTTTATGATACAGAAGGGAACACCTTGCAGGGGGTTACTGTATCATCGAAGGACGGGAGTTCGAAGTCAGCAACAGATGTCAATGGTTTTTATACTATTGAAATCGCAAGCGGATCTGACGTTTTGGTCTTCTCAACCCCCGGGTTTAAGACGAGAGAAGTAAAAGTCGGGAACAGAAGAATTGTGGACGTCACGCTCCGGAGGGAAATACCCAAACCGGAAGCGGCAGAGGAAGAATTGTCGGAAGATGTTTCCGAAAAGAAGCTGTTCAAATCACAATCAAGGTTTCGGGCACTGCCTGCGTCCGGGGCAGCATCCTATGATATGTCCATGGGTGCACCGGTTGAGCTTTACCCCAATTTTAATACGGAAGATTATGCCACCATTCATGATAATGAGTTCAGGAGGGTACTGGACATTCCATTGTCTACCTTCTCCATAGATGTGGATGCCGCCTCTTACAGCAATGTGAGAAGATTTCTGAATATGGGGCAATTACCTCCAAAAGATGCTGTGAGGATCGAGGAGATGATCAATTACTTCACCTATGGCTATGAGAAACCCACGGGAGATGACCCATTTTCCATTAACACTGAAATCACAAAAACTCCATGGAATGAGGACCATATGATTGTTCAAATCGGGTTGCAGGGAAGGAAAATACCGACAGCCAACCTTCCTGCCTCCAACCTGGTTTTCCTGATTGACGTCTCGGGATCCATGCAGGCACCAAATAAGCTTCCGTTGCTCAAGTCCTCATTGAAAATGCTGACCAACGAACTGAGAAGTGAAGACAAGGTATCCATTGTTGTTTATGCCGGTGCTGCAGGATTGGTCCTGCCTCCGACCAAAGGGAACAATAAAAAGGATATAATTGATGCATTGAACAAGTTATCAGCGGGCGGATCTACCGCTGGGGGAGCCGGAATAAAGCTGGCTTACAAAGTGGCAAAAGAGCAGTTTATCGATGGTGGCAATAACAGAATTATCATAGCCACAGATGGTGATTTCAATGTTGGTGAATCCAGTAATGCGGCGATGGAAAGGCTCATCGAAGAAAAAAGAAAAGAAGGGATCTTTCTGACGGTGCTGGGGTACGGTATGGGAAATCACAAAGATTCCAAGATGGAAATACTGGCTGACAAGGGCAACGGAAACTATGCTTACATAGATAATATCCGTGAGGCTAAAAAGGTGTTGGTCAATGAATTTGGCGGCACACTGTTCACAATTGCCAAGGACGTCAAGATACAGGTTGAGTTTAACCCGGTGCATGTTCAGGCATATCGGCTGATTGGATATGAAAACAGAAAACTGAATGCCGAGGATTTTAATGATGATAAGAAAGATGCCGGTGAATTAGGTAGTGGGCATACAGTCACAGCTCTCTACGAGATCATCCCTACGGGTGTCACAAGTGAATTTGTAAAGACCATAGATCCATTGAAATACCAAGCTAACCGGGATCCGGACCTTTCAAATGAAGATGAACTGCTCACCGTAAAATTCAGATACAAAGAGCCTGACGGTGAGAAAAGTAAATTGATCGCAAAATCATTGGAATATGTAGAAAACGAGATGAGTGAAAATCTGGCATGGTCAGCTGCAGTGGCCGGATTTGGGATGTTGTTGCGAAATTCCGAGTTCAAAGGTGACCTGGATTACAATAAAGTGTTAACGCTGGCCAAAAGAGGAACCGGCCAGGATAAGCAAGGTTACAGAAAGGAGTTTATTGAACTAGTGGATATCGCAAGCAGAATGGATCAAAGCAATTAGGCCAGGTAATCGGATTCTGAATTAATTCCGGGTAATTTTCGAATGGCTGATAAGCTCAAAAATTATCCGGAACTTTCATTTCAATCCACCCCACTCGGAAAAGCAATTCAAAACCTTTCTCCATATTTCCAGTTTATTAAATATATTCACACATAAACTGTGTACAATGAAGAATGTTACACTTTCAATCCCCGATGAGATATTAAGAAAAAGCAGGGAATATGCACAAAAACACGGAACCAGCCTTAATCAAATGATCCGTGATTACTTATCAAGAATTATTGGGGAAGAAAAAATCAGCTTTGAGGAAAAAATCAGAAAATCCAGGGAAGAGTTAGGAACGGTTGATACCACTCTATTGAAGAATATGAGTCGAGACGAACTGCATGAAAGATAAGGTATTCATTGATACCAATGTGATTGTTTACTTGTTCAGCACAGCTGAGATAGAGAAAAGAGATCATTGTGAAAAATTCTTATCCAGGCTCAAACAGAAAAGCGTTTTAGTTTGGTCTACCCAGATCATCCAGGAGTTCTACAATACGATGACCATAAAATTTCGGAAAGAACCGATGGTTGTAAAACATCTCTTGAAACTATTCAATGATTACGAGTTGGTAATAAATAATTTTCCAACTATTGAAAATGCTATTGATATTCAAATTATGTACGGATTATCATTTTGGGATAGTTTGGTTGTAAGTGCTGCTGAGCTTTCAAAATGCTCAATATTGTTAACCGAGGATATGCACCACGGACAGATGATAAATGGAATTCAAATTTTATCTCCTTTCCAGGAACTGACCTGACGAGTTGGTGTGGTACTATTGTGAAATATTATTACTTATACAATGCAAAAAGTAAAACTTGGGAAATCTGACCTGGAAATCACCCCAATCGTATTAGGTGCCTGGGCAATAGGCGGATGGATGTGGGGCGGAAATGATGATAATGATGCGATTGAGGCCATTCGTGCCAGTCTGGATAGAGGGATCACTACTATCGATACTGCACCGGTATACGGATTCGGTCGCAGTGAAATCCTGGTATCACAGGCGCTGGCAGATATCGGCCGAGATAAAGTGGAAATACTTACGAAGTGCGGATTAAGGTGGGATACGGAAAAAGGTCAATTCCATTTCAAATCAGAGCTTCCAGATGGCAACCCTGTCAATATGATGAAGTATAGTGGAAAGGATGGTATCATGGAAGAGGTAGAAGGAAGTCTAAGACGTCTGCACACGGATTACATTGACCTTTATCAAATCCACTGGTATGACGCCACCACTGCTATTTCTGAGGCTATGGAAGCTTTTGATCGCCTGATCGGGCAGGGAAAAATACGGGCGGCTGCAGTCTGCAATTACAAAGCAGAGCAAATGGCTGAAGCTGAAAAAACCATAACACTCGCTTCAAACCAGGTTCCCTACAGTATGGTCAAAAGAGATATTGAAAGTGATGTTGTACCCTATGTTTTGGAAAATGGAAATGGAATTTTAGCCTACAGCCCTTTACAGCGTGGGTTACTGACCGGCAAGATCAACAAAGACTATCATTTCAATGAAGGTGACCATCGGCCACAGACAAAATACTTCAAAGAACCCAATTTGTTGAGAACCAATGAATTCCTGCAAAAGATCAAGCCAATCGCCGACGATAATGGTGCCACACTTGGCCAACTTGTTATAAACTGGACTTTGCAACAGCCCGGGATCACAGCAGCACTCGTCGGTGCCAGGAATGCTGATCAGGTAAACCAAAATGCAGCAGCCCTGGACTTCCAATTGAGTTCTGACGAGTTGACAGTAATAAATGATGAACTGGCTAAGTTGATCATTGAATAAATTTTACTTCAACATCCACTAAAACCTCAAGGACAACCCTGCCAAAAAATTAATCCCTGCCTGCGGGTAATAGTTATTCTGTTGATAATGAGATCCATCGAACAGGTAGCCCCATGTGTATCCGTTTGATTCGTACACTACGTCAAAAAGATTGTTGATCAGGAAAGAAAAACTTACATTTTTTATCTCCCAGGGTGAAAAATCATATCCAATTCTAAGGTCATTAATAAAATAATCATCAATTGACCGGTCTTTGTTGCCTGTATTATCGAGATACTGCTGACCGACATATTTACTTAACAGCCTGAAACTTATTCCTATTACCTGATATTCAATGTCGGAACCGGCTATAATGCCAGGTGAAAAACTTATGTCCGTGTCTGTGTATGTGTTTTCAACGATATATCTATCATCAGAAAAAGCATAATCATAGAGAACTTCCGTAAACTCAGATATCTTGTTTTGACTTAACGTGAGATTAGCCGCCCACCTTAACCTCTCACTCAGCTGCACTGCACCTGAAAATTCCACACCCATCCGGTAACTCTCAGGCACATTTGCCCTGACAGCGGCACCTACATCATTCAATGCTCCGGTAAGAACCAATTGGTTTTTATAATTCATCAAATAATAATTCGCCTCATAAGAAAATTTGTCAGAACGTCTCCTCACACCGACTTCCAGATTTCTTAGCGTCTCCGGTTTTGGAATTGCCCCATCCAAGGCATCTATGAAATCTGACCTGACGGGTTCGCGGTTACCTATTGAATAAGAGGCATACAAAGTATTGCTTCTACCAAGATAGTATGACAATCCAAGTTTTGGATTAAAAAAGATGTAGTCACCTCCAGTATCGTATGATGTGAGATCATTGTCGATCCCTGAGGTTGAATAATCTATTGTTCTTAACTGAAGGTCTGCAAAGATGTTGAACTTACTACTTAACTGAAGGTTGCCTTTCAGGTAAGAATTGAAGTCTTTTTTTCTCCCATTACCATCATAGTAGTGGTCACGGATCTCACTGTCCACTGCATATCGAGCCCAGATAATTTCACCGAAATGATCTCCGTCATAGACATTGTATCCCCCTCCCAGGGTAAGCTGAAACTGATTCAGGTTGTAATTCAACGCATACGTAAAACCGTAAAAGTCATTATCAAGCCATCTTCTCCTGATCAAATCAGTAGAGGTGATGGTTGTGTCTCCCAAAATCAGGTCACTTAACCGGTAATCCGCCAGATCATCATCATTCCGAAATTGCTCAAAATACCCGCGGCCATAGGTGTAGTGTAGTGCACCTGCAAAATTGAGGTTCGATCCAATCGCCTGGTTGATCAGAAGTTGATAATGATCCTGGGCATAATTGTCAATTTCATTTTCGTATAAGTAGTAGTTAAATCTGCGATCCGAGTTCATCAGGTTATCAAGTTGTTCCTGGCTAGAATATTCACCTCCCAAATCAACAACATCCTGCAATCCCGCCTGATCATTCTTTAATCTCGCTTCAGGGGTTCCATACCATGCCTGCTGCGTTATCTCCTTACCACCAAATGCGAGTGCTTTTATCAGGGTGCGATCACCAAAGTATCCTCCTGACAGGAAAAAGGATTTCAGATCTGACGATGACCTGTCTATATACCCGTCTGATACAATTTTTGACAACCTTCCTTCAAAGTTAAATTTATCATTGATCAGGCCGGTATTTATACTTACTGTGTTTTTCAGGGTTCCGAAGCTACCCGCTGAATTATCTACCTGGGCAAATGGCTCCCGGGATATGGCATTGGTTCTCAAGTTTACCGTAGCCCCAAACGCCGCTGCTCCATTGGATGATGTCCCGACTCCACGCTGAATTTGGATGTTTTCCACTGACGAGGCAAAATCCGGCATGTTTACCCAAAATACACCATGGCTTTCTGAATCGTTTAAAGGTATGCCATTTATGGTGACGTTGATTCTTGTCGCGTCGCTGCCCCTGATGCGCATACCGGTATAGCCCACACCTCCTCCCGCATCAGAAGTTGTAACAATTGATGGGGAATAGTTTAGCAAAATCGGAAGATCCTGCCCCAGGTTCCTTCCTGTTAGCTCTTCACCGGAAATATTCGAAAAAGTAGTCGGAGTGTTTTCGTTTGCTCTTGTTGCATACACAAATATCTCCTCCCCCATTAAAAGAGATCTGATGAGGGTTACGGAAATGCCACTGACATTATCAGCAATCTCTAATTCTTCCGTGTGGGTCTCAAAGCCAACGAATGAGACTTCCAATACATAATTTCCGGACGGTACATTTCCAATCCTGAATTCACCGGTGGCATCCGATACACTGCCGTAGCCGGTACCACTCAACCTAACTGTCGCGCCGACCAGTGCCGCGCCAGCATCATCCCTGATCACTCCCGAAACGGAGTTTTGGGCTAACGCAAAGACCATACATCCCATGCTAAGGAATGTTGAAATCCATTTTTTCATTGTTAATCAGTTTATTTTAACCATTTGTGAAGCGGGGAACTTCACTTTCGGTTATCATACTCCCTTTCCGGCATTACCCGGACAGGTTCAATGGGTATGATCTCAGCCTGAATATCCGCCACCCGGCGGATTGAGGCACCCCTTTCAGCAGGTAAAGTTAAAACAAAATCAAATTTTCCTTAGGGATTCCAGGGCACAATGTAATCGGTCCTTTTCCATTCCCGAAACTACCGAGTAGGGAAGATTATTCGTTTTAAGATATTGCTCATAAACATTAAAGAAATATTCACGCTTATGAGGATGTTCTCTTTGCGGATCAGGCAGCCACGGAAGGTCTGTGTTATTCAGCAAATAGTAACTGTAGTGCCGGTTTGCCAGTTCCTGTTCGATCCATGGATCAGTAAATCCATATTTATGATCGCTCCATATTTTGATGACAATGAGGTTTGTATCGCAGAATAGCCAATCCTTTCCATACTGAGCTTTGTCATCTTCCCAGGCCACCTGACCTCTTGCTATTTCCAGCAGATCCTTTTTTTCATATTCCCTGTCCAGTCGATCTAAGTAAACCCTGGCGTACTCAGGTACCCATTGGGTATCAAATTCAACCGCCAACTGCTGAGCCAATTCACTCTTACCGGTGGATTCGGGTCCGATTATTGCAATTCGTTTAAGAGCCTCCATCGTTTCGGATGCAAACTTATTATCTTTAGAATGGTCAGGGAAGATAACTAACATCTTAAGATGAGAGTAATCCACGGGAAGAACAACTTAGTAATATGCTGAGGGTTGCAGACCAACTGATTGCTGATATGCAGATCCATAGAGATAATACCATCTGGAACAATACAGTGGTGAATTCCACTTTAGACTGATCCGATGATCAATCCGCGCTTAAACCAAAATCATTCAGAAAATTGACAGAATACAATCTGACCTGATAGAGGATCGTAAAATGCGTTAGAGAAGTACTAAAACTAATTGATAGGCGCCTCCGCCTGGAGTCTCAATAGTTTTTTCCGCCAGCTAAAATACCCCCAAATCGCTATTATTGTCCAAACCAGATACTGCAAGCTGGTCAGAGGTAATCCCTTGTAGATGTATAAAGGGATGGCAATTACATCCGTCAAAATCCAGAAGATCCAGTGTTCAATTTTCTTTCGGGCCATAAGCCACATTGCCGTGATCGGGGCGGCAGTAGACACTGCATCCCAGGTGGGTACATCACTGTCCGTAAAATCCAGGCCAAATCGAATCAACACAAAGGCACCAGCCATTATCAGGATCGAGATTAGATTCTCTTTAATGTTGTTTACAGTTATCGGGATCTGTGGCTTTTCCGAACCGGTGTCTGTCCAATGGTACCACCCATAGATACTCATAATAAAGTAATAAGCATTAATGCCTGCATCGGCATAGAGTTTATATTTAAATGCTATGTATACATAAATCAGAACATTAACTATGCCTGTGGGATAAACCAGTATGTTTTCCTGTTTGGAGTACCATACAGTCAGCAGCCCAAAAAAGACGGCAATGAACTCAAGCCAGGTTGTTGAGGCCAACTGTACCAGGAACCCTTCCCAAAATTCAATCATGAGCACAATTATAAAATTAATTTCAGGGACGATTTTTTTATTCGGAGTATATCTAGGTAATTTTGCCCGGCAAATAATGATTCCTGTTATTTGCCATGAGTCTCGACAACAATAAATTCCTTTTTGAGGCGCTCACCTATGATGACGTCTTACTGCTTCCCGGATATTCTGATATTCTGCCACGCGATACAGATACTACTACGTATCTCACACGTAACATCAAGTTAAATATTCCGCTGATCTCCGCCGCGATGGATACGGTAACAGAGGCCAAACTGGCCATATCTATGGCGCTGGAAGGGGGCATTGGAATTATCCACAAAAACATGTCTGTGGACAGACAAGCCAAACTTGTCAGAAAGGTAAAGCGCTCTCAGAGTGGTATGATCCTGGATCCGATTACGCTGGAAGTGGGAAGCACAACCGGTGATGCGGAAAAGATCATGCAGGAAAACAAAATCGGAGGTATACCGGTAGTGGATGAGGGCAAGCGCTTGATCGGGATCATTACAAACCGAGACCTGAGGTTCCAGAAGGACATGAGTATCCCGGTCATCGACATTATGACTCGAGAGGATATTGTGACCGCCGGTGCCGAGGTAGGACTCAAAGAAGCCGAAGAAATCCTTCAGGAACACAAGATTGAAAAATTACCCATCGTGGATAAGAATGGGAAATTAACCGGGTTGATCACATACAAAGACATATTAAAGAATAAGGATCGGCCAAACGCATGTAAGGATGAATTCGGGCGTTTGAGAGTAGGTGCCGCGGTTGGTGTAACGGAAGACATGTTAGAACGTATAGAAGCCCTTGTAAATGCAGGAGTTGACCTGGTAAGTATTGATACCGCTCATGGTCATTCACGTGGTGTCATAGAGAGTGCGAAGAAAGTAAAGAAAGCCTTCCCGGATCTTGAGTTGATGGTTGGGAATATTGGTACTTCAGCTGCAGCCAGGGCACTGGTAGAAGCAGATGTGGATGCAATAAAAGTGGGCGTCGGACCGGGCAGCATTTGTACCACAAGGGTGATTGCAGGGGTTGGCGTTCCACAATTATCGGCAGTTTATGAATCGGCAAAAGCGATAAAGAACAGCGGCATTCCAATAGTCGCCGACGGAGGAATTAGGTTTTCCGGTGACCTTGTGAAGGCCATTGCCGCCGGGGCGAGTACAGTTATGATAGGTTCATTGCTGGCAGGTACGGAAGAGGCGCCGGGAGAAGTGATCCTGTATGAGGGGAGAAAATTTAAAACATATCGTGGAATGGGATCGGTTGAGGCCATGGAGGAAGGATCAAAGGATCGGTATTTCCAGGATACGGAGGATGACATCAAGAAACTTGTTCCGGAAGGAATTGTGGGCCGTGTCCCTTATAAGGGTCTGGTAAGTGAAGTATTGTATCAGATGGTAGGAGGATTGCGAGCCGGAATGGGTTACTGCGGAGCAGCAACAGTAAATGAATTGCAAAAGGCAAAATTTGTAAAAATCACAAATGCTGGATCTATCGAAAGTCATCCTCATGATATCCAGGTAACCAGGGAAGCCCCCAATTATTCAAGAAGATAGTAGAGCCTGCGACGTTTTGTCATGGCTGCCAGTTATACCGGCGGCTTTTTTAATTAGTTGCACCGATCTATTTTTGTCCCAGGTCCCTCATGTCACAAAAGGTCAAAATACGCATCACCCTTTTCATAGGGCTTCTGTCCTGGATACTATTCAGCTTTTTTGATATTTATTTTATCATACTGAATAGATATGATATGTCGGAGGCATATGTAGATATTCTGCCTCAGGCTTTTTTGACGCTATTCATCCTTTCAACGCTTTTTTACTATAGATATATAATTACCAGGGCCGAAAGTGTCAACTTCATGGACCTGTTGTGGCGAGTATTTATCACCGGGCTGGTCACAACAATTATTTCGCTATTCATAAGGTTGATCTTCAATCTGTATTCCGATACTTCATTCATCCAGAATCCGGTAACGGTAAACTTCCTTTACCACATTTATGTGGGTCTGGTAGTCATTTATCTGATCTCAACCTTCGTCGTTTGGAAGCGCTTCATCCTGTACCAAAAATCCAAGAACCTTATCCAGCTGTGGAACTTTTTCGAATATGCCTTGCTGGTAAGTCTGGCCTTTGATTTTCTTGGTTACGAGCTTCAGTCCAATTCTTTCAATATTGCCCTCGTTTTTTTGACCACCTTTTCACTGGTTCTTTCATTCAATCTTAAGTGGATCGCCTATCTCAATTTCAGGCAAAAATGGAAAAGTATTCTCTTCATCCTCCTTTCGGGGATCTATTTGTATCACTTCTTTTTGAACCTAACTACCTATTCCGGTACGGGAGCATTAATTCATGATCTTTTGGACAGGGTTTTTATAGTGGCTATCCTGATCTTTATTATGATATATGCCGCAATATCGGTTTTAGTCACGCTATTCAATCTTCCCACATCCTCTGTATTCGAGAGAAAACTGAAAGAGGCTGTGGACTTTCAGAAGTTAAGTCAATCCGTGCCCGCCGGCCAAAGTGAGGTGGAAACCTATGAAATATTAATCGATAGTTCTATGAGTGCGGTTTTTGCGGAAGCCGCGTGGATCGAGATCAAGCAAAGTAAAGAGAATAAGATCATCAAGCGAAACATCAATAAGAAAACCATCTCTGAGGTCAAGTCCGCAATAACCGATAGTGACCTTGGAAAAGTTGTAAATCTGGAGTTCTCGGGGAATGTCAGCCAGCAAAAGATATTTACTTCACTCTCAAAGGGGGAATATCGCTCAGTTTTTGCTTTGCCCATATTGATTAAAAATGAACAAATCGGGGCGTTGGTTCTGTTGCAGGAGGTGAGCGATGCTTTTAACCGCGAAATGGTGAACATCATTACCACATTTGTCAACCAGGCCAGCATAGCTCTTGAAAATGCAAGATTGCTGGATGATGCAATCGAAAATGAGCGTTATAAGGAGCAGCTAAAGATTGCCAAGAATGTGCAGAAGAGTCTTCTTCCCGAAGTGCTGCCGAGCAACAAGGATTTCTGCATTGCAGCATACTCGATGGCAGCAGAGGAAGTTGGAGGGGATTATTATGATATCATTCATCATGGAGATGGCAGGTTCAGTCTGGTTATTGGAGACGTTTCCGGAAAAGGTACTTCTGCAGCTTTTAATATGGCTCAAATGAAGGGTATTTTTCATAGTCTTGGGCAGCAAAACCTGGAACCCAGGGAATTTATTGTACAGGCCAATGAAGCATTAGCCAGGTGCCTGGAAAAATCGTCATTCATTACAGCCTCTTATTACAATTTCGACACAAACAATCGCCGGATCAATTTCGTAAGAGCCGGACACTGTCCCACACTTATTTACAAAGCCAAGGAGAAAAAAGCCAATTTTCTGCAAACCAAAGGGATGGGACTGGGAGTGTTAAGAAACTCAGAATACGAGAAATACGTTTACAGTAATGCTATTAAATATGATCCGGGTGATATCATCATCCTCCATACGGATGGCATAACGGAAGCCACGGATCAAAACAACCAACAATTTGGTGAAGAAGGTTTGAAGACCGCACTTCTGAAAAACGTAAGCAAACAACCAGAACAGATTAGAGAGGGGATTATTGAGGAACTGTACAGCTTCCTGAATGGAAAGAAGTTAGATGATGACTACACTTTGGTTATTTTAAAATTCACTTAAATGATTGAGATAAAAACCACTACCGAAGGTGACGTACATGAAATAATTGTAAACGGAGAAGTAGATGCCAGCTCATCTATTCACCTGGACAACGCTTTGGAGCAGGCATTTGGAGAGCACACCAAGGTATTGGTCAATCTCGAAAACCTCAACTACATATCCTCTGCAGGTCTTGGAGTATTCATTGCCAGGCTGGATGAGATCAGAGAAAAGAAACTTAACATGGTCCTGTTTGGCATGAATGATAAGGTGAAAAATGTCTTTGCCATTCTCGGACTGGAAGAATTATTGGTCATCGAAGCAGACCGGAAATCAGCGATCGGACAAATTGAAGCATAGTCTTACCATATCGTGTAGCAAAGCCAATCTCATGCAGATTCGAAAGTTTGTAGAACAAACTCTGAGTTCATATGAATTGTCTGAGATTGAAATACACAAACTCGTCCTGGCGGTTGATGAGGTTTGTGCCAATCTGATTATTCATGCAAACAACTGCAATCAAGATGAACATCTGGAGTTAGTCGTGGATGTCACGCCTAAAACTAAGGTGGCCTTCATAATCAAGGATAAAGGCGTAGGCTTTGACATAAATCATTACAAGGAACCCCAGTTAGACGATCTGGTAACTTCCAAACGCAAAGGAGGGTTAGGTTTGATGCTTGTAAAAAGAATCATGGATGAAATTGAATTTTCAACGGAAAAGAATCACAATATTTGCAAATTGATTAAAAACCTGAATTAGATCCTTGATTAAACTCAGCTCTCTAATTTTATTTCTTTTTGCCTCAATTGCCCTGGGATGTCAGTATTTCCAGCAAAAGGAGAATGGCCAGAAAGTACCTGTTGCCAGGTCAGGTAGCACCCTTTTTTATTTAGAGGATTTAGAAGGGTTGATCCCCGGTAACATATCCACTGATGATAGCGTCAAACTTGCCGAAAAGTATGTCAATGACTGGATCAAAAAACAATTGATGGTGGATAAAGCTAAAGAAGAGATGGCCATCAACGAAGCGGAGATCGAAAGAAAGGTGCAGGACTACCAATATGCACTGATCGTTCACGAATTTGAAAAACTATATGTAAACTCCCACCTTAACTTGTCTATTGATCCTGCGGAAATCGAAGCATATTACAAGGAGCGGGCAGACAATTTTGTTCTCAAACAAAACATTTTGAAATGCCTGTTTGTACAAATACCCAAATCCGCTCCCGGGATTTCACAGCTAAGAAGAAATATCAGATCCTACCCAAGCACCAACAAAGAAGATATTTCCGAATATTGCCTGCAATATGCCATCAAAACATTTCTTGATGATTCATTGTGGATCAACTTTGATGAGGTTATTATTGGAACCCCATTAGAAGGACTTTCCAACAAAATACAATTCCTGCAAAATACAGCATACAGCGAGACAAGTGATGAAGACTTCATCTACTACCTGAGGATACTGGACTACAAAATATCAGATCAAATCTCTCCATTGGAGTTTATTCGGGAAGACATTCAGAATATTATAATTAGTAAACGTAAACTTGCGTTAAAGAAGGAACTGGAGCAAGCAATTTATGAAGAGGCACTTTCGAAAAACAGCTTTGAGATATACCGCAATTAGTTTAATCTGTTGTCTATTCTTTACAGCCACTGCGCAAAATGACCTGGTTGTAGATGAGATCATCGCAAAAGTTGATAATTATATCGTACTAAAATCTGACCTGGAACGGGCATATCTTGATTATTTGTCAAGGGGAGAGTTCAATCAGGGAAATGCAAAATGCCGTATCCTGGAAACCCTGATCGTAAACAAAATGATGGTTGCTAAAGCGGAGATCGATTCTGTAATTGTGGAGGACGATGAAGTGGCCGGAAACCTTCGCCAAAGGATGGACTACATGGTTTCACAAATTGGTTCGGAGGAAGAAATAGAAAAGTTTTATGGAAAATCCCTGGAACAGATAGAAAATGAACTATTTGATGAGGTAAAGGAACAGTTGACAATTCAAAAAATGCAGGGTGAGATCACTGCAAACCTCAAGGTGACGCCTTCCGAAGTGAAACGTTTCTTCGCTGCCATACCGCGAGATTCATTGCCGTATTTTAGCACCGAAGTAACAGTCGGTCAGATCGTAAAAAATCCTGTCCCCGGAAGGCTCCAGGAGCTTAAAGTGGAAGGACAGCTTCTGGATATCAGAGGAAGGATCTTGGGTGGAGAGTCGTTTGCCACCCTTGCCAGGGCGTATTCCGAAGATCCGGGATCAGCCGCAAGCGGTGGGGAGTTGCCATTTTTCCGAAGGGGTGAACTGGCACCCGAATATGAAGCCACGGCCATGACATTGGAGAAAGGAGAAATCTCCCAGCCTGTCAAAACCAAATTCGGTATCCACTTAATTGAGCTAATCGAGAAAAGAGGAAACACATTTAAAAGCAGACACATCATAATATCTCCAAAACCATCAATGGAAGACATGAAGAGGGCTGAAACAGAACTTGACTCAATTCGGGATCTCATCTTACTGGACAGCATCACTTTTAGAGATGCGGCCAAAGAATTTTCGGATGATCAGTTTACCTCAAGTAATGGGGGATATTTTGCAGACCAGGATGGCGCAACCAGGGTTTCGGTTGAAACACTGGATCCTAATATTTTCTTTACAATTGACACGATGAAGGTTGGTTCAATTACGAAACCAATAAGGTTTACACAACCGGATGGCAAAGTCGCTTATAGGATCCTTTACTACAAGGATCGGATAGCACCTCATCAGGCAAGCCTGAAAAATGATTACCAAAAGATCGCCCAGGCGGCATTAAACCAGAAAAGAAGTCGGATCCTTGGGCAGTGGTTTGAGAAAGCCAGGGATGATGTCTTTATTGAGATCATTCAGGATTACGATTACTGTAACCTCATCGAGTAAAAATAGATTAAAGTATACATGGCAAAAAACATATCAGACAAGGAAGAAGCCGATAAGCTTTCAGAAACTTACCACAAATTAAAATCAGAGATTTCTAAGACAATTATTGGGCAGGATGAAGTCGTTCGATTGCTGATAACATCAATATTCTGCAATGGACACTCTTTGTTGGTTGGTGTGCCCGGGTTGGCTAAAACGCTATTGATACATACCATAGCACAATCTCTCAGCCTGGACTTTAACAGGATACAATTCACTCCGGATCTGATGCCTTCCGATATTTTGGGTGCTGAAACACTTGATCGTGACAGGAACTTCAAATTTATCAAAGGACCTGTCTTTGCTAATGTAATCCTGGCTGACGAAATAAACCGGACCCCTCCGAAAACCCAGTCTGCACTACTGGAAAGTATGCAGGAATTCAGTGTGACCATTGCCGGCAAACATTACCCGTTAGATAAACCCTTTTTCGTTCTTGCTACTCAAAACCCAATAGAACAGGAGGGCACGTATCCCCTACCGGAAGCGCAATTAGATCGCTTTATGATGATGATCAAGTTGGATTACCCTGATTACGAATCCGAAGTGAACATTGTAAAGCAGACTACCTCCAACCTTGACACTGAGATCAATCCGATCATCTCGAAAAAAGATATCATAACATTCCAGGAGTTGGTCAGGAAAGTGCCGGTCGTTGACAATGTTTTTGAATATGCTGTTTCACTCGTCCATAAGACCAGGCCCGGAACCGATAAAAGCGACGATCTCAGCAACGAATATCTCGAATGGGGAGCAGGTCCCCGGGCCAGTCAATTTCTAATACTTGGCGCAAAATGCAACGCCTTGTTTTCAGGAAAGTATTCCCCTGACATTGAGGATGTTAAATCCGTGGCAGTCCCGATACTACGTCATCGAATTGTCCGAAATTTCAAAGCGGAGGCCGAAGGACTGACTGAAGAGAAGATCTTGAGTTCCTTAATTGAGAGTTGATCTTACTCAAACTGGCTTAGAAATCTCACATCATTTTCCGAGAATAGCCTGATATCATCAATCTGGTATTTCAGCATTGTTATTCGCTCAATGCCCATACCAAAGGCAAATCCGCTGTAGACATCAGGGTCGATATTGCAGTTCTTTAAAACATCCGGATCCACCATCCCTGATCCGCCGATTTCCACCCAGCCGGTATATTTGCAGATTTTGCATCCTGGCCCGTGACAAATAAAACAACTGATATCTATCTCGGCACTCGGTTCCGTAAATGGAAAGAATGACGGCCGAAACCTTATCTGCGTATCCTTCCCAAAAAATTCTCTGGCAAAATGATACAGCGTCTGTTTTAGATCCTTAAAGCCGACATTTTTATCCACATAAAGGCCCTCAACCTGGTGAAAGAAACAATGTGCCCTTGCTGAAATAGCTTCATTTCTATAAACGCGGCCGGGCATAATCGACCTGAATGGCGGGTTTTCATTTTGCATCAGCTGAATTTGGACTGTAGAAGTATGTGTCCGCAACAGTAGATCCGGATCCTTCCGTATGAAGTATGTGTCTTGCATTTCACGGGCCGGGTGATTCTCCGGAAAATTCAGTGCAGTGAAATTATGCCAGTCATCTTCGATTTCGGGGCCTTCCGTTACGTTGAACCCCTGTCTCTCAAAGATCTGGATCATCCGGTTCTTTACTATTGAAATCGGATGTAACGATCCTGTTTGTCCGGGAATCGGCGGGAGAGATAAATCAATTCCCGAATCTCGTTTGCTATCGGTAGAGTTGACCTGATCAATTAGCTTTTTAAAGCGGTTCTCAGCCTGGGTCTTGAGTGTATTCAGGGCAATGCCAAATTCTTTCTTTCTTTTAGATTCTACGTTCTTGAAATCAGCAAACAACTCAGATATTACCCCTTTACGGCTAATGAATTTTAATCGGTAATCTTCAAGTTCCTCCTTGGTGTTGGCAACAGCTTCTTCAATCTGTTTTTTGATGGATTCTACTTTTTCAAACATTAGCAATCGTTAAAGTAGCAAAAGTAGTGATACTCTGGAAAGATTGGAAGGAGAATAGATTTAAGCGGATTTTGAGATAAACATGTCCTTTTCGAGCTTGTGTTTTTCCCTGTGGATTCTTAGATATCTTGTCAACCTCAAATCAAAGAAAAGCCCAAACATTCCCGTTATAAATGCCTGAATTGCTATCAGAACTGTGTTACCCAGCTGATCGACTGCTACAGTCAGTAAAATAATCACCAAATTGAAAAGGATTAATATCAGACTTGACTGGCTATGACTAAATCCCTGTTTTAAGAGAATGTGATGGATGTGTTTCTTATCCGGCACAAATGGCGATTTACCTGCTGCAATCCTGATTAAGAAGACGCGCAAGGTATCATAAATAGGGATGATCAATAAGGAAAGGGCCACAGCAACAAATGAGTTAAACTTCAGCGGAATGCCAGGATCAGGCATATGATTTGAATTGATGAATTGTATGGCAACACAGCTCAATAAAAACCCTGTCACAAGTGATCCGGTATCACCCATAAATATTTTGGATGGGTGCCAGTTGAAAAATAAAAACGCCACGAACGCACTTGCCATACTGAAACAAAGTATCGTGAAAAATTGCTCACCAGCTTGAAAAAACCATAGTCCGAATAACGCTGAAGCCATAAAAGCTATACCCCCTGCCAATCCGTCAATGCCATCGATCAGGTTAAAAGAATTGGTTATTGCTACTATGAGGAAGATTGAAAGAAGAATTGCGACAATGCTATTGATTTCGCCTATCCCCAGTATCCCATAAAATCCTTCCAGTTTAATGTTGGCATAAAGTACCGCCAGAGAAGCCGCCAGGGTCTGTACAACAAGTTTTTGATTTGCATACAGGCTTGAAATATCATCACGAATACCCAGAATTAATGCTACAATAAGACCTGCAATCAAAAACTTGTGTATGGACAATTCACTATATGGGATCACAAAAAGGATTGTGAGTATTACGCTTGTATATATGGCAATACCCCCAAGTGAGGGAGTGTTTATTTTGTGAATTTTCCTTCTATCCGGGGTATCAATAAAATTGATCGCTTTGAACAATCTTATCACAATTGGCAAAGTGAAAAAGGTCAGGAGGAATGGTATGATTACGGCGAGTATAAGCATTTTGATACCTGCAAATGCGAGTCAAAGGGTGCAAAAGTATCAAGTTAATTGGTCAATGAAAACCAATTAAGGTTTGTGACAGAAAATTATCCCAAAATGTAAGATTTTTTGCACTTTATCTATCAATAGGCAGCTTCCTGTCCCCGGAGAAGAACGTAGATCGTTTTGATGATTATTTTGAGGTCAAACGTGAATGACCAATTTTGAAAATAGAATCTGTCGAGTTTTACACGGTTTTTTATGTGGTAAAATTCCCTTATTTCTCCTCGATAACCCATGGATTGAGCCAGCCCCGTGATTCCCGGTTTATACGCATGCCTTTGATAAAATCGATCTACCTTGTTCTTGTAGTGTTCATTCATCTCCACAGCATGCGGTCTTGGCCCCACGATTGTCATTTCTCCAAAAAGAACATTAAAGAATTGCGGCAACTCGTCTAAACTGGATTCTCGAAGAAATCTTCCAAACCTTGTAACACGAGGGTCTCTTTTTGTTGCCCACCGTGTATCGGCTTCATCATTGATCACCATGCTTCTAAACTTCCAACACCAGAATGTACGATTGTTCCTTCCGTGCCTTAATTGCCGGAAAATAACCGGGCCTTCAGTTTCCAATCTGATGATAATGGCTATGATCGGGTATAACCAGGATAGTATAAATATTATAACACACAAAGAGAATATTATGTCAAATGATCTTTTCACAAATCTGTTGAAAATATTATCCAGAGGCAGATCGTTAACATCTATTACTGAAATATTTTCGAAACGTCTTAAGGTGTAGATCTTCGGCTGATAATTGGCAAAGGTTGGGAGTAACTTAACCTTCACAAACTCATTGTCCGCTCTCTCAATAATCTTATCAATAATATCCTTTTTAAGATGCCCACTTACGTATACAAAATCCAATTTTTCCCAGGTGGCTCTCAAGAAATCTCCAACTGAGCCTAGTTTCCTGTAGTTGTGGACTACTCCTGTTTCTTCACCATAAAAACCCTCACACCTGATACCATGATCTTTATTCCGGTCAAGCGCGTCAAACAGAGAGAAGCCTAGTTTGTCATATCCGACAATCACTGCATTTCTGAAGTTTTTACCAAGACGCCGATACCGATTAAGTGCCCAATGAGTGAAGAGTCGTGTAAAGCTTACGGATAAAACCAAGGCCATAAAATAAGTTGCCAGGAAGCTCCTATCCAGAACTTTGTAATTGGAAAAAACCCAAATGAATAAAAGGGAGGACATAAAAATGGCAACACTTTTTGCAGAATGGTTAAAAGTTCTCGAATATTCTGTACCACGCCCTATCTTATAATCCTTTGTCAAAAGGTCAATGATTATCCAGATGGCAATGGATATCAAAAGAGCGTAGAAATAAGTGCTGGTAAGTGAATAAGATTGAAACTCTACATAATGTGCACCAAAAAAAGATACAGTCATGGCTATCACATCTGCGATAACGAACAGTACTGGAAATAAGTAATAGAATCTTTTGGTTATCACGTTGACTGAATAGTGAGCAAAGTTATCTAATGCATTTCTATATTAACGATAATACTTAGATACTATTTTTGGGTAAATGGTTTAAAGTTGATTCCATTAAAATTATAGTTTGTTTACGATAATTGAAACAATCCAAAGTAATTTTAACCCATGTCCTTCTGAATAATGAGAGCTTTCTTTCTTAATATTTTGATTCTTATTTCCATGTGGTTTTTGGCGAGTTGCGAGAAGGAGCTAAAATCATTGGGGGTTGTATATTTTAATGATTTTGAAAGCGGCTATTCGGAATTTATTACATCAACGGACACAATGAGTTTCAATAATACTAGGGTTTTGGGTCCTTTCAACAGCAGTGGATTCCGTCTTGAACTAACGGGTCTTCCCAAGCATAACTACATTATAATCTCTATGGACTTATATATCCATGATAGCTGGGATGGCAACGAATCAGGACCTGGAGGTCCGGATATTTGGATGATTGAGTTGGATGACTGGATAAAGTTTAGAAACGAATCTTCAAAAAGAAGAATATTTAAAACGTCTTTTGCAAATTCCGTTTGTAATACTGCCTTGTGCAGGATGCAATCTTATCCTGAAGAATACCCCAATATGAATCTTCCTAGAATAGGTGCTGCTAATCCTAGTCTGGATGGATTGTGCAGCAGAGTAGGCCAACCTCAAGGATCTAATCTTTATTTCATTGAAAAATCTTTTCCCCATGAGGGTTCAAACCTATCATTTAATATAAAAGACCAATTGGTCCAAACCAATGTTGGTGATCCATCTTGTGATGAGAGTTGGTCTGTGGATAACATTAAAGTAGAAGTTGCTCTCTTTGAATAGCTATTTAAGAATATATTTTTTATTAACAATCGTAAGCATTGCTTCGGCTGGATTTGGGCAAAATCTTCCGGTTGGATATCCCGTGTTGGAAGAAAAATTACGCCGTGATCAGTTAATGGGAAAATTCGATTCGGCCAGATCATTCTCCAATAAACCCATTGTGCTTCATACCACCAGAGATTCAACTTTGGATTATTATTTTGGTATGCCTCTGAGAGGAAAAAATGCTTTTAAGTTTTCAATAATTCGACCGGGATTTAGAACAGAACTCAATACGCATCATCCCTATGGATGGAATAATGGACCTTTACTACCGGCAAGGGGGCTGCAGACCTATTTTACTGGGGGATTCCATACCAGAATAGGTCCAATCAGTATTCAGTTTTCACCCCAAATCATGTATGCTCAAAACCTGGATTATTCCGGATTTCCCGAAACCTACAGTACCAGCACATGGAGATCTTACTACAAAGAAGTTTTAAATCGAGCCGATCTTCCTGAAAGAATCGGGAATAGGAATGAGGTCGAAATATTACCTGGTAATTCAGGGGTGTATTTCAATTTATTCAAGAACCAAATTGGTATATCTACGGAAAATATCTGGATAGGCCCAGGGATTTCAAATGCGCTGATGTTTAGCAATAATAGTGCGGGATTTCCTCACTTAAAATGGCGAACAACACAACCTATAAACGTATGGATTGGCAATATTGAATATAATTTCATAGTGGGAAAGTTAGTAGGATCTAATCAAGTGCCTTTTATACATACTGATAGTACCCGTAACTTTTTTAATCCCAGAAGGGACGATTCCAGGATATTAGTATCTACTAGTTTCTCATTTGCCCCTAAAATTGTTCCTGTTTGGGTAGGTTTTACCCGTACTGTACAATTGTATTCTTCTGATATAGAAGAAAATACATTCCGAAGTAGTTTCTCTGGTTTTTTTCGGGCGAACAGTGGATTCGACAAGGCCGATCAACTGTTAACCGGATACTTTAGATGGCTAATACCCACTGCCAAAGCTGAAATCTATTTTGAAGCAACAAGAAATGATGCTTCTTGGAATATTCGTGATGTTGCACTTTCTCCAGAGCATTCAGTTTCGTATAATTTTGGCGTTTCCAAAGTTATGAGTCTAAATGATCGCAATTTCCAAATTACATATGAAAATACTCGTCTGGAGCGATCAGGTCTATATTTTTACAGGGCAGAGCCCATCCTATATGCTAATATCGGTGTCAGACATGGTCACACGTACAAAGGCCAAATAATAGGAGCCGGAATAGGGCCTGGTAGTAATTTCCAGAATTACTCGATAATACATTTCAATGAACTTAATTCTATTGGACTTGTTTTCGAGAGATTGATACACAATAATGACCTCCATGAAATTGCATTCGGAAAAGGAGTCAGGGATAGAAATTGGATCGAAAATTCTTTCGGTTTAAAAGGATCAATCAAGACAAAATATTTCTTAATTGACTCGAAAGTTCTTTTGAATCACTCAAAAAACTATCAGTACCAAATTAAAAATGATTCATCACTTCCAACTTCCATAACAGGTTCGAATGCCTGGAATTTCTACTCCTCAATAAACTGTATCATCATATTTTAGATCGATTTGACACTTCGAAAAGCAGGTTCCAATATGTTCTTTCTGGGTTTACTCCAGGGAACCGATTACGTTGTTCCAATTGTAGCAATTCCTATTCTGATCAATCGAATTGGCTTAGATGGTTATGGAATAATTGTATTATCGCAAGGAGTCATCAATGTCATAACCGTTTTTACCGACTTTGGATTCACCCTGACCGGTACAAGGTTGATCACTCAATATCGTGCCGATCCTGAATTTACTTCACAAACTATTCAAAAGATCTTTCTCGCACGAGCAGTCCTACTCATTATTGGGCTGTTCATTCTGGTGACTACCGTTTTGATGGTGCCCCAGTGGAGAATTCATTTCCCTGTTTTTCTTGCTGGATATTTAATGGTATTGGGAACCGTTTTTTTACCTGTGTGGTATTTCCAGGGTATACAAAAAATGGGATTTTTAACCGTTCTGAATTTTGTTTCCAGGGTGTTATATATATCGAGTATTATCTTTTTGATAAATGCCAATTCACCAATATATATGGTAAACGTGTACAATGGATTGAGTATGAGTTTGTCCGCTACTTTAGGAATTGCCCTTCTTATCAGGTCTGCCCCAATCAAATTGAAAAGCATCAAATCAAATGAAATATATCAATTCATAAAACTGAATTCCTCCATTACAGTCTCTCAAGCGATTGATACACTATATAGGAATGGTGCAATAATGATAGCCAGTTTTCTTTTTAATTCTTCACTATTGGCCATTTATGGTATTCTGGATAAAATCATGCAGCTCATTCAAAGGTCCTTTGCAATTGTGTATAGAGCAATTTTTCCAATAGTTTGTGAACTTATCAGAAAAGGATTGCGGTCTGTTAGGGAGTTCTACACGAGGTTTTTACTACTGGCAATTGGGCCTGTTATTGTAATTAGTGTTTTACTTTGGTCCTACGGAGCTGAATTGCTTAAACTCATCTCATCCGACCTTGAAGGTTACTCACTTGAGAAATATATGTTCCTTGTGGCCTTCTTCCCGATTCTTTTGTTGTTCAATCTACCATTGAGTACATTCTTAGTGGCCAGAGATCTTAAACGAGAATATTTGCTTTATAATGTATCGGCTTTAATCGTGTTTATACTGTTGGCAGTATCTTTGGGAGCTACATCAGAGATCGGGGGTTTGATCAGTGCCACTCTTATCACGGAAATGGGCATTGCTGTACTAGGGATTGTGTTGATCTTTAAAAGCTCTAATCAGTGAAGTGTTGGATATTTCTTTTTTTTCTGGGCGCTAATTCCTTCTTGTACGGACAGCTGGCTCCCACCAGCATGAAATCCATTACTGATTTCCAACGGCGATCACAACTACTTGGTCGCTATAATTCCCAATATCCGTTCGTTATCCAACCACTTATTCCGCTCTCAGATATTTGTAGAATCCCCTCAATCAAAAAGGAAGTACTTGGAACGGAGTACTCTTTAAATTTACTTCCCTTCGAAACGAGATTAGAGTTTAATAGTCATCATCCTCATATTGAAAACAATGGATCGATGTTGAAAACAGGAGGACTACAGACTATTTATTCCTCTGGAGTTTATGGGAAATTTTGGAAAATTGAATACCAAATCCGTCCGGAGATTCTATTGAATTCGAATAAGGACTATGCAGGGTTCCCATCGGATCATGAAGAGTTGATTTGGGTCGAGATTTACCAGTGGTGGAACAACATCGACACACCAGAGCAATTTGGTCACGACCTGAAATTTTACTTTTTACCTGGTCAAAGCTTTGTAAAACTTAACTTATCTAAGGTATCAATTGGTTATTCTACACAAAATCTCTGGTGGGGGCCTGGAAAAAATAACAGCCTAACAATGACCGATAATGCTAGAGGCTTCCATCACATGTTTTTTGCCTCGAATCAACCAATCTATACGCCCATCGGATACATCGAATGGCAGGCAATAATTGGAAAGCTGGAAGCATCAGGTTTTGCTCCTCCGGATTCTAACCGGATGTCAAGAAGTACCGCTTTGTTCCATCCAAAGGTAAACGATTGGAGATATTTGACGGGTTGGATTTTTTCATATCAGCCGAAATGGTTAGATGGCCTTTCCCTGGGTGCTGTTGTCACCAAACAGCAGTACTTTGAAAGTGTGAATGAGCGAAATGATTATTTTCCATTCTTTTCGGATCTAAAAGGAAAACCAGCTTTTGACCATTCTCGCGATATCCGGGATATCACTCGAAGCTATTTTTTGCGCTGGCATTCACCAAATTTTGAAATATATACTGAAATTGGTAATACGAGTGACAGGCGCGTTAAGGATCACAGTGGGATAGAAAAAGGTAAAACTACCGGCTATATATTAGGAATGTCTAATCTCATACCGTTGAAGACTTCTCACTTGGAATTCAATGCTGAAATTACACAGCTCGCAAGACCTGTAAGGTTCGCCAAGGATCATGTAGATAGTTGGTATATTGATGATGTAGTCCGTCATGGATATACCCATATGGGTGAAATTATCGGTTCAGGTATAGGTCCGGGAAGTAATATCCAGCAGTTCTCACTTAGTTGGATTAGAGACTTTAGAAAAGTCGGAATACAGCTGGAACGCCTGGCCCATAATAAGGACTTTTACAACCATCACTTTGTCCCTAATGGAAATTTTGGTAATTGGTGGGTAGATTACGGAATTGGCGCATTGGGATACTGGAAAGTGGAAAATTTAATCATAGAATGGGATGCTATTTGGACTTATTCCCTCAATTATCAGTTTCAAAACAAGAGAAAGCCGGGAGAACGCGTTTTTGTAACAGGAAATGATGTATGGAATTTTCATTTAGGAATAAATTTGATCTATAATCTTTCCTTTACAAGGTCATAGATTTAAAAGATTAAACAATCGTCTATGGTAGATTTCGATTTCCTCGAACAAAATAAAGATCAACTCCGTTTTGATTTCTCGTTGGCAAAGCCATTTTCATATCTGGTGACCCCACTGGAGGATGCTGATATTGTTAAGAAGTTGATGGCCAAACATTATAATACTGCGGTTCAGATTAAGAACGAATTAAACGGTGGTACTACCACTAAAAATCAATAGTATATCGTCATCAAGAGTATGGTACCGCGTAAAAGATATCGCCTTTTATTTCCGATAATTCCTGTTCTCCTACTGATTGTCCTCAATACTTCATCAAATGAAATCGAACCATTTGAAAAAGTGACAAATTTGAAATCGGCATTTCTAGACGGCAAGTTACCTACTAGAGCACCTGTACCCTGGAAATTCACAAGTTTGTATCGATCAATCAATTTTGATTCTCCATTTATGACAAGGATTATACGAGTGACCGGTGAAGACTATTTCCTGGCACTGGGAGTTGACGGTAAAGTATGGATGTTCAATGGGCGAAATGAAAACCCAGAGCCCAGAGTTGTCTTAGATCTTAGTTATAAAGTGGCAAATAAGGGATCCGGATTGGTAGGTATTGCTTTGCATCCAAATTTCGGTAACACGGATAAACCACATTACAGGGAGCTCTTTTTGTATTATTCCATTGGAGAAGATGAACCTCCAATCTATAATATACTAGCAAAGTATAAATTCACCCCTAACCTGGATTCCATATTGTTGTCTTCTGAGGAGATCCTAATCCACCAATATGACAGAAGTTTTGAACATGATGGTGGCGCACTTTTTTTTGATCAGGAGGGATATCTTTATCTTACTTTCGGAGATGAGGGATTCCCACATACACGTGCGTTGGAAAACACTCAGTCCATCGAGCATAAACTGTTTGGGAGTATAATTAGAATTGATGTGGATATGGATGAAACCCGCAGTCATCCTATTCGGAGACAGCCAAGTCAAATTGAGGATCGCCCTGATGGATTGCCCCCCAGTTTCACTCAAAATTATTACATTCCAAATGATAATCCATGGGTAGATGACGCCGGTAGATACATGGAAGAATACTTTGCAATTGGTTTCAGAAGTCCGCATACGGCATACTATGACACTGCAACCAGAAATATATGGGTGGCAGATGTTGGGGATGCCAGCTGGGAAGAATTATCCATTATCTCGGCAAAGTCGAACGGTATGTGGCCATATTTTGAAGGACCTGAAGAGAAAATCACACCACCTACTGAGGTTATTGGTGATCCTGTATTTCCAGCTCACTTTTATGACAGAGATGAAGGTGTTGCCATAATAGGTGGTTTTATTTATCGTGGCGAAAAACATCCAAACTTATATGGCAGTTACATTTTTGGAGATTATGAGACAGGTAATATATGGTCCTATGATACTAAACAAGGGAATCCAGTTTCTTTATTGACACGTGGAGTTGGAAGAATCGTGGCTTTTTTCCCTTGCCTCGATGGAGGGATTTGTGCCATGCGATTGGGTGGACAGATTTTAAAACTCGAGGAAAATCAAGTGGTTGAAGCAGCTCCGGAATTACTGTCGGATCTTGGTGCTTTTGAGGATTTACAATCGCTAACACCTTCAAACGGAATAACTCCATATGAAATCAATTCCCCGTTATGGTCCGATGGTTCTATAAAAAAAAGGTGGATTTCTGTTCCAGACACATCGAAAATTATTTTTGAGGTAGGAAATCCCTGGACCTTTCCAGTCGGAACCGTTTTTATCAAACATTTCGACCTTCCGATAAGTGAAGATTCGGTTAAGAGGCTTGAGACAAGGTTCTTCGTAATTGATCTGGACAAGAATGGTTATGGTCTGACCTATCGATGGGATTCAACTGATACAGAAGCCAGACTTGTTGGATTCGAAGAAGTGGTTCGTGATACCCTTGAGGTATTCTCAGGATCTGAGCAAATTGAACAAGTCTGGGACTACCCAACTCGCAGCCAGTGTCTTCAATGCCATAAAGACAATGCAAGCTTCGTGCTTGGGGTAAAGACATCCCAAATGAATAGATATGTAAGCTTACATCCGGGAATGGATGCTGTAAACCAAATCTCTTTGTGGCAAGAACTTGGGTTTTTCGAGGACCATGAAATCCCCTCGGATCTACCGTTGTTATCCAATATAAGCGACACGACATTTAACCGGGAACATAGAGTTAGATCCTACCTGGATGCAAATTGCAGTCACTGCCATCAACCGTATGGTGCGGAAGTTAGATTTGATGCGAGGTTCAGCACCCCCATTCGCAATCAAAAAATCATAGATCATGATGTATTTTCAGAACATTCTATTCACGGAAACAAAATCGTTAAACCGGGTGATCTTGAAATGTCAGAAATATGGATAAGGGATTCCAGTCTTGGAAGCATTAAGATGCCCCCCTTGGCGAAAAACAAATTGGACGAATCTTATCTAAGCGTTTTGAAGGATTGGATCGAAAACATGCAGGAGTTGAGTGTGAAAGAAGAATTTGTAATATTCCCGAATCCAATAACCGAGAGAAGATTTCAAATTGCGACTGATTACGAAATCATCAAGATTGGATTATATGATCTCACAGGAAGAGAGATTCCCATAGAAATAAGTAATATAGATTCGCCTCAGAAAGAGGTTGAAATAACTGGTGAGATTGAAAAGGGAATATACAATTTGATCTATCAAACAAATAATAAAATGTTCTTTAGAAAGATCGCGATCAATTATTGAGAATTCTATCTCATGGCGTTTCCAAACTTATTCTCATTTCTTTTCTCGTGATGAATGACCTATTAAGGTCATAAATTCTGAAACATATTGATCAGTTATATTGTCCCAATCATATTTTGCAATAATGCCATTTCTTGAGACACCCTTCATATTTCGAACCTCCTTAGGAGATTGTTCCATTGACTGTATCGCTGCCGTGATGTCTTCATTTGATTTTCCAAAGTACTTTCCAAACCTCTCATCCTGAAGTACTTCTCTGCTAAACCTGGTATCCAATGCTAAAATGGCACATCCATAAGCTAAGGCTTTAACCAAAGTTGGATTGGTGCCTCCAAACTCATGACCATGGATATAAACATAGGAATTATGATACAACTCGGCCAATTCATTCTGATCAGTTACATAACCCGTAAAAATGATTCGACTATCCTTTCCACCTAAGTCTCTTATGTTTTTTGCAAAATCATCTTTGAATCCACTATCTCCAACGATTACCAAATTCTTCTTAGTTTCAGATAACATGAATCCATTTATGATCAGATCCAGATTATTATCAGGAATCATACGTCCCACCACCAGGTAATACTTCTCGGGCTTCAAATCCCATTTCTTTATGAGTTCCTTTCTTTCCGAGTACCGTATAGCAGCGCCATAAGCAATTACTTTCGACTCACACCCAAACAACTCCCAATAAGTCTTCCTCATTTCTTCAGAATCATTTATGATCCTGTCATAGAGCTTTGTAGCCATTCGTGCTGCGAAGTAGAAATACCTTGCTCCAAATCCCTTCCACTTTGGCCGATCCCATTCCATGCCATCCATATTGATCATGCACTTTTTCCCGAAAAGTTTAGCGAGAATTCCGAAAGGGCCATTCGCCGGATTCACAGCCAGAATGATATCAGTGTGACTTAAACCGGAGTGAATAAAAGAAAGAAACGAATGACTTAATTGAGTTAGGGCTTTTGTCTCAATGGCTGGTATGTAATAGAGTTTGATCCCCTGAATGTACCTAGGTTTGTCTTTGAAAAGTGACCTGTGGTTGTAAATTGTCACTTCGACACCTCGCTTAACCAAACGTTCCGATAGTTCCTTTACAAAGGTATCATAACCACCATAGACAATTGGATATCCCTTTGCACCAATTATTGCTATCTTTATTTTCTTCGGCATACCACTATTCCTTGTGCCTCTTTTTTGCAATAATTCTTAGAATTCCACCTTTTCTTGTGGCTGCTCCTAAAAATTCCAATAGGAAAGCCAGTGGCAGAATTATGAAAATTAGTAGTCTGATTTTGAGTGACTGCCGAAATTTCAAATCATAAATAATATCCCCTTCATATCCCAAACAGCCAAGCAAAGCATGGACCATTCCTAAAACCCCCAGGTGAATTGACCAGTACCGGACCTTTACTACATCCAATTCCAGTTTATGCAACAAGTTGGTTAATGTCTTCTTTGAAAAATGTAGTACATGTTTCGGCAAATCCAGGTGCATCCAATGGGACTTGGCGATCATGGCCTGCCAGCTGTCAATATTCGGCACTTCAACTACAAAATATCCATCTTTCGACAGATTGGAGCTAATCAGATTTTGTACGACCTCTACATCGGCCAAATGTTCAAGGACGTGGAGCATGGAAATGACGTGATATGATCTCTCTCCAATTTTTCCCGAACTATAGTAAGAATTATCAATATCCAGGCCGTATTTTTCTTTTGCAAAGTTTGCCCTTGGTTTCGATATTTCAATCCCCTTTGTTATCCAATTTCGTTTTTTTGCGATTGAAAGAAATTTTCCTTTTCCTGATCCAAAGTCAAGTATCGTACGATTGTCTCTCTCGACAAAACGTTCTAAATCCTTTAGAACCTCCATTGATTCATACCCTATGAGTCTATCGAATATGCTGCCCCTATTGTCCACAACTGTATATTTATCCGTATTGTAAGTCTCCTCAATATCAATATTCTCAAATATCAGGGTGTATATTGTTGCACAATTTGCACAGTCAACTATCAGAAATTCCGAATTGCCCGGACAATATTCATTTTTTGAATAATTGGAAGATTTGCACAGAGGACACGAAATATTCTTCATTTGATGATCATCCCTTTTCCAAAGTCTCACTGAAAATCCGGACAATTTTAAAGTCAAATGTTTCCTTTGAAAAATTTGTCAATACTCTGTTTCTGGCGTTACGACCGAGACTGGCTCTGATGTTTTTGTCCACGATCAATGGTTTAATGATCTTTTTTGCCTTTACAGGATCATTCCAAGGGATCAGAATTCCTGATTTTCCGTTTACTATCATTTCCGGTACGCCTCCGTGATCAGTAGCCACCACAGGTAAAGAATGCCCCATTGCTTCTAAAATAACTGTTGGGAATGGATCGGGCAAAGTAGATGGTGACACAAAAATATCAAGTGCATTTAAAATGTTTGAAATGTCCTTTCTGAATCCTAAATCATGTACAAGATGAGTAATACCTAACGAGGTTTTAAGTCTTGCAAGATCATCATACAGATATTCATTTCCCGGATATACATCCCCTACCATGACGAAACGGACATCTCCGAATTCTTCCGAAATCTCCTTTGCAATATGAAGAAAATAGTCCTGCCCTTTCCAGGTACTCACACGACCTATCATGCCGATTAACACCATCTCCTTTGGGATCAGTAACTCGTCGCGGAGGGTACTTTTGCATGAAAGATCCTTGGGTTGATCAATTCCATTGTTAATTACCAGGATCCTGGATTTATCTTTAATGTACGACTCCCAGTTCACCTTCACGGCATTGGAAACAGCAATGATCTTGCCGGGGGACTGATGTAACAGGAAGCCTAAAAACTGCCTTAGCCATCGATTCAAAACGATTTCATGCAGATGCCAGATGTGTTTTTTTCTCATTGTCCGTGCCAGGACGAACCCAACGAAAATCCCTATGCTATTTGAGTAAATCAAATCAATTGAGTTGTCTTTTATGATAGTCCTTAATTTCCAAAATGACCAAAAGAAAAAGAATAATCGATTGAAGATTCCTATTATCCCAAAATATTTCCTTCTCAGAACAGCCAGGTTCATAATAGTAACTGGAATGTCGAAGCTCTCAATGTCATGGACCAATGGTCCTTTGTTAGGCAGGACCACAATCGGAGAGAAACCATGATTTTTTAAATGCCTGGCTACCTCCAAAAATATCTTGTTGGCACCATAGTGATCAGCACCAATATTAAGCATCAGAATTTTATCGCTTTTCATTTGTACAATCACAAATCAACTGATCAATGGATTGGATAAATTTAGATTGGGAAAAAATCTTCCTCCGTTTTTTCCCTTTTTCTATCAACCTTTTCCTTACGCCACTGTCCATGAGATCCACCATCCTGAGGAATAGATCATCCGGGCTTTTCCGATCAAAAACCAAACATGCTCCACCAGCGATCTCCGGCAGTGAACCTCCGTCAGAAATGATTATTGGCAGATCGAACTGCATGGCTTCCAACACAGGTATGCCAAATCCTTCATCGTAAGATGGAAAAATATAAGCAAAAGCTTCTGAATAAAGCCTATTAAGTTCACTGTCTGAAACATACCCCGGCAATTGAACAAATTCTTCGAGTTTAAATGATCGAATAAGCTCTTGAATATTGTCAGAATCATCGAGTTTGTTGTTAACAGCTTGTCCACCGGCTAGTATCAAGTTCATATCTCCATCGGGGAAATGCCGTTTAAATTTTGCAAATGCCTTGATCAGGACTCCAAGGTTTTTCCTTTTATCAAAATATCCAACATGCAGAAAATATCTTCTACTCACATGTGCTTTTTCCCCGACATCAAATAGTTTGGGACATTGATAGACAACCGCAACTGGAACCTCTGAAGTGATATGTTTCTTGATTTTTCTTCTGGTGTACTGTGAGGTCGCTATGATTGTCGCCTTCCTTTGAACTCCAAATTCAACCATTTTGGTAAAATACTTTCTCCAAACTGAGCCATAGTGATCCTTATATTCCCAAAAAAAAGTATCATGGATTACAGCAAACGCCCTGAATCCAGGCTTAAAAGCCGGAACAACAAAATCCGGACAAAGAATAAAATCTGCGCTATGGTACCATACCAAAAAGGGCAAAAAAACCTGTTTCCATAAGAGATAGCGGATGTGAAATAACAATTTGTACCAGGATCTTCTGTGATTTTTTTCTTTCTTCCTTTTCGATCCTATTATCAGATACTCTGCGTTCAGGCCTTGACTACTACCTACAGCCGAAATCAATTGATTAGTATATGTACCAATTCCTGTAAAAGAGTGCTTAAGATGATAGGTATCAACAAGTACTTTTGGCTTCCTGCTTGATTGATCAAGAAGCATGACTCTGACTTTTTAAGTACTTCATGCTATAACCGACCATCCACCATGAGGTCATACTAATAAACCCATAAGCTTCAGCGTTTGCGGTAAACAAAGGTAAAATCAATCCGAACTTCGTTGACGCTGCGATAAATGGTATTATTTTGTCACTTTGATCTTTCCCAAGATGGTATGCTTTAACGGAGTCCCGAATCGCGAAGAAAATAATCAGAATATATAAGGACATCCCAAGGACCCCTAACTGCACACCATAGATGATAAACTGGTTTTCTCCACCCACCTTGATATCTTTCTCAACACCACCAATATTACCACTTGTCGATAGTCCTAATCCAAAAGGATTGTTTCGAATACTTTCCAGGCCTTCCAGCCATTCAATGACATGATTAATGCTTGAAGCATTTCTGAATGTGAGCGTATCCTCAACAAAGTATCTTGTCTCCTTTGGAGCAAACCACAGCAGATATGCGCCTGTGAGAATTATCCCAAATATTGTCAATAAAATCAATCGGTAATACCTCAGCAAGAAGGCAACATATAATAACATCAGTCCTAGTGCAACAAAAGATGCCCTTGAATATGCATAATAGATATTAATAATCGCACAAATGAATAAAAAGGCATAAACAATCCGGTTATTCCTAAATGGTGAAGACAGAAATAAAATCAATGCCACAGATACTCCCATTAACATCGAAGCTGAATAGTCCAACGGATTGGAAAAAAACGAACCAAACCTTTTTCTACCATACTGCGCTTGAAATGTCCATGTTAATCCGTAACTGCCAGATGGTTCTTTATTGTGGACTTGCATGTTGTAATCTCCAAATCCGATCCGGGAATGCAAATGGGTATCGGTGACTTTTTCCAAACTCCCAACTATAAATGAAATAAATGTTATTACAAGAATCAGATTTAGTAATGGTTTTAACCTATCAAAGGTTAAAACAGAATTCCTCCCGAGAAAATATAAAATGGCACCTGTCAGGATGTTTTTGAAGTAAACTAATTGTTGAACAAAGCTCGCTGAGCCAACTTGGAATATTAAGTAGATAAATGCTGTAGAAATAAACAAGATAAAAAGAATGTCCAGTCTTGTTAATGAAAATTTGTATTGAAGAAAATTTTTGTGATAAAAGACTAGAACTATCAATGAAGAGAAGATGACAATTTCCTTCAGATACTGAAATACATGTACCATCAGTATGGAATGGGTGTGCTTGTATATAAGCGAAAGCAAGACAGTATACTCGGGCAGAAACGCAATGATGAAAAGGAGGACATAAAACTCATTTCCTTTAACATATAACTCATATATGGATTTGAGAAATAATCCCACAATGCAGGAAACAAGCAGCAAAAAGATTATTAATCCCATCCCTTGCATTAGGTTTTCAATCCCTCTAAAAACCCGCGCCAGACAAATTTCAATTTCTCCAATCTACCCCTGGTTATAAAATACGCTGAGTACGCTCCGACTTTAATCACTTGAAAGGCCCAGGAACTTACAGCGTGAATACCTCTGCTGTGTTTCTTTACCAAAAATATATGATTCCTGATATTCATGTAATGCCTCTTTGGAGACATGTATCCTTCCTTATTTTTTTCCTTATATGTCACTGAAGCTCCTCCATGGTGATAAATCGTCGAGGTAGGAACATACCTTAAAATATACCCCGCTTTTCTTACTCTTAGAGACCAGTCCGTATCTTCAAAGACGGTAAAGAATTTATCATCAAGCAGCCCAATTTTTTTATAGATCCCTCGTCTTGCAATAAAGCAACATCCGGTAACCCAATCTATTGTCCTAACATCGTTGTATTGCCCTCTATCGATCTCTCTCGACCCGATTGTAATAGGAATTGCCCATATATCTCTAAATAACCCCCCGGCACTCCATAGTAAAGTTTTATCATGCATATGCATTATTTTCGGTTGAACGGCTCCTATATCTGAGTTTTTCAGCTCGTATAAAAGGGGCTCGATAAACCCTTTCTCAACTGTAGTATCATTGTTGAGTAATCCTATATATTCAAATCCGTTTTCAAGTGCGTATTTTATTCCTACATTGTTACCACCTGTGAATCCCAGGTTCTTTTTATTCTCGATCAGTGTGATATCCCGAATGTCTCTGAGCTTTTTGACTTCCTCTTCGTTACTTCCATTATCAACCACAATTACTGCCAGGTTTGGGTACGTGACGTGTCTCAAGGACTCAATACATTGACTGGTAAAATCAAATCCATTCCAGTTTATTACGATGATAGCAAGTGATTTTGGATTCATGTTTTATTTTTAAGAGGAGTGCCACTTGCTTAGATCAATATTGAATGTTGTGGCCAATTCATCATTGTAACCTGAAAAATATGTTTTCAAATCAGTTAGATCATATGATTCATGAATACTATCTTGAAATTGAAGTTTTTTGTATATTTTTTTTAAATATTCACTAAACGGGAATTCATGCTTTCTACTAAACTTTTTAACATAGTAGTGAATGAACCTATTTCTCACATGAATGCTCTTATTCTTCCTTTGGGAGTCATAACTAAAATCTACCGGTTCTAATTGCAGAAAATTAAAAATTTCGTCAATCACATTTCTTGCATCTTCAATCAGATCTTCGAATGTCAGTATAAACATGTTCTCGATACCAACAGCATCCTTCCATTTCTTAAGAAAATTGATATATTTTGAATATTCCAGTTCACTTTTCAATGAATAGAAAGCCTGATAATCCTTACAGTAGAATTCAATTCTTCCTATATCCCCGGACAGTAGTATTTCCGAGTATTGATTGAAAGACAGACCGGAAACAGATGCAAGGTTTTGGGAAGTATATTGAAAAGAGGACAGGATACGTTCTGCAGGTTCCCTCAAAATGAATATTGCTTTGGGTTTTGTCTGCAATGCGCTCAGTAAATTAATCAAACTGTATTGATAGATGCTTTGCGACGTTCCATCCAAAAGTTTCAATCCATCTCGACTCTGTGGATAGAAAACTTCATAATTACTAGTGGCAATATGATAATTGTTGTTCTCATTGATATAAGGGTTGTCCTCATCCATAAAGAAATAAATTTCTTTAGGATTGGATCCACAAATGTCCTTATGTTGAGCAATTAAATCAAAAAGGAATGTTGTTCCTGACTTAGGTGTCCCAGCCAGAAAAATGTCAGGTAATATGTAATTCCCCTTTTTTATCATTTCAGTTTCATCAGAAAACAACTGTTGTCTCCTAAAAGAGCTATCTGAATACCTGTCTTCAACTATTTCAAAATTGAGCCCATGAATTTCCAAAAGCACTTTTAATAGTTGTTTTGAGTGTTCTATAGTTACTATAGCCCCTGAACACTGTGGGGTTTTGTGATTTACAACTTCATAGCATTCCGATAAATATATTGCAAAGTGAAATATCCAATTACCACTAGCGCGGCGATTATTCCACCAAAAACAAGTGTTTTCAATATCGAATATTTGTCATCAGGAATTGGTAACATCGGTTCGTCAATTACCTGGATCAACGGCATGCTTTTTAGATGATTGATTTTTGCCAATTCAAGATTTTTAACAATTTCGGCATATACGGCTGCGGTTGTCTGCGCATCGATCTGTAACTTTTGAATTGGGACTTGTGATGAAAACATAATTGGATTGGGATTTGGGACTTGTTCAGTGACTTTTGCGAGACGACTGAGTACATCATCCAGTATTAATTTTACACTATCCGCCTGTTTTTGTAAAGTAGTCACTAGATCTCCAGTTTTTTTGGTTTTCGTTTGAGAGTAGAATTCATTCACCTGACTAACCAAAACCTCATTAAATCTCTTTGCGAATAATTGATCCTTGCTATTAATTCTTACACTCAGGATCGAAAGACGTCTGTCTGGTTTTTCCACAATAAGATCCCTTTCACGGAAGTCCTCAATCACTTCGAATAGTATACTGTCGTGTTTAATAGACACTTCTCTGTCAGCAACTTCAAACGTGAACTCAGGATTGTCGCTTTCCCTTTTCCATTTTTTGAATTTCTTATTTACCCTGCCAAATCTCGTAATCAATCTTTCTTCCTTACCGTCTAAAGTATGAGTACTCATAAACGTTTCATAAAGCATTTTTCTCGATCTATAGAGCTCAACAATGTTGTCTGTTTGAAACAAACTGTTCGCTTCCATGAGTGCCCCTAGGTTTATTCCAAATGTGGATGCCAGGGAGGATATCTGACCCATATCTGAACCGCCGGTGGTTTCCAGTACAAACGTTGTCTCCGCCGTATATACTGGCTTTCTTATTAGCTGATACCCGACGTAGATTGCTGCGATAAGGAACCCTCCTATCAATATTTTCTTCCATACGGAAAATAAGAACCTAATCCAATTCTCCAGTCGTTCTACCAGATCCCCAAATGAGATGCGATCTTCCTGAATGTATTTAGATTTATCCATTATTTCCCAAACTGGTTGATCACCGTTATTAAGGCGGCCAGACCGGTGGTGATACTTACAATTTCCGATGGTCTAAGGGGGATTTTAGGAGGTTTTACAGGAACAATAACCTCCGCACCCGACGTGACCTTTGGATATGTCTTGAAAAATAAAAACCTTTTTGTACGATCCACTTCACCATTGGCGTGGACAACATAGGTATAACCTCTCTTCGCTCTTGTATCAAACCCACCAGCTTTATTGATATAGTATAGGGCTGACCTTTTACTATCATACTGCACGGTATTCGGGTACAATACCTGGCCTCTTAGTCTAACTGTTTCGAGTTCTTTGGGTATGATGATGATATCTCCTTCCTCCAGGACTATATCTTCGGCAGATCCGGGATCATTTAGAATGGTCTCAAGATCAAGTGCGATGGATTCGCTATGTTTAATATCAATATCGCCTAAAAGTGGATTTCTCTTTTTGATCTCACTTAACCTCTCCCTCTTGGCACTTGCAGCTATGTTCTCATTAGAGAATTCCAAAGCCCCAATATAATTTGTAATTTCCTTGTCGATATTAGCATTAATTACCTTGTCCGCTTCGGAATTAACGGTATCCAGGTTAGATTTAACTGCATAAAGATCAGCTATCTTCCTGGCTAGTTCATTACTTTCCTCGTAGAACTCAGTTCTTCGAATCAAGTTAGCCCCAGGCCTGTGTGCCCACCGTGTAAGGCCCCCTGACCGCTTTATCAGGTCGGATACTCTTTCCTCACGTGAAGTGATTGCATATGATCCGGGATACAAAATTTCTCCAACAATGGTTACTGTGGATTCGTTGAAATAATCAGGATTTCTCCTAACAATTACATGATCAAATGGATTCAATACGGTGTTAGCAATATTTTCATTACTTAAAAAATCCCCATCAACATTAAATACGGTTATTTCCCTTTGATTTAACGGGTTTTGATCAACTGCTATTCTCGATATTTCAACTGTCCCATTTTTGGCAGCGTTCTTAATCCCTTTGGCCATGAATATCAACTCATCCAGTGACATTCCCTCGGAATATCTGAACGACCCACCCTCTACAACTTCACCCGATATTTTGACAAATGGTTGCTCAACTATATCATGAATACTAAGAACTTTTACCTGATCCTCTCTTTTCAGGAGAAAATCCTCGCTGTTTCCATTAAGTATAGTGCTAAGGTTCACAGATAGGGATTCTGTTTTGTAATCATCACCTGTCCTTATGATGAGAACTCTATCGGTAACAGCATCTCCACGAACTCCACTTGCCAAATCTACCAGATCTCTCAGGGTCATCCCATCAGTCAAGGCATAACTACCCGGGCGGTATATCGCTCCGTCTACATTCACCCTATTCCTATATCGGTCCAGGACTCCCCCAATTGCAAGTATATCACCGTCAGAAAGGGTAAAAATTTCATATTGTCCCTCCTCAATATCAGAAACCGCTTTTTCCCCGGATATTATCCGTTCAAGTTTTAATTGAACTTTGTATGCATTACTGGTAAATCCCCCGGCATATTGTATTGCTTTCTTAGCTGTCTCTCCTTCTATGACTTCGTAGTAGCCAGGGCTTTTCACTTCCCCCTTGACCAAAACACGATTAATATATGGTTTGACCCTTATAACATCTTCACTTTCAAGCCTGACATTGAAATCCGCTTTCCCTAATGTCAGAAACTCATACAGATCTACTTTAGCAATTAATTTGCCACTTCTAAAAACTTCAATTTCCCGTAAAGTTCCGTTATCAGTTGGTCCGCTCGCAGCGTACAATGCATTGAACGCTGTTGAAAATCCGCTCAAAGTATAGGTTCCGGGAACATTTACTTCTCCGACTATATGCACATTTATTGATCTCGCATTTCCCAAAGAAACCTGTAAAAAAGTTGTAGGATTCGAGCCTGTTAAATCAGAATATACCTTTGAAAGTCTTGTGGTGATCCTTTGTTTGGCCTGATCAACAGTCAGTCCATTCAGATTTATAGGGCCGATGTTACTTAAGGTAAGGAACCCATCTGGTGAGATTATAGCGGTGTAATATTTTTCCGAAGTTCCATATATGTCAACATATAGTTCATCGCCCGGACCCAGCTTGTAGTTCTTTGGTGTAGGTAGATTCACGTCTGGCGTAAATGACAGTTTGCTCCCCTTTGCAAATAGATCTAATCCAAAAACTGAGAACTTCTCGGAATGACCGGAAGAAGGCTCGGATTGTTCGACAGTAACCGGTAATCGTTCACGTTCATTTATCGTCTCTTGTACCAGATCAATGTCCCCTGCTAACTGCTTTTGCAAGAGGATTAACTGTTCATCCGTATAACCCTGGGAAGCGGCAATTTGAAGGATCTCCGTATCACTGAATCCAAGAGAACGAGCATTTAAGATCAGGTCCTGATAGGATTGAACAGGATTTTGTGCGAAAATCAAATTCAAACAACACGTCCCTGCTATTAGCCATATAGCCAGCCTTACGACAATGTGATTAGGCATACCATTATTTATCAGCTGCAAAGCTAATAAGGCTGTGGGAATTAGCTGTTTGGTTTTGAGAAATTAAGTATCACTTTAATATTTAAGGCGAATCAACAGAGGTGAGTCAATACCTAATACCAAACGCCTAAAGCCTAGTATGCATTCTCACTACCATGCCACAGGGTAAGGATTGTTAATATGATGATCTTAAAGTCCAGGAACATTGACCAGTTCTTGACATAAAACCTGTCTAATCTTACTCGTCCGCTCATAGCGCTAAACTCTGAAGTTTCCCCACGATAGCCTTTTGCCTGTGCCAGCCCTGTAATCCCGGGTTTTACTGCGTGTCGTTGCCAGAATTTCTCAATGGATGGCTGGAACTGCTCATTGAGCTTTATTGGATGAGGACGTGGACCAACAATGGACATATCACCTAAAAATACATTAATAAATTGCGGTAATTCGTCAATACTGGTTTTGCGCAATATGGTACCAACCCGCGTAACTCTCGAATCATTCCTTGTTGCCTGTTTTGAATCTGCCTCCTTATTGATGACCATTGTTCTGAACTTCCAACAGAGGAATGGCTGATTTCCTTTTCCATGACGAAGCTGCTTGAAGAATATTGGTCCTCTAGATTCTAATTTTATTAGTAACCCAATCAGAGGAATAAGCCATGATAAAAGGAGAATCATGACCAAACTCGAAAACAAGATGTCAAAAGCCCTTTTAATAGTTCTGTTGATCGGAAAATCCAGTGGAATCGCATTTACATTGAGAACAGGTATGGGACCGTAGTTCTGAACTGAGAAATTACGATAGCTAATTCTACTGAATTGAGATATGATCTTTACCTTGATCAGATTGTTTTCAGCATAGTCAATTATTTCTTTGACTCGATTTTCTCCTATTTCATTTAGCAAGCAAAATATAACATCAACATTATGGCTCTCTGAGTATTGTTCAAGGTCATGGATACCTCCAAGATATACTGCATTATTCACTTTATCCGCATTGAAGACGCCTTCGAGTTTATATCCTATTCCGGGGTTTGACCTGATATAGGAGATCATATCGGTCGCAAGGTCCCCCCCACCTACAATCACCACATTTCGAACATTGAATCCTTTCGCACGATAGTACCGGATAACAAAATGCCAAATACTCCTCCAAGAAATAATTAAAACTGTAAAGAGTGCATAGGAGAAGAATAGATGTTCACGGGAATAATAGAGAGGTTGTGTGACGAACCAAACTGCAAATACGATAGACAGGTTTACGACCAAACCGGTCAATACCCTATTCAAATGATCTATTAAGCGATGTTCCCGGTTTATTTCATGTAAACGAGCTGAAAAAAAAACCAGGAGCCAAAGTCCGTTCAAAATTAGCTGCAGTGTCAGATACCTTTCCTGGTAATAGAATAACTGATCGAAACGAATCAGGTTTGCAATTACAAACCCAACATTTAAAGAAACTAAGTCAAAAATCAGAAAGAGAATTGGAAAATAGGTCGAGTATCTATGGCGACTTGGCATAGCCTATTTTGGTTGTGGGATTGCAAAGTAAGTAAAAAATATTTAATCTACCTCAATCCCGAAATAAACAAACTCAAGATTTATTTCTCCAATATTTTTAAGCATGTGTGGCTTTTTTGGAAGAATCCTCACAAATGTTCCACTTTTTACGGGAATTTGTTCATCCCCTACCGTGTAAACTCCTTTCCCTTTAACGAAGTAAAAAAACTCCTCCATAGAAGCGTGCAAATGCGTAGCAATTGACTCTCCGGGAATTAGACACCCATAAGCAAATTGAGTTAAATCTGACTGGCTATCTGAGAAGGAGAGAAAAACCTTCTTTACACCAGAAAGATGAGCTGTTGATTCACCTTTCATGTCCAAAATATTACAGAAAATCTTGTTAGACACTTATTAGTTTTTGCTTTTCTACCTGTTCCAAAATCCATCTGTAGGTTATTTCGATACTCTCTCTCAGAGTCATTTGAGGTTCCCATCCAAGCTTTTCTTTGATCAATCGGTTATCTGAATTTCTACCCATTACTCCTCTTGGACCTTCAATATTCTTGATGGATACTGTTTTACCTGAAATGTCAATAATCATTTTTGCGAAATCATTAATACTAATCATTTCTTCAGAACCAATATTAACTGGCTCAGAAAAATTCGATTCCATCAACCTACGAACACCTTCGACACATTCATCAACAAGAAGAAAGGACCTGGTTTGCTTTCCATCACCCCATACTTCTATAGTACCTCCATCTTCGATTTGAGCGACTTTTCTGCAAAGTGCTGCTGGAGCTTTCTCTCGACCTCCATCCCAAGTACCTAATGGTCCAAAAATATTATGAAACCGAGCTATACGAACCTCAATCCCATGATTCCTCGCATACGTTAGATATAATCTTTCGCTAAATAATTTTTCCCATCCATATTCGCTGTCAGGCGCCGCTGGATATGCTGAATCTTCTGAGCACTTTGGATTGTCTGGATCCATTTGATTGTATTCCGGGTACATACATGCAGATGACGAATAAAATACCTTCTTCACCCGCTTTTTTCTGATTTCCTCTAAAACGTTTAGGTTACACAGAGCGGAATTATGCATGATATCAGAATCATTGTCTCCTGTAAAAACAAAGCCTGCTCCCCCCATATCCGCAGCCAATTGATAAACCTCATCCAAATCCTCAGTCACCACATCTTGAACCACTTTTGGATCCCGCAAATCGCTAATTATGAACTCATCTGACTTATCGTTTCCAAATTCATTCTCTTTAAGATCAACTGACCTTACCCAATAACCTTCCTCTTTTAATCTGCTCACCAGATGACCTCCGATGAATCCTCCGCCTCCACATACTAATGCTTTTTTCATGTCTATTAAATGTCTTTATAAAAACGTCCAGTGAAAATTTCCACAAAAATATAATAAATGAATAGAGGTACAATCTCAAAATACCTTTTCCAGAGTCTCCGTGGTTCAACCGATAATCTAAAAAACCACTCCAGGCCCATTTTTTGAATCCATTTAGGTGCCTGGATAACATTCCCAATATGGAAATCAAATGCTGCACCGACGCAACAGATACAGGCTGCTTTAGTGTATTTTGCTAAAAGAAATGCAAATTCTTCCTGTTTCGGTGTACTAAGACCAATCCATACGATACTGGCATTGGAATGATCAATCATGGCACCGATTTCCTTATAATTATAGGAATCTATTGGTAAAAAGGGTGGGCAATATGTCCCTACAACGTTCGCATTAAACTTCTCCTCGCATACGGATCTTAATTTTTCAGCTACTCCGTTCTTTCCTCCGCACAAAAAGTGCGTTATATTTTTATTTGATGAACCGATCATGGATTCCATAAAGAAATCCGGGCCATAACATCGCCTCATCTTATTGGCACCTTTCAACCTCCCAACCCATACGCCCGGCATACCGTCTGGAAGATTGATGTGAAAAGCATCTAGGATTTTCTTGAAATTTGGATCCCTTTTAGCTGTGACCAAACCGTGGGCTCCTGTCGCACTTACCAATTTTGTGGTGCCCGACAAATCCGATGTTATGCTTTCAAAGGCCTTTTCAGGACCTCCCTCACTAAAGATCTCAACTGATAGAATTTTCAAAGGAGTAAAGTCATCTGATCTTAACCCTGCTTATCTAAATAGTATTTGGAATAAATATTATCCGGTTTCACGATCTCACCGAGGTATTTAATTTCGGTCTTGAATAGTTCATTCAATTCATTGATATCCTCCTCAGTAATTATAAGCTTATCTTGACCTCCAGAGTACAACATCCTCTTCAAACCCAGGGATTTTCCAAAATCAACTATGGGTGAAAAAGGTGTCTTTCTTAGCTTTTTCCTTAATGAGGTTGCCAATGAGCCGAGGAACTGATTTCTGGCAAATCCGGATTTGTTTATTTTTTTTCCACTTACATCATTAAAATTTAATTTTTCAATCTTTAGAAAATGACAAAGCTTGGACAAATATAGGTCCTCATTTTCATGAAGTAGTTCTATTGGCAAAAATAGGATTTGCTCTTCTTTAAAGTAGTTCTGCCAGTTTTTGATATGTCTGGAGTAAAAGCTGTTATTTGTGTACATGGTGTTAGATCCAAAGACATTCCTTCCATATTTCTTCCTCTCAATTCCATACCTGAAATAGTGCTTATATTGTGAAATTGCTCTGTCTGTTGGATTTCTTAACGTGATAATTATTTTGGCATGAGGAAAGCAATTGTTTAATCTCAACGGGGCTAAGTCCGATGCAAAATAGGTAGGAGAAAAATCACATGTGTTTGGGCCTGCTTCAAAATAGTCCTTGTACCAGTCTAACCCTCTGTCATAAAACTTATTAAAGAATTCAATTTCTTTTTCTTTGGTAGAAACCGACAGCTGCTTATGGTTCCTGGCATATTCATAAAGCCAAGTAGTTCCTGTCTTTGTAGGTCCAACAAACACAAAAAGGTTTTCCATTCTTGAATATTATTCTAACTAAATGGCTGGAAATTATACTACAAATATAGATGACAATGACTCCTCCATTTGGGTAAGATGCTTATCCAAGGTGTACTTTTTAATAAATTCCGTTCTCCCGTTCTTACCCATGGATATTCGCAACTGTGGATTGCTGTAAAGTGTGTTAATAGCCTCGTATAATTGCTCAGGGTTTTTAGTATCTACTAATATACCTGTTTCTCCATCTGCAACTAGGTCTTGAACACCTCTCCATTTTGTGGCAATCACTGGTAATCCAAACATCATCCCTTCAATTACCACATTACCAAATGATTCGGATTCAAAAAATGTTGGGAAACATAGAACATCTGCTGATCTGTAATAACCCCATTTCTCTTTCCCAATCTTTGATCCTACAAATTGTACCACATCTTGTATGCCAGCTATTTCACAGAAATTTTCTACTTTCTCTTTAAAATCATCTCTTACATACTCCCCTACAAAATTAGCTTTTACCCGTAGCCCGGCATCCCTTACCATCTTTATCGCCTCAAGCAAAACCATAACACCTTTTGATTCTATAAGGAGCCCAACATACAATAAACTAACTTCAAAACCCGAGATCTCCTTGTCGATAGACGAGTCCTTGAATGCTTCATCCTCAATTCCATTTTTAATCACCGCAACCTTTTCAGATTGGAAATATTTTCCATCAGGGGGATTCTTGTTTGACAGTTGAATTGAAAGTGTTGGATTTCCATATGCTTTAAACGCCAGAAATCTCATTAGGCCTTTTGTATCTTCTATATAGCTACTCAGTCCAGCTGCTCGAAAATGAAATATGGTCTTTGAGAAAAATGGCCGAATCAATAGAAGTAAAATGATATCCCGAAGGATCGGATTCCTATTTGGCCCGGCTGGTAAGTAATAGAGCGCTGGAATACTATGATTAAATTTCAGGTACAGCGCCCTGAATGTAACCTGAACTATATGTACTAATTTCTTCACTTCAAACTTCCCAATATTTTTCGAGGACTTCGAAAAAGACATACGGACATGATACAACTTGATAGATGAATACGAGCCCTTGATTAGCCGATCTACCATCATTGCCTGTCCGTAGAAAGGAGGAGGAGTTTGACCTATTACGAGTATTTTGTTTTCCACGTTATTGTGAGATGATAATAGGACATTAGTTCTATTCCCATTTTGACAAATCGAGATTTATGATGTCGGCCAATTTACGGTTTGGTTCTCTGAAGTAATTTTCTAAAGATAACTTATCGTCAGGTTCCATAGGTACATACCCTTCTTCTCTTTTTTGTAGAAAATATTTGATTAATCTAAATAATTTGGATTGCCCCATAACATTTCTAATCTTGTACAAGGATTTGGGGTAGGCAGAAATGTTTGTTACATTTTTTGGTTTCTTAGCAATTTCGAACCCGTCATATTTATCAGCATTCAGAAAGGCGAGTAATTTATCAATCTCTTTGGTCGCATCTGTAAGTAAATCTTCGAAAGTCATAAAGTACAATTGATCCTTATTAAAGTATTTTAAGTAGTGATCAACTTGTTCGAAATATAGGCTTCGTTTCAGGTATAAATTCCAGAGGTTCTTTGTGTTACCATTTAGTTCATCGTCTATTGCTCGCTTAAATGATCTAGGCTCTATTCCTTGTTTTTGAGCATGCCAATACTGAGAATATGAACGGTCAACAGGATTTCTGAAAATCCAAATGAGTTTTATATCTGGATTATAGGAATAAATCTTATCAGCACAACCCGGTAAATAGTGATAAGTAGCGGTTTTCTCACCTTGGATCTTGTGTCGCCAATCAAAATGGTTGTGGTACCATTCGATGCCTTTATTGTAATTTTTCGTATCTGAGAAATAGAAAATTTCTTTGGCCGGTATGTGGATGTCTTTATGGTTTCCTAAAATATATGCTAAACTTGAAGTGCCGGCTTTCATGGCACCTACAATCAAAAAATCTAAGGTTTTCACCTTTCGAAATGGTTTACTATTAATATATAAATTTGACGGGCAAATCTAGTGAAATTTGACTCTCTTAACACACGTATAATCTCAGTTGCAATACGACAAATTGTAATACTTTTTGGATTGGAAGTATGAAGTTCTTTTCCTTTAAAATTGTGAGTGACTATTCTTTGGGAAAGTATTGCTTTGGTTAAATTCGTCGGACAATCCAAACTATACCATGATGGAAGTCCTATTACCAGATATCAAAAAGTCGGTTTCTCATTAAATCGCTGATCTATGGTAAAAAAAACTTATATGTTGTTTAGATGGATAGAGCGGAAGTATTGTAAAATGCTTGCCCTAAGATCCGTGAAACAACACGGTAAAAACATCCACATCAATCATTACTGCAGATTTACCAGGAGAACGATACTTGGAGACAATGTTCATTTTAACGGATTTAAGGTTTTTGGTAAAGGCGAGCTGGAAATTAAATCCAACTTTCATAGTGCTCCCGGCTGTATTGTTCTTACCAGCAGTCACAACTATGAAGGTGAGTCATTGCCATATGATGAAACGAATATTGTGAAAAAAATCACAATTGAAGAAAACGTTTGGCTAGGACTCAGGGTCATTATTTTGCCAGGGGTAACGATTGGAGAGGGTGCAATAATTCAGGCTGGAAGTTGTGTTACTTCGGATATTCCTCCATTGGCTATAGCTGGCGGTCATCCTGCAAAAGTTTTCAAATATCGGGACAAAGATCATTATGAGTCCCTGAAAAAGAAGGGGGCTTACTTTTAATAATCTCTACAATGCGGTGGGAATTTTGGCGGTTTATATAGAGAGTAGTTATCTAACAGCAACCAATTTTGTTTTCTCGATTTTTAGCTGTGAAAGGAAAAATATAACGATAGCAAAATTGGTGAACCCTAAAATTACGCTATTGCCAATTCCTGCAGTAAGAATAGCAACTACGAAAAACCTACTCTGGAAATCCAATTTTGGAAAGATCCGCATAAGTAGCAGGCAACATAGTAAATAGAGAATCAAGCCATGATTGATCAAAACCGCGAAGAAAAAGTTGTGTGGATTGGCCGTGGGGTGATTCCATGTCCATACCTGGAAAGTTTCTGATACTCCGAATCCTAAGAGAACATTAAATATTGAAGAGTTGGAATAAATTTCAATCATATCTCTCCATAGGAACGCTCTTCCGGTTAATGCGAAATTGATTACTTGATCATAAAACTCATTATTCAGTAAAAGGTGAATCCAATGAGGTACAAGGAATGACACAAAATATGGAACCAGGGCAAGACTCATGAGTTTTCGAGGAAGCCATTTTGTTATGAACAATATAACAATGGGCATTACAATTATTAATACAGGTGTTAATCGAAGGGTGGCCATAGACGCAGCAAATGCAATGATCATGACCAAAATGTTTCCCCCTTTTTTTCGGTTCAAAAAATTAAAAAGTGCCACAATCATTGCATACGAATCAATGGACGCCGTGCTTCCTTTTAAACCGATAAATGTCATATAATGTATTCCCATAATATTGAATTCAAATGCATTCAATATTGGAGGCACGGGGATTAGTTTTAAATAAACAAGAAGAGAAAGAAACAGATAAATTAAAAATGTCCCATTAACGAGCTTTAGAAAGGAAAAATTACCGATCCTCCCTTGTTTAAACGCGTAAATAATTGAAATACAAGTAATGGCAAAAAAAGGATACAGAGTGACCCTTGCATTCACTCCTATCCCAATGATCAGAACTGCAAGAACAAATGAAGACAATAGAAAAAACCAGATATTTATTCTCAAGTGCCCTTCTTTGATCAATAAATAAATAGCAAAAAGCATTGATGTGCCGGCGGTAACAATAGAGATTGCCTGATAAATTGGCCGGTTGAAATTTTCAATATACCCACCGATGAAACTCATCACAACCATTACGAAGAACAGGGCAGCAAGTGTATTTACTTGTAGTAATGTTCTCCGTGGCAGGGTAGTGTTCATTGGATTATCCGGGTGATACAATCAGGAGTTAACTGAATTTAAATTAGAGGAAAATTGAAATAAATAGTTACAACACAGGATGTTCAAATTTATGCTCATTTCAAATTGAATTTTTTAATCATATCCCGTCCGTCATCCAGTGTAATTCCAACAATTCTCATAAGTACTCCAATATAAATGAATGTGAGTAAAATCTTTAACAGGAAAAAAGGAATACTGGTTTCCAAAAAATAGGATAAGAAATAAACCAATGAAATAACAGAGATGAGAAGAATTTTTCGAAGCTCGTAACTTATTTGTATTGCCTTATTCGAATAGTAGATGATTGGGATCAAAATGACTAAATAAGATATAAGCGTTGCAAAAGCTGCCCCATTTAAGGAGTACTTTGGTATTAGTACCAAGTTCAATGACACATTTACAATAGCACTTAGAACCCAAAGGAGAGACTTTATTCGTACATACTTAACATTGTAATCCATGGGAGGCTGGAAAAGTAATATCAGAGCTACTATGAAATTTGAAAAAACAATGACTGCCAGCACCAAGGAGCTCTCCCGATAGGCACTCGCTAGCAAGAACAACAATTCCTTCGAGAACACAATTGTTGCAATTGTCACTAAAAAATAAAAAGCTAATAATCTAGAGGCCGCTTTAGCTACATCTCCGTAATCATTATCACCATCGGATGAAAATCTAGAGAACAAATGAGGCACATATGCTTTATTAATTGCCATAAAGACCAATTTGATTGCACTACCTAACTTGTAACTGACAGAATATAAACCGGTATCTTTTTCTCCCTGGAATTCATAGATCATGAATCGGTCAGCAAATAGTACGACTTTATAGGAAAGCTCAATTGGCATTCGTGAGATGCCATAGACCAGGTAGTTTTTCAGATCCGAATCACGGGCTTTGCGCACTAAAAAAGGAATTGAAAAGTAGACGAAAATGCAAAACTTAATTATGCCTGAAATGAAAATTGAAAACAGGTAGGCAAATACCTTATCCTCCAATACGATCACAAGGATAACTGTCAAAAGGAGATTGACCAAAGAAGTTGAAAGAGTCACTAATGACAACTTCCTTGCTTCTTGTCTCGCCTGAAGTAATGAAGCTATATACAAATAGTAGATCGATAAACAGGAGTTCACCAGGATAATGAAGACGTAAGGGAAGAAATTCAGATCAATAAATCCAAATATGGTTGGTCCCGCTGCTATCAGTAATATATAGATCGGCGACGAAAACAAAAAAGTGAACTGGACTATTGAAGAATACATTTTGGCAATATTGTGATGTTCCTTATGCGCAAAAAAGTACCTTGAAATCGATCCTTTCAAAGACATTGACAGCAGAAGGGTTAGGGTTTCTCCAACAGATATTAATAAATATATATGGCCAAAATCTTCGGGAGAAATAAATCTTGTATATAACGGAAGGAGCAGGAAGGTTGCAATCTTAACAGATAGATCTGACCCAAAGTAGAAAGTTGAGTTTTTAATGATCCTGAACATACCACCGATTTCTAAAGTAGATCATTCAAATCCATCATTTCTATATACTTCCCATAGTATTCGTATATAGTATTTATTTCTTGATATTTTTCCTGCCTAAGGAATTGATTATCCGGAAGCTTGAAAGAAACAATATTCATCGATTTGTAAATACTTTGTAAAGTAATCAGCGCACTGGAATAAAAGGAACAAACAACAGCAGGTATCTCCTTTCGAAATAAAAAATCCAGTTCAACAGGATAGCACAAAGAACGAACAGTAAATCCATGTGTGGCAAGCTTTCTTAATTTTCTATCGGTCTCCCTTCTGTGAACTATGTATGTAACTTTTCTATTCAAGGTGGAGGAAAAATAGTTACAAATTACGTCTAAGTTATTAATGTAGTCAATTTCGTCAATCACTCCATTTTCCGTCAACGGACCGCCTAAGAAGAAGACGTCATCTGTAACGGTAAAATCTTTTATTTGTGTTTTCAAGAATTGATATTCATTTTTTTGAATATCAATGGCCGGTGTCGTTGTAAGATCAAAATTTGTGAAGAAGCTATATTTTAGACGCTCTGGTTTCTTCAGTCCCAATAGTTTGCATAAAACGCTTCTAGCAGTTCTATTCAAATACTGGTCATTAAATTCAGAGTATTGAAAACCCTTTTTGAGCTTTTCATACACGCTGATGGTATTGTTACCATCATCCAATAAATAAGACTTGGCGGGATTCAGATTACTTTGAAACAAATGAAAAGATCTGTAGAAGAAACTCCCAACATAAAGTTTTTCGACGATCAATTTTGACTTAAATCCCCTAACAAGAAAAAAAAGTTTTATCCAGGATGTAAATTCGTAGTAGAACGGCACAACCTTAATTACCTTATCCCAAGACGATAGCTCCAGACACTTATCCAACTGCTGTTGAACTAATAGAGCTCGCTGGTATCTGACGATCAAAAGATTGCTGCTCTCAGAACTAGAATGTTTGAACTTCGCTTCAATCGCATTAAGCAACTGAAGCGGGCTATCTACTACATAGAGGTTTGTCCTCCCCGATGCCGTAGCATCCATTCAAACCTGCTTTCTTAAGCTCCACTGATCGTTACTGAATTGCCATAAATGTGGAGATCTAAATTTGTCACAAAGTTCATGGAAATGTTCAGGATCCATCTCTATGTACTCCATGATTTCATTAAAGTATCTATCCGGGAACTCACCATCAAATCGTTTGACGAGTGCCGCACCCTCTTCCCTCACTAGATGCTTGTTTCGAATTTCTTGCGAGGCATCGTAAGAAGCTCTCCCCAAACCGAATTTCATATAGGTAGTATAATAGTGCAGGTCGTCAATTTTGTCATCAATGCTATTATACTTACTATAGGTCCCCTGGGTTCTAAATGGCCTTGCCTTAAAACCAGTATTTTCTACTGCATAGTAATATACCTCCTGAGGGGTCCATTTCAAGTAATACCCAAGGTAATGGACTTCAATATTTGAATGCTCAAAATCCTCCGCTGGCATAGGTAAGAAAGGCATTAAATCTGCGGTTGTCAATTTATACTTTTCCTTCAATTCCTTAACGGAAACACCGCCAAGGAAAACATCATCCATGTGCTTTAGGGTATGGTATGATTTATCTCTTAAAGATGTCTCACTATCTGCAAGCGGATTTCCATATTCCGCTTCATTTTCTCCATAGAAAATTAAGTTAATGCCAAATTTTGCTGCAATCTTAGGTGCAAGATTTTTCTGACCAAGAATGAATGTTTGAAATGGATGAAGCAGGTTTTCTATTGATAACCTGGTTAGCAATTTCATCACTTTGCCGTTTCGATAAAAGCTAATGTTATCAAACCCAGAGTCCAGCCAATTTTTCCAGTTTTGGTACCCATAGTCTGTGTATAAAATTGGAGGCCATGTCACCGTCAGCGGATTCATTCCATATTTGTGTTTCAAGATATGGGCTTGGTACGCACTGTCTTTCCCTCCACTTCCAGGAACCAAACAGTCATAGGATCCATCATCTCTCCTGTGTTGATCCAATAAGTTTATCAACTCATCTTCCCTGGATTTCCAATCTGTTTGAGCTTTATGCTCAGCTAATCTACAGGCATCACAAACGTCATCTTCATCAATGGCCATTGTAGTTTTTTGACTGCTTTGTGTATGCTTAAATTCTTGAGCCGAAGCCGGTCTTTGGTTGGAAATTACACAAGATTTACAAAATTGAACTTCGTTAGGTAGCCCGTAAAATGCCGGCAGCTCCAGGCTTGAGGTCTCGGGATCATACCACCCATTCTTTATCCTCTCAGCTACAGGTAATAAAATAGGACTTTGTTCAGTACCAATCATATTAAGTCATTTTGAATTGCCCAGGAACGGTAAATCTCAATTCCACTTTCACCGCTTTTCTCAGGGTGAAATTGAGTTGCGAAAATAGATGAATTCTTGTAAACCGCAGAACAATAAGTTTTATTTTCATAGACGGTTTCACATAGTGTATCCTCGGTATTTGCCGGTTCTACATAAAATGAATGAACGAAATACATATATTCCTCTTTCCTAATTGTCGCCATGGGGGTTCCTTCCCAGCTCTTAACGGGAATTGCCTTATTCCATCCGATTTGAGGAACTTTGACCTTCTTCGTAGTGAACTCAAACTTTTTTACGGTCCCTTCGATCAATCCTAATCCATTTCTCTCACCAAATTCCTCGCTTTTGGTAAACAATAATTGCAAGCCAAGACAAATTCCGAATAAAGGTATCCCTTTTTCGTGTTGCTTCAGTATGCTTTCCGTCAAACCTAGATTATCCAGGTTGTTCATTGCTTCTCCAAACGCTCCGACACCAGGTAAAATCAATCCATCGGAACGCTCTATCTCTTCTGGTTGAGATGTGATCATTGAATCCAATCCGACATTGTCACACGCATGTTTTACACTAAACAAATTCCCCAGCTGACAATCGATTATAGATACTTTTTTCTTACTCATCTAATTACGGCATTCTATCCCGACATCTATCAAATGCTTCTTTAATTCAGGAATATTACAAGGTTCGAAAATGTGAAAGTTGCGCTTTTGACTCAAAAATTCCGTATTCCCTTCAGAATTAGTAGCTGCATCGGTGGCATTGTTGATAACATAGTGATAATGAAACATTGATGCAAGGGTAACTGCATCCGCTTTCCCATTTAAGATCACATCTGATACATGCCTACTCTTTCCAGCCCCACCGTGGGCAATTACTGGTATACCGACATTTTCAGATATTTTCTGTACAAACCCCAAATCAAATCCCTCACCGGTTCCTTCTTTGTCCACGGAAGTGAGTACAATTTCACCGGCACCCAACTCCTCCACATCCTGCGCCCACTCAAACGCATCCTTTCCTGTAAATTCCCTGCCATTGTCGGTATAGGCGAGATACCTGCCATCGGTATTTTTTATTACCTCAATGGCAACTACGATCGTGGATGATCCAAATTTCAGAACGGCCTCCCTGATGAGGGAAGGATTATTTATTGCTGCCGTATTCAGGGAAACCTTATCCGCCCCTGCTCTGAGTACCTCCCGAATATCCGAAATACTCCTTAAACCACCTCCAACAGTCAATGGAATAAATATTTCCCGAGCAGTCCTACTGATAATTTCATGCAAGCTATTTCTCTCATATAAGCTTGCCACCACATCCATGAATATCAGTTCATCTGCCCCTGATTCATAGTAATGCCTTGCAAATTCTTCTGGACGCCCCATTACTCGAAGTCCTTCGAGGTGAATCCCTTTGACCAAGTTTGGCCCCTTTATATCCAGTCTTGGTATTATTCGAATATTTTTCATTTATTCTTCATCGTGTCGGCCGCCACCAAATGATCTCCTTTCCGTACCAAATTGATAATGCTCTGATTACCATACTTATCGTTGGCCGCTATCCCAACCTTTTCAATATCGTTAAAAGGTATTGAATCGGAATGAAATGCAAAAAACCACCTACCAGGTGAAATATCAAAATCAAAATTGTCATGCATAAATCGCCTCGATTTGGTCTGGATGGCTAAATATGGCTGAGGGCCAAAAACTTCTCCTTTTGTTGCCGTGACCTCAATCCACTCAACGTCTTCTTCTGTGGCCTCCTGAAAAACTGCTGATAGTTGGAGGCTATCCATTGTCTCTTGTCCATCGTACACCACATTTCGGAACGCTTCAAGTGCACCGGAAAACTTATATTTAACCTCTGGGTACTTCGAGCTCGAATCGACAATCAGATCCCTTACATGATCTACTTCTGTAACTAAATTCCGCCAATCATGCCCCGATATGCCCAATAAAGTGGATTTACCCTGGTTGGCCCTGTCGAAAGCTTTGTCTACCTCTCTTTGGTCTATACTCGCTATTCGATTTAGGACATTCAATGAACGAGCGATCCACCTTCTGCAACTCCCTTCTTTTTGATAGTTGTCATGATGCGGATGGTAGACCGACCAATCACTAGGTGCCAGCCTCCAATCAGCGGATCGACCGTTCCTAAAATCAACTGTTTGTTCCAGATCACTATTGTCATCCTGTGCCATGTTGGATAAGTCGAAAGGTATCCACTGCTCCAAAAATAGGTTACTATCTGGTCTTTCTGATTGAAATCCTGCTCTGTATACAACCGGGAACCACCCTCTCTCAATTATTTTCCTGCACAAGATCTGGTGTAATTCAATTGAGTTTTCATAGGATGTGGCACAGCGATGAGCATCCCGGTAAAACGACATTGGATGAAAATGCCAATGGATTTCGTCATCTGAGGAAATTAATCTCAATTTTTCCTGGTAATGATCAAAAATGTTGTGGTATCCAATATCTCTTCTTCGTGGATTATATTCATAACCGATGTGATCCAGACAATGCCAGTTAAAAATCCAACCACCATCAAATGAGTCAACGGACTTCTTCCTGAAATCATCGGACATTATCTTTTGAAGCATTTCATCTATCTCCGTCCATGTCTCGTTGTAGTTAGCAAGATGTCCGTTCAAAATTCTTTGTACGTCCTTTTCCGTCCCACCGAGGTCAATTTCCCCATTCTTCAGTTGTTGCAAGTTTTCGTGGCTTATTTCTACATCTATATTGAATAGGCTTTTAATACGATCAAACTTAGCTTCAATAGACTCGTATAACGGACCTTCGGTGTCAACGGAATGGACTACGTAAACTATTTTATTCATCTACTTTTTCTTTACATTTTCTTCCCAATTCTCCATTTTCAATGGATCTGTGGGAAAGGATTGGATACCCTTCTTTGACAATAGCCAGTTTTGAAAATAATGGAACAAGGTTTTGTCTTTAATCAATAATTTCAGGCTGTTTAAAGGATTGTCTTCAAGGTTGGCTTTTTCATAGCCATAGGATTCCATGAAATCATAACAAATATTTTCAGTGAGCATGATCTCTTCAATTGAAAGGTTTTTCTTCCAACGATTGATTGCGTCTTGCTTGTCAAATTCAGTTTGTTGGGTATTTTCCTGGAACGAGGAATTTACAAACCATTGTTTTCCGTAAGCATCAATAGATTCATGCTTTTCGTTCACAGTTATTCTGTCAACCTTCAGAAAATCCCATATTTTATCCATCTCCCTTTGAACGTCATGCAGCAAATCTTCATATTTCAACAACAGAAATCTGTTGGATCCAAGATCTTTCAAATAATCAATACCCATCTTCATCGAATCGTAACAATTAAATATCGCACCCAAATAAGCTGGAGGTGCCGCATAGGTATACTTTTTGAACGATGCCAGCACAGATCTGGGATCCCTTATGATCAGAATGGCTTTGCCATTTGGCATTCTTTCAATAAAATCGGGAATCTCCCTCCATAGCAACTGATTCTTTTCTACCCAAATTCTTCGATTTTCACTAACATACAAATGGCTCATTATCACATCATAGAGATCCTCGTATGAAGACAATTTCTCCTCTTTTGAAATCTCCAGGATATTCTCAACATTGAGTTTGATTTTGTAACGGGTCAGCAATCTCTCTGATAAGTCCTTAAGGGCTTTTTCCTGATTTTCAATTAAAGAAATTGGATCATACCTGCCCACCATGAACCTCAATGCATTTACCCGATACATCGAAGCGCTGACAGAAGCATGCTGATCTATCAGTTGGATCAAATATTCACTGCCAGTGCGATAAACTCCTGTTAATAACACCTGACTTTCTGACCTTACTACCATTTTAATTAAGTTAGTTTTCAGGATCTACTAAACCGTGCTGTAAGTAAATTTCACACAATTCAAAGTCAAATGCCGTATCGATGTCGATTGAGTATACTTCCGACATTTCATATTTACGGATGTTGCTGAAGTAATGAAGTGGTTTCTTCCTGATAGACTTGGTATTTATCAAATAAACAGAACCATTAAACATCCATGTTACAGGTGCATCTTGCCTCCTGGTAAAGTGCTTTTCCGATTTCCCGAATGGTTCCAAATACCCATCTTCATTTTCCTTATACATATTCACATAAGGATTGGCTTTGGATCTTTTTACTGACACCACCATATCTACTTCAGATTCATACAAAGATATTATCTCACGAATATGAGACTTCTTCCGAAAGGGAGATGTAGGTTGTAGCAGCAAGATATTATCATAACTCTTTCCTTTTCTTCCATAGAAATCCAATGCATGAAGTATTACCTCGTGATGTCCTGCCGTGTCCGTCGCCAATTCGTTAGGTCTTACAAAAGGTACTTTGAGTCCACATCGCTCCGCCAATTGTATAATTTCGGAACTGTCCGTAGAAAGGCAAATGTCATCCTCCGATGCCAACTCCCGGGCAATATCGATTGAATACTCAATGAGTGGCTTCCCATTCAGGATCTTGATATTTTTCCCGGGTAATCCTTTAGATCCTCCTCGCGCAGTTATAAGGAACAGAGTTCTCACTGAAATTTTATGTGCTTAATGTCCTCTTGAGCTTTGTCATAATCATCGGGTTTTCCAATATCCAGCCAGTATTCCAGAATTGGGTACTGGATGACCTTTCTCTTTTCAACAATCAATTTCTCCATCAAATCCGTGGCATTGAAAAAGTCGTCGTTAGGGATGTACTTTACCAGCTCTTTTTTGATTAAATAAATTCCTCCATTGGAATAATAAGTGTAGGTAGGTTTTTCCTTGAACGCGGTGATAGATTGACCATTTAGTTCGAGGACTGCATAGGGTATTTTAACCTCATATGGGATGGTCACAACAGCCATATCTGCACCTCTCTTCTCAAACTCCAAATAGAAATCTTCATAATCTATATTGGTTAGAATATCCGAATTCATTACCAAAATGGTATCGTTATGAATTTCTCTAATCTTAGCTAATGCTCCTATGGTTCCAAGGGGCTCGTCTTCCTCTAAATATTCTATCTCCAATCCTTTGGATCTTCCGTCTCCAAAAAAATTAACTATTTGATTGCCTAAGTACCGAATGGAGATGTTGACGAAATGAATGCCGAAATAAGAAAGTTGATCAATATTGTGCTCAAGGATTGGTTTACTCCCTACCTTCAGAAGTGGTTTGGGTATACTATCCGTTAATGGTTTAAGCCTGGTTCCCTCGCCACCTGCCATGATCAATGCATCGACCGGGAGCAACGACCTTTTCTCATTGAAGTTGATCAACCGGACGATTCTTCTTTGAGAATCCACTTCAGGCAATAAACTGACCTTGCTCCGAATATCATGGATATCGCTTAGGCTGTATTTCCCCTTTTCCACATATTTGACTGACACATTCATCAAATCTGTGATCGACGATTCAAGGTCTAATCCTCGCAATAATCCTCTTCTGATATCGCCATCTGTTACAGATCCTAATAATTTTTGCTGATCATCAACAACGAAAAGTATAAGATCCACAGACAAAGAGTTTAGTCTGCTAAGTGCTGATTTTACAACTAAATCCTTACTAACGATTCTTTCTTTATAATCCTTCATTGGCCATTCAAGTCATCCCACACTAATTGATGTCCTGTTTCCAGGTCTCTTTTGGGGTTTCTCCCGATTACCAAATCAATTTGCATAGGAGAGATTCCATCCCCCGGTCTTAGCATGATAAGGTCTGAAACTTCCAAGACCTTTCCTCTTGGAACATTATTTTTAAGATGAATACTTTTTCTGGCAATACTTATATTGGCTTTCTCCGATGGCGATGCCACTTTTTGGCCAGTCCCTATGGCGCTCTCAACCTGCCTTATGGATTCAATCATATTTCGTAATTCATCAGGCTCCAAGGACGCTTTGTGATCAGGGCCTGGCAAATTCCTATCTAGTGTAAAATGCTTCTCAATCAATTTTGCCCCCATTGCAACAGCGGCCACAGGGATATTTATACCTAAGGTATGATCAGAGTAACCAGTGGCCACATCTACCTCGTCCCTTATGGTTATCATCGCATTTAAATTGACGTCTTCAAAGGGTGTAGGATATTGTGTATTACAATGTAATACCGTGATCATCTCTCTTGGGAGATCCTGTTCAATGATCAAGTCCACAGCCTGCTGGACTTCTTGCAAGTCCGCCATTCCCGATGATAGAATTATTGATTTTCCCTTACGGGCTGCATGCTGCAGAAATGGCTTATTGGTTATTTCACCTGAAGGAATTTTGATGTAATCAATTGTGAAATTTTCGATTAAATAATCCAAACTTTCCTCATCGAACCCGGTTGATAAAAATCCAATCTCCCTCAATTGGCAACGTTTGTATAAATTGATATGGTCAGACTCTGAAAGCTCCAGGGCCTGGAGCATCTCAAACTGAGTTCCTCCTTCATCATTTGTATTTTTCTGCTGATAATCGGCCTTTTTTGCATTAGGAGAAACCAGCTTTGAAGCTTTAAAAGTTTGAAACTTCACATAATCTGCACCAGCATCTGCAGCTACATCAATTAACTTTTTAGCAATTTCGAGATCACTGTTGTGATTAACTCCTGCTTCGGCAATTACTATTGTTCTCATGTTCCCAATCGATCTCCAATTCTTAATTTTCCTGTAAACTCTATCTCAAGGATCTCAATAATTGAATTACTGGTTTTCACCAGAATTCCTTTCTCAGTTTTACCAACCACCTGCCCATTTATTGATTTATATTCTGGAGCTTTATCCACCATTTTCGCCTTGTTGATTTTTATGATTTCACCGTCAAAATAGGTGTGAGCTTTGGGGCCAGGAGTTGTCAACGCCCTAATGAAATTGAATATGTCCCTGCTGGATTGATCCCAGTTGATGATTTCATCACCTGCAGCCCTTTGCCCACAATAAAAGCCAACCGGATGAATACTCTTTTGCGATATCAATTCATATTTACCTGATTGGATCAATTTGATCGCATCAAAGAGTATACTGGCGCACTCAACGTAGGAACGATTAAGTAATGATTGATAATCGTCGTCATCGGTGATAGGAAAAGTACGTTGAAGGATTATGTCACCTGTATCTATCCCCTCATCAATATGATGTACGGTGATCCCAAATTCTTTTTCATCATTTATTAAAACCCAGTTCAAAATGTTTCGTCCCCTGTAAAACGGTAGCTTACCAGCATGACAGTTGATCGTCCCCAGGGGAGGGAAATCAATGACATTCTTTTTGAAAATCTGATCAAAACTCATAGAAACAAACAGATCGCATCCATGACCTCCGATGGTGCTTAAGAAATCCGGTGAATTGATCTTGGTATTTGTGTAGTAGGGAATGTCATATTCACTGGCTAATCCCTTCAGGACCTGGTCCGAAGTATTGAATCTTGGGATGATAAAACCAAATTCAACTGATGTATCACCGACCAGTTTTTCAAAAGCCCTGTGAGCCCAAGGGCCATCAGCAAAGTACCCGAGTCTTATCTTCTCCATGAGTCATTGAGCCTAACACTACTTGGAATATTTACAACCCTTTGTTCGAACCACTCAGAATTACTTAGGTCTGACGTTTGAAAGTTCTTGAACGGTCCCAGTTTGTTCATCAATTTCCAGATCGGTCTGGTCATTACCTTCCGGTCATTAGAGAATTTCAAGAAATCGTTCCTTTGATCAAGACTCTCAAAAATTAACGCCATTAACCAATAATTAGATTTTGAATCGTCATTCTCCTCAATGAAATCAACAGGAAGATCCGCAAAGAATTCAATATAATTTTTAGCCAGCTCTCTCTTGTTATCAACGAAGTCTGCAAGTTTCTCCAACTGGGCGCAGGCAACGGCCGCGTTTAAATTAGGCATCCGGTAATTGTATCCGACCATATCGTGTACATATTCCCAGGGATGCTGAACTTTCGCTGTCGTGGTGAGATGTTTTGCCAACTTTGCTGTTTCCTCATCGTCCGTCACCACCATGCCTCCACCTCCGCAGGTAATTGTCTTATTTCCATTGAAACTAAAAGCTCCAATTTTACCAAAAGTCCCCGTATGTTTGTTTTTATAGTAACTCCCTAATGATTCAGCCGCGTCTTCCACAACTACAATATTGTACTCATCACAGGTTTCGTTGATTGAATCAATTCTGCAAGGAAAACCGAAGGTATGTACCGGCATACAAGCTGTTATCTTGCGGCCTGTTTTCTTATTGAATGTAGTCCCATTTTTGATCTCGCATTCAGCTTCCAGAAATTCCTTTAATTTCTCAGGGGAAAGACCCAGCGTATCTCTATCAACGTCAACAAAGACTGGACTTGCATTAATATAACGTATGGCGTTGACTGTTGCAACAAAAGTAAGTGGTTGTGTTATTACCTCGTCATTGGGCCCAACCCCAGCAGACAATAATGCAATGTGTAAGGCAGACGTTCCACTATTAGTAGCCACAGCAAACCTCGAGCCTACATTCTGAGCAATTTGTTCCTCGAACTTGCTGACATAAGGGCCTACATAAGAAACAAAGGTAGAATCGATTACTTCCGTCACGTACTCTTTTTCCTTGCCAATAAATCTTGGTTCATGCAATGGAATAAAGGCCTCAGGTTCTTCAAATTGACCCCTAACGAATGAAATAATTTTGTCATAGATCTCCATTAGCGACAATCTACTTTTTTGTTTTGAAATAGTTACTTAGAATATCCAGGATCTGTTCAGCCGCAGATCCATTCCCGTAAATGTTTTCTGCATTTAATTCAGGCTGTGACTTAATATGCTCAACGGCAGAAAGAATATTTTGCTTCGAAGCTGGCACATGGATCACATTACTTCCTGATTGTCTCCCTTTTTGTCGGTCACCTACATTAATTACATATTTCTTGAAAGAAGCAGCTTCAATTATTCCACTGGAAGTATTACCCAATAGGAATTCACAGTGTGTCATAGCAGAATAGTATCCCATAGCTCCCAACACCTCCACTACTTTGTATTTTTCTGGATCAGATTGAGTGAAATTCAAGATTTCGTCACGTACTGAAGAACCAAAAGTATCATGATTGGGCATGGTAATCAGAAATCTGTAATCAAGCGCATCCATCGCTTTACAGATCTCTCGCAAGTACTTAATGTTTTGATCTATTGCTACTGTTTCGGGATGGAAGGTGAATAAAACCGTCGGTATGCTCATGTCAATCCCCCATAGCTTTTTAAACTCCTGAATCGATAAGAGATTGAGATCTTTTAGGTTATCTAACGCTGGGGCACCAACGTTGTAAACACCTTTGTTGGAACCAATTATTTCTGATATTCTTTTGGCGTGACCATCAGTTGTGGCAAAATGAAATTGTGACATGCTGGTGATGCAATGTCTGAATTTATCATCAATTGCTCCTAGTGTGGTCTCCCCTCCATGTAGATGGGCCACGGGAATATTAAAAGGCACCGAGGACGCGATAGCAGAAAACATTTCGAATCTATCTCCCAAAACCATAATCAGATCATAATTCTCTCGGGCCCAAATGGAGCTAAATTTTATAATCGTAGCACCCATTCCTGTGGAAACAGCTTCCGGAGAATCACCCAAGATTAGAGATTCAACTTCATGGGCTACATTGAACCCATCTTTATAAAACATCTCAACAGTTTTACCAAAGAAATGGGATACATGCGTACCGAAGGCAATTATTTGAAGCTCAAAAAAAGAATCTTCCTTGAGTTTTTTTAGAATTGGAAGATAAATACTGTAATCTGATCTTCCACAGCTTATTACTGCTACTTTCATTTATTCAAAAACCACGCCTCCACCTAAATAGTACTCCTTATACCACTCAACAGTCTTTTCAACTCCCTGCTGCCAAGATATTTTGGGGTGATATCCAATCAGATTTTTAGCTTTAGTTGTATCTGGACAACGACGTGAAACGGACCCATCATGAGCTTCAACATGTTCATAAGATCCATTAAAGTTTGTAAGTCCACCTATGAAGTTTACAAGTTCCTCAATTGTAATCTCGGAATTCATGTCCCCAATATGCAGAATTTCGTGGTTCGTATTTTCCGACTCCATTGATCCAATAGTTCCGGTAACCGCATCATCTATGAAATTGAATGCCCGGGTTTGATCAAACCCATATATCTTAAATGGATTTTCATTTTTCAAGAATCGTTGAACAACCTGTGGGATGACATGTTTAAATCCCATTCTAGGCCCATATACATTATGGTACCTAACAATTGTACATTGAAAGTCAAATGCCCTGGAATATTGAATAAAACCAGATTCTCCGAGGAGTTTTGTGATGGCATACGTAAATCGTGGATGTTGCACATCATTTATACATAATGGTACTTCCTCAGATGTTGGCACTGAATAATTAAAAGACTCAACAGTTCCTGCATAGCATTCACTAGTTGAAGTGAATAAAATCTTTTTACAATTAGAGTTTTTCATCCATTCCAGAGTGTTCAAAATCAAGAATGAATTTATCCTGATCAACTCATGAGGCATTTTCATTGTATACTCGACTCCCACGACCGAGGCCAGCATATAGACGTAATCAAAATCGTTGTCTAATTCTGAAAATGCTTCCGGTTTGGTAAAATCATCCGTTACAACCTTTATGCCATATTTATCAACCAGTGATTGAAGCTCTTGATCCAGTTTTCCTCTGAAAAAATTATCAGCTATTGTAATCTGATAATTTCCACGACGGGTTAAAGCTTTTATTATATTTAGCCCAATGAAGCCGGCTCCGCCTATTAATAGTACTTTCTTAGACATCTCCCCTTCCAATTATTTTATATTTGTGTTGGTTATTCTCAATCATCAATCTTTCTGACAAGGAACCATGAGGATCGAATACAACCAGCGGTTCCGAATTCGTCAGAAGGTTTGACAAATGCCCTTCGAGATAATAATCATGTGGAGTTCCTATGATGATGGCATCATAAGATTTCCCATTGATCTCTTCCCAAGACGATAAAAACAAATTTTTCTCTCTCCATTGATCGGTAAAGGGATCATGAAGTTCAATATCCGCTCCCTTTTCCTGTAATTTATCATACAAAAGTTCTACGGGAGAGTATCTTGTATCACCTACATTAGGCAAGTACGATATGCCCAGAATCAGAAAACTTATACTAGAAAGATCTTTTTTTTGAAAAACACCCGAGACTACTTCAAATGTGTGGAGAGGCATTTGATCATTGATCTTCACTGCCTTTTCACTTTGATACAGAGCATTCCCTTCAAACAAATTTTGACTGGACCAGCTTGCTAAAAGTGGGTCCTTCGTGAGACAGTAACCACCTACACCGAGCCCAGGCCTCATAATATTCTTATGTGTTGGTCGTATCCTAATAGCATCAATAACTTCAAATAAATTAACATCTGCAGCCTCTGCATATTCGGTCCATTCCTGAATAAATGCGATGTTCATGGCCCGAAAGGAATTCTCTAGGACCTTGCTCATCTCTGATGCGTTGGTTCCTCCAAGTCTGGTAAGGGGAAATTGATCGGTAGAAATAATGGTTTTCAGAAACTTTTCCGTATCGTTCGCGCTAGCTTTGTCTATACCGGAATACACTCTGTAGAAATTAGTAATTGAGTCAACGTAACCTGGTCCCGGCATAACTCTTTCGTATGAATGGCCAATCTTAAACGTAAAAGGTAAACCTCTTTTTTGGTATTCTACCTCGAAAATAGGTCTCACAACTTTCTGACAAGTACCAGGAGGCACCGTCGTCTCGACAATGAGGAGCACGTCCTCCTTACATCTTTCAGCAATTGACTTAATAGCTTGTCTAAAGCCAGATAGATCCACATTATACGAATTCAAGGTTTTGTCAGCACCCGCTTGCTTTGCCACATCCAGATTGATATCTACAATGATGACATCTGCCAAGGCGTATGAATGACAGTCACTGGTTGCCAGAAAATTACCTTGTTCTTTTACCTTATCGAAATACTCATATACCTTTTGATCGGTACATTGAATGGGGAAATCGCCATTGTTCAATTCATCAATGACTTCTTTCCTTTCAGGTAGATCGACACCTATGACTGCATATCTGTTTTCGGCAGCAACTACCAGAGACATCACAGCACCAACAAAACCCAGACCCTGGACAACCACAACCTCCTTTCCCCCATTTTTATGGATGAAACTATTTAATGACAGATTATCGTTTGCGGCTGCACTATTTTCACCTGGTTTTTCCTTTGTCATCATCATTTTGAGAATTTAGAATCCCACTATCCTTTATCATAAATTGAACGAAAATGATAGAAACTGATAAAAGGAAGCCCATTGCGCCAAATATAACTACCATAAGAGTTCTCCTTGGTTTGCTTTTGGCGACTGGGATTTTTACTGGTTCTAGAATGGTGAATACCGGCATTTCTTCTTTCAGTTTGATCTTGGCCTGTTCAACCTGTGTTGCTAATCCCTTGTATACTTCAAAAGCTACATCAAATTCGTGTTGAAGTCTTTTGAGTTCTATTTCAGCCTTTGCTGAAGACATGTTCTTGTTTCTGTCGGTTGCCTCAGCTAATTCAACCTGTATCGCCTCGAATTCTTTTTTGGCATCATTGTAACTGCTTTCAATGAATTCCAGGTTATTTCGAACCTTCTCTATCTTATACTCAGTAATTTCATTAGTCAGCAAATCCACAATGTTAGCGGTCAACTGTGCTGCAGCAATGGGATCCGGCATCTCGACTCTGACCATTATTACACCACTTTCTGTATCTACATTTATTACCATTCGATCCCTGAAGCTTTCCACTAACTGCCATTCCTCTAAACTTAATCTTATGAAATCAGATTCCTGGCTTGTTACCTGGTTGGATTTGAAAAATAATTTACGAAGCTGTCTCGGTAATCCTATGGTATACTTGGTAAGGTATCCCAATGGTGATGGTTTATCGATTTCTGAAAAGTAATTAAATGAAGTAGTCTGATAGCCAAACCTTTCAAATTTTAACGTATCATTTATAACCTCTAATTGAAATGGAAGGCTATAGACAATTTCAGGATACAGCTCAGGCGTTAGGAGGCCCCCTCCTCCAAAATCGAGATTAATCCCTGCCAACCCCGCTAACCCCCCTAATGATCCAAAATTATTTTGACCCCCTTCATGCGATTCAGGTAATAGTTTACAAGAAGCTTCAAATTCAACTTTATTGGTGATTGCAATAAATATCCCAATAATTGAAGTAATGATAGATAACTTAATTATAAACCTCTTTCGAGACCAAATTACTTTGCCCAATGCCAGTAAGTCAATTTCCTGAGTCGATCTTGATTCATTCTCAGTCATCACAAGCGGGTAATAATTTGCTGAATCACAAGTGCCAAGGTCGCGGTACTCGAAGCAAGGGCGATCCATGCTTGGGGTGGCATGGGTTGACGTTCGGGTTTACTTGGCACAATTACTTCTGCTCCTGGCGCAACTGCCGGATAAATTTTGATTCCTAACAAACTTCGGGTCCTTCTTGCATTACCATTGGCATATATCACGTACGCACGTCTCTTTTTTGCTTCATCTGTAAAGCCACCTGCATTAGAAATAAATTCCCTGAATCCGTAGGTGTTGTCATATCTGACTGTCGCCGGATATAATACTTCCCCTCTGATTCTAACAGTTTGTAGCTCCCGAGATATACTCAGAATATCCCCTTCCTTTAAAATGAGATCAAATTTGGAACCTGGACTTTCCAAAATTTTTGTCAATTCAATCCCAATCGATTCCTGCCGCTTAAGTGTTTGTGAAGTAACGTCGATGGCTGTGTCTCGTTGAAATTGTTCCAGTAGTTCTTCCCTTCTTAATCTCGCTGATTGTTCAGTTTCGCCTTTGTCATTGGAATCCACAAAAAATTCGGTTCTACGAATTAGAGTTGCTCCATCGGCATATGCGAAATCGGTCAATCCTCCGGCTCTCTTAAGGAGATCGGATATTTTTTCATCCCTTTTTGTCAGAACATACTTTCCAGGGAATTTGACCTCTCCCTCAATTTCGACAACTGATTGTTCCTCATAAATTGGAGATTTACGTACTACCACTAAATCAAAGGGTTGAAGGACAAATGTGGAGGACGACGGACCCACAGAGAGATCTTCAGAAATCGGGAAGTTAAAGATTTCTGAAACTATAGATTCGTCATTGTTATTTTTTATCCTTCTTGCGACTTCAACGAAAGATGTGGCAGCAGATTCTTTAAATCCTCCAGCCAGATAGATAATGTCTTCAACGGTCATACCTTCGGAATATGGAAAATTACCAGGTACTTGGACTTCGCCTTCGACAGTGATGAAATAGTTCTCTATAAGATCAAACAAAGATTTAACTTTGATTAGATCCTCTGCCTGAAGTGGGACATCATACGTTCCATCTATCACCTCCGTAGGTATAAATGATATCGTAGTTAGATTGAAGTCATCCTCCTCACGTAGAATAACGGCTCTTTTCATGAAAGCATCCCCTCTAAAGCCATCTGCGAATTGAATAGCATCGGATAGCATTGATCCGGCCTTAATTTCGAATTCTCCAGGAAAATTCACAGCACCTTCAACGCGTACCCGTCCAGTAAATTGTTGAGTAATTCGTCCAATATTTATATGATCCCCACTCTGAATAGCAAAAAGATCAAGGGAGTCAAAACCTATTGTCTTTACTGTCCTTGTATTTTGAAGATTCCTCCGTAAAGAAATGTTCTTTTTGAAAGCGTTTTCAGTAAATCCCCCACTGAATTCGATGACCTTCTGCAGCGATTCCCCTTCAACAGTCTCATAAAAGGCAGGTCTTTTAATCTCACCATCTACAGTAATTCGATTAATATAAGGCTTAACAAGAATCACATCCTGATCTTGAAGCATGATGTTATCACCCTTCCCATAAATCAAAAAATCATATGCGTCCAGAGTCGTTACCTCCTGACCACCTCTAAAAATTTTAATCTCTCTCAAAGAACCTGTTTCTGTGGGTCCACCTGCAACATAAAGCGCATTAAACGCACTGGCGAAAGAAGATAATGTATAGGTTCCCGGGTATTTTACATCCCCTACCACATTCACTTTGATCGATCTGATCTGTCCAAGATTTACCTGTGCAAAAGTATTTTGTTCGAGTGTACTGTATATCGACTTCAGTCTTTGCTTTATTCTCGATTCTGCCCTTTCTATTGTCAATCCGTTCAAATAGATTGGACCAATATTGGGAACGGTGATCGATCCTTCAGGGCTTACATCCAAGACATAAGATTGCTCAGATGCACCCCAAACGTCGATAATGATTTGATCTCCAGGACCGACCTGGTAATTTTTGGGGGTTGCTACGTTTAGACTTGGTTCAAAAGTAAAATTCTCATTCTCGAAAAAAGACAAACCAAAGATTTCAAGTTCGTCCGTTACCGAAACGGAATCCAAAAGATAGATTATAGAAAACGGGTCGAATGATGACTGTCTGTCCAGATCAATTTGCTCCCTCGTGGACAAATCACCCGGCATGGTTCTATAACGTTTCACGCCTGCTTCCTCGTCAATGTCTCCTTCTTGCATTTCGGCGATCCTTCGACGTAATTTAGAGATCTGTAAGGATGACATACCCCTAGCCCTGGCCAATACCTCCAATTGATCAATTGAATATCCTGAAGTTTCAACCTGCTCCACAAATCGTTGAATTTGCTCGCTTGTTAAATCATCTACATTAATATTTTGGAGATTTGGAATCGTTTGTCCCATGATCTCACCGAAAAAAAGTAGTAGGGATACAAATAGCAAGTACTTAATTCGATTTATCATTGTCCTCCATCAGAATTCGGGCGCAAAGATAAAGATATATTTTGGTAATCCACATGGCACTTAGGCCTTTACAAACCCGCCAACAAACCCTTGACAATCCGTGAGGTTCACAGATTCTGGCACCTAAATAAAGTAAGGACGAACAAGTAAGAGATTACAGCAACTCTTTCCCGGAAACCAAAAAATGTGGATTCAATAGATTTTCTTTATTATATTTTACGGGCCTGAATGAATCTTTTTGCAGCACCTTTCCACCAGCTTCCTCCACAATAATTTGAGCCGCAGCCGTATCCCATTCCATAGTTGGGGCATATCTGGGATATAGATCCGCGCTGCCATCTGCAACCATCAATAACTTCAAAGAACTCCCTTTTGACACAATGGCCGGCGAATCCAGCTTTTTCAGAAAATCCTCAGTATCTTGGTTCAAATGTGAACGAGAAGCAACTACGTTCAAGTTCGGATCTGAGAGCTTGAAAGAATTGACATTTATACTGGTCTTCTTACCATCAATTTCTTTAAAAGATCCCTCTCCCCGTACGGCAAAATACAACTCACCCAAAACTGGCGCATAAACAACCCCAAGAATTCCTCTTTGCCCATTTATTAGTGAAATATTCACCGTGAATTCTCCATTCCTTTTGATGAATTCTTTTGTGCCATCCAATGGATCAATCAACCAGAAATACTCCCAGTTTTTTCTTTCATTGTAGGAAATATCCCCCCCCTCTTCACTCAAAATAGGCAATCCTGTTTGTTCTAAAAACCTGACAGTTGTTTTATGAGAAGCCTTATCCGCCAACGTAAGAGGTGAATTGTCGGACTTCGATTCGATGTAAAAATCACCGGATTCGTATATCTTTAGTATCTTTTTACCTGCCTGGATGGCTGCAGTCTTAGCTATTTCCAGTGGTTGTGTTAAATCCATTAATATCCAGGTTCTATTGACGAGATCCTTCGCTTCGCTCTGGAATACATAAACTTATATTATCATCCCTGCAGCTACAGTTTCATTTGTGCCTTCGTCAACCAATATCAGGCTTCCGGTATTTCGATTTTTCTTGTAGGAATCTGCTAAAATAGGTTTGGTCGACCGAAGTGAAATTCTACATATGTCATTCATCTTGATATTCTTATCATCTTCTATTCTATGTAAGGTGTTGATATCCAGCTTGTATCGAATTTCCTTGATCATCGCCTTCATATCCGTAGTTGTGTGACGAAGTATGTATTTGGTTCTTGGTCTTGGCCCCATTGAATTTAACCAGCACATCATAACTTCGATATCTTGCATGACTTCTGGCTGATTGTTGGTCCTGACAATCATATCGCCCCTGCTAATGTCTATATCGTCCGTAAGGGTGATGGTTACTGACATTGGCGCGAATGCTTCCTCAATTGGTCCATCATAAGTATCGATCGACTTTATCCTGGATGTGAATCCTGAAGGTAGCACGACCACTTCATCACCAGGCTTGAAAATTCCGCCAGCAACCCTTCCAGCATACCCCCTGTAATCATGGAACTTGTCGTTTTTAGGTCTGATTACAGTCTGCACGGGGAAACGACAGTCAATGTGATTGTGATCACTGCTGATATGCAAGTTTTCCAGGGTATAAAGTAGGGTGGAACCTTTGTACCAAGGTGTGTTCTTGCTCCTTTCAACTACATTATCACCTTTCAGGGCGCTTATCGGGATAAACTGCACATCATGAACATCCAGTTTCGAAGCAAATACTTCGTAGTCAATTTTGATTTTCTCATATACATCCCGGTTATACTCAACCAGATCCATTTTATTTATGCAGACGATAATATGTGGTATTTGCAGGAGAGAAGCAATAATAGAATGTCTGCATGTCTGTTCAAGCACCCCATTTCGTGCATCTATTAGAATTATCGCCGCATTCGCGGTTGATGCACCGGTTACCATGTTCCGGGTATATTGAATATGGCCCGGAGTATCAGCAATTATGAACTTCCGTCTTGGTGTAGCAAAATACCGGTATGCTACATCAATGGTAATACCTTGTTCTCGTTCGTCTTTTAGACCGTCTGTTAGCAAAGCAAGATCCGTGTGATCCAATCCCATCCTATTGCTGGATTGCTTTACCTGATCCAGCTGGTCTTCAAAGATGGATTTCGAATCATACAACAATCGACCTATTAGTGTGCTTTTCCCATCATCAACGCTCCCCGCTGTCGTGAAGCGGAGGAGTTCCATATCCAGGTAGCCATTGGCAATGGGCCATTGGCTGTTGGCTGTTGGCTGTTTGTTAGACATTTTATTTTAACTTATTTCTTAATGCATTTAGTTGTCTAGATAGGCCATCGATCGTTAGAATAGATTCTCCAGCTTGCTTTTCACTGATAAATTCCAGTTTCTCGGCAAGAATAAGCAGGTTCTTTACTTCATTTCCTGAGCCTATAGCAATTTCTATAAACCGCTTGAAGTCTTCTTCATAGCTGCGACTGGCCCCTTCTGCAATATTTAACGAAATCGAAACAACAGCCCTGCGTATTTGCGACGTCAATCCGAACCTCTCTTCATCTGGAAATACCCCTGAAACTTGATAAATATTTACGGCAAAATCGATTGCCTTATTCCAGACTTCATATTTCGTGAAATCTCTCACATTAACTTTGATTATAGTTCTCTGGTTATTGCATTCATGGTTCCTGGCTAAAAACTAATGGCTAAAAAGCCAAAAAGCCATCAAAAATATCCCTCCCTCTTCCGATCTTCCATTGAAGTCTCAGATCTCTTATCATCCTCCCTGTTTCCCCTTTCAGTCTGGCGGGCAGCGGCCACTTCCTCAACAATTTTTGCAAGCGTATCCGCATTTGATTCTATGCCTCCCGTTATCGTAATGTCACCTAAAGTTCTAAATCTTATTTTCTTCCTAATGATCTGATCTTTTTCATCAAGTTGGATAAACTCAGATATTGGGAGCCACGTCCCATTTCGCCGAATCACCTCTCTTTCATGAGCAAAATAGAGGGGTGGAATTTTGATATTTTCAGATAAGATGTATTGCCACACATCCATTTCCGTCCAGTTACTCAACGGAAAAACCCTAAAATGTTCTCCCTGCTGATATTTACCATTAAAGATGTTCCATAACTCAGGTCGCTGATTTTTCGGATCCCACTGACCGAATTCATCCCGATGTGAAAAAAAACGCTCTTTCGCTCTAGCTTTTTCCTCATCTCTTCGAGCGCCACCTATGCATACATCAAATTGGTTTTCTTCGATTGCGTCAAGTAATGTGATAGTCTGGATCACATTTCGGGAAGCATTTCTTCCTTTTTCTTCCACGGCCCTTCCTTCATCAATTGATTTTTGTACGGATCCTACCACAAGTCTCACACCTAATTCCTCAACCAAATCATTTCTAAATTTCATGGTTTCAGGAAAATTGTGCCCGCTATCTATATGAAACAACGGAAAAGGAATTCTTGCCGGGAAAAATGCCTTTCTGGCCAAATGGGTAACCACTATGGAATCTTTACCCCCCGAAAACAGGATGGCGGGATTTTGAAATTGCGAGAACACTTCGCGTAATACATAAATGGATTCCGCTTCAAGTTCACGTAAATGTGTTAAACTATAGCTCTTCATAGTTACTAAAATTGAATTGCAGGCAATACTTTTTCAATTACCTGGTTAACTGAATCTGAAAGAGATTGCTTGGCTGTCTTCACCTGAATATCGGGAGTTAATGGCTCTTCAAACGGAGAATCGATTCCGGTAAAATTCTGTATTAATCCTTTCCGGGCCTTAGCGTATAATCCCTTAACATCTCGTTGTTCACATACCTCCAGAGGGCAATCGACGAAAATTTCAAGAAAGTTATGATCACCCACCAGTTTTTTCGCCAGGGCACGTTCACTTCGAAATGGCGAAATAAATGCCGTCATAACCACCAATCCCGCATCTACGAAAAGTTTCGAAACTTCAGCGATACGCCTGATATTTTCGGTTCTTCCCTCATCGCTAAAGTCCAAATCTTTGTTTAATCCACTGCGAATGTTGTCACCATCCAGGATGTAGGTTCTAATTCCTTTTTGAAAAAGTATATTTTCAACATTACTGGCAATAGAGGATTTGCCAGACCCGCTAAGACCTGTGAACCACATCAACTTTGGTAAATGACCATTTTTTTCTATACGATCCTTCATTTGAATAAAATGGTCATGCGGAATAATATTTTCGCTAATGCTCATCCACTTTATGTCTTCCAAACCGGATATTGTACCATGCACGCTCATGCAGATAATAAAACAACATTTTAAGAAATATTTCAGTTACTGCTACGCCCGTAGCTTTTTGTGTAGCTAACGGATCATCTCTGAAAAAAATAAGCGCTAAAACGAAAGTTGTAAGAGATGCAATTATTCTCCACGAAATTGTCTTCAATATGGCGCGAACCTTACTCTTGTCTTTAAAAAGCATACTACTCGTTTAAAGCCGCGAAGTTACAACATCATTTGGAAGTGTCCCCTTAACATCGAAGACTACTTTGTTATTTAAATCTAAATTTTCCCAATCTAAGTTTTGAAACTCCCTGTGAGCCACAGCGGCAACAATGGCTTCATATTTAGCTATTGTTAAAGAATTAATCAATTCAATCCCATATTCCCTACTAACCTCATCCGGATCAGCATGGGGATCATAAACATCAACATCAAAACCATACTCTGTGAACTCCTTCTCTATATCTATTACCCGTGTATTGCGAATATCCGGACAATTCTCTTTGAATGTTATCCCCAGAATTAGAATTTTGAGATCACTTTTGAGAAGTTTCTTTGAAGCTAACAATTTCATTACACGGCTGGCAACATAGCTTCCCATTTCATCATTTACGCTTCTGCCGGATAGAATTACCCTTGACTTGTAACCTACCTCTTCCGCTTTATGTGTGAGATAGTAAGGATCAACACCAATACAATGACCTCCCACCAAACCAGGTGAAAAATTCAGGAAATTCCATTTGGTACCGGCTGCTTTCAAAACTTCTAAAGTATCTATCCCAATTCTTTCGAAGATGATTGAAAGCTCATTAACAAATGCAATGTTGATATCACGCTGAGCATTTTCAATAACTTTAGCTGCTTCAGCAACCTTTATACTACTGGCCAGGAAGGTTCCGGCTGGAATAATAGAACTGTAAAATTCATCAATTTTATGTCCGATTTCGGGAGTGCTGCCGCTAGTAACCTTTTTAATATCAGATAAACGATGTGTTTTATCTCCCGGGTTTATTCGCTCAGGTGAGTATCCACAGTAAAAATCTTTGTTGAATTTAAGTTGACTAAACTTTTCCAGAATTGGGACACAGACCTCCTCTGTAACACCAGGATATACTGTCGATTCATAGATAACAATATCTCCTTTGTCAAGTACCCCAGCAACCATTTTCGTGGCTCTTTCAACTAGGGAAAGATCGGGCTTATTGTGTTTGTCAACAGGGGTCGGAACGGTTACAATATAGAAGTTTGCGTCTCGAAGATCCCTTTCATTATCTGAGAATTTAAGCATCTTGGCTAAAGCAATTTCAGCTTCACTGACTTCCAGGGTCTTGTCATTCCCTCTTTGTAAATATGTAATTCGCCCTGCATCAATATCAAAACCTATTGTTTCGTATTGCTTCCCCACCTCAACAGCTAAGGGTAGACCAACGTAACCCAAGCCAATTACAGCCACCTTATAACTCATTTGATTAAATTTTAACTTTACTACGGAAATACTCCAAGGTAGGCTTCAATCCTTCTGAACGACTAAATTTCGGTTCCCAACCAAGAACCTTCCTCGCAAGTGAAATATCAGGCTTCCTTTGTTTAGGGTCATCTTCAGGCAACTCCTTATAGATGATCCTCGACTCGCTTCCGGTTAGTTTTAGAATTTCCTTTCCAAATTCATTTATGGTGATTTCCTCGGGATTGCCAATGTTAACAGGATTCACATAATCACTCATTAGTAGGCGATAGATACCCTCAACAAGGTCATCCACGTACGTGAAAGAACGCGTTTGCGAACCATCACCAAATGCGGTTAAATCTTCACCCCTAAGTGCCTGAGAAATGAAAGCCGGAAGTACTCTGCCGTCATTCAATCTCATTCGAGGACCAAACGTGTTGAATATACGGATAATTCTGGTTTCCAATCCATGAAAAGTATGGTAAGCCATAGTTAAAGCCTCCTGAAATCGCTTTGCCTCATCATAAACTCCTCGCGGACCCACCGGGTTAACATTACCCCAATAGTCCTCTTTTTGAGGATGGACAAGTGGATCACCGTAAACTTCCGAAGTTGAAGCTACAAGTATGCGAGCCCCTTTGTCTTTTGCCAACCCAAGGCAATTCAAGGTACCAAGTGAGCCGACTTTCATTGTTTGAATCGGCATTTTCAAATAATCTATCGGGCTGGCGGGAGAAGCAAAGTGAAGAATATATTCCAGTTGCCCACTTACATGTATGAACTTTGACACATCGTGGTGGTGAAATTCAAAGTTCTTTTCTTTAAAGAGATGCTCGATGTTGGCCAGGTCCCCAGTGATTAGATTATCCATCGCAATGACATAGTACCCTTCCTTATGAAATCTGTCGCATAAATGAGATCCAAGGAAACCGGCACCACCAGTGATCAATACTTTCCCCATTTCAGTTAATTCTTTTCCTTCCGATACTATAGTAGGTAAAGCCCAATTCTTTCATATGGGATAGATCATAAAGATTTCTGCCGTCAAAGATGACTTTGTTTTTTAACTTTTTTTCGAGCAGATCGAATTCCGGTGTTCGAAATACCGGCCACTCAGTGATGATCATTAGTGCATCTGCGCCCATAGCTGCGTCATATTCATCTTTTCCATAGTAGATATTGTCTCCAACGACATGTTTTACATTGTCCATGGCCTCCGGATCATAAACTCTGACTTTCGCTCCTTTTGAGAGGAGTACTTCAATATTTTCCAGTGATGGAGCCTCCCTGATGTCATCAGTATAGGGCTTGAATGCCAGTCCCCAAATTGCAATTGTCCTTCCTTCCAGCGATCCAAAGTAATCTGTCATAGGTTGAATCAACTTATGCTTCTGGTCTGCATTAATCTCCATGACTGAATTAAGAATCTTGAAGTCATAGTTTACTTCAGTGGAAGATTTGGCAAGCGCCTGGACGTCCTTGGGAAAACAACTGCCACCGTAGCCGATTCCGGCAAAAAGGAACCTCCTTCCAATACGGTCATCTGTACCAATGCCTTTACGGACCATATCAACATCGGCTCCCAAAGACTCACACAAATTGGCAATCTCATTCATAAATGTAATTTTGGTTGCTAAAAATGAGTTTGCAGCATATTTTGTTAATTCCGCAGACCGTACATCCATGAAAATTACAGGATTGCCCTGTCTTACATAAGGCGCATAGAGTTCCTTCATCAACTTCCTGGCTCTTTCAGAGTTTGTTCCAACGACAACCCTATCGGGCTTCATGAAATCTTCCACCGCTACACCCTCACGCAAGAACTCAGGATTGGAGACCACATCAAAGTCCGCCACAGCATTTCTCGAAATTTCTTCCGTTACCTTTTCAGCGGTTCCAACCGGGACAGTGCTCTTATCTACAATGACCGTGTAATCTTTTAAAAGTGGTCCCAGATCCCCAGCCACTTTCAGCACATACTGAAGGTCGGCTGATCCATCCTCTCCTGGAGGTGTTGGCAAAGCCAGAAAAATAATCTCTGCCCCTTCCAATCCTTTTTCCAGGCTCGTGGTAAAATCCAATCTCTTTTGTCTTATGTTTCGTTCGAAAAGCGGTTCAAGACCAGGCTCATAAATGGTAACCTCCCCATTTTGAAGTTTGTTTACTTTCGATTCGTCAATGTCTACACAGGTAACATGATTACCGGTTTCAGCAAAACAAGTTCCTGTCACTAACCCAACATATCCCGTACCAACAACGGCGATTTTCATATTATTTATTAATTAATGGTTGATTTAAATCTTTTTCAGAAACAATTGGCTTATCATCCAACTCCCAATCAATGGCCAGCGTCGAATCATCATATTTGATACCACCTTCGTGATCAGGATTGTAGTAATCATCAACAGCGTAATAGAAGATAGTTTCATCCTGAAGGGTATAGTAGCCGTGAGCAAAACCCTTCGGCACCAAAAGCATTGTATCAGGAGAAGACAACTTCAACTTATAGTGCTTTAGAAAAGTAGGTGAATTATTTCTCAGGTCTACTACTACGTCTAACACTGAGCCAGTTACAACTCCAACAATCTTTGCTTGTGCATATCTGTCCTTTTGAAAATGAAGTCCTCTGAGCACATTCTTCTGGGATTTCGCGAAGTTAATTTGCTTTACTTCAAACTCAACATCCAACTGTCTTAAATCTTTTTTATTAAATACTTCCAGGAAGAATCCCCTGCCATCGCCAAACATGTCCATTTTTATCACAAAGCAATCTTTGAGTGGTGTTTCAATCAGCTCCATTTCAAAAGGTTGATTAGATATTCTCCGTATCCACTTCTTCTTAAAGGTTCCGCTAACTTCAATAATTGATCTTTTTGAATGAATCCCATTTTGTAAGCCACTTCTTCAATACACCCAATCTTCAAACCCTGTCTTTCTTCAATGGCATGCACAAATTCTCCCGCATGTATCAGGGAAGTCACAGTTCCGGTATCAAGCCATGCCGTTCCCCTGTCTAAGATTTCAACAGACAATTTCCCGTTTTTGAGATACTTATTATTAACCTCTGTGATTTCCAATTCTCCTCTTTTACTGGGTTCAATGTCTTTTGAAATGGAAACAACATTGTTATCATAAAAATATAACCCGGGAACGGCATATTGGGATTTTGGGATTGCAGGTTTTTCTTCAATAGTAAGAACCCTTTTGTTTTTGTCAAATTCAACAACACCATATCTTTCAGGATCATTTACATGGTAGGCAAAAACGATACCTCCATCAGGATTCGTGCAGGATTGAAGCTTTTTCGAAAATCCGGAAGCATAGAAGATGTTATCACCCAGGATCAGGGAAACTTTATCATTTCCAATAAATTTTTCACCAATAATAAAAGCTTCTGCCAAACCTTTAGGCTCCTCCTGTACAGCATATGAGAAATGGCATCCAAGCTCCGATCCGTTACCCAGCAGTTCCTGGAAGGTAGTTAAATCTCTTGGTGTTGATATAATAAGAATATCCCTTATCCCCGCCAGCATCAAAACGGACAAGGGGTAATAAATCATTGGCTTATCATAAACAGGAAGGATCTGCTTACTAATAGCCCTGGTCAACGGATGGAGACGGGTACCAGCGCCCCCTGCTAAGATTATTCCTTTCATAAATTTTGGCTATTGGCTTTTATCCGATGTTCAGGGTTATCCATAATGTTGTTCATAGTACTTCTGATAATTACCGGATGTGACATTATCCAGCCATTCTTCATTTTTCAAATACCAATTTACCGTTTTTCGTAACCCTTCTTCAAAAGTCACTGAAGGTTCCCAACCCAGCTCTTTTTTAATCTTCATAGCATCTATCGCATATCTCAGGTCATGGCCAGCCCTGTCTTTGACAAATGTTATAAGTTCCTGGGAGGTTCCAACTGAATTGCCCAACTCTTGATCCATGATATCGCATAATAGCCTGATCAGATCAATATTCTTCCACTCATTGAAACCCCCGATATTGTAAGTTTCTCCAATCTCCCCCTTATGAACGATCACATCAATCGCTATGGCATGATCCTCAACATACAACCAGTCCCGTACATTTTCACCTTTTCCATAAACCGGAATCGGTTCTCCATTCCTGATGTTGTTAATAGCAAGGGGTATCAATTTTTCCGGAAAGTGATTAGGACCATAATTGTTTGAGCAATTGCTAATGATGAAGGGTAATTTATAGGTATTGCCATACGCTTTCACGAAATGATCTGAAGCTGCTTTCGACGCTGAATATGGAGATTTCGGATCGTAAGGCGTGGATTCTGTAAAAAACCCTTCAGCCCCCAACGAGCCATAAACTTCATCCGTACTTATATGGTAAAATAATTTGTTGTGAGATCCCTTCCATGCATTCCTTGCCGTGTTGAGCAAATTGACTGTTCCTAAGACATTTGTCTCAACAAAAGCATTCGGATTTCGAATGGATCGATCAACATGGGACTCCGCTGCCAAATGAATCACAACATCAATCCGATGTAAGTCGAAAATCTCGCTAACCAGATCAGCATCACAAATGTCTCCTTTTAAGAAGGTATAGTTCTCCGAATTCTCAATATCAACGAGGTTTTGAAGATTTCCCGCATAGGTCAGTTTATCCAAATTGAAAATCTTGTATTGTGGGTAACTGACGACAAATCTCCTTACCACATGAGACCCTATGAATCCGGCGCCGCCTGTAATTAAGACATTCTTCATTTGTTGTAATATTCCTTAAACCAGGTAACAAAAGCAGTGACCCCTTCATCAATTGATGTTGATGGTTTGTAACTGACTTTCTGCTCTAATGTACTGACATCCGCAAAGGTCTCCTTGACATCTCCTGTCTGCATCGGCAAAAAGTTTTTCTCAACGGATTTTCCAACCACCTTTTCCAAGGTTCTTATAAAATCCATCAATTCTACAGGCTCATTGTGCCCGATATTGTACGTACAATAAGGAGCAAAACTCGTATTGGGACTGGGATCATTACCATTCCAGCTAGGGTCAGCCCGGGGAAGCTCGGGAATTAAGCGGAAAACCCCTTCTACAATGTCATCCACAAAAGTGAAATCACGCTTCATTTTTCCATGATTATACACATCAATTGGTCGATCATCCATAATTGCATCGGTGAAGAGGAACAATGCCATGTCCGGCCTTCCCCAAGGTCCATATACAGTAAAGAATCTCAACCCGGTTACCGGTAGTCCAAAACTTGACGCGTATGAATGTGCAATAAGCTCATTCGCTTTCTTTGTGGCTGCGTAGAGGGATACAGGATGATCAACGTTATGATGAACTGAGAATGGCATTTTGGTATTAGCTCCGTATACTGAACTCGATGAAGCAAAAATTAAATGTTTTACATCATGATCTTTACACCTTTCTAACAGGTTTACAAACGCTGTGATGTTGGAACTGGTGTAGGCAAAGGGATGTGTCAGAGAATATCTCACCCCAGCCTGTGCGGCAAGATGTATCACAAATTCAGATTTATGTTCCTTAAATACCGATTGAAGCTGATCGATATTCTCCAGATCCATTTTGTAGAAGTGATATCCCTGGTTTTTAAGTAAAATTGCATTCCTGTCCTCCTTGAGCTTAACACTATAATAGTCGTTCAGGTTATCTATACCAATTACCTCGTACCCTTCCCTGAGGAGCCTTCGACTCAAATGAAAACCAATGAATCCCGCTGACCCCGTGACCAATATCGGTTTTGAAGTAGGTATCAAGTTAAATAGTGATTTGGATTTGTGATGATAACTTTAGCTTTGCAAAAATGAATCTCGTTTTCGCACTAATAAAAAAAGACTACCTCATAGATTTTCGGCAAAAATACCCAATTGTCGGGATCGCACTTTACATTTTTGCCACAATCTATATTTCTTATTTGTCCTTTGGCAACTTGATAAACCCTTCGACATGGAACGCCCTACTTTGGATTGTACTTTTATTTGCCTCGGTAACAGGAATTGCTAAGGGATTCATCCAGGAGGAAAACAGTTCATTGTACTATTACTTTCTTACTTCACCGTCGCAGATATTGATTGCCAAATTTCTTTACAATGGATTGTACCAGCTCTTGATTGTAGGATTAACCTTTGTTTTATTCTCGATATTCCTGGGTAATCCCGTGGAAAACCTGCCATTATTCATGCTGAATTTTTCCATTGGAGCCCTTGGTATGGGTGCGGCCTTTACGCTAATTTCGGCCATCTCCTCCAAGACTGGCAATCAATCTACCATGATGGCCTTATTGGGATTTCCGGTTGTCATCCCAGTTTTGATCATGGCGGTTAGCAATTCAAGAAATATCATTTTTGGAGCGGGATTGACGGATATAATGGGAAACCTGCTAACCCTGATATCCATCATAGTTATTATCATTGCACTCTCATTTATTTTATTCCCTTACAGCCGTAGGAACTAGCAGATGAATTTCTTAATCAGGACAAATTGGTGGAAGTGGCTCACGATGTTTTTACTGACTTATACCGTGGTTGGAGGGCTTCTTTTCACCGTCCCGAGACTACCCATTTTAAACGAGACTATCCGTAATCTCCATTTTCACGTTCCTATGTGGTTCGGAATGATCATTCTTTTTGCGTTTTCAGTGTTTCACTCGGTGAAATATCTTTCTTCAAAAGATCTGGTTCAGGATCTTTTTAGTAAAGAACTTATCAATGTAGGGGTGCTTTTCGGAATTTTAGGGATAATCACAGGAATGATTTGGGCAAATTTCACCTGGGGGGAACCATGGAGTAATGATCCCAAACAAAATGCAGCCGCGGTTGCTTTGCTTATCTATTTTGCCTACATGATACTTAGAGGATCACTGTCAGATGATCATCAAAAGGCAAGGATATCGGCTATCTACAACATTTTTGCTTTTGCAGTGCTGATCCCCCTGTTATTCATACTTCCTCGACTAACTGACAGCTTACATCCGGGAAGTGGCGGTAATCCGGGATTCAATGCCTATGATCTGGACAGTAATTTGAGGTTAGTATTTTATCCGGCGGTGGTTGGATGGACGTTTTTAGGATCCTGGATTGCCGGAATAATGATCAGGGTTTCATTATATCAATTTAAAAAAGACAGTGAATAAATTTTGGCTGACGATTTCCTTCCTGATACTGAATATCCGGGCTTTTGCACAGGAGGAGGTTGAAATGGCAGATCAATTTCGAGGGGAGGGTAAGATCTATGTTGTAGTTGCTGTAATTTTGATAATTCTGTTTGGAATTTTTTTCACACTTATAAGATTGGACAAGAAGATAACCAGGCTGGAAAAAGAAGTACGGAACAAAGAAAAAGAATGAGAAAATCGCACATATTCGGAATTTTGGTCATCGCAATTGCAATCGCAGTGATCGTTTCCACGGCCGGTGATGCAAGCAGTTATGTCACTTTCAAAGAAGCAAGAGTTATTGCCGATGGAGGGAATAAAGCCAAAATACATGTCGTTGGCACTTTGAAAAAGAATAAAAAAAATGAAATAATAGGGATTGAAGAGAGCCCCGACAAGCTATCATTCCGGTTTGTCATGATCGATGAAAACAGTGAAGAGCAGGTAGTGCTATATGCAAATCCCATCCCACAGGATTTTGAGAAGTCCGAACAAGTGGTGGTAGTGGGAGCTTATCATGAAGAGGCGTTTGTTGCGGACAAAATTCTTCTTAAGTGCCCGTCAAAGTACCAGGAAGAAGAAATTAAAATTTAGCTGAATGATCCATTATTTTGTTGGTTCTTTCGGCCATTTCCTGGTGATTCTTGCATTTGTCAGTTCAATTGTTGCTTCAGTTTCATTTTTCAAAGCTTCAAATAACAATTCATCCTGGTTAAGGTTTGGGCAATATGCCTTTTACCTGCATGCCATATGCATTATCGGAGTATTAACGGTACTGTTTTTCATCATTAATCGACAATACTTTGAGTATCACTATGCATGGAATTACAGTTCGAAATACCTCCCGATATATTACCAGATTTCAAGCTTCTGGAATGGCCAGGAAGGTTCATTCCTGCTATGGATGTTTTGGAATGTGATCCTGGGTTTAGTCCTGCTGAGAACCAACAAATTCTGGAAACCTTCTGTAATGACCATCATGTCATTCAACCAGGTCTTTCTCACTTCCATGATCCTAGGCGTGATCATTTTCGATTTGAAGTTGGGGAGTTCACCGTTCTTGCTATTGAGAGATGTCATTCAGGACAACATTTTCAAAATCAATCCGGATTTCATACCGGCAGATGGAAACGGGTTAAATCCACTATTGCAGAACTACTGGATGGTCATTCATCCGCCCACGCTTTTTCTGGGTTTCGCCAGTACAGTAGTCCCGTTTGCTTTTGCCATCGCCGGCATCTGGAGAGGCAAATACAAAGAATGGATCCGTCCCGCTCTTCCCTGGGCGCAATTCTCGGCATTGGTATTAGGGATCGGCATCCTTATGGGAGCCTACTGGGCCTATGAAACATTAAATTTTGGAGGTTACTGGAACTGGGATCCTGTGGAGAATGCGATCTATGTGCCGTGGCTGACGTTGGTTGCAGGGATGCATACAATGATTGCTCACAAAAAAAGTGACAGTGCGCTCAAAGTTTCTGTCATCTTGGTGGTTGTAACATATATTTTGATACTGTACTCTACATTTCTTACACGAAGCGGCGTCCTGGGAGAGACCTCCGTACACTCCTTCACAGATCTTGGTCTGTCCGGTCAGCTTTTGATCTTTCTCCTGGTTTTCATCATCGGAAGCACCCTACTTCTGGTAAGAAAATGGAAAAACCTCAGTGGTAAAAAGGAAGAGGTTTCAACTTATTCCCGTGAATTCTGGATCTTTATGGGAGCAACAGTTTTATGCCTTATGGCCTTCCAGGTCCTGGTCCCTACATCGATCCCGGTCTGGAACGAGATCCTCGGCATCTTTGGCATCAATTCGAATCTGGCACCTCCGGCGGATCAAATCGAGTTTTACTCAAAATTCCAACTGTGGTTTGCGATCGGGCTCGCAATTCTTTCGGGAACAGGTCAGTTTTTCTGGTGGAAGAAAGCAGATCCGGAAAAATTGAAAAAGGAATTGAGGAATCCGGTCATTATTGCTTTGTTGGTTTCCTCAATCATAATACTCTTTGGAAGAATTAAAGAAATAGGTTTCATTTTACTATTAACTGCCGCTGTCTATTCCATAGTGGCAAATGTCAAGATCCTATTGAGTCTTCGAAAAACCAATTTCAGATTATCCGGAGGGTCGGTGACTCATATCGGAATCGCCATGATGCTGATCGGAATTCTTTTTTCCTCCGGTTATTCCAAGATCATATCAAAAAATAACACAGGACTACTTTGGAGCAAGGAGTTTCCGGAGGAGATGAACCAAAACAACCTTCTTCTATTCCAGAACGAGCCCAGGCAAATGGGCGAATACTCGCTCCTCTTTCGGGGTATGAGAAAGAAAATCAAAAAGTATGGCTATGTTGATGCAAACTCGCTTCTGCCGACGGATGACCCCCTGAAATTGATTGTCTCCAAGGATGTCGCAAAAGGAGAGGCGATTGTGATCAAAAGAGGTGATACTGTTTCGGTAATAAACCCTGAGAATAGCTACTTTGAAATAAAATATTCAAAGGAAAACGGGAAGGATTTTACATTATATCCGAGAATCCAGGTAAATGAGTTGATGGGTACATTATCCTCTCCGGATATCAAGAGAACACTTACTGCGGACTTATATACGCATATTAGCAACCTGGCTGATCCTGATCAGGAACCTGACTGGAGTGAAACGGAGGAGGTCAAAATAAAGATTGGTGATACTTTTTTCATCAATGATTATGTTGCAAAATTTATTGAGATGGAACGGATCAATGAATTACCAAATGTCATATTGGGACCGGAGGACGTTGCGGTGAAAGCCATAATTGAAATTCAGGGTGAATATGAAAACTACCTTGCCGAACCCATTTATCTGATAAAAGATCGAATGGCCGGAAGGATTCCGGAAACCATTAGTGAAGTTGCCTCAAGAATAACAATACTAAATATACATCCTCAGGAAGATAGCTTCACTTTCGGTGTGAACACAACTCAGAAAGACTGGATCATCCTGGAAGCTGTGGAAAAACCCTGGATCAACATTTTGTGGTTGGGTACTTTCTTTCTTGTAATTGGATTATCCATTGCTATAACAAGACGGTACGAAGAATTTTCAAAGATGAAGTCAAAAAATTTGGAGTAACCCAAAGCCTTCCTAACTTCAAGCTGTAACACCTATATCATTAAATGATTGTTTCTTTTATTGGAGGGGGAAATGTTTCTTTTCATTTGTCCAGAGCGTTTACTTCAGCAGGAATCCCGATCGAATGCATTGTGCTGAAAAATGATGGGAAAGGGCCAGATGTCTTTGCTGAAATGCGGTTACTTAGATCTGAAGATCTTAGAGATCTGCGATCAGACATCATATTCATTGCTGTCCCGGATGATAAAATCGCCGGCATAATCAATGAATACAAATTCCCCGAAAACGCCATATTGGCTCATACGTCAGGCTCGGTTCCCATCGATGTATTCGAAGGAAGTCCGGTTAAAGAATATGGTTGTTTCTATCCACTTCAAACTTTATCGAAATCAAGGGAGATTAGTTATGATGACATGCCGGTTTTTATCGAAGGATCAAGCGTGGCAGTTACGGATAAGCTGTTGAAAGTCGGTAGTTTGATCAGTGGAAATGTAAATCAGATGGACTCACAGACCAGGTTAAAAGTTCATTTGGCGGCTGTGATAGCCAGTAATTTTACAAATCACATGTTTCACCTTTCAAGCCGTATTCTTGAAAACGAAGCGCTGCATTTTGAGCAACTTGCTCCGCTTGTAAAGGAAGCCGTAGACAAGGCTATCGAAATAGGTCCTGGCGCGGCTCAAACCGGCCCTGCGAGGCGAGGGGATGTAAATACCCTCAAAAAACACATAAGTATTATTGAGGACACGGGGACCAAGGCAATTTATGAGTTAATTTCCCAACAAATTGTGGATTTCTATCGTCATTCTGAATAATGAACGAAGTTGTCACCAACATCCTCGGCTTTATAAAGGTAAGCAGGGTCCCTAATTTATTCATAATAGCAATCGTGCAGATTATGACCGGACTTTTTCTGCTGTCCTATCCTCTGTCGCAATTAATTTCTGTTGAATTTGTGATCCTCATACTTACCACCCAGATGGTAGCTGCTGCTGGCTATATCATAAATGATTACTACGACCAGAAAATAGACATGATAAACAGACCCGATAAGGTGATCGTCGGTATTACATTTAAAAGACGCCTGGCCCTTATTTCTCATACGATGCTGAACGTGATAGCAATTTTTTTGGCATATCTTATTGACCCATTGATTGCTTTGATTCACCTGGGGTCTTCCGCCTTGTTGTGGTATTATAGTAATCACTTAAGGAGATTACCATTGCTTGGAAATCTTGCAATTGCTTCATTAGGCGGTATGATCCTGTTGATTGTTTCGATATTCTTCCGGATTTCCAGCCAAGTGGTGATGATATATGCCCTTTTCGCTTTTTTGATTATTTTAATCCGCGAGATTATTAAAGATATTGAGGATGTGAAAGGGGAGGCGGCGTATGGATGCAGTACAATTCCCGTGATATGGGGAATCCGTAGTACGAAAAACCTTATTTACCTGATAAGTTTTGTAGGGATGGCACTTCTGACTTTTTTCCTGATGGAAATCGCACAGAAAGAAGTAAGGATTTTCTTTGTGCTTTTATCTCCTGTATTTCTATGGTTTTTATATCAGATACATCTGGCCGATACTCAGAAACATTTCAAGACTGTTCATAACATTAGTAACTGGATCATTTTATGCGGTGTTCTCAGCATTGCATTCATAAATGGATAAAATAAGACTAGCACTGTTTGCCTCGGGTAGTGGATCAAATGTTGAAAACATTGCCAAATATTTTCACGGCCATTCAACGATCAGTATTGACTTGGTGGCAGTAGACAACCCTGAAGCCTACGTGATCACCAGGGCTAAAAACCTTTCAATCCCCTATTTCACTTTCACAAAACAGGAAATGCTCGATACGGCTTTTACCGATCATTTTTCAAAGCGAAATATTGATTTCATAATTTTAGCTGGCTTTCTACTGAAGATCCCTCAATTCTTCATCGAACAATTTCCTGACAGGATAATGAACATTCATCCGGCATTGCTACCCAAGTTCGGAGGTAAGGGGATGTATGGTGATCGTGTTCACAAAGCAGTGATTGAAAATAAGGAAAAAAAATCAGGGATCTCCATCCATTTGGTGAACCAGAACTATGACGAAGGCAAGATCATTTTCCAAAAAAGTATTGATGTTATTGCTGAGGACACGCCTCAATCCCTGGCTTCAAGGATCCACGAATTGGAGTACAAATATTATCCGAAAGTGATAGAGGAATACATCCAAAAACTAAGCTGAGATATAGCTAAATAATTCTAGCTTTGCAGCTTATTTTTCCGGGCCATGAGTGAAGCTAAAATACAATCAGCACTAATTTCAGTTTTTAACAAAGAGGGACTTGATCCGATCATTCGAAAGCTGCATAGCCTGGGTGTCAGTATATACTCGACGGGTGGTACCTACGATTTTATCAAGGGTTTGAATATTCCGGTAACATCGGTAGAATCAGTGACCGATTATCCTTCGATTTTCGGGGGAAGAGTAAAAACACTGCACCCCAAGATCTTTGGAGGGATCCTGCACAGAAGAGATGATAAAAATGATTCGATTGAAAAAGAAAAATACGATATTCCTGCAATTGATCTTGTGATTGTCGATCTGTACCCCTTTGAGGACACGGTAGCGGCACCAAGTGCTAAAAAGGAAGAAATAATTGAAAAGATAGATGTAGGTGGGATCGCACTGATCAGGGGAGCTGCAAAAAATTTCAAGGATGTGATCATCGTTCCATCCAGAAAGTATTACGGTGATCTTTTGCAACTTCTCGACGAAAAAAATGGTGTGTCGAACTTATCCGAAAGAAAGAGTTTCGCTGCCAAAGCTTTCGACATGTCATCACACTATGATACGGCCATATTCAACTATCTTAATAGTAATAATGACGTTCAATCTTTCAAAACAAGCGTAGGGAATAGAAAATCACTACGATATGGTGAAAATCCCCATCAGGGAGGATCTTTCTACGGTGATTTTGAGGCGTTCTTTGATCAATTTCATGGGAAAGACATTTCGTACAATAACCTGGTCGATATCGAGGCCGCAGTTCAATTGATCAGTGAATTTGATGGTACAGTCGCATTTGGCATTTTAAAACATAATAATGCATGTGGTTTTGCTGTATCCGATTCTACGCTGTCCGCTTATCAACTGGCTCTACAGGCGGATCCGGTGTCCGCTTTTGGAGGCATACTCATCACAAACAATGAAGTTGATCAGGATGCCGCAAATGAAATAAACGAACTGTTTTTTGAAATAATTATCGCTCCGAATTTCACTGAAAAAGCTTTGGAGATTCTAAAACAAAAGAAGAACAGGATCATCCTCGTTCAAAAGCTCCATTACAATGTGAAAGATCAATTCAGATCCCTATTAAATGGTGTGATCACACAGCAATATGATCACAAAACTGATAGTGAATCGGATTTGAATGTTGTTACAAGGAGAAATCCCTCCGGCAGGGAGAAGACTGCCTTACTTTTTGCATCCAAACTTGCCAAACATACCAAATCCAATACAATAGTACTTGCAAATGATCGGCAATTATTAGCCAGTGGAGTTGGTCAGACATCCCGGGTAGATGCTCTGGAACAGGCCATCGCAAAAGCCACCAAATTCGGGTTTGAGTTGAATGAAGCTGTGATGGCGTCGGACGCCTTTTTCCCCTTTCCGGATTGTGTGGAAATCGCTCATAAAGCCGGAATTAAAGCTGTCATTCAACCGGGAGGATCAGTCAAAGATCAATTGTCCATTGACTACTGTGACCGACAGGATATGGCCATGGTCTTTACCGGATTCCGGCATTTTAAGCATTAGGAATAAAGTATTGAAAAGTATTATTAACTTCAAGCACATTTAATTTTTACACTTCGCACGAATGGGGTTTTTCGATTTCTTCTCAAGTGATATTGCAATTGACCTGGGCACAGCTAATACGCTGATCATAAGTAAGGATAAAGTAGTTGTGGACGAGCCATCAATCATTGCTATTGATAAGAATACGAACAAGGTACTGGCTATCGGCAGGGAAGCGATGCAAATGCATGAAAAGACCCATGAAAATATCAAAACCATTCGTCCGCTGAAAGATGGAGTGATAGCTGATTTCCATGCTGCAGAGCACATGATCCGGGGAATGATCAAGATGATTGAAGGTAACAACAAGCGATTGTTTCCGGCGTCCCACAGGATGGTAATTTGCATTCCATCGGGCATCACGGAAGTAGAAAAAAGGGCGGTTCGGGATAGTGCGGAACATGCCGGCGCGAAGGAAGTGTATATGATACATGAACCGATCGCCGCAGCGGTAGGTATAGGATTAAATATTGAGCAGCCAATTGGCTCTATGATTGTGGATATTGGGGGAGGAACCACGGAAATAGCCGTGATAGCACTCTCCGGGATTGTATGCGACCAATCTATCAGGGTCGCGGGTGATTCTTTCAATAAGGATATCCTTGATTATATGAGACGCCAGCATAATTTGCTAATAGGCGAGAGAACGGCCGAAAGAGTGAAGATCGAGGTAGGGTCTGCCCTCACCGAATTGGATGAAGGTCCCGAAGATTACGAAATAAGGGGTCGGGATTTGATGACGGGTATTCCAAAAGTGATCAAAATATCTTACTCGGAAATTGCATTTGCAATTGACAAGTCTGTATCAAAAATCGAGGAAGCAGTTTTGAAAGCTCTTGAAATTTCACCCCCGGAGCTATCTGCGGACATCTATGACAACGGAATTTATCTTACAGGAGGTGGGGCATTGTTAAGAGGTCTGGATAAAAGGCTAAGCCTCAAGACCAAGCTACCCATACACATTGCCGATGATCCGCTGAGAGCTGTGGTTCGCGGTACTGGTCAAACCCTAAAGAATCTTCAAAATTATAAAGCAGTCCTGATGACATAGATGAAGGGCTTTCTGGCATTTTTATATCGCTATCGCGTTTTCTTCTTTTTTGTTTTCCTGGAGCTCATTTCTTTTTGGTTATTAGTTTCTTACAATAATTACTACAACGCTTTTTTCTTCAACTCATCCAATCAATTGGCGGGAAGTATCCAAACTACCACTCAGAATACCATTGATTATGTAGACCTGATGAAAGCAAATGAAGAACTTGCCATCGAAAACGCTAATTTAAGGAAGCGTATTTTCAACCTGGAATCCGCAATTCCGACACATGGTCAATACGAGGATCAATTTGAGGTAATACCTGCAAAGGTCGTTAATAACAATTTTAGACGAAGTGCTAATTACATCACAATTAATAAAGGAGCTTCACATGGAATCTCTCCTGAAATGGGAGTATTATCCACCCAGGGTGCCGTTGGCATTGTAAAATCAGTATCAAGAAATTACGCTACAATCACTTCATTGCTCCATCAGAACCTCATGGTTTCAAGTGAACTGAAATCCACAGGCACACTATGCACCACACAATGGGATGCCATTAGCCCCAGAGAAAGCAAGGTCAGATTTATACCCAGACACATTCCCTTGAGGGAAGGAGATACGGTCGTCACCTCCGGGTTTAATGCTATTTTCCCACCGGGTGTGGTTATTGGCGTTATTGAATCATTTAGTTTGAGTGACGAATCCGCATTTTACGATGCAACATTAGAACTGGAGAATGACTTCACTTCACTCCGCTATGTGAATGTGGTAGCAAATAAACAAAAGACAGAAAAGGATAGCCTGGAAGCACAGTATGGTCAGAATTAACTATCAACAACTAGTTTTATATTTTCTGGTGTACGTGGTTTTGCAGTTACCATTACTCTACAAGTTTGTTCTTTTTGACAGTGCTTTTGGATTTTTTTATCTCGGATTTCTACTGTTGCTTCCATTTGGCATAAATCCTTTCATCAGGCTCACATCAGGGTTTTTCGTTGGATTGCTGATAGACATTTTCTCCAATACTCCGGGCTTACATGCCGCAGCAGGCACAATTCTTATGTTTATCCGGGACTACTGGTTATTGGTGGTAAAGGAGGATCTGGAAGATGACCCCAATCTCTCAGTATTCAGGTTTGGCATGCGAGGAACATTTTTGTATCTCTTTCCGCTAATATTTTTGCACCTTCTTTTCATCTTCGGTATTGAGCACGGCAAATTCCTGGGTTTTGGACTGGTCTTGAAGAGAGTATTTTTGAGTTCGCTGTTTACATTTATTTGTGTGGTGATCTTTAACTTTATTATGGCCGGCAGGAAAAAGAGAGTATGAATACAAGGGCAGTTATCATCCGGATCACTATTGTGATCACTGTTTTAGTCTTTTCTGCAAGACTATTTTCCATTCAAATTATCGATGATCAGTACAAACAGGCAGCTCAGAACAATATCATTCACAAGGTCATAAAATATCCTTACCGTGGGCTTATTACAGACAAGTATGGGAAACTACTTGTACATAATGAGCCCGTTTATGACCTGATGGTCATACCGAAAGAGGTCAATCATCAGGATTCCACCAGAATTTGTGACCTGTTGGAAATCACTAATCAGGAATACCTGGACAGTTACAACAAAGCGAAGAGGTATTCAATCATCCTCCCTTCAATATTCTACGACAAATTGTCCAACGAGAAATTTGCATCTATTCAGGATAAGATCGTGGATGTAAGCGGCTATACTATACAGCCAAGGACGACAAGATCTTACGACCATAAGTCATTGGCAAATGTTCTTGGTTATGTAGGAGAAGTAACCGCAAGTCAACTGAGAGCCGACACCAGTAATTATTACAGATCAGGTGATTACATCGGTATTACCGGTGTGGAAAAGTATTACGAGCAAGACTTAAGGGGAAAGAGAGGCATCAGCTATCAGACCGTTGATGTTCGTGGAACTGTGATTGGTGAATTTGGTGATGGTGAATTTGACACACTGCCGGAATCCGGCAATAATATCCAGCTAACAATTGATTTGGAATTGCAGCAGTATGCGGAGAAACTGATGGAGGGAAAGACCGGAAGTGTAGTTGCAATTGAGCCCAAAACGGGTGAAATACTTGCATTTGTTTCGGCACCGTCGTATGATCCAAACCAATTCTCCGGGCGTGATTTTTCTGAAAATTTTTCCAAAGTTCAGCTTGATTCCCTAAAACCCCTATTCAATCGTCCCATCCAGGCGATGTATCCTCCGGGGTCAATGTTTAAGACGATCCAGTCATTGGTAGCTCTAAAGGAAAATCGGGTTGGAACAAAAGAAGAAATATACTGTGAAGGGGATCTGATCGGGGACCTGGCACCTCCGGGAGAATATGATATCACAAAGGCAATTACGTATTCTTCCAACAATTTCTTCTATAAAGTTTTCAGGAGAGTGATCCAACAGGGCTATGATGAAAATTCATTCATCGACGCCAGGATAGGTTATGAAAGATGGAGATCACACGTACTTGACTTCGGGTTGGGAGATAGATTGGGAATTGATCTGCCCAATGAGAACACCGGATCAATACCTGACCTGAACGTTTATGACCGGATATATGGGATAAACAGATGGCGTTTCTCCAATATCTATTCACTGAGTATCGGACAGGGTGAGTTGCTTGTCACACCGCTTCAAATGGCCAACCTGGGATCAATACTTGCCAACAGAGGATATTATTATACTCCACATGTGGTGAGAGCAATTGGAAATGGTACGAGCATCCCACAAAACCGGAACGAAGTGGGTATTGACCCGGCGTATTTTGAAGTAGTGGTGGATGGTATGGAAAAAGTGATTTCCATAGGATCGGGAATACGGGCCTACATACCGGATTTACCGATATGTGGCAAAACAAGTACGGTGGAAAATCCTCATGGTGAAGATCATTCAGGCTTTATGGGTTTTGCCCCGAAAGACAATCCTGAAATAGCAATTGCAGTTTACGTTGAGAATGCAGGCTGGGGAGGGCGCGCTGCCGGATCAACAGCCAGTTTATTAATAGAAAAACACATAAAGGGTCATATTACACGACCCTGGACTGAGGCATACGTATTGAAGGGAGATTTTGCAGATGAGAGACCAACTAACGAATCGGATTGACTGGCTTTTGATATTTATTTACCTGATCCTGGTCATGGCAGGATGGGTCAATATTTACGCGGCTGATTTTGATCTCGAATCCACCAAGAGCATATTCAGTCTAAGCCAAAGCTCGGGAAGACAACTACTCTGGATCGTTTCTTCAATTGTCCTGATAATTATAATTTTCGCAATTGATTACCGGTTTTTTGAATCGTTTGCTTACCTGGTATACGGAATCTCTATTCTGCTGCTGGTCGCTGTGCTTTTACTTGGTAGAGAAGTCGCCGGATCCACCTCCTGGTTTGAGATTGGGAGTTTTAAATTACAACCATCGGAGTTTGCCAAGATAGCCACAGCCATAGGTCTGTCAAAGTTTTTTAGCAGTGCCTCCAGGAAGGTCTCTGATAATAAAGATCTCTTAATATCTTCACTCATATTTATTGTACCTATCTGCCTCATCGTCCTGCAGGGAGATACAGGTACGGCTCTCGTTTATACCGCTTTTGTACTGGTTCTTTTTAGAGAGGGTATGTCCCCAACGATCCTGATGGTTGCCCTGGGAGGAATAGCTGTTTTCATACTTACATTATTGGTAAATCAGGTTGTCCTTGTCATCGGGATTATTGTAGTGGCATTGATTGCCGCAGGAATAATGGCCAGAAACATAAGGAACGGGTTGATCATTGGTGCTGTGGCGATTGCAACAATCGGGATAGTGATCAGTGTGGATTTCGTACTAAACGAAGTATTGAAGCCTCATCAGCAAAAAAGAGTAATGTCACTGATAAATCCCAATGCGGATCCGCTGGGAGTGGGATGGAACGTAACCCAATCCAAAATTGCCATTGGTTCGGGTGGATTTAGTGGAAAAGGTTTCTTAAACGGAACTCAAACCAAATTTGATTTCGTTCCTGAACAAACCACCGATTTTATTTTTTGTACCATTGGTGAAGAACACGGCTGGATCGGAAGCACAATAGTTCTGATCCTGTTTGCTGTTTTATTAATTCGCATTACTGTCATTGCCGAAAGACAAAAATCCGATTTTGTCCGGGTTTACGGCTACAGTGTTTTTGCAATCTTATTTTTTCATTTTGCAATCAATGTGGCAATGACAATCGGATTATTCCCGGTAGTAGGCATCCCCCTTCCATTTTTTAGTTACGGAGGTTCAAGCCTCTGGACGTTTACAATTTTGCTTTTTATTCTGCTGAAGCTTGACAGCCACAGGATGGAATTACTTCAAAGATGGTAACTAACGGAATTTCCTAAAGATCACTTTCAGTAGCTCTTTTACTTCATCACTGTTCATATCCCAATCCAGCTCCTTGGCATAAGATTGAACCAACATTTCCACTGCACCATCAAAAGTATCACAGCGCTCAACCTCCTCTATGGCCTTTGAGAATTTCTCATTGTCCCCCTCAAACAATTCCTGAAGAAACATGTAGCGATGATTTATGGAAATAGCGTCCATAATATTGTCTATTTTCCTTTCTTCATGCAAGTCGGCAAGTGTTTTTGCTTCTACCTCGAATTGCTCATTCAAAGTTGATACTTCAGGTTCAGGGTCGATTATTTCATCCTCCCGGAGTTGTTTTGTTTCTCCGGAATCACCAGCCGCCTCTTCCGGATAGGTCTCCTCATATTCCTCAGTCTCAGCAAGTTCAGGATTGGATTCACCCGTTTCACTGACCTCTTGCTCCACCTGATTTTCAGGTCCCTCACGGGAAACCGGAGCCTCAGTTGCCGCTTCTCTGGCCATTTCTTCTTCAATTAACACATCGTCCTCAGTTAAGACCGTTTCCTCCTCCGGTTCCTGCGGGCTTTCGGGAATAAGCAGGTCCGATTTTTCGACAACGAGGACCTCTGACATCTGCCTGACTAAATCCTCAATTGCATTAGTATTGTCGATTTCTGGAAACGTTTCAAGCATGTTTTCAAGAACATCATCGATAGATGCTCCTTCACGGGCTAACAGGAACGCTTCTATGTCTTCTTTAAAAATCACAACGTACTTCAGCAACTGCTTAATTGCTTTGTCACTCAGGCTTTTTTGATTCCGGTTTTTCAGTTCCCTGGCAACGTACTCCGTGGTGGACACTGTGATCAATAAGGTGTCCTCCAGGGCCTTTATCGCTAAATCAGTTAAGTCGTCCGGAGCTATTTTGATATGCTGTGAAAGCGTATTCATAAAGCTCACCATACTCTTTCTTACTTCAGAATGCTTGTAATCGAAGTGCGGACTTTCCAGTCTTTTCATTTCCTCCTGCCATTCTGTGAACAGGATTTTCAGCAAAAAGAAATTGAATTGTTTTGAAGCGGTCAACTGCAAAATATCCTTGCCGGAGAGATGAGATTTGTCGGCGTAATTTTGTTGAATTAGCTGATCCGCAAATACTGATTTATATTGCTCAATAAACTCGTTATTTAGCTTTGAGTTTTTCATAAAGCTAAAAGTTCATGGCCAAAGTTGTGATTGAAAACATGGGTAGTAAATCTATTGATTGCCTTGATAAAAAGGAAAAGCTACTTGATATTTTACTGCAGGAAACCGACTGGCTACATGCTTGTGGGGGGAAAGGACGATGTACCACATGCAAAGTCATTATCACTGAAGGTATGGATGGACTACCTCCACTTACTACACCGGAGTTGAAATATGTTGATTTACACCTTCTCAGAAAAAATGAGCGGCTCGCCTGCCAGATTTCCGTAATGAATGACCTGATCATCCGGGTCCCAAATGGGTCAAAACTTCCTCATTTAAATTATTCAGCATAAGATGTTTGTAGAACCATCAAATAGAAGCTTAGGATACGAGAAAGGAAGAGGCTGGATTGAGGTAATTTGCGGCTCGATGTTTTCCGGGAAAACAGAAGAATTGATAAGGAGGCTCAACAGGGCCTTTATTGCCCGGCAAAAGGTTGAAATCTTCAAACCAATCATCGATAAGAGATATTCTAAAAAGAAAATTGTCAGCCACAACGAAAACGAGATAAAATCAACACCCGTCCACTTCGCCAATGACATCTTAATCAACTCTTCCCAGTACGAAGTTATTGGTATCGATGAAGTGCAGTTCTTTGACGAAAACATTGTCACAGTATCTAACGACCTGGCAAACATGGGTAAAAGGGTAATTGCTGCAGGCCTGGATATGGATTTTAGGGGGAGACCATTCTCGCCGATGGATAAGCTAATGGCCATTGCCGACTATATCACTAAAGTTCATGCCATCTGTATGAATTGCGGAAATGTCGCATCTTATACGCACAGACGTACTAAATCAACAAAAAAAGTAGTTCTAGGAGAAAAGGATATTTATGAGGCATTGTGCCGGAAGTGTTTTTATGATAAGATGCATAAAAAATAGCTGTCTTTTGATTTTCGGCCTGATTTTTACTTCCAACTGCTACAGTCAGGAAATTCCCATTGGGTCCTGGAGGAGTCATGCCAGTCTTAAGAGTGCCCGGCTTTTAGCGGAAGGATCAGGGAAAATTTTCTGTTCATCCGGGAATGGACTTTTCTATTTTGACAGAGCCACAAGATCATTACATCCGATCAGTAAAATTAATGGGTTGGGTGATACAGGCGTCACCGCATTACGATTTCTGGAGGATAAGGATATGCTTATAATTGGATATCGTTCAGGGGTAATTGATTTGGTATATCCTGAAAAAATCGAACCTATTACCACCCTCCGGGAGGTGGAGCAATTTGACTCCAAGCAAATTAATGATTTCATATTTTCTGATGACAAAGTGTATGCTGCCACTGATGTTGGAGTAGCCCTGATTGACCTGGAAAATACGGGGGTTAGGGATATCTACAATGAAATCGGAATTGACGGAGAAAGTGTATCCGCCACGGAAGTCGTGATCTTTGATGATACGCTGTTCACCATTACCGATCAGGGTTTGTCAGGAGCTTCTGTTCATGACAATTTACTTGACTTTAACAATTGGAAAATTTTTAATTCTTCAGATAGCATCCTTGTGTCCAATCTTGTAGTGTACAGGGACTCTCTTTTCCTGGTCGTCGATAAGGCTCAAATCCTGAAATATCGAAGAGGGAAGTGGATCGGGGGGCCGGTAGTTTCCCAGGAAATTGAAAAACTGAAGCGGACGGACAATGGCCTGTATGTGTTAACAAAGAATGGAATTTTAAAAATGGATGATGGCGATTTAAGACTTGAAATAGCGGGGTCATTTGAAAACGGTAAAGATATTCACATCGAAGAGGAAAGTTATTTTGTGGCTGATTCTGTTTTAGGGTTGGTGGAGTTGAAAGGTTTGAGCACTGAGTTCCTCGTGCCAAACGGACCTCAATCGGATGTTATTTCCAGGATCAATGTGCTGAATAACAGGATATACCTGACCTACGGGCAATTTTCACCGGGATCAAATTTTGCGGACACCGCCGGATATGATGTTTTCAATAATGGCTTGTGGAATTATGTCAGGGTTGATCAGCTAAAAAATCTTTCGGATCTGGCTGAATACAACTCAAACCTCTACATCTCATCGTACGGGGACGGATTGTACAACTACACTGAAAATCAAATTGTAAATTCTCTTTCAGGATTGAGCATATCAGACCTGATGGCAAGTGATGATGGGATCTGGGCGCTAAATGTGGATGGTGACGATGCACTTTATTTCTCAGAAACAGGTTTGGAGTGGGAAGGAATCAGCAGTAGTGTGGTTTCAAGCAGGTATCCCGTCACCATTAAAGTCTCAAGAGGGGGGCTGTTATGGATACAAAGAGGCCAGCAGGAAGGTGGTGGCATCAGTGTATTCGACGCTGATCTATCAGATTCCAGGTTACTGAATTCATCTGATGGGTTGCCTGATAATTTCATCCTGGACTATGAAATCGACCATGATGATGAATCATGGATTTGTACCAGAGAAGGCCTTGCTTTCTTTTTTGATGCTTCCTTCATCCTGGGTGGCGATGAAGCTACAACTCCTTTTTTCGATACAGGAAATCTTTCGTCCAACGAGCCGTTTACTGCTATAGCGTTTGACGGTGGCAACCGTCGCTGGTTTGGGACGGAAAGAGGACTTTGGCTGTTTAATGAAAATCTGACGGAACAAATCCATCACTTCAATACTTTGAATAGTCCGTTGCCCTCTGACAATATAAAAAAGCTGGCATACAATGAGATCACCGGTGAACTATTCATCCTGACGGACAGAGGGCTCATTTCCCTCCAAACAGACTCTTCTGCCCCCGGGTCCAAACATAGCAATGTTGTTGTGTTTCCCAACCCGATTTCAAGATCAACAGGCAAAACCCTGGCAATAAAGGGTCTGGTGGCAGATGCAGAAATCAAGATTGCAGATGTATCAGGAAACATCCTTGCTGCCATCAGGTCAAATGGAAGTACCGCCTCCTGGAATATGAGAAGTCACTCAGGGGAAATCGCTCCAACAGGAGTCTATTTAATCTTCAGTAGTAATGAAGACGGAGAAGAAACTTACATCGGCAAATTTGTGATTACCCCATGATTACAAAGACCCGCGGCATTGTTTTCAACTATATTAAGCATAAGGAGAGCTCGATAATTGTCAAAATTTATACCGAGGAGCATGGTATGCAATCCTATGTCATCAATAGCATCAGAAGTCCTGCATCAAAGAAAAGTATTGCCAACTTTCAGCCTTTCACACTACTGGAAATTGTTGGCTATTGGTCATCAGCAAAAGATATACAAAGATTATCTGACAGTAAGATCGCCTATCCAACTTCGAGTTTTAAGGATATCAAAAAGTCCGCAATTCTGATTTTCCTTTCAGAGGTGCTTACCAAACTTCTTTATCACGAAACAGGAGAAAATAGACAGATGTTCAAATTTATATGGGATTCGGTTATCGCATTTGACCAGTTAGACACCAACTATGAAAATTTCCATTTATCCTTTCTGATCAGGCTGACCTCATTTCTTGGATTTGACATTAGTACAAATGACAGACTGAAAGACTTATGTCAGGGTGATCAGGCGATTGCTGTGTTTCTCACAACTCTGGACCTGGAGAACTATTTCAACCGGACACCCTCCAATGGAGAAATCAGGTATAAAGCACTAAAACTATTACTCAGGGAGTACCGGGATCACTTCAGTCACATTGACCAGATCAAATCACTAAAGGTCCTCAAGGAGGTTTTCTATTAATCTTGTAAATTTATTTGATCAATCTAACACTATGACTAACGAAACACTCTTCGATGAAATACCCTCCCTTGATCTTAATGACTTCAAATTTGGAAACGAGAGCACAAAAGCCGATTTCGTTGAGAAGCTGGGTGAGGCTTATTCCAATATTGGATTTGTTGCTGTCAGAAATCACGGACTTTCCGATGAGCTTACATCCGAACTCTACTCCAAAGTCCAGGACTTCTTTTCACTCCCTGATGATACAAAGAAGAAATATGAAGTGCCGGAATTGTTTGGTCAAAGGGGCTATGTAAGCAAGGGTAAGGAAAAAGCCAAAGGACGAAACACGGGTGATCTCAAGGAATTTTATCATGTCGGACAGCCTCTGGAAAACAAGATGCCCGATTACCCTGAAAACATTTGGCCTGACGAAATAACGGGTCTGAGGGAGGCAGCTGAAGAAGCATATAAAATTCTTCAGAACGCGGGAATTGAAATGCTCAGAGCCATAGCACTTTTTCTTGGATTGGATGAGTATTATTTTGATGAAAAAGTTCAAAAAGGGAATAGTATTCTGCGGCCGATTCATTATTTCCCGATCACAGATCCGGACAGCATCCCCGCAGATGCAGTCAGGGCTGCTGAACACGGGGATATTAATTTGATCACTTTGCTCATGGGTGCAAGTGCGGACGGGCTACAGGTCCTGAGAAGAGACGGTGAATGGATCCCGATAACCGCACTGCCAGATCAGATTGTTGTAAATGTCGGGGATATGATGTCCAGGCTTACTAACGATAGACTGAAGTCAACGATCCATCGTGTGGTTAATCCCCCGAAAGAGCTGATGGGTACTTCTCGATACTCTATCCCTTTCTTTATGCATCCTGTTTCAGAAATGGACTTAACGTGTCTTCCTAACTGTATAGATGAGAAGCATCCAAAAGGGTTTGAGGATATGACAGCCGGAGAGTACCTGCATCAGCGATTGGCCGAGATTGGATTGAAGTAGCCGTATGACTGTACGTCGCGTCAGATATTTTATATTTCTGAGGGATGTCCTGATCCTTGCAGTGACATCGTTTGGCGGGCCACAAGCCCATTTGGCCTTGTTTATGGATATGATGGTCAAAAAGAGGGGTTACTTAAACGAGAAGGAGTTAATTGAGCTCTACGCACTTTGCCAGATTCTACCCGGGCCTACGTCCACCCAAACGATCACCTCTATGGGATTCAAAGTAGGCGGACCATCCCTGGCTTATCTGACCCTGGTAGTGTGGATGTTCCCTGCATTCTGCATTATGACCGGAGCGGCACTGACCGTGAATTTCTTAAATGATATGGATGTGTCGCTAGAGTTTCTCCGATTTGTCCAGCCCATGGCGGTAGGAATTGTGGCTTATTCAGCATACCGCATTGTAAGTAGTGTGGTTTCAACCAAGGATGGTTACTTCCTTATGCTATTGTCTGCTGTTGCGTCATTTTATCTAAGATCTCCCTATGCATTCCCTGTTTTACTGCTAATGGGAGGATTCATTACATCCTTTAAGTTTAAGCAGCAGCAGGTAGAGGAAAAGGACAAGATCAAATTTAATTGGGCGAACTTTATTCTATGGGGTGCAGTCCTGATTCTGGCCGCCATACTGGGGGGTGTCTTTCAGTCTCTGCCTATAAAGACTTTTGAGAATTTTTACAGAAACGGATCATTGATCTTCGGGGGAGGTCAGGTCCTGATCCCATTGTTATTCACAGAGTTTGTGGAATTCAAAAAGTACCTGACCTCCGAGGAGTTTATTTCGGGATACGCATTTGTTCAGGCCATACCGGGACCTACTTTTTCCTTTGCCGCATATATTGGGGCGTTGATCATGCGAGACTGGGGCATTGGTGGAGAGATTCTGGGAGCGTTTCTTGCCTCAGCCGGTATATTTCTTCCCGGTACTTTCCTGATTTTCTTCGTAATCAGAATTTGGGACAGCCTGAAAAAGTACAGGATTGTCAAGGCATCACTTGAAGGTATTAACGCGGTAAGTTCGGGAATGGTAATTGCAGCTACTTTGTTCCTGATTGAACCTTTGGAGATTACATTTATTAATTACTTCCTGATGTTCGGCACACTCTTTTTAATGTTCTTCTCCCGCATACCAACGCCTTTTATCATTGTTTTCGGACTGATCCTCGGGTTTATTTTTAAATGAAAAAGCCTGTCCACATTGAACAGGCTCCACTATAATAAAAAACTTTTTTAATTGCCCTGGGTATTCGCTGGTGGTTCCACTCCAAGTTTGGCCAATACCAGATTCGTGACATCATTTTCTTCCTTTGCATATAGCAATACATCTAATCCCGGTGCGCCAATGCTAAAAATGAAAGTGTAGCCATTTTCTTCAGCAACAGCTTTGATCGCATTGCCGATCTTTTCAACGGCTGGCGTTAGCAGTTCATTTCGCTTATTGCCCATCGACTGCTCCGCGTTTACCTGAAATTCCTGAAGTGATTGCTGCAATCTTTGTAATTCATTCTGTTTATCAGTCTTGACAAGATCATTGTATGAAGCTTCATTTTGCTGATACTCCCCAAGCTTCGCCTGCAACTCCTGATATTTTGCCTGAATCTGGTTTTGTAATTGCGTTTCATATGCCTTCAGCTCTGATTCTATCTGTTTCGCCTCCGGCAAAAGACTAAGGACATACTCCGCATTTGTATACCCTATCTTTAAGTCCCCCTGGGCAAAAAGTGACCCAATACCGAATATGGCTACAAGGCCTAATAAAAATTTGATTTTCATAATCTAAATATTAATTCTAATTCGTTGCTTCGTTTTGTAATAGACCCAATTCCTCCAGGACATAATCGGTATAGTCATGAATAGGATCGGTATAAATCATGATCAATTCGCCGGATTTGTCAAAAACAATCTGCAAGCGATTGTTCTTTGCAACTCTCTCTGTAGCCTCAAAAACCAAATCCTGAACGGGTTTAATCAATTCCTTTTTTTTCAAAAAATACAGACCCTCAAATCCAAATATTTGTTTTTGATAGTCCTTCAGTTCTTTCATTTTCCGATCTATTTCCAATTGCCGGTCATTCTTCATGTCTACGGTCAGAAGAATTTCCTCAGCCTTAAAGCTGGCTTCCATTTTTTCAATTTCCTGATACATTTTTTGTATCTCTTCTTCCCATCCTTTTGCCAACCTATCAATTTCCGCCTGCGCCTCCCTGTATTCCGGCATTTGGCTCAGGATATAATTGGTGTCCACATAGCCAAATTTTTGCGCAAATGTAAATTGTATTGAGAATATGCAAATGATTATTAGCCAGATTCGTGCCATTTTTATCTTATTTGTTGTCCTATTGAAAAATGGAACTGAGATCCGGCCGGATCCGTTTCGCCAAATCCCGGGTCAAACCCGTATCCATAATCTAAGCCTAACATGCCGAATGCAGGCATAAATATCCTTACACCAAAACCGGCAGAGCGCTTGATATCATAAGGATTGTACTGACTGAAATCGATCCAGTTGTTTCCACCCTCCACAAAAGTCAATGCGTAAATTGTCGCAGTTGGCGACAGTGAAACCGGATATCGGAGCTCCAGTACGTACTTTGTAAACAGTGTGCCTCCGAAAACAGAATTTTCAAAATCATATGGTGTCACCGAGTTGGATCTGCCGATTGAAGATTGAGGGTTCGGGTAGCCCCTTAATCCAATCAAATCCGTACCAAGAAGGAAGTTTTGACCTGTAAGTCCATCACCACCCAACACAAATCTCTCAAACGGCCCTATCCCTGCCTCCTCCGAGTAGCCGCCGATAAATCCGAAATGCAGCCTTGGCGCCAGGATCAGTTTTTCGACTATGGGCAGGTAGTATTTTGCATCGAAGTTCCACTTATGATACTCAACCCACTTGAATTTTTCCTCCGCGGGAGCAGTCTCATAGTCAACATCGTTGAATAACGAATAAGGCGGAGTGAAATTCATGCTCAATGTAAGGTCCGAGCCACGTTGGGGATACATAGGGTTATCAGAAGACCTCCTGGCAATAGTGGTATTGAATGTGATGCTATTGGCATCCCCGGTAGAGAATCCCAGCCGGTTTCCAAATCTGAACAGGTCATACTTCAGAAATCCAATAGAATTACTTATTACAAAAAAATCATCCGGCCATTTCACTCTCCGCCCAAGTGTAAGGGTAACCCCCTGCACTTTCAGGGACCCGGTTGTCTCATAGTTTTGATTCAGGAACCGCTGTACTGAATAGGTATAACTCACCCCAAAACTGTTTGGCTTCTTTCCCCCGAGCCATGGCTCACTGAAGCTTATTGAATAGCTCTGATATCTCCTGCCATTGGCCTGAGCTCTGACCGATAGCCTCTGCCCGTCGCCCATAGGAGGAAATGCTTTCAAACCCACCGCCTTGCGCAAAGAGAAGTTGTTGAAAGAAACTCCCAGTGTTCCGACAAAGCCATAATATCCTCCCCAACCCCCTGACAGTTCAATCTGGTCATTAGGTTGCTCCTCAAGCTGCCATTCGATATCCACAGTTTCATCCGCCGGATTAGGTGTTGGGACAGGATTAACCTTTTGAGGATCAAAGTATCCAAGCTGTGAGAGTTCGCGTTGTGTCCTGATCAGTTCCGCTCTGCTGAACTTCTGGCCTGGAATGGTTCTGAGCTCCCTCCTTATCACATGGTCGCTTGTCTTTTCATTCCCGCTGATAGTCACTTTATTGATCGTGGCCTGAGCTCCTTCGTATATCCTCATCTCCACATCGATCGAGTCCTCTTCTATTCTTACTTCGACCGGATTGACATTGAAGAACAGATAGCCATTGTCCATGTAAAGTGATCCGATATCGATACCTGTTGGATCGTAATTGAGTTTTTTGTTGATCAGCTCCAGATCATAAACATCACCTTTCTCCACTCCAAGTACCCGATCCAGTGTTTCATCATCATAAATGAAATTTCCTGTCCAGCTTATATCCCTGAAATAGTATTTTTTTCCTTCACTTACGGAGATATTAACTGTCAGATGCTTTGGATCAACTAGCTTCACTGAATCATAGACTAACTCGGCATCCCGGTAGCCCTGAGAGTTGTAAAAGTCCAATACCAGTTGTTTGTCATCTGAGTAATCGGATTTGATATATTTGGCTGCTTTGAAGAAATTCAGTTTCACGTGTTGAGCGACCTGATCCATAAATCCTTGCTGGTCAACGGTGTCCTTATGAGTCAGGAAATAAGCGGTATTCGCAGGATTCAATAACCTGACAGATGTGGAGAGAATAGCCGAAGGAAGATCAAACCTGACCAATTCACCGGTTGTTTTCATTTTCCCTCTTAGCTTAACATCACTGAAGTTTTTATTTCCAAGAAAATTAATGTCCTGGATTTTTACTTTTTTTCCTCTGTCGACCTTTATCCTAAGGATTGCACTATTTCTCACGACCGTGTCACTTTGTTCAACCACGTTCACTTTGGCATTAAGGAATCCCTTCCCCTCAAGATATTTCTTTACAGAAATCTCCGTGTTCTTAATTACAACATCCGTTAAGATCTTCCCTCTGACAAGCTCGATATCATCCTCCAATTCAGTCTTTTGACTTCTGGTTACACCTTCGATCTCGTACTTGGTGAGCCTGGGCCTTTCCGTCAATTCAATTTCCAGCCAGATTTGATTGCCTTCTATTTTCGAGGCTCGAATAGAAATATTCCCAATAATTCCCTGCTTCCAAAGCTTTTTAATTGCAGATGTGATTTCATCGCCGGGAATTTTGATTTTATCGCCTACCTTGAGACCTGATAATGATATTAAGGCATTATTATCAAGAAATTGCACCCCGGTTACCACAATATCGGCTATTTCAAATTCCTTTGGGCTTGAATAATTAATTGAAATGTTTGAAGGCGAGGTATTACGATTCTGACCAAAGACAATTTGTGCCTGGGCAGATGCCGAAAGAAAACATAAAGGAATCAATAATTTCAAGAATCTCATCACCCGATCACCTGTTCACTTGTCATGCCAAACCTTCTCTCCCTTTTAACGAATTCGTCGATAGCTTCTTTCATATGTTCCTTTCTAAAATCAGGCCATAGTACATCTGTAAAGTACAATTCCGAGTAGGCCGATTGCCATAAATAGAAGTTGCTTATTCTTTTTTCACCACTTGTTCTTATCAGCAACTCCGGTTCAGGCAAATCCTTTGTGGATAGATACCTGTTTATCAAATCACCATCCAGTTCCGTAGTGTCCAATATTCCCTCCCGTACATCCCAGGCAATACGCTTTACGGCATTTTCAATATCCCATCTTCCACTGTAATTCAGGGCCAGTACCAACTTTAAGCCCGAGTTAGAGGATGTTGATTTCTCTGCCGACTTCAGCTTATCCCTGGCATTTGCCGGTAACCTTTCAACATCCCCAATGGATAAAAGCCGGACATTGTTCTTTTGCAAAGTGTTCAACTCCTCATTGATGGTGGAAACAAGCAAAGACATTAAACCCTCTACCTCAAATTTCGGTCTCGCCCAATTTTCGGTTGAAAATGCAAATAGAGTCAGGCATTCTATCCCGTTTTCCGCACAAAACTCCGTTGACTCCCGGACTGCAGTAATGGCATGCCTGTGACCGAAGATTCGGGCAGCACCTTTTTGTTGTGCCCAACGCCCGTTTCCGTCCATTATTATCGCAATATGTCGGGGAACCTTAGCTTCCAAACCCTTTTCTGTCAAGCCATTGTGTCAAAATAAAGGGGTACAAAAATGACATTTTTTTATATGAAAACCCCCTTTTTAACGAAAATTAGCTTTTAGCATATGTCTGTTTGGCACATATGGAAAAGGGCATGGAATCTCATATAAAACAAAAGAAAGACTCAATCCTGTAAAATAATACCAGTCGTTATCATTAGGGTTTCCGTACTGGTAGTCTTTCAAGGTGACATCATTGTCAGAAATTGTATCAAGTAAGTCAAAAAATGTTTTTCTGAACCCAAATTCAATGCCTGCTGAAAAACGTTTTCCAATTAAATGTTTAAAGCCTATTCCGAGAGGTACTACAGCCTGAATTTTGTTAAAATCACCATTTTTGTGGTCAGCTCCATATATCCTGGTGAAACCAACGCCCAGAAAAGCATACGGAGACCATTTTATGATCGATTTTTCATGCTTGTAGTCTAGAAAATGATATTCAACAACCGATGACAGTTCAGCCATTGTGATGCTGAACGAAGCATTGCGTTCACCAGCAAATGCGTCAATCGGTTTTGAATCCGAACCGGTAAGTTTCCCTACAGTCAAACCCCAGTTCAGGCTAACATATTGAGAAAAATTCATTCTGTAGTGTCCCGATATGCCAGGCTTCAGATTTGAAATCTGGTATCCTCTGATCAGATCCCCTGAATAGTTAAGTGCACCAAAACCTCCACCAAACTCAATGAATTGGCTTTTGGCGGAAATACCTGTACAGAATAAAGCAAGTAAAACAACTGATCTCAAAATCCCTTACTTACCTGAATTTGGCCGGCCCTCTTCTTCCTCCGCCACCCTGAATGATATAGGTAACTTTCAGCTGGGTAACAAAATAAAGGTCATTGCTGTCAGGATTTCCGCGGATACTCTCAAAATTAACATTGTCCCTTACTCCACCCTGCAGCGCTATCTCATCTGTATTAGAAACTCCAACGTTGTAATTTTGACCTCCGAAATCCAGGGAAAATGTTGAGATACCTTTCCTGGTTTCCTCATTCCATACTGCGGTAGGTTCAGCACTCCTGTCCGACATAATTCTTGCCAGCGGATCATCGAATAGATCAAGGTTTACGTATTTAGTACTTACATCGTCAATGTAATCCGTAAAGAGAATTCTGGGACCAAATTCCACTGCAGCATTAAATGGACCGGGGAGTCGCATAGTGGCACCCAGCATTACAGGAATATTGAATTGTATAACGCTGTATTTTTTCGGCGCCCCTTCGAAATCCATATTTTGACCCTCTGTACCTAAAGGCCTTAGTTTAACCCACTCCCCGGCTTGCTTCAAATCACCGGAACCGGTCTGATAGTCCTGGTCCGGTACTCTTCCTTTCGGTTCATGAAGAAAAACTCCCCCTCCAACAAAAAGATATGCATTGAACGGATTACGTCTGGACGGGCCATTATTATCAGGAATGAAATAGATGTTTACACCAACATTCAATTCTTTGATATCATTTCTAAAACTTAGGTTTCTTACGTACCGTGGAGCACTCTCTCCATCCTTAGGGTCGGAAGTAAAGTCGTCACCTTTCAGCCTGCCATAATTGAAATTGGCTCGTATGGCCGCCATGGGATGGATCCTTAACCCGTACTCAAAACCAAATCCCGGTCTCGTGAAGGAAATATCCGAACTCCCGGCCCTGTTCACCGGAGCAAGGTCCCCATAATAGTTCAAAGCATTGACTGCAAAACCCACATATTGGTGTGAACGAAACTTTCCACCCCTCGATCCACCTTTATAATGCGAAATACTTTTGTTTCGCTCCAGTTTGGCCTTGTACTTATTTCTCTTCAGGAGTTGACCGTTGGTGTCAACACTGATCAGAAGTGCTATGATGACAATAATTGATATGTAACTACCTCGAAACCCCATTTTTACCTTCAATTAATTAACACAAATCTATTCATTTCATTGTGGTGAAGCACAGATTAATCTGACAAAAACGGGAAAAATTAGGTCAATTCCGTTTATCCAACCCCCAGGAAAGCTTGTTTTTCAGGGTATCAATGAAATTATCACCTTCTATCTTAATCAAATTTGCGCAGAAATCGGCTTTTCTCACTTTCAGCATCATGCTGCCGGTCACCGGAATCGATCTGGAATCAAGTGCGATTAAATAGTTAGTATCGGAGCTTTCAACTTCAAATGTCAATTCACTTACATCCGGCACAATTAACGGCCGCACATTGAGGTTGTGCGGGCTTACCGGAGTTATCACAAAATTACTCGTATGGGGCACCAGGATCGGTCCCCCGCAACTCAGGGAATAACCTGTGGAGCCGGTTGGGGTCGCCACCATCAATCCATCTGCCCAGTAAGTATTTAGAAGTTCACCATTCAAAAAAGCCCTGATTACAATCATCGACGAAGTTTCCCGTCGCAGTATCGAAAATTCGTTGAGGGCATAGCTCTTTCCGTTAAATAAGTCCTTCTCCGTTTCCAATGAGATCAGTGTCCTTTTATCAATGGAATAGTTGCCGTGAAAAAGTAATTCCATTGCATTTGATATCTGCTCCTTGGCTATGGTCGCCAGAAATCCCAATTTACCGGTATTGATTCCGAGTATAGGAGTCTCTTCTCGTCCAACAAGGGTCAAAGTATCCAGGATGGTTCCGTCCCCACCCAAACTTAAGAAGGCATCAATATCAGCAATATTCCCGGGATCAAATTTTTCAAAGTCCCACCTTGACAAAAAGTCACGATTCGCCCTTAATAAGGCATCCGTAAGAACAATTTCGGTTTTTCTCTCAATCAGATTTTTGAACAACCCCGCAATGTAGTCGTACGAGCTCTCGTTGATGTCCAGTCCATGTATTGCGAGCCTTTTCAATACATTTAGATTTTTAGATATTTCATCAATGCATCGAATCGTTCCTGATCGTTTTCAGTCATTTGGTTCTTGTTGAAAGACTCTGCTACCGGAAATCCTTTCGATTCAAGAGCTGTGGTTAAATGCGTGACCTCTTCCTTATTGATTTTCAGTGTTAATCGCACTTTCGATGGATCGTCCTGATCCTGCATGATATGACTGCTGAGAATCTTGGCCTCGTCCATTTCAATTACCCTGCTGATTTCGGCCAGGGAGTAATCCCTGTGATCCATTGACAAAACAAGAATGGCACCGGGAGTGTTTACAAAGGTGGAATCTGCAAATGCCTCGACGACATTTTCAATTGAGACCACCCCCATGTAATGCCCCGCGTCATCTTCAACAGCAATTAATCGGGTCCCCAGTGAATAGGCCATCTTCAGGACATTGTAATAATGAGCATCGTGTGGAACGACTGCCTCTTTTGCATTTAATTCAATCGCACCAACAGTCCCTTGTAAAACTTCCTCATCATACAGCGTTTCCTCCGACAACATTCCCAGAAATTTCCCCTGATCGGCAACAGGCAATTCACTAAGTCTGAGCTCTTCCATCCAAAGCATGGCTTTTTCAACCTCGTCAGAGGACTTCAGGGGAGGGATCATGTAATTGATCAGGTCTTTTGCTATCATGCTTCCCGGGAATTTTTTAGCCATTCATTAAGTATATCGTTGAAGATCTCAGGATGTTCCATCACCTGCTTCACCGGCACAATGTAAATTATAAGTACCGGTATGACTGTGCGGTATTCGGCTATGAACTGGTCCGCTTCTATCTGCCAGTTACTTACTGCTCCTAACATACCATGAAGAAGGACAAGGTTCTCACCCTTACCCCCATCCATGAATTGATAACCATTTTCTTCTACAACCTTAACCATACTAGCAAAATAACACCACAAAACTCAGATCATTACAAATTTCTCCTTTTGATCAAAACTTTCCATGAAATCAAAAATATCATGAAACCATGGAAGAAGTGCACTGGCATATTCAAAGACTGTGGGAGCCATAGAAGCTACTATTGGAAAAAGTGTAGATTCTTCATAAAGCCTTTCAGGGACAACAACTCCAATTGAATCAAAGATCCAAATTATTACACTGGCAAATAGACACCATTTCAGGATAGCAAAAGCTCCCCCCAGCAACTTATCTGGAGCACTCAGCATTGTAAGGTTTATAGCTTTCTTCAAAACTTTTGCGGCTAGGTTGACAACTATTGATATTGCTATGAAGACAGCCAGGAATATTCCTACCGAGATCAGGCCTATATACTTTGCCTCGCTAAAGAAACGATAGGTAATAGGGGAGGTGAATTCTATGGCAAGGAAAATACCCAGGAAAAAACCAATCAGTGAAAAAAATTCAAGGACAAATCCCCGGAAAAAACCTTTGAATCCGGCAAATAGGAAAAACAGGATAATGATTAAATCGAGGTAATTCATCTTTTTAACTGGAAAGTAATTTTTTGACTGAAGTGGAAATCGCTTTTCCATCAGCTCTTCCGGCAAGCTTTTTTGCAGCGACCCCCATTACTTTGCCCATATCCTGCGGGCCCGAAGCACCCACCTCAGAAATTACAGTTTTTAATTCTTGCTCCAATTCATCAGGGCTTAATTGCTTGGGAAGAAACTCTTCAATCACGCTCAATTCCTGCTCCTCCACGACAGCCAGGTCCTCCCTGCCCTGTTCCCTGTACACAGCCAGCGAATCACGTCTTTGCTTAGCTGCTTTTGTAAGTAGTCTCATTTCAGCTTCCGATGACAACTCGCCCCCCACTCCCTTCTCCGTTTCCGCCAGGAGGATGAGGGACTTGATAGACCGTAGCGCTCTCAATCTATCTTTATTTTTGGATAGCATAGATTGTTTAATTTCTTTTTCGATGATGGATTTCAAGCTCATTATTAAACTTACTTTTGTTAACTATTAATACGGGAGATCCAAGAATTGATGACCAAACTTAGTGTAAACATTAACAAAATTGCAACCATACGAAATGCGCGTGGGGGCAACAATCCTGATGTAGTTAAAACAGCGATTGATTGCGAAAAATTTGGAGCTGAGGGAATTACTGTCCATCCCCGGCCTGATGAGAGACATATTCGGCGGGAGGATGTGTTTGCATTGAATGAAATCGTCAAGACAGAATTTAATATTGAAGGTTATCCGGATGAGCGCTACATAAAAATTATCGAGGAGATTAGACCGGACCAGGCAACGCTGGTCCCGGACCCGCCGGATGTCCTTACCTCAAATGCGGGATGGAATACCATCCGGGAAAAAGATTTTCTTTCTGAGATCATTAAACATATAAAGTCACTTGGCGTAAGGACTTCAATTTTTGTGGAACCCGACATAAGTATAATCGAAGGGGCCGGGGCAGTCGAAACTGATCGTGTGGAGCTGTATACTGAGGAATATGCAACTAATTACCATCGAAAAGAGTTAGCAATTAAGCCATATATGAAAGCTGCTGAGCACGCCAGAAATTTGGGGATTGGTTTAAATGCGGGTCATGACCTTGACTTGAATAACCTACAATACCTGAAGGAGCAAATACCATATCTGGATGAAGTGTCTATCGGACATGCCTTAATTTGTGACGCACTTTATTTTGGCCTGGAAAACACTATCCAATTATACCTGAGACAACTTAGATGAAGCTACATTTTCAAACTCTCGGCAAAGGTGATCCTTTGATTTTGCTGCATGGCGTGTTTGGATCATCAGATAACTGGATATCTGTAGCAAAAGCCCTTGCAGAAAGTTTTAAGCTATATCTGGTCGATCAAAGAAATCATGGTAAATCTCCCCATAGTCCCGATTTCTCATACAAGGCTATGGAAGAGGATCTTTTGGAGCTGATTGATGCTGAAGAAATGATAGAACCCAATATAATGGGGCATTCCATGGGAGGCAAGACCGCAATGAATTTTGCATGCCACCATCCCGGTAAAACAGGGAAGCTGGTAGTGATTGATATTGCTCCTAAGTTTTACAAGCCGCATCATCAAAAGATCTTCCAGGGATTTCATTCGATCAATCTCAGCCAGCTGGTATCCAGGAAGGAAGCAGATGAAAAATTGTCCGAGTTTATCGGAGATTTCATGACAAGACAGTTTTTACTGAAAAATTTAAGCAGGAACAGTCATGGATTCAACTGGAAGATCAACCTTGAAGCAATTGAAGAAAACATCGATAAGCTGGGAAATGGATTAAACAGCCGGGATCATTTTCAGGGACCCACGCTATTTATCGGTGGTGAACTTTCGGATTATATACTAGAAGAAGATCGGGAATTGATCCATACTCATTTCCCAAACTCACAGATTGATACTATTGCTGGCGCCGGACACTGGGTCCATGTAGATCGCCCGGATAAGATGATAGATAGCATTCGGGCTTTCCTACTTTAATTTCTGAATGATGTAGATAATTAATGTAAGCAAGAGACTAATTAGTATAGAAGTAGCAAGTGGAAAATAAAATGAGAAATTTTCTCTTCTAAAATGAAAATCTCCTGGCAATCTTCCAAATGGAAGTTTCAGTCCGTAATGAACAGCAATGCCGATGATTATTAGCAATACCCCGATGAGAATAAATAATCTACCCATATGACGAAAGGGAAATTGTATCTGGTACCCTGCTACCTTTCCGAAGATAACAGTCCTGAGTTTATTGCTGATGAAGTTAAGGACATTATCAAAAAAACTTCGCATTTCGCAGTAGAGAATGTGAGATCAGCCAGAAGATTTATAAGTTCTTTGTCCATCGGTATAGATATTTCTTCATTGAGTTTCAGCGTACTTGACAAAAACTTCAATCCTTTGGATTGTAAGTCCCTATTTGAGCCGGTATACAACGGGCACGATTTAGGGATCATCTCTGAGGCCGGTCTTCCGGCAATAGCCGATCCGGGCAATGTCGTAGTATCGTATGCACATGAAAATGATATTGAGGTTGTCGCACTGCCGGGAGCCTCCTCCATTTTAATGGGTCTTATTTCATCCGGATTTAACGGGCAGCAATTCGTATTTCATGGATACCTTCCGATTGATAGCGGTCGACGAAAAAAAAAGATCCACCAAATGGAAAAAGAAGCCATTCAAACGGGATATACGCAAATATTCATGGAAACTCCGTATCGCAACGTACAATTAATGGAATCTTTACTGGGCCACCTTCACCCGGATACCAAACTTTTTGCGGGCATCAACCTCAGCGGAAGAAATAAGATGGCAAAAACCATGAAGATCAAGGACTGGAAATTGCAAACACCGAAGAATCACAAAATTCCGACAGTCTATGCCATAGGAATTTGAGGCATTGAGTTCATAATACTGTTTTAGAATATTCCCCTAAATTTGCGGCCTTAATACCTTTTCAATGTCATACCTTTTTACGTCAGAATCCGTTTCAGAAGGCCACCCGGATAAAGTCTCGGATCAAATTTCAGATGCCTTAATAGATCACTTTCTTGCTTTCGATCCCGATTCAAAAGTAGCTTGTGAGACGTTGGTGACTACAGGTCTTGTCACACTTGCGGGTGAGGTAAAATCCAGGGCATATCTGGATGTACAGGAAATAGCGCGTGAAGTGATCAGGAAGATTGGATATACCAAAAGTGAATATCAATTTGATTCGAACTCTTGTGCAGTGATTTCAGCTATTCATGAACAATCCGAGGACATAAACAGGGGAGTCGACAAAGCTAATCCGGAGGACCAGGGAGCGGGTGACCAGGGAATGATGTTCGGTTACGCCACAGTTGAGACGGAAAATTATATGCCATTGGCACTTTACCTGTCACACACGATCCTAAAGGAACTGGCCGCGCTGAGAAGAGAGAACAAAGAGATCACTTATTTGAGGCCCGATTCAAAATCCCAGGTCACGATCGAGTACGACGACAATAATCATCCGATAAGAATCGATACCATAGTGGTCTCAACCCAACATGATGAATTCAATTCCGATGACGAAAAAATGTTGGGCAGGATCAAATCAGATATCATCAATATTCTGATCCCAAGGGTGAAGGCGAAGGTGACTCCCGATATCCAAAAGCTGTTTAACAGCAACATAAAATATCACATTAACCCAACCGGTAAGTTCGTCATCGGAGGACCTCACGGGGATACGGGACTAACCGGCCGTAAGATCATTGTGGACACCTATGGCGGAAAAGGCGCCCACGGAGGAGGATCTTTTTCCGGTAAAGATCCGTCAAAAGTTGACAGGTCTGCAGCTTATGCAACCAGGCATATTGCAAAAAACCTGGTGGCTGCGGGCGTAGCTGATGAAGTGCTTGTCCAGGTCTCATATGCGATTGGAGTAGTGGAACCGATGGCTATTTATGTAAACACCTACGGCACCTCGAAGGTGAATATGACAGATGGGGAAATTGCTAACAAAGTCAGTGATATTTTTGATATGAGGCCTGCGGCCATTGAAAAAAGACTGAAACTCAGAGAACCCATTTACTCCGAAACAGCGGCCTATGGCCATATGGGAAGAACTCCTGAGAAAAAAACAGTCACATTCCGATCAGGACACAAGGAGGTATCTAAAGAGATCGAGACTTTTACCTGGGAAAAACTTGACTATATAGAACAGGTCAAATCAGCATTTGATCTCTGATGTTTAGAATTCTTGCCTTTATGGCTCTGCTGACTTTCATGGGTTGCGCTGTGAAAGAAGATACCAAGAAGGTCGAAACAGAGATCATACCTGTTGCCCCTGGTCAATCGTTTACCGCTGGGTTTCTGATTGTTGATGGTGTATATAATTCTGAGCTTATGGCACCGTATGACATTTTCCAACACACCATTTTCCATACAGATGGTGGAATCAAGGTTTTAACAGTGGCGCCACGGAAGGATACCATAACTACCTTTGAAGGGTTGAAAATTCTTCCTGACTTCGATTTTTTGGATGTTCCGGAAATCGATATCCTGGTTGTCCCCAGTGCTGAGCACAGCATGGATTCAGACCTTGAAAATATCGAACTTATTGAATTTGTGAGAAAAGTTGGGAAGAGTGCCGATTACTGCCTTTCTCTTTGTGACGGAGCCTTTGTCCTGGCAAAGTCCGGTCTTGTAAATGGCAAGGAATCTACCACCTTCCCATCGGATGTGGAAAGGTATCGAAATATGTTCCCGGAACTGGTGGTACATGAGGGCATCAGCTTCGTACACGATCAAAATTTGCTGACTTCAGTGGGTGGCGCCAAATCATATGATGTTGCGCTTTACCTGGTTCACCACTTGTATGGTCAAAAGGTCGCCATAAACGTGGCAAAAGGATTGGTAATTGACTGGGATATTTCCAATTACAAGTTTATCCGGAAGTAACGAGATAACCGGGGCTCAACTTCACTCTGATTTAGGCCCTTCTAACTGTCATTTCATTCGAAGTCCAGATTTCCCTTTTCTCCTCCAAACATTACATTTTCTACTCCCTCCTGGCCCAAAAAGTCATGAGGAAAGCCCAATTCAATTTCACTTACCTTGTTCAATTTCGCCATTTGCTTTCCTGGGATAGTAATATTGCCGGCATCGATGCAGTCCCTGATTTGATCCGGTTTTCTTGCTCCGACGATCGGCACGGACTTGAAATCCTGATCCATGGTCCATCTTATTGCGACTTGCGCAGGGGTAACTCCCAGGTTTTGAGCCACACCCACCACTGCTTTGGCTATCTTTAAGCTTCGATTATCACGGCGTTCGCTATCCTCCTTGATTCTTCCGGCCGAATCCCCCTGCAAATATTTCCCAGTTAAAACTCCACCACCTAAAGGCGCCCATGGCGTGACAGTCATGTCAAATGACCTGGCCATCGGTATTAAATCACGTTCTGCGGTCCTTTGGATCAGGCTATATTCTATTTGAAGGCCCACAAATTTAGACCAGCCTTTAAATTCAGCCATAGTATTCGCCTGTGCCACTATCCATGCAGGCGTATCCGATATGCCTATATAGTGAACTTTTCCCTGTGAAATCAGGTCTTCAAATCCGCGCATTATCTCATCTACCTGTGTCGTTCCGTCCCAGGCGTGTAACCATAGCAAGTCAATAAAATCAGTATTAAGTCTACCCAAACTTGCTTCCACAGAACGCATCATGTTTTTGCGATGATTTCCACTGAAATTGAGGTCCCCCAATTTATCGTATAATCCATACTTCGTTGCAAGAACAAAATGATCTCTTTCCGACCTGACAAATTCCCCTACAAATTTTTCGCTTGTCCCCTCAGTATACCTGTTGGCGGTATCAATGAAATTACCTCCTGCATCAGCGTAGCAATCGAATATTTGTTTGCTCACCGACTTATCAGCACCCCAGCCCCATTCCGTACCGAAGGTCATGGTACCCAGACAAATTTCTGAGACACGTAATCCCGATTTTCCAAACAATTTATGCTTCATCTTACCAAGGTTTGATTACCATTTTATTACTTTCTTATCCCTATAAAATTTACCACTTGAAATGTCATGACCCGTCGCCAGCCAGATGGCTGTTTCAGCACCCTTCTCAACAGATCTGGTGGCCCCACTTCCTCCCATGTCCGTACGTACCCAGCCAGGGCACATGGTACTAATTTTAATCGAAGAAAGTTCGCTTGCCAGCATCTTGGTTAAGGAATTTAATGCAGTTTTCGAAACCCTGTACGCCGGGTAGCCTCCTCCCATCTCATTTAGTGCACCCATCCCGCTGGATATATTGATTATCCGCGGATCACTACTTTTCCTAAGAAATGGCAGGATACCGATTATCAACTGCCAAGGGCCGTAGAAGTTGACCTGCATCGTGTCATGTACGATATCGAAGTCGACCCGATGAGCTTGTTGATTGCCATCCAAATACACGCCCGCATTGTTGATCAAAACATCCACTTCAGGAGCTGTATCACCCAGTTTCCTTATAAAATCAGATATACTGACTTCATTCGCCACATCCAATTCTAAAAAATCCACATCGTAGCCAAGCTTGCGGAGTTCACTTGCAGCATTGGATCCTTTTATCGCATTTCGAGCGGTAAGTAAAACTTCCCATTTGAGAGCCCCCAGTTGCCTGGCGATTTCAAATCCAATTCCACGGTTTGCTCCAGTAACGACCGCAGTCTTTTGGTTCATAACATGAAGTTAACCCAAAAATGAGATCAATACACCTGCAGCCACTGCAGATCCGATGACCCCCGATATGTTGGATGCCATCGCGTATTGAAGTAGATGGTTACTTGGATCATGTTTCAGGGCTATGTCATTTGCCACCCTGGATGCCATTGGAACGGCGCTTAATCCAGTTGCGCCTATCAGTGGGTTGATCTTCTTGCTGGCTATCAAATTGTAAATTTTTACAGCAAAAACTCCTCCTGCAATTGAAATGGCGAATGCGACAAATCCACCGACGATAATCAGTAAAGTTTCGATATTCAAAAAAGCTTTTGCAGTCATAGTGGCACCTACAGCCAACCCCAGAAAAACGGTTGCGGCGTTCAGGATGGTGTCTGAGGCCGCTTTATGAAGCCGTCCTGTAATTGCACCAATTTCCTTCACGAGGTTTCCGAACATCAACATGCCTAAAAGTGGTACCGAAGAAGGCACAATTAAGGCAACTACCGTTCCTATTGCTATAGGGAAGAGGATCTTCAATGCCTGAATATTTTTAATTGGCCTTTTATTGGGAAAGCGCTTATCCTGTTCCTTCATGTTGATCCTGAGTTCCTCCTTTGTAGTGGTTAACCTTACAACAAAAGGAATAATCACGGGTACGAGTGCCATATACGAGTACGCGGCAATAGCAATTGGCCCGAGAAGATGAGGCGCTAGTATAATTGTAGTATAAATAGCGGTTGGTCCATCAGCTCCTCCTATTATCCCAAGTGAAGCAGATTCCTTGAGCGTGAACCCAAAAGCCACAGCGGAAATCAACACTGTAAAAATTCCGATCTGGGCTGCTGCTCCAAAAAAAGCAAGCCTCAAATTCCTCAGCATCGGACCAAAATCCGTCAGTGCTCCGACTCCCAGAAATATTATGGGAGGAAGGAATCCAGTCTTTATCAGGGAATAGTAGATAAAGTTCATTATGCCATGCTGATTGGCAATCTGGTAGAGTGTAAGGGATTCATCCACTTTGTCAACACCCATCGATCCTCCCGGGAAATTGGCCAGAAGCATACCAAATGCAATCGGAACCAGGAGAAGGGGCTCATATTGCTTTTTTATCCCCAGGTAAAGGAGAAAAAATGCAATCAAAAGCATAAGGAAAATTTGAGGCTGCTCTGCAATATTTTGCAGCGCCGTCATCCGATACAACTTTTCGAGTAGTTCCAAAACTGAATTAGATATTTATAAAATGCCTTATGACTAATTCAGTTTAAATAAAACATCGTCATCCAGTACGTCATCACCATCGTTGACAAGTATCTCAACCACCGTGCCCTCCTGATCCGCTTTTACCGCGTTCGTCACCTTCATTGCCTCGATGTAACATACCACATCCCCAACTTTGACCTTATCACCTACTTTCAATGGACTTTCCGAAGAATCTTTTGTCATGTAGATCTTTCCTTCCAGCGGCGCAATCAGCTCTTTTGTGGAACCGTTAGTACTTAACGACGGAGTTGGAACTTCCTTTGTCTCCGGTTGAGCTGGGGAACCGGCCACATCGTCATCGTATGAGACCGAAACCCTGAATTTTTCACCGTTCACGTCTATGTTCAGGGTTCTTGGCTGATAATCAGCTGATCCTGCAGGCGCGACCTTTGCAGGTTGTACATCTTTTTTAGATCTTCTTTCCTCCAGGTCTTTATCAAATGCAGCCTTAGTCTTACCAGACTTGTAGTCCTCATATTGCTGAGGATGCATAGCGTATTCGAATAACTCCTCATCATCCGGCCCGGTTTCCCAACCCTGCTCTGACATCTTGGTTCTAAATTCATCCAGGGCATCCGGTTGCAGGTCTTGCGGATCCCCATCAAAAAATTCTCTTCCCTGTTCCTTCGCAAGTTTTGTCAAATCATCCCCTACTTCTCCAGGCACACGCCCTGATTTTCCCAGGATCATATCCCAGGTATTATCATCCAGCAGTGACCATCGCTGCTTTCCCTTCATCATTTGCATGACATTCACGAGTGCCGCATTCTTAACATATTGACTAAATGGGGTAACCAGCGGCGGATAACCCATCATTGGCCAAATTACCTCTACCTCATTGAAAAGGGCAATTAGCAGGTCGTCCTGTGAAACTTCCGGTTTGCCGTTTTTATTCATCCATTTATTCAGGCTGATCAGATTTTTCTCCAGGTCAGCCATCAAGCTTCCCATCATACCACCAGGGAGTCCCGGACCAATGAGCAATGAATTCATTAACCTGTTTTTCGGATTGATGTAATATCCGAGAAAGTCATCAATAAACTCCTGTGTAAGTGACCGGGCCTGCATGTAGGCTTTCATATTGATGTCCGGAAGGGAAAATCCGGCATCTTTCAACATTTCATGGACAGTCAAAAGATCAGCGTGAACCGTACCGAAAGAAAGTGGTTCCATAGCCACATCGATAATGTCTGCCCCTTTTCTGGCCGCTTCCAAAGAGGAGGCCACAGAAAAACCCGGCCCCGAATGTCCATGATACTGTACTATTATGTCTTTCTTAATGGCCTTGATCCCCTCAACCAGTCGGCCGATTGATGCTGGTCTACCGATCCCCGCCATGTCCTTGATAGCTATTTCATCAGCACCCATATCTATTAACTCCCCAGCCATATTTATGAAATAATCAACGGTATGGAGCTTCGAATGCGTTATACAAAGGGCCGTTTGAGAAATCATTCCGCCCTCTTTCGCATAGTCAATTGACAACTTGAGATTGCGGGTGTCGTTCAACCCGTCAAAGGACCTTGAAATGTCTGTCCCCTGGATTTTCTTGAGCCTAAACATCAACCTTCGAACATCCCTTGGCACAGGATACATCCTTAAACCATTCAATCCTCGCTCCAGCATATGGGTCTGGATCCCCGCATCATTGAAGGCCTGCGTCCATTCTCTGACTGACTTATTGGGATTTTCTCCTAATAGCAGGTTGATCTGCTCAAATCCCCCGCCATTTGTCTCAACCCGTTGAAAGCAACCCATCTCAACGATAGGTTCCGCGACTCTGACCAATTGGTCAACCCTTGGCATATACTTCCCAGAAGATTGCCACATGTCTCTATAGATCAGACTTAAGCCAATTTCCTTTGCCATATCTTTATTCGTTTTCTCTTTCTATTTTAGTAATTGTTCCTTTGCCTTTCGTAACGGTATCAACAGTGGCTGTGATAGCAGCAATTGCAGGTCCTGATCCTGCCTCAGTATGGGGAGGTCCCCCAGTTGCAGGAAGGAACCTGTTGACAAATCGGATAAGCAGGTTTCCGGTCAAGACTACCAGTGTCAATACCACAAAGACAGTAATCATCCCAATGACCAGAAGTGAAAATGCCGTTGAAAATGCCTCACTCATCCGACGACCATTTAAGAAGGCGAAATTACTACCCGAAAAGGGATTATCCACGAAAGAGGGAGAATGATTACACGAATTTTGGAATTATTACCTAATAAATATGAAAAAAGCAGGTTTCGGCCGGATTTGTATAAATTTCCAGCGGGCCTCGAATCAGAGTGTACGCTTAATTTCGCGCTTTTCAAATCCTTCTATGACATCTCCAACTTTGATGTCATTGAAGTTTTTGATACTGATACCACATTCATACCCATTTTTGACCTCCTGAACATCGTCCTTGAATCGCTTCAGTTGGTTTATTTCACCCTCATAGGTCACAATTCCATCTCTGATCAACCTGACATTATTGGATCTCTTGACATAACCGTCTGTCACATAACATCCGGCCACAGTTCCAACCTTTGAAATCTTAAATACCTCCCTTACCTCGATATTGCCCGTAATCACTTCCTCAACTGTCGGCGCCAACATCCCTTCCATTGCATCTTTCACATCATTTATGGCATCGTAGATAATGGAATATAATCTGATTTCAATTTCTTCAGTTTCTGCAATCTTCTTCGCTCCCCCTGATGGTCTAACCTGAAATCCCACTACCACAGCGTCCGAAGCGGAAGCCAGCAAAACATCAGACTCTGAGATTTGACCGACCCCTTTGTGGATAATATTGACCTGAACTTCATCAGTTGACAATTTTAGAAGTGAATCCGACAAAGCTTCGACAGACCCATCTACATCTCCCTTGACGATTACATTCAATTCTTTGAAGCTTCCTATTGCCAATCTACGCCCGATTTCATCGAGTGTGATGTGTTTCCTGGTTCGAACGGTTTGTTCTCTTAGTATCTGTTCACGCTTATTCGCGATTTCACGTGCATCGCGCTCGGACTCCATGATATTGAATTTATCGCCGGCTTGTGGTGCTCCGTCCAATCCCAGCATTTGGACCGGAGTGGAGGGACCAGCCTCTTTTAGTTTCTTCCCACGGTGATCAAACATAGCTTTGATCTTACCAAAATAAGGACCTGCCAAAAGCACATTCCCTACTTTCATTTTTCCCGCCTGAACCATCAGGGTCGTCACGTATCCGCGGCCCTTATCAAGTGTGGCTTCAATTACTGATCCGACTGCGGGTTTGTTTGCATTGGCTTTAAGCTCCAGTAATTCAGCTTCCAACAGAACTTTTTCCAGTAACTCTTCTATTCCTTCTCCGGTTTTGGCTGAAATGTGCTGGCATTGGTATTTACCTCCCCAATCTTCCACCAGAATATTGATGTTGGAAAGATCCTCTTTGATCTTATCAGGATTCGAGTTGGGCTTGTCAATTTTATTGATGGCAATGACGATTGGTACACCCGCTACCTGAGCATGATTAATCGCTTCCTTCGTCTGCGGCATTACTGCATCATCAGCAGCGACAACTACAATCACTACGTCCGTAATTTTTGCTCCCCGGGCCCGCATGGCTGTAAATGCTTCGTGGCCCGGTGTATCTAAAAATGCAATCCGTTTTCCGGTTTCCGTAGTTACATCATAGGCTCCAATGTGCTGGGTAATTCCCCCTGCTTCACCTTCCGTAATCTTTGAGTCCCTTATGTAATCGAGCAACGATGTTTTACCGTGATCCACATGACCCATAATGGTGACAATAGGAGCCCGGTTTTCCAAATCTTCTTCGGCATCAGTTTCTTCAATGACATCAACCTCTTCATCAGTAGTGGTGAAGTCAACGTCATAGCCAAATTCATCAGCTATGACAGTGATTGTTTCCGCATCCAGTCTCTGGTTTATAGAAACGAACATGCCTAAACTCAGGCAGGTAGAAATCACATCATTGACGGATACATCCATCAACGTGGCCAGGTCATTTGCGGCAATGAATTCAGTAACTTTTAATTTCTTGGATTCTTCCTGTGCCTGCAATATCTTTTCTTCCTCCGCTTCAGCTTTTGCTGATCGCTTATCCTTTCGATATTTGGATCTGCTTTGCGAGCCTGTCTTTGCACCACCACTCAGTTTAGCCAGTGTTGCTTTGATCTTATCCTGGATTTCTTTATCGGATAATTCCTCCGTTTTCCGTCCGTCACGTCCTCTGTGTTTTGTAGCCTCTCCCCCGGACTTGCGTTGACCTGCATCTGTCGCTATGCGCTTTCTAGGTCTTTTTTTACGTTCTTTACTCTCATCAGATGATGCAACGGGTTTTTCTTTTTCCTTTGGTAATTCAATTTTACCTAATACGGTCAGGCCTTTAAGAGATTCCGCTTTTGCCTCAATTCTGCTCTCGGCATCCGCCTCCTCCTTTTCCTCTTCTTGGGCTGGTGGTGTTTCTTCCGGTTTTTCGGCAGCTGCCTCCTCCGGCTCTTCTACTGTCTCATCGACCTTTTTGTCCTCTTCCTTTGCAGGTTGCTTCGGAGCTTTTTTCGCGTCCAGATCAATCTTACCAACAACCTTCGGACCCTCTAGCTTTGGGCTCGATAACAAATCTTCAGAGGTCTCGGGAGGTGGAGCTTCTTCCTTCACCTCAATCGGAGCTACATTATCTTTTATGAGGATTTCCTCTTCCTCGACACTATTTTCAGCCTCTTCCGAAGAAGTTGCCTTGATCACTAAATTATCTCCATGAGTAGCACCAATCGTAAGGCCGGAGGCCTCCTCTTTATCCATCGCGGAATCGGCAAATTCTTTCGACAACACCGCAAACTGCTCCTCAGATATTTTTGAATTGGGATTGCGATCCACTTCATAACCTTTTTCACTCAGGAAATCAATTATGGTCGTTCTCCCAACATTTAGTTTTCTGGCAACCTGACTTAGTCTATACATTCGTTATACTTAGTATATCGCTTTTTTTATTCAAATTCCTGATTAAGAACAGATAAAACGTCGTCTATTGTCTCTTCCTCGAGATCCGTCCTTCTAATCAAGTCTTCCCGCCCTAACTTAAGGACGCTTTTGGCAGTGTCCAATCCAATGCCTTTGAGAGCATCAATTACCCAACCTTCAATTTCGTCTGAAAACTCGTCAAGATCTACGTCTTCCTCTTCCAGTCCATCCAGTTCACGGAACACATCTATCTCAAATCCAACGAGCTTACTGGCTAATTTGATATTCTGGCCCCCTTTTCCAATCGCCAAAGATACCTGATCCGGTTTTAAGTATACGGAAACCCTCTTATTCTCTTCATCAATTTTCATGCTCTGGATCTTGGCAGGACTTAAAGCCCGCGCAATGTACAATTCAAGGTTGTCCGTAAAATTTATGACGTCAATATTCTCATTTTGAAGTTCGCGAACAATGGAGTGTATCCGTGAACCCTTCATCCCGACACAGGCTCCTACCGGATCAATTCTGTCGTCATATGATTCCACAGCTACTTTGGCACGTTCGCCTGGTTCCCTGACAACATTCTTGATGGTAATGAGTCCGTCATACACCTCAGGAACTTCGCTCTCGAAAAGTCTTTCCAAAAAAGTCGGAGAGGTCCTTGAAAGTACGATCCTGGGATTCCCATTGTACATTTCCACCCGGTGAACAATTGCCCTGGCAGCATCACCTTTCCGATATCTGTCTTTAGGTATCTGTTCTGATTTCGGGAGCTGGAGTTCATTGCCTTCGCCATCGATGAGCAGAACTTCTCTACTGAGGATCTGATATACTTCTCCGGTAATGATCTCTCCTACGAGGTCTTTGTATTTCTGGAAAAGAATGTCTTTTTCAAGATCTTTGATTTTCTGAATGAGTGTTTGCCGTGCAGTCATTACGGCCCTCCGGCCAAAATGCTCAAGCCTGATCTCTTCAGCCACTTCCTCCCCTATTTCAAAATCCGGCTCGATTTTTCTTGCATCTGTCAAGCAAATCTTGTCATGATCCCATATGTCTTCGGAATTGTCATCTACAATTTCCCTGAACCTCCAGATTTCCAGGTCCCCTTTGTCAGCATTAATGATGATATCAAAATTATCATCCACCTCATATTTTTTGCGGATCATTGTTCTGAATACATCTTCCAGTATTCTGATCATGGTTGGCCGATCTATATTCTTGTTTCGAGCAAAATCGGCAAATGAGTCAATTAATATTCCTGCATCCATTTCAGCTAAATGATACTAATACGTTTGTTCTCTTTATCTTTTTAAAACTATATTCAAATTTTTCCTTCTTGCCTTCTTCCATTATCCTGATCTTTTTGTTGTCGCTGCTTTCCAGTTTCCCTTCCAACACATTTCCATCCACCAGCTCTACTCTCACTCTTCTCCCAATGTTTTTCTTATACTGCCGCTGGAACTTTAATGGAGTATCAATACCGGGCGACGACACTTCCAAATGATATTTACCTTTAATTAAATCTCCATCATCCAAAAAAACCCCCAGCTTTCGGCTCACACTGGCACACTGATCGATGTCAACAAATGGCTCTCCATCAATAAGTACGGATACCTTCTGATTCCCCCGATTACCTTTTATCGCCAAATCGACCAGAAAAAGATCCGAAAACTCCTCCTCCAGCAAACGGCTCAAAAATTCTTCTATCTGTTTCTCGACCATAACTTAAATATCCTTTAAATGAAAGAGGGGACTGTTGTCCCCTCTTTCTAGGTCGGATATGTTTTCTGGCTCAAAATTAAGCTAAATAATTTTCAATTCAAATTTGGAAGTTTTTAAAACAGCATTCGACAGTTTTGCGTTCGGTATTGGATAGACATTAAACAGATGATCGGTAAGCTCCGTATTACAAACTCTCTCACACGTACCAAGGAAGAATTTACCCCAATTAATCCCCCTCATGTAGGCATGTATGTCTGTGGACCAACAGTCTATAGTGATGTACATCTTGGGAATGTCAGAACCTTTATCAGCTTTGATGTAATCAACAGGTATTTAAGGTTTGCTGGTTATAAAGTGCGATATGTACGCAATATCACTGATGTGGGCCACTTACTGGATAGCGGCGAAGACCGGATTTCCAAAAAGGCTAAACTGGAAAATCTGGAACCTATGGAAATTGTTCAGAAGTATTCCAATGATTTTCATGAGGTAATGGAAACATTCAATACCCTGAAACCTGATATTGAGCCTTTGGCAACGGGTCATTTACTGGAACAGATAGCGCTGACCGAGGAACTCCTGAAAAAGGGATACGCCTATGAATCCAATGGTTCGGTCTATTTTGATGTAAGCAAATACAACGAGTCGCACGATTACGGAAAGTTAAGTGGAAGAAAAATTGAAGATCTCCTCAATCAAACCCGTGATCTGGAAGGCCAGGAGGATAAACGGAATCCATTGGATTTTGCCCTTTGGAAAAAGGCGTCACCCGGACATATAATGAGATGGACAACAAAGTGGAGTGATGGTTTTCCGGGATGGCATTTGGAATGCTCGGTAATGAGTACAAAGTACCTGGGAGAGCAGTTTGATATTCATGGGGGAGGAATGGATTTAAAATTTCCGCATCATGAATGTGAAATAGCACAAAGCGTTGGAGCAAGCGAACTGGATCCTGTCAAATACTGGATCCACACCAATATGCTCACCGTAAATGGCCAGAAGATGAGCAAATCCCTTGGAAACTCTTTCCTGCCATGGGAATTGATCACGGGAGATCACGAGGTACTGGATAGGGGCTACAGCCCGATGACCATCAGATTTTTTATGCTCCAGTCTCATTATGCAAGTACCCTGGATTTTTCAAATGAAGCTTTAAATGCGGCTTTGAAGGGATATACAAAACTCATTAATGGTATCCGTGTATTGAAGGAAATCACATTCCCGGAAGGAGAAGGGCAACCCGACGAAAAACTGGCATCGCAAATAGAAAAGATGTGTGATAACTGCTACCATGCAATGAATGATGACTTTAACACTGCCCTGACCATCGGTCACATATTTAATTTACTGAAAAAGGTAAATGCGATACATACGGGTCAACTGAATATTGAAGATGTAGGAAAAGACACTTTCATTCGACTCAAAGAAACGATCATCAGGTTTACGGAAGAGGTGCTGGGACTAAAGCAGGAGTCCACCATAAATGGTGAAAATATGCTGCACTTCCTTTTGCACGAGTACAGAATTGCCAAAGAGTCTAAAAACTATGATAAAGTGGATGAACTGCGTGCCAAACTGAAGGAGGAGGGAATCATTGTAAAAGATATGAAAGGAGGCGTGGATTGGGCTTTTGAAGAGTAACTGCCCTGAATTTCTTAAATTAGATTTTGAATTTTCAGGGATAGTAATTTAAATTTATCCTGAAATATTAAAATTTCATTTTAAATTTTCAGGGATGATCTCAAGAGGAGCTAGCAAAAAAGTCAGGAAACTGCTCGAAAAGTTTCCTGTTGTGGGCATTGTTGGTCCTCGTCAGATCGGCAAAACCACACTTGTCAAATCTCTACTGGATGAGAAATCTATTTATCTGGATCTTGAATCAGACGTTGATCTCCCAAAACTTACCGAACCCGGTCTGTTTTTTCGCACAAACAGTGAAAAGCTAATAATCATCGATGAGATCCAGCAAATGCCGGAATTATTTCCACTCCTGAGATCCATAGTAGATGAAAACAGGAGACCGGGACGATTCATCATCTTAGGTTCCGCCTCCCCGGTCTTATTGCGTAAAAGTTCGGAATCCCTGGCCGGCAGAATTGCATACATGGAGCTGACCCCATTTCATCTTAATGAAGTTGGTGAAGAACATATTACTGAATTGTGGATGAAGGGAGGATTTCCGAATTCTTTTCTTGAAGACAACAATCAAACCAGTGTGCTCTGGCGAAATCAACTTATAAGGGCATATCTTGAGCGTGATCTACCTGCCTTAGGTTTGAATGTAGAACGTAGGTTGTTACATAATTTTTTAAGAATGCTGGCTAATAATACAGGACAGCTTTGGAATGCGATGACCTTCGCCAAATCTTTGGGGATAACATCACCAACCGTGAAGAAATACCTGGATTTTATGGAAGGCGCTTTTCTGGTCGATGTGATAGAACCTTTTTTCATGAATATGAAAAAAAGACTGGTCAAATCTCCAAAGGTTTATTTCAAGGATACTGGTCTACTTCATGCGCTCCTGGGCATTCCTGACCTAAACACCCTGCAAGGAAACCTTTTGATAGGTAATTCATGGGAGAACTACGTCATTCAGCAAATCAAGAATGAGCTTGGCGATACCTATGAATATTACTTTTACAGGACCCGGGAAGGCACTGAAGCCGATCTTGTTTTGGTAAAAGGCGGGATACCCGAAATAACCATTGAGATAAAATACACCAGCTCACCAAAAGTATCCAGGGGTTTAAAAATTGCGATTGAAGATTTAGGATCAAAAAAGAATTTCATTCTTATTCCAACTGGTGAGCGATACCCAATACACGATAATATTGAAGTGATCGGGCTTGGAGACTTCTTAAATCTCTTCAGTAAGTGATCCATAAAAAAGGCTGCCTCCCGCATGAACCGGGATTAAGCAGCCTTAAGGTAATTCCCTCTATCCGGACCTAATGTGCTGTAAGTTTTTCCTTGTACTTTTTGAGCTGCCGTTTTAGGTTGGCAGCTGCTTCATCGGTAGCCGACTCGAACGTTCTCGCCCTCGCTTTGGCAAAAAGCTGGTCTTTCGGAATATTAAGTTTAAACTCAATTATTTTATTTTCTCTAGCATTATCATTATCAATTCGCATTATCACATCACAATCAACAATTCTGTCAAAATACCTATCCAACTTATCCAATTTTTTCTGAATGAAATCAATCAACTTGCTGTCAGCATCGAATCGAATGGAATGCATTTGAGTTTTCATAAAATTTAATTTTAATAGTTAAAAAAATTCATTTATGCTCTTGGATGAGCCTGGTCGAAAGTTGACTTAAGCTTCTCCAGAGTGTTATGTGTATAGACCTGTGTGGCCGCCAGACTGGTGTGCCCCAGCAAGTCTTTTACTGCATTTAAATCGGCTCCCTTATCCAAAAGGTGAGTGGCAAAAGTATGTCTTAATACATGCGGGCTTTTTTTAGATAGAGTTGTGACTTGTCCAAGATATTTTTTGATCAGCCTATAGACTGTCATCGGATAAAGCTGTCTGCCACTATCTGTTATGAGCAGGTACGGATTCCCCTTCATATCTTCCAATTCTCTTTTCAACTTCAAGTACCCTCTAATATTATTAACGGTAGACTGGGGTATAGGTATCAGTCTTTCTTTGTTTCTTTTTCCCAGCACCTTCATTGATCCGTCGAAGAAATTAATGTCACTTTCCCTGAGGTTAATCAACTCCGCCAATCTGATGCCACTGGCATAAAACAATTCTATCACCAACCTGTCCCTTGCCCCGGAAAAATCTTCAGGAAATTGAACCTGATCCATCAGCCTGACCATTTCACTTTCCTTAACAAAGGATGGTAATTGCCTGTCGGTCTTCAACGGCTTTAGCCTTCTGGCCGGATTTTTCTCAATGAACGCTCTACCTTGCAAAAACTTGAAATAAGACTTCAACGTAGCAATCTTCCTATTGACCGATCTGGTACTGATCCCATTTTCCACCAGATGGACAATCCAACTCCTGAGATGAGGGTGAATAACATCGTCATCACTATGGATCTCAAAAGTGACCGAAAGGAAATCACGAAGCTGATCAAGGTCTTTTCGGTATGCTGTGAGAGTATGGTCGCTATATCGCTTTTCGTGCTGCAGGAATTTCAGAAAACTATCAACCATAAAAAAAGTTAGTTCACAGCGCTGGGCTATTACTAACTTACTAAATTTTGACGCGATTATGAACCTGGATAATGATTATTTATTCTCCAGATCTCTCATTTTTTGACGATACTGCGCTTTGATGATCTCGTCTCTCCTTTTCACTGAAGGTTTAGTGAAGAAAGTCCTGGATCTGAGTTCTTTCAATACCCCAGTTTTCTCAAATTTCTTCTTAAACCGTTTAAGCGCCTTATCAATTGATTCGTTCTCCTTAACGTTTACAACGAGCATACTTTTTAAATTAATGGGGCGCAAATATACAATTAATTCATACTAAATCTAAAAATCACTCCTTCAAAATTGATCTCCCGATTACGATTTTCTGGATCTCGGATGTTCCTTCACCAATTGTACAAAGCTTGGCATCACGGTAAAATTTCTCCACCGGAAAATCTTTGGTATAACCATATCCACCCAGTACCTGAACCGCATGATCGGCCGTTTCAACACACACCTCCGAAGCAAAGAGCTTGGCCATTGCAGCTTCACGGGTTGCTGTTTCTCCATTATTCTTTTTGTCCCCGGCCCGAAATGTAAGGAGTTTGGCGGCCTCAATTTTGGTGGCTAATTCAGCTATTCTGAAATGAATACCCTGAAAATTTGAAATGGGCCTGCCGAACTGATATCGTTCCTTCGAATATTTCATAGCAGCGTTCAAAGCTCCTTCGGCTATACCGCAGCTGAGAGAGGCTATACTTATCCTTCCTCCATCCAGAACTTTCAGGGATTGTCGAAATCCATCACCTACCTCACCTATCCGGTTTGAATCGGGGACGTGGCAATCGTCAAAGATCATTTCCGCAGTTTCGGACGCCCTCATGCCAAGCTTGTTTTCCTTTTTCCCGGCCATCAAACCCTCCGTGCCTCTTTCTATGACAAAGGCTGTTGCATTTCCCGGTGTATTAGGTTCCCCCGTCCTCGCGACAATTACGGAAACATCCGATGAAATTCCATGAGTAATGAAATTTTTTGTTCCGTTAATGACCCATTCATCCCCATTTTTTACTGCAGTAGTTTTCATGTTTCCCGCATCAGACCCCGTATTTGGCTCTGTCAGACCCCATGCACCTAACCACTCACCGGATGCAAGCTTGGGAAGATACTTTTGCTTTTGATCTTCATTCGCATGTTGTAGAATGTGGCCTGTACATAGTGAATTATGGGCAGCCACGGACAGTCCGATTGAGGGATCTATCTTGGCGATTTCAATAATTGCAGTAATATATTCCTGATAGCCAAATCCTGATCCGCCATATTGCTCCGGCACAAGCACACCCATCAACCCCAGTTCACCAAGCTTTTTCATGAGCTCAAGTGGAAAATGCTGAGTCTCATCCCACTCCATAATATGCGACTCCATTTCTTTTGCTCCAAAATCCCTAACCATGTGCTCAATCATCCTCAGGTTATCAGAGATTTCAGCTGTTAATGTTTCGACCATTTTAAGATTTGTTATTAGTCCTTAAAGTTAGATTGAAATTATTTTGCCTGTTCGTTAAGCGTCCAATCGTAATCCAGGTATTCGACAGATGCTCCCTCGTTTATTTCTACTGCCGTCCATCGGTTCACGAATTCCAATTTAGTTTGACCGCGCTCAAAGTCACCACCAAACCACTTAAAAATCTTAGAAAGCTGTAGACTTGATTCCGTGATCACATTCCGGGAAGGATCCGCCAGAAACTCCCTCGTTTGATTGGTCAATTGGGTTTCCAATTTTTTAGCCGTATAGGCTTCATCCAGTAATTTCGGGCATGACATGGAAGCACAGTTTATTGCAAAATGGATCCTTGGTTCGTCAAATACTTTCCTAAGTATATTGTGTTCAATATTGTTTAATGAATACATCTTGTTTCCGATCCGGACAAATTTTAAGTCCCATGGTGTATTAATGAACGGTATTTGAATTTTGGAACCAATGTCCTTTATGCTTTTAAGCGGATAATGATCAAGAACCAATGCGATTGTAAAGGCATTATAGGTATTGATCCAATATGCCAGTTTATCTTCAGTAGACCAATTTTGATTGTTTGGCGGGTTATCACTCAGTCTGTCAAGGTATTTATTGAGATTAATCCTTTCCCGGGAAAATCCCTGATAATCAACCAACCCGTCGCCATCTACATAGTTGGACAGCAACGCAGTGAAATCCTCATGGTCAACCGGTAGCGTTCCATTCTTCTTCGGATCCAGTGTGCTGCAGCCCATAAACCCAACCAGAACCAAACTAATCCATCCCATTTTCATATGAAACTATTTTCAACTTTCATTGCAGTGCGTATCTTTCAATGCTTAACATCAAAACTTCAGAAAATGTCGCAAATAAGACTGACTTCTGCATGACCATAAGATCATATTTTGAGTAAAATTTTCATTGAATATCAGGACATCTTACTGGCACTGGCTGCATTTGTTTTGATCTCTATCTCAGCCAATCAAATTGCCAAGTCATTTCAAAGGTGGCACTTCCCATTGATCACGGGAATGATATTTACAGGAATAGTGGCGGGTCCGTATGTGATCAACCTGATCCCGGAGTCAACATCTGCCAAACTTCCTTTTATCAGTGAAATGGCCCTGGCCTTTATCGCTTTTGCTGCCGGATCGGAGTTATACCTGCGGGAATTGAGAAGCCGGCTCAACAGCATTAAGTGGAACACCTTTGGCCAACTTTTTGTAACATTCATCGCCGGAATCATCCTGCTGGTGGTTTTGAGGGATTACATCCCATTTCTGGCAGATAAGACGATAGAAGCAACCATCGTTATTGCTGCTCTAACAGCTGCCATTTTTGTAGCAAGATCTCCTGCCTCCGCTATTGCAGTAATCAAAGAACTGAAGGCAAAGGGTCCCTTCACTCAAACCGTGATGGGAGTCACAGTTGTAAAGGACTTTCTGGTAATTGTGCTGTTCTCAATATGTCTGTCGGTAGCACAGTCTGTACTCAACGGGGATGAATTCAATGTTGTTAGTATCATTTTCCTGATCGGTGAATTAATATTATCTTTCCTCCTGGGATTTTATGTCCTTGGAAACCTGCTGAAGATCCCATTATCGTTGAAAACAAAGGGGTGGATAAAAGTTTTCCTGATCCTGATGCTGGGATACGGTGCGTATTATTTTTCTCATTTGCTTTATGAACAATCCATTCAGGTGGCCGGACACACCCTGCATCTTGAGCCGCTTCTGATTTGCATCCTCGGGAGCTTTTATATCACAAACTACTCGAATTACAGAACGGAGTTCATCAAACGACTGCATGATGTACAAAACATCATATATGTGGCATTTTTCACCATGACAGGAGCCATGTTTGATATTTCTGTCATCGGAAATGTCATTGGAGTTGCCGGCATTCTTTTCGCGATAAGGATCTCCACGATGATCATCGGGTCTTACATAGGGGGAGTTTTGGCCAGGGATCCTCTTCTACACCTTAACCTGGGATGGATGCCCTATATAACACAAGCGGGAGTTGCTCTGGGCTTAATGACGGTGGTATCGACAAACTTTCCGGAGTGGGGTCATGAATTTGCTACAACCATCATTGCGCTCGTGATTATCAATCAGCTTATAGGCCCTCCGATGTTCAAATGGTCAATCTTTAAGATCGGTGAGGACCGGATCCGGGCTTCCGGACATGGATCGGAAGGGCTAAAAGAAGTTATAATTGTTGGTTTCGAGTCATTGTCGCTGGCACTGGGAAGGCAATTGACAGAAAATGGATGGAAAGTGCAGATCGTCACCTTCAAGAGAAAAGGATCAATTGATGAACCTTCGGACCTGACAATTAAGTACTTTCATGAAATATCAAAAGAGGAATTTGATCTGATCAATGCTTACAAAGCCGAAGCATTTGTGATGATGTTATCGGATGATGAAAACCTTCAGCTATGTGAATTGGTTTATACGGAATACGGAACAAAAGAAATCATAGTCAGATTAAATCATCATCACAATTCACCCCGGTTCATGGAATATGATGCGAAGATCGTAGATCCTTCGACCGCAATTGTAAGTTTACTTGATCACTTCGTTCGATCTCCCCAGGCGACATCACTTCTTCTCGGGATGGAAGAAAACCAGGACACCAGGGATATTGAGTTACTCAATCCCGACTTGCATGGTATTGCACTAAGAGACCTGAGACTGCCATCCGACGTCATCGTTTTGTCTATTACAAGAACCGGACAAAGTATAATTTCTCACGGATACACGCGCCTTAGAATAAGGGATATCGTCACTATTGTTGGTTCTATTAAAAGTCTGGAAGAAGTTCAGTTCAAGTTTGGCAAGTAAATAAATATAGTATGCGGAGATTCAGATTCCTGTTCATGTTGTTTATTCTCGCTGGCTGTGATAAGGACAAAATCGTCCCTGAGGAGAACAATGATGGAAATTCAAATGAATTTGTACTTGAAGAAGAGATCCTTGATTTGGTAAATGACCACCGACTGGGAATTGGTAAGATCACGCTTGAATTCAATGATGCCTGTAACCGGGAGGCACTTAAACATAGTCAGAACATGGCAGATGGCAAGGTAGATTTTGGCCATGATGGTTTTGATACCCGGTACAATATCCTCAAAGAGGAAATCAGTATAGTAGGCATGGGAGAAAATGTGGCATGGGGACAAACATCTGCCTCCCAGGTGATGACTGCATGGCTCGAAAGCTCCACCCACAGGGAGAATATCGAGGGAGATTACACTCATCTTGGAATAGGTATCTTCCCCAACAAAGACAGTGTCCTATATTTCACGCAGATATTTGTGAAAATTAACTAAAACCGCTCTGGTTCTGAAATCGTTATTTTGCTAATCTTTGCGGCTATGTCCGCAGAAGAAAAAGTATCACTGAAAAATATTGCATCTCACTGCAAGGAATATGGTTTTATTTACCAGTCAAGTGAAATATATGATGGCCTGAGTGCCGCTTATGACTACGGTCCAAACGGAGTCTTACTGAAAAATAATATAAAGGACTACTGGTGGCGTGCCATGGTCCAGATGCATGACAACATCGTAGGTATTGACGCTTCCATTTTCATGCATCCCACCACATGGAAAGCGTCGGGTCATGTAGACGTCTTCAATGATCCGCTGATTGATAATAAAGATTCCAAGAAACGTTATCGTGCTGACGTTCTGATAGAAGACCAGATTGCCAAGATCCAGGGAAAAATTAATAAGGAAACAGTCAAAGCGGCAAAGCGATTTGGTGAATCGTTTGATGAAGATCAATTTCTGACAACAAATCCCAGGGTTTTGAAATACAGGGAGCAGATCAAGACTATCGAGGACCGGATGAGGTCTGCAATGGATTCAGGCAACCTGGAAGAGGTGCGTCAGCTTATCGTAGACCTGGAAATTGCGGATCCGGTATCAGGGTCCAGGAACTGGACCGATGTGAGACAATTTAATCTGATGTTCTCCACGGAATTGGGGTCCGTCACCGAGGGCGCCAGTACCATTTACCTGCGACCGGAAACGGCACAGGGCATTTTTGTAAACTACCTGAATGTCCAGAAAACGAGCCGGATGAAACCTCCTTTCGGCATTGCCCAAATCGGAAAAGCCTTTCGAAATGAGATCATAGCCCGGCAGTTCATCTTCAGGATGCGGGAATTCGAACAAATGGAAATGCAGTTTTTTGTGCAGCCGGGCTCTGAGATGGAATGGTACGAGCACTGGAAAGAAAAGAGGATGAATTGGCACAAAGGTCTCGGGCTCGGTGAGGATAGGTACAGGTTCCATGATCATCTGAACCTGGCACATTATGCCAATGCGGCCTGTGATATTGAGTTTAATTTCCCGATGGGCTTCAAGGAACTGGAGGGAATTCACTCCAGGACGGACTTTGATCTGAGCTCACATGAAGAATATTCCGGGAAAAAGCTGCAGTACTTTGACCAGCAGGAGAATCTGTCCTATGTGCCATACGTGGTGGAAACATCAATCGGTCTCGACAGGATGTTCCTGGCTATTTTATCTGCTGCGTATACCGAAGAAAAACTGGAAGATGGCAGTGAAAGATCCGTACTTCAGATACCTCCGGTTCTGGCTCCGAATAAGGTCTCAGTGCTTCCCCTTGTCAACAAAGACGGACTACCGGAGGTCGCGGAAAAGATTGTGGGCGAACTTAAGTTTGATTTCGATCTGCAGTACGATGTGAAGGATGCCATAGGCAGAAGATACAGAAGGCAGGATGCCATTGGTACGCCTTATTGTGTGACAATAGACCATCAAACCCTGGAGGATGAAACGGTAACGATCAGGGAGCGTGACAGCATGAACCAGGAAAGGATCAAAATTCAGTCAATTTCGAATAAACTTCAGGAGAAAGTCGATCTCAAACATTTATTGAAATCTGTCTAGATGGCGATAAGTACCTTTTTGTATGGCCTTCTCGGCGTGATGATCCTGTTCATCCTTTTCAACCGCTTTGACCGGAGTAATCCCTATGTCGGCGGAGGAATAAGAATAAACCCTTTCCCTTTTCAGCTCAGGAATGAGCACCGGAGAATACTGGAAAATTATTTCACGTTTTATAAAAATCTGGATGCTCCGTCTAAAAAACTGTTTGAGTCAAAGTTGGCAAGGTTTATCCGGGCAAAAACATTCATTCCCCGTAAAATGCCAAAAGTCACCGCCGAAATGAAAGTTTGCATCTCCGCTTCGGCAATCCAATTGACTTTTTATCTGCCTGATGTTTATTTGAATCACTTTCGATATATTCTTGTATACCCCGACGAATATTACAGTGTGATCACCCGGAAATTTCATAAAGGCGAGGTAAATCCGCGACATCAGGCTATAGTCCTATCATGGAAGGCATATGTAGAAGGGTTTGCCGCAAACGAGGGGATCAACCTGGGACTACATGAAATGGCCCACGCCCTGCACCTGGAAAATACAATAAGAAATGAGGAATTTGATTTCCTGCCAAAGGAAGAATTGCGGACATGGGACCGGATGGCAGCTGATGAAATCAATAAAATCAATCAGGGTGGTCATCCGTTTTTCAGATTGTACGGAGGAGTGGATACTTTTGAATTTTTCGCTGTTGCTGTTGAAAACTTCTTTGAAAGGCCACAAGCATTTCAGGATTACAACTCAAAATTGTATTACGTACTTTCCAGAATATTGAATCAGAACCCTTCAAACATGGTTTGAATGAATTGGCCACAGTTACTATCCGCCAAACGTACCGGAGAATCATCCCAACTTTCACATTCTGAAACGAGAAGCCGGTTTGAGCAGGATTTCGATCGTATCATTTTCTCTTACCCTTTTCGAAAACTTCAGGATAAAACACAGGTTTTCCCAATGCCTGATGATGATTTTGTTCACACCCGGCTCACTCACAGCCTGGAAGTCTCCAGCGTGGGAAGGTCACTCGGCAAGGAGGTAGGTATGGTGGTTGTAGATCGTCATAAAGGGCTGCAGCAGAAAGAAATTACCTATAGTCAGTTCGGGGCGATAACGGCCGCGGCCTCATTGGCCCATGACCTTGGCAATCCTCCCTTTGGGCATTCCGGAGAATCGGGAATATCAGCCTTTTTCACCAACACGGAAATTGGCAGAAGATTTAAGACAATGATGACTTCCGGTGAATGGTCGGATCTCTCTCATTTTGAGGGAAATGCCCAAGGGTTCAGAATTCTGAACAATCCGATGTTCGGAGGTCTGCGACTAACGTATGCCACGTTGGCAGCGTTTACAAAATATCCCAAAAGTTGTGAAAGCCCTTCGGACTCTGACAGGAAGAGTCAAAAAAAGTACGGTTTCACACAAAGCGAGTCCCAGGTCTTTGCGGATCTGGCCGGAGATACCGGACTGACTCCATTGGGAGATGACAAATGGTGCAGACACCCACTGGCTTTTTTGGTAGAAGCCGCAGATGACATTTGCTATCATATCATTGACCTTGAGGACGGGACGAGACTGGGATTGGTCCCATTTGAAAGCACGCGTGAATTTCTTGCCGAGATAATCGGAGATCAGTACTCTGAGGAAAAACTTAACAAGCTTGGAGATCTGAATGAAAAACTGGGAACATTGAGAGCACTTGCTATCAACAAGCTTATTCACCAATGTGTGGAGCTGTTCCTGGATAACGAGACCAGGATACTGAACGGTGAATTTGATCAACCTCTGACAGGATCAATCCCTTCGGCAAACATCTTAAAAGAGATAATTAATTTATCCATTGACAAGATCTATCGATCCAAACAGGTTTTGGAAAGGGAGGCCGCCGGTTTTGAAGTTATTGAAAAGTTAATGCTTGGTTTTTCTCAGGCTGTATACTTCGATGGATTTGAGCGTAATTTATCATCTCCAAAACACAAATCTCTTATCAGGCTTCTTCCGGCAGGCTACCAGGAACAATTGAAAAAGGACGGAATTTCAATCTATCAATCCTTGCAGGTCGTCACTGATTTTGTCTCAAGCCTGACCGATTCCAGGGCATTGAAATTGTACCGGACGATCTCCGGTTTTCCATTGTAGTCACCCAATCAGCAAACTTGGATCAAAAACTTAATTCTGAAGTAAATAGGGCACAATTTTTGGGTCTTCTGACTCGATAAAATCATTACCTTTGCGAACTATTTTAAAATGTGGACATATCTCGCCCATAACATCCTGAAATACAGGCTTCCGCTGATCATTTTTGTGGCCATCATTACGGCGTTCATGGGATACCATGCATCCTTCATCAGAATGTCTTATGATCTGGCCAACGTGGTGCCTGAGAAGGATCCCGAAATGCAGTACCTCAAATCATTTCGGGAACTGTTTGGAGAGGATGGGAATATACTGGCTCTGGGAATTAAGGATAGTTCCATATACGAATTGGAAAATTTCAGGAGGTTCAGATATTTATCCGATGAACTTGGAAGACTCGAAGGAATCAGCAGCGTACTTGGGTTACCCGTTCTGAAGCAGCTTCAACCCAACCGGTCCGAACGGAAATTTGAGTTGTTGCCGCTTTTCCCTGAGATCCCTGAAACCCAACAGGAGCTGGACAGTCTTTTGCAACATGCACTCAAGCTCAAATTCTACAGTGGTCAACTGATCAATGAAACAAATGGCGCGACCCTGATTTTGGTAACTATTGACAGAAATTACCTTAACTCCGAAAACCGAAATGAGCTTGTTTTTGATGTTGTCCGCGCTGGGCAACAATTTGAGGAGGTTACGGGAGTCGATGTTCATTTTGCAGGTCTGCCGTATGTACGCTCATCGAATATGGTGACCATCCGGTCTGAGCTGAATAAGTTTTTGCTCTATTCAATCATCATTACAGGGATCATCCTATTCCTGTTTTTCAGATCGGTCAAGGCCGTTTTATTCCCGTTGGTCATCATCGGAGTGGTGGTGGTTTGGGTGCTGGGAACCATCCAGTTGCTGGGATTTGAGATCACCATATTAACCGGATTAATCCCATCGATCATCGTCGTGATAGGTATTCCGAACAGTGTCTACATGCTCAACAAGTATCATCACGACTATGCCCGCCACGGTAATCAGAGAAGGGCTCTGCTGGGCATCATCAAGAAAATCGGGATCGTTACGCTTATTACCAATTTTACTACTGCTGTTGGCTTCCTGGTATTGATATTTACGGAAATCAAGATCCTGACGGAATTCGGCATTGTGGCAGGCATAAATGTGATGGCCACGTTTGTTGTCAGCATCATACTCATTCCGTGCCTGTATTCTTATCTCGATCCTCCATCGACCAGGCACCTTCGTCATCTCAAGTTTAAATTGATCGGCTGGATGCTCGATGTCCTGGACAAGATTGTGCATCGTCACCGAATCGCCATCTTCCTGCTGACAATTTTTACCGTAGCCGGAGCTATCTATGGGTTAACGCAGATCAAGTCAATCTCTTTTATGGTTGATGACCTGCCGAAGAAGAGTGAGCTAAAGACGGATCTGGCTTTTTTCGAATCCAATTTCAGTGGGATCATGCCCCTGGAAATTGTTGTCAATACAGGTGTGAAAAAAGGCATTCAAAATCTGAACAACCTGAGAAAGATCGATCAGTTTGAAAAGTTTCTGGATTCTATCGAATATATTTCTCAACCTGTGTCCGTCGTAAGTTTCATTAAGGCGGCCAGACAGTCATTTTATAATCAAAATGCAGCTTTTTACTCGATCCCTAACCGGCGGGATCTAAGTTTTATCATTCGCTATTTTGATGCTGATGGTGAAAATAATCAGTTAGCCAAGAATTTCATTGATTCGCTAAACCAGAAAATCCGGATTTCCCTGAAAGTGGCTGACATTGGGTCAACCAGGATGGATTCACTGGTGAACGGTGTAATCCAGCCTCAAATTGATACCCTGTTTTCCGGAACTAAAATGAATGCCGATATAACCGGTACCACTCTTCTCTTTATCAAGGGCAACAAATTTTTGGTCAATAATCTGATCACATCCATGATGATTGCTTTTTTGATCATAGCTATTATCATGGGATTGCTTTTCAGAAATATTAAAATGATCATCATTTCCCTGATCCCGAACATCATTCCACTTATGATCACCGGTGGCATTATGGGTTATTTCGGTATTCCCCTGAAACCAAGCACTGCCTTGACTTTTGGTATTGCGTTTGGCATCTCGGTGGACTACAGTATCCACTTATTGGCTAAATACCGGCAAGAGCTTTTTGCGAACAATTTTCATGTTCCAATTGCGGTTTCAAAGAGTTTAAGAGAGACGGGGGTCAGCATGATCTATACCTCCATCATATTGTTCTGCGGATTTGTAATTTTTGCAGTCTCCGAGTTCGGTGGAACGGTGGCATTAGGAAAACTGATATCGATTACCCTTCTTTTTGCCATGCTTACAAACGTGGTAGTATTACCTGCTTTATTGCTTCAGTTTGATAGTGGAAGAAGAGATACAAATATCCATCCATTGATCGAGAGGTACCCGGAGTTTGCTGAAAAGGAAATATCACCGGAAGAGGAAGGTTCGAGTAAAAAAGTAGTCAACAGTTAATTTCGAAAGTCATATCAGAAATGGCAAAATATCCTGAATATAAGCAAGTCAATTATCCGGCAATAGGGAAGGAGATACTGTCCTATTGGGATGAGCATGATATTTTCCATAAATCAGTTTCGAACAGGGAAGGCTCGCCTTCTTTCACTTTCTACGAGGGACCGCCTTCCGCAAATGGCACACCTGGTATTCATCACGTCATGGCGCGAGCGGTAAAGGACTTGTTTTGCCGTTACAAAACGCTTAAAGGGTTTCAGGTAAAACGAAAGGGCGGGTGGGACACCCATGGACTGCCTGTTGAACTCCAGGTGGAGAAGGAACTCGGGATCAAAAAGGACGATATAGGTGTAAAGATCTCCATTGCGGACTATAATGAAAAGTGCAAGGAGGCTGTAATGAAGTATAAGGACGAGTGGGATGATCTCACCCGTCAAATGGGGTACTGGGTAGACCTGAGTGATCCTTATATCACATTCAAAAGGGATTACATGGAGTCCGTGTGGTCTCTCCTCAAGCGACTTCATGAAAAACGCCTTTTGTACAAAGGCTACACCGTGCAGCCATATTCTCCTGCCGCAGGTACGGGTCTGAGTTCGCACGAGCTCAATCAACCGGGAACATACAAACCCGTAAAGGACACCTCGATAGTAGCCCAATTTAAAGTGAAGCTAACAGAGAGGTCGGAATTCCTGTTTGAAGCGCCGGATGAAGATGTACGAATACTGGCCTGGACGACTACCCCCTGGACGTTACCATCCAATTGCGCCCTGGCAATCGGCGAAAAAATCACCTATATAAAAGTAAAAACCTTCAATCCTTACACCTATCAACCCGTCTCAGTGATAATAGCAAAGGAATTGCTTGGAAGGTTCTTTTCAGAAAAGGATAAGGAACTGAAGCTTGGTGATTACCAGGAGGGGGATAAACATATTCCTTTTGACGTGGTTCAGGAATTCAAGGGCAGGGATATGGTCGAGATGAGATATGAGCAGCTCATGCCTTACGTGACAAATCCGGACCTGGAGGAGAATGCCTTCAGGGTAATACCGGGAGATTTTGTTTCAACGGAAGAGGGAACAGGGGTAGTACATACCGCCTCCGTTTTCGGGGCTGACGACTTTCGCGTAAGCCAGCAAAATGGCGTTCCTGCTGTCATGGTCACGGATAACACCGGACACCAGGTGCCTTTAGTTGATAAGCACGGCATGTTTGTTGAAGAAGTAACGGACTTCGCAGGAATGTTTGTGAAGGAGGAGTATTATCCTGATGATGTGAGGAGTGCTCCGGATTTTAAACCTACGGATGTACTTATTGCCATCAAGCTGAAAGAAGACAATAAGGCTTTCAAAGTTGAGAAATACGAACACACCTATCCGCATTGCTGGAGAACCGATAAACCGGTCCTTTACTATCCCCTGAACTCCTGGTTTATCAAAACCACAGCCTTGAAAGATCGCCTTGTGGAGCTGAACAATACAATCAACTGGAAGCCTGCCTCAACCGGAACAGGAAGGTTTGGCAATTGGCTGGAAAACCTGGTGGACTGGAATCTGAGCAGATCAAGGTTCTGGGGCACTCCTTTACCGATTTGGGTTACGAAAGACAGAAAGGAAGAAAAGTGTATCGGGAGTGTTCAGGAGTTGCGTGAAGAAGTCGATAAATCAGTCGATGCCGGCTTAATGAAAAAAGCTATCGACGAGGATTTCGACCTGCACAGACCTTTTGTGGATGAGATCATTCTGAAAAGCGATAACGGCCAGCCCATGTATCGTGAGCCGGATCTGATTGACGTTTGGTTTGATTCGGGAGCTATGCCTTACGGGCAATGGCACTTCCCGTTTGAGAATGAGAAACGTTTTAATGAGAGCTTCCCCGCTGATTTCATAGCTGAAGGCGTAGATCAGACCAGGGGGTGGTTCTTCACGCTTCATGCCATTGCTACGTTGCTTTTTGATTCGGTCGCATTTAAAAATGTGATAGCTAACGGGCTGGTCCTTGACAAGAAAGGCAATAAGATGTCTAAAAGGCTGGGCAATGCCGTCAGTCCTTTTGAGGTCATCAACAAATACGGGCCGGATGCCACGAGATGGTATATGATCGCAAATGCGAATCCATGGGATAACCTGAAATTCGATTCGGATGGTGTACTGGAGGTGCAGCGAAAAATGTTTGGAACGTTGTCCAATACTTACTCGTTCTTCTCACTTTACGCAAATCTTGATGGCTTCAGGTTTGAAAACGAAGATATCCCCTTAGGTGAAAGAACAGAAAGTGACAGGTGGATCTTGAGCAGGCTTAATACACTGATCAAAGAAGTGGATAAAAGCTATGGAGAATACGAGCCGACGAAAGCGGCCCGGGCTATCCAGACTTTCGTCGTTGACGATCTTAGCAACTGGTACGTACGGTTAAACCGCAAAAGATTTTGGGTAGGTGATTTCAGCAAGGACAAGGAAGCGGCCTATCAGACGTTATATACCTGTCTGAAGACAGTATCCAAGTTAATGTCACCAATCGCCCCCTTTTACGCGGAAAAATTGTTCCTGGATCTCAATTCCGTTTCCAAACAGGATAATGTGGATTCAGTTCACCTGTGTCATTTTCCTGAGGCCGATCCTGCGAAAATTGATACGGAACTGGAGGCACGGATGCACCTGGCGCAACTGGCTTCATCGCTGGTACACTCCCTGAGGAAAAAGGAAAAGATCAAAGTGCGTCAACCACTTTCCAAAATTCTGATCCCAATTCTGGACGATAAGGAAAAGGAAAGACTGGAACTGGTGGAAGAATTGATCATATCTGAAACAAATGTCAAAAAACTGGAATATCTTGATGATGCCTCGGGAGTTTTGGTGAAAAAAATCAAACCAAATTTCAGAAAACTGGGCGCTGAATATGGGTCGAAGCTTAAAATGATCACTCCCCTGATCATGAAGATGGATCAGGAACAGATCAGTACTTTTGAAAAAAACGGAACCTATGCTTTGCAACTGGAAGGGGAAACTATTCATCTTTCACTTGAGGATGTGGAGATATCAAGTGAGGATATTCCCGGATGGCTTGTTGCAAGTGAAGAGGGCATGACGGTGGCATTGGACATCACTCTGACTGATGAATTGAGAAAAGAGGGCCTGGCGCGTGATGTCGTCAACAGGATCCAGAATCTCCGGAAAGACAAGGGGCTTGAGGTGCAGGATAAGATCAATGTATCATATGATACCGTCGATGAACTGATCCGGGCGGCTATTGAAGAAAATAAACCTTATATAAAACGTGAAACCCAGGCACTGGCGCTTGAGTACTTAGATAGAGTGACTAATGGAGAGCAACTCGAAATCGATGGGATCGGGTTAAGTGTCGCCATTGAAGTTGTAAAGTGATATGAAGAAAAGACCTGTATTAATTTATTTCTTAATTAGTGTATTGATCATCATCATAGATCAGGTGGTGAAATATGTGGTCCATTCTAACATGACCATGGGGACCAGGGGACAGATCAAAATATTTGGTGATTGGTTCAAGCTTCACTACCTCACAAACCCGGGAATGGCATTTGGGATGGAACTGCCTTTTGAAAATGCAAAAGTTATTCTTACCATCTTCAGACTGGCAGCCATGTTTGCCATCGGGTATTATCTCTATCATATGTACAGGAAGGAAGCACCGCATGGTCTTCTGATCTGTATCGCCATGATCCTGGGTGGTGCGATCGGAAATCTTATCGACAGTATTTTCTATGGCGTATTCCTGGACAATGCTCCCTTTGACGCCCCAACACCGTGGTTTTACGGACAGGTAGTGGACATGTTTTATATTGATATCTGGGAAGGCCGGTTGCCGCAATGGATCCCCCTCATAGGAGGTGATTATATGGCCCTCTGGCCCGTTTTCAACATTGCAGACGCATCTATTTTCACAGGCATTACGATCATCCTCATTTGGCAAAAAGCCTTTTTCAAGGAGGATGAAAAGAAACTTTCCGACGTCAATCTTCCCAAACAGGTAAGTGAGGATTAGGGCATTACCCGTCCTTTTGGGTATCGCCGGAATACTGCTGTTTTCTACAAAAGCGATTTTTGTTAAGCTGATCTATGCCTACGGCGCTGATGCCATCACAGCACTTGCTTTGAGAATGGTGTTCTCCATTCCGGTTTTCACTGCGATTGCTTTAAGCTCCAAAAACCCGGTAGCCCACAAAATCACGGTGAAGGAATACCTGTGGCTCATATGTTTTGGTTTTGTGGGATATTATTTAGCAAGTCTGTTCGATTTCCTGGGACTGGTTTACATAAAGGCCAGCCTGGAAAGACTTATTTTGTTCATATACCCAACACTTGTAATACTGATATCCTACCTGGTCTTTGGTGAAAAAATCCAAAGACCGCAAGCGCTGGGGTTGGTAACAACGTATGTCGGGATCGTGATCGTATTCCTCCCGGAAGTCCGGATACAGGAAGATCAAAACGTAATACTGGGGGGACTACTGGTATTTCTGAGTGCGCTGACCTATGGCAGTTACATTGTCGGCAGCGGATGGCTGATCCCAAGATTTGGTGTGCGGCAGTTCACATCCATGGCCATGCTGATCTCAGGTTTTGCTGTGATCTGCCATTACCTGATCCAGAAGGGAGGCCCCGGACCTATTTTCGATCTACCTTCAATGGTTTATGTTTATGCCGTCGGCATGGCAGTTTTCTCGACGGTTTTACCCTCGTATTTTATTTCATATGCGATCAGGGGATTAGGCGCCAATCAATTCTCCATTTTCGGAAGCCTGGGCCCGGTTTCGACTATTGTACTTGCATACATTTTTTTAGGTGAAAGATTGACCATTCTTCAGTTGACAGGAGGCATTGTGGTAATCCTCGGGGTATTTGTTGCCGAGCGTTACCGGAACAGCGGGTTGAGAAAGGTCGGTCCCTGATTTGGATTGGGTGTGTGCCAGGAGCCGCAAGTTGCAAACTTGGGTCAGGTACATGGTATTATACCATTTTGCATAGTTAAATTGCGTTTATAAGGATGCTAAATTCCATTTACCTCAATGACGAAATCTGCTGAAAAGAGAAAGAGGTTATTTGATATTTATTCACAAAATTGGGTTCATTATAGCACATATTTGAATCTCCCTGATAGTTGGGTGAACAAGAAAATTTACGCTTGCCCAATGTGCTTATCAGCATTCGATGAAAGTGGTCTTGACCAAACGTTGGAACATAAATTAACGCTGGAAGATGTCCCACCAAAAAAACTTGGAGGAAAGCCGGTAATTCTAACATGCAATAAGTGCAACAACCAAAGTGGAACCGGTCTTGATGCCCACCTTCTCAATCAAACACGGGCGGTCAATGTACTGACGGGGAAACTAGGAGGAAGTAAAGAAGCTGTAATACAAATAAACGAAGGCAGTATTGTGACGGGAAAGATAGAGAACCTCCCAAACAACGTACTAGGAATCCGCCTTTACAATAAAAGCAACCCAAACGCTCAAAAGGATTTTGATAACCTTGTCAAAAATTGGAATCAAGGAAAAATTAAATTCAACATCACAGGCGGTAATCCAAGACGTTTCGAAGTAGCCAAGTTGAGAATCGCCTATCTTTTAGCATTTGCGAAATTCGGATTTGGGTTCGTTCTCAACCGCACTATGGAACCAATTCGCCAACAGGTTCTCAATCCGACAGAGAATATTCTTGACCATCTGGGAATAGCAAAACTTGATTTTGAATTCGACTCTGAGGGTATTTACCTGATCAAAGAACCAAAAGAGTTGATCAGCTATTTGGCTGTATTTAACATAATTGAACAAGGCCACAGAAGCCAGGTTTCTGTAATACTTCCAAGCCCTCACCCAAATTCTTTCTCGATCTATGAGGAGATGAAATTAAAATCAAAACTCACGAGAATCCAACTCGATAAAATACCGAATCTTCCATTCCTGACTAAGCCGGAATTTTCAACCGCCTCAAAGTTGATTTGGATGGCGTTTAAGTATGAATAACGGCATCTAACATATACCTTAGATTAGTACTAGTAACTTAATGAAATGAGAACCTCAGTTCGGTCGCAATTGTATTGCGACCGAAATATTCAACCGACTGTCATAATTCACCTTTCATTAACACAAACCAGATGGAGAACAACGATTGCGGATTAACGATGTGCGATTTAAGATTTATGTACATCCCTGAATAGGATTGCCCGGTTTAAACATTAATCAAACATATTAATTTCCTTTTTAAATATTGTTTCCAAATGAAAGTATGATCATTTGTA
>JANQEU010000056.1 GCA_028278225.1 Cyclobacteriaceae bacterium
CAAAACCTCGATTTTGGGACGATTGATATCCTTTGGAAATTTTGGAGACGGGCAGGGGACTTTAACGCGAATCTCTTTTCCGGGAATGATTCTTTCAGGATTTTTGAGCCGATTATGAACTCTTTGACGAACATTCTGAATCACGCCCTCAAATTCAATAAAATTGCACTCGTCACAGAAATATGTACAGCCTTTATATCTGGCGTTGGTATGGAAAAGCGTCCCATCGGTGGTGAGAATTCTGTATGAGATCATCCCCAGGAGTTCAACGATTTCCACAAGGACATGAAATATCTCGTTATAGAGTTTTTTGCCCAATCGATCCTTATAATGGGTAAACGTTCCCTCACACGGCATATCCGTTTTGTTGATGCCGGCATAGAGACGATAATGTTTTCCCTTTTCTTTATCATGAAGCGTTTTGATGAAGTCCTTCATGGTGGCATACTTTTCGAGATATCGAAACAGCTCAATCAGAAAGATGCTGACAGGATCATATGCCCGGCCCCTGAAAGAGTATTTGTGAGCGACAGTAGCCCTTACAAAAGAAAAATCGATGATAGAGGTGACAAAACGGGAAAGTCCGCCGGCAATCCGTCCATCCGGATGTATTTTGATATACCGAGGTTTGAAGGTGTATTTGGATAGCCAAAATTCCTCTGGCTTTGGAAATGGGCGATGATGTTTGTCATGGATTTTAATGCGAATACGATTGAGCTTTTTGACGACATTGCCAACGGCAAATGGCGCCAGGTTTCTCAAACCAGTTGTTCCTTACTGTTCGAGGAGGCCATAATGGCCCAAGATCCTTTCAACGGTTCTTTTATGAAGCTTGAGATCGAATCTGTTGAGGATTTTCCTGGCAATAGCCGCACCGGAGAGATCGAATTTCGCTCTTTGGTAAATAACGTAACCAATGATTTCCGGAGTGACTTTATCGGGCTTCTTTTTGCCTGTGCGTTTAAGTGCAAGTCCCGCAAGGCCCTCCTTGCGGAAAGATTCCAAGGCCTGATAAAAGGATTCCCTTGAATACCCAAACTCTCTGCAAACCCTGGTGACAAAACGGCCCTCATAGAAATGGGCTCTGAGCATTTCATATTTAACTTGGCCCTTATCCCTGGGATTGAAAAAGTCAGACTCCCGAAACACATTTTGACGGACAGTTTTCTTTTGATTTTCCATTATGAAGTCCACTATTATTGAATAATGATATCACTAGGTGAATGAATTGTCAATTAAAAGATGCCGCTAAACGACCTCACGTCAACCATTAGAATAGCATTATACACAGCAATATGAAAAGGCTAACCCGATGACCCGATGACATCAAAAGCGAGAACGTTTTGGTTGCGGAAGTGAAAAAGGACAGAAAAGGAACCGATGAGTTTAAGCGTGAAATCAATTGATCGGGTAGGCAGAAATGCCATCCGGGAGTATGGTCGACCTCGGATTATGGAAGAAAAAATCGATCTGAATTGGGTTGATCGACTTAGCGACTGTCCGCTAAACCGTCGTCATCAGAGCGTTTCGCGAGCTTAAATTGGCTCA
>JANQEU010000105.1 GCA_028278225.1 Cyclobacteriaceae bacterium
CCAGGTTTAGTGAACCCGGCAGGATTTCAAACGGGGCCGCCCAGGCCTGCAACCGGATGTTGCAGGTTTGATTAGGGAATAAAAAAAGAAAACCTGAACAAATGTCCAGGTTTTAGTGAACCCGGCAGGACTCAAACCTGCAACCTCCAGAGCCGTAATCTGGTGCTCTATTCAGTTAAGCTACGGGTCCATGGCCGAAATTTTTGCAAAACTAATCCATCTCAACAAAGCAATTAAAACCTCAGTTGAATTTAAGTGAGTTTGACATGGTAGAGATGTGTCCAACCTCCAAAAATCAATAGAAAAAACTGTCTTTTCGACGTAAGGAGGTGCTCGACAGAGAAATCTTTTAACATTGTCATGCCTGTTTTTATTTATGAGAAATACAATCGATTTGAGAAGATATCTCTCTTCAATCTATATTACAGTTTTTTCTTGTGGTTTTTGCATCGAGTTCTCGTTTAAATCAAAAAATGATGGCAAGAAATCGGTTTATAAGCTCAGGATTTAAAATGTTCTTTAAAACCTGACGGCTCACTGAACCTGGTAATCAGGTTCAAGGGGAATGGTGATACTGCACTTTGTTCCTTCATTTATCTCCGACTGAATATCAAACGTGCCTTTTAATTTTTGAACCAGTTTCCTCGTTGAATTCAACCCCAGGCCATGGGATGCCCCGGACACATCAAAACCTCCCCCGTCATCATTAACCTCAATCTGTAAGGCCTCCCCAAGATTTTTCACCTTAAGCTCTATCTGTCCGGCATCTGCATATTTCAGGGCATTGATGACCAATTCCCGTACAATTTGGATGATGTCTGATTCCAGCTTCTCATGAAGTTGGCCATTGAAAGAATTTGTGATCAAAAACTTTATATTACCTGAACTGGCAATCTGACAGCTTAGCTCCCGGAGAAATGTACCGAAGTCTTTTTTCTGATCTTTTTCGACGATCAGTTCCCGGGCCACCAGTCTGCTTTTATCAATGGCCTCACCCACATAGGACAGTGATTTATCAAAAGTGTTTTTGTCTTCCTCCGACAGCCCTATTCGATTCGAAATATGGTTCAACCCCATTTTAGCCACCACCATCAATGGCTGTAATTCATTATGCAATTCATTGGACATACGCTCCCGTTCGGTACTCAAAATCGAATGCTGCAATTGATCCCGGTTTTCAAGTATTGATTCAATTGCCTCCAGTATCTCACTGGCGGCAAAAGGTTTCGTAATGTAATCTTCCGCTCCCAGCTTCATCCCTTTCCTGATGTCCGGCCGGTCAACCTTTGCCGTCAGGTACATAAAAGGAGGGATGACCTGTTCACTCATGGATTCTTTGAGTTTTTGCAAAACCTCAAACCCATCCATTTTTGGCATGCTGATGTCACTGATGATCAGGTCCGGTATTTCTTTGATTGCGATACGGCAACCTTCTATACCATTATCTGCAGAGAGTACCTGGTAATTGTTGATTTCCAGAATTTCAGTAAGCGTCTCCCTGAGCTGCTTTTCATCCTCGATAATTAAAATTTTCTTCATGGTCATATGATTCAGTTATTAAAGGCTATGTAAATGTCTTGATGTTACTCATTGTGCTATAGGCACTATCCCGGCGGGCAAGCAGGGAATGGTGATCGTAAAAGTAGTTCCGTGATTAAGCTCGCTTTCCACCTGTATTTCTGCGTTATTCAGTTCCACGTATTCTTTCACGATGGCCAGCTCCAATCCGCTTTCTTCGGTATTCTCTGCATTCATCATCGTGTGAAAAGGTTCAAAAAGTTTGTGGATTTCACTTTTTGGAATGCCTTTTCCTCCGTCCCTCACCATGATTTTCAGGCACTCTTTTTCAAAGTTCAAATGGAGCTCCGGATCTTTGTGCTTTGAATGTCTGAAGGCATTGGACAGCAGTGTATCCAGGGCATGGCTCATCAGTTTTTCGTCAACATTTACCTTCGAAGGTGTGCCCTTGTACTGAAAATTCACCTTCCGGCCATCCCGCTGTATGGAATCACAGCGCGAACATGATTCCTTGCACAATATTATTAGATCAGTGAATGTTTTTTGAGTGGCGAGGTTACCTTCATTGATCTTATCAAGTATGAGTACATCATCCATCAATGTGGTCATTCGTCTGATTTCATCCCTGATCCTTTGCGTCGCATCATCGATTTTTAGTTTCGATGATCCGTTATTTTTTTGGGTGAGCATTTCAAGAAGTTCCGAATTGGATTGGATAATGGCAAGTGGCGTACGAAACTGATGGGATGCGGTGCTGACAAAGCTGGACCTCAATTGGCTTAGCTCTATTTCTTTTTTAAGTGAAAGTTTTAATTGTTCCTGACTTTTTAAAAGTTCCGCAGTGCGCTCGTTTACCTTTTGTTCCAGCTTTTCGTTGAAAATCTTTTGCTCCTGTACTTTGTCCCGGGTGCTATCCAGGAGAAACTGCAATTCTTCGTAAGCTTTCTTGTTGGCCCGTTCACTAAACAGGTAGTCATTGAATGAGTCGTGCACAGGAAAATCTCGGATGGAAATACTGTGACTGTGTTTTTCCATCAGATCATCAGGCTTGATATTGCCGATGAAGATCAGCTGTCCCTCGATGGCACACTGGTAAAAGCTGCCTTTAAAAGAGGTTTTATCGGTCAGGGATTCCAGATAGACCATCTGATTGCAGCTTGCATTCAGAATGTCATAACTTAATGGTCCGGATATTCCCTCAATTTTGAAATGATCATGCAATGAAGCATTTATAGGGAATGAGATCAGTTTTTCCATTAACCTGCCTGCCTGGAGAATGGTAAGCTCCTCATCAAATAGTATGTGAAAAGGAAACAGTTCCCCTACCTGCTCCCGGGTAAAAACAATATTCTTCCTGTTAAGACCCGCCTTCATCAGTTACTTTCCCAGGTAACGGCAAATGTACTTTTGGAGAGATCTTTCACTTTCTTTGATTCTGACAACACCACTTTCACTTTTTTTAGTCCGAACCGTTTTGCCAGCCCCTTGATCAATCCTGTGACCATTGGATCCAATCCTTCCCGCCTGGAGGTGTAAAAAAGCTTTATTTCCTGCTCCGAAACTATCTCGCATTCAAATGATGGCGGGGTAAGCCCTGGCATTATATCACCTACTCTTCTATGCAGGTGATTCAGGTTGCTCAGAAATTCGGGAAAGGTGTTCCCGGCCATATCCAGCATCTCTCCGTAACCTTCCTCGGCGGTGTAGAGGACCCAGTATTCACCGAAAGCTTCCAGCAAATCGGAGGCATTCATATCGAGCACTTCGCTTGCGGCCCCTACCAAACCATAAGTCACACTGTCGTCGTAGCTTTGCATGCTGACGAAAATGGGATCAGTCACCCCGGCTTTTGCTTTTATTTCAAGCCAACTTTCCTCACCGAACTCTTTCGTCACTAATCCCTGAATGGCCTGATTTACTAATCCGTACATAATTTATTTTATTTTGAATAATGCAGTAATTTTTTGACTTGTTCATTTCTATTCCTGTCCCTGTTTGGGAGGATAATCGTAAAGGTGGTTCCTCTTTTCAGCCTGCTTTCTACCAGTACTTCTCCGTCATTGAGTTCCACATATTCTTTTACAATGGCAAGCCCCAGTCCGGTTCCTTCCATACTTTTTGCATTTTCCGCACGATAAAATGGCTGGAAAAGATTGGGGATCTCAGACTTAGGGATACCCATGCCCTGATCGCTTACGATGATTTTGATGGAATTCTTTTCATATGCAATGTGAAGTTCAGGATCATGCTCACTGGAATATTTAAAAGCATTGGAAATAAGGTTGCTGATCGCATGATCGATCAGTTTTGCATCTATGGAGATTTTCCCTGGGGTACCGGAAGTACCAACATTCATCCTGCGGCCGTCCTGCTGTATGGCGTTAAACTGATAGCAAAGGTCATTGCAAAGTGCCAGCAGGTCAGTTGGCTTTTTGTTAATTTCCATTTTGCCGGAAGAGATCTTACCGAGGATCAATACCTCATCCATGAGATCGGTCATCCGTTTTACTTCCTTATTAATTCTGCCGGTTGCTTTTTCCAGTTTTGCTTTCAGCGATTCGTCGCTGTTTTGCGTGATCATTTTGAGCAGCTCCGAATTGGATTGAATAATGGCCATGGGCGTCCGGAACTGGTGCGAGGCGGTGGACACGAACCTGGATTTCAGTTGTCCTAGTTCCTTTTCTTTTTCCAGGGATTGCTTTAGTTGTTCCTGGAGATGCTTTTCCTCTGTTATATTAAACCTTACCGCAACATATTTTTCAATTTCTCCATGTAGATTGAAAAAAGGAACAATGGTCGTATGTACCCAGTAAAGTCCGCCATTTTTAGACTTGTTGATGATTTCACCGCTCCATATTTTCCCTTTACTTATGGATTTCCACATTCCCCGGAAAAGTCCCTGAGGCTGTTTGCCCGATTTTAGTATCCTGTGATTCTGACCGATCAGCTCTTCTTGTGTGTATCCGGAAGTTTTGCAAAAAACATCGTTGGCGTAGGTGATATTTCCATCCGTATCTGTAATGGAAACAAGGGCCACATGATTCAGTGTATCTACCTGGTATTTCAGCTCGTTCTGGGAAATTTGTAGTTCTGAAGTACGTTCCCTCACTTTTTCTTCCAACTGGTGGGTAAACTCCTCCTTCATTTTTTCCGCCTCCACACGTTTTGTTACATCGAGCGAAGTCCCTACCAATCGCGCTACTTGCCCTTTATTGTCAAATTCAACTTTACCCCTTGATTCTATGTATTTGATCCGCTCGTTTTTGTCAATAGTCCTGTTCACAAAACTGAAAGGTTTTTTTGTTTCAAAGGTCTTTCTAACCTTCTTATCTACCCACTCCTTGTCATCGGGATGAAGGGCGCTCAAAAATGTTTTATATGATAAGGGAGAACCATCTTTGGGGACGCTGTACAAATTATATTCTTCATCAGACCATGTTACCTTATCTGTCTGCACGTCCCATTGCCAGCTTCCGAGGTGTGCTATTCGCTGCGCCTCTTTTAGTGAGGACTCACTCCTTACCAGGGCCCTTTCTGCTTCCTTTCTGTCTGTTATATCGCGCATAATTGCGGAAGCACTTGTAACTCTTCCCAGCGCGTCGAATAACGGAAAGGTAGCCAGACTCACATCCAATACACCGTTATCTTTATGCAACCTCTCAGTATCAAAACTTGCTTTTGAACTGCCCTGGCTAACTGATGTCATTAATGAATGACACTCTTCTTGCTTGTCTTCCGGGACGATAATGCCGATATTTTTTCCAACGACCTCCTTTGCTTCGTAGCCAAACAGTCGTTCCGCACCCGCATTCCAGCTAAGAATTTCCCCATTGAGGGAGAATGTCACTATGGCGTCATTGGAATAGGAAACTATGGATGCCAGTTTTTTACTTTCCCGTTCGGCCTTGATACGATCAGTAATGTCAACTCCATAACCGATCATATACTTGAGTTTGCCGTTTTCTGTCACAGGATGAAATTTTCTCAGAAGATGTTCCTCCTTACCGTTTTTCCAAAAGGAGTCTATCCACGTGGCATCATTCTTCTCGCTAAGCGCTATTTTAAAGTGCTTTCCTCGCTCTTTGGCCCAGGTGTTGTCAACGCCTTTGTACCGGCAATAATCGAAATCGGTCTTCCCGATCAGCCATTTGCGCATCTCGTCGCTGCCTGTACCCTTTTTATTGGCAAAGAGATATTTTTGACTGCCATCCAGCACTGCAATATCTGCAGGGATGTTATTCAATACGTCATCTGTGAATTGCTTTTGATGCAGTAGTTCTTTTTTAGTGTTGGCTTGTAACAGTGCCGCGGTAATTCCATTAGTAAACCTTTTAAAACGTTCGATTGATGTATCCTGGAGGACGCGGTTAAAAGTTAGTGTTATTAACCCGAATATGTTGTCTTCGCTCGCCAAAGGAATGATCATGAATGTTTTGATATTAATGGCTTTCACAGCCCATTCTGCAAGAGATTTCAGGAGTTTATGGTCAGTGTGTTCAGCTAATAGTTTTCTTACCGATTTCGGATCCCTTGCAACGATTATCTCTCTCGTGCTTATAGCCTGGTGAAAGGAGGTACCGGAGTGTACCGGGGGAACTACTGTCCTGATGTTAATCCCGGTTTTTTTCTCCAGTTCCCGGACCAGGTTATTGTCCAGGCTTTGCTCTATAAGGTTGAGTTTTTGCTCATCATCGTTGTAAAGATAAAAACGACCGCCCTTCGCAGCTTCAAGTTCGTTAAGAGCATTTAAAGTTAAAACGGCCAGTTGATTGAAAGAACGGTTTTCAAAGGAGGCGCGATTGACTTTATCAATTAGCTGGAGTTCATTGTATGAACGTTTGATCTCTTCACCGGCCCTCACCTGTTCCGTGATATCCTGTATGATCATGATAATTGATGTAACTTCACCGGCATCGTCCTTAACTGGACCGAGATTGGTGGTGAAAAATGCTTCCCTGCCGTTTTTATGCATCATCGAGGAGTTGTAATGGGATGGAACTCCCGATGCGAACACTTCCGTGATCCTGGCCCCGACAATTTCGTGCTCTTCAGGATTGACAAATGCATACACGGGTGCGCCGATAACGTCTTCCATGGTATATCCCGGATCCACCCTGTTGATGAAGTCAACCTCGTGGTTCCTGTTAATCCTGGCGATAAAGTTGGGTGCATTTTCAGCCAGTGACCGGAAATTCTCCTCACTCTCCAGGAGGGAATTTTCAGCCTCCTTTAATTCGGTGATGTCACGAGCCGTTGCATATATCAGTCCCGTTTTAACATTAGGTGTAGCAGACCAGATCAGCCATTTATAACCTCCATCTTTACATTCATACCTGTTTGTGAAACTGACAATGGGAATACCATTTGATAATTTTATGACCTCATTTTTTGTAGCTTCCACATCCTCGGGATGCACAAAATCATAAAACTTGGTGGTCAGCAATTCTTTCTCCGAATATCCCAAAGTGGAAACAAAACGGGGATTCAGTTTTCTGAAATACCCTTCCATATCGGCAATACACATTAGCTCCATCGACATGGAGAAGAAATTTGCATATTCCTTTATTTCTTTTTCAGCCTCCCTTCTATCCGTAATATCAAGGATAATGGCAACAAACGCCTGAGTCCCCTTGAAATGAGTGTATTGAAGGTGCACCTCGACGGGATAGTAAGTCCCGTTTTTCCGTTTGTGGGTTGTCTCAAAATGAAGCCTTGGTGTTTTCCCCTTTCTAAGAGGTTCTATCAGCTCGTTAAACGTTTTCTTATCAAATTCATCCTTCAGGTCAACCGGCGTCAGGCAAAAAAGTTCTTCCATGTTATACCCGAGGTTATCCCTGGCGCCTTTGTTAACATAGTTGAAAAGCAGTGATTGAGCATCGAATATGTATATCTCGTTTAGCGACGTTTCAAAAACGTTTACAAAAGCAGCCTGGTCTTCCTCCGCTTTTTTGCGTTCAGTGATATCCTGGACTACCGACCAAATGAATCCTTCACCATTGCCGTCTTTGACTATGGCGCCATTCAGTAAAACAGGGTAGCGATGTCCTTTCTTGTGTATGTACTCCTTTTCATAAGGTCCGTATTTGCCGGTTTCTGAAAGAGACTTCAGCTGTATTTGTTCCTGGTCCTCGTAATCCCGGGGGGTAAGATCCCAATATGACAATTGGTTCAGCTCGTCTACAGTGTAGCCGGTAAAGCGGGAAAATTCCGTGTTTACCTCGAGAAACTCGCCCTGCATATTGTTTAGCGCAATACCAACAGGCGCCAATTCAAAGAAGCTTTGCAGTTTGAGCTGATTTTCCCGGAGTTCATCAATTACTCTTCTCTGCTCAGTGATGTCCCTTACGATTCCCATCACCTGATTCCGGCCGCAACCCGTTACCCTTGCTTCATAATGCATTTTGCCACGGGGCATATCGAGTTCGTAATCAAATTCACTCACATCGCCGGTTTCCAGGGCATGATTAATTGCTGTTTTTAGTTTATCGGAGACGGATGGTGGTAGCACATCCTCCACCTTCCTGCCCATGAATTGCTCAGCTGGCATGTAGAGTCTGCTTTTTTCAACAGTGTTGTGATCAAGGAAAACGCCATCACTGCTCAACCTGAACAAGAGATCGGGAATGGCGTGGATCATAGCTGCATTTCGCTCCTGGCTCTCCTTCAATGCCTGCTCCCGCTCTTTTTCGGCAGTAATATTCCGGACGATTTTTAGTACTTCGTTTTCACCGTTTTTGGCAATCCGGCCCTCAAAATAGTAACGTCTGTCCTTATGGACCATATCGTGGTGAAAGATTTGAACCTCCCCGGTTTCAATTGCCTTTTCCAACAAGAGAAAGAATTCATCAGTCTGATCTCCGGAAAGCACATCTCTGATGTTAGCATTTTTAAAGGTTTCCGGGTGAAGGATCAACATTTCCGGATCGGCGTGAAAGTCAATAATGTGACCATCTTTTGCAATGCGGAAAATAACGTCAGGATTGGCCCGGAGCAGGGCCCGGTTTTTCGCTTCGCTTTGTTTGAGTGCTGTCTCAGCTTTCTTTTCCAGGGTAACGTCCGTAATGATCGCCAGCGACCGGGCAATTTTTCCTTCAGCATCTCTTTCCGATGTGGCGGACAACAATACGTCCATTACCTCCCCATTCTTTTTGACAAACTGGTAAGGTATGTTTTTACAGCTTCCTGCTTTAAAAAAATCCGGTAGTACAACTTCTTTGGCATATTTCCTGGATTCTTCCGTCAGGAAATCGGTGGATCTTTTCCCGATGACTTCTTCTTCAGAATAACCCATTTTCTCGAGCCAGTAACTGCTTACACTTATGATCTTTCCTTCGGCATTAATGGAATGCATCATTGCCGGGGTTTTGTGGTACAACTCCTGGTAATTCTTCCGGCTTTCACTGAGCTCCAGCTCTCTTTGTTTGCGCTGGCTGATGTCTCTGACAAAACTCAAAATAACCTCACTACCACCATAGCGGATGATTCTGGCGCTTATTTCAACCTGGAGAACCTTTCCATCTTTTCGAAGCAAAATAGTTTCAAAGATGGCCTGCCCCTTTTGCCGCACATCTTTTACATGCTTGCTGGCTTGCTGTTGCGCATCTTCCGGCCGGAGATCCATTAAACTGAGCTGCCGGAGTTCCTCGATAGCATAGCCTACAAGGGCTACAGCCTGATCATTGGCATCTATGAATTTTTTCGTTTTGGGATCTGAGATGAAAATGGCATCATTTGCGTATTGAAAAATATTTCCGAATTTTTCGTTGCTCTTTTCCAGTTCCTGCTTTGCTTCAGCCAGGTATTCTCCCAGCATATTGATACCTGATGCCAGCCCGTCAAAAAGACTGTTGTCGTCACTTATTTCAAGCCTAGCCCCGTAGTTCCGTTTTCCGAATTGAACCATTGTTGCAATGGCCTGGTCCAGCTTTTTTCTGGCCTCCTCCTCAGCGATGAAACGGCTTTTAAGCTCCTCCTTCAGCATCACCAGCCCCTGCATCGCACCATCCAGATCGTCTTTATGTGAGGTGATCTCCAGGTTCGCGTCAAGATTTCCGGAACTCAACTCCATCAGGAAATCCTTGATCCTTTGAAAACGGTTGTCTTTCATCTTTTTTCAGGTATGTCGTCTGTTTTAGATGGACTGATGGATCCATTGCAACGCGTTTGCCTCTGACGTAAACATTCGCGTGGGTATTGCCGGCTGGTCGAACCACATGAAAATATTAGCCGTAAGCATAGAAAGATAGCTGTTGACTAAAAGAGCAGCTCTCCGGCAGTTATAACGGGCAGGTTGTTTGGCATAAAATGCCCTTGCTTCTTTTGTTATTGAAATCAGGTTGCGGATATCGATCAGCACACTCCAGGGCTTTCCATTAAACCCTTCACTGCACAATTCAAACATTTCCCTCGCACTGTTCTCTGTTTCAGATGCATTGGGAAGGTATTCCACCATCAGCAGGTTGGATTCTATTTCACGGGCAACAGCAATATCCGTATGGATCACTTTCCTTGCCAGGCTTCCGTTCTGTAATTGATAATCTTTTTCAATGGTATTCGTCATAGGTAAGTTTTTAGCCAGTTGATGGCTGATTTTTCAGAACTAAACATTCGGGTCGGCAGTGTCGGCTGGTCCAGTTCAATAAAAAAGTTAGCTACAACTGCGGCCACATGGGAAGTAGATAATAAAGCCACAGCGCTTACGTTTTTGTCCTTGCTGCCGATGGCAAAAGTCTTCCGGGCTTCTTTTGAAATACTTTTCATATAACGCATATCCACCAGCAGGGGAGCTGATCTGACTGGCAGATCTGCGATCGTTTGAATGTTTGCAATGGCGTGTTCCGCCTTGATTTCAAATTTTTTTCGGACCACTGTCCTGATAATTCCATCCGTCTCAACTGTTGTAACAAAGGCTTCATTTTCTACTTCGATTGGGGAGTATTCCATTTTCTTGCTGTTCAGATCGCTAAATTTGCAAAGGAGAGGAGTGTATAAAAACTTAGACCGGGGATTGACTGAATTCTGAAAGAAGTTGACGAAAATTCTAAAACGGAGGAGTAACTCGGGGCTGATACCGCTTATTTATTGGGGTATGTCGGCTTTCGGGCTTGTGCCGAAATGTTCCTTGTAACAACTGGAAAAGTAAGAGAGGCTGCTAAACCCGGTTTTAAAAGCTACTTCGGAGAGATTTCCGTAATTGAGCCGGATCATTTGCCTCGAACGTTCCAACCGGTATTCTTTTACGTATCGGTTCGGCGCTTTGCCCGTTACTTTTTTGAGTCTGCGATTGAATGTGGAAAGACTCATGTTTAGTTGCGAAGCAATTGCGTCCATTTGCAGCTTCGGATCTTCAATCAATTCGTCCAGTAACAGGTGTAGTTTTTTCAGGAAAACGGCATCCTGCGACATCCCTGATGGTTTAGCGGGCATTGTATGAGAGCTATGTATCAACTTTTCGCGCCTCCGAAGGAGGTTGCTGATTTTCAGATTCAGCTCACGAAACTCGAAAGGTTTAGTGATATAATCATCTGCGCCTAACTCCAGGCCCCTCAGTTTCGATTCAAGTTCAACCCTCGCAGTTAGCATGACTACCGGGATCAACTCTGTCTGAGTGTCTTCCCTGATTTTTTCAAGAAGCTCAAAACCATCCATTTCCGGCATCATTACATCAGAAATGATCAGGTCCGGTCTTTGCTGCTGAATAGCATCGAGACCTTTCAACCCGTTTTCAGCAAGTGTGATTTCATAGCCATTGATCTCCAGCATATCCTGCAAAGATTCGCGCACACCTGCATCATCCTCTATTATTAGAATATGAAACCCCATAAACCGGTGTAAAAATACTGGAATTGGGAGGAGTCCTTCATCTCAGATACGGAAAAATTCATTTCCAGGGGAAAAAAGTATTTCCGGTATGTCGGCCGCCCCAGGACCACCTCTGACAACCAATGGTATTGAGTTCAGAGAGCAACGTGGTAGTTATAAGACGTACCAGATGAATAAACCAGGTGCCGACATTCGGGCGAAACCTCCCGGTGAATTGAAACAAAAGAAAAGTCAATCTTATTGATCTAAATCATGTCAAAAACAAAGAATTAGCAACGATTTTGTTGAAAAGAATGGTCAATATTGGTTTTTAGAGGAGCCTATTTCCGCTTAGATCACTTTGATCTTTTCGGGGATTATTTTTCCTGAAGTCGGATGAGTAAGAGGTTCATGAATTCAGTGAAGAAATCAGGTCAGGGACTTATCATAATTTTCGTATTAATTGCTGCCTCCTGCCAGTCCGGGAAGGATACAACCAATACAGCTGAGGTTGAACTACCGCCAGTCGGTGAGGATTTCTTTTTGGAAATAACTCAGCCTGCGGGGATTGATTTCACACATTCCATCGGTGACGAACACCTCAGCAACCTTGTTGAAACCGTGGGTGGAGGAACAGCTTTTCTGGATTTCGACCAGGATGGATTCCTCGATCTTTATATCTGCAATGGGGCTTACGTGGAAGGCCTGAGTACAGGTGAAAAGCCTTCGGAAAGTTTAACTAACAAACTCTTCCGAAATAAGGGAAACGGAAAGTTTGAGGATATCACAGCCTCAGCCGGTGTTGGCGATATGGGGTATGGGATGGGTGTTGCGGTTGGAGACTTTGATAACAACGGGTATCCTGACATTTTTCTCAGCAATCACGGACCCAATGTCCTCTATCAGAATAATGGGGACGGTACATTCTCTGATATTACCAAAAAAGCCGGAATGGGCGGTGATGAGTGTAGTGTTGGAGCTACCTGGCTGGATTTTGATAAAGATGGATTGCTGGACATTTATGTGGGAAACTATATCAAATTTGATCCGCAATACAACCTGCATTATGCCCCTGACGGTTTTGCCGGGCCCATGTCATATGATGGTGAATCCGACCGTCTTTATAAAAATCTCGGAAGTGGGAAATTCACGGATGTGTCACAGGAAATGGGTGTTTTCAATCCACAGGGCAGGGCAATGGGGGTAGGATCGGCAGATTACGACAATGATGGGTATGTGGACATATTCGTGGCCAATGATCATATGCTCAACTATCTGTATCACAACGAGGAAGGCAAGGAATTCAGGGATTTAGGTATACCATCCGGTGTGGCCTTCAATCAGATGGGAGAAGCCACGATCAGCATGGCCGTGGATTTCGCCGATATTGACGGGGATGGCTGGATTGACCTTTTCGTGTCAGATGATGGGTATTGCTCCCTGTACAAGAACATGGGCAATGGACTGTTTGCCGAGTCTTCGTACGCTGCCGGCATCGCTTCAGCCAGTGGCCAGTTTGTCGGATGGGCGGCTTCATTTATCGATTACGACAACGATACGGACTATGACATCTTCAAAGTCAATGGCGAATTTAATCACCTGTTTGGTCAGGAAGATCAGCTTTTTGAGAATGTGGGAGATGGAAAATTCGAAAATGTTTCTCTCGAACGTGGCAAGTACTTCCGGCAGGAAACGGTGGGAAGAGGAGCATGTTTCGGTGATTATGATAATGATGGTGACATTGATGTGTATATCACGAATCTCGATGATCGCGGCGCTTTACTTCGGAATGACCGGGGAAATCTTAAAAACTGGCTCCTGGTAGAGCTCGTCGGCACCACAAGTAACAGGGATGGGATGGGATCAAGCGTAAAGGTAACCGCCGGAGATCTAACTTTGACGGCCCAAAAGAAAAGCAGTACAGGTTACCTGTCCCAGAATGATCCAAGATTGCATTTCGGATTGGGAGACATTGAAATTATAGATAAAATTGAGGTGACCTGGCCCTCGGGAAGGAGACAGGTCATTGAGAATATTGAGGCAGGACAGATAATTACCATAACGGAACCTGAGGCGATATGAGGAATATGAGGAGGTATGCTTTGGCTGGGTTGGTATTGTTGGTGGCTGGCAGCCTGTTTTTCAGCGGTTCTAAAGACGGACCTGTTGGTCCCCTCATTTTCACTCAAATTCCTGCCGGCATCGGATCGGACGACTGGATTTTTCCACGAAATGCCCGAATTGTCTCTGCTGATCTAAAAAATTCCGGGGAGAGCTTTCATGTACTTACGGAAGAATTTTGGTCGGCGAGAGCTCCGCAAATTTCCTTTGACGGATCTAAAATGATCTTCAGTGGCCGGCAAAGTGAAAACAGTACCTGGCAGATATGGCAAATGGACCTGCGCAACAGGGAAGTACATCAGGTGACACGGGATACCTTCAACTGCACCGATCCCGCCTACCTGCCGGATGGAAGGGTCGTCTTCAGCCGGGCCTTCGAGGATCCGGTCTCAGGATGGGGGTATGCACTTTACACGTGTAATTTGGACGGTACCAGCCTGCGAAGGATCACATTTCAGCCGCATACGGATCATGCTCCTGTGGTGATGCAGGACGGTAGGATCCTGGCGGTCAGCCGGCAGAATTTTCCGGAACCAAACAAACCCAGGATCATGGCCATGAGGCCGGATGGAACAAAAGCCGAGCTATACTACCGGACTGACCCCGGAGTTATCATGAATTCGAGAGGTTATGAACTGGAGGACGGTCGTTTTATATTCCTGGAGAGAACTGAAAAAAATATTGAGAGCCTGGTAGCTATATCTAAAAACAGACCCTTAAACAGCCGGCAGGTGCTTTCCGTAAACGCAGGGCAAAACAAATTTTATTCCGCATATCCTGTCTCAGAGGACAGATTAATCGTTTCGATGTCATCCGTTGAATCCGAATCATACGGCCTTTACTACTTCGACCTGATAGGGAATAAGGTAGGTTCTGAGATATTCTCAAATGCAGAATATCACTTTCTGGAGCCTGTCATCGTGGAGGGCCGCCAAAGACCAAGGATATTGCCCACCCGGGTTGATGAATCCTTCAACACCGGTAAGTTGCTTTGCCTGGATGCCGGATTAACAGGATTGGGACAATCACTGGATATTCACAGCATCCGGGTGTTAAGCACGGACAGGCTTCTGGGTGAGATCATACCGGAAAATGACGGTTCATTTTATGTAGAAGTTGAATCGGATGTTCCCATTCGATTTCAGGCTATTGATCGCGACGGGGAAGTACTGCAGAACCCGTCTTCATGGGTTTGGGTCCGTCCCAATGAGAACGGGGGATGTATCGGCTGCCATGAAAACAGGGAGCTGGCGCCTCAAAACAAGGTTCCGGATGCAATACGGCGAGGCCCTGTTTACCTGGAAGAAAAACTGCTGGCACTGGAAAAGACCACGGACGAATGAAAAAATACGGGCGCAAAATATTCTTCATTGTGGCACCTCTGGCAGTAGCTATTGTCGGAATTCAGGGGTATCGTTTTTCAGTAGCTCATGTTGAATACTACAATGCTGGTCAGCCACATTCTTTGGGCTGTGTTTCCTGCCATGTATACCCACAGCGGGATGGTGTGTTAGCAGAATTTTTGAATGAAGATTATTTATCTCCCTTGAATATCACCGTTTCTCCGGACGGCACACTCCTGTTTGTAACGGCCCAGGACGGGAATGCTTTGTTAATTGTTGATCCTGACCAGGGAAAGGTGGTTTCCAAAATCGATGTAGGTGAGTTTCCCCATAGTGTCGTACTCAGCAAAGATTCGAAGACAGCCTATGTCAGCAACCAGTGGTCTTACAATATCTCGGCGATCGAATTAGCAAGTAGTACAGTTGTAGATACGCTTGTAGCTGGCATAGGGCCGGCGGGTATGGCCATTGATGACGATAATCACCTGTATGTGGCAAACACCTATTCTTCTGATATCTCGGTCATCGATCTTGAGACGGGTAAGGAAATCAGACGACTGGCAGCCGGCAACAGACCCATGTCAGTGGCGTTATCTCCCATGGACCGTCAGGCATATGTATCAAGCCGTAGAACATTGCCTATCCCATATCGGACAGAGCCTAAAACGGAATTGACAATACTGGATGGTAAAAGCAAAAAGATCATTGATCGTAGATACTTCTCCTCCGCTCACATTATGGAGAATGTGGCAGTAACACCTCAGGGTGACCTGGCGATTACCACATTGATCAGACCTAAGAACCTGGTTCCCTCCGTCCAGATAGAGCAGGGCTGGATGATAAATCATGGAATTGGTATCATCGAAACCAGAGAGAACGGGCGCGTAGCACAGTTTCTATTGGATGAACCTAACTCCTTTTATTCCGATCCGTTTGATGTCGTCATTGCCCCGGATGGTAATACTGCATACGTCAGTCATTCCGGTGCCGATATAATTTCGGTGATAGACGTCAATAAAATAAGAGAACTTCTGGCGGACGCCGTGGAAAGTGACCTAGACATTTATGCCAATCACCTCGGCTTGAGCAGCACCTTTGTCATCCGGCGCTTGCCTACAGGTCCTAATCCTAAAGGTTTGGCGCTGTCTCCCGATGGTAAGAAACTTTTTGTTGCGGAAAGGCTCGCTGACAGGCTCGCCATATTCGACACGGAAACTTTCGAACCCCTTGATCCCATCGATCTTGGCGGTCCGTCGAGAACGACAGTAGTCAGGAAGGGAGCGCAACTTTTCAGTAATGCCGCCCATACCTTTCACAATCAGTATAGCTGCTATACCTGTCATCCGGATGGCCATGAAGACGGATTGATATACGATTTAACCGGCACTGGCCGTGATCTGGCTAATGTTCAGACCCTGCGGGATCTTCCAGGCACCTCTCCATTTAAGTGGAATGGTAAAAATGTAAGTGTTTATATGCAATGCGGCATGAGGTTTTCGAAGTTCGTGACCCGGACCGAATCTTTCTCTCCCGAAAACCTTGACGCCGTGGTGGCTTACATCATGCGTGATCTCACGCATCCCCCAAACCCCTATCAGAATGGATCAGGTAAGCTGACACCTGCTCAGCAACGGGGAAAACTGCTGTATGAACGTACGGTTGCGAACGACGGATCACCCATTCCGGAACGTGACCGGTGTCTTACCTGTCATCCTCCTCCAAATTTCACTAACAGACTGGTGGCCGACGTAGGTACGGGGCTTGAGACAGACCGGTATCGCATTTTTGACTCACCCAACCTGAACAATGTGTATGAATCAGCGCCCTACCTGCATGACGGACGGGCCGCAACGCTGGAGGAAATTTGGACAGAATTCAATGATAATGATGAACATGGGATTGTCAATGACATGACCAAAAGTCAACTGAACGATCTGATCGAATATATAAAATGCCTTGGTCCGGCAGAAACCTACACCTTGAAATGAATATGAAAATGAACCTTTTAAAAGATGAGGACAGGAAGCCCAGGCTTTTGATTGCTTTGATAACGCTTTGTTTCATCTTGTCCGGCGCTCAAATCAATGAAACCGGTAATTTTTCGATTGATGATTCCGAGAATGGTATTATACCGGAAATCACACAGGACAAATCACCCATGCCGATATATGGTGACTGGGAGACTTTCACGAAAAAGGAAGGGCTGCCATCAAACAAAGTTTATTGTGTGCGAGTAGATGGAGACCGTGTCTGGGCAGGTACCAGTGAAGGTTTGGCCCTGTTCGAAAACAACAGTTGGAAAACCTATACAACAGAAGACGGGCTTGCTCATAATGGAGTGCTTTCCATTGATATCAGCCCGGTGACCGGAGATGTCTGGATCGCCACGCTCAGTGGACTGAACCGGTTCTCGGCCGGCAAATTTGACACCTTTACCCAATTCAACAGCGGATTGGCTAACGATGTGGTTTACGTGGTGGTTTGCCAGGGAAAGAATGTTTGGGTAGCCACGGGCGGAGGTGCCAGCGTCTATGATACCTATACTAAGACATGGGAAATCTTCACCGAACAAAATGCACCAATGCATGAGCCATGGACTTATGGAGTAACGTCGGCTGGAGAAGTGGTCTACATTGCAGCCTGGGGAGGTGGGGTCATTGAGTACAATACCAAGACCGGGAAATTCCGTGATTATGTAGACCCCGACGGGGAAATGGAACTGGACTTATTTCCAAATGATGGTTTGGTCCATGATATTACCACCGGAGTGTCTTATGCCAATGATGTCCTTTGGGTAGGTACCTATTTTGGTCTTAGCAGGTATGACGGTACGCGATGGAGAGGATATTTTGACCATGACAGTGGTCTGGTGAGCAATTTCATCAATTTCCTGAAAGCCAACGGACCGGTAGTCTGGCTTTGCACGGATAAGGGCCTGGGCAGTTTCAATGGCGAGACCTGGGTAACCTACAAACAAAAAGAATCCGGAAACGGAGGGACCATGCAAATCGAGACAAATGGTACAAAGAAGATGATTGAGACTCCGGCGTCGATTGCTCATAATTTCGTGTTAGGTGTGGATTTCAGTGAGGACATGGTGTGGGTAGCTACATCAGGTGGTTTATGCCGTGGTATGAAACAGGATCCGGCAACATTAATGACATTAAGGTATTAAGACTGAATACTTAGATTATTGATAAAATGATAGCAACAGAATCAAAAATATTAGTTGACCTGAAACGGCTCTCAACTGGTGAGCGTGAGGAAATGCTGAAGCTGGGAATCCTCAATGAAGATGATCAGATAGCTGATTATGTCTATCCTGAGGTACACCTTCACCGGCCTCCTATTGATAAATTTGCCGTCCATGCTCCCGATGTTTTAAATGAAGCATACAATTATCAGCGGCCTTCGTCATTTTCACGTGCGCTGCGATTGGAATTGGGAGGTCATAAGATACTCCTGATCTCCGGTACTGCCAGCGTGAATGACGATGGGAAAACCGAGCATATCGGTAATTTCAATGCACAAACCTGGCGGACCTATAGAAATGTTACAAGACTACTTGAGGCTGAAGACATGTCCTGGCATGACGTAGCTCGAACCACTAATTACCTGCGTGACATAGAACGCGACTACAAGGAATTTAATAAGATAAGAACGACGTTCTTCAGCTGGCTGGGTCTGGATCCTCTGCCTGCCAGTACGGGAATACAGGCCAGGTTGTGCTGGGAAACATTACTTGTAGAAATTGAAGCCATTGCAGTATGTCCGTTGAATTAATTTTTTACCGATGAAACGCTCCCTTTTGCTGGTTCCTGTACTGATATTGGCAGCGATGCCACATTTAAGGGGACAGGACAACTATGGCAAGACACCGGATAAGCTTTTGCCTTACCGGAATTTTCAGGAACCCTATAAGGCCTTTTTTGATGAGCCACAACCCTTTCTTGGTCCCGGACGGGAAAAGAAACCTCCTTCGGATCTGGAAAGCATTAAGATTGGCTTTCTGGGGCCTTTGGAAGGAAGTAAGGATTTTGAAATGGGCCGGCAAATGCTGAACGGAGCCATGTTGGCTTTGGAAGAGGCCAATGAGAAAGGTGGTTACAAAGGGATACCATTTGAGTTGATCTTACACAATGATGTGGGCCTGTGGGGTGCGGCGGCAAATGAGATTGTGAAGATGAATGATGAGCAAGTCTGGGCAATCCTGGGTTCCATCGACGGTACCGTGACGCATGTGGCACTGAGGGTGGCTTTAAAACTGGAGATCCCGATGGTCAACACCGGTGACCCCGATCCGACGCTAACGGAAACCAGGATCCCATGGATCATCCGGGTCATCGGGGATGATCGACAGAGCAGTTACGCGCTTGCCAACCACATATTCAACAAAAAAGGACTTTCCAAAATAGCTGTTCTTCGGGTCAACAACCGGTACGGGCGGGTAGGAAGTGCGGAATTCAGGGATTCCGCCCGTCGTTTTGGACTTCCTTTGGTTATGGAAATCCGTTATGCTGAGGGAGATACATTGTTTACCGAGCAGCTTACACGTATCAGTCAGTCAGGTGCTGATGGCCTTGTTCTTTGGGTAGACAATGCGACCGATGGGGCAAACATTCTCAAGGAAATGAACCAACTTGAAATATCCCTCCCGGTTTTCGCATGCGACAGGGTTGTCTCTCCCAGATTCCTTGAAGAAGCCGGGATCCTGGCTGAGAGCGTTACTGCCACATACCCCTATAATCCTACCCTGGATGATCCCAAACTCATTGCTTTTAATACCAATTATGTCAGGCGTTTCGAAATGCAACCGGATATGTTTGCCGCTCACGCGTATGATGGAATGAATATCCTCCTTGATGCTATCAACATTGCCGGACTGAACAGAGTGCTGATCAGGGATGTGCTCACAGACCTGGAGACTTTTCAGGGATATGAGGGGGTAACCGGTGAAATTATTTTGGATCCTTCCTGGAATGACGTTGGTTTGATCTGGATGGTCCAAATCCGGGACGGAGAGTTCAATTTCTTTGAAAACACTCAGGATGTTTCAAGTAACTTTGAAGACCTGAAATGATAAAAATAACTCATGGACAACATGAACTGTGATTTCTTGACTGACACACCCGGTAAGTTGTACAAACTGGCCGGAAGACAGGTGAGAACAGAAGGTACGAAAATAGATTTGGGAGTTGCCCGGGTAGGGGGTGATGAATTTGTGGTTATGGCGGGCCCGTGTGCGATTGAGTCGGAAGAACAGTTACTGGCTACCGCCAGGTTTGTTCATAGTCATGGAGCCAAAGTTCTTCGGGGAGGAGCTTTTAAGCCGAGGACATCTCCATTCAGTTTTCAGGGCCTTGAAGAGGAAGGACTAAAGTTATTGCGGAAAGCGAGGCAGGAAACCGGCATTCCGGTTGTAACGGAAGTAATGGATACGCGTCAGGTAGAATTAGTACATGAATATGCCGACATATTGCAGGTTGGTTCGAGAAGCATGCAGAATTTTCCATTGCTGAAAGAAGTGGGGAAATGTCGAAAGCCTGTACTTTTCAAGCGTGGTATGGCAGCGTCGATTGACGAATACCTGCTGGCAGCGGAGTACATCCTGAATGGTGGCAATGAGCAGGTGATTTTGTGCGAACGGGGCATCAGAACATTTGAAACCAGTACCAGGAATACGCTCGACCTGAATGCGATTCCAATGTTAAAACGACTCAGTCATCTGCCTGTGCTGATAGATCCGAGTCATGGGACCGGTTATTCCTGGATGGTACCTGCCATGGCAAGGGCGGCGGTGGCAGTGGGCGCAGATGGGTTGCTGGTTGAAGTACATTACAAGCCGGACGAAGCACTTTGTGATGGTGTTCAATCTTTATCCCTGGACATGTTTGCAGATTTGATGCAGGACTTGAGCAGAATTGCTCCTGCCGTTGAAAGGTACATTGATCTGCCCGTATCCGTTTAGTCAACCCGGTGATTGCAGTCTACATCCTTTTATTTTTGACATTACTCGATACGGATGATCAGGGCAGGTCACTGAAAACGTCAAAACAATCCAATCCGGTTAAGATCGGGTTGCTAGTCCCAACCGGCAAATCAGTAGATCATTTCGCAATACATGGTGCGGAATTTGCCGTCAGCGAGGCCAATGAGAGTGACAACTATCAGGACCAACGCTTCGAACTTGTCGTGCGATCATGCGAAGGTCCCTGGGGCATGACCTCAAAGCAGGTAGTAAATTTCGTTTATGAAGACCGTGTGTCGGGGATCATATCATCACTGGATGGTGAAAATGCCCACCTGGCTGAGCAGGTAGCTACCAAAACCCGGCTACCAATACTCTTTTCGAGAACTACTGATCCTACCGTAACTCAAGCTTATGTTCCCTGGTTCTTTCGTGTTATCCCCGATGATCGCATCCTCTCAGAAGCCCTTATAAATGAGATATTTTCCGTGCGAAAACTTTCCCGGGTGGCGCTGTTGGTCCCGGACACATATGATGCGCGGGTTATGGCCGAAACATTTTTAGAAAGAGCCGGAAATCTTGGATTTTCTCCACCGGAACATATTATTTACCTCGGAAAATTGGATTCAGTTGAACTGAAAATACAGGATCTAAAAGATCAGAAGATCGAAGGACTTGTTTTCTGTGGTGGGATCAGGGCGTTATCAAACCTCGTGGATGGCTTTGGTAACCCGGAACCCGCCTTTTTCGGAATGAGATATTTATCCAATTTCGAAACGGATGATCCGAATATGGTTGTACCCGTACCAGTGAATTGGCCATCGAAGGCGTCGGAATTATTCAGGATGGAATTCACCAAAAGGTACGGCTACAAACCTGGTTTGGGAGCGGCGTATACCTATGATGCCACAGGCCTGTTGATCCATGTGATCGGGCAGGTAGGACCGGACCCGGAAAAGATCAGATCAGCCCTCCAATCCGTTTATTTCGAAGGAGTGACCGGACCCGTCTCATTTGACGAAAATGGCAATCGAAACCTTGAAATTCGGATTACTCAACCTATGCTTAAACAGGACTAATTTCTGAACGGAAAGAAACGAAACAAGTACAATTGATCTATTCCAACATTTTGTCTGCTGAATTTCTGATGTCGGATTAAGGAGAGATCAAAACAAATCCCAGGGATCTCATTGACTTTAATCAGTCTTACACAAGAGAATCAGCCATTTATTTCGAGCAATAATTGATTCATTTTGCCATAAAATCTGTTTAACTTAAACAAGGGAAGTATGCTCAAAGGGATAAGCTCCCTGGAGAAGGGATGGGTGCGGCCTAACCGATCAAAATCTTCTAGCGGCACCTGAGATGAAAGTTCAAAAGGAAAAGTTCCAGACCCTCATCTTCGAAATTGAGGGCATTATCAATTCTCTCCGCAATATGGAGAAAAGATTCAGGAGAGAGCTGAAGACTGTCCATCCCAACCATCTGAAAAGTGCTAAAAACCTGATTCATTACCGGAAGCTGCGGTCCTATGATATGCGGTCGCTTCAGAAGATATTAGGAAATCTCGGTCTATCGAGGTTTGCACATGCGGAGCAGCACGTCCTTTTTAACTTCTACAACGTGAAGTTCATTCTTGAAAAGGTATTAGGAAGTAACAAGCAGCAAAGCGGAAAGTCCGGGTTGTCCATAAAAACAAGCCGGAAACTGCTTAGTCGAAATGCCGAGGCACTGTTAGGGCCGAATTTTGGCTCATGCCGGGTGAGAATGATGGTTACCATCCCGGTGACGGGTGCCTACAATCGGGAATTAATAGACGAGCTTGTCTCTAAGGGCATGTCTATGGCCAGGATCAATTGCAGTCACGATAGTCCGGAAGTGTGGAAAATGATGATTGACAATATCAGGGCTGCGGAGGTAAAGTACAACCGTAAGGTGAAAATATCGATGGATCTTGGAGGTCCGAAAATCAGAACCGGACAGATCAGGCCGGGCCCCCGGGTTACAAGGATAAACCCGAAAAGGAATTCTTTTGGAAATGTTATTATTCCGGGAAAAGCGTTTCTGATCCCGAAATCATATTCGGAAAACAGGTTTGAAATACCGGTGGATCCGAATTGGTACAATCAGCTGGTGGTAAATGACAGACTAAAGCTTGTTGATACAAGAGGGAAGAAAAGATACCTTCAGGTTATTGATTTCGAGGAAGAAAGAATTGGGGTGGGAGCAAGAGATCGTGTCTTTATCTCGACAGGCACGGAAATAAAGAATGAATCCAATGGAAAAGTCACCAAAGTCGGGGACCTTCCGACCTGTGAAGAGAAGATCACCCTGGCAATCGGAGATGATTTAATAATTGATAAAAACTCCTGCGAGGGAGAACTTGCCAAATACAATGATCTGGGAGAAATGGTAGGACCAGCGCACATCTCATGTACTTTACCCGAGATCATCAATCAGTTGACGACAAATGATATTGTAAAATTTGATGATGGCAAGATAACCGGCATTGTGACAGAAATCGATCAGGAGAACGTCTCCTTAAGAATTATAGGAACAAAGGGAAAGAGTACCGCCCTGAGGTCAGATAAGGGTATGAATTTTCCGGGAAAGGATCTGAAAATATCGGGACTGACGGAAAAAGACCGTGAAGACCTGAAGTTTATTGTGAAATATGCCGATGCTGTTAATTATTCCTTCATAAATACACCTGCAGATATTCAGGAGTTGTTTGATGTACTGGATGCACTGGAAGCCAGGGATAAAATCGGGGTAATTTTGAAAATAGAAACCCAATCGGCGTACAACAGCCTGTTCCGTATTCTTTTGAAAGGAATGGAAACTTATCCCCTTGGTGTAATGATTGCCCGGGGAGACCTGGCTATAGAGACCGGCTGGAATAAAATGGGAAGAATCCAGGAAGAAATTCTTGCCGTATGCAGTGCCGCACACGTTCCGGTGATCTGGGCCACCCAGGTATTGGAATCACTGGCGAAGCAGGGTGTGCCGAGCAGATCAGAGATCACCGATGCAACTAAATCCATTAAGGCAGAATGCGTAATGCTCAACAAAGGTCCGTATATCACGAAAGCCATGGAGCTCCTGACCGAGATCCTGACGGATGCCGAGGATTACCATGAAAAGAACTCCAGGATGTTGCCCGAACTGGTGAGGGTTTAACATCAATTGTAGTAACCGGACACGTGGATTTAACTGCCGTTTAGACGGATTTAAAGGTAATTGGACCCCAGAAAATCTGTATTGATCATTGGGGGTTAGTACCAGTATTATTTTCCATGTATTTTTCTTAACTTATGGTAAAGTATAATCCAAATCTCTTTCCATGAAAGATAAATCAAATCAATCACATTCCGCCGAGGCCGAAACTGAAGCGTTGGTCAATAAAAACGTAAGCCGTCGGAGCTTTCTGAAGGGAGCCGGACTGACCACTGCAGGTACGGTAATGGTGAGTTCGGGAGTTATGGCTTTTGACCGGCCTAAACCACAGGCAAAGAAGGCAATTGGGCCCGGTGCAACTACGATAAACCTTAGGGTCAATGGCAAAACAAGGACCATTGCCGTTGAGCCCAGAACGACCCTGGCCACCGCACTGAGGGAACACCTCCAGCTGACCGGCACAAAAATAGTCTGTGACCGGGGTTCTTGTTCAGCCTGCACCGTCTGGCTCGATGACCAACCGGTGAATTCCTGTTTGATGCTGGCTGTTGAAGTCGGTGATAGTGAAATCACGACTGTCGAGGGACTATCCAAAAACGGTCAGTTGCATCCGGTACAGGAGGCATTCATTGAACACGATGCTACACAATGCGGATTTTGCACCCCGGGAATGGTAATGACCACGGCCCATCTCTTACGCAATAATCCTGATCCTTCATTGGAGGATGTCAGGCATGCGGTAAGAGGTAACCTGTGTCGATGTGGCACACATCCTAATGTATTTAAAGCAACCATGGCAGCCGCCAAGAAAAGTTAAGTCCTATGGCAAGTAAAAAAATCAAATTACCCTACGGTATCCCGGGTCATAATCTCACGGAAATAGAACGTGAGGTTCCGGTGGATGAGCCCCCTGCATGGCCTGTCAATGATGAATTGAAGGTTGTCGGCAAGAGGGTCAGAAGAACAGACGCCAGGGACAAGGTGACTGGTGTTGCCAAATACACGGCAGACATCCAGCTTCCGGGCATGTTATATGGCAAGATGCTTCGCTCACCCTATCCGCATGCCAGGATCAATTCAATTGACGTGTCCGGGGCGGAAAGTTATCCGGGCGTCCTTGCCGTGCATGTGTTTAAACGCCTGGTAGGTATGGCTGAATCCCAGGAGAGTGCTGATTCCCGGGGTGACTACCCTGAGATCAGGTTTTCCGGTCAACCCATTGCCGGTGTCGCTGCGATCAACAATGATGTGGCAGAAGAAGCCATTAAGCTGATTGAGGTAGACTATCAGGTTTTACCGTTCGTGGTGGATATCGAAGAAGCCATGAAGCCCGAATCCCCGAATGTCTATGCCACTAACGTTGACCAGGAAGAAACCGGTGGAGGAGGAGGTAGTGATAGCGGTTTAAAAACCCAGGGCAATATCAGGGGTCCGTCAACAATGAGTTTTTATGGTGGCCCGCGAGGTGATGTCGAGAAGGGGTTCGGAGAATCGGATGTAATAGTTGAAGGAACATACCGTACCCAGGTCCATACCCACAGCTGTATGGAAACTCATGGTGTAGTGATAGACTGGAAACCACAGGGAGTCACCATTTACACATCAACACAGGCCACGCGGGGTGTAAGGGATGAGTTTTGTGCACTGTTTGATATGCCCAAAAGCAGGGTTCGCGTGATCTGTGAATTTATGGGAGGGGGATTTGGCTCCAAGCATAGCCTGGGTAATTATGGAGCGATGGCAGCACATCTGTCGAAAAAGTCAGGACGACCGGTGAGTTTGATGCTGGATCGGAAGGAAGAGCATATTATGGGGGGCAACCGGCCCAATTCTATTCAGTTGCTGAAAATTGGAGCAAAACGGGATGGAAAGATTGTTTCACTGAAGCAACGCTCTCATGGGACTGCGGGAGTTGGTCTGGGAGCGGGTGTAGGCCGCATAGCACAGGTCATGTACGAGTCTCCCAATTTCATGACCGAACAATTTGATGTTTTTACTCACACGGCACCGGGAGCGGCCTGGAGAGCACCTGGCAATGTCCAGGGGGCATTAGCCCTTGAATCGGCCATGGATGAATTGGCTGAAGAGTTGAACATCGATCCTGTCAAATTGCGTGACATTAATGATAAAAGTGAGATCCGTAAGGTGGAAAGGATGAAGGGAGCTGAAATCATTGGATGGAAAAACAGGAAAGCGGCAGGTAGCGATGCGGGACCGGTCAAAAAGGGAATGGGTATGGCCCAGTCTCATTGGCCCAGGTTTGTGGACGTCAACTCCACGGTGGAAGTAAGGGCTTTCCGTGATGGTTCCATTGAAGTGCGGTCAGGGGTTCAGGACATCGGAACGGGAACAAAGACGGTGCTGGCACAGGTGGTGGCTGAAGAACTCGGCCTGCAACCTGAAAATATTTCCGTAAGGATCGGTGATACGCTTTTCCCTGACGGTGCGGCTTCGGGTGGAAGTATCGCCACGGGAGCGATCACACCTCCTGCACGCAACGCAGCCTACAGCCTGAAGTTGAAACTGTTTGACCAGGTAGCTGCTGCCCTTGAGGCAGAAAGCTCCGAGTTGATGGTGGCGGATGGAGAGATCCGCTCTACCAAAAATCCGGAGAAAAAGATCGCCTTCAGAGATGCTTTAAAGAGGATGAGAACGGAACAACTGACCACCTCTGCAAGCCGGTCCGATGACTATGGAGGATTCCGGATGGCGCCATGGCTGGCATACGGAACACTTGGTTCTGTCCAGTATGCGCAGGTCACAGTGGATACGGAGACTGGATTTGTGAAAGTTGATAAGATCGTGGCGGTTCATAGCTGTGGTCGACCTCTGAATATAAGCCAAGTAGAAAGCCAAATCAACGGTGGGGTGATACAGGGTATGGCTTATGCACTGTATGAAGACCGGGTCATGGACAATGAAACGGGACACCAGGTGAACAAGGGATTGGATAATTACAAAGTTCCATTTGCTTTCGAGATACCTGAAATTCAGCCTGTGATTGTCGAGGACTATGCAGGTCGCACATCAACCGATGCATATGGGATTGGTGAGCCCGCAAATATTGCCACGGCTGTTGCCATTGCCAATGCAGTCTATAATGCAATCGGTGTCAGAATCAAAGAACTACCGATTACACCTTCTCGAGTTTTGGAAGCCCTTAAAAATGCTTGATTATGAACAGATTTAGTTGGTTTGATGCCACATCTATAAAAGAAGCTTTCGAACAGGTCACGGCTACAGTTTCGGAGCATATACAACCGAAAGGTCCCAAGGATGCAGCCGTTTTCAAAACCGGGGGTGTGGATCTCCTGGACCTGGTGAAAGAAGGACTGGCCAATCCCTCCAGGATTGTTAACATTCGTAATATCCCGGGGCTGGACGAAAAGTCTTTCGATAAAAAAAGCGGATTGAGGCTAGGCGCCAATGTCACACTGGCCGAAATGGCGGAGGATCCGGTTATCAGGGAAAACTACCTGGCATTGCATCTGGCTGTTAATCACGCAGCCACACCGCAGCTCCGGAACATGTCCACGCTGGGCGGAAACCTGGCACAGCGTACCCGCTGCTGGTATTTCAGATCCTTGGATCATGAGTGTTTTCGCAAGGGAACAGGAACCTGTTTTGCCCAGGACGGTGAAAACGAGTTCCATGCTATTATGAGAAACGAAGATTGTGCGAGTGTGCACGCTTCATCGGTGGCTACAGCACTTATGGCGTTCAATGCAACTGTCGAAATCACCAATTCAAAAGGTGAACAAAAGACAGTGACAATGGAGGAATTTTTTATTCATCCGAGCGATGATAGCAGGTACGAGTGCATATTGAAGAGTGATGAGTTGATCACGGCTGTAATTGTACCTCCCGTGTCTTCCGGTACGAAAAGTGCTTACATCAAGCAGGGAGCCCGGGAGTCTTATGACTGGGCCATAGCTGACGTTGCGGTAGTGGCTGAAATGTCGGGCAGCACCTGCAAGAAAGTTGAAATCGTGCTTGGCGCCGCGGCGCCGATACCATTCAAATCAATGGAAGCAATCGGGCAGCTCAAGGGAAAAACGATCAATGACACGACAGCCGGAAATGCTGCCAGGGCCGCAATGGAGAAAGCTACGCCATTAACGAAAAATGGTTACAAGGTAGATGTATTCAATGCGATAATTAAGCGAGCAATCCTACAACTGGTATGAAAATGGAAAAAGTAAAACCTCTGAATACAAAATTTTGCAGATATCTGAGGGCGAAGAGTCCATATGGGGGATTGGAAGGTGGAGAAAATCAATGGTATTTGCTGGACAATGCCAACACGATATGCTGGTGTATCCAATCCGCCGGCGGCAGCGCTCCGGACAATGGTTTTGTTGATCCGCCTCACTGTGTGGAGGGACGCTCCTGTTATGTCGCTCCCAAAGATTAGTTTGGCGGAGAAGAATTGACAGAGCTACCGGCTCAAAAATGCGGCGAAGCCTTTTATACTGACTCAGGGTCTTCTGACAGGGACCTTGAGTTACCTCTTATCAAATATCCTCTTTCGGATTCGGCTTAACGAAACAGCTGTCCAGGATAAATGATTTTTTGCCGTTGTTGGAGTTTGTCACCAACAACAACCCGCAACTTCTGCTTGTGCTTTTGACAAATACCCTCCGCACGTTTGCTTCGACATAAACCATGATACAAGTCATTATATAAGATGTTCCTGGCAGTACAATACAATCCGTTGTTTAGTTTTATGTCAGTTCGGCATAGAAACGCAAAACCCGTCTCATCCTTTCTCAG
>JANQEU010000017.1 GCA_028278225.1 Cyclobacteriaceae bacterium
ACCTATATAGGGAATGCACCGAACTTCATGGTTAAAAATATAGCCGAGCAGTCGGATATCGATGTTCCGAGTTTTATTGAATATGTTTACAAGTATTCATTACCGATACTGGCCCCGTTGTTTTTCATCATCTGGTGGGTGTTTTTTAATTACTAAGCAATGAGTGAATAACAGTTCTTAGTTCTGAGTTCTCAGTTCTCAGTGGGAAGCAACGAGTAGGGGAAGAATCGTAAATCGTGATTCGTGAATGGGGAAAGATCGTAGGGGCGGGTTTGAAACCCGCCCGTACAGAGGTCATTGACGGCCGATGTACTTATAGGTTCCTATAGGACTCACAAGACTTATAGTACCTATATAATGCCTTCCAATGTATCCGCCAACAACTCAACAATTGTCTTCCCAGACCCCCTTTTTTGCCTTTTGAATTTTGACTTTTCCTATCTTCTACTATTCACGATTCACGATTCACGATTCACTAATCACTATTCACTAACTATCTATGAAAGGATTTGTCCAGGCTATTCGTGACGGGGAAAAAGGTTTGGTGTTCAGGAACTCGGTTTTCCTGCCTTTTCACCTTGAGATACTCAGCATATGGATCGGAAAGGAGATGTCGCTGATTGCGGTACCGGACGTGTATACCGATTTCAGTGAAGGAAACGGCCACATTGCCGTTCGTTCTGGAGATACCTACACGAACATTGTCTTCAGGAAAGGAGGGGACCTGCGGAAGGAATTTGGGCATCACAAAGGCCATATCATTATACATGCCGCAGAAAAGGGTGCCGATATCTTCCGCCATGAAAACAGGCATTACATCAAGGTCGGCTTCACCAACAAACATACGCTCGAGTTCGAACTGATTGATGACCCGTTTTATCTGTGATGCGGGTTGTTGAACTGTTGAGGTGTTGAATTGTTTGAGGAAGACTCCTACATTCATCCCTCTTCACTCATTGCTCGTTGCTCATTGCTTTCCACTCAGAACTCTCCCCTTCTTACTCCTGCGAGCCAGAGCGAGCTAATCCTGCGAAACGAAGTGAGCTACTCCTTACTCCATTCTCATTGCTCAGCACTCATTGAGAAATTTGTATGT
>JANQEU010000034.1 GCA_028278225.1 Cyclobacteriaceae bacterium
GAATGTTATCAACGATCGCTAAAAAATGCCGCCTGAAACAATTGAAAATATTAACTTAACAACTTTGCCTTTTGGTCCTAATAATGGGGAGTATTACAGTGGAATTGGCAGAATTGAAGTTGGCAAAGTAACCGTAATTAAGATCAAATAGGACATCACACAACACATGCTATGGACGCATGTGGCACCTTTTCGCTTTGCGGACCTAATGTCCTCACCGTCCATTCACCCATAGCCTTAGAAACTCTTGGGAACTGTTGAGTAGAATGATGTGCTCGTTAGATAATAGCCACTTGATTTTCCAATAGGCACATTTGAGCAGAGCTATGGGTTCATTACCTTTATCTAAAACTTAGCGACTGGTGGCCACACAGCGCCATAGCTAAGTACGTTACATGCCATAATGAGTAAGTGTAAACTTTGTTTGGAAGAAAAAAAATTGATAAAAAAATCTCATATTATTCCAGACTTCATGTACAGCGAATTATATGATGAAAAGCATAGGTACATTTTCACCTCGAACAAAGAAATTTCAAATTTTGAAGAGAAAAAAACCTTTAAACCAACGGGTGAATACGAAGCTGGGATATTATGTGAGGAATGTGATAATGTAAAGATAGGTGGATTTGAAAGTTATGCTAGTCAAATAATCTATGGAAAAAAAATACCTATTGATATAGCACCAGTAGTGACAAAACACTTTAACCAACAAGGGATAGAATTCAGCAAAGTAACAAACATCAAATATGTAGAATTTAAATTATTTCTACTTTCAATACTTTGGAGGGGAAGTATTTCCACTCGCAAGTTTTTCAATGAAGTGAATTTAGGACCTCACGGAGAAAAAATTCGAAAAATGATACTTGAAAAAGATCCAGGAGGCATATCAGACTACCCAATTTTGATGACAACATATGTTAACGATAGATCCATGCCTCGGGACTTGATTGCTCAGCCAAGAACCTTAAAATATGAGGGGCATACACTTGTCACATTTTTCATTGGTGGAGTTTTTTATGGTTTCCTAGTTTCGTCTCATTCAAAACCTTCCAACTTTTTAACATCCACAATTACCCCTAACAACGAAATGTTAATCCTACATATTCCAAAGGGTAGAGGATGGGATTTTATTTCAAAGTTCGTCGGTATAAAAAAGGGACAAATACTAAAATGAGAGACCCTTGGAATGATTTACTAGAATTTGAAACCAGAGATTTAGTAAAAGAATATTTTAAGGGGGTTCATAACAGTGAAGTCAACGTATGGAAAATTAGTGAGGTCACATCTAATTTTATTCAGGCAAGAGAATATTTTAGAAATGCTCAGGAATCTAACATTACTGTAAAACCGCTTTTATTGTATTACGGAGTACTTGCCATGAGTAAGGGACTAATTCTTACATTGGACCCGAAGAAAACTGAAACAACTTTAAGGAGTTCTCATGGAATTGAAGTTAAAGATTGGAGTCAAATTCTAAAGACTAAAGAATTTGAAAAACTTGAACTTACTGTTGGTGAAGGTTCTTTTTCGGAATTATTAGATGCGACAGGAAACACAAATTATTTACGTGCTGGAAGTAAAGGAATTAACTGGAAGTCTCAATTGTCTAGGCCGGACAAAGGTTACAAGTTCAAATTAGAACAGCTATATTATTATCTACCTGATTTATTTGAAGAATTTAAAACTTGGACATCAAAAGAACTTCCATTTATCGTGATTGATGAACTTAGGTATGATAATAGTAACAATTTAGGCGTTGCAGTTTTAAGTGGTACCTACCACAACAAAGAACTTATTGATCTTGTTTTTCCAGAAAAGTATTGCAAAGACTTGGAAATTGAGAAAGGTAGTGGAAAAACAATAGTTAAATGGAAGTACAGTGAAATCGAATGGAGCCCGAACATAACCCAGAAGTGGAGTGGACCTTTTGATCTGGGCGTCTCTTGTGTCATACCGGTTCTGACGAATGATAAAGGACTAAATATTGTTTCAACCATGTTCACTCTGGCTTATGTTTATGGAATGATGGCGCGATACTTTCCAACAACTTGGATTTCATTGGGACGCGTTCGACAAGGTGATAAGATTTATCCACTTATTCATCGAACTCTGGATTTTATAGTTGAAAAATTTCCAATTGTAACTATTGATTTTTTAAGAGCTCCATACAATTTTGAAAACAACGGCGAGTAACAACCGCTGATCGGGCATGTGTTACTATAGTTTTCTAAAACTCTTTGCCTCATCGGCGTTCACCCTCATCTTTGGAAGCACTTGCGTACATAGGGGAGAGATATGTTGAGACTGGATTGTGGATAAAGTCAACTCTGAAGCCTTAATCTCATAAGCTTAGATGAGGGTTCACTATCTTTATTGGAGTTTACATGCTTTAGGACACACACTAGATAGCTAAGTCGGTTATCGCTCATTTAATGGAACCGCTATGACTGGAATGACAATCGAAGAAGGTATTAATCAAGTTTTCGATGGTGGGGGACATGTAGTGATATTAGGTGCTGGTGCCAGCATAGCATCAACACTTAGGAACCCTGAAAAAACTGGAAAGAGTTTACCATCAATGGATAACTTCTCCAAAGTTGTTGGATTAGAAGACCTAATAAGGATGTCCCCGAAGAGTTAAGATCCTCCAACTTTGAGAAACTGTATGGGAATCTTCACGCTGAAAATTCAAATTCGGATATACTCAAAGAGATAGAATCCAAAATCCTGGATTACTTCAGAAACATGCAACTACCTGAAGACCCAACTATCTATGATTATTTAGTATTGTCCTTACGGTCCAAAGATTTGATTGCGACATTCAACTGGGATCCATTTCTCTATCAAGCTTGGGTTAGGAATAAGACGTTTGTTGATGATTTACCACATCTTTCATTTCTTCATGGTAACGTTTCCATAGGTTATAGTAGAGTACATAAGAGATGTGGACCTGTAGGTATGCCTGCAGGACCTGATGGGGAAGAATTTGTACCAACAAAGATTCTATATCCCGTTGAGCAAAAAAACTATACCGATGATGAGTTTATTAACATAGAATGGGAAAGAATAAAATATTGGATGAGTAAAGACAGTGGAACTGTTCGTCAACAATGTTTGGTTATGGTGCACCTGTATCCGATATTGAAGCAGTTTCATTGCTAAATAATGCATGGGGAACTCCAGATGAAAGAAATATGGAGCAATTTGAAATTATTGATGTAACCCCAGAGGAAGAATTGAGAAAACGATGGGATGGGTTTATTCATTCACATCACTATGATATTACCAATAACTATTTTAATTCGTCTTTAGCATACAATCCTAGACGAACAAGTGAAAGCTACTTTAGTCATTACGAACCAATGACTCCGGCTGAAGCATTTCGAAAATCAAATCCCATTCCTCAGCACTTTGACAATCTCAAAAAACTTTGGAAGTGGCATGAGCCTTTGATTGAAGCTGAAATTAGAAGTAAAAAGCAAGACGACAGCTGAATCTTGATTACTTTGATGACTTCAAAATGTCGAGATGGTTCTAGAAGAAAATCCAATAACCGCTGAGCTTCATGAACAATGGAGGTCTAGAATTCGAGATGACCTAAATGTTTCGATAGATACAAGAGATTGTCTTTCGTTAATTCAGTACTTAGACAAAACTCCTCAAAAATTCTATTCTGAAGAGGCCTTTGAGGGTTTTTACCAATTCCTATGCGGCCTTAAATCCACAGAAATTAAGCCCATTCTCGATGACAATAAAAACCTGATTAATCACTCAGTAAGAATTCTTCAGGAGATAAATGAATTGAACATTCATGACAATTATTATCCTGATGACGATTTAGACCTTTTAAATTTCATTGATAGCAGTATACACTACAATTACCTCAAAATTTTGGAAACTAGCTTTTATCATCTGATATATTTCGTTGCTGTACATTCCAGAAAATCACGTGGAAAACCCATAGAGAAGTTAGATTTATATAATTGCGTTGAGGAATTAAAGACTGGGAAATTCAAGTTCATTGCAAAGCACTATAACAATACCATAAGAAATGGTATAGCACACGGAAAGATTCAAATCTACGATGGACAACTGCGATACATTGACAAAAAAGGTAATTCCGAAACAATCAGCTTTAAAAAAATAGTTCGTTTGTTCGACGATCTTATTGACTGCGTAAATGGGTTTGTATTGGGTCTCCGTGTATTTTTCTTATCAAATATTAATCAACATACTCCTAACATCACAATTCCTCAAAGCCTTTTATTGGACGAACTCCAACATCAAGCAAACGGACCCGCATGGCAAATTGTAACATCCTTTGAAGGTGGGAATATTAGAAATCAAAAACAATTGAATTTATATATCAAGAACGACTTTTTTGATTTCTATAAGGTTCAATACAATGCATTTAGAACTGCAGTCTTAACAGAAAAATTTGCTACAGGATACAATAGAATTTTCATTAATCTTAAATCCAAGAATAGCAAGTTTGAATCTTCCGGGTTTGTGTCATTTGATGGAGATAAGTTAAAAGAACTCCGAAAAAGCGGCACAAGGAAAATTGAAGATTATGAAGGTGTGATGGAGGACAATTTACTCTTCTTCGTTCCAAAATATCGACTTCCAAAATTGATTTATAAACTTGGAACTTTTAGAATGGGATTACGGGGATCATTCTCACTCCATTGGGGAAAGTACTTAGATACTTATTTCCCTAGAATTTTCACATTCAGAGATTTCAAGACACATGTAAAGTCTGGATATATCGTTATCGAGAGAGCTTGTGTTATCCTTGAGAGCAAGGACGCGCATGAAATGGAAGAACTGATTAGGGGCAAAGCTTCTTCTTTAATTCGAAAAGCAAAGAAGTATGCAAAGAGACAATACAAATTGTTTAGCCTAAATCGATTTCTGAAAGTGAGGTATACCAGGGTATTTGTTTACGACAAGAACTTAAGGAAGAGAAAATTAAGAGACGGAGGGTTAAGCCCTGATTTGATTTGCATTCTACATAGAAATCAAACCAAAAGTATTAAATCTCTTCTTCCTCTGGGGACTATTGAACATGGGAGGAAATATGAAATTATTTGGAATGACAATTGGAAAGCTGGTGTTCGCACCCAACTATCGGACATAAACTGAGATGGTCAATTTGTATTATATAGAGATCATGCAGTTTCACATACGAATTTTTATTTGCTGAATTTGACCGACTTGATGATTACTTGATATTTAACTCAAGGAATCAATAATGGACTTTTTACAATTGGATCTAACTTGATTGAACTTGCTTCAATTTGACTTAAAATCAAAGAGCCGCCGGCTCCACGATATTAATCACCTGATACGGAGCAATATCAACTTCTATTTTTGAAGTAATATTTTAGACAGGATCAATATGCTTCTCCAAAGTGTCAACATCATCATCGAAAGTCCAATGACATTATTGTAGTAAATTGAATAAGGAAGATGATCCCTGAAATCCAATTCGCAGTATATTTCCAATGATAGCAACCTATTCCCCGCAAATTATAGATGGGAGATTTTGACCGCATCTTGCATTGCAATGAATGTCCTATCAAATCTATGAAAATCCAATCCCGGATCATCCACGACTACTTCCCTGCTGTGCTCTTCATATTCATTCTTTAAAATTATTTTATCCTTCTCTTCCAGGATTTCGAAATCGCCTTTAATTCCCGATAGCTTATATCTGTTACCGTCAAATGTGAGACTAAAATCAATGGAGTGCGTGAGCCGGTTATCGTCAGCGGTACCATCATTGTATCCACCTACCGTCATATCCAGTATTCTCGAATCCGATAAATTCACAGACACAGTCAGGTAATTGAAACGATTGATGTTTTTAACTTTCTCTGTATCAAAAAGGTCATGCATTGGTTTAAGATCAACCCACAATTTCATTTCAGACTGTCCGGCAGATTGCTGTTGCAGCAGCTCGAGTAGAGGCAATAAGAAACACCTGATGGGATTGGGAATATCCCTGTTTTCGTACTGTTTGAAGTAACGTTTGGCAACTACGAAAAAAATAATTGATAGTGCCATAGCGCCGGCTGCGATGATGTATTCGCTTGCTCTTCCACCCTGGATAAAGAGTAGCAGGATAAATCCAATACTTAAGAGAATTACTATACCAAAAAAGGCTGTCAAAAAGCATCCGCTTGACCTGATCAAATCTCCTTCCTTGTCAAAGATCGCCAGTCGTCTAAAGAAACTATGCCAGCCGTCAATAGATCTTGTGCCCTGGATCTTTAATTCATGTAAAAACTTTTGCTGCTCCGAGTTTAGTTCCTTGTATCGATCCATATCAAAATGAAATTAAATGTTAACATTACAATTTAGGCCATAACTCAATGTTGTACCATGATATATGTTAGAGGGAAAAAATGGGAATAATCGAAAATTAATTTAGCCATTTTCACCGCATCCCACTAAAATTCATAATGAGGAAAAAATTAGTAATGATCTGACCATCATGAGATAACCAACTTAAAGTTAAAACACCTGGTATAATCCGCAACAGGTAGTCAATAAAGTTAACCATTTATGGCTATAGTCACGATTTGTAAAAATTGATTTAATCAAATTCTTGTGTGGAAGATGACGGGTGAAGGATTCCCATCATGTTCGTCCTAGCTGAAAAACTGGTCCAGGTGCGCAAGAAATAGTTAAAATAATCTTGGGTTTGACTTTTCTTACTAAAACAAATGGTGTAAATTTACGTATAATATAGTGTTAAAATACACCAATGGCAAAAACTTACAAGACATCTGCTGCTCCCAGGATCGTGCTCGAAGAGCCCGTTTCTGCGTATGAGCAGACCAGCCATTATGAGCTGGCCGCTCATGCCATCTCCAAAAAATACATAAAACGGGTGATGTCTCTTTCTCATCTGACCGTTAGTGATCTTATTGGCATCATACCTGTATCATTGGACACTTACAAAAGGAAAAGTGAATTTAATCCGGCCGTGACCGAAAAAATTCTGGAGGTGGAGGAAGTATACCTGAGGGGTTTGGAAGCTTTTGGGGAGAGTTTCCACAAGTGGATGGATACCGAAAACGTCTCACTGGGAGGTATCCGTCCAAAGCAGCTCCTGACTAATAGTTTTGGCATCAGGATGCTGCTCGATGAGATTGGCCGGCTGGAGCATGGTGTACTCGCCTGATGACCTCACCTAATTGCCTTTCCGGATGTTTGTTTACAGGATCAGTAAAAAGGAGTACGTCAACGATCTAAGTGGCACAGGGGCCGGTCTTTATGGTGGCCGGTGGAATCCAAAAGGCCTTAATATGGTCTACGCTTCAGGAAGTATAGCGCTTGCCTGCCTGGAATTTCTGATCCACAATTATCACATATTGTCAACTACCAGGACCTGTCTGGCGAAGATTGAGATTGGCCAACCTGAACCACTTTCGGAAATAGAGACGGATCGATTACCCCCGGACTGGAATTCCAAGACGAAAACACCAGGATCAACGCAGGAAATCGGCAGGAATTTTATTTTAAACGGTAAAGATTATCTGCTGAAAGTTCCTTCAGCGACAGTACCAGGCGAATTCAATATTCTGCTGAATCCCTATCACAAAAGTCACTCCCAAACCCGGATTGCTGATTTGATAGATCCATTTTCATACGACGAGCGCCTGTTAAAATTGACTGGTAGTTAGCATATGATCCGTAATTGGAGGTGTTTATTCTTTAATATTGCCTTCAGCAATTACCGGGCAACACATTGGCAATCGATCCTGAAACCATACATCAAATCAATGCCGGGGATGAAAAGGCATTTGAGTCGATTTTCAGGACTTACTACTCTCCTCTTGCCTGGTTCGCCCTGAAATATGTTTCTGATCAGGACATTGCGGAAGAGGTGGTCCAGGAAGTTTTTACCAACATCTGGATCAAGTCTCAATCTGTAGTAGTTGAAACCTCCATCAAATCTTATTTGTACGGAGCCGTGAGAAATGCCTGCCTCAATTATTTGAAACATCAAAAAATAGAGCAGGCATATGCTGACAGGGTTAAGATGACAGTAAGTCATGGAGAAGCGGTAGATACCCTTGAACTGGATGAGCTGAAGGAGCGAATTGCGGTTGCAATGGACAGACTTCCTGAAAAGTGCCGTGAGATCTTCGAAATGAGCAGGTATGATGGAAAGAAATACAAGGAAATCGCTCAGGAACTGAAACTTTCGCAAAAAACAGTTGAAAATCAAATGGGAAAAGCTTTGAAGATCCTGAGGGAAGAGTTGGGCGATTATCTGCCCGTTGTCTTGTGGTTAATATCGGTCTATGGGGGTAAAATTTAAGTTAGTTGTCGAATTAATGAACAGATGAAAGAAAACCGGCTTCATAGCATCCCGAATGAACTATTGGCAATGTATTTTGCCGGTGAGACGGATGCGGCCGATACGAAGAAAGTTGAGGAGTGGGCTTCTTCATCCATGGAAAATCAGGAATCTTTTAACCAGTTCTGGGTGGTTTGGATTGATACGGGAATTGTCAGGGTTGAGGATCAAACGATCCCGGTACAATTTGATGTGAATAAGGCATGGGACAATGTCAGGACAAAAAAGGAAGTATTTGAAAAAGAACGGGACGCAAACCGGAGAATACTTGTCCGGCAGGTTTTAAGATTAGCGGCCATGGTGATAGTTGCAGCCGGGCTTGGGTGGCTGGTGAAAACATTCTATTTCACACCGGAAGATGTTGTATTTGTTGCAGGAGCGGAGGTAGCTAACATCTCCTTACCGGATGGATCTGGTGTAGCCATTCGTCCCGGAAGTCAACTCATTTACCCTGAAGAATTCCGTGATGTAAGGAATGTTTCCTTGCAGGGTGAAGCATATTTCGAAGTGAACCATGATCCGGACCAGAGCTTTGTCCTGAAAGCCGGCGAAACCACTATTACCGTTCTCGGTACTTCTTTTAACGTCAGGTCTTTTTCAGAAGAAGACAGTGTCATAGTCCTGGTAGAATCAGGCATGGTGTCTTTCGCGGCCTTAGATGATCAATTGATCTTAGCATCAGGCGAAAAAGGGATATACATACGTAGTAGAGAAGAATTCGTGAAGCAGACTCCGTTATCAACCGGGATCGATCACTTCTGGCGGACCAGGACACTACGATTCAGAGGGCATAAACTTCCGGATGTAATACAATCTCTGGAAAATGCCTATGATCAATCCATCGTTTTACAGGAAGACGCACTGGCGAATTGCAGTCTGACGGTTTCATTTGAAAATGATTCCCTGGAGAACATTCTGGAGGTGATCGCATTGACACTTCAATTGGAAGTGACCAGGACCAATGATCAATACATATTAAGCGGACAGGGATGCCCAGAGTTATAAGCTTATTTGTTTACTTGTTCATTTTCAATAGTGGAATTTATGCGCAGCTTCTGAATAAGGAAATTTCCATATCATACCAGGATAAATCAATTCCGGATATTCTGCAGCAGCTTGAGGAGACACAGGACCTCAGGTTTTCCTACAATCCTGACATTCTGCCTGACAGGCTGGTAAGTGGTGATTTCGATCAAGTTCAGGTCCGGGCGGTGCTGGATGAAATGCTGGGAGCAAATGCGGAGTACAAAATACGTGGAAGCTACATCATTATCCAATCTGTTGGCAGGGAGCTTCCGAAAAAGGAAAAGTATCAGTTTTCAGGGGAGATTGTTGATGCTGTTACAGGTAAAAAACTACCCTATACCACGGTCTATGAGGTAGATAAACTGACTTCTTCTCTAACGGACAATAGAGGAAATTTCGCCATCGCATTTTCAACCAACCGGCAAATAGCCCATATCGCCATATCAAAAGAAAACTATCAGGACACCGTAATCAAGATAGACAGGAGAAATCCATTTCCCAGGACATTGAAGCTGAGGCCCCTGAATTTCAAGTTTGAGGCTGGAGAAAGATTTGCATCCGCCATAACCGAGCATAGTACGGTGGCCTCCTTATTTGTCAGCAAGAAAACGAAGGAAAACACCCGTAATGTCGATCTGGAGGAAACAAGGGTGTTTCAGTTGTCTTTTATTCCTGGTCTTAGTACAAATGGCCAATTAAATAGTAGGGTTTATAATCAGATTTCGATCAACATGATTTCCGGATATGCAAACGGACTGGCAGGTGCAGAAATAGGAGGTGTAGTGAATATCATTCGTGAGGACGTTTACGGCGCGCAAATCAGTGGATTTAGCAATATCACGGGAGGTGCGTCCAGGGGCACTGCCATATCAGGATTTATAAATACTAACCGGGCTGATGTGACCGGACTTCAAATGGCGGGTTTCATGAATGTCACCGGTGCCATGCTTACAGGGTCGCAAATTGGTGGTTTCATGAATCATAGTGACAGTGTCAAAGGAGTTCAGGCAGGTGGTTTTTTGAACAATGGTGGGGTTGTTAAAGGAGCCCAGATTGGGGGATTCACGAATATTAGCAAAGATATCAACGGAACGCAGATCAGTGGTTTTTCCAATCACGCCAAAAATGTAAAGGGTTTCCATCTATCGGGCTTCTACAATGGGAGCAAACACTTAAATGGGATCCAAATAGCCGGATTCATGAACAGAGCTGCGGGAGAGTTAACAGGAGTACAATTCTCAGGTTTGATCAACCAGGCTGATTCGGTCAGTGGCGTGCAAATTGGAGTAGTCAATTTTTCAAAGAAGGTAAAAAAAGGTGTGACCATAGGCTTTCTGAATTTTGTCAAGGAAGGTTTCAAAAGAGGTGGGATCAGTCACAATGACATCACAGATATCAATCTCTTATTCCTGTCAGGTACAACGAAATTTTATTCTATTTTAACTGGCGGCATCAAAAGAAGAAGCGAGGGTGTGTGGTCCTACGGCGCTGGCTTTGGCACTCGAATGTACTTCAATGAGAAGTGGCATTCATCGGTAGAAGTAACTGCCAACGGACTACAACCGACTGATACACACCTTAAAGGCCTATTCCTGGATAACAGGCTGCTTATCAACGTTGGATATGATATTACCGAACGACTGTCCATTAATGCCGGGCCTCTGATCCATTATTTCATTGCAGATAATAAAGCAGATGAACATGATTACTTCCCAGCTAAGATCGGCCGTGGTGGTTTCGTCGACAGGACAGGTGCCAGGATCATAGAAAAGGCATGGGTGGGATATCATCTGTCGATTCGGTTCTGAGAAGATTATTACTCAATTCCTAAGTCTGACTAAGGCTAAAACCTGATTGTTGATGTACAGCACCAGCGGAGGTAAGGGAAACAATATTTTCTGTTTGTGGCACGAGACTCTTCATTACACTTCATTCCATTCAGAGTGACGTCAACAGAAAAGACTTCTGAAATGCAGGTAGTTTAGATCTTTTCAATGACCGTTTTGGTATTGGATCATTTCAGGTAAAAAATCAGCACACCGCATGGGGGTAAAATCGGAGTTGGTTTTCATAGTATCAAAAAAGAAAAACCATGAAGACAAGACTCATATACTGGATTATTTTTTCTCTCATTTTATTAGCATCAAGTTTCGGTCAAACCACCCAAACCATTCGCGGCAATATGGTAGATCAGGACTCTGAATCACCTTTAATAGGAGCTACTATCCGGGTGATTGATAGTGATCCTATTTTGGGGGCTGTAACTGATGTGAATGGCGATTTCAGAATTGAAAATGTGCCATTGGGAAGGGTTTCACTGGGGGTAACCTATGTCGGATATGAAGAGAAGGTGGTTCCCAATATCCTAGTAAATGCTGCCAAGGAAGTGATCCTGGATATTCCCATGCAGGAATCAATTGAGAACCTGGATGAAATTGTTGTGCTGGCCAAAAAGAACAAGGCGGAGGTTCTCAATGAAATGACACTACTGAGCGCTAGGTCCTTTTCGGTAGAGGAAACGCAGCGCTATTCCGGGGCTTTAAACGATCCGGCACGAATGGTGGCCTCTTTCGCGGGTGTAACCGGGAATGCTGAAGGAAACAATAATATAGTGGTCCGGGGCAATTCCTCAAAGGGGATCCTTTGGAGACTGGAGGGGGTCGAGATTCCCAATCCTAACCATTTTGCAATTGAAGGCGCCACAGGCGGACCCATCAATGCGCTGAACAGTTTTATGCTTAACGATTCCGATTTCATGTCGGGAGCTTTCTCACCCGAGTATGGAAATGCTATCTCCGGTGTTTTTGATATGAAATTCAAGAAAGGCAACAACGAGCAACGGGAATACACCGCTTCCGCCAGTATGCTTGGTGTGGACTTCACTGCTGAAGGTCCTTTCAAAAAAGGGTATAATGGATCTTACATTGCCAATTATCGCTACTCATCACTACAGCTTTTGTCGGACATAGGGATCTTTGATTTTGGAGGAGTGCCAAAGTACCAGGATGTGTCTTACAATATCTCTTTACCAATTAATGACAGAAATTATATCACAACATTCGGGCTGGGAGGTATCAGTAGCATTTACGTTGATGATGAAGACGATGAAGGGACGCCTACTTTCCGTGGTGAGCAAAAAGCCCATCTGGGTATTGCCGGCATCTCGCATACCTTATTTGTTAACAACCAATCTTTCGTCAGAAACACAATTTCCCTTTCTTCTACGGGTGATTACATAGACCAAAATCTACCGGATGGGGGTGGGAATTTTTTTAACACGGATAACATTGACATTTTGAAAAACACCTTCAGGTTGTCCAGTGTGTATAATTACAAGATAAATGCCCGACACAAGGTGGAGACAGGCTTCATCTTATCTCATCTGAACTTCACTGCAAATGTCCAGGCTTTAAATTTTGAAACGGACATAATGGAAACTATCCTTGACGATGAGGGCGGTACGAATACCTTGCAAGCTTTTGGAAGCTGGAAATATCGTATCAATGAAGACTGGACGATGATCAGCGGCCTGCACTATCTGCATTTTGGTCTTAATGGGAGTAGTTCCATTGAGCCAAGGCTGGGCATGAAGTGGGATCTGACAAACAAGCAGTCCTTGACGGCCGGTTTTGGTATTCATAGCAAGGTGGAGAGCATTTCAACTTATCTGGCCAAGAGCTATGATGAGGGTGGGACAAGTCAGATACCCAATCATGATCTGGAACCAACCAAGTCAGCTCATTTCGTGACCGGGTATCAACATATGATCAATCCCAACACCCAGTTCAAGGTGGAGGCCTATTACCAGCATCTGTATGACGTCCCTATCGAAGACGCTGATGGCAGCTACTTTTCAATTTTGAACGAGACCGAGGGATACATCAATACCCCGCTTGTAAATGATGGAACCGGACGCAACTATGGGTTGGAGTTTACTTTGGAGCGATACCTCCATAACGGGTTCTATTACTTATCTACTTTGTCATTGTATGAGTCCTTCTACAAGGTCCGGGATGGCATTGAACGGAGGACTGCTTTTGACGGTAATTATGTTGCAAATTTCCTTGCCGGAAAGGAATTTCCTTACGGGAAAAATGGCAAGGACAAGGTATTCTTTATCAATACGAAGGCGGCTCTGATCGGAGGGGCGCGTTACACGCCGATTGATATTGAGGCTTCAAAAGAACTAGGTTCTGAGGTAAGGTATGACAATGATCCGTTTTCCAGGAAGGGTGATGATATTTTTTACCTGAACCTTGCCCTGGGCACGCGAAAAAATAAGAAAAACACTACCCAGGAGTTCAAAATTGACATTTCAAATATTACCAATAATCGAGGGGTGGTTAATGAGTACTACATTGAAGCTACGGAGTCAATAGAAACTTCCACTCAACTGACTTTCCTGCCCAACATTGTTTATTCCATTAAGTTTTAATGGGATTGTAAGTGTTGTCGAAAGGATTTAAGGTCGGGGCCAATTTCGGGAGTCCAAATCATGTAACGCTCAATTATTAAAAAAAGCTAAATTTGTTGGTATAATTATGAGTAGAATAACAATCGAGATTAAGGACGAAAAAACGAAAAAACGACTCTTAGAGTATATCGGTAAAATTGAAGCAAATATCGTGGATGAGTCAGGAAAGAATGGTCCCAAGGTTGTTAAGGTAATGAATGAAATTGCTGAAAAAAAAGGTCTTATGAGTATTAAAGATCCTGTTGCATGGCAGAGGGAAATACGGAAGGACCGCAAGCTTCCATTTAGGAATTGATGTTTCTTTTAGACTCAAACATCATAATCTACAGTGTGGAACAGGGATATCAGTATCTTAGAGATTATCTCTTTGATCATCACCTTGTGGTATCCAAAATATCATTTCTGGAGGTCTTAGGTTATCACAAAATCACTGAAGAGGAAAAAGCTAATTTCCATAAACTTTTTGAAGTTTTTGATCAGATTCCTATCACGGATGATATTGTTGACGAGGCTGTTAAGCTTAGACAGGCCAGAAAAATATCCATAGGCGATTCAATCATTGCTGCGACAGCCATTGTTAAATCGGCAACTCTACTGACGGCAAACATGAAGGATTTTGACAGGATAGAGGAGTTGAAAGTTGTCAACCCGATCAAAGACTTACCATGAAGGATGTCAAAGTGGCGGTAGTCCAGGATTCACCTGTCCTCTTTAATAAAGGAAAGACCATTGAAAAGATCAGGGCACTTTCCCGTGGTGCTGCTAAGGAATCCGCCGAACTCGTTCTATTCCCTGAAGCCTTCATTCCGGCATATCCCAGGGGATTAAGTTTTGGAACGGTAGTTGGGTCCAGGACCAATGCCGGGAGAGAACTTTGGCAGAAATACTACGATAATTCCATTGAAGTAGGAGATAAAGGATTCAACCAACTAGGTGAGATTGCAAAAGAATTTGGAGTTATTCTCGTGATTGGCGTAACTGAGAAAGTGAGATCAGGTACACTTTACTGCTCAATGCTGTATTTTGATAAATCAGGGAAATTGATCGGGAGGCACAGGAAACTAAAACCAACAGCCGCCGAGCGAGTGATCTGGGGTGAGGGGGATGGTAGTGACCTGGAAGTGTATGACACCGAGGCAGGGAATATCGGGGGGTTGATCTGCTGGGAGAATTACATGCCATTGGCACGAACCTGGCTGTATCAACAGGCTGTCGAGATCTACTGCGCACCAACTGCTGATCAGAGAGGATCCTGGCAAAGTACTATGAGACATATTGCTACCGAAGGCAGATGCTATGTGCTTGGCTGTAATCAGTTTGTGACAAGAGCCGATTACCCTCAGGATTTACCCGGTGAAGAAGTGTCCCGGCATCCGGAAATTCTGAGCAGGGGAGGAAGCCTGATCGTGGATCCGTTGGGGGAGGTGATTGCAGGGCCACTTTGGGACAAAGCCGGTATTCTGTATGCCAAACTCAGCGCTTCAAAACTTAAACAGGCTAAAATGGATTTTGACCCTGTTGGCCATTATGCAAGGGATGATGTGTTTGAATTGAAAATCAGATCTTAGACTTTAGAAGGCTTAATCCAACTGATCCCAGGTTCTTTCGATAAGTTTTTTTGTTGCCCGGATACCGTCGGGTTCACTCAGGTTATCGCCTTCGTACTCAATGCCGATGTATCCATCAAAACCGGAGTCTTTAACGATCTGTAACATCCTTTTATAATCGATTAGTGGTTGGTTGCCGTTTTCATCAAAATCATATGATTTGGCGCTCACGGATTTTGCGAATGGTAAAAACTCACTTACACCCTGGTATCTGTCGTACTCACTTTCGCATTTACCGTCCTGGATGCTACCCCATTTTTTGCTTAAACACCAGTTCCCAAAGTCGGGTAGTGTTCCGAAATTGGGAAGATCAACCTCACGGATAACAGAGGTGATGAACCGGGCATCGGAACTGTATAAACCGTGATTTTCGATAAGTACATTTATCCCTTCTTGCTCAGCATACTCCGACAGTGCACCCATTCCATCTACCAGTGCATTTTTTATTTGATCTTTTTCCCCTTCCCCGAATGCGTTTACCCGGATGGAGTGACAACCAAGGATCTTAGCAGCATTTACCCATTTAAAATGATTCTCAACCGCAACCTTTCTGGATCTATCATCCGGATCGCCCAGATCCCCTTCGTTGTCAATCATGATCAGGAGATTCGTTACACCCATATTGTCCGAGGTTGACTTCATCTCTGCCCAGAACTTTTCATCTTTTCCCTTGTCCTCGTAAAATCCATTAACGTATTCCACGGCTTTTATGTCAAAAGTGTCGCTGGCTATTTGTGCAAAAGCAATGGGATCCAGGGATTTATCCCAAAAAGCCCGGTGCAGAGACCATTGGGCTAATGAAAGTTTCAATTTGGGTTTCTGATTGCCGAAGGTCTCCGAGATCTCGTTTGCCGCTTCCCCAAGCAATGAAGTACTGCAGAGACCGCCGGTGACAACCCCGGCTTGCTTAAGGAAGATTCTTCTTGTCAGCATAGTAAATGATAATATAGAGAATCAATCTTTTCGACTTGTGATAGCAAAGTTGTAAAAAAACACATCCAACTACAGATATAATCAATTCACCCTTTGAACCGACTCATTCCCAGCGCTTTTACTACAAAATTGGGAAGTGGCTTCTCAGGATTACGTTTCTTTAGATTGAGATAAATGCCCAGCTTTTTCATTACAGGGACCTTATGTGTTTCCACAAACTCTATTAGCGCTCCGTCCGGATCTTCGATATAAGCGAAATGCCCTGCCGCTTCTCCCATGTCAAAGGAATCTCCTTCCAGTGCCTCGGAGCTGTCGACAGTAAACGGATGACCCTTGGAATTGCACAATTCCCTGAGACTGTCCATGCCTGAAACATCAAAACATAAATGGATGAATCCGAGATCACCCCAAAACCGACCCTCAAAAATGGATTTGGGATCACCTTCCTGAATCTCAAAGAGCTCGACTTCACTTTCTCCAAACATTCGCGAAAATGCCCCTGATCTTTTACCACCATCACTAAGAATAGCTCTTTTGAATTCTTTCTTCCCGGAGGGTAATCCGTTCAGGTCGTCATATAGTCCTTCGCCCCTGTATATCAATTTGTCATAGCCCAATATTTCTTTGTAGAAAGCAATAGACTTTTCCAGATCAGAGCACCCAATACTCACTCCGAATGTCCCGCCTGTATGTTTTTGCTCATGCTTAAACCAGGGATTTTTGTTTTCAAGAATATCAAATATGTTACCATACAGGTCACGGACATAAAAATGGAGGTTTCCCCGTGGATCAAGTCTCGGTGAATCCACCAAATCCACATTTTCAGATTTGAAAAACTCGTAAGTACCCAGAGCATCCTGAGTTCTTAGTTTACCACAAAAAAATCCAAGATCTCCCAGTTGAATTTCTTCCTTTGGCGGCTGAGGCGTCCGGCTCGTGTACTGCCAGATCTCAAATCCGCCTCCGCCCTGAAGATTTAATGCCAATGCAGCATGTCTTTCACGCGATTCCCCGCCTGTGTATGGCAGCATATAATTGGCCGGAGCAGCTTCTTCGAACACTCTCACATCATATCCGAAATATTTTTTGTACCATCTCCAGGCTTCATAGACATTCTTTACACCAACGCCTACCTGCTGAATTCCACTGATGATCGGGTTGCTCATACTTTAAAGGTGCTGAAAACTTGGACAAAACAAGCAAATAATGCCGGAATAAATAATTGCCAATTTCTAAATTATGATAGTGGTCATTAAGTGTAAAGGGTGCACTTTAGTAAAAATGCACCCTTTTGAGAAGATATTTAGTTGTTGTCAATTTTTCACAAAACGCATCCATTCCGTATTTCCATCAATGTTTATAAGGTAGGTGCCTTTTCTCAGATCACTTATATCAACACGCTGGTCCTTTACACTGACAGGCACGGATTTTAGTTTCTGGCCCGACAAGGAATAGATGTTAACAATGCCATTATTCAATCCTGTAATTTTCACAAAGTCATTTGCGGGATTGGGATAAATCATCGCACCCGTGAATACTTTATTCAGAGAAAGGATTTCCAAAGGAATAATTTCAATTGTGAACTCGTCGGTAACTGTAAGATTTCCCTGATCTTTTGCGGTCACTTCGAAATTATATATCCCGGCATCATCGTTATCAATATCCGCAGTAAGAATGCCTCCGCTGAAATCAAGCCAGTCAGGGAGAGGTTTTCCAACATGCCTCACTTCCAGGCTAAGCTGGTCACCGGCATCGGGATCCTGAAAAGTACCGTTTAAATCGAGGGTCAGATCGGTATCCCCAACCGTAAGCGTCCAATCTGCAACAGCTGTGGCCAGTACGGGTCTTTCATTGACATCCTCGATGTTGATCGAAACGGAGGCTGTCGTGCTGTTCCCCGGACTATCCTGATAACCGGCGATCACTGACAGGTCAAAGCTTGCTACAGCTTCAAAATCCAGCATATCAGTTATCAATCTCAACTCACCGGTATTTGCGTCCAGTTCGAAATATCCAAGATCATTCCCACTGCCGATAGTAAAGGTGATCGCCCTGCCCTCGTCATGTACGGCCGACAGTGTTCCTAGCAACTTGCCTGCTACGGCGTTTTCGGGGATACTGAAACTGTAATCTGTGAATACCGGGAATGTAATCTGGATGTAAACCGTGAAGTTCGTTTTGGCACTTAGCAGACCATCTCCATCATCAGATACGGTGATTTCCAGCGGATATCCTTGATCGGATACCGTATAAAACCTGCTTTGATCAGCTATGCTTATTTCACCGGAGGCGGCATCAATCGTGAAGATTCCGAATTCATTACCATCCGTGATTTCATACGTCAGTGTCTGATTCAAATCAGGATCATTTGCCGACAGCGTGGCAATGATGTCTCCCTGGACGGAGGTATTGGGAACGATGATGTCATCCTGCATAATGGTGGGGGTTTCATTCACATCATTGATATCTATGGTGATCGTCGCTGTACCCGTGAGATCAGTGTCATCAGTTACAGTCACCTCAATATCGTACAGGGAGCTTACTTCAAAATCTAATCCTTCTCTTCCTAACCGGATTTGTCCGTTTTGTTCATTAATAGTGAAATAGCCGGATGCGTCATCTGTGATTATGTAGGATAACTCGTAGTTGGCATCCTCATCGGAACCGGTCACAATTCCGATCAATGTACCTTCCTCGCTATTCTCATCGAGATTAAATACTTCATCCGGTAAAACAGGGGCCTCATTTATGTCAGTTACGGTTATCACCACCTCTTCAGTCCGGGATAATGGGGAAGTTGCGTCATCGCTGATGAGGAAAGTGATCACATATTCATCTTTTGTTTCAAAATCAAGGCCGGCCTGGCTTAAGGTGAGCTCTCCACTGGTTGCATCAAATGAGAATAGCCCCGAAGGATCATCCTCCAATGAGATTGAGGCTGTTTGACCCGCATCCTGATCGGTGACACTTAGGGTTCCTACCAGCGTACCGGAGCTACTGTTTTCGGATATACTAAGTTCATTTGCACCCAGACTTGGATAATCATTGACATCCAGCACGTTGATAGTGACTGTGGTCTCGTCTGTGAGAGTCGGAAAGCCACCATCATTTATCTCTACCGTCAAAGTATGACTTGTAGCACGCTCATAATCAAACAGGTATTTGTTAATAATATATAGCTGACCAAGTTGATTGACATTGAATATATTATCCGGGTTGCCATCAATGATATTGTAGTCAACTTCCTGATCCGGGTTGGGGTCCGTTCCGCCAACAGTACCAATCAGGATATCATCACTATTCTCTTCCTTGTCAAAAGAATAGGTAGCCTGATCCATAGAGGGCCCCTCGTTGGCGTATACGATCAGTGTAAACACAGTTGTTTTAGGGGCTATGTCGTCATCTGTTACCTCCACGTTTACAGGAAACATTGATAGACTGGACCCGTTGATGGTAGCCGCATTTACTAGTGTTACCTCCCCGGTATTCATATCAATGCTGAAGGTACCGTCATGACCGGCCTCCAATGCGTAGGTAATCACATCACCTGCATCCTCGTCAAAAGCATTCAGGAATCCAATTGATCCTGCAGCAACACTCCGGTCAACTTCAATGTGCTGATCGGGAACGGTTGGGGCATCGTTTTCATCCAGTATGTCAATGGTAATGGTAGCAGTTCCGTCCAGTACCGGGTTTCCGTCATCCGTTACCCTGACAGTGATCATTTCCTGGGTCCTTTCTTCAAAATTCATCAGGGACGTTTCTGCTATGGTGATCTCACGGGTTACCGGATCGATTGCAAAGGGGGTAGTGCCATCGATGGAATAACTTAGTGTTTGTCCGGCATCTACGTCATTTCCGGGGGCAATGGTTCCAACAATGGTTCCTGGGGGAGCAAGTTCACCAACGGAACCTGCGTTCTGGTCAGCCAGTGTTGGTGCATCATTGGCATCGGTAATCGTGATCACAAACGGAACCAATGTTTCATCACTAAAGTTGTCGGTTGCCTTTATTAAAACGAATGCCTCGTCTGAGGTTTCGAAATCAAAGCCCCCGTAAGTTCTGAGTTTATTTCCCGAGATGTAAAATTTATCATTGTCATCATCGCCGGTTCCGGTACCAAGGGAGAAAGTATGCGTTTCATCAAACTCTCCGCCTATTGCCGATAAGTTACCTACAAACTTGCCGCTTTGACTGTTTTCCGGGATGGACTGATTACTTAGTTGAATAATATCCTCGAGCGGATAGATCTTCAGATTATCCAGAATAAACGAATCCCATTCACGGTCATACCTGTTTTTGCTGAAAAATCTGATTTGGAAAGTCTCCGAATAATTCTGGCCATTATTGATCAAAGCAGTAGAAAAATCGATTGCTGTTTCCTCATTCCAGTTGATGGGAGAATAGCCCGAGTAATGATTGTTAACCTCGATCCAGGGATCAGTTTCACCTCCTCTGATGTAAGCCCGGGATGTTCCGTATGAATATCCCTGGTAATACCAGTAATCCATTCCTATGATATCCTTGTTGGCATCAAAATTCGAGTAATCAATGGTAATGGTCGCCGCATGCTCATTGAATTCATTGTAAACCGTATTAATAAGCCCCAGGCCTCGTTCAGCATCCCCAAATTGCATGTTGCTGTAATTATTGAAGTGTTCATAAGTATTGAATCTCAATTCGGCATTTCCTAAATCCTTATATTCAATTTCGTAAGTAAACCCATCCAAATTATCGATTGGAGAAATTGAAATTTCCGAATTATCTATAGTGACATCCTCAAAATCCTGGAAGTAGGGAAGTGATTGTTCCAGTACATCATAATTCTGAACGTTGATTCCGTATTGGTCATAATCGGTATAAATATTCCCGTCTATCGAGGTTGAAACCACAACAACGTAGCTGCCCGTCTGGCTGAAATCAAGGTTTAAGTTGGAAATGTTGACGCTGATGTCATTTTGGGGATCTACCGTCTGATTGACAGTCTTTGAGGCGGTTTGGACAAGTGTGCCATTTCTGAGAATTTCAATATCCAGGCCAAAACCACTTTGAGGAGACAGGCCATAATTGAATATGTCAACATCCAGTGATTCGTTCGATGAAAGATTGACTGAAGAATTTATTCCGTATACATCCGCTACACTCAAGTCAAATTGAGGCAATTCGTACACCAGAATATCGTCCAGAACAAATTCGTAACTCGTGTACATATTGTAACCAAACCTGATCTGGAATGTTGAGGAAAAATTTTGGCCGTCACCTATCAATGCTTCGGACAGGCTTAGTCCATGAACACCGACCCATTCCTCATCTATGGCATTATCATACCAATCATATAAGACTATCCAATCATCTTCATTACTACCTCTGATGAAAACTTGCCGGTCTTCTTCACCTTCAGCATAGGTGCCCCGATCATAGAGGAACTGAAATGACAATCCAATATTGGCTGTGGACGCATCATAGCCGGAAAGGTCCATAGTGAGATAAATATCACTTCTATGTGGTTCACCCGTATAAGTGTATTTCGTTTGATAGAGCGATTTTGTTCCGCTGTATTGTATACCGCTATAATTATATACCAGGTTTCTGCGGTACTCCTGATTTACAAAAGCAAATCCCGGCAGACCGGTCAAACTGATCGAATTATCATACTGGTAGATGTTCTGATTGGTCTCAAAATCCTGAAAGTAAGGCAATCCATCTTTATAGGAAATGAAAGTGCCGGTCTCAACTTCTTCTGTGTCGTTGGATTGATCCTGATCTCCGGCCAGCTCGACTGTGGCTGTTACATCATAGTACCCCTCTTTGCTGAAATCAAATAATTCATTAAAAGTGTAAGTAGTGATATCCGAAAAATCGATCGAAGTGGTTACACTTTCCGTTACCGAGGTTTCCAATCCCTCAGGATCTTCAATCACTATTGTTACGTCATAAGCTGACTGATTATCTAATCCCCTGTTGATGATGTCTACCGAAATTTCTTCTTCACTGGTGAGGGCATTGGGCAAAGGCGGATTTACACTAAATATTCCCAGGTCATTGTCCGGGATCAACCTGATCTCAATATCGTCCAGGTAAAACTCGTAATCATACGTGTCATGCCATCCGAACCTGATTTGAAAAGAACTTGAAAAATCCTGATCCATGTCTTCCATAAATTCGGATAAATTGATATCAAGTACTTCAACATATTCCCGATTCGTATGATTGGCATACCAGTCATACACTTCAATCCACAAGTCATTTTCATTACCGCGCACCCAGACTTTCCGGTCTTCGATTCCCGCCGGATATCCACTTGTTTCTGCCTGAAACTTGAATGAAAGCCCTACTGCGTCGTTTGTGACGGTATATGCAGACAGGTCCATTGACAGTACCAGATCACTTCTGTCGGCTTGTCCGTTGGTCCATTTTTCAATTTCAAAGGACCGGTTTCCGGAGGCATAATTGCCACAATAAGTACAGGCGCGATTCCTTTCCGTATTAGGTGTGGTAAAACTAAATCCTTCGGCCCCGTTTATTTCAAAAAGATCCTGGTTGGTGCTAAAGCCAGTATTTTCCCATCCTTCGAAAAGAGGAAGATCGTTGTCTGTGGAACTTACAATAAAAAGTACACCTTCATAGTCATCGTTATCGGTATTCTCATCTCCGGTCAGATCAACCGATGCTTCCATTTCATATCTTCCGAATTGAGAGAAATCCATAGCGGACCCGATTTCAAGGGTCACCGTTTCGAATGGATCAATGCTTTCATTGACTGTTATAGTAGTCGAAGTAGTATTGTCATTTTCATCCGTTAAATCCAACGTGACATCAAACCCGCTTTGACTGTTGGATCCATTATTCCGGATATGAACAACCGGTTTTTTGGAAGCATTAGGCAAAATAAAATCGGATACAGCAACTACCTCAAGGTCATCCAGCAGTTCATAAATAGAAATGTCCTCGATGCCCAAACCATCGGATGTGATCCAGTATCGGCCTTCCTGGCTAAAGCTTATCTGGGTGGTAGACGAGTATTGCTGACCTGCCGACGCCAGGGCTTCTGATAAGTTGAAGGAATGCTCGATCCAGCTAAAAGAATTTGTCAGCCCCCAATCGAAAACCTCTACCCACTCATCTGCTACCGATCCTCGTACGTATATCCTGTCGTGATCCTCATAATCATCATTAAAATCAATGTAATAAAAGGATGTTATCAAAGAATTGCTTCCTACATCATATCCGGAGGCGTCGATGGTCAGTATAAGATCATTTTTGCTAACCTCAGATCCACTCAGATTGTCCAATCCCGCCGAGTAACTTGACCCTAAGGCATACCCGTAGCTCAGTCTTAATCTGTTTTGACCCGGTACTTCCGGGATGAATGAAAATCCGGTTAATCCGTCAATATCAGCCGTTTTTTCAGTGTAAGTTTTTGTGAATGCCGCCACTCCTTCAAAATCTTCGCTTACCGGAATGGTGGCAGGGGAAACTCTTAAGACTGTTGAGGAATGACTATCATTATCCGGTACTTCATCACCAACCAAAGATGTATACACTACGATATCATAGGAACCTACAGCCGAAATATCTACCGTCGCAGTAAAGGTGTATTGGACAGTTGCCCCGGAACTGACATCAACAGTTTCGTTTATTATAGTTGTTACATCCGCGTCATCGGTAATTTCCAGCGTGATCGGTACATTGGTCTGGTTTGCAGAGCCAAAATTGGTCACATCCACCTGGACAGCATAGGTAGCCGTAAAGTCAGTGGTTCCAAATTCGGGGACATTAATAGCGGTTACTCCTACATCGTCGGTCTGCCCCAAAGCGTTTACCAGCAGGATAAAGGTAAAATGGACAGTGGCTAATAGATTTTTCATGTGCTTTGGATTCAGGTGTTAGTTTTGTTTTGGGTTTTAGTAAGAACGAGTCATTTGTTTGGCTTTGTCTAAGCAAACAAGTTGTTTGTGAGCGCTTAGATTTTGTTTGTTAATGAATTAAAAAAATTCAAATCTTTTTTAAAAAAATACAATTTATTGATTTAAATCAAGTCTTTGAACGGCTGAGGTTTCATAATTTTTCATCCGGACAGGGGAATGATAAAATTTCATCTCTAACGGAGTTTACCGGCGAATTGAAAGAATATTTGAAACGGCTATGACCACCCGTCAATTTTTAATAATATAGCAATTGAATGGACAGCTTCATTGTATCGGCAAGAAAATACAGACCTCTCGGGTTTGATGAAGTAGTCGGGCAGGATCATATCACCACGACACTTAAAAATGCAATTGATCAGAATCATCTTGCTCAGGCCCTTTTATTTTGTGGGCCAAGAGGTGTCGGAAAAACGACATGTGCACGTATTTTAGCCCGAATGGTCAATGATTTTGAAGCGGAGAGTGGGGACGCTGCTTCAAATAATTTCAACATCTACGAGTTGGATGCTGCATCGAATAACTCCGTCGAAGACATTAGAAACCTGATCGATCAGGTAAGGTACCCTCCTCAGCAGGGTAAATTCAAAGTATATATTATCGATGAGGTTCACATGCTTTCCAACCAGGCTTTTAACGCATTTTTGAAGACCCTCGAAGAACCTCCCTCTTATGCCATTTTTATTCTGGCCACAACTGAAAAGCATAAAGTTATACCGACTATCCTTTCGAGGTGTCAGATTTATGATTTTAACCGGATCGAAATATCGGATATTGTAGATCAACTGAAGAAAATAGCCACAACAGAAAAGATCGAAACAGAGGACGATGCACTTCACCTTATCGCACAAAAAGCCGATGGTGCACTTCGTGATGCCTTATCCATATTTGATTTGATAGTCACCTTTTCATCGGACAACAAGGTTACTTATCAAAATACTATCAAGAACCTGCATATTCTGGACTATGAGTATTATTTCAGGATTTCAGAGCATTTTCTTGAAGAGGATATGGCAAAGTGTCTGATTGTATTCGATGATATTCTGCGAAATGGATTTGACGGGCACAATTTTCTGATCGGCCTGGAAGAACATTTGAGAAATGTCCTGGTCTGTAAAGATCCGGATACTCTTGGCTTGTTGCAGGTTTCGGAAAATGTGAAGCAAAAGTATCAGGATCATTCCACCAGGTTTACTTCATCTTTCTTACTGTCCGCCTTAAATATTCTAAATCAGTGCGATCTGGGATATAAGGCGAGCAAGAATCAGCGTTTGCATGTCGAAATATGTCTGATGAAGTTATCTCAGTTAAACAGGGTTTTCACGCTTACGCAGGACAGCTCCTCAGATGACGGAGTAAAAAAAAAAGTAGCGTAGAAGAGCCACTTCCGGAAAGTACCTCCCGGAGGGAAGAAGTCAGCCCGGAAAAGGAAAAGGAACAGCTGCCTGACACAATTGTCTCAGAAGAGCCAAAAACCATAATCCGGGAAACAGTATCCGACAGGCAGGCCACGAGGGAAACCCCAAGTCTTACCAGGTCGAAAGCTCCGGAAAAAGATACTGAGCCTTCCGGTACAGGTAAAAAAAATGATTCCGACTTTTCCGGTGAAGATTTAGAAAAAGCCTGGCAATCATTTGGTCAGGAAAAGACCGGGCAGGGAGTGGCGGAGTCTGAAAAGCTCATTCTTAGCAGGAGCGTGGAAAAACTTGACGAAAAGACCGTATGTATTCACCTGAAAAGCGACCTGGAATCGTCAATACTGGACCGGTTTGAAAATGACCTGATAGGTTATCTGAGAAAAGCTTTGGAAAATGATCTGATCAACCTTAAAAAAGAAGTAAGGAAAGAAAAAAAGCAACAGAAACTTTATACCAGTTCCGACAAATACGAATATCTACTTGAAAAAAATCCAAAACTCAAAGATCTGAAAGATCAGCTGGGTCTGGATTTTGAGTACTAGCGACTTTAACCCGGAATTGTCTTTAGCCATTCTATTCGAGTCTTAAACTACTTCAGGACCATTCACTTAACATGCCATTGACTCGTCTCCTAGTCACCTTTCGAGGCTTCGCACCTCAAGGTGAGCAAACGGATGGAGTTGTCAGTCTGAAAAGCGGAGCGTCTCGAAGACTGAAAAGCGGAGCGTCTCGAAGACTGACATTTCCAAAAACTCTATCAAAAAAATTCAATTGGAATCAAACCTTCATTACAAAATTCTAATGGCAAATCAGGCCTTAATCATTTTTCTGGACCTTCAGTACTTCACCAACCGAGAGGTGCGAATCCTTTTTGTTGTTTAGGTCCATAAGATCTACCACCCTCATGTTGTGATCATGAGCGATCTTGTAAAGAGTGTCTCCGGGTCTTACTTTGTAAGTTTTGATATTGGGGATCTTCCTTTCCCGCAACTTTGGTTTTTTCACAAAAAGAACCTTGCCAATACTGAGGTTATCGTACTTGGTGAGATCATTCCATTCCCTGATTTCATCCACGGCGACTTCATATCTTCTCGAAATGGACCATAATGTCTCCCCGGCCTCTACCTTGTGGGTTTTGCCGGTTTTCTCAAAACTCAGTGTTGCCGTGGGTTCTTCCTCACTGACGCCCGACTCCGGTATTTCGTTTTCCAGCTCCTCTTTGTCATTTCCGGCTTGTTTTTCCTTGTTTTCAAACAGGGTGGTTCTGCCGGATACCGGAGGAGGATCAGGGGTGACTATTTGTACTTCATTGCTTGTGAGATCATGATATTCAATCGGTATCTGCTTAGGTCTTCGGGAACTTAACCACAAAACCTGACCTGGCACAATCTCATCTGCGACGGCTATCCTGTTTTTTCTGGCCAGCGCTTTGAGCATTATCCCAAATCGTTGTGACACACTCCACAACGTTTCTCCCTCGCGGGTAATGTGAAATCCTATGTCGGATCGTTTTTTCTTCTTTTCAAGATAATATACCTCTCCCGGCTTGATTGAGGATCCACTACCCATATCATTCATTTTTATAAATTCTTCCTCGGATAATCCGCCTACCACGGACAATGACGCGACATCATCCTGCTTGCTGGCCATTATGGCGTGGACCCCATTTATCCTGATCTTGACAGAACTTCGATTGGTGATACCAGGCTTAATTTCTTTTGGGTAAATGGTTTCTTCCGGTATTTCTATGTTTTTTTCGACAGGTTTTTCCTCACTTTTGGCAATCACTCGCGAAGGTGGATTTACCAGGGGAATGATCACAGCATATTCTTTGTCCGAAGGTATTTTGCCATATTTTATCCATTTGTTGTAATACTTTAACAGATCGTCCTCCACTTTGTATTCCCTGGCGATTTTGGAGAGATCCTTTCCTTCACCTTTCTCATAGGTGACCAGTTTCAGCCCCTCGGTATGTGGTCTCCCGATTTCGTTTTCATATGCAATTTTATGAGCCAGAAACTTTTTTAAATACCAATGTGAATTTTTGGTGACAGGCAATTTTTTCGCACCGTAATATTTTTTATCGACATACTTCCGTACACCGCCAAGACCAGCCTGGTATGCCGACAGGGCATAGGCCCAATTATCAAACTGATAGTTATTTCGCTTTAGATATCTGGCGGCTGCATGCGTGGCAGAGACAATATTTTTTCTTTCATCTATGCGGTTATCTACCCTAAGGCCCACTTCCCTCGCTGTGAAATCTTTGAACTGCCAGAACCCGACGGCATCGGCAGAGGATACCGCATCAGAGATAAGTCCGCTTTCCTGTATGCACAAATACTTAAAATCATTGGGGACTTTTTCTTCTTTCAGTATTTTCTCGATCACCGGGAAATAAAGACTAATGCGGTCAAGTTGGATCCGGAAGTGTTTGTCGCTGCTTCGAAGTGCATCCACATCCTTTTGTATATCACGTATGGCACCATCTGTGAGCATAAGTTTCATACCGGCAAAATCAATTTGCCTGGGGACTGAAGGTATCTTCGACGATATACCGAAAACGGATGAGCCGGTCAGAATTGAGAAACATAATATGATGATTCGAATGATCATATCTTTCTTAGCACCATTAAGCCGTCCCTGATTGGGAACAATACATTTTGAACGCGCGAATCATTGTGAACGATATCATTGAACCTGCGAATTTCCCGGGTATCGATGTCATCAACAGATTCATCAATGACTTTTCCACTCCATAGAACATTATCTGCGATAATAAATCCACCTTTTCTTACATTTGGTAAAACCAACTCGTAATATGTCGTGTAGTTTTCCTTATCCGCATCGATAAACACCAGGTCCCATTTTTCAGTCAATTCCGGGATGATCTTCAGGGCGTTTCCGGGTATATAATTGATCTTCCGGCTTTCCGGTGATTGTGCGATGTTCGTTCTGATACGATCTTCGAGTTCCTCATTGATATCGATGGTATAGATCAACCCATCTGAAGACAATCCTTCTGCCAGTGCCAATGTTCCGTAGGCAGTGTATGTTCCGATTTCCAGTATCCTCCTCGGGGATATCATATTACTGATCATGCTGAGTACTCTGCCCTGGAGATTACCGCTGATCATACGTGGCATCAATACTTGAAGATGGGTATTCCTGTTGATCTCTTGCAGAAGATCAGGCTCTGATTGGGTGTGGTCTTCCACATACCGCTGGATTTCATCAGGGAGAAAATCCATGGCTACAAAAATATTGAAAAAATCAAAGGTGAGCGGACTACTGAGGCAAAAACGTTAATGAGCTCATTTGATCCATGTTCCAGGCTTCATTTGCAACATTCAGGAGGTCCGTGGCACTGATCGCATCGATCTTTTTGAATATGGAGTCGATGCCCGGTATTTTTTTCAGGTCAAGCAGACTTTTTGCCATCATCAGCATCATGGCATTATTATTTTCCTCTGACATGGCCAACTGTCCTTTCAGCTGTTGCTTGGCTTTGTGAAGCTGCAATTGACCCAGTTTTTTCGTTTTTAGATTATCTATCTCCTTGAAAACAAGGTTTTTGCTGCGGGTTACATTTTTGGGATCTGTGGCAAAAGAAATGCTGAATAAACCGGTATCGATGTAAGGAGAATAATGCGCTTCAACGCCATAAACAAAACCATGCTTTTCCCTTAAGGTAAGGTTTAGTCTCGAATTCAAAGCCGGACCCCCCAATATATTCGATAACATAAAAAATTTGATACGATCGGGGTGATCCAGTTTATAGACCGGCAAACCAATTGCGAAGTGAGCCTGAGTGATATGCCTGTTTTTGACGAGATGAGTCGGTGCGTACCCTTTGTAGACCTGGCGGCCATTAGTATGGTTCTTATAAGGGATTTGTTTGAAATGCTTGAATGCAAGCCTTTGGAGCTTCCTGAATGGATAATTTCCTACCGAAGAAAGTATGATCTTGTCGGTGTTAAGGTTCCTGTTTATAAAGTTTTTGAAGTCCTGGCGCCTGAATGAATTCACCGTTTTTTCAGTTCCCAAAATATTCATTCCAAGAGAATGATTTTTGAAGACCACCTCATCAAATTCGTCACAAAGGGCATCTTCAGGAGTGTCCCTGTACATTGCCATTTCCTCCAGTATCACCCTGCGTTCTTTTTCGATCTGTCTCTCCGGGAAAACGGAATTAAAAGTGATGTCACTTAATATTTCAATTGCCTTGTCAAGATGATTTGACAGCACGGCTGCATAAAAGCAAATTTTTTCTTTTGTTGTGTAAGCATTCAGCTCTCCCCCCAGTGATTCCAGTCTGTTGATGATGTGGTAGGCTTTCCTTTTTTTTGTGCCTTTAAAAGCCATATGCTCCCAGAAATGGGCCAGCCCTTGTTCTTCCCTTGTTTCATCCCTGCTTCCTATATCCAGCATGATCCCAATATGAGCGATCTTGATGTGGTCAACCTGCCGATGTACTACCCTGATCCCGTTCTCTAATTCAAGCAACTCAAAATCCTTCATAAGGCCGCAAATTTACTATTTTTACCCGGCACCACACATATGGAATTTAACCGTATTCTCATTATTCAGACGGCCTTCATCGGAGATGTCGTTCTTGCTACTCCCCTGGTAATAAAGCTAAAAGGATCATTTCCCCGGGCATCAATTGATTTCCTGGTCAGAAAAGGGAATGAGGAGCTTTTGAAATACGATAAGAAAATCAATGAGATATTGATATGGGATAAGGGGTCGGGGAAAAACCTGGAACTCCTTCGGGTTATAAAAAACGTCAGAAAGAGGAAATATGACCTGATCGTGAATGTCCAAAGATTTGCTTCAACGGGTCTGATCACCTGGCTATCGGGAGCCAGGATCAAAGTGGGATTTGACAAGAACCCCCTGGCTTTTACGTTGAACAGAAAGGTGAGGCACTCATTGGACAAGAATCTGCACGAAGTGGAACGCAATCTGAAATTGATTGAACATTGGACTGATGGCAAGTTTATCCGGCCTTCTATTGAAATAGGGGACGAAATCGAAAATTCTGTGAAAAGGTGGAAAGGTGAGGACTATTTGGTGATAGCACCTACATCAGTTTGGTTTACAAAACAATTTCCTGCTTCACACTGGATTGAGTTTTTGAGGTGTATGGATTTTCAAGGTAAAATTTATCTCATTGGGAGTGATGAGGATCAAAAGGCCTGCGAAGAAATAAGACAGGCATGTGAGATGCCAAATGTTGAAAATCTTTGCGGGAAATTGAGCTTGCTTCAATCTGCAGCGTTAATAAAAGATGCGAAACACACCTATGCAAATGATTCTGCTCCCCAGCATTTTGCATCGGCCTTTAATGCTCCGGTGACGACTGTATTTTGCTCTACTGTACCGGAGTTTGGTTTTGGACCGCTATCGGATGAATCCCGAATTGTCCAGATCGAAAAAAAACTCGATTGCAGGCCATGCGGATTGCACGGACGTAAAAAATGCCCGAAAGGGCATTTCAAGTGCGCAAAAGAAATAACAGTATCACAATTGCAATTGAATGGCTGAAAGACTCAAAGACATTTTTTTTCAGAAACCCTTTTTTGAGAGCCTCGGTGCGCAATTGAAATCGGTTTATACTGACTTTGATCACAATGGATTTATCAACGATATCTACGATGATACCTGGGATGAGAGAGAGCTTAAACAACGGATGTCCCACACAAGTAAGGTCTTGAGAAAACATCTTCCGGATGATTATATCCAATCACTGGAGATCCTTGAAAAGGTTGCACCTTCATTTAAGGGCTTCGATGCGATGGTCTTTTCGGATTTTGTAGAACAATTTGGAATTGATCACTTTGACGAGTCGATCAAAGCCCTGGTGATATTCACTGAACTGTGCAGTGCGGAATTCGCCATACGCCCTTTCATCGTTAAATACCCGGATCAGACGATGCAGAAAATGATGGAATGGTCAAAGTCTGATAATGAGCATTTAAGGCGGCTTTCCAGTGAAGGTTGCCGTCCCAGACTACCCTGGGCCATGGCCTTACCTTTGTTCAAAAAAGATCCCTCTCCGATCCTGCCGATCCTCGAAAACCTCAAAAATGACCCTGAAGAGTACGTCAGGAGGAGTGTTGCAAACAATCTCAATGATATCTCAAAAGACCATCCGAAGCTGATGACATCGTTATTGAGGAAATGGAACGACAATCCTGCTCCGGGGACGCAGTGGATTATCAAATACGCTTTAAGAGGCTTGCTAAAAGCCGGTGATCCGGATGCACTGGATCTTTTGGGCTTTGGTGAGGGTGATGTCTCCATTTCAAATCTATCTCTTGACCCCACGGTTGTCCATATCGGAGAGGCTCTTAAACTATCGTTTGATCTTCAAAATGAAGGAAAGGGAAAGACCAGACTGATGATCGATTACATCATCCATTTCAAAAAGGCGAACGACCGGAATGCCCCCAAAGTATTCAAGTTGAAAACCTGTGAGCTTGCCGCCGGAGAACGAATTTCAATAAATAAGAAGATCTCTTTCATGCCGATTTCTACGAGGAAATATTATAGCGGAACGCACCAGGTAGATATACAGGTAAATGGCAAGGTTTTAGGCAGGAAAACGTTTGAACTTTTGGCCGGGTAGCATAACTCTTTTAGACCATCTCTCATTCTCCATCGTCCCAAAATATCTCAAGCACTTCATTATCAATCAGGACGCTTGTCTGGGTTGCTTCAGGATGTCTGACAATCTTAATTTTTGATCCTTCGGGTCGATAGACTTCCCTTTCCACTACTTTGAAGTTCCTTTTTTTGTGAAAGGCAACCACATAGTTACGGGTTATTTCTTTACGTATCAGGTATTTATTTTTGGACGTGGTCACTTTCTCAGGTTTAGGTGATGTCACCTCCTGTCCGTGTAACAACTGAAGAATTGCGGAACACCTCGGGATCCCATATCCTATGTAGTCATTCCCATATGGGTAATAATTACCGGACTTAATGATGATGTCTTTTATCTCCTGCGCAGATAAGGTGCCGTCAAATTGCATGATCCCGGCAGCAATCCCCGTAATGATCGGTGTGGAGAATGAAGTGCCTTCAGTTGCAAAGCAGGATATTTCCGGTTTAATGTAATCCAGGGAGGGCGTCCCGATCGAACTGTAGTCCATTTTGTCCCATACATCAAGTTTGGTTGCGCCGACAGTCAGGGCTCCCCTGGCATCACCGGGTGTGGACAGCACTTTCCAATTATTGTCAAAGCCTTCATTCCCTGCAGCCACGACCACCAGCATATTCTTGTCATAGAAGGCGATATCAACAGCCCGGGCTATTGCCGAAGTTTTGCCATCCATATCGGCAGGTTGATAATTCTCCTCCGGTCTGACATATCCGGCAGCATAACCAAGGGAGATGTTGACCAGCCTGACCCCCATTTCATGCATTTCCTCCATGGCCTGGATCAGGAGATCCTCCTCCAGCCGCTTCTCATAGGCCCCATGGTCAGTACGGGCAAGGTAATAGTCTGCCTCACTTGCCAAACCAAATTGGACATCTTTATCCACATTCACACCTCCTGTGTATACTAAAACTTCCGTGCCGTGAATGTCATCAAGAGGAGCGGATCCACTATATGGTTTCATGGCTGGTGTGATATAATCCTTGTAAAATTTGATACGCCCTTTTTCAAATAAGTGCTTTAAGGAGGGGGATGTATTCGCATTCAGGAAACCTCCGTCAATTATCCCGATCCGCACTCCTTTACCTGTCAATCCTGCATTTATGAATTCCAGCCCCCCAACCTGCTCCAATGCATATCCAAGTCGTATTTTTTCAGGTTGACTCGCGTCACTCTTGAACTCAAATTGCTGAACCGGCCGGATCTCAAAACCACGGGATTTCAACACTTTAAGAGTTGATTCGGGTATATCGTAGCTGCATTGATCCAGCCAATCGGAGCAAACGTAGGGTTTGAGGTGAAAATCGTTGCTTATTTTTTGTATATCACCTTTTATCCAATATCTCGATTGTGAAAAAAGAGACACTGACATGCAACACAGAAGTACTATATTTAAGGCCCTATGATTCACAATCTTAAAATTATCATCTTTAATTTAAGAACTTGAAATTCGGTGGATCATTGCCCTCGAATCTTATCAATTGAATGAGTTTTTAATATATTCAAAATGAAATACATTCCACTTTCAAATGATCTTTTCACATTAAACAGAGCGAACCTTCGGAAAAAACTAAAGCCAAACTCTGTAGTTGTCATCAGGGCCAATGACATTTTACCTACAAATGCTGATGGCACCGTGCCATTCGTTCAGAACAGCCATCTTTTTTATTTGACGGGAATTGACCAGGAAGAGACAATTTTTTTGATGGCTCCGGATTTTCCTGATGAAAAAATGAGAGAAATCCTGTTTCTGAGAGAAACCAACGAAGAAATAGCGGTGTGGGAGGGTCATAAGTTTACCAAAGAAGAAGGAAAAGAGTTGTCGGGGATAGAAAATATCAAATGGAATCATGAATTCGAAAAGATATTTTATACCATTTTGGCCGAGTCAGAAAATATCTATCTCTATGGCAATGAGCATATTCGCAATGCCACGAAAGTCGAAACTGCCAACGACAAGCTGGTGAAATGGTGTATGTCCAGGTATCCGTTGTATAACTATGAAAGACTGGCTCCGATTCTTTACGACCTGCGGTGTATAAAGTCCAAAGAAGAGGTAAAAGCAATTTCCCACGCGTGTGAGATCACTGAAAAAGGATTCCGCAAGGTGCTGGAGCTCATACGGCCGGGGGTATGGGAATACGAGGTAGAGGCTGAATATGCCTATGACTTTTTGAGAAACAGGTCAAGAGGATTTGCTTACGAACCTATAATTGCCGGAGGTGGAAATTCATGCGTGCTCCATTACATTGATAACAACCGGCAGCTCAAAGATGGCGATGTGCTTTTGATGGATGTCGGGGCGGAGTATGGAAACTATAATGCCGATATGACCAGGACGATCCCTGTGAATGGAAAATTCACCAAAAGGCAGAGACAAGTGTACGATGCCGTTCTCAGGGTTAAAAATCAGGCTACGGACATGCTGACCCCGGGCAATGCCATACCTGAGTATCACAAAGCAGTGGGTGATCTCATGACTAAGGAACTCCTGGAACTGGGTCTGATCGATAAAACGGATATCAAAAATGAAGACCCGGATTGGCCGGCTTATAAGAAGTACTTTATGCATGGCACATCACATCACTTAGGTCTGGATGTCCACGACTATGCATCTGTATATAAAAAATTTGCTCCCGGCATGATCTTTACCGTGGAACCGGGGATCTACATTCCGGCAGAAGGAATAGGCATAAGAATTGAAGACGACATTCTGATAACGAAAACCGGACATGATAATCTTATGAAGAATATTCCGATTCATGCAGAAGAAATTGAGGATCTGATGAATGGAAATTGAGGTTCGCAATGGAGAGATCAATGAGGCAATTACCATCAGCAATCAGATTCCTGAATTTCAGGATCCCTATGATCGTGAGGATTATCTGCTGCGATTGCGGGGTGATTTCCTGATTCTGGTGGCATTGGTCAACAAGGAACCTGCCGGGTTTAAAGTGGGGTATGACAAGTTCAATAGCGATTCCGTTTTCTACAGCTGGTTTGGAGGGGTAAGGCCGGAATTCAGGAACATTGGCCTTGGATCTGCTTTACAGGTTCAATTTGAGAGGTGGTGTCTGGATATGAATTATTCGAGGATCAGGTTTAAAACGCTTAACAAACACCGGAATATGATAGTTTTTGGTATAAAGCATGGTTTTAGCATCTATGATTTCAAGAGAGATCAAAATTCTGATCTGAGCAAAATCTACTTTGAAAAAGTACTATGAGTGAAATTGAATCAAACAAAGCCCCTGAACCGGTCGGATTGTATCCACATGCCAAACGTGTGGGAGATTTTCTCTATTTATCCGGTGTAGGGCCCCGGAAAAGGGGATCCGGTGAAATACCCGGTGTGAAGCTGGACAGTAATGGGAATATCATTTCCTACGACATTGCCGAACAGTGCAGGTCCGTCTTTGATAATGTGAAGTTTGTACTGGAAGATGCAGGTTCAAAATGGGGCGACCTGGTAGATGTAACTGTATTCCTAACAAATATGAAAAAAGACTTTCCTGTCTATAACAACCTCTATGCGGAGTATTTCAAAGATGTCAGGCCCACCCGAACGACCGTTGAAGTCACTTCTTTGCCGACACCGATTGCAATTGAATTAAAATGTATCGCTTATTTGAAAAATGACTAGCGGGAAAATGTATATTTTTGAATTTTAATTGAAATAAATGGAGTATAACACACAAAGAAGGCCATTGTTGTTACGAGAATACGGGAGAAACATTCAGGATATGGCCAAGTATCTTCAAACCGTAGAAGATCGCGAAAAGAGAAACAGCTATGCTGAAACACTGGTGAAATTGATGAGAAATATCAACCCTAACGTCAAGGATTCACCGGAATACGAACAAAAAGTGTGGGATGATCTTTTCATCATATCAAATTTTGAGCTTGATGTCGATAGCCCCTATCCAAAGCCTGACGCCAATATTCTGGAAAGAAAACCGGATAGAATGAGGTACCAGTCCAATGAGATCAAGTATCGCCATTACGGCCGGAGTATCGAAAGGCTGATCGAGCAAGCCATAAAACTTGAGACTGATGAGGAGAAAGAGTCTGCGGTGATCACCATTGGCAAATTGATGAAATCTTTTTATCAAACCTGGAACAAGGAACATATTGAAGATGAGCAGGTTTTAAAAACCATCAGAAGAATGTCCGATAATCAACTGGACATGGATATTGAGAAAGTGCGAGAAATGAAATTATTCGACATGTCTAAAAAAGAAAGATCGCACGATCAAAGAAGAAGGAGTGGAGGTCGAAGCAGCAACGGTAAAGGCCGCAGGCGTAAGCGCAACTAATTTCCACACATAACAATGTCATCATTTCGAGTCAAAGGGGGAAACGAACTGGCTGGTGACATCATCCCCCAGGGAGCCAAAAACGAGGCGCTCCAGGTAATCTCAGCAGTTTTATTGACAAACGAACCGGTGGTTATTCACAAAATTCCTGACATCAGGGATGTCAAGAAATTAATTGAATTAATTCAGGATCTGGGTGTGGATGTAACTGAACTTGCAGAGGAATCCTATCGATTTGAAGCGAAAAATATAAATCTGGATTTTCTGGAGACTACCGAATTTAAGGAAAAGGCTTCGGCACTTCGCGGGTCGGTCATGGTGCTCGGACCACTACTGGCAAGATTTGGAAAAGGAAAAATGCCAAAACCGGGGGGAGATAAAATCGGAAGGAGAAGGGTTGACACTCACTTCGTTGGTTTCCGGCATCTTGGAGCAAAATTTAATTTTGACACAAACACATCATTTTACACTGTTGACGGCTCCAAGTTGACAGGCGCTTATATGCACCTGGATGAAGCTTCGGTCACGGGTACTGCAAATATTGTGATGGCTGCCGTAATGGCTGAGGGAGAAACAACAATATATAACGCCGCTTGCGAACCGTATGTCCAGCAACTATGTAATATGCTCGTGAGGATGGGGGCAAAGATCGATGGCATCGGGTCTAACCTGCTAAGGATAAAAGGAGTAGGGGAACTAGGAGGTACCGAACATACCCTGTTACCGGATATGATCGAGATTGGCAGTTTTATAGGCCTGGCCGCCATGACGGCATCCCAGCTTACCATCAAAAATGCCAGAATCGATCAATTGGGGATAATTCCCGATATCTTCCAAAGACTGGGGATCAAAATGGAGTTCAGAGGGGATGACATCCATATTCCGAAGCAGGATCACTACGAAATAGAGACCTACATCGATGGCTCCATCCTGACTATTGCAGATGCTATCTGGCCGGGTTTTACCCCTGACCTCCTTAGTGTGGCATTGGTGACGGCAACCCAGGCGAAGGGTACGGTTCTAATTCACCAGAAAATGTTTGAAAGCCGGCTGTTTTTCGTAGATAAGCTTATTGATATGGGAGCACAGATCATACTCTGTGACCCTCACCGGGCTACCGTCATAGGCCTGGATCGCGCATTCCCTCTTCGTGGTATTTCGATGACCTCTCCGGACATCAGGGCGGGTGTATCACTTCTGATTGCAGCCATGTCTGCAGAGGGGACAAGTACCATCCACAATGTAGAGCAAATTGACAGGGGTTATCAATATATCGATAAGCGCCTCAATGCAGTAGGCGCGGAAATAGAGCGAATCGATCCTTGAAACATATCGCCGTAATATTGGCGATCACAGCATTCGTTGGGATTTATCTTTCAACTTCCAATCCACTGGTAGAAGAAAAGATCAATGGAGCCAGCCTGGTCTCACCCCGGCGACCGGTTGATGGAGAAAAGTTCAAAGAACTCGCTGATCTGAATACTACATGGGTTTCTATAATTCCTTATGGCTTTACCAGAAAGGATGAAGCCAGGGTTTATTTCAACCATGAAAGACAGTGGTGGGGAGAAAGGGTAGACGGGACCCAGGCATTGATTACGAAAGCCAAAAGAAACAATTTCAAGATCATGCTAAAACCACATGTGTGGATCCAGGGGCAGGGGTGGATTGGTGATTTCGAATTGGGGAATGAGACCGAATGGAGTAAGTGGGAGGAGGATTTTGAAAATTACATACTGGTTTTTGCCAAAATTGCGGATTCTTTGGATGTGGAAATATTTTGCATAGGCACGGAGTTCAGGAAGTCCGTACAATACCGGAATGAATTCTGGACACAGCTCATTGGAAATGTCCGCAATGTTTATAAGGGAAAGCTCACATATGCGGCTAACTGGGATAATTATGAAAATGTCCGCTTTTGGAATCGGTTGGACTTCATTGGTGTTGACGCCTATTTCCCAATCACGGATAAATCGGATCCAACAGTGGATGACCTGGAGAGGGAGTGGTCAGAGAATTTTAAAAAACTCAGGGATTTCTCGAAAATAACTGGCAAACCGGTCATTTTCACGGAATTTGGATATCAAAGTGTATTAAATACTGCAGGCAACCACTGGGAGGTCGACAGGACAGCTCTGAGTATGACGGCCCAGGCAAATGCATATGATGCACTGTTCAGGGTATTTTGGGATGAGCCCTGGTTCGCTGGTGGTTTTTTTTGGAAGTGGCACCTGCGGGAGGGTGTTGGAGGGCCGGAAGATCCTAATTTCACACCTCAGGGAAAACCGGCACTGGAGGTGATCAGGTGGCATTATGGGATACACTGATTGATAGCCCATAAGATTCATCGCCGGTTCGACGCAGGAATGATGCGCATCGGGCAGCTACAGCTATCTAAAATGGTGCGGGATTTCTTGTCGCAGCCTGAATGACTTCTTTTGATGATAGTCTGAGGTTACCGTTTCCGGATGAATTCCCGAAAATCGTCCATGGTAGAGATTCCGATAGGGCCCTCATAGATGCCCGCATCTCCACCCATATCTTCCACCTCCACCGTGATCACATTATCCCCATATCTATTGAGATATTTCTCATCCAGGCCATAGACTCTCGTTGCCGTATATGAATTGGAAGCACCAAAGGGCCGCCCATCGTTAGTGAAGCCGATCAAATGCCCGTTGAGATAGACTTTATCAAAATCATCAATTTTCCCGAGGACAATAACCAGGTCCTCAACGTCCTGTAAGTAAGACGGTAATCTGAAAGTCTTGCGATAAGTGGCAAAATCACGCATTCTGAATTTTTTCATGCCTCTCCAGAAACCGGGAACAATTACATCCTCCCAATCCGTATCGTCATAATCCGGATCGGTCCAATCGCGATCCCTGTCAATTCGGAATTTCCACAATCCGGCCAGTATCATTGAATTCCCGGCGGGATCCCTTTTGGAGTAAATACCTACGCGACCGGATAAAATACCTCCGTCCAAAACCGTGTCATATACCCTGACCGCGAGGGTGTTGATGCCATTGAGGTTTAGCACATCATTAGGAATATAATAGAATCTCCTGGAATTGTATGCGGTGTAAAACCTTGGAGGAAATGTGCCGGTAAGACCAATCAATTTCCCGTTTACGTAGACTTCATCAACGTCATCAATGTACCCAAGATCCAGGTACAACTCGTTTGCCCTGTTCTCACTCAAGTCAAGTCCGAATCCAACCCGGTACCATGCATAACCATCGTAACCGTGAAATCCTTCATTTTCCCAGGCTGACGGCACAAAAATATCATCCCATCTTTCATCATTGAAATGAGGGTCTGCCCATTCCAAATTATCACCAATGTTGAATTTCCAATATCCACGGAGATCTATCAGGCGGTCGTGTTCCCTTTGGGCCTGTGCTTCGAAACCCAACACGAGCATGTAAAATAAAAGGATATGTTGTACTGTTTTCATTACTGATATACTCATACAATTTTACGGGAAACCAAACTTGAATTAATCACGGAGAAGTAATGAATTGTCAAAAGATGTCAATATGCAGAAAACCCCCATCCACCAACCGGCAGACAGGGGTTTACCTATGTAAGAAGAAGTATAAAAAATATTAATTGGTCACGATGTTTCGGTGTTTGCCATTGTAGGCCAATTCAAAAGTGAAATTCTTTGACCGGAATTTTGATAAATCGTAGATCCTGGCTGATTTGGTTTGCTGATAGCTACTGAATAGCAGATCATGCTTGTCATCAAATATTTTTATCCCGACGTCATAGTCGTCTTTGGCATCCATTAATAACCTGTAGCGATCTTGTTTTAATTTTAAAACGGCAGCTTCCAGTTCAGTTTTGATCTCGATTTGCTTACTGACGGTTCCTTCGGAATCCACGATTTCAACTTGGTATCGTCCTTCCCGCAGTGAAGAAAGATCATAAGCCTTTTTGAATCCAACCTTGTTCCAGACAATATCCGATCCAAGCTTTTTTCCATTCTCATCTGTGAACCGGATCTTAACCTTGCCGTAATCCTTAAAGGGATAAATCAGATAATACATCTGATTTTGGGCAGGTATGAGTTTTATACTTTCAGCTTTTTTTGTTCTGTTTCCAGTAGCGAAAACAGTTCCTAATGCTATCGACAGCATTGCAATAATTGTTATTGTTTTTTTCATGAGTTTTGACCTTTGAGTTAAACCTTTAGCCAATTTTACGCGGCCGGAGCTTCGGGTTTGTCACGTGACAGTCAAGGAATGTCACGAAATGTCACACGTTTGTTTTTGATTGTTTCGGGAAAGTGTGAGTTGACAATTTTGCTCCGCGACCTGTGGTGACGAATCCAGCAGCAAGAACCGGGTATTCCAACTTCGAAGTTGGGAGATTGATGGAGTATGTACGAAAGACTTCATCATTCAGCTACCGATGTTATCAAATACACTTGAGATAAAACCTGGATTTTGATATGCATTAACCCTTTCCATATATTGATCCTCTTTGATCTGCTCCAGGATCTCATCAATATTCCAGTTGTTCTGTGATTTGGAATTGTCATTTGTGTTGAAAAGGACATTTCCTATTTCTATTGGATTAAGCGTCAGAATTATTCTTGGTCCATTCATGATTTAGATATTAATTTCTACTCAAACAAACGTGATAACCAGGGTCGTTCTGTCACCTCCCGGTCAAGGGTTGTCACAAAATGTCACGCGGATGTTTTTGATTGTCCGGAGGAAGCCATGTTTGGATCTGGTCTGGCAACAGGACCAAAGAGTGCCCTTTTCAGAATAGGAGACGCTACTTCAAATATTGGGATTCATGAGGGATTCAATCCAGAATTAATTTATACCCTGCTCCATGAACTGTCAGGATCAAATGTGGATCATTGGGATTCTCTTCGATTTTTTGACGCAGTTTTAAGATAAAGTTATCTACGGTTCTTGTTGTTGGTTGAGAATCATACCCCCAAACATCCTGAAGTAACTGGTATCTGCTGACGATCTCATTCCGGTGCCTGATCAGATAGCTTAACACTTCGAACTCCTTGTGGGACATTTTGGTGGATTTGCCGCTAATATTGGCTTCATAATGAACAAAATCAACCGTAAGGTTACCAATCGTGATCTCATCAGGAATTTTGTCGCCTGTTGCCTCATTGCCTTCCGATCTCCGGAGAACGGCTTTTACCCTTGCTACCAACTCACGAATGCTGAAGGGTTTGGTGATATAATCGTCAGCTCCCAGTTCGAGCCCAAGTACCTTATCGATTTCTTCCCCCTTGGCAGTGAGAAATATTATTGGCGTTTTTATGCCCTCATTTCTTGCGATCTTACAGACATCCAATCCGGACATCTTAGGCATCATAATATCCAGTAATACCAGATCAAAATGATGTTCGCGTAATTGATTGAGTCCATCTTCGCCATTTCCGGCCAGTATTACCTCGTACGATTCAAACTCAAGGTTGTCCTTCAATCCCGTGAGCATATTTGGTTCATCGTCGACTACTAAGATTCTTGCCATGATGTTCCGTTTAGGTTAAATAACAGTGTGAATGTACTTCCTTTTCCTAATTCACTATCTACTTTTATCGAACCGTGATGGGCATCCATAATGTGCTTGATGATGGTTAACCCCAAACCGGCGCCCTGTGCTGTATAGACGTCCCGCTCGGATACACGATAAAATTTGTCGAAAATTTGCTGTTGCCTTTCTTTGGGTATCCCCACACCCTGATCACTTATTTTGATCCAGGCTTCTTCCTCATTATTACCAACTTCAACGATTATCTCTTTTTTATCATTACTGTACTTGATGGCATTGTCAAAGAGGTTTACCACAGCCTCGTAAATTGCCTCCCGATCGGCATTTAGGATGATCTCATGATCACCATTAATCAGTTTATGACTGAATCCATTTTGATCCAGATGATAGGAATAGTCCCTGTAGATCTCCTGCAATAGCTCGTTGATGTTAACTTCTGAAAAGTGATAACTTCTCCGGTTGGCTTCAATCCTGGAGAAATTGAGGATGCGATTTACAATGTTGGTCAACCGGTTCGTTTCCTTGAAAATGATCTCGACATATTCTTTTTCCTTCTCTTCGGATTTGACCCGTTTTAGCAGGAGTGTTTCAGCAAACATGCTGATCAATGCCAATGGTGTTCGCAATTCATGAGATACATTGGAGACAAAATCCGATTTGGCCTGTGAAAGCTTCATCTCTCTATTCAGATTTCTAATGATAAGCGTAAAACCCACAGCCAGCAGTGCCAGTAGTAGCCCGACAGCAATCAGGTTATTTTGAAGCCGCCGTGCAACCAGCTCCTCCATGGTAACCGACCTGGGGCTGATACCTACTATCAGATCCGGGAACAGCCACATTTTTCTGGCTACCAGTATGTTGTTTGTCAAAGAATCCGTGGTGAACAGGATCTCCTGCTCATTCTCTTTTTGGAGTGTTACGATCATTTCCTCGTTTCCGATTTGCTGCATTTTAGGGCTCAACACTTCCTTGACAAAATTCAAAGGTTCTATCAGCCCGGTGAACAAAAAATATTCGTCATCAACCTTGATCATCGCAAACAATACCTGGTAAACCGAATGGCCGGCATCTATCATGCCGGCAGGCTCAAGTTTGCGATAACCGCTTTTCATATATCCAATCAATTGTTCGATGAGCAGATCCTTCTCTCTGGCAAGATCCAAAACCTTTGGCAGCAATTCATTTTCTGTCTGATCCATGGAATAGATGTCACCACCTCCCATTATTGAAAAAAATTGAAAACCATTCTGCCATATCAGGGTGCGTACTTCCATCGGCAACTCCCCGGATTTCGGATCAAACTCCGTTTCCACCTTATTAATCACCGTACTTATAAAGTCATTAGAATACTGATTTACCGAGAAAAGCATAGTCTCCAATTGATCAGTATAAATGTCCTTGATCATCTCCTCATTTTCATTCAGTGTGGAGACCTCATATATTACATAAGTTGTAATGGGTAAAATGATCGTAATGAAAACAATCAGAATAATATTTCTGGAGTGGGTTTTCATAAATAATATTCTACGTCAATATACGTAAGGATTATAAGAAGTATTATGACTTTGGTTTTGACTGGTAAATCTTTAACTTCATTTTACAATTAATTACAATCCAATGGCAAGCGAAACACAAGGTAAGGTTGAGGAGATATTAAAAGAACTGGGGAGAAAAATTGATCAGCTTATTGAAGACACAAAAAACGCCGGAGATGAGGTAAAGGAGGAAGTGGAAAAGAAAATAGCTGATCTCAAGAAGAAAAAAGAAAAACTCGAAGAAGATTTTCAGGAGTACAAAAGGTCCGAAAGATGGCATGAGGCGAAAGTTCATTTTTCAGCCGCACTCCAGGAATTGAAGAAAGGAGTGGAATCAATTTTTACGAAGGGATCCTAATACTCATAAGTCAGGATCTTATCCAATACTTTTTTGATCAGGGCATCAATGACCTTGTTTGGGTCTTTCGAGAACTTGTTCCTGATTCGATTAGCGATAATGGCATTCAGACTTATGATTTCATGTCCGAGCATCCTGGACAGCGCATAGTAACCGGCTGTTTCCATCTCCAGGTTAGTAAGCCATAATCCACCAAGATGAAAATAATTCAGTGTATCAATTAAATTCGGATATTTAATGGGTACCCTGATATTCCTTCCCTGGGGGGCATAAAAACCATGACAGGTTACGGTGTTACCCACCTGCGTCACATCCTGAAAATGCCTTAAAAGTGATTCGGATCCTTTTACGCAATAGGGCAGATACGGCAGATTGATCGATTCCTGTAACCTCCGGCAAACTTCAGCTTCGATCTCGCTCTGTTTCAGATCATAGAAATACATCAAAGGATCCATTCCAATGGCATACTCGGTGGCCAAATGGGTCCCCAACCGCAGATCCTCCTGTATACTGGCCGAAGTTCCGATCCGGAAGATTTTCAATTTTCGTTGCCTGGCCTTAGGTTCTCTTTTTTTCAGGTCAATATTGACAAGCATATCCAGTTCGTTCATGAGTATTTCTACATTGTCCGTACCCATGCCTGAGCTGATGACTGTTATTTTTTTCCCTTTGTATGTCCCCACATGAGTGATAAACTCCCTCTTGTTCATTTCAAAATGGACCTTATCAAAGAACCGGGTAATTCGATGTACTCTACCCGGATCACCTACCGTGATAATAGTATCCGCTATGTGTCTTGGTTTTAGGTTTAAATGGTAAACAGTGCCGTCGGGGTTGAGGATCAAGTCGGTATTTGATATTTTAAGTGGCATAGCTGCTGGTTGATACCCTTGCTTTCAGGTTTGGATCGGATTTCTTTTCAGTCCTTTATAAGGATTGTATCCATTCGTTTTTCTTTGGTAATATCCTGATCCACTGTACTTGCGAACTTCCGGGTGATTCATACATTCTTCCGAGCAACAGCCATTGTAAACTTCCGCACCCTCTTCCGACATTGGAACATGCAAGTTGCATTCTGGGTTGGCGCAGTTAATCATCCGGTCGGTTGGTTTACCCGTAATGTAACATCTGGAAATGACCGTTGGATTGACATGATTCACCTCCTGTACGATCCGGTTATCAAACACATAACACTTTCCTTCAAAATCCTCTCCTCCGGTTTCCAATCCATACTTTATTATGCCTCCATGCAGTTGGTACACATTTTCAAATCCCTGCTCCAGAAGGTAGGCGCTTGCCTTTTCACACTTGATCCCACCTGTACAATAGGTGACGATCTTCTTGCTTTTGAATTTTTGCAACCCCTTGATCTTTTCGGGAAACTCCCTGAAATTATGGATGTCAAGCGTCACGGCCCCTTTGAATTTGCCAACATTGTGTTCATAGTCCGACCTTACATCCAGTATGACGGTGTCCCCATCTTTGTGCCTGAGGAGATCACGAAATTCCTGCGGCTCAATATATTTTCCGGTTTTTTCATTTGGATCTATGTGCTCCAGCCCGGAATTGACAATCTCAGTCTTTGTACGAACGTGTAGCTTGGCAAATACCCTTTCCGTTACAGGTTCAGATTTGAATTCTATTGATTCAAAACCCTGCATATCCCGAACTGTTCTCATGTACGCTTCACAATTCGCCTTCAACCCCGATACCGTACCGTTCAGACCTTCGGGGGCAACGATGATCCTTCCTCTCAGATTCAGCTTCAGACAAAGCAGGTGATGTGATTCCCTGAATGATTCTGCATCGTCAATCGGAGTGTAGCAGTAATACAGAAGAACTGTGTATTTCTTTTCCATTTCCTGCGTTCAAGACCTGTTACAAAAGTAGACTACTTTTTACTTTCCACAGAAACGGCGGGATTTCCAAAAACAGTTGCATCTTCACCCACATTTCCGATAACAACTGATCCCGCACCAATTCTTGCATTTTTACCAATGGTAACACCGGCCACAATGGTAACCCCACTGCCGATAAAAACATTTTTTCCAATTTTTACACCTTCGTTTATTGTCGAGCCGGCTCCAACCTGTACAAAGTCCCCTAATTCAACATCCTGCTCCAGACAGGTGTTCGTATTCAGGATACAATGCTGGCCGATCTTTGCGCCGGGGCCGATGATCACACCGGCATTGATGAAGTTCCCATGCCCGATTTCACCAAAGGTCGAAATCTTTGCTTCCTTGTGAATGGCGTTTACCGGCATGGTTTTTCGGCTGGATACAAGGGTTTCCACAAGATCCCTTCTCAGATCATTGTCATCGGTTGCCACAAATGCTTCACATTTCTGACCGATCAATTTCAGAAATCCCTGATCCCCAGGATCACCAAGGATTGGAATATTGTTGATCTCTGATTGATGTAAAGCCTTGTCCGGATCCAGAAATCCATACACAACGATCCCGTTACTCTCGAATATCTCCAGGGCTGACTTTGCAATGCCTTTGGCACCAAAAATGATTACAGGTTTATCCATACATCTGAAAAAAGGGATGCAAAGCTACTCATTTGACTGCTGTTGTAAAAGAACGTATCTGAAAGGGATAATTGAAATGAGCAATACAAAATAAGGCAGATACAGTGATTTGTATCGGGAAAGGGTACCAAAGTTTGGGGTAGACAAGGCTATGAAACCGCTCAGAGTGAAAATTAAAAGGAGACCGGTTATCACGATCGGAACCGGAGAGATCTTTCTCCATTTGTATAGGTTTAAAACAACCAGGATAATCAGCACCACATTTTCCATCCGGATACCAATGCTGATCCACTCCAGGTGTTCCCAAATAAAAGGCCGAAACAGGCCCGCCACAATAGCCAACGGGAGATTCGCCATCATGCTGCCGTAGGTAGGATTTAATCCCATGAAGGTCAGGACATCGTTTGGGCTGGATCGCTGAAGTATCAAGGTGTGATTTTCGTATATGGTCAAAGGGAGTCTTTCCAATCTCATCCAGGGATGCAGGTACTCCATAAGGAAAAAACCCAGGATCAATACTGAGAGATAAGCTGACAATTTTACAGACAGTGAATGATTGGACAAAAACCCGGAAAGGAGTAAAAGCAGGCCGCAGACCATCAATACACCCGCAGCGTAAAATTTGAGTTGGATTAAAATTACCAGGCACAAAGCTGCCACGATGATTTCAATAGCCTTTAACCGCTGACCCCAGTAGAACGATAACAAAGACCCAATCAAAAACATGGCAGCGACACTGGCAAGATTGTCTTTCAAAATACCGGATGTCCAAAATATTGCCGACGGGAAAAACAAAACTGCAAAGTAGGCCGGGAATCTTAAGTCAGGGAATTGTGTAGTCACCTTTGTCAGAAAATACCATGAAGCAACAAAACTTAAAAGCGACATGTATAAGGATAAGATCCAATAGTCCGGTGTGAACAGGACTAACGGGGAGATAAGTTTCACAAAGAATTGAGTCCTGGGTTCATTGCCTAGTATTGGTATGTCTTTGAAAAAAAGCGCATGTAAATAGGATGTCAATTTTCCATCCGTAGAGTTGTTAAATTCCCTTGCGTAACTGTAGAATAAAAAAGTATCTCCACCCTGATAATATGACTGATAGGACACTCCAACAAGAAGGCCACAGACCAGGCTGAATAGCAATCCCGCGTAAAAGATCCATTTTGAATGATCTCCCCTGTAAAAATGCGCCAACGCATAGAATATGATCCCAAGGAAGAAAGAATGAAATATATAACTCACTAATTCTTAAGGATTGATACCCCAATATTACATGCTAAGCACCTCTTTTTCAGGCAATATTCATTGTAAAGATGGATCATTCCCTGGCTTTCACCTGCGTGATGTGCATAAAAGCCCGCGGAAGATAGCAGCCGGGTGATCTTATTGTTTTCGGCTTCTATTTTTTCTATCCAGGAAAGCGCCTTGTCCATACAGTCCTGCCGGTCAAAGTGGGAGGAGGATGCCACCAGAACAGGAATAGCCGCATTGATGATGATGCTATTCAGGAAAGATGATCCGATCGAGAACTTTTTGCCTGTAGTTTCTTTTCCAAAATCATAGTGTGTACACCAATAGTCCGGTAACCTGGTTTTGAACGCCTCCCGGAAATCGGTAATTTCGGAACTATCCATGATCAGACTGTACAGGTTTGGATTCCGGTTTACAATGTTTGCCAGATGAGCCAATCTCAAGGTTGGAAAGTTTGGCGGTCTGAGTCGGTGAAACCTCCATTGGTATCTTGACAGATTTTGGGTTAGCCCGTATTTCTTCGTTAGAAAACTGTATTCTGAGTGTAATTTTTGAAAGTACTCATCAGAAATATTTCCCTCGAGAAATCCTCCCTGTCCATACAGCAAAGCAAAAACCTGATTTTCATTCCCGGCATGCTTTCGGATCAGGGACAGTTTGAGGGATTGGCTGAGTCTTGAAAAATTGTCCTGATTCAGATGCGCACCGAATGCCCTTGAGATAACACGGTAGCTCATTTCTTCCCAGTCATTATTTGTTTTTTCAAGTACCTCAAGACAACCTTTGGCCTTCAGTTTCAATCTTTCGACCAGCGTCCTTTCCAGCATTGAAGATCGCTGAATGTCTTCTACACCATTTGAAAAAGGCTCGCAAGGGATTTCCGTCGGATAGTTGACCAGTTTCCGGTATCCATTCAGGAGGGCTGGCGAGATCCTGTTTTTGAGCTCGATTGTTGGAATTCGTTCGTGGCTGCTATTGTAAATCTCCTTATCCTCATTCCAAACCACGTGAAGTATTACATTATCATAGTTTTGGTCCTTTTGATGATTATGAGATATCCAGTCCGAAGATTTTATATGAATCTCAACTTTTCCGGCCCATGTCAAATTATCAATTCGTACTTTGGCATCGAAGAAATCCGGTCCTGAGTCCTCATTGTGCCGGCCAGGATCTATAATGTGTATGCCATGGCCTTCCGTTGTGGAAAGATCAGCTGAGTCAAACTTTTGAAACTGCCAGATATAGTGTAGAAACAGCTCATTCATTAGATTGTGCCTTTGTATACAACCTAATGAATTCTCACCAGTACTTCTGGTTCATGATGACCTCTGCCATCTGGTGCTGGAGCTTTTTAGCTGCGCTTGCCACGTCATCGGCAAAGTTCTCACCATCACCGGCATAAATGATGCCCCTGGATGAGTTGATAAGAAGACCGCCATGCTTATTTAAACCGTAGCGGCATACCAGTTCCATGTCCCCCCCTTGTGCGCCAACACCGGGGATCAGCAAAAAATGCTCAGGAAGCAGCGCTCTGATGGTGACCAGCGTTTCGACGCGCGTAGCTCCGATCACATACATCATGTTTTTTTTACTACCCCAGGTAGAGCTTTTGCGGATCACCCGCTCATAGAGTTTTTCACTTTTATGATCTACCATCAGATCCTGAAAATCCAGCGAACCGGCATTGGAAGTAGATGCGAGGAGAATCACCCATTTATTGTCATATTCAAAAAACGGCGTCACAGAATCTTCACCCATGTAAGGAGAAATGGTAATTGCGTCGAAATTCATACGCTTGAAAAAAGCATCTGCGTATTGCTTTGAACTGTTCCCGATATCACCTCTTTTGGCATCTGCTATTTTAAGCACATTCCCGGGCAGGTAGTCAACTGTCTTTTCCAGTGACTCCCATCCTTTGCTGCCAAGTGATTCGTAAAATGCCGTGTTTGGCTTGTACGCTACAGCATACGGTAATGTCGCATCGATTATTGCCTTGTTGAATTCAAATACCGGATCTTCCGTTTCCAGCAAGTGGGCAGGTATCCGCGAAAGGTCAGGATCCAGTCCGACACACAGGAAGGACTCTTTTTCCTTGATTTTGTCAAAAAGTTGTAGCCGGGTCATAATAATGATTGATCGCCTTCGAAGTTAATAATTCTTTGCAAGGTGTGATCAACCATTCATCAACCTATCTGAAATCAAGGACTTCTATGCCCTCGTAATCCTCCGGATCAAACTTGAAGAAGTCTGGTGTGAGATCTGCCTGTTCTTTGAAATTAGTTATTTCATACAGGTATTTGTTACCCGTATTTTCAAATACCGTAAAAGAAGATATCCTGTTTTCCCTGGAGATGATCATCCTGATTTTGAAATAAGAACCGTCGCGATCAATCGGATCAAGGTCAATAACCTGATTGCCGTTTGGGTTGGTCGAAAGTAAAATATACTTGAACCCTTCCTGATAGATATCCCAGATGTTGTTAAGGGATATTTCCTGTTCATCTTCCATATATGGAGATACGGTCACTTCGCTTATATCCTTGTTGTAAGACCACAGATCCGTACCGTCGTAGTAGATCTCTCTTTCACCGATTATCAGCTTGTAAAACTTATCCATCACGGTGATTGTTCCCTCAAATTGTTCTTCCAGCCCGGCACTTTCATTTGTCAGCTTCTGCGTAAATGTGGCTGTGAATGCTTCAATGTTCCTGTAATTATCCCGCATGGCATCCAAAATGGCCTTAGCTTCAGGGTCAAATTGGGCCACTGACAGCTGTGACGCAAGCAACATGAAGACACCTAAATATTTTCTCATTCCATAAATCATTTTAATTGTCAATTTCTGACAATAATTGTTCCAAACTATAATCATCTTTTATTAGTACCTCACGGGCTTTACTTCCTTCAAAAGGTCCTACAATACCTGCGGCCTCCAGTTGGTCAATTATTCTGCCCGCACGATTGTATCCCAGTTTCATCTTGCGCTGAATAAGAGAGGTACTTCCCTGCTGATGCATTACGATCAGTCTGGCGGCTTCCTCAAAGAGCGCATCTCTCTCGGATAGATCTACTACACCGATAGACTCTTCCTCCCCTACGTATTCGGGGAGCAAATATGCCGAATCATATCCTCTTTGTTCCCCAATGAAATCACAAACATTCTCAACCTCTGGTGTGTCGATAAAAGCGCATTGCAGTCGAATAATGTCCGATCCCATGGATAGCAGCATGTCACCCATCCCGATGAGTTGTTCTGCTCCTCCCGTATCCAGAATTGTTCTCGAATCAACTTTTGACGTAACCCTGAATGATAACCTGGCCGGAAAGTTGGCCTTGATAATACCTGTGATCACATTCACCGAGGGTCTCTGAGTAGCAACGATCAAATGGATGCCAATGGCCCTGGCAAGTTGCGCCAAACGTGCGATGGGTGTTTCTATTTCCTTTCCGGCTGTCATCATCAGATCAGCCAGTTCGTCAATGACCAATACGATATAAGGAAGATACCTGTGGCCTTTCTGGGGATTCAGGCGCCTGTTCACAAATTTCTTGTTGTATTCCTTCAGGTTTCTGCAGGCGGCGTCTTTCATCAGGTTATAACGATCGTCCATCTCGATACAAAGTGAGTTTAAGGTGTGTACCACTTTTGTGGTATCGGTAATTATAGGTTCATCGTTGCCTGGTAATTCCGCAAGAAAATGGCGTTCTATTTTATTGAAAAGCGTTAATTCCACCTTTTTGGGATCAACCAACACAAATTTTACCTGTGACGGATGTTTCTTATACAGGAGTGAAGCGATCATCACGTTTACCCCGACAGATTTACCCTGACCCGTAGCTCCGGCCAGGAGAAGGTGAGGCATTTTGGTCAGATCGGTCACATAGACCTCATTGGAAATGGTTTTGCCCAGAACAACCGGTAATTCTTTATCGGACTTCATGAATTTTTCGGTAGTAATGACGGATTTGATATCCACCATTTCCCGGTTCTTATTTGGAACTTCGATCCCAATTGTCCCCTTTCCCGGAATTGGAGCGATGATCCTGATACCCAGTGCGGCAAGACTCAAGGCAATATCATCTTCCAGGTTTTTGATCTTCGAGATCTTGACACCGGCATCCGGGACAATCTCGTAAAGTGTCACAGTAGGTCCTATCGTGGCTTTGATACTGGAAATTCCGATCTTAAAGTTGATCAGTGTTTCAATGATCTTATCCTTATTGGATTGCAATTCTTCTTTTGTAACCTTTATGTCCTTTTCCGGATAATCTATCAGGAGGCTTGGTTTGGGATATTGATACCTGGGTAGATCCAGCGTTGGATCGTAATTCTCAAGCTTATTGGTTTTGACCTCTGCGAATTCAGCTTTTTCAACTTCCATTTCCAGGTCGTCCGCAGACGATACGGAAGTAGTTGTGTCTTCGATTTCGAACTCGATCTTTTTATCTTTTGGTTCCGGTGTCCTGGGTTTTACAGGCTGAAATTCATCCTCCGTCACCACGTCCTCCGGCTCACTACCCCCCGCAGTCTCCAGATCCTCCATTTCCACTTCTTCTTTCACCTTTTCAATGACGGTGCTGATGTCATCGACATTCAGGTCAGACCCCGCAGGCGTATTTTCCCTGGGCCTGAAGAAAGTTATGGAACCAATCCAATCAGTCAGTCCTGCAAAAACCGGGATTTTTGTAACATTGAAGAAATACATATTGAATACCAGGAATAAGAAAACTATAAAAAGCAGGCTGCCCCATCCCATCAGACTTTCCACAACTATAGCCAGCTCGAAACCAACTCCTCCGCTCAAAAAAGCCCATTCTGTTACCTCATCGGATGATAAAACCACATATCCGAGAAGGAGGCTTGTCCAGATCAGGTAAAAAGTTGTGAACACAAAAGATTTCGTTATCGGGACGAGTTGTTGTCTGTATAAAATCTGGTATCCTACATTGAAAAGAAAAGGAGGGATAAGTAGTGCGATCAATCCGAACCACTGAAAAATAAAATAATAGCCCGTAATCGCACCTATCAATCCAAACCAGTTTTGTACTTCCTGTCCTGACTCCTTAATGTCCGTACGGGTAAAAGCTTCCACCACACTCTGGTCAGCTTTTCCTGAGTCCAGGTATGAAATCAGTGAGATGAGCAGGAAGATGGAACAAGCCAGAAATGCCAATCCTGCTGCTACCTGTAATTTGCGATCAGAGAAAATTGAGATCTTTATCCTACTTGATTTATGTTCCTTTTTGGATGTCTTATAGGTGTTTTTTGGCATTCTTCGTTTTAACCGGGATTATCAATTGAGATTGAAATATTGCAAATGTAACTGACGATTCCTTACGACAAACATCAGGATTATCAGGTTTGACGCAAATATTGAGAACATTGAAACCTGCAGCAAAATTTAATATCAAAGTATCATCTCCTTCAATTATCTGCCCCATGTGCAAAAATGTCCAAGGACATTCTCGGATACTGTGAGCAAAAATAACGGAGTTTTTAACCTTCATCAATATTATTCAGGATTGCCCTGTTGATATCCCTGATCAATGAGGGCCCTTTGAATATGAAGCCGGTATAGATCTGGATCAGATCCGCACCGGCATTGATTTTTTCCAAAGCAGACTTTCCATCATGAATGCCTCCCACCCCGATGACAACCATTTTTTTATTTTTGCTGCGGATATAACGAATGACATCCGTAGATCGTGCCTGCACAGGAAGGCCACTTAAACCGCCTTCACCGATTTTTTTGATCCTGTCCTGCGGTAAAGATAATCCCTCCCTGGAGATGGTAGTATTTGTTGCAATGATGCCATCAATACCTGTCTCAGAGACGATCTCAAGGATATCGTCAAGCTGGTCATCAGTAAGATCCGGAGCGATCTTAAGGAGTATCGGCTTTTGGTCTTTCTTCTCGCGATTTAGCACCTGCAGGTTGTTTAGCAGGTTGGTCAGAGGCTCTTTATCCTGAAGCTGTCGGAGGCCAGGAGTATTTGGTGAGCTTACATTGACTACAAAATAATCAACGTAAGGGTACAATGTTTCGAAACACCGGATGTAGTCCTGCTCTGCCATGTTGTTTGGCGTCTCTTTGTTTTTCCCGATGTTGCCGCCAATAATGAGGTTTTCCGGCCGTCTTTTAAGTTTTTCCGTGGCTATTTCCACCCCATGATTATTGAAACCCATACGGTTGATCAATGCCTGATCTGCCGGGATCCTGAAAAGCCTGGGTTTTGGATTCCCGGGCTGTGCTTTTGGCGTTAATGTCCCGATTTCAATAAATCCAAATCCGAAAACCTGAAATTCATGAAGGTATTTTGCATTCTTATCAAAACCGGCAGCAAGTCCAACCGGATTGGGAAATTCAAGCCCCATCAGAGACTTTTTTAACTTAGGGTTTTCCAAATTATACAATGACGTTACTAGAGGTTTGATGAAAGGGATCCTGAAAACAATTCTTAAAAACCACGTAGTAAAAAGATGTGCATTCTCCGGTGACAGCAGGAACAGGAAGGATTTGATCAATGAGTACATTTAACTCCTCGGGTGAAAATCTTTAATAACTTGTTTTAAATACGCCCGATCCAGATGCGTGTATATTTCGGTTGTTGTAATGGATTCATGACCGAGCATTTCCTGCACCGCCCGGAGGTCCGCACCTCCCTCTATGAGGTGTGTCGCAAAGGAATGTCTGAAAGTATGCGGGCTTATGCTTTTGTTGATCCCCGCTTTCCTTGCCAGATCTTTTATCATCATAAATATCATCACCCTGGTTAGCCTGGAGCCTCTTCGATTGAGGAAAAGAATATCTTCGTTTCCCTTCTGGATTTTCAGGTGAACCCGGATCTCATGCTGATAAATGCTTATGTACTTTAGGGCGATCTTACCAATAGGGACCAATCTTTCTTTATTTCCTTTTCCCACTATCCTCAGGAAGCCGATATCGGAGTAAATATTGCTTATTTTAAGATTGACCAGCTCTGAAACACGCAAACCGGAACTATAAAGTGTTTCAATGATGGCCCTGTTTCGTCCCCCTTCGGGCTTTGACAGATCGATTTGCCCCAACAATTGATCTATCTCATTGACATTTAGGGTGTCAGGCAACTTTCTTCCGAGTTTGGGTGCTTCCAGCAATTCTGTCGGGTCTCCGTCCGTAATTTCCTCATAATTAAGAAATCTGTAGAATGATTTCACCCCCGAAAGCATCCTGGCCTGAGAATACGGGGACATGCCTACTTCACTCAAAAACTCCAGAAAATCGACCAGATGCCTTTGCTCCACTTTAAGCGGAGAGATCTCGATTTCTTTTAATTCGAAAAACTCTCTTAATTTAGTGACGTCTCTGATATATGCTTCAACGGAGTTGGTGGCAAGCGAACGCTCAAGTTTGAGAAATTCTTTGAATTGCTTGATATAGATGTCCCAACTCACTATTGACACAAAAGTAAACATGACATGGAAATAGCCATTGTAAACGGGCCGAATTTAAACCTGCTGGGCAAAAGGGAAGTTGATATATATGGCAACCAGGACTTTGACTCCTACTTCGTCACATTGAAACGGGAGTTTGATGGTCATGAACTGACATATTTCCAGTCCAACAGCGAAGGGAAATTAATAGATCATATCCAGGAAGTGGGCTTCAAGGTCGACGGCATAGTCTTAAATCCCGCAGGGTATTCACATACTTCAGTGGCACTGGCAGATGCGGTTGCAGCTATTCCAGCCCCGGTGGTAGAGGTGCACATCTCCAATATTTTCTTAAGGGAGTCCTTCCGGCACCACAGTTACATCAGTCCGGTCGCCACAGGTATAGTTAGTGGTCTTGGCCTTACGGGTTATCGCCTGGCGGTTGAGTTTTTGCTGAACAATGTAAAATGAGGGTAATCTCCTTTTACCCGGGCCCTTCAAGGGTTTACTCCGACATCACCAAATACATTTATGAGGCTTACATGCATGGTATCCTCGCTATAAACCACCGGAGTGATGAATTTATGGAGTTAATGGCCGGCACGAAGGAAATACTGTACGAAAACCTGCACATTCCAAAAAACTATCAAATACTATTCACTTCCTCGGCAACCGAATGTTGGGAGATATTTGGTCAGTCCATGATCCGCGGAAAAAGTCAGCATTTTTTCAATGGAGCGTTTGGTGAGAAATGGGCCGGTCATTGCAGGAACCTGGGCATTGAAACGATCAATACACATTTTGACATTGACGGGAGGATCCCTGTCCATAAAATAGAACCTGATGCTGAGTGGATCTGTATTACACACAGTGAAACATCCAATGGTACCGGTATTTCGCACAATTCCCTGAAACTCCTGAATAAAGAAAGGACACCGGACCAGCTTATCGCGATAGACGCAACCTCCTCAATGGGAGGGGTTGATCTGGATTTTAATTCGGGAGATTTCTGGTTTGCTTCCGTTCAAAAGTGTTTCGGCCTTCCGGCGGGATTGGCGATACTGATTGTTTCGGACCGGGCGATTCAAAAAGCTCAGCAAATTCATGAATCCAGCCATTACAACAGTCTGCTTAATATTCTGAAGAATAGTCAAAATAATCAGACGCACTACACACCTAATATTCTGGATATATACCTCCTGTATCGAACCCAAAAGAAATCCGGAGATATGAGAAAAGTATCACGGAAGGTTGAAAACAGATATAAACTTTGGACTGATCTTATTAATGATTTGGAATATTTTGATTGGCTGGTAAAGGATCCGGAACTACGATCTCCTACAGTGATGACCCTTGTGCACCATGATGTTCAAAACCTGAAAAAAAGAGCCAGATCACATGATATCATTATAGGGAACGGCTATGGAAAATGGAAGGATTCAACAATCAGAATTGCCAATTTTCCAGCTATAAAAAGAAAAGAGATCGAGCGATTCTGGAGCTTTCTAAGAAAGAACAGTCACTAATCCCGGCGCATCAGGCTGACCGCTTCATTGATCCAGCAGCCAATTTGAACCACGTCATTTTCCTCATAACCCTCATTGAAGATCTCCTCAATAGACGGGAACTGATCACTTGCGGCTTTCATTTGATCCGTGTTCCCTGCTTTTTCGTACATTTTGTATGCCGCTATAAATATGGCCCTGTCAATGACCTTGCTTTCGCCGGCCCTGCAACCGTCATAGGATGTGTAGTATAAATTTCCAATAATATTGTAAACACGGGAATCACCCGGTTTGACGCTAAGGGCCTGGTAGGCAAGCTCTCTTGATTTTGGCTTGTTGTCCAGTTTGGAATGTGCCAGAGAGAGATTTACCAGCGATTCGTACTTCTCTTCATCCATCGTTGCCAATTCATAGGCCATTGAGAAGTATTCAACTGCTACCTCGTATTCTTCTCTTGCCAGATGCTTATTCCCCAGTGTGGAGGCAAGACCGTATGTAGGATCGTTATCAAAGATCACTGCCCCGGCCCTGGTGAAATATGGTTGATCAGAACATTTTGCCTTTAATGCGTATGTGAAGATCTTTTTTGAGATATTTAGATCTTCGGGGTTTTCATCCAACCTGGGGACAAGTTCGTTCGCGATAAAATCACATGTAAGGATATTACCTATTGAGCTCAATAAAGCATCAACTTTGTCCTGCTCTTTTTTCAGGCGTTCAGCACTTTCAGTGCCCTTTTCCTTTTTTTCGGCTATGGCATCGGAAATCTTCCCATGAATATCCAACACCTTTTCGGCCGGCATTTCTTCAGGCTCACGCTGATGATAATATTTGGCCAATGTCATATATGGGGTGAAATTGAATGTTGAGATATTACCACCGTTTTCGTCATATGCCTTTTCATACAGATCTGCCAGCAATGCAAATTGCTCCGGGCTTTTGTAATAGAGCTTAAATGCTGAGTATGCCTTTCTGTCGTAGACCTCGGCATCCTTGTCAAAGTACCTGATTCGCATGTCATAGGTCCATAGCAGTGAATCCCTCAATGCATTTGCCCGTTCTTCCGGCGGGTCGGTTGCCAGGATCTTTTCCATTACTTTCACCCCTGCTATATAGATCGATTCATGCAGCTCGGGATTATTAGTATATAGCCAGTGCAGTGAGTTTATGGCCTTTTCCCATTCCTCAAGCTGTATGTTGATTTTGTAAAAAGCTTCCTGTTCCTGGGCCTTGCCAAAGAGTTCCTGGTCTTCGGGCCAGTTCCAACCTGGTTGAGCCATCACCTGGCGGAAGCAACACAATAAAAGAAAGCAGATTAACTGGATTCTCATAGAATTATTTTCTGCAAAATGAAATAAAAATTTTAATTAGTTACGGTTCAGAAGGAATTAGTTTTGCCCAAATTTTTTTTAAATCGAATGCTGGTATTCAAAGAAATTATATCGGTCACGCTTATTCTGTTTTCTGTCATAGATATACTTGGGAGTGTACCTATCATCATAGATTTACGAAAAAAATATGGACATGTTCAGTCCGGGAAGGCAACTTTAATATCCGGCGTTATCATGATCGTATTTTTGTTTGTCGGGGAATCAATTCTGAGGCTTTTTGGCATAGACCTGAGCTCATTTGCAGTGGCTGGCGCACTGATCATGTTTCTCATTGGGATGGAAATGGTCCTGGGTTTACAGTTTTTCAAAAACGATCCTGATGATACGGATTCTACTTCGGTGGTACCGCTTGCTTTTCCGCTGATTGCGGGAGCCGGCACCTTAACCACGCTGATCTCACTAAAAGTAGAGTACTCCACGTTGAATATTGTAGTTGGGGTTGTGCTCAACCTGTTGTTTGTGTACCTGGTTATAAAAACAAGCGGATGGCTTGAAAGGAAACTTGGCCCCGGAGGATTCAATGTTTTAAGGAAAGTATTTGGCATCATATTGCTCTCCATTGCAATCAAACTTTTCAAAAACCACTGGTTTATATCATGATCACAATCTACACGGATGGAGCGGCAAAGGGAAATCCGGGCCCCGGGGGTTACGGGGTAGTCATGGATTATAAAGGCAGAAAGAAGGAGTTTTCGGGGGGATTCCGGTTGACTACCAACAACAGGATGGAGTTACTGGCTGTCATCACCGGCCTTGAGGCAATTAAAAAGGACGGATGGCAGGTGAAAGTCGTCTCGGACAGCAAGTATGTAGTGGATGCCGTTACCAAAGGATGGCTTGGAAACTGGGTGGCAAAAGGATTTAAGGGGAAAAAGAATGCAGATCTATGGGAAAGGTTTTTGAGATCTTACTATCGCCACAAAGTTAGTTTCAAATGGATAAAAGGTCATGCAGGTCATCCTGAAAACGAGCGATGCGACTTTCTTGCCGTGCAGGCTGCAGAAGGTGAAGATCTCGCCAGAGACGAGGCATTTGAATCTACATATAGTCCGGATTGACCCCTGTGTCACCCTTCGAGGTTGCGTACCTGGGAGGATAAGAAGCAAACTGAATGCCATGCTGAACCATCCTGAGCTTAGTCAAAGGGGTCGAAGCATAGACATCCAAACAACAATCGATCAAGAAAATTAACAGCTTCCTTAATGTCACCTTTCGAGGCTCCGCACCTCAAGGTGACCAAACGCATGGACTTGTCAGTCTGAGCGGAGCATCCTGAAGACTGATGTTCCCAAAAACCGCAAATCAAAAAAGCTTAATTTGAATTAACCTTCATTGCAAAATTCTAATGACAAACCTGGGTTAATTCTTTTTCCTGCTGAAAGGTACGGTCAGGCCCAGCCATGGCAGCACTACTCCGGATTCCCCGGGATGAAGCAGACCGTACTCAACACTCATTCTTTTCACGATGCTTCTCCCCCCGGCCATCAGCAGGAAGTAATTATCAATCCCGTCATTTATCAGGTAGTTTTCAGTAATGAAATAACCTTTCGGACCCAGACGGAGTAAGACATTTAGGCCAAAAGTTGGCGTCTCCGCGAAATCACCGTCACTGTACCCCCAACCCAGGTTAAAACTCAAATTTTGATTTTTATCTCCGATCGTTGAGGTGAAAAACACAATTCCAAAGCTGGTATCCGTTTCGCCCGCCACCGTTCCGATCAGCGCCCCGGATCCGAGTGAAAAGTTTTTTGCCAGGGGGAAGGAAACTCTTGGTGTAAACCATACCGGGGTGGATTCCCCAAATAAAAACATCGGTACCAATCCGGCGCCAAAACTGACGTTGTCAGTGAAGCCGATCACAAACTGATTGACAAAAACCCATACATTCTGGTAGTATCCTTCGCCCCGCTGTATGGTGAAACTATTTGGAGCCCAGAAGTACCTGGTAGCCTGTGGATTCTCGAACCAGACTTTTCCCTGTACGATCATCGAGTCATGGATCACCTCTTTTTTCCGGATATCCTCCTGCCGGAGGGTGATCTCGCCATATCGATCCGTCATCATTTGGAGGTGAGTGTCAGTTGATATTGTGATGGTACCAATGAAAATATTTCCGTCTGAGGTTTCGATCCTGTATTTGGTTGTATCCATTTCCTGGCCGAATGCCTGAAATGTGAGTAGTACTAACGTAAAAACCAAAAGAATTGGCCTCATATCCACCATATGATTTCAAGACGATAAGTTAACTCAAAACATAATTATGGAGTAGAATTTTTTTGGTTGTCATTCACGGTTCATGTTAAGTTTAGTAACATTAATCTTTACATGGCGAATTCCTATTTCCAATTCAGGCAATTCCTGATCACCCAGGAGAAAAGCGCAATGAAGGTTACTACTGAAGGTTGTCTGTTCGGAGCAGTCATAGGTTGTGAAAACGCAGAGCAGATACTGGACATCGGTGCCGGTACGGGATTGCTGACTTTGATGATGGCCCAGAGAACCTATGGACAGATCAAGGCAGTGGAAATAGATGAAAGCAGTGCAGGTGAATGTTGCGATAACTTTCAGGCAAGTCCCTGGAAGGAGCGATTGCACATTGTCCATTCTTCAATACAGGAATTCGCAATCCATTCAAACGAGCGCTTTGATCTGATCGTTTCAAATCCGCCTTTCTATGATGGTCATCAAAAGACTGAAAACGGAAGCAGGAGCAGGGCTATGCACAGTGATCATCTGAATTCATTTGCGTTGATCAGTGCCGTATCGGTTTTGCTGAATAATAATGGGAAATTTTGGGTATTGTACCCCGAATTCCAGGCCGATCAATTCATAGAAAAAGCTTCTCGGAACGGACTATATCTCGCCAACCGGTTTGATATTTATAACCGGCCGGAAGAAACAATATTCCGGTCTGTCCTGGAATTCCAAAGATCAAAATCAACTGCCATTATTACTCACAGGTTGAATATCAGAAATGATGATAACGAGTATTCGGAGGAGTTTAGCCGGTTATTGGCACCGTACTACCTGTATCTGCAGGCATCAGGATAGTGTTTCCCTTTCACTGAACTCAAAGCCCATGGACTCAAGTTCATTCAGGACCGGCTCATAGATCTCTTTTTCAGTTGGAATGTGGACACCAGGCAATGTTATCTTATTTTCCAGGATCAACTTAGCTGCGATAGCCAGGGGAAATCCGACGGATTTGGACATGGCTGTATTGACCTCATCATCTCCCGTGACCACCATATGCGCCTGGATCTGCTTCTTCCTGTCTCCTGCCTTGTAGTCGAACTTGTGCCACATTACGATCATATCTTTGTCATTGGCGTCCATCGACCATTTCTTCTTCAGGATATGCTCAAGGATCTGGGCGGGAGTTCCCTCGTCCAGCCCAACGAGTTCTTCACTGAAAATACCCGACCACTTCAGCTTGTACATCTCATCGGACTCCATCCCCAGGTTCATGTAGTGTGCTAGCTTTAGCTCGATGGAATCGCCCGGATTGTAGGAGAGAAATGAGTTGATAAACTGCCTGTGGGTCATTTTGTCCACCTTTTCCATTTTGTAGGTGTCGTCTGTGGCGCCGATCTGAACGAAGATATCCCAGGCCTTGCAAAACCCGGGGCGCCTGAGTGTTCCGCGGTAAAGTGTTTTTATTCCTTTGAGGTTGTACAGATCGAGGTATTTGAGAGAATCCCGGTTGGCATAGCCTTCGAAATATCCGTAGCCGGGAATATGTATGATCTCTGTGCGGCTGAATAGTTTGTGATAAGGTATGTATTTGTATCTGCCCCTCTGAATAAACTTGACATTGCCGGTACCTGCCATTACGACGTTCCGCGGGTTCCAGGTGAATTTGTACTGCCAGGGATTGTCCTTCTCATTATTATCTGCCAGTAGTCCGCCGGTGAATGTCTCAAATTCCAAAAGCCTGTTGCCGTCATTTTTGATCCTGTCCAGCACTTTCATGGCAGACATATGATCTATTCCCGGATCCAGCCCCATTTCCATTATGCACATTGCATTGTTGGATTTAAACCGGGCGTCAAGGTTTTTGATTTCATCGGTCAGGTAGGATGCAGTCAGTAGATCCTTACCATATTCTGCACACATCTCCGCGACCTTTACATGCAGAAATGCGGGTAACATGCTGATGATCAGATCTGCTTCGCGGATGAGTTTCTTCGATTTCTCCGAATTATTTATGTCAAAGGCAATGACCGTAGCTCCGGGAAATTTTTTCCGGGTGGCTCTTGCATTCTGTTCACATATGGAAAGCTGCCAGTTGAATTTCTCCGCGTGATCCTGAAGGTACTGAATGAGTGATGTAGAGGACTTTCCAGCACCCAGTACAAGAATTTTTCGCATTTAAATTGAGGCTTGATCTTTATAAACAATTGTAGAACCGGCTTGTGCAGTGGGTAACAGCAACAGATCGGCTATATTGACATGGGCCGGACGGGTGATCATAAATGATATCACCTCCGCAACATCCTGGGCAGATAATGGACTGAATCCCTTGTAAACGCGCTCAGCCCTGGTAGTGTCACCTTTAAATCTGACCTTCGAAAATTCGGTCTTGACCAGACCCGGCTTGATTTCACTCACTTTTATACCATACTCATTCAAATCCTGTCGCATTCCCCTGGTTAACGCATCCACGGCGGATTTTGAAGCGCAATAGACGTTCCCTTTCGGATAGACGTCAATCCCGGCTATGGATCCGATATTTATGATGTGTCCCTTTTTTCTGTGGACCATATCCGGTACGATCGCCTTGCTCACATAGAGTAAACCCTTCAGGTTAATATCAATCATCGCTTCCCAGTCGTCCAGTGATCCGTCATGAAAACTACTCAGACCATGGGCATTTCCTGCATTGTTGATCAGTACATCGATATCCTTCCAGGCGGACGGCAACCCGTCTATGTTTTTAAAGACATCTTCCTTGTCACGAACGTCAAAATTTAGAATTTGAACGTCTGTTTTGACTTGCAGCTCGTTAGCCAATGCCTCAAGCCTTTCCCGGCGCCTGCCACAAAGAATGAGGAAAAAATCAGAAGCCAGAGCCTGAGCGGATGCTTTTCCGATTCCGCTTGTCGCTCCTGTTATTAATGCGATTGGTTTCATTACGGGGTAAGTTCACGTTTTCTTCGTCGTTTGAGATAGTTTGGCCCACCTTCAAATGTTATGAAAAAAGCGATATTATGAGTTACTAATCTAGAAAGATTCACACTAAAATCGTTGACTTTATCCGATAGCATATTTCTCAATCCGTACGAATACCGGACTTCCGGTGAAAATTTAAATAATGGATAGTAGATATCGAATCCCGCGCCTATGTCAAAAGCAAGGTTAAAGTTCTTCAATTCCAGTTTCTGCCGGGTATCTACCTCATCCCCTTTCCCGGCGGCTTCCCATGAGGGGTTTATCCCCCCAACAAGATACATCGCCAGATTTCCTCTCCGCACGGATTTGTATTTTAACAGCAGTGGCATTTCCATCATTGTGGCGTCTTTGAGTTCACGCAGTATGGTGCCGTCAGTACGTCTGAAGGTTAGATCATACTCGTAAAATCCTACTGTTGGCAGAATGCGGAAATCCAGGTACTGGAACACGAACATATTCACCACAAATCCCAGTTTAAATCCCCCGAGGTTACCCGGAACAATGGAGTGCAGGCTGTCCATCTGCGGGGTGGTAAATATTTCGGCTGTCTCAATCTTGTATTTTGAATTGTGAAGTGACATCAGGAATCCATAGTGGATCCACTGTTCATCATAGTCAATAAGATTTTCCTTTACCCTTTGCTGGGCAAAAGTCTGACTCATCAGTGCCAGGGAAATGACTAGAGCCGATAAGACTACTTTATGCCAGTGTAAATTGAGCTTATACCGAGCGTAAGCGGTTTGCATTGGGTTTGTTGAAATCCTGTTTTGTCTAATATTTCCAAAAATTCCTTTCCGTCCGGAAAAGCCCCAACCGAATCCGGTAAGTACGAGTATGCGGCGTTATCCTTTGATATAAGACGTCCAATTTTAGGTAAAATCCATCTAAAATAAAATTGATAAAGCTGCCTGAATGGAAAAGTGCCTGGTTTTGAAAACTCCAGTATGACTACCATGCCCCCGGGTTTTAAAACCCTGTTCATGTTCCTCAATCCCTTCTGAAGATCTTCAAAGTTCCTGACACCAAATGCAACGATGACAGCGTCAAATTTATTATCGTCAAACTGGAGGTTTTCAGAGTCACCCGAAACCAGTTCTATCCTGTCCGACAGCCCTTTGCGCTGCAGTTTGTGACGACCGATCTCAAGCATGCCTTCTGAAATGTCCACGCCGATCACCTTATCCGGGTTCAGACGAAGCGCTTCAATAGCGAAATCCCCGGTGCCGGTGGCAATATCCAGGATCTGCCGTGGATCATTTTCTTTAAGAAGCGAAATGGCCTTTCTCCGCCAGCGAATATCGGTGCCAAGACTTAAAAAATGATTGAGAAAGTCGTACTTATGGCTGATGTTATCAAACATTTCGGCGACCTGCTCCTTTTTACTCTCCGTCTTATCTTTGTAGGGTACTACCGTCATTATTTCCGCAATATTAGTTGAATAACTAATGTTCCTCTCTTTTGAATAGAGAAAATAAATGCAGAAGATCAAGTCAGCCGAATTTATCAAGAGCAGCTCGAAATTGTCAGAATGTCCACGGACAGATCTGCCGGAGTATGCATTTATCGGGAGGTCGAATGTTGGGAAATCCTCGTTGATAAACCTCCTGACCGGCAGGAATAAACTCGCAAAAATTTCTTCAAAGCCGGGAAAGACGCAGTTGATCAATCACTTCCTTATTGATGAGGAATGGTTCCTGGTGGATCTGCCCGGGTACGGGTGGGCCAAGGTCAGTAAAGAAGCCAAAGCCAGGTGGCGTAAAATGATCGATGAGTATCTTCAATTGAGGGAAAATCTCTTTTCAGTTTTCCTGCTGGCCGACAGCCGCCACGAACCGCAAAAGATAGACCTGGAATTTATGCGATGGCTCGGCGAAAGCAGAATTCCCTTTGCAGTCATATTCACTAAAACTGATAAACAGGGGAAGACCAAAACCCACAAAAACATTTCGACTTACAAAAAGATATTGAAAAAGGACTGGGAGGAATTACCTCCGGTTTTTCTATCATCGGCAGTGACCGGGGAGGGGAAAGAAGAGATCCTGCAGTATATCCGGAGTATAAATAACGTGAGTTCGGGTTAAGGAATACAAGGTTTGTGTCCCAAACCTCAAAAAAACAGTCTTTTCGACGAAGGAGAAATCTTTGCAGATCATAATATGCTTGAAATAATGATTTCAAACTTATGAAAGTGAAAAGATATCTCATTTTATTCGATATGACTGTTTTTTT
>JANQEU010000037.1 GCA_028278225.1 Cyclobacteriaceae bacterium
TTCATGATTAATGGCAACTGCGTCATAAATAAGTTTCTCTCTTATCTTGCACTATTGCCGAAGTTCATGAATAGATATCTCGTTATCACTCGATATGACTAGAAACATGTAAAGAAATGCAGGAATTAGTGGAGACAGGCTTTAACGTGCAAGACAGACAAACAAACAACTCACCGTCACTCTGAGTGGAATGAAATGGAACGAAGAGTCTCAGACCAAAACAGGAAATCGAACTTGCTCCCAGTTGATCCGGAATACTTTTAAAAGTCATTTCGAACGAAACGCAGTGAAGTGAGAAATCTTTTCATGATTACGGCAAGGACGCATACAGGATGGATCCCTTCATGGATACCAACCCGGGATGACGGATCGTCATCCGATTCGGTGGGCGAGCAAAGGAAAAAACGAACAATTCACCGTCACTCTGAGTGGAATGAAATGGAACGAAGAGTCTCAGACCAAACAAGAAATCGAATTTGCTCCCGGTTGACCCGGAATAAATCCGGAAATACTTTTAAAAGTCATTTCGAACGAAACGAAGTGAAGTGAGAAATCTTTTCATGATTTTGGCAAGAACACTAATGGAGCGACCTCTTCAGGGATACCGATCGGGAACGCCGACAGTCAGCAGGATCGGAGGGTGAGAACGGGAATCAAAAGTGCCACCGGGTCAAAAGACCCGGCGGCACTTAATAACCTGACAGTAAACTCCACGAAATATTAACGGCCGATGATCATTCTCCTGGTATCAATGATCCGGTTGTCAGCTATCAGCGCGTAGATATAAACACCATCTTCCAGCTTTTCGGAATTAAACTGAACAGAAGCATTACCCCTGTCCCTGATCTCCACTTGCCTGATCAGCTTGCCTTCAATGTCATAAACAATCAGGCTCGCATTCCGAACTGAGTTATCAATGTTGAACCGTATTTCCGTTTGGTAATCAAATGGATTGGGTTGGTTCTGACTGAGCCCATTCAGCCGGTTCTGTAGCAGGTTCTTGTGTTCGAATTTCTGACCCGGATCAATGATCATCTTATTGATCAGGCTCTCCTGCAGTTTAATGATATTTTTCAGCTCGGTGATCTGCTCATGCAGTTCCTGCACGGCTACCACCAAAGGAACAACGAACTCCGAATACCGGATGCCATAATAATCATTTTCATTTTTCGGGGCATCCACAATTGTAGACTTATAATCCCCATCGAGCAAGGCTTTTTCTACTTCCTGCGCAATAAACCCCGTTTTCCGGGTCTCTACGGATGGTTCGGTCCTGGCTGAAGCAGAGATATCTTCCTCACCTTCCTCCCGTTCGATCCCGATGAACTTGTCAAACTTCCGCTTATCAATTTCGTAACTCACGGGATTCAGCTTTGTTATGAAATCAAGTCCGGGGACCTCCTGTTTTACGTTTTTCTTGAATCTACCATCCGAGAGTGTGGTCCAGCCGACCTGACCACCAATGCTGGTTACACTACTGTTTCCGACACGGACTTGATTCGATGCAGTCGGTTGAGTCAAATATCCAATGGCTGAGGTATTTGAAAGGTTTGACGAACTGGGACCAGAGTCATAACCAACTGCCGTGTTGAATCCCCCTGTTGTATTATTATCTCCACTTAATCGACCAATGAATGTGTTAGCTGCTCCAGAAGTGTTAGAATCACCACTTTGAGGTCCTACAAAAGTATTAGAACTTCCGGTAGTACTGTTTTCTCCGCTGTTATAGCCAAAAAACGAATTGTATGTCCCAGTTGTATTGTCATAACCGCTGTAGTAGCCTACATAAGTATTACGTGCACCAGTTGTGGTGTATCGTCCACTGTACGTCCCATAAAAAGTATTATAACTGGCTGTCGTATTTGCATAGCCACTGTAATAACCTGAAAAAACGTTGTTGGAACCCGTTGAATTATTTCGGCCGCTAAGTGTCCCATAAAAAGTATTAAAGCTGGCAGTATTTAAATACCCGCTGTAATAACCATAAAATGCATTCCCATCACCTTCTTCATTTGTGTAACCACTGTTATATCCCGAATACGTGTTGTAAGCCCCTCCGTCATTGTAGTAACCACTGTATTTACCAAAAAAGGAATTCCAGTCTCCGGAACCAATGTACCTGCCACTATAAGCACCGAAGAAAGAGTTGTGATCCGAGGATGATGTAGCAGAGTTTCCTGAATAATACCCGTAGAATGAACTGTAATCTCCTAGCGTACCGGATCCTGTTCCAGTATTAGTATGACCGGATTGGCCGTACAATACTGTGATAGACAAAGCCATCATCAATGTGAATAGATTTTTCATGACTAATATTGTTTTGGTTGAACATAATTTTCTTGTTTGTGATAATAAAGAGGGGAAGATTTGAAGGTTTCAAACTGCCGGCAAAGTCATTGGCTGATCTCACGGAGCAGTCATCGACTTCTGCGAAACCAATGGGCATTAAACGAAGAATAACAGACGCAAATCCCATATAGCTACTTTACCTGACCTTTAAGGTCATCTTTTTCGTGCAAAACAAGTAGCTCCAGGTTGAAGGTAGGATTCCCGGACTTCCGGGAATATTGCTCTTCCGTAGAAATTTACACAGAACTCTTCGTTAATCCAAGATAACGGAAGAAAAATCACTTAAGACGTTTCGATAATTCACATAGATCCCGGAATAAATCCGGAAATACTTTTAAAAGTCATTTCGAACGAAACGCAGTGAAGTGAGAAATCTTTTCATGATTATGACAAGAATGCATACAGGATGGATCCCTTCAAGGATACCAACCCGGGATGACGGATCGTCATCCGATTCGGTGGGCGAGCAAAGGAAAAAACGAAGAACTTAACGTCACTCTGAGTGGAATGAAATGGAACGAAGAGTCTCAGACCAAAATAGGAAATCGAACTTGCTCCAGGCAGATCCGGAACAAATCCGGAAATACTTTTAAAAGTCATTTCGAACGAAACGCAGTGAAGTGAGAAATCTTTTCATGATTAATGGCAAGAACACAAACTGGAGGATCCCTTCATGGATACTTTTAAGTGGAGTCAGGTCAAAAAGACCTGACTCCACACTAACCTATTCCGTCAAATATAACTTCTGATGAAGGGTGATCGTCTCCTTACCCACCTGATCGATCCTGATCGTCAGGATGTAAATGCCTTTATTCCTAATCGCTTCATCGAGATCCAACTCAAGTTGATGTACGCCAGTCACCAGAGAAATTGGCGTCAACCTGTGAACCTCTCTGCCGGACAGGTCCGTCATCGTGAGACCTACCCTGAACGGACTTTCACTTTCCGGTAAAACCATCGGCAGAGTGAACTGTCCATTAGTTGGATTCGGATAAATGCTGTTTACGATCACGGACTCAAGCCTCGCCTGCTCGGCAATGAATGCATCCGATCCCTTGATCACCTTAAACGTGTATCCGGGACTGTAGGCAAACTCATATTCCGCCTTGTTATGAATGTCGATCATATTGCCGTTCTGTATATCAAACAACACAATGCGATCTCCTTCGTCTACATTAGGAGTTCCATTGAAAGTGATGCTTGTAATGGTCGATCGCTTCTCATGACTCAGGATGCTGAAAGTCCAGACGTTCTCCTCCTTGTATTCCGTAATATTTCTGGTCAGGCCGTTCAACTCTTCATCCTCGAAAGTGGCCACCAGGAATTCGTCAAACATCGGCGGTGGCGTCATGTCAAACTTATCCCTTGTGGAAGTGGCTTCATCATATTCGCCGAATCCTGCAACACCATAACGCCAGCCATTAGCGGCTTCGATATCCATGACCACTTCCCAGCCTCCTTTTTCATAGAGGTATGGCCTGGGTACGCCAAATTCCTGCTCGGTTCGTCCCCCGCTGAGGACAGCAAAAGGCACAAAGAACGTGTAAGATGCGTTAGCATAAATAAATGCGCCCTGGTATTTATTCAGTGCCTGCGTTGTTCCGTAACCGGAGTTATAGATAACAAGAGGTCCAAGGTCCGAACTAATACCCGGCGACAGAACTTCGTTGACTCCAAGCGCCTGTGTCCAGTTGATATTCATCAGATATGGGTTGCCAATAAGGTTCCATCCCTGTCGCAGTGAAAAAGATAGCGGCGCTGACTCATCCACCACAATGGTCTGGGCGCCACTGAACGTGATCTGATTATTACCGGTGTTGGATATGAGCCAATACCCCTTGGTGGGTTCCAGTCTGGTTACCTCATTATAGGATCCGGTACAGGTAGTACAGGTAAATACCCGGTATTTCGTTTTATCCTGTGGTTCGAAATTCTGGAAGATCTGACTTATGTTGGCCGACTGGTACGGATAGGCAATGATCTGGTAATCCGTTACCTCGGTTCCAGTCTTTATTCCGGTTATACTTTGTTCTATATTGTCCGGGACCCTTCTGACAATGGTTTGTCTGGAGGTTACATCCGAATTGCCCGAGTCATCGGTGGCCCTTACCCAAACAGTGACGCCCACGTTGTCAAAATCCGATGCGTTGACAGAAGCTGTATAAGTACTATTCCCACTGCTCAGTGAAATTGGCTGAGGATCATTGGTTTGAGCGGCAGGCCGCTTGTAAAACAGTACCTCACTTACGGTACCATCTGCGTCACTGACTGTGAAATCAAAAGTAAAATCCTCTTCCTCCCAGCCATCCGGCGGACTGAAGGAAATTACCGGCGGATCTTCGTCTACAAGCTCAGGCAGGATAGAAATCCGACCTCCCGTGCTGTTCCAATAATAATTCATATTGCCATCATTATTACCTTCATCAACTTCATTATTATAATCGACCTCAATCAATACATAGAAGTCTCCCTCCGGTATATCCGGCTGAGCGGAACTTCCCAGGATACCCGTCGAGGCACTACCGTTTATGAAGTCTCCTGCGGCAATAAAGTTTGTGTTTTCGTCAACCCATCCCAGGAAATACACAATTCCATTAATGGAACCGTCAGTAGATAAATGCAAACCGGTTCTCAGGTTATTAGGAGCATCTGCATCTCCGTCACCATCGTTTTGTATGGTATAGAAGATGTCGAAGGATTCTCCTATTCTTACACTATTTGTACTCAGGGAGATGCTGGTAATAATCAGATCCGGTTTGACATCAGGACCTACTGTTCCCTGAACTAAAAGGTTATTGCCATTGAATGTTTCATCAGGCGTCCAGATATTGGAGAATTCGTCTTCGAAAGTTCCATCCATCTTCCAGTATCCCACCAATCCAAACTCATCGCCATCCAAAGAATTCGATAAATTTAACCTGATCTCTTCGGTAGTCCTGGCAGTGTTCCAGATCCGCGCATCGTCTACAGCCATAAGGTTGGTATTAACTTCATGGATCTGTAAATAAGGACCTTCCGTGGGTTGATAAACATTTCCGGTGAATGGCTGCGATGCAACCTCCATGCCATTTACATACAGATAGGCATTCACGCCATCATAGACTCCCGCCAGATGTATCCAGGTTTCAGTACCAAACAGAAAACTGGAAGAAACATAAGCAGAGTTTAATGATCCGTCAAATACTTCAAATACCCACTCCTGGTTATTGTAGTATAAGGAGTAAGCATCCCTGTAAACCTGCGAGCCGGAATCAAATTCCCGCCTACTAAATAGCGTGTTACCGCCGGCCTCATCAAGCGTTTCCGCATTCACCCATATTTCGATCGTCACCTGGTCGCCGGTAATATCATAAGCAGATGGGTTCTGCGCATCGCTATCCAGCAAACCGACTACACCATCAGTGCCAATCGCCAATGCACCGCCAGGAGGATCCACACTGAACGGGTCAAAGACATCTACAAAAATATCAAAGCCTCCTGCTGTTTCCACCCCATCTCCGCCAACAAGGTTTCCCTCTACATTCCTGAAGATCATCCCTATTTGTGAAGCCACATAACTACCATCCACCCCATAGTACGCCCGCGGATCGTCAATGGTAATACTCCAGCTACCGCTGGGATCTCCATTATAGATCATTTCTCCTGAGCCATTGTCGGTGCCCCACACATTACCGGGTGCATTCGTCCAGCCACTTTGATTTTCAGAACCCGGTGGTATAAGACCGGAATGGAAATAGATCTTGCTTTCCCCAACCAGGTCGCCTGCCGGATAAGCCCTGCCCGGATAGAATGTTATGGTGATTGGATCATCGAGGGTAAAAGCAGAAGGTGACACTTCGACGATAGGTGTTCCCAGGTCAACCGGTGCAAGATTTACAGACAGGCTCGTTGGAGAGACATCAAAGCTGTTGTACGCCCATACAAAAAAGTCATAGCTGACCCCCTGATCCAGGTCCGTCACCGTATATCCTTCTGTATTAGCATCCAGATCGACATTTCCTACAATAGTTCCGCTTTCCTCCCACTGTACTCCGTAATTGGTTTCATTGTTAGCCTGGTCGCTCCAGCTTAAACTTACCGAAGTGGGTCCGACAATCTTCGCGATGAGATTCGTTGGACCTACGGGAGCTGCATTCGGAGATTCGTCATTATACAGGTCTTGTATCTCTGTGTCTGTCAGCGCATAATTGAACACATGGATATCATCATAGATCCCACTGGAACCAAAGTCATTGGTGCCATCATGATATCCACCAATCGAAGGTATTACCGATGCATCTGACCTCAGGCCAACTCCGGTCAGGGATAAGATAACCTTCAAATTGCCGTCCATGTACAACCTTACCTCCCCGGCACCAAGACTGAATGTCACCCCAACATGGGTCCATGTATTGAACGGGACAGTTTCAGTGTCGTATTGGCCGGTAAACAGATCACCATTTTCATCCCAGTACTCCAGGTACACCTGTCCCCCGATCAGTATTACAAAATTCCAAAGCAGATTATTCTGTGCTTCTGACATGATAAAATGATTAGATCCGTCATCCGGAATATTGACCCAGGCAGAAACCGTAAACTCACCCTTAAGTTCAAATGATCTGGGCAGGTCTATGTTACCACTGAAGTTTAACATCTCAAGGGCACTACCCGCCGTTCCAAACCTGTCATCCGCAAAATTGTGATCCAAACAGCACAGATCCCCATCAAATCCATTCCCTGTTACATCACTGGCATCACCCGAGAACGTAAAGTGGGCAAGTTCCTCTTTGGCCGTCCCCCCTTCTGATTTGAAAATATCCAGGATCTGATCTGCAGTGAGCGCGTCACTGTATACAGCCACCTCATCAATGTCACCCTGGAAAACCGGATTTGTAGGGAAAGATAAGGAAGTGTGGCCTATTCTGAACACAAATCCAAGATCGCTGTCGCCGTTTATATCCCAGTCGCTCCGCGAGTTATCATAAATACCATCAATATAAATAGTCACAAGATCAAGCGATCCCGATACATCCATTTCCGCTGTCAAAGCAACATGATGCCACACATTGTCATTGACAGTCCCAATGGAAGCAATTTCACCTATGTTGGCCACATCGAAAACTATATTTCCATCACGTTGAAACAGGCTCTTTGCACCCAAACTCCAGTTATTTATGTTCGGATCCGTGATCGCCATAATTGTACCATTAAGACTGGTTTTGAACCAACCCATCCAGGTGAAATTTTCCTGTGAATTGATGGCCTTTGGCCCTTCAATGTAACCAACAGCATCAAAGTTGTAGGCGCTATTAGGATTTCCTTCCTTATCGGATGTCAATATCGCTCCGAGCACAGTAGCGTCCCAGCCATTACCGCTTTCATCCCGGGCATTGCCGTTGAACGGGTACCAGGCTGCCAGAAGGCTATGGTCCCCATAAAGATTAAGTATTTCTGCAGCGGAGAGTGTACGTTCCCAGATACTGACGTCATCCACCAAACCATCAAAGTACCTTTCATCCAACCCGAAATCATTAGACCCTATCCAGAAATGATCCCCGGTGTAAACCTCCCGGTTGAGGTTGTCCATACTATGCACAAGTATTCCATCCACATACAACCTCAGATTATTGTTACTGTCCCAGGTATAGGTCACCATTTGCCAGACCCCGGGTGTTATTACCCCTCCAAAGCTTTCTTCAAACAGCCAATTTGCGCCATCCCACCAATGATAAACCAAAGACCCATCACCGTCTACGATCAGTCGATCTCCTTGGGTGTTTGATATGATCACATCCCAGTTTTCATTATTGGCGGTTTGTGGCAGTGAATGGCTGTTGATCCATGCATTTACGGTCAGGTCATGACCAAGATCCCATTGACCACCAAAGTCAACCGTACCATGATATACCTCCAGGAAGTTCCCGCTGTTAGCGAGATCATAGGCGCCGCTGGGATCACCCCGCCGGTCGGTTGTTGTCGCTATGGTTCCGGGAGCAGCAAAATTGTTATTGACATCTTTTTCCGAGAGGTCAAATCCGTTGCCATTATCATTAACAAGGCTGCCGTTGTTAAATGGATAGTTGACTATAAGATTGTCGGATCGCTCCAGGTCAAATATTTCCTGTATTTCGCTATCGGAAAGCGCAATATCATAAAAGCGTACGTCATCAATCCTGCCATTAAACCAACCACTACCTCCAAAATTATTAGATGGACTTCCAATCTGCATAATTGTGCCAGTACCCGCCCCCCGGGAAAAAGTAGTTGAAGTAATCAAATTTCCGTCCGCAAATATGCTTGCGGTATTGGAGGCATCCACTCTCAGTGTGACCATGTACCATCTGTTGGTCTCAATGAAGAAATTATCCGACTCCGTGTGCACTGCATCAAATCCGGATAGGTAGTTCAACGCACCATTGGTCTTGATCACAAGTTGACCTTGCTCACTCTGACTATCAAAAATGGTAGTCCATGATGTAGTTACATCGTCCGGAAGGCTGCGGGTATTTATCCACCCACTCCATGTGAACTCATTTGTAAAATCCCAGTCACCTAAGTGATCAATCTGCACATATCCGCCATCGTTGTCAAAATACGCTGAGGAGTTTTGATCACCGTACCGGTCCATGTACCCTTGAGGAGAGTTGTTGGTCCCCGCGGATACTGTCCCGTCGTACCCATTCCCTGAGTCATCATAAGTCATGCCGTCGTCAAATGAATAGAAGCCGATCAGGCCATTGTTAAAGGGTATCTCTACCTGCATTTTTCCCAGGAAGGCGTCATACGTCTCACTTTCGCTGGTGAAGATCGAGCCTCCTATATTGGCCACATATGCGTAGTAGCCCGGAATGTACAGGTAGCCGTTATCATAGGTCATAGCTCGGCCCGCCATAAATCCTTCGTTCACATCCACCCAGTTGACCGTTCCGAAATCATCGACGCTCGCAACGAAGAGATTACCGTTCTCCACGGTTATCCCGCCAAAATCTGCATCGGCTTTCTCCTTACTTCCCGTTACATAGACATTGGTTCCATCCGTTGCCAGAGCAATACCAAAATCATCGTAGCCCGATCCAAAATTCAATCCCCACTGTGCGTCGCCGGTAGATTGATCCAGTTTCATAAGAAATATCTCCCAGCTTCCGGGGCTGGAGTTACTAACCGTAATGCTTCCGGAACTCAGTGAGGAACTTTGGAAATGACCCGTTATATACGGATCGTTATTGTCATCCAATATTATATCAAACCCCCTATCGCTATTATCCCCGCTGGCCTCTGCCACCCAAATCACAGCGCCGTTTACATCGTACTTCACTACGAACACTTCCCCTCCGGCCTGGTCTGTAACAGTTGCGCTTCCAAAGGTGGTATTGGAAACTATATTGCCAGTGATATAAATATTATTGCCATCTGAAATAACATCGGAAGCTATGCCTGCGAAATCAAAAGTGGTCTGAACCCCTACCTGCACCCAAATTTCATTGCCATTCAGATCATATTTGAGCAGCATAGGCCCTCCGCCGGTCATGCCATTACCCGCAAAGGAAGCGGAACCCAGCCAATTTCCTGAGGCATATATATTTTCACTGTTATCAAATGCGATATCATAAACTGAACTATATCCATCAGCGGCTAGTGTCCTTGTCCAGATCTCCGAACCATTGGAAGGGTCAATTTTGATCAGAAAGGGGTTTGTCTCATAGTGACTGAAGTTACTGCTCCCATCCAAAACGGTGACTGTCTGAAAACCATTCAGGTTTCCGGCATACCGACCGGCCAGGTACAATTCGCCTGATGGAGAAATGTTGACCATGTTTGCATAGGCATAGCCCGACGCATTGGTTGGTTCGTATGCATCGAAAACCCGGGTCCATATGATATTTCCAGCTGGATTGAATTTTATCAGGAATGCAGCCCTGACTCCTCCATCCGCCTGCAAGACGGTGCCATTCACATCCATGTTGTTGTAAAAAGAACCGGTGAAATAGATGTTGCCATCTGCATCCACCACAGTGCTTCGGCCATAGTCATTTCCTGGCCCCCCAAAAGATCCGAATTCTTCCATTCTCGAATCCAGGTCGTCAGAAAATGTTCGTTCCAGTATAGACGCCGAGGCCGTGGCATAAGGTGTGGCATCATATGCTTCCACATAATAGTAGTACACGGTGTTAGGTGTCAGGCCGGAATCATTGTATCGCGTTTCATCCACCCCGCTATCATTGATCTGGGTCCATGTCGCATCATCGGTAGACCGGAAGACGCGATAGCCTGACTCATCGGCAACATCATTCCAGATGATCTGTATTGAAGTACTCGACAGAGCGTACGCAATCACACCGGGATCATCCAATGTGGAAGATGGCTGAACATCCAGGTATATGTCTGAAAGAAATTCTCCCTTTCCTTCCAGTAAACCTTCATCAATATCCGCATTGCGGAAAACCATACCAATCTGGGCGGCAACGTAGGAATTGTCCACCCCGTAGTAAGATCTTGGCGTCATAGTAATGCTCCAGGAACCATCCCCATTGTCGGTCATTTGGCCTACACCATCATCTACCCCGAAATTACCCACCACGGTACCTCCATCCCAGGCGCCGTTTTCATTGCCGGGTTGTACCAGACCTGAATGGATGTAAACAGGTGATTGCCCAACCAGTTCACCTTTTGGGAACGAGCGATCCGGGTAATAGGTAAGTGTTACCTGATCATCGAGTGTGAAGGTGGAAGGAGAAACATCGACGATAGGTGTTGCCAATGTTTCGACAAGGATCTCATCCAGTACCACAATGTCCGAACTGGTTGCATTGTAGGCCTCCAATGCATGAACATAGGACTGTCCGGCAGTCACGAGAATATCCCATTCACCTACATCATTTTCAATAGCACTTGCAATTTCCGTGAAGTTGATACCGCCATCAGTGCTTTGATGGATATTGTACCCCTGCAAGACCGAATTGGCAGACCAGGTCATCCTGATGTGATCCTGGGCAACCTGGAAGGCCCTGGTATCATCATATATTTCCGGTGGAGGGCCCGCTTCATTAAACAGGGCATTTATTTCACTGGCTGAAAGTACGCCGTCATAGATCCTTATGTCGTCAATCGAGCCGGCAAACTTGTCACCAAAAGCATTGTCGCGGAAAGGCTTGCCGTATAAGATCGGGTAACTGGAATTTGTATTTTTCGAGGCTCCGCCAAAGTTCACAATCCCCATGTCCTGTTCCACACCATCCTGGTACAGTCGCACTTCAAAACTGGAATTATCATAAGTAACAGCCACATGGTGCCATGTCCCGCTTACCATGCTGGTCGCGGCGGTTGTGACATTATGCGTATTGCCAAGATTGTCCCAGATGGTGAATGAGAGATTGCTGTCTTCAATTTCAAACTGAAAATTGCCGTCTCCCAGAAAGTCCGGAGTGACCTGGTCACGTTCCCCAATCAATACCTGGTTTGTACTTCCCGTACCAAACAGATCAGCATTGATCCACATGGCTATGGACATATTCTGGCTGAATACCACACCATTGGATTCTATTCCGTCATCGGCTCCGTCAAAGTAATACGCTGAATTCGGATTACCGAACCTGTCATCTGCAAGAGTTGCACCATTTACGGTGCCGTGGAGGTCATTACCTGACCAGTCATCCGCATTACCTTCAAAATTGTATTGCATCACTAACTGGCTGGAATTATTTAGCGGCCATCCACTATCAACATAGAGCGAGTTAATTTCAATCTCATCCAGCGCTTCACCATATATCCGGACGTCATCTATGCTACCATTGAACAATCCCTGTATCCCATTCCCAATAACAATTTCATTTGATGTCAATCCTACCGATACATCCACAGGCGTCACCTCTGCCGTCACCTGGCCATTGAGAAATAACTTCATACTTTGTCCTTTGACGAAAGTCATGGCCACATGATTCCAGCTGTTTAAAGTCAATATGCCCCCATTTACAAAACCTGCCCCAAAGACATCCGCTTTCAACTCATCCGCGACACCACCACTGATATCGGATAATAACAATGAAAATCCGCTCGCACCATCGTAGTTGGAAAGGATAGTCATTTCTCCCGTTGGGAATGTGGAGGGATTTATCCAGGCACTAAGTGTGTAATCATCCGATATTGCGTAAAGAAGTTCCGTCCCTCCAATATTGATTGCATCATCCACACCGTCAAAAGCGTAGCCATTGAAGGAGTTTCCAAATCTGTCGGTGCTTTCGACGACTCCTCCTGACAGTATACCGTCATGGCCATTGCCACTGTGGTCAGAGGCATCCCCGTTAAATGGCATGCTCACTATCAACGGCCATCCGTCAGCCTCGTACAAGTTAGTAATTTCCCCCTCACTCAGGGAATGAGAATAGATGCGCAGGTCGTCGATCTTTCCATCCCAGTACTCACCACCCTGCCGTTGCTTTCCGATCTCAAGTGACCCGTTGGTAAAATCATACTGCATGGATGATCCGGAAACGGCAATAAGTTGATTGTCCAGGTAAAGCCTGGAAAAGCTCCCGTCAAAGGTGGCTACCAGATGAGCCCATTTTCCCGCGGGCATTACGATCCCGGCAGGAACCCAGGTATCTCCAAACCTGATCTCTCCGGTGGTGGCGGAAGTGCCAAGATATGGACTCGAACCCTGCGAGGCGTCCCACCAGCTGACGATGTCCTGGAAGTTGCCATTATCACCATCCCAAAAAACCCATGCCGATATGGAAAAAGGCTGGTTCGTGGAAAGATTGACCTGGGAAGTCATATAGTCATCGATCCCGTCAAACTCGTAGGCACGGTCATATGTGCCAAACCGGTCTGCTGTGAGAATGGGAAATGTTCCGGATGTGGCACCATCACCTAAAACGGCATCAAATCCCAAGCCGGAGACATCCGCAGTCGTTCCGTTGAAAGGATAAGTTGCTGATATGCCTGCTTCACCGGCATAAAGTTGCTGAACTTCAATATCGGACAGGGCGTAATTGTAGATGCCGATGTCATCTATCGTACCATGGAAATTTTCTCCTCCCTGATCGCCGCCAATAATCAGATAATTGCCATCGATGGAAGCGGTACATCCACTGCCCTGGGCAATAATTTCTCCATCCAAAAACAACTTGTAATCCACCCCACTCTTGGTATAGATCAGTTGATGCCATCCTTCTTTCACCTCACCTCCGGATCCGAAGCAAGTTCCGTATATCTCGTAGAAATTTTCATTTTGCGCCAACAGCGCAAGATCATCATCAATGTCAAGGATAGTATGAAATCCCGGTGAATAGGTTTGGTCCGGTTTTATCCAGACGGAATAGGTAAAATCCGTGAAATCAAAGGCTGTGGCATTGTCAATCCTAATGTAACTATTCGCATTATCGGTAAAATGGTAAGCACTGTTTGAGTTACCAAAACGGTCAGTTGTGAGCACTGCATTTATTTCCGTGGCGTCCAGTCCATTTCCAGATTCGTCCAGGGCATTCCCGTTAAAAGGATAATAAGCCAGCGCAGCTGGAGGCTGAATATCATTTCGCAGAAGGGCAATTGTGCCGCCGTCCGATACAGCGATGTCGTTTTTTCCGTCCCTGTCCAGGTCCCCGACGGTAAGTGATATACCTGTTGTCCCAATTGAATAATCTACACGGGCCTCGAATGAGCCCGTAAGAAGTACACCCGGAGAGGACACATTCCTAAAAACAGAAACAAACGTTTCGCTGGTATGAGAGACAACTATATCCAGTTTACCGTCCCCATCAATGTCGGCAATACCCAGTCCCCTGGGACCGATACCTGTAGCGAGATCTATTCCGTCAAAGGAAACGCCACCGACCGGTGATGTATTTCTGAAAACTTTAACAGTGTTACTCCCCTCATTAGCGATCACCACGTCCGGTTTCCCGTCATCATCGAGATCCCCCACCGCCAGGTACCAGGGTGTCGTTCCCGTCGCGTAACTTACACTCGGCGCAAATGAGAGCGCTCCAACGGTACTGGTATTGCGAATAATAGAAACGGTACCACCATCACGATTGGCAACGACCATGTCAATTTTGCCATCTCCATCAATATCTGCCGTAGTCACATATTTTGGGGTGGTATGCGCGGTAAATTCTACTCCTGCTGCATATGACACATTTCCAACTGTAGAGGTATTCAGGAAAACTGATACTGTATTGTTATTGGAATTCGGCACCATCATTTCCGGTTTGCCATCACCGTCCAGATCAGCTACATTCATTCCTTCCGCGTTGGCAAGTGTTGTGAAATTAACCGGTATCGCCAGGGAGGAAGAAGTGAATTTTCCGGTTGAGGTAGTATTTAAATAAACGCTTGCAGTTAAGGCACTCAAATTCAAAGAAGTCAGATCGAGTTTTCCATCGCCGTCAAGGTCCCCTATCGCAGACCAAACAGGATTTGTCCCGGTACCGTAAGACACCCCCACTTCAAATGAGGATGCCGTCAGATCTCCGGACGCTGCTACATTCCGGTGAAGGGTAATTGAATTATTCGTCTGATTGAGTGTAATCAGATCGGATTTGCCGTCTACATCCAGGTCTCCCTGCAAGATCGTCCTGGTCCCCGCACCTGTTGAAAGGCTTACTACCGGCGCAAAGGAATTGACATCTATACCTCCACCAGATGAAAAAGTAACGATGAATGGCTCCAGGGAATAAGCGGTCAAATTATTTACGGTCACGGTTATGGGCTGATAGGTCGCTCCCAGGGGAACGACAACCTCCAGCTGAGTTCCGCCGGCTGAGTTGATTTCTGCCTCAACTGCCCCAAAAAAGACCGTATTGTTCCCGGGATCTGCGTCAAAATTTGTCCCATCGATAGTCACTACTGTCCCGGCCGGTCCGCTTACAGGTGAAAAGGATGTGATCGTGGGTGTTTGGGCAAGTCCAATGAGTCCGCTCAATAATGCCAAGCACGTTATGGCCACTTTATTTACTGATCTATACATAGTTGCGATTTTCATAATTAGTTGTGTTGAAAAGAAATAAGTAATGCTTTCGCATCATGATCGTCTGCATTTACAGCATGAAGTAATTCTTAAGGAAGGAATTCATCACCTGGCAATCCGGGAGGGTCAGGTAGTTCATCGTCCCCACCGCCTGCCTGCAATGACGCGATGGCCCCCACGCCGCCCAGCAAAACGGCCCAGGTAAATACACGCCCACCTATGGATTTTTTCCTTTTGATCGCAAAATCAGGGCTTGTTACAGGGGCATCTAAACTCGGAAAACTAAGTTGTAAGCTGTAGCCCTCACCTAATTCGAGTTTCTTCGGCATTTTAAATTCCGCACTCCCTGTGTTGGTCGTGGAATAAACATCCTCCTGTATGAGGTTCAGGTTGCGATAGAGGTTGAACTTTACATTATCACTATCCAAACCTCCTACCCATCTCATATTGAACTTCTTGCCCCGCTTGGCTGAGAAATATCCTATATGTGAAGTAATGCTGACCGGAAAATATGTAAGCTGTGCCCGTACTCTGAAACTTACATCGCCCGTGATAGGACCCAAAGTCCCTATCGGATCGGGGATGGTAATGGTGTTGACAGTCGATAAACTGATATCATCTCCGACTGCGCCCTCCACACCATCGGCGATGGGATTGGCAAAATTATCAATAGAAGAAAACAGCCGCACACGAAATTTCTGACCAGACTGAACGCTTGTCACGCGATACTCAATCTGCAGCTTGTCATCCACAATACTGGCCTGAACACCTGAGACAGACTGCGCGTAAACGGCGGACGTCAGGCACAGGGCAAACAGGATTGAAAAAATGCTACGATTGGTTACAATGTGCATAGGATAGTTGATTAGTTGTAAAAGGTTAAAATTATAGCTTCACGCGATACAACGCAAATAAAATACGATCCCCTTCATACTCTTTCCTTTGATTTGCCGCGTTTATTTTATTAATCCCGCAAGCACGGTGAAAGTAATCCCTGAATATCTTATTTAGACTAGCCTTCGATAAAGTGGTGACGGGTAAAGATATTGTTTGGGGTGACCTTATATATCTTCTTATCACTTTTGGTATGATATATCACATTCATGTCATCATAACCAAAAATGTAGACATTCATTTCAATATTCAGATTAACGTCGTGCGAAAACACTTTCTTCATCAGCCCCCAGGTCCTTCGAAATTCTTTCTTTTCCTCGTCAGAAAGATCTGAAACATGCAGGTGTATACTACTTGAGGAAACGTAGCTTTCGTGCAGTGATATTTCGATCTCAGTAATATCGTCAGGACGACCCTTCATCGCCTGTTCATACATATGTCTGGAAAGCAGCCTGTGATTTTCGATAGACAACAAATGCGATACAACCGAGTCATCTTCCAGGTCATTGTTGTAAAACCGGTCGGCCAGCCATTGTTCACTTACCTCAATTACTGAAAATAACAGTGTGTCATATATGGCAAGGCTGTAGACATTGACAGGTACCATCAGCATGGTGAAATTCTGATGTGCTGAAAAATGTTTGACGTAAATGTCGATATCTTCTCCTACGCTGATGTCTTTTCTCTTGATGACGACACTTTCAGGGTTGATATCATGTCCCTGCTCCAGCAAAAAATTCAGAAACTTTTTAGAGGTTGTGAATTGATGAACGACATTCTCTATGTCCTCAACGTGGTTTTCACGAATGAATTCCTCTTTGGTTTGGGCAACCTCCTGAACTTCCGTGTTCTGAGCCCAAACGGATACGGAAATAAGCCAGACAATCCAGTAAATTATATACCTGCCAGTCTTCATGAAAACTCTTAGTCCATCAAAATTAACCCACGTTCATTTACGACTTCAACAAACCGTCGTTTAAAAGTTCACCAAAATTCAGTGGCTGGCTTTTTTGAACGTTTTTGAAGTCATACGAGCAACAATGCCAAAAATACACAGAATACCCCAAGTCATGCAGATTAGAGACCCAAATCAGGGGGTACCGATGTAATACAAGGGTAGGTTCGCTAAAGATTGCGAACCGGGAATTTCGAAAGTAAGCTGTTTATTATTGAAAAATACTGTGGATATTATGTGGATATAATCTCCGGTTAACAATTTGAAAATATTTCCAAACTCCCCTATTTTAGAAATTTATTTCTAATAGCAACATTCTGTTACCGATAGACTTCCCCGGATCCAATGTCAGGATTATCCACTATAGAGGCTTTTAAGCGTCTTATAAATCGCAAAGGTATTCACCGCCAGCTTGATGTAAACGATTCAACCATCCGGTCATGGAGAAGGGTTATTTCCGAACATCCCGAATATCCGATGTCATGGGGGATCGGCATTGAAAGAATGGAGCAACTCCTGCAAAAGGCCGGACACAAGAAGATCCAGGAAACACTCTGGCAATAAATCCACTACTTCAGGCCCCTGTCCATATCCGGTAAGGCTTTACATGGATTTTCAGAGGAGATCAGTGTAGAATCAGAGCCGGGCTGATGATCCGAGATCACCAGCCCTGAACTCCGCCTCAAAGGTTGTGGAGATAATCCATCATATCTCCAGTGACTAATTGATCTGATGCTTTCTGATCATGTATATCCACCTTTTGCTGATCATCAGATCAATGAGTTATGACAACACCTTCCACCGGTGGGTCCTCCAACCAGCCTAAAAAAACCCTGGTCTCCCGACCAGGGCTCTTTAGAGAAAACTAAAGGTTCACCAACCAGCACTATATAAATCATTCCTGATCATTCGATTTCCCTCTTTATCCCTGCGCCACTTTGAGTGCACGAAATAGCCGAGGGTCATGATGCTCAGAACTGTTACCAGATATTTCAGAAGTAAGACGATCTTTTTCATAGCCTGTAGATAATTACGTGAACAAAGGTCAGAAGGTCCGTGATCTTAAGTAAGCGTGGTTCACGTAAATTCAAGAATGCGTGATTCGCGTATTTGGATTTAAGAATGCAAAAATGGATAGATAGGCGATATCTATTGGGTTGATGACAATCAAGAAAAAAGGCCTCTAAACCTAATTAGAAGCCTTTTTTGTGTCACTCAGGTCTTGCTGAGTTTGCCACTAAGAGCCCCCGGACGGATTCGAATATTTGCTCTTAATTCACTTTTAAGGCTGTTTTTTTAACAACCGGGGTCAGTTTTAGGGACAGTTTTGATAATTTCTCATATTAATTTTGTCTTTACTTCCTTTACCCACGAATCTTTTACCACTTCCATATCTTATTTAATTTCTAGTGGAATCAATACCGGATTATGATCTGAGATTTTATCGACGATCTGATTTTCTGTCATATATGGAAAGATTTTGGCTAATTCATAAACCAAAGCACTTCTAGGAATATAATATGTGGATGCTTCGTCATCAAGATAGAAATGAGTTGTTCTCCTCAATCCATATTCTTCCATCATTGTCTTTCTAACAAAAGTTGATACATCATCTGGAATATCTTCAGTAGCAAATAACCCTCCATTTTCAATGAATTTTTTTAACTCAGGCGAATTAAGATTTGTATTAAAGTTCCCAAAAACAACTAAAGGATCTTTGGTCCTTCTGGATTCAATCCATTTGAACAATTCATCAATTTCTAGTGTCCTTCTTGCTATTCCCTCTTCTGATCCTCCAAAGTTTGATTTCAAATGAACATTTACAATATCAAATTTTTTATCCTCCATTATAACTGTCTGAATAACTGGAATTCTCGTAAAATTTCCTTTAATATGATGTTGCAATCCGTATAATTGAACTCTACTTTTTTTAATCAATAATAATGGAATCATTCTCCCAAATTTCTTGGTACCTAACACCTCATAATCTCTGAGATTTATCCTTATAAGATTGATTATTTCTATATCATCAATTTCATGTAGTGCAATTATGTCTGCTTCAAATGCTTCTAATATTCTTTTAATAATTTCAAGCTTTTCAGGCTCATCTGAGACTCTAAAATGACGAAGAGAAAAGGAAGCTAGAATATAAATATTCTTATCGTTGAATTTTCTATTTGGGTGTTGCTGCTCTATAAATTCTATAATTCCGTCTTTACCACGTATATTTTCTGAAATGTTCCCAAAGATTTTTGCCAATCTAGGATTTGTCTTCAAAACGCTCGAAATACTAGATTCCATGGATAATGTATCCATCTTTTCTCTAATTGAATTTTGTATTTCTTTGCTAGTATTTTTTTTAACTTCTAACAATACTTGAGTAATCCATTCTAAACTAAGAATTAGATCTTTTTCCTTTTGAGCTTTCTCTTTATCTTCTTGCGCTTTCTGCCTATCCTCGAAAAAATTTAATACTAATGTTAAAACAAATCCTATCCCGGCAATAACAAATCCAATTTTACCCGCTTCTGTAAGTTCTTTTTCCCCTTCTATATTAGAAGTAACGGTAAATTCAAATATCCAATTCCCAAGGAAAGCTACAAGAGCGGTAATTGTAAATGCAATGTATTTTAATACCGAAAGAATCGACACTATTTCCAGTTAGATTCAGACATACTTCAATTTAACCATTTCTTCAAAATGTTCAGATTTCAATTGCTTCAAAGAAGTGTTATGGATCCATTTATTTTTAGCTATATTTAATTTAATGGATCAGCTTTTATCGGAAACTTGTAGCCTTCCCCGAAAATGACCTCCCCCCGAAAAATCGAGTCAATCTAAATTAGAGAAACGGGGCAATTATCAATAACTTAAACGAACGGATAGTTGCTTATGAAAAGATCAAAATTTACCGAATCTCAGATTGTTTTTGCCTTACGCCAGGCCGAGACGGGAACCCGGGTTGAAGAGGTGTGCCGGAAGATGGGGATCAGCGAGGCCACGTTTTACAACTGGAAGAAAAAATATGGTGGAGTTGGTGTAGCCGAGTTA
>JANQEU010000088.1 GCA_028278225.1 Cyclobacteriaceae bacterium
GAATGTTATCAACGATCGCTAAAAAATGCCGCCTGAAACAATTGAAAATATTAACTTAACAACTTTGCCTTTTGGTCCTAATAATGGGGAGTATTACAACTCGCAAGAGTAAAGAACCTGATCCACATGTCGGATCATAAACTGATTTCAGCTTTGTTTTTCCAGAAGTTACGATTTTGGCGAGCACAGTAGAAACCTCCTGAGGGGTGTAAAACTCACCTGCTTTCTTTCCTGCACCACTCGCAAACTTTCCGATAAGATATTCATAAGCATCACCCAACACATCCGCTTCTATGTCATTTAGTTGGAAGTCAATTTTGTCCAAGTGGTTCAGTACTCTCACAATGAGCTCATTCTTCTGTGATTCGGTCTTACCGAGTTTAGAGGATGTTAGATCAAGCTCCTCAAATAAACCTCCGAACTCCTCCTCACTATCTGTACCCATCGTACTTTGCTCGATGTGATTGAGAACTTGTGTCAGGTCGTCAAGAATAAAACTGCTTTTACCTTCCTCCGATTTAGAAAGACCTCTTTCGGCCATTTTATGGAATAGCTCTGATGGAGTCAGGAAATAGCCAAGTTTCTCCAACGATTCTTCCCGGACCGCTTCAAGAATTTCTTTGCCCTGGGAGGAAGATACATCCACCTGAGCATATTGGATACGATCCTGTTTGAGGAGGTTGTCAGCATACATTTGCATCTTTTCAGATAGGTATTTGTAGAAGATGAATCCGAGCATGTAATCCCTAAACTCATCAGCATCCATCTTGCCCCTTAGTTCATCAGCTATCTTCCACAGTTGGCCTTGTAGTTTTCTGCGTTGTTCTTCGGACATTGAGGTATTGGCTATTACTAAAAATTAGATGATTAATTTTAAAAACAAAAACTATGGTCATGACATATTCAAGAGAATATCTTCATTCAATAAAAAGGGATGCAGACCATAAAGAAGTGCAAAAGGTAATGAATGTTTTATTACAAAAAATTCATAGTAATGAACCCATGTCGATGGCTGAAAGACATTGGATTTGTTCTAGAATGCCTATAATCTATCCCGAAGGTGATAATGAGAATTATCTCGATCCATTTGATTTCCCCGAATGTGAGGAAGCGCTTTTTAGGGAGAGATATTTGAGATACTTTTCTGACGTCGAAGGTTGGAGAACAACGTTAGATTTCGACGGTATCATCCCAGAGGACAAGAAGGAGAGGGACCTACAATTACTTGATAAAGAAGCAAACGAGTGGCGAAGAACAGTTGAAATTACAAATCATTCTGATGCGATTCTCCAATTTGCTTCTAAAGAAACTCGAGATCAATTAAAGGAGATAAAAAAATACTGTGAGGGTTTGTTTGGAAGTAACAGAAGAAAACATCTTGAGAAGGAATTTATTCTACACTCGAAACACATGTATTATTTGGTCAGTGAGTACTACGAAGAAAATCCCCCTGAGATCGAAGTTGAAGTTTGTGGGCACAAGGTTTACATAAATGCATTCATGTATATCCACGTACTTTCTAGACATTACGCTCGGATAACAAAAGAACATCTCCACAATAAATCTTATCACGATGAAAGAGTGAATCATAATGACCTCCCTAAACAAATTCAAGACATACTTGAGAACTATTCTTCAATCAGCCCAAAATCGTTTGATAAGCAAAAGATATACTTCAACATAAATAGTGATCCCTTTGTTATCTGGCTCAAGCTGGACAAAGGGAGTCAACCTCATAGGTATCGAGTTAATTCCTTCTATCCTTTGGATGAACCAACCGAGATAGCCCATTTACAGAATTACCCCAATTTGACTTCATCGGGAGGATATGAGTTTTATCACTGATAGAAAAGAAGTGAATTTGAATCGTTTGGTCTGGAAGAAATTCTCAATAATTGGTATTAGTGAACTAAGGAATTTCAAGATTATTTTCCTTGCACAACCTTTCAAACTTAGATTGGTTAAAGGTTTCAAATGGATCAAAGTCGACTGTGTTTTCCCAACACATCTTTCTTAACTCTGAAATAGGATCCGGACTACCGAACTCCAAATTACTCAGCTTTTCTAGTAACCAAATAGCCGCTTTGAGTCTAATTGCTTCATTGTCAGATTTCAGAGAGTTTTTGATAGCCTTAATTGAGTCCTCCACCAAACCAAGCAATCCATTTTCCATATCCTGTTTTGTCTCAATACAAAGCCTATTGTAGTAACTTCTGTAGTTAGTTTTCTGCATCCAATTATACAGAGTGCCTCTATCTATTTTCAACTCTTTTGATGCTTCAGTATGGTTCTTGCCCGAAACCAATAGAGCGACTGATTTTTCCTGTTGAGGGGTAAGTCCAGTGGTCTTATTAATAGTGTCCATTTTGTCCAATTTTGTTGAGATTTGTTGATTCTGAAAGTAGGTTTAGATCGCTTACCTGAATGCAATGACTTGGGAACTTGCACTCATCCTTGAACTTACATTGTTCTCCTTTTTTGGCATTGCAAACTCCACAGTCGAAAGACATATTCCAAACAGGTTTGGTAGTACCCTTACTCATACTTTGACTAATACCTTTACCAATAGCCTTACCTTTACCTGAGCCCCTAACAAGGTCCAAATAAGGGGCTAGATTTTTTTCCGCTCTGTTGTTCCCTTTGAAGTAAATGTTGTTGTCATTGATTTTAGCTATGATGTTCTTGTGTGCATTGTTATTTGGATTCAGAGAGCTATTCCCTTGCAGTTCTATAAAGTCAACCACAAGAAGCCATCCATTCCCTAACACTATTTCTTCCTCATCGAGTTTTTCAAGGATTCCAAAAACTTCTTCCTCCGGAATTTTTGTATCAAATGATATTCGCTCTTCATCAATTTCCAAAAATCCAGCCCAATCACACTTATCTAAAATGTATAAGTAACCTAGCTTCTCATGAGGACGAAGCTTTGTAAATCTTGGTGTTGCCCAACGTTCGGGTAGGGTCAGTCTCTTACCATACATGTTGCCAAAGTTTTAATTGAGGTTCACTGGGGAACAATTCAGGGTTGGATGTGATGTACCAGGCTTTGAATCCTGTTTTCTTACAGTTTTTCTTCACTACCTCCCGGAGCTTTCCGGATTTTTCCAAAGACCTTTTGTATCGGCAGATGTTTTTTTGCGGGATACCAGTTGCCTCAGAAACCATGGAAGCTGTAGCTATGTTCCTCTTTAAATAATCATAAGTCAATTGTAATTGATTCATGATAAGCTACTCTTTGCTGTTTCTCGGAAATACTTGTCAACATCGGACCGTCTAAATCTTGTTCCTCGCCCAATCTTCTCAAAAGGCAATCCACTTTTCATGTACTTGTGAACTGTCGGAAGACTAATCTTATAAATTTTGCAGAGATCGTGACGAGTAAGACGATCATCTGGAGATTGAGGAAAATCCATTTTAGTAGTCTCCTCTAATTCTTGTTTGAATCTTGCTAGTTCCTCCTGGATAATGACACGAACATTATCTTGAGTAATCAATGAGATTTCCATGTTTTTTTGATTCCAAAGCTGGAAGATTAACCAAAGGAAATCTGGATTAGGGGGATATTTAGGGGGGGTATGATTTTCAATTTAATCTCTGGAAAGTGTCCATTACTATTGATGGCATTCCAATGAATATCTGATAAATCAGAGTACTTCAATATCCTCTAACGCTTTCTTATAGGCCTTAGGACATATTTTTAGGTGTTCTAATATTTCAGTTAGTTCTCTAGCTGTGGGAGCTTTGTAATTCCTACTACCCCCTTTTTTCATTTGATATATTGATTCCAATCGACCTTGACCATATTTCGATCGAATTGTGACAGTCCAACCTTTGGGGTATTGATTCTCATATTCAGGTAAACATCCATGATCAATCTTATATCTTTCTATGATAGCAATTTGACGATGAGTCAGATTTTCTTTAGTTGAAGTCTGTTTATATTTTTTTAGTTTATTTTCTAAGAAGGGGATCAAGTATTTATCAAAGCACAACTTTGAGTAAACTTCAACATGATTTTCTGAAGAATATTTCTTATTCCTACTTGATTCAAGTATTTCATTCAATTTATCTTGAATGTATTCAGGGTGAGATAATTCAGGTAAAACAAGCCTATTGAGTTCATTTTCGATTTCTTGCTTGTATGCTTCAAATAAATACTTGGCATTTTTTTCAGTATTCCATTCATTTGCTTCAGTTGTAAATTCTTTGAATAGTTCTTCATAGACCTTAATGGGAATAAAATGATATTCTGGGAACTTCAAGTCGGAAATTGAACAATCCCATAGGTCAGCAGCAGCTTGAATACCCAAATCTATAGCTTGATCCCTAGTAACTCCTTTGGGAACTTTTGAACTAATCATAGGATATATTACATCGTCGTAGTAAATCCACCTTTCTTTTGGTTGCATTTTTCTGAGTTTTACAACAAGGTTATTGCTTGAGTTCATTTTCAGGCTACCTTCATATTTCTTTCAAGAGCACTTCTTACAATGTGCATCTCTGTCCGTTTTGGGATATTCACATACTTCGCAAAGCTTTTATAATCCCGATGACCTGTAAATGACATCACCACTTGAGCGGGTACTCCTCGCTCCAAGAGGTTAGTAGCAAATGTTCGCCGTCCTGTGTGAGTACTCACAAGTTCATATTTCGGAACTGCAATCGTAGTTTTTTCACGACCTTTATATTGGTGTACCTCAAAGGACTCATTGATACCAGCCAGCATGCAAAGCTCCTTTACGTATTTATTCATTTTCTGATTGCTAATTGGGCGGACTACTCCATTAATCAAATCTTGAACAGTTGAAAAGCTTTCTTTGGTCAATGGGATTGACACAAAGTCATCGGTTTTCTGCTGCCTGATTTGAAGGAATGGCCCGTCCTTATCTTGTTTTAAATGCTCCTTACTAATCCTTGAGAAATCACTGTAACGCAGACCAGTATTACACGCAAGGATGAATAGGGATCGGACGTTTACCAGGTAATTTTTATCACCTAAAGCAACTGCTTTGATTTTGTCAATATCCTTTTCTGACATTACCACTTTCAACCCTTCAGGCTGCCTGATGGCCCTAAAGTTTCTAAAGTCGATATTGGTGGTGAGTCTCCTCTTCACACACCAGTTGAGAAAGATTTTGAAAATACCGAGATACTTCTCAGTGCTTTGGGTATTCAAGTCTCGCTTGTAATAAAGGAAGTTTTGAAAATCCTCCATCTGTTCAGAAGAAAGATGATCCAAAATAAGAGGTCTTTTTTCCGAATACTCAAAAGCTACTAAATGGCCTTTCAAACTGTGAAACTTTATGAATGAATGCTTCTTGAATATCCCTTGTTTGCTTTCAATGAATTGAGTCCACAGCTCCCAGAAATTTGTACTTTCCTTTGGTTTCGGATTCATGACCTCAAAAAAGTACTGTCTATCTGGAAGCAGTCCTTTTTCCTTTGCCTCTAGATAAATGTTCAAAACCTTTGATCCGAATCCCACCCTTTCTTTTCCATTTCCATAAAGGAAGGTATTCTTAGTAGTTGAGTCCCGATCCGCACTTAGAACGTTGTTATTTCTTCTGCTCCAATGCTTAGGGTTCACACTAATGCCAGTGGCTAATCTCAGGCGGTATTTTCTTCCATCGGAAAGGACACATTCAATTGCGGAGGTTTTTGCATTAGGGCGTTTTAGATTGAATCTCACGGAAGCCATAATTTGAAAATTTAAGACTTGAAAAATCCCTAAAGCCTCTTAACTAATGGCTACATTAGGGGCTACAATTTCAAATTTATACTAACTTCCTTTAACTTCCTACTACTTGTAATCATTGTTAATAGGTATAAATAAGCACTTTTTTTAGTTCATTGAGGTTCCTGGAAATATAAAGGTTCAATAGCCTCCTCCTCTGCTTTAAGCTCAGCAATTGCTGAGCTTTTTTATGAATGACCCGGATTCGAACCGGGGCCGGAAGGGTTCGAAATCAAAGATTCATGAGGGGCTTAACTCACCGAAGGTAATCCCAAAACTACTCACCTAAAGAGTCGTCGGGCTACCCTACAAGCTGGCTCATCGCTAAAATGATCCACCGGATCATTTCTTCACGCTCTGCCCTCTCCTCCTCTGCAAACAAAACCCAGCGCGAAAGTGCTGGGTTTTTTCATTTCCGATAGAACCAAGCATGCTTGAGTGAAGAAAGGAAATGAAAAAACATTCGAGCAAGGCGAGAATGGGTTTTGTTTGCACTTTCTAAAACTCTTCGTCCGACACGGCCTTGGTCAATTCTTCAACCTTCAAAGCGTAGTCATCGTTTTCAGGCGCTATTCGCAAGGCCATTTTATAAGCGCTCAAAGCATTTGCCGAATCCCCTTTCTGGAAGAAAAGTTCTCCCCTTCTCATATAAGCAAGATCAAAATGGGGATCAATTATCAGACAAGTGTCCAGCGAATGATCCGCCTGATCCGGCAGGCCAAGCCTGGTCTCAGATGTCGATCGATAAAAGTATAGTAAGGGATCTTCATTACCTGATCTTATCCGGTCCTCGATCATACTTATTGCAATTTCCGGTTGTATTTTGGACCTGAGATTTAAGTCCAGCATGATAACGTTCTCCGCATGTGATTTACGGATGACCCGGCTGATCAGGTCCAGGTGATTATACGGATCACCCGCTTTGGTAATCTTAACATACAGATCAAACCTGGAACCGAAATCCGAAGATGGTTGGATGTTTTGGTAACCTGAGGGTATGGCAGACAGCACAATACCACTGCCGAATAATCGATCTGAGCGGTTTACAATATTCACCATCCTGCGACCGAATAGTTCGTACTCCTGGTCAGTTACGGAATTTCCTGAAAGGTATTCTATGAAGTCAACCATCTCGGCATGCTCATATTCCAACCCCATTGATGACTTCAGATTTACGAAAACGGGATGTCCGGCAATCCCCTGTGCAAAATACTTTCCCCCCTCGCGAAAGTCTCCTTCCTTGATTTTTAGCTCTCCATAAATTTGTTTGACAAAATGAAAGTCCGGGTCCAGTTTCATTATGGTTTGCAGATCCTCGTAAGCTTTCACTGTTTTATTCCATCTTAAATTCAGGTAAACTCTCTGGAGAATGGCCCTTGGATGTTCATTCGTTGCAATAATCCCGTCATTGATGGCTCCCAATGCCGCCTGATAGCTTTGGTTGGCCTCATGTATGTTTGCAAGCAGAACGTATCCCAGTAAATAGTGCGGATCAGCATCTAATGCTTTCTTTGCATATTTTTTCGCCTGTGAATGTTTGTTCAGCAAAATAAAAGACCTGGCGATAAAGAAATTCAGATCCGGATTGTTGGCGTTCAGAACCTGGGCGTAATTTGCATAACGTATTACCGAATCCGGCCTTTTCTCATCCAAATAAAGTGTTCCCAGGTCGCTCACTGACTTATGAACAACACCCAGTGTTCTGTGTAAATACTTCACAGCGCTGTCGATCTGCTCTCTTTCCAGATAAGTTTTCCCAAGGAAATAGTCGGCATGGGCCTCATACTCAGGTCCCAGGTTTTGATCGATTGCTATTTGTTTGCATTTTTCAAAAGATTCCAAAGCATGGAGAAACCGGTATTTATTCAGAAAATCAATTCCCGGCTCAACCTGTGACAAAAAGACTTCCGATCCATTGATCTTATCGTAGAAATCCTTGATGTCCAAAATCTCGTAGGGTATCTTTTTTAGAAATGGTTCAAAAAATTGACTTTGACCATTTGCAACGTGGTACACCAGCGAGCAAAAAATGATATGTACGAGTACTCTTCTCACATTACAAGAACATAAAGTGATGTTTCCTGCTGTCCCGCCTGGAAATCCAAACTAGTTCCTCTCAATTTTCGATCTGCAATCACTGATCCTCTTATTAAGAAATTCATCCCTGAATTGCATGGCTTTGGCCACCAGATAATCTTCAAGGGCCAACTTGTATTTTCGCATAGCAAAATGGGCATCGGCTCTTAATTTGTAATTTTCTGCATTGTCCGGATCCTTATAAATACAATTGCTCAACACCCGAACGGCCTCCCTGAAATTTTCTAATTCCAGATGGATTTTACCGATTTTCTGCCGGGGTTCCAAGAGATTGCCGTTCATTATCAACGATTCTTCGTAGTTGTAAATGGCCTGGTCATAATCACCATTTTCAAAATGAATATCTCCTTTCAGCGCATAGAATTCCTCAAAATCCGGCCACAATTTCTGTCCTTCATCCAACAGATCTGAAGCACTTTGTAAGTCACCCATTTCGAAATGAGCTTTTGCCATCCTGTACTGTGATAAATCTGTATGAAGGAATCTCAAGCTGAACTCCTGATAGTCAAGAATCGCTTTTTTATACTCTTTATTAGCCAGAAAAGCATTTCCCCTTTCGAAATAGGCCGAAACATAAAATGGGTCCAGGGACAAGCAAGTGGTAAAAGCACTAATTGACTTAGCCAGTTGACCGTTACTCATTTTAGCTATTCCGCTGTAATAATGGAGCAAAGCATCTCTTGGTTTTTGCAGTAACATCGATTCAATCTCTTCTATTGCCTGGTCTGTTTTTCCAGAAAGTAATAGAAGATTGATCCTCAAAACCCGCAAGTTCCAGGCTTCAAATTGATTTAAAATTTGATTTATTCTATCTAATTCACTTATAGGAGTAAGTGCTACCTGTAACTCACAATACATCGAAAATCTATGGGCGAACTCAGATTTCAGGTTGTTCTCAAGATGTGTTTGGGCCAGAGTTCGCGTATCATCAGAAACACCTTTGGAAAATCTGAGTGCGCCATCAAGAATATCCCTAAAGAGTGCGCCAAAAAGTGCATACTCATCCTGGGTGCAATCGTGGGTGGCGATATAGTTGATGAAATATGCCAATTCGGATTCTTCATAATCCAGGGAAGATTTATCGAGTTGATATCCAAATGAGGGAAAGGCATTAATTCCCTCAGCAATGAGTTTTCCTCCCGCGGCAATTTCACCATCATTCAGTTTCCAAATCCCCAAAGTCAATTTTACCGTGTAATTATTTGGATCAAGCTCCAGGGCTTTGGTAATGTCGACTCCGGCTTGCTCTTTGAGTTCCCGCCGATAGAAGAACAACGCCCTCATGGCATATGCATCGGAATTTTGCGGGTTATTCTTGATAGCCTTATTGAATACTTTCTCCATATCGGAAATCCTGAATTGGCGCTCATATATCTGCCCTAGAATTTCATAAGAGCTTAATTCTGTTGGATTAAGCCTGATACTCTTATTCATTAGCTTAATGGCCGATGTCAGGTTCCCATTCCTCAGGTATAATTGAGCTCTAAGGCCAAGCAGATCCGGACTTTCCTCATTGATTCGCAGTCCCAATTCCAGATACTTGCTGGTTGAATCCAATACGTTACGGTCCAGGTACAAGGAAGCCATATCAATATACACGCGCAGGAACTGAGGAGTTTTGCTAAGAGATTTATTGTAATAAAAGATGGCGCTATCTGACTCCCCCAAATTTGCAAAAGCAACTCCCAGGAGGTATGCAGGATACGGATTTTGGTCCTGGTAAGTATTGAGAATGATCTCAGGACTTGAGTACTCCTCAACGAGCTTCAAAGACTTTTTGAAGTAATAAATGGCGGCATTGAACTCTCCCATTTCCAGCTTTGTGACTCCTGCATCCATTAATCCGGAAAAATCGTCCGGATTAATTATTTCTTCCTTATTGGAATTCACTTCAAATGCCCTGGACATGGGTTTATTCAGAATGGGATTCAGGAACTTTACCTGTCCTTTAAGTTCTGCCATCCCAACACCCAGTGAAAAAACCGTAGCAAAGAGTATGTTTAACCTCATAAGAACACCGGCTCCCTACTAAACTAAATAATTGTATCGATACAAGTGTGAAATGTGGATTTCCCCCGGGAGTATTCCAACAAATGGCAGTTGCACTTCAGGCCTCACTTCGCTGAAAAATACATGAGATTACTCTTCAAAGCGAAGCTTTTAAATTAGCCCGATGCAGACTTACGTAGCTATCCTCGCTACACAACTATCAACGGTGAAGAATAATTCGAATTTTAGGGACAGGAAGTGTCCCCGGCAATTCCTAGTTTTCTGATGCAGATTTTATTCCTTCTTCTCCTATGGATATGGAGTCACCGTCGAAGCAAAATGGCATGGAAAGGAAATCCCAGTATTGGCGATGCTCCTTCCACTTTGCATTTCCCAGTGCATCTTCCGTAGGATTTTCATCCAGATGGTACTTAGCTTTCAGGTGATCCGCTCCGTGCAACTCCAGCCACTCCATATGATGAGTGATGCCCATTGCGCGGCTAAATCCAAATTGCTTCATTAAATAATCATCAGCTTTCATAATAGTAGTTTTTTAAAGTGAATTATCGGTCATCTTCAAAAGGCGAGACGGACGCCGTTTTTCAAGTGCAAAGGACAATCTAAAGTTGCTCATGATAAATGCCGTTTATCAAGTATCGATATGATATATGGCACCTGGGAAAATGACAATTTCCGGGTTCCCGTGCCTTACTTCATCTTCAGGCATGGACTTCCTGATTTTCATAAATTATTTTTTTCATCACTCCTTTCATTTTAAACCTTACAAACTCATATTTGCAAAATAATTCATTTTGGAAGTTATTATTTTATCTGTATGAAGCCTATTGTACGTATTTTTGTCATATTTGGATTAGTTTTCACACTGCCAAGTCAAATAATTGCTCAGGATATCTCAGATATTGACTCCGGAGCTACTTCCTGGATGCTCACCTCCACGGCGCTGGTTCTGCTGATGATACCCGGATTGGCCATGTTCTACGGCGGGCTTGTCCGCACAAAAAATGTGCTTGGAACAATGATGCACAGCTTCGCTGCAATGGGTATAATGACTGTGTTGTGGACGATCTGCGGCTATGCCATGGCATTTGGTCCAAATGTACTGGGCGGTTGGTTTGGATGGAGTTGGGATTATTTCCTGCTCTCCGGTATCGACGATTCAATACTGCCCGAAGGCATCCCGGAGTATGTTTTCACCATGTTTCAGGGAAAGTTTGCCATAATCACACCTGCATTGATTGCAGGAGCTTTTGCCGAACGTGTTTCTTTCAAAGGGTACTGTATTTTCATTGCCCTATGGGGGATAATCATTTACAACCCGCTATGTCACTGGGTATGGGCAGGCGATGGATTCCTCTTCAATCTTGGAGCGAATGGCGCCATAGATTTTGCCGGTGGGACAGTGGTACACATATCGGCAGGTGTTAGTGGCCTGGTAGCGGTCCTGTACCTGGGAGCGCGTAAGTCACACCCACATCTCCCGATGCAACCTAATAATCTCGTAATGACTATGATCGGTGCAGGATTACTTTGGGTAGGTTGGTTTGGATTCAACGCCGGAAGTAGTATTGCCAGTGGATTGAGTACCGCGCAGGCGCTTACGGTAACCCAAGTAGCGGCAGCGGCCGGTGGGTTGACATGGATCATCATTGAAGGATGGCACCAGGGAAAAGCTACAGCTTTAGGTTTCGTGTCGGGAATACTGGCCGGTCTTGTTGCCATAACCCCAGCAGCCGGGGTTGTGCAGCCATCCGGTGCACTGATCCTTGGAATACTTGCAACAATCGGATGTTATACGGCGGTGATCTACAAAAATAAACTGGGATACGATGATACCCTGGATGCCTTTGGGATCCACGGTATCGGTGGCGTTATCGGGGCGATCTTTCTCACTTTTTTCATCAGAGAAGCCTGGATGTCGGAAGCCGCTTCAATGGCAGGTAGCTGGACAATGTTGCAACAGCTCGGGGTTCAGGCTTTGGCAGTATTGATAGCAATCGCATATGCAGGAATCGGCACCCTGGTCATTCTCTTTGTTATAGACAGGGTAACTAAATTAAGATCAAGTCAGGAAGGTGAAATGAAAGGACTTGACAGCTACTACCATGGTGAAAAAGGATATGGAATGATCAACCCAAGTTAATCTGAGGAAATTATGAAACTGATAATAGCAATCATACGAGAAAATCAACTGGAAGAAGTGAGAGAATCCCTAATTGATGCAGGGATATCCAGAATCACCGTTAACCATGTATCAGGTCATGGCCGGACGGTTTCGGAAGAGATATACAGGGGGCAAAAGGTCATACCCAACCTGCTCAATAATATCCGTCTGGAAATAGCAGTTAATGATGATTTTGTGCAGACCACAATAGATGCAATTTCCAATGGCACCACTTCCAACTCGGACGGTACGATTGGAAGCGGTAAGATATTTATCCTTCCTATTGAGGAAACCATCAGGCTCAGAACCGGTGAAAAGGGAAAGGATGCGATCTGAGAACAAAAAAAGCCTGACTTTAAAATCAGGCTGTTGGATAACAAGTTGTTTGGAAGAAACTATTAAACCAGTGAGTATTTCAACTTTCTATCTTTGAACCGTTCAATTCAGTAATCAACTTATCGGCCATCCTTGAAGAAACTCCATTCATTCTGTACAACAGGGTGAATTCCGCTTTTGGCCGACTTAAATAAATGAGATCGTAATCCTTTTTCGTACCGCTTTGATACCGGTTCAGGACCGGATTGTACCAGATGTACTGCTCTGTATTTTTCTTGTTGAAAACCACTATGTCAAAAGTGTGAAAGGGATATTTTCCAAAAGTGACAAATCAGTTTATTATTCTGCCAATTTTGCAGAATCATTTATATTCCGATCAAATTCAGCTATTCTAATGAGCCCGCAACAGTTAAAGAGTATTGGCATTTTCCTTGGAATATTAGTTGTCATCCTTGCCGTTCTTCACCTTGTAGCCACGATAAAAGCCGGTGACGCCAACTGGTATTTTCTGGTGATGGTGTGCGGGATGCTGCTGCTGCTTTACTACACGGTTTTTACGGGAGGACGCAGAAGAAGGCGTTAAACCTGGTCAAACAATGTGCGTGTTGTGATACTTCTGCCCAGTGTAAGCTCATCTGCATACTCCAGTTCTCCGCCAACCGGGATCCCTCTGGCGATGGATGTTATCCTGAGGTTGAACCCGGCAAGTCGTTTGGTTATATAAAAAGCCGTGGTATCTCCCTCCATTGTCGCCGACAGTGCTAATATTATTTCACGAATTTCAGGATCTTCTTTGACTCGTTTCACTAAGGACTCAATTTTCAGATCGTCAGGGCCTACTCCGTCAATCGGCGATATCCGACCTCCTAAAACGTGGAACATTCCCTGGTACTGACCGGTGTTTCTGATTGCAAATACATCCGGAGTGTCTTCCACCACGCAAACTGTTGAAGTATCGGTCTTGAGATGTCTGCATGTGCATTCTTCGGTATCAGATATGATGTGACAGATCTTGCAGTATTTTATACCCTCTCGTAGCTGCACAAGCGCCTCGGACAGGTCTTTGGTTTTTTCAGCAGGTTGTTTCAACAGGTGGAGTACCAACCTGAGCGCCGTTTTTCTCCCTATGCCAGGGAGTCTGGAAACTTCGATTACAGCCTCCTCTACCAGCTTTGAGGGGTACTCCATTTACTCAATTATGGCTTTGATGCCTGCATCGGTGATCCCCTCCCGCATTGGTTTCAGGTCATGATAAGTGCCGTCTTTGACGGAACATCTCCCGTTGTAGTGTATGATGTACGTGCATTGTTCGGCCTGGTGCGGATCGTGCTTGCAAACCTTTATAAGAGTATTGATGACGTGATCGAAAGTGTTGAAATCGTCATTCAGAACAACAAGCTTCTTGAGATCCTCGTCTTTTTCATCTACTGCGGTCAGCACCCGCTCATCAAATTCCCTCTCGAATTGCGTACTCATCTCTTCAAAGTTTGCGCAAATTTAACAAGACAAATTGTTTTTCGCATTAGTAAAGATGGAGTTAATAGTTAATTCATTTGTTGCCATTCATGGTTATTTTGCGGCAGTTAATTGTTTAATATGAGTCCTGTACTAGTTGCTTCTATCGTACTCGGGTATTTCGGATTACTGATCCTGATATCCACCATCACTTCGAAAAACATAACACCGGAGACATTTTACACTGCCAATCGTCAATCGCCCTGGTATCTGGTGGCGTTCGGAATGATCGGGGCAACCTTATCAGGTGTCACTTTCATTTCCGTTCCGGGTGAAGTCGGCAACAGCAACTGGTATTACTTTCAGATGGTTCTGGGTTACATTCTTGGGTACGTCGCAATAGCAAAAATCCTGCTACCGATTTATTACAGGTTAAATCTTGTATCCATCTACACTTATCTGGAGCAGAGATTCGGGTTTTGGTCATACAAATCAGGAGCCTTTTTCTTTCTCCTGAGCAGAGTGGTGGGCGCATCATTCAGGCTATTCCTTGTTGCCGGAGTACTACAGATCGCTTTCTTCGATGCACTGGGATTACCTTTTTGGGTTGCCGTTATGAGCGCAATAATCCTTATATGGCTATACACCTTCAGAGGTGGAATAAAAACCATTGTATGGACCGATACTTTTCAGACCACTTTCATGATCCTTTCTGTACTCATAAGTATATATTTTATAAAGGACAGCCTGAACTGGACCTGGAATGAACTGATGACCTCTGTATCAAATGATACCCGCAGCGATATATTTAACTGGGAATGGCGGAATAACCGGAATTTTTTCAAGCAGTTTTTTTCCGGGGCATTTATAGCCATCGTAATGACGGGACTGGACCAGGACATGATGCAAAAAAACCTGACCTGCCGATCCCTCGGGGATGCACAAAAGAACATGTACTGGTTTACCACAATCCTGATATTTGTCAATGTATTGTTCTTGATCCTGGGTGTGCTCCTTTATCAGTTTGCTGATGCCTATAATATATCACTGACCACCCGGTCTGATAACCTTTTTCCGATCCTTGCAGTGGAACATTTTTCACTTGTTGGCGGGGTGTTCTTTCTGCTGGGGATCACAGCCGCCGCTTATTCCAGTGCTGACTCCGCTTTAACAGCCCTGACAACATCGTTTTGTGTCGATTTCCTTGGATTTAATCCCGAAAATTTTGCAGCCAAAAAAAGGACCAGAATTTATGTCCACCTTGGATTCTCAATGCTTTTGTTTGTAATTATCCTCATATTCAATGCCATCAATGATGAAAGTGTTATCAATTCAATATTCATCGCTGCCGGCTACACCTATGGCCCGTTGTTGGGATTGTACAGTTTCGGGATTTTCACGGACTACAGAGTAAAGGACAGATGGGTGCCCCCGATCTGTCTTTTGGCGCCTGTTATTTCATATATCATTAACATTAACTCAGAATCCCTCTTTAACGGGTATAGGTTCGGGTTTGAGATTGTGATCCTCAACGGGCTGCTGACATTTATTGGAATGCTGCTGATCAGGAGGTCATAGTTACACATATGATTTATATTTGTATTTCATAAATACAAATTATATGGCCGTTTTTACCAGTACCTTGCCCGATGATCTCCTGGATCTCCTTGCTGAAAAAGCACGGAAACTGTCCCTCCCAAAAAATAAATTGATTGAAAAGGCCCTGAGAATATACCTGGACCAATTGAATAAGGCGGAATATATTCAATCCTATAAGAATGCGTCTTCGGATGAAGACACGATGTCGATTGCCGAAGAGGGTATGGAAGATTACCTCAAGCAAATCGGTGAATAATGAAACAAGGAGAGATCTGGGAAACTAATCTGAATCCAATTCGAGGCAGTGAGCAAGGTGGATTTCGTCCAGTGGTAATCATTAGCGGAAACGTTGTGAACACTTATTTGAAAATAGTTATCGCTTGTCCGCTGACATCAAAGGTCAGGAACTATAAAGGCAATCTCATTTTAGATCCAAATGCCGGGAACAATCTCAAAACTCAATCCGAGGTTTTGACTTTTCATATCAGATCGATTTCAAAGGAACGATTGATCAAAAAAATCGGAATCATATCCAAATCGCAATTGCAGGAAATCAAAGATGGTTTAGATGATATCCTGAGGTATTGAATGATGCTGTTACTCCCCCTTTGAAATACTTGAAACCAGGATTGAGGAACTTAAAGGGGAACAAGAATTGTGACACCCCCTTGCCCCCTCTCAAGAGGGGGAACTGGATTCCCACTTTCAAAAGATTCTTCTCCAAAGGGCGAACAAATTTTCCAACTTCAAAACTATCCATAGAAGGAACTAAATTCGGGAGAGGAACCAAATTCCCCCTTTCAAAGGGGGTAAGGGGGTTTAATAATCATATTATTTTGAATCAATGACAAAAGTTAGGGGAATCAGCAAAGAACAATTGGAAGAACTGGGAATTCCCTCCAGAGGATTAATCTTTGGACCAAATTTCATTCCATACAATCCAAACCTTAAACAAAGAAGCAGAAACCTTCGAAATAATAGTGAATTGGCTGAAATCCTGTTGTGGAACGAGATAAAAGCCAAAAAACTTGGAGTGAGATTCGGCCGGCAAAAGCCGTTGTTACATTATATTGTTGACTTCTACTGCCCTACCTTGAACCTGGTCATTGAAATTGATGGAATTTCCCATCACAATGATGATGCTATAGAATATGACAGAAAACGACAGAAGCAACTCGAAAAGATTGGCTTAACATTTTTGAGGTTTGATGATGCAGAAGTCAGGAAGGATATGCATAATGTTCTTGAAATACTTGAAACCAGGATTGAGGAACTTAAAGGGGAACAAGAATTGTGACACCCCCTTGCCCCCTCTCAAGAGGGGGAACCGGATTCCTACTTTCAAAAGATTCTTCTCCAAAGGGCGAACTAAATTTCCCTATTTCAAAACTATCCATAGAAGGAACTAAATTCAGGCGGGGAACCAAATTCCCCCTTTCAAAGGGGGTAAGGGGGTTTAAAATCACAAATCCAATTCTTTCATAGGCTCCCAAAAAAAAGCTTCGAAATCAACTACCCTGTCATCCTCTACTTTCACACCTTCCTTCTCCAGCAATTCCTGCATTAGTGTAGGAGTGCCAAAAAAATTTTTACCGGTTAGAACACCGGCTCTATTGACTACCCGGTGAGCAGGTACATCATCCCTGCCGTGAGCGCTATTCATAGCCCAGCCCACCATCCGGGCACTTGATTTCATACCTAGATAAGCGCCAATTGCTCCGTAAGTGGTTACCCTTCCGGCCGGCACCAGTTTCACCACTTCATATACATCTTCAAAAAATGAGGATTTTTTATTCATTTCTTCCAAATTACAGTTCGAGTTCGCTTACATTGAGTTTATGAGTAAAAATATTCTAATTACCGGATCATCGGGGAATTTGGGCAGGGCCATTTCCAATTTATCAGTTGAAGCGGGATACCGGGTCATAGGAACTCACGGATCCCGAGGCTTAAAGGATAAGCATGACAAAATAGAATACTTTGAAGTTGACCTCACTTCGGAAACACAAACCTCCGATTTTATCAATGTTCTCAGGAGTTCCTATATGGATCTGCATGCGGCAATACTTCTGACTGGTGGTTTTGCGATGAGCAATATTTCAAACACTACCACCGATGATCTCATGGACATGTATGAACTCAATTTCCTCACTGTTTTTAACTGCATTAAACCAGTGTACAAGTGGATGAAGGAATCCGGAGGTGGAAGAATTGTGGTTGTGGGTGCCAAACCTGCCGTTGAAGGCGGAGCCTCCGAGGTTTTGCCCTACGCGCTTTCAAAAGGATCCGTAATCCAGCTGGGAGAGATTTTAAATGAAACGGGCAGGCAGGACAATATCGTAGTGTCAACGATCATTCCCAGCATTATTGACACGCCTGCCAATCGGGCAGCAATGCCAAATGCGAATTTCGAAGATTGGGTTACACCCGAAAATATTGCAGGTAATGTACTGCATTTGGTTTCGAAGGAAAGCATGGATCTGAGAGATCCCATGCTCAAACTCTATGGAAAATCCTAATTGATCAGTTCTACACTGGCATTCTTCAGTATGTAAAATAGATGCAGGGGATCTCCGTCATTCAGCTGAAGCTCGCCAGTTACCCTGACTCGCTGATCAAAAACTGAAAAAGATCTTTCGCCGTACACTTCCACTACGGTCTCAGGGCCGGCTGCTCCACAGAAAAAACAGGATTGAAAAGGAAATCTTGACAATACGAAATATTGGTTTTTGGCTGTTTCAAGCGGGATAACATAACCTTCAAGTGTGATCTCCTCTCCCTCTTTTCTTCTTAATTTGACGGAAAAGACCGGGACATCCACCTCCTGGCTCAAAAAGTTGTCGTATTTGCGTACGAGTGCAACATCACTTAACAGATGCCAGTCATCTGCCTGATAGATATTTGTCAGTAGAAATAAGAAAATGAATTGGTACATTCGCCAACCAAAAGTATGAATTTACCGTCTAATCTATCCAAATTAGATAATTAAGAACGCATTACTTAGTTTTATCCATATGACTCAAATAATCAGGACAACAGATATCGGAAGGCGGTATGTTATGGGAAGTGAAATCATAAACGCACTTCAATCCATCAGCATTGAGATAGACAAAGGCGAATACGTTGCATTCATGGGTCCGTCCGGTTCCGGAAAATCCACAATTATGAATATCATTGGGTGTCTGGATACGCCTACATCCGGAAGGTACGTCCTGAATGGAAATGACGTGAGTGATCTTACTGAAAATGAGCTTGCCGAGATCCGTAATAAGGAAATAGGGTTCGTCTTTCAGACTTTCAATCTTTTACCCAGGGCAAGCGCACTGGAAAATGTGGCCCTGCCTTTGGTCTATGCAGGTTATGGTCGTAGTGAACGCGAGGACAAGGCATTTGAAACGCTCGAAGGGGTCGGATTGGGAGACCGGGCCTATCATAAGCCTAATGAACTTTCAGGTGGTCAGCGTCAGCGGGTGGCCATTGCACGGGCGCTGGTCAACGATCCAAGTATCATTTTGGCAGATGAGCCTACGGGAAACCTGGATTCAAAAACCTCATACAGTATCATGGACCTGTTCGAGCAACTCCATGAGCAGGGTAACACCATTGTGATGGTGACACACGAGGATGACATTGCAAAGTACGCACACAGGATCATCAAACTCATGGACGGACTGGTGGAATCAGACACTGTAAACAAGAACATACGAAAACCGGCAGCCGTGGAATGAGTGCTAAACTTTATACTAAAACAGGTGATAAGGGCCAGACATCATTACTTGGAGGCAAAAAAGTATCCAAATCCCATGAGAGAATTGAGTCCTATGGAAATGTCGATGAACTGAACACATTTATCGGGTTGCTCAAGGATCACAACGGAGTTGAAACCAAATTAAAGCACCAGTTATATTGGATACAGGAAAACCTGTTCTCTCTGGGGTCCATTTTAGCAGCAGAACCCGGCTTCAAGGGATTTGAGATCCCGGGGATCACTTCCATTGAGATCACCCAGCTGGAGCAATGGATTGATCACTACTCCGGTAAGGTACCGGAACTCAGGAATTTTATTTTGCCAGGCGGTCATGAAGCCGTCTCACTTTGCCACGTGTGCAGAACAATTTGCAGGCGCGCTGAGAGAAGTGTCACCAAACTTCAGGAAACGGAAGATGTGGGTGAAAATATCCTTCCGTTTCTGAACAGGCTGTCTGATTATTTCTTTATTCTTGCAAGAAAAATAGGGCACGACATGAATGTTCCTGAAACGCCCTGGATACCGGGTGATGAATGATAAATAATACGGCAATGACAGAGACAATGAACATTTCCCTGACAAGGACTACTAACTCAAGGCTTAAGGAAACGGACCTGGAAAATCCTGTATTTGGAAAGATATACTCGGATCACATGTTTATTGCGGATTACTGTGATGGCGACTGGCAGGACCTGCGGATCGAGCCATATGGCAATATTAATCTGAGCCCTGCAAACACAACCTTACATTACGCATCCACAATATTCGAGGGGTTGAAAGCCCACAGAGGTATAGATGGCAGCGTATTGGTATTCCGCCCGCAGGCAAATGCAGCCAGAATGGTAAAAAGTGCCGAAAGAATGTGCATGCCTCCCGTTCCCGAAGACCTGTTTATGTATGCAATGACAGAGTTATTGCGTGTTGACCAGGAGTGGGTACCCTCAAAGAAGGGAACATCACTATACATCAGACCTTTCCAGATTGCCATGGATCCCTATATCGGGATCAGACCATCGGATACATATACTTTTTACATCATTACTGGCCCCGTTGGCTCATATTATTCCGAACCTGTTAAAGTTAAAATTGAGACACACTATACACGTGCCGCAGCCGGCGGTACCGGTTTTGCCAAAACAGGCGGAAATTATGCCGCAGCGCTTTATCCCGCTGTAGAGGCAGCGAAGGAAGGGTACAATCAACTCATCTGGACTGATGGGATCAGACACGAGTACGTTGAAGAGTCCGGCACAATGAACCTGATGTTCGTTATCAATGACACACTCGTTACAGCCCCAACAGGAGATACAATCCTTAAAGGAATTACAAGGGACAGCATCCTGCAACTTGCGAAGGACGAGGGGATGGCTATCGAAGAACGTCCAATCAAAGTTTCGGAAGTTATGGGTGCTATCGAAAACGGATCCATGCAGGAAGCATTTGGAGCGGGCACTGCAGCTACCATCACACCTATCAAGACCATTGGATTTGATGGAAAGGATTATGACCTTCCACCTGTGGAAAACTGGAAATACGCCAGCAACTTCCTGGATCTGCTTTCTAAAATAAAGGTAGGTGCAATAAGCGACGCTCACGGCTGGCTTTACAGGATCTGATATCCGCCATCTCAAGCCATTACCAACGGGAGTATTCAGCCTGATGAATAAATCATTGTAAGATCCAAAAGGGACTTCGTGCCGAAGTGAAGCCCTGCCTGCGTTGGTGTTTACACATTTTGAAGATCAATGTCCTAAGTGGTTTATCTGCAGGTGGAAAAGGCTTGGTTCTCGTAAATGATGTTGTTGGTGAAGAACACCAACAACATTTACAAGATGCTCAAAGTCATCGTAATTGTTCAAAAAGCCAGTTCGTCATCCTGAGTTCACGAAGGATCTCATCCGCAAAAGCAGCCCTGATCACGAGATCCTTCACTGTGTTCAGGATGACGGTTGGTTTAGGCTTTTTGAACAGGTGGAACTGTAATTTCGGGATTGGATTTTTTTCCGCCATTGTTGGAGTTCCTCACCAACAACAGCAAAAAAACTCAGCGCCACAATTTGGTCACGTTTTATTACGCTTCAAGGTGCTGTTGTTCACAATTTGTCTATGCTTCAAATTAGTATTGGACCTTAACTGTACCGTAGATTTGGGAGCATAACTCAAAACCTTATTCATTAAAAAAATTTACTCACTATGTCATCCTATTAGCCCTGACATCTTTTAAAATTAAAACCATTGCTTATGAAAAATAGCCTACTCACTATTATTCTGTCAGCTTTCCTGGTGATAAGCTGTCAAAAAGAAAATATTGAAACCGACATTGACCGAACCGGTAAATATTTTCTGAATATCGAAGATGCACGAAGCATAGCCAAAAGTATGGATCTGAATGATCCGTATGAACCCTCCCTGCCGCGAACTAACTTAAGAATTGCCAGGGAGATAATAAATGAATCAATAATAAGCGATACTGATTTTCCAGCTTATTATATTTTTAACTACATGGAAAATGAAGGTTTTTCCATCATTTCGGCGGATCTGAGGGCAATCCCAATACTCGCATACTCGAACCGGGGCAATTTTTCAGACCTGAAAGACACGATAAATGCCGGACTGGCCATGTACCTTGAGGAATATATTGATTACATAAGGTCGACGCGTGACACTGCCTCTGTGATCCGCAGGGATATTGCTTTAATGTGGGGGGTTGTTGGCAGGGATGGCGCAAATCCCTCCGATCCGTGCAGTGAACCGGATGTAATTTGTGAGGATCACGATGCCCCGGTTGAACCAAACACAACAACCTGGGGACCTCTTGTTTTGACACTATGGGGTCAGGACGATGGGTATAATGATGCAGCCCCTACTGTTGGCCTAAACAATTGCCAGGCTCTTACAGGATGCGTTGCCACGGCTATGGCCCAGGTGATGAGATACTGGGAGCACCCGGCCAGGTATGACTGGTCGGCTATGGGAACCGGGAATCCTGATCCTGTACCATTTGAAATCGCCCAGCTCATGAGGGATTGTGGTGATGCGGTGGATATGGCTTGGGGCTGCACCGTTTCCTCGGCGAAAACCAATGATGCGAGAAAGGCTTTTGAAAAAGATTTCGGATACTCAAACTCCGCGGATTATGGAGACTACCTGTACGGTGACGCCAGGAACAATATCCAGAACGGAAAACCCGTTATTCTCCGGGCCTGCAGGGAGAGATCAACTATCTTAGGCATTTATGTCTATGACGGCTGCCATGCCTGGATATCGGATGGTGTCAGGATCACTGACTATGGGTCATATGCCACGTATAATCTGCACATGAATTGGGGATGGCAAGGCAGGGGAGACGGCTGGTATATAGTCTGGGAATCTGAGAACAGAAATTACCAGTATAGAAAAAAAATGATCAAAAACATCAATCCGTAATCCGCTGAAAAATGAAAGTTTTAAAGTTTCTCATATTGGTGTTGTCAACAAGTTTATATACGGGCTGCCTCCAAAAAGACTGCTGTGATAGTCCGGCGCCCTTTCCTCTATTAAAGGTGCAATCAACTTCCGGCAGCGACCTGCTCGATCCGGAAACCGAAAATTCTTTTGCCCATGATGATATTTCACTTTGGACATTTCATGAAAACCGTGAAACTGACATAAGTATTGACATCTCCCCAAACCTTGAAAGTGATTATAGGATAAGGGCCACTGGAAATTTTTTATTAGAATATTTATTTAGCCCAGGGTCAAAAGATTATTATTTAGAACTATCCCCTGATGTAATGGACACTATTACAATGGTGATCAATGCCAATATCAGGAGGGAAGAAGTGCTGTTAAATGGTAAAATTTTGAGGGAAACAGACGATCATTATTACATCATTGTAAAATGAAAGCTTTAAAATTTCTCATATTGATATTGTCAACAAGTTTATACACAGGCTGTCAAGAAGACTGTTGCGGCAATCCGGCATCCTTTCCTCGTATTGAAGTGCGATCGACCGACCGTGACGACCTGCTTGACCCTGAAATCGAAAATTCATTTAACCACGCCAACATTTCATTCTTTGCAATGAAGGGTAATCTCAGAAATATAGAAATAGACATCCTGCGCAGCGAGTCAGACTCCGGTTATTCCATAAACGCTACCGGAAATATTGTATCCGAATTTCTGTTCGCACCAGGTACCAGGGATTTCTATCTAAAGTTGATGCCGGATATGTCCGATACTATCACAGTAACAATCAATTCAAATATCAGGACGGAAGAAATCCGCATAAACGGAGAAGTTTGGGAAGGTTTTAAAGGGTTGATAACCATTTATAAATAAGCCATATGTGACAAATGCATTTGGGTGAATAAAGGATACAGTCAATTTGTTTTTATTGTTATTTTTCGATTTCTATTATAAAATCTTTATCTTATAGGTTTCCCTAAATTCTAAGACTATGGTAAAGAGCTACAAAGGCGTAACAGCCGCCCCTGCTGAAAAGAAACCCTTTCCCATCCAGGTGAAGGATTATATGACCAGCAAACTGATCACCTTTCATCCCGATCAACAGATGGATGAGGTGATTGAAACGTTGCTGAAAAACAGGATATCAGGCGGGCCTGTTGTTGACGAAAAAGGAAGATTGATTGGAGTGATCTCGGAAGGGGATTGCATGAAAGAAGTTGTAAAAGGAAAATATCACAATATGCCTACGCTATCCGGAAAAGTGTCGGACTTCATGTCCACCAACGTGGTAAGCATCGCTCCTGAAATGAATATTTTTGACTGCGCCGATATGTATCTTGAGAAAAGGATCAGGCGGTTCCCGGTGGTCGAAATGGGAAAGCTTGTGGGACAAATCAGTCAGAAAGACATCATGAGGGCGGTTCACCGCATGAAATCCTCAACATGGTAGCATTAAATTTTAACATCTTTTAAAACCGATCCATTTTGACTGTTACATAGATTTCCGTAAAATGAAGCCGGAAATCTTTTTCAGGTATCAGATTATTTCTAATTATACTTTTATGGGGTCTTAGTTTTCTTACCGCGGCCGGGGAACCCTTCCTTTTCCTGACACGAATCGGGTCATCATTTCGGCTAAAAATCTACGCTGACGAAGATCTGAGGTTCAGGCTTTACGGACAGGAGAACTTTGTCAACGGACGAATTGAGGGGTTTACCGATACCAGTATTTTTATATTTCAGACAGCAATCCTTATTGACGAAATAGAGGCTATTGATATTCGGGAAAAAAATCATAGTGTCTGGAGTTTTCGGAGTTCACCGGGAAAACTGGTATTAGCGGGACTCGCATACCCGGTGATAGATGGATTTAATCAACTGGATGGGCTTTCAAAACAAACAATTGCCATCTCTTCAGTGTTAATTTTGAGTGGAGTGACCATGAAAGCCCTGGAACGAAAAATATTCAGGGTTTCCGAAAGAAACAAAATCGAAATTATAGGAGCAAGCTAGGCATATCTCATGCCAAGATGTAAAATTTCATATCTTCGCATTTCAATTTTTCAATACAATTTTTTGATCGATCAAATATGACCTCAGATCAACTGAAAGACTTGAAGGCTCGCGTTAGCGCCTTGAGGAGGTATCTTTGACTATGATGCCAAGAAGAAAGAACTGGAAGAACTGGAGCTGGTAACGGTCCAGCCTGATTTTTGGAGTAACCCGGAAGAGGCGGAAAAAACCATGAAGGTAATACAGGGGAAAAAAAGCTGGACCGGTGAATACGAGACCGTGGAAACGGCACTGGGCGACGTGGAAACCCTTTTCGAATTCCTGGAGTTAGGAGAAACCACGGAGGAGGAGGTGGAAACGGAGTACCGTAAAGCGCTTGCTAAAGTCGAGGACCTGGAAATGAAGAAGATGCTGTCTTCCGATGAAGATCAGTTGTCCTGTATGCTTCAGATCACCCCCGGAGCAGGCGGTACGGAAAGCAATGACTGGGCCGGGATGTTAATGCGGATGTATATCATGTATGGTGAGGCAAACGGTTACAAAGTCCGGGAAGTAGATTTCCAGGCCGGGGATGTTGCCGGTGTAAAGTCGGTTACGCTGGAATTTGACGGTCCATTGGCGTATGGTTATCTGAAATCGGAAAATGGTGTTCACCGTTTGGTGCGGATCTCACCATTTGACAGCGGAGGACGCAGGCACACATCTTTTGCTTCGGTATATGTTTACCCGGTTGTGGATGATTCCATAGAAATTGATATCAACCCAAATGATGTCGAAATGCAAACTTCCAGGTCGGGAGGTGCCGGCGGGCAAAATGTGAACAAGGTAGAAACCAAAGTTCAACTGACACATAAACCCACCGGAATTGTTGTGGTATGCCAGATTGAGCGATCTCAGCTTGCCAACCGCGAACGTGCGATGCAGATGCTCAAGTCCCAGCTCTATCAAATGGAACTACAAAAAAAGAATGAGGAACGGGACAAGATCGAAGCCGGCAAAATGAAGATCGATTTTGGTTCCCAAATCCGGAACTATGTGCTGCATCCTTACAAACTTGTCAAAGACGCACGTACCGGCCATGAAAGAACGGATGTACAAAATGTATTGGACGGTGATATTCAGGATTTCATAAAAACTTTTCTATTACATCAGCAGGAAGAAGCATAATGAGACACTATAGCCTCAACTTTTGGCTATTGTGCCTTAGTTCATTTTTGTTTTTTGCTTCTTTCACAATGATCATCGCAGAACTACCCGGTTATCTCGAAAAGCTTGGTGGTAAGGAATATCTTGGATTGATCATATCACTTTTTACGCTCACTGCCGGTATTTCCAGGCCATTCAGCGGCAAAATGACCGATAAATGGGGCCGGATCCCCGTAATGATCATTGGTGCGATGTTCAGTGGCATTGCGGCTTTGCTTTATCCCGTATTAGTCACCGTGCCGGGTTTTTTTGCGATCAGGCTACTCCATGGGTTCAGCACAGGATTTAAGCCTACAGGTACATCTGCGTACGTGGCAGATATTGTACCTGTCAACCGGAGAGGTGAAGCACTTGGCGTACTATCTACATTCGGTACTATAGGAATGACATCCGGACCGGCTTTGGGATCCTACATTTTTTTGCTGTACGATATCAACACATTATTTTATACCAGCTCCGCATTTGCAATAGGGTCAGTATTAATTCTGGTAGGGATGAAAGAAACCCTGAAGGATCGTGAAGGATTTAATCGGAACCTCTTCATTGTAAGGCGAAAAGACGTCTATGAACCTGCGGTAATCGTACCTAGCATCGTTATGCTGCTTACCACATTCTGCTTTGGGACTGTGATAACGCTGCTTCCGGATTTTGGAGTCTACCTGGAACTAGTGAATAAAGGATTACCTTATGCCGTATTTACCGGTTCGTCTTTACTTGTGAGAATAATCGGTGGAAGACTCTCCGATATGCTGGGTCGTAAGGTCATACTTAAATTCAGCACCAGCATTTTGTTTGTAAGCATGATCATCATCGGCACCGCAGTTGAACCGGTTCAGTTTTTCACCGGAGCATTTCTTTTTGGAATCGGATACGGCCTGAACTCCCCCACACTATTTGCCTGGGCAATCGATTTAGCGCCGGAAAAAACCCGTGGTAAAGGTATATCCACATTGTTTATATTTCTGGAAATCGGGATAGGCGTAGGAGCACTTATCAGTGGTTCCATCTATCAGGGCATCAATGACAGATTCCCATTGATATTTGCATCCGCAGGAATGTTTTCGTTATTTGCCCTGCTTTATCTTCTGACCAAAAAATAAAGACATGAACCGATCCCGGATTATTCTGGCATTTTACGGATTGGCTGCAGTAGTCAATCTCGCCAGTCATATTACTGCTTTTCCTGATCTGGAGTTTTATAGTAAGCCGTTACTGATGCCATTACTGCTCTCATACGTTTATTACTGTTCCAAAGGCAATGTCACGATCAAAACGCTACTATTGGCAGCTGCCCTGATCTTCAGTTGGGGTGGGGATCTGGCACTGATGTACGGGGATAGCTATTTTCTGCTGGGTGTAGGATCTTTCTTTGTGGCCCAAATACTTTACATCACGCTTTTTGGGAAAGCGAGCTATCAGAAAATCAAATTCTCATTTGCGAGATCACTTCCCTTCTGGATTTACGGTATAGCATTTTTCTATTACATATTGCCTGGTACGGGTAGTCTGCAAATACCAGTTACAATTTATGGTTTGAGTTTATTGACTATGGCGTACTACGCCAGAATGCGTCAGGGACTTACGAGCCAAAAAAGTTTTCAATATGTTATCACCGGAGCGCTATTATTCCTGATCTCCGACTCTCTTATTGCAGTTGATAAATTTGTCATAGTCGATATACCTTTTGCCAGGTTTCTTATCATGCTGACTTATATAACCGCGCAATACCTGATAGTGGAAGGGATATTAAAACATGCGGATTAGGATGAACCAATAATTGCCTTAGATTGAATAATGGGGCTGTGTAAGTCAAATTGAATAAATTAGTTATCACCAGGTTCTGACACAATTTTCGGATTGATCGGCTTGTGTAATAGTTCCTTATTTTTGGATTATGGATCAAAATGAGTTCCGGGCGGAAATAGCTGAAATCTTCCATGAGCAGGACCGCAGAATGGAAAAGCTTGACAAGAAAATAGAGAAAAATGCTCAAGCCATGGAGAAAAACGCACGGGCAATTGGGAAACTTACAGGACTGTGGACAGCGTTTGTTGAGACATACCCCATCAGGGACGTACAGAAAGATGAAGATATTGCTCAGCTGGATAAAAAAATAAAAAGGATTGAAGGAAAATTGGGGTTAAACTGAACCAAATTCCCATTTTTTGACAAAGTTCAAATCTCAATCCACAGACCATTCTTTTCAAAACTTGACACGACTTCTTTCTGTGATTGTATCTTAAAGTGAGGCGATCAATCGGCGTAAGAAAAATTCACCGATCCAAGGGCTACATCTACTTTGAAGGTGAGTAAATTTTCGGCATTGGAGCTGTAGTCCATATTGACATAAACATTCTTCTCAACTTCCTCGTATCCTTTCACCATTGAAATGCCACAGAGTGGTGAATCTTTTATGTGGATAATGACGGGTGATTTTCGCGGAAGAATGATTTCTAACTTTCCAGCACCGACCGAGGCCTTGACCTTGCAGGTTTTTTCCATCGGATGACTGAAATCCAGCAAAACCTGACCAAATCCAATCTCGGCAATCACATTTCTGGCCCTGGAATGATCCAGATCCTTAGCAATTAAGGTGCCAAGATCTACCTTTACCAGGAAGGTATCCATTTCCGCCAGGTTCGGCTCCTCTTTATCGTAATTAACCACAACATCGGCGTTCCCGGTATTGATCTTTAGCTTGTTGACGCGTGTGCCGCTCAGATCAATATCTGAGCTTCCTATCCCATAATTCAGAATAAGGTTGTAGACCTTTTGGTCATTTATCAGGAATTTCCAGTAGTTGTCTTCTTCTTCGCCTCCGTCCTTCAGCATCGCAAACGCCAGACCATTTCCCAACCTGGAACTCCTGTACTCATCCAGGTCCAGGTTTACCCAGCAAGTCCGACTTTTTGTTTGCGCATCAAATCGTGGATTAATTTTATTAAGGTCCGGGTTACCAAAGATATTCAGGGGATTGCCACCATCCACATGCCTGATAAATGAGATACCTGAGGTGGCCTTTAAGGTAAAGTCAACCGTGTCATAGGAGGTAACCTCATCAAGTGAGTAAAATCGCTTGATTTGCCCGTGCACCCCCAACAAAAATGACATACCTAGTCCAACAGTCAATACCAACTTCAACATGTCTTACCTTACGGTATTTGAGGTGCCCGTGTTACGATAATTTGAAATTGTGATTAAATAAATAAAACGATTATAGTTTTACTCCTTTTGGTTGGACTATTCGAAGAATTCCTTCATTCTTTCATAAAAGCTCTTATCGCCTTTTGACGGTTTTGGTTCAAAGTTTTTTGAATCCCTGAAAGACTCCAGTACACTCTTTTCTTCTCTTGATAAATTTTTTGGCGTCCATACGTTGACATGTATCAATTGATCTCCCCGACTGTAGCCATCAATATCCTTGATCCCCTTACCACGGAGTCGTAATATTTTCCCGCTCTGAGTCCCGGCATCCACTTTGATCTTCACTTTTCCGTCGATTGTGGGCACTTCCACGGAAGACCCCAAGGCTGCATCAACAAAACTCACGTAAAGATCATAGATCACATTATTCCCGTCTCGTTTGAGCAGATCATCTTCCTCCTCCTCGATCACGATCAGCAGATCGCCGGCAATTCCTCCTGCTACTTCATTTCCTTTTCCGGACATTGACAACTGCATACCTTCCGTGACTCCGGCAGGAATGTTGATCGAGATGACTTCCTCCATCCGCTTCATTCCCGTGCTATCGGTGCCAGGAGCCTTCCTGTCGACCATTTGTCCGGCGCCGCCACAAGTGGGACATGTCGAAGTAGACATCATCTGACCAAGCATGGTATTCATAACCTTCCTGACCTGACCGCTTCCATTACAGGTTGAGCATGATTTAAATGTGGTCGCGGGATCAACTACTAGCCTGTTGACTTTTATCTTCTTTTCAACGCCATTGGCTATTTCCTGAAGTGTTAACCTGATCTTAATCCTGAGATTAGTACCCTTCCTGGTACGTCGTCCGCCTCCGCGACCCCCACCAAAGAAACTCTCAAATGGGCTACCGCTCCCCCCGAAAATGTCACCAAACTGGGAGAAGATATCTTCCATATTCATACCTCCTCCGCTAAAACCTCCGGCGCCGCCCATGCCGGAATGACCAAACCGGTCATATCGCTGACGTTTCTCATTGTTGCTGAGAACCTCATAGGCCTCCGCGGCTTCCTTAAATCTCTCCTCCGCAGCCGTATCACCCGGATTTTTGTCAGGATGGTTTTGAATGGCTATTTTTCTATAGGCCTTTTTGATTTCGTCTGCACCCGCATTACGATCTACCCCCAGAACATCATAGTAATCTCTTTTGCTCATATTATCCCTTTGCTCCTGTAACCACTTTCGCGAATCGAATTACCTTGTCATTCAGATAATAGCCGGGCTCAATTACATCTACAATTTTTCCTTCCAGTTTTTTCTTGGGAGCAGGTATTTGTGAAATGGCTTCATGGAATTCATCATCAAAACTGTCGCCAGGCTTAATTTGCATTTGCTTTAAACCTTTGGATTCCAAAACCTTTTTAAGCTTGTTATAAATCAAGGCTACGCCATTGTCTTTATCGCCATCTTCCGATCCACCTTCTTCGCCGGCCTGAATGGCTCTCTCAAAATCATCCAGTATAGGCAGCAATGCTTCAATTACATCCCTGCTGGCGGATCCGATCAGATCTATCTTCTCTTTGGCAGTCCTTCTTCTGTAGTTTTCGAATTCAGAATACAATCTCAGGTACTTGTCTTTTGACTCCGAAAGCTCTGCCTCCAGATCAACCTCCTCTGATTCTTCTTCAGCCTCCTTGTCGTGCTCAACTTCTTCGTCAGCAGCGGCATCGCTCTCATCTACTTCGCTGGCCTGTTCTTTATTGATTTCTTCTTCTTGTTCGAATACTTCTTTTTCGTTTCCCATTTTGATAGTGAAAAATGCTTTTTAAATCGTTCAAAGGAATGACAATTACTTTGCCAAAAGTTCCAATTATGACAATATGACAGCTATGAATTGATAGTTTGCCAAATGAGATTCTTAAGTTCATTCAAACCCTCCTGAGCAACACTTGATATAAATACAAAAGGTAAATCAGGTAAATCAGTCAGGATTTCCTTTTTTAACTCCTCATCGATCAAATCAGACTTGGTGACAGCGAGTATCCTTTTTTTATCAAGTAACTCTGTATTATGCTGCTGCAGCTCGTTCATCAGGATCCGGTATTCCCCGGAAATACTCTGAGCGTCGACAGGTATGACAAACAACAGGATGCTGTTCCTCTCAATGTGCCGGAGAAACCTGGTCCCCAATCCTTTTCCTTCCGAAGCTCCCTCGATGATACCCGGAATATCCGCAACAACAAATGACTTGTAGTCATGATACGAAACGACACCCAAATTAGGCGTAAGAGTTGTAAACGGATAATCACCAATTTCAGGTTTTGCCGCTGAAATCACCGATAGCAAAGTCGATTTACCGGCATTTGGAAATCCTACCAGACCCACATCTGCCAGTAACTTCAACTCCAGAATTATGGTCTTTTCGCTGGCAACTTCTCCCGGCTGAGCATAACGCGGCGCCTGGTTGGTCGGCGTTTTGTAGTGACTGTTCCCCTGACCACCGCGACCACCTGAAATCAGTATCCTCTCCTCGCCATCCTCAATGATTTCAACCAATGCCTCACCAGTATCGGCATCTTTTGCAACCGTACCAATGGGGACCTCCAAAATTACATCTTCCCCGTCCGCACCATGTCTGTTTCCACCCTCGCCGGGATTGCCCGGAGCAGCATTGATATGTTTCCTGTATTTCAGGTGCAGCAAAGTCCAAAGCTGTTGATTTCCACGCAGTACGATATGACCCCCTCGTCCTCCATCACCCCCGTCAGGTCCTCCTTTGGGAACAAATTTTTCTCTCCTGAAATGTGATGATCCCGCTCCGCCTGCACCGGATTTGGCATAGAATTTTACATAATCAATGAAGTTAGATTCCATTCCATCAACTAAAAGTTGTCAATAGCAGCACTGATATCATTAAAAATGGAATCAATAGAACCAACACCATGGATGTTGTTCAGCTTGTTTTGTTTACGGTAAAAACCGGCTACCGGAGCAGTCTTGTTCTCATATTCCTCAATTCTCGTGGAGATCTTACCCCTGTTCTGGTCATCAGCCCTGCCGGATGTTTTCCCCCGCTCCAATATTCTATTGATGAGTTCCTGTTCAGGAACCTCCAGGCTGATCATACCGGAAATCCCGATCCCATGTTTTTCAAGCATGGTATCTAATGCTTCGGCCTGCGCAACCGTTCTGGGAAAACCATCGAAAATGAATCCATTGGCATCCATATGATCCGCAATTGTCTCCTCGACCATTCCAATTACGATCTCATCGGGAACAAGTTTTCCGTTATCCATAAACCCTTGTGCCTTCTTCCCCAGGTCCGTTCCTTCGCCAAGGTGTTTACGAAACAGGTCTCCTGTCGAAAGGTGTTTAAGATCGTACTTTGCAATGATTTTTTCACTTTGGGTTCCTTTTCCGGCACCCGGAGGGCCAAACAAAACAATATTCAACATGTCAGTAAATTTTCAGTTGCGATAAATATAATCATAAAGCCTTCATGAGATATTGATACATGTCAATCATGCTTTTAACGTCATGAAGAGATACTTTTTCGTTTGGTGAGTGAACGTTGGATTCGGGGGCTCCGACAAAACACCAGTCAATGGCATAAGGTGACATTTGCACTTCCCGGCCATCACTGGAACCCCCTCCCTCCACCTCCACCTGAAACGGAATGCCACTAGCCGAAGCGGCGGCAAATATCCTGTCCAAAAATAATCTCCGGGGTATATTTCGGTCCCTTTGAGATATTACCACACCCTTACCGTGCTCCACTCCTTCAGTCACCCAGGTTATGTCCGATATGAGTACCTGTTTTACCGGGTATCGCTTCATCAGGTAATTGAGCACAAACGGTACACTCCCCCCACCGTGTTCCTCGTAAGTGGAAAAAACGATAACTCCATCCTCAAGAGTTTCTGCAACTCTGAGTGCACTGTAGACGCCAAGCCGGTTATCGAGGTATGGGGACTCTACATACTCTTTTGTTAATCTGAAATTTGGAGAAAAGGTAAGGGAGGTTCCCGTATCAATACCTCTTCCAAATTCATAATAAAGTTGACCTTCATCTACTTTCAATCTGCATTCTACCGGACCCAATGAATCTTCACCGCGTAACTTCATTCCGCTTTCAACCTCCGGACTGCCAATGGGAACAAGCTGATCTTGATACCGAACCGTAAAACCGGTGGTATCAATATGAGCAAAAATGGCGGTCCGTGGTTTTCCAAATACCAAAACAGTAACATCCTGAAGCTCTTCCCCCGCAACCACCCTTGGCTTTCGCTTCCACTCTTTACCGTGTTTACGGATATAGTTCATGAGAAATTCTTTCATCCGGAATTCCTCCCCCGATGGTGAATGGACAGCTGCTAATTGTTCCAGTAAATCCAATTGATCCGGTTAAAATGGACCGCAAAGATCAGCCAACACTGCATAAAAATCAATTTAAAACGCTATCCTCTGGGATTTTGTTTCAAAGTTTATCCTGAATATTTTTCGGCATGAAATACATATCCGGATTAACACTTCCTTTACTTCTTCTTCTGCCATTTGCCTGCAACCAGAAAGAGTACCCGGCTGCCGTAAATTCGCTAATTCCGAATAAAACAATTGATACAGCGCAGATAGATACCATATCCGTTTACGCCTCTAATTTTCCAAATGGCACGGAGATTTCCGTTTGTATCATAAGGGACAGTATCCCGGGATATATTGGATTCAGTAGAGTAAATGACACACTGATCCCTGTCCGGAACGAAGAAGTTTTATTTGAAATCGGTTCAATTTCCAAAGTATTCACATCGACATTGTTAGTTAGCATTTTAAGCGAGGGTGGAATTAGGCTGGATCAGCTGGTTTCCGATTTCTTTGATTTCGATTTTGCGGATTCTGCCCTTGCCACAGTGACGTTTAAGCAATTGGCAAATCACACATCAGGACTTCCCAGGTTACCAACGGATTTGATGACTTCACTGGAATTGAGGTCCGATGATCCCTACAGTAAATACGGACCGGAGCGCCTGGAAACACAATTAAAAGAGAAAATCAAATCATATACTGATCCCGGGTCAGCATATGAATACTCAAACCTGGGTGCTGGATTACTCAGTTACACACTGGCGCGGGCTCAGGACATATCTTACGAATCCATGTTGCAGGAAAAGATTTTCAGTAAATATGGAATGATATCATCAACCACCCAGATCTCCAATGTACAGAACAGACTGGCCGGTGCACTGGATAAAAATGGCAAACCAACCTCCAATTGGGATCTAAATGTATTCGTTGGCGCCGGCGGGATCATGTCCAGTACCAAAGATCTTTCATTATTTGTCCGGGCAAACTTCTCCGAAGACTCAATCCTGAGATTTCAACAGCAGGAAACTTTTGAAATAAATCCCCAGTTGGCCGTTGCACTTGGCTGGCATATCAGTAAATATGAGACTGATCAGTATCACTGGCACAATGGAGGTACAGGGGGATATACCTCTATGTGTATTTTCAATAATCGGACCAGGAATGCCGTAATTGTCCTTTCTAATGTATCTGCATTCAATGTTAACTCCCGGAACATAGATCATCTGGCCAATGCTTTGATGAAGTCGATTGAGAAGGTTAGTCTTCTTCAATGATGTCAATATCTTTGATCAGGACGCGGTCGCTGATCGCCTGACCTGTAGGCGTAACTGCCAGCCCTCCCTGGGCCGTTTCCTTGTATTTGTCTTCCATGGATTGCCCGATTTCTCCCATAGCATCGACACATTCATCAACGGGGATCACCGGATTGACATCTGCCAGGGCAATTTGCGCGGAGGAATTTGCAATAGCGGCGGCGCTCGCATTTCGCACCACACAAGGAACCTCAACCAGGCCGGCTACAGGATCACAAACCAAACCCAGCATACATTGAATTGTAATGGCCACTGCATTGAAAGCTTGCGTAGCGGATCCACCCAGACAATGAACAATAGCGGCGGCGGCCATGGCGGCGGCCGATCCGGTTTCAGCCTGGCAGCCTCCGACAGCTCCCGCAAGGGACGCCCTTTTTTCCAGAATCAGGGCGACTCCCGCACCAACCAGTAACCCTTCCAGGATCTTCCTGTCCTCCAGGTGATGTATCTCCTGCAACGTGACCATTGTCCCTGGCAGTATTCCTGAGGCGCCCGCTGTGGGAGCAGCTACCACACGCCCCATACAGGAGTTGACCTCTTTAGCTGATAAGGCCCTGGATATCAGTCTTTGGAATTCCGGAGAAAGAACGGAAACCTTGTGATCATACACCTTCTTCGCACCATTGCTGATCATACCGGAAAAAGAGGACATTTCCTCTGTCAATCCGGTCACAACAGCCTCTTTCATAACATCATAAGCATGCTGCAGATTGCTCCATATTTCTGCTTCAGTACTATGTTTCTGCTCTATTTCGTAGGTGATAACCGGTTCAAATATTGCCGATCCGTTTTTCGAGCAGTACGTACTCCACTCCTCAAAACTTTCAAATAACAAATTCATTTTGGTCTTCTTCTTGGGTGATAACAAAGTTATGAATGTTGGGTGAGTGTTTTATCTATCTTTGCGCGATGCCTCTGAAAAATGACCTTATTCTGAAAGCTGCAAATGGTGAAAAAGTGCCGCGCACTCCCGTATGGCTAATGCGGCAGGCGGGTAGAATACTCCCCGAATACAGGGCTGTTCGTGAAAAATTAGGCAGCTTCAAGGAATTAGTCGAAACTCCTGAGTTAGCGGCGGAAGTGACAATTCAACCGGTTGATATCCTGAATGTGGATGCCGCCATCATCTTTTCTGATATATTGGTGATTCCGGAGGCTATGGGCCTGCGTTATCAAATGATAGAAAAAAAGGGTCCTTACTTTCCTAAGATTGTTGGAAATGCCGGTGATCTGTCCGGAATAAATACCATTGAAGGTGAAGAGCTTTCATATGTCTACCGGGCAATTGAAATTACAAAATCCGAATTAAACGGACGAGTACCTCTGATTGGATTTGCAGGTGCTCCCTGGACCATCTTTGCCTATATGACCGAGGGAAGCGGTAGTAAGACTTTTTCAAAAGCAAGAAGGTTTTTGTACCAGCAACCGGATACAGCTCATAAACTGCTTGAAATGTTGACTGAGAGTATCATCAGATATCTGAAACTGCAAATAAAGGCTGGCGCCGACATGGTCCAGATCTTTGACTCATGGGCAGGTATCCTCACACCACACCACTACAGGCAATTTTCACTCAAATATCTGGATAGAATCGCCTCGTCAATATCCGAAGTACCTCTAACCATTTTTGCAAAGGGAGCCTGGTTTGCTTTGGAAGACATTGGCAAACTGGATTGCAATACGATAGGCCTGGACTGGAATGTTGACCCAAAGGACGCCACAAGGATCTTACCGGGAAAAACACTTCAGGGAAATCTTGATCCTTGCGTACTCTATGCCGACAATGAGGATATAATACGGGAAACCAATAAAATGCTTGACGGCTTTAAAGGGCAAGCCCATATCGCCAACCTGGGACATGGTGTGTACCCCGACACAGACCCCGAAAAGGTCAGGATATTTATTGAGACTGTAAAGGAGTATTCAATTTCAAACCAGATCGCGAAATAGCTGATTTTTCCTGGAATAGGTATACAATTGCAGGGACTGAAGTATCAGGAATACGATGTAACCGACAAAACTTAAATAGGTAAGTCGTGGTAGCCAGCCGAGGTATACGAACACGAGATGGCTGAAGACTCCAAAAGCTACGGCCACACTAAGTATTCCGTAAAGAGATCCGTCACGCTTTTTCAGGAATGCCGCCAGGAAAACCGTCAGTCCATAGAAGAAATAGCCTAACAAAATAATCAGGAAAGGTTCGATCAGGGTGGTGAAGAATAAAGGAGTGGTGACAATTGTGACAATAGTAAATACCGCACCAATTATCCCCAGTGAGTTGATGACCCAACTATGCGTTTCGTCAGGATACATCGCCTCAATATACTTTGCGAATAGAAAAGGGCTGATGAACAACGTACAATACTCCAGTGTGACTCCTACATTCCATGGAAAATCAGGGAGAAGGGAGTGCAAGATATACAGATCGGCCCCCGCAATCCTGTAACTGTAGACAATGCAGAATAAAGAGAAGTAGAAAGAGGCCATATCCAGGGAAATGAACCCAAATCTGACAAGGAAGAATACCGCAAGCAGGATTAGAAATACCGTCAACACAGCTGCCTGATTCCACAATGATCTGAACTGCGTGTAGATCTTATCTTTCAAACCAAATCGAATGGTCTGACGGGCACCTCCTTTGCTATGATCGTAATTTGCGATTTGTAAAACGAGTTCAAGTGTTTTTTCCTTTTGAGGTAGATCGACCACCTGCGGTCTCCACTCCGCACGATAGTCCTCTTTCCTCAGTGCAACTTGCCCATTGCTCGCAACCGGTTCTCCGTCAACATATAATCTGTAAGAACAATAATAATCCTCCAGGTACAGCGCATAGTCCTCCGTGTGATCAGGGATATCCAGCAGTAATCTGTATGTAGCACATCCAATATTTGATAATGAGTCCGTGACTGAAAAACCGTCATTCCATAGCGCTGGAAACTGGTAATAATCGGCGAACCGCCGATCAAAGCCACCTGGCTTTATCAGTTTATTCCAATAGAACTCCCAATCACCCGTAAGCTCAACATTCTGCACAAAATCTTCCTTTGAAAGATCGATCCTCCCCCTTGATACCTGGGAGCTTGCTCCGAACGGTATTGTGAATATTGCAATGAGAATGAAGCTCCTGTGAAACCTGCTACTCAAAGAATTCCTGGAGGATTTCATTCTTTCCAATCTCCTTTAAAAGGTCTTCCATGATAATAGGGACCACACCGGGATATTCACAAACTATTCCTCCTGCAAGGTTTGCCAGTTCTGCGATCATGGCCAGAGGAATGCCAAGAGTTATGCAAAGAGCGGCTATGCTTATCACCGTATCACCTGCACCGGAAACGTCAGAGATGTTTCTTAGGTGGGCCGGAAAGACACCGTGATGTGTTTGATCTTGAAAATAGATGCCCTTGTCTGACAATGTCAATAATACATTTGAAATACCCATTTCCCCAATAAGACGATCTACCGCTTTCTTTAATTCATGCTCATCGTCAACGGAAAATTTAAACATCAAACCCTGCTGTAGCTCTTTTAAATTGGGTTTGAATAAGGTTGAATTTCTATAAAAATGAAAGTTTTTGTGTTTTGGATCCACCGCTGACGGGATTCCCTTCTTGTTCGCAAGATCAACAGTGAACTCTATTACATGCTTATTGAGACAACCTTTGTCATAGTCCTCAAAAATGACCACCTCAACATCATCCATCAATTCCTTGATGTGTGACTCCAGTGCCTTCTGATCAATGGCACTCAGGGCCTTATCATTTTCTTCGTCTATTCTGATAAGGTGATGACTTCCAGAGATCAATCTGTTCTTAAGGGTGGTCTGACGACTTTGACTTCTGATGATGCCTGCTGAATTCATACCTTCCAATTCCATCAGCCTCAGGTACTCATCAGCCGGATCGTCATCACCGACTATAGAGCATAGTACGGGGGTAGCTCCGAGGGCCTTAATATTTAATGCAACATTTGCAGCTCCTCCCAACCTGTTTTCCTTTGACTTCACATTCATGATAGGCACCGGAGCTTCCGGTGAGATCCTGCTTACAGATCCGTATATGTAAGAATCCACCATCACATCTCCTATGATGAGGACTTTTTTCCCTTTAAATGCTTCGATTAAGCTTTCGGGGGAAAAACGCATCAATAAATCTTTTCCAGTGACTCCTTTATCCTGCCGATGGAGGTTTTTAGTTCTTCTTCCGACGCTGCATAAGAAAGTCGAATGCACTCAGGTGATCCGAATGCTTCACCGGTAACCAGGGAAACCCGGGCCTCCTCAAGCATGTACATGCAGAAATCAGTGGCATTGTTGATCGGTCCTTTCCCAAAATATTCTTTCACATTGGGGAAAAAATAAAATGCCCCCTGTGGCATGTTGACCTGAATGCCCGGAATATCACTCAACAGATCATGGACCAGGGCTCTCCTGTTCAAATAAGCCCTTGCCATTTCACCTGACGATTCCTTTGAACCCGTTAGCGCAGTGAAAGCGGCTCTTTGGGCAATAGAGCTATTCGCGGAAGTCATTTGCCCCTGCATTTTGTTAGCCGCTTTGGCCAGCCATCCGGGCGCTCCGATATAGCCTACCCGCCATCCGGTCATTGCATATCCTTTAGAGAAACCGTTAACCGTTACGGTACGATCAAGCATTCCTTCCATTGTTCCAATACTTGCATGCGCACCACTAAAATTGATCAATTCGTAGATCTCATCGGAGATTATAATTATATCCGGATATTTTTTCAGCACTTCCGCCAAAAGCGCAAGTTCCTCTTTAGTAAAAACGGAGCCCGTAGGATTGCAGGGTGAGGAGAAAATTACGGCTTTTGTCTTAGATGTAATTGCCTTTTCCAGTTGCTCCGCTGACGCCTTAAAATCATTTTCAATATTCCCTTCAATGAATACCGGCACACCTTCTGCCAGCAGGATCATTGCAGTATAACTCACCCAGTAAGGGGTAAAGACAATCACTTCATCACCAGGATCCAGAAGTGCCATGAAGACATTGGAAATGGACTGTTTTGCGCCGTTTGAGACTACAATCTGATCCGGAGTGTAATCAAGATCATTATCATCTTTAAACTTTTTCGAGATCGCTTCTCTCAAATCGAGGTAACCGTTAACAGGAGGGTACGCAAAATACTTCCCTGAATGTAAAGCCTCAATTGCACCCTCAATGATAAAATCAGGCGTCTTGAAATCCGGTTCACCCAGGCTTAAACTAATTACATCAATTCCTTTTTGTTTCATTTCCCTCGCTTTAGCGGCCATTGCCAGCGTAGCAGATTCGGGGATACTTTTGATTCTTTTCGATTGTAAATCCATAGTCCTAAGAAATTCGCTCAAAATTAAGAATATAGACCACTGTTTAGTACTTTCATGATTATTATTATTTAAAAAAACAGTCATCGATTATGCTAAAGCTTAGCCGAATTGGAATTTTGTTGATGTTTTGTCAGTTCAACAGTCTTTACGCTCAAAGAGGAGATTTTATTTTATCAGTTTACGCCGACACCTATTATTCCTGGGATAACAGTGAACCTGTGGACGGATGGAAGCAATATGTTACGCAAGCAGCCCGGCACAATGAATTTAATATCAATCTTACAGCTTTCACGGTAACATACGATGATGAAAATTTACGCGGGACTATCACACTCCAAACCGGTACCTATCCATTCAGAAACTATGCCGAACCTAATCCCCTGGGTCAAATCATAAATGAAGCCAACATTGGATTTAAGATTGGTGAAAAGAACTGGATAGATATGGGTGTGATGGGTGGACATTTCGGATATGAAAGCGCTTTTTCCCTGGACAACGAACTTTATACTCAGGCGCTGGTGACCGAATACACACCTTACTACCAGACAGGAATACAACTATCATCTCAGATCCGTGAAAACTTAACCTTAAGAGCCGTGGTAGTCAATGGATGGCAAAATATTTTTGAGGGTGAACCTATTTCGGGCACCGGATTCAACAAGTCAAAATCAGTCGGCATAGCTGCTGACTACCAATACAGGGATAACATAATGTTTGGCTACGGTAACTATGCAGGAAATGAAGGAAATGAAACGACAGGCAAAAAGTACAGGTTTCATAACAACTTTGTTGCCAGTTACTCAGGGTCATCCTTCTCCTCAGCGCTAAGTGTTGACTGGACACGCCAGGAACTTCTAACAGCGAACAAAAAGGGCAATGTGCTTTTTATTACCTGGATCAATAAATTTGATATCAAGGATTTTCTTTCCATAGGCGCTAGATACGAATATGTTGCTGATCGTGACCAGATCTTGTTTTCCACGATAGCTCCGGGATTTCAAACCAACATAATTTCGGGATCGATCAATTTTTATACATCAGATCACTCGGCTTTTAAGCTGGAGTTGAAGCAGTATTACGGTGAGGAAAACATATGGACAAACGGATCCCAACCCGTTTCCAACAATAATTTCATGATAACCGGTGGATTTGCCATAAGGATCAATCATATCACTCATTAGCATGAAAGCTGTAATACTGGTTATTGCGGCTTTCACAACAATCACAGGCTATGGTCAGCGTCAGATCAAAACTCATCAATATACCACGGAAGATGGTCTTCCACAGAACTCAGTTAACCAGATCCATCAGGATGGTGAAGGATACATATGGATCGGCACTCAGGATGGTCTGGCGAAATTTAATGGCTATGAATTCGAAGTATTCAGACCCGATGAGGAAGACTCATTTTCCATTTCTGACAATTTCATAATTCAATTTATTGAAGACCGGTTTGGCAAGTTCTGGATAAGGACTAGGGACGGACTAAACATTTTGGATAAAAAAAGTCGCCGGTTCCATAAGATCCACAATGTCAGCGAACCCAAATTTAATCAACCGGGTATCCTGCGATATCATGATGATAATATCTGGTTGCAATTTGCAGGTGACACATCCAACTTTTATGTGATCCCTGACGATCTCAAATTGCATTTTATAGAAACCGACATCGAGGCGGTTAGCAGCAGGGTACCCTATGAAAGCTATCCAACCTTATTTTTCCCGATTGGCGAAAACGAGCTGATCAAGTTAGATAAAAGGACCATTTACAAAATATCAGATAGTGATTCCATCAAAAAAGAACACGAACACAAAATCACAGGATCAAGAACGGATAATTGGGACTTTGAAATTCACAATGACAATTTGATTTTAAGTCAGCCTTCCGGACTTGTTTTGATTGATATTGATGGTCTGACAGTTAAAAACATTCCTCTGCCCTATCAGCCACTGACAATTGCCTGGAATGGGAATAAGTATTACGCCGGTACGGCTAGCGGTATTTATACTTTTAACGAGACATTTGAAGAGAGATACAGACTGTCGTCGTTTAGTGAGTCCTTTGACAATATCATAATTCACCACATTTACAGCGACAGACAGGATAGATTGTGGCTGGGTACTGCGAATAAAGGGCTGTACGTCCATCACCCAAATCAGGAGGAATTTCAGTACATGATTCCAAGTAGCCACAATCCCGCCATCGCCAATCATGTATGGGATGCCAACTACAGAGATGGAAGCATGCTAATCGGCTCAAATTCGGGCATTCTGGAATGTGATCTGAATCAAAGTACAATTGACAAGACCTTTTTGTCGAATCACCGCATTACATCCGTACTCATTGACAAAGAGGGAAATCACTGGGCAGGCACAGCCGGAAAAGGATTGTACGTCAGACGACCCGGTAAAAATCAATATAGAAAAGTTTTTGCTGAAGCTGGTACAATATCGATCCTTAAGGAGATCAAAGGTGTGATATGGATAGGGTCGTACTCCGGATTATACAAGGTGGTCAAATCCAGGGGCGAATTCAGGTTCAAAAAGATTGAAAACCCGCTTAGCGGATATGTACTTTCCCTGTATGCTGACAAAATGGAAAATATCTGGATTGGTCACAATGCCGGCATTTCGGTACTTTCCACATCCACAGGCATGATAAAAGATATCCCCTATGAAAAAGGTAGTCCCCGAAGTCCAAATTTCAATTTTATAACCGGCTTCACCAAAGTGAACGGTGTGATGTATGCCGCCACTTACGGAGGTGGCATAAGCAGGCTCAATGCCGACTCCACATTTACGAATTTCACTGAGAAAGAAGGATTATCAAACAACATTCTCCATAGCATGGGAAATGATCTCAATGGCAACATCTGGGTAACCTCCAATGGAGGCCTTTCGAGATTCGACCCTGATGAAGAATCATTCAAAAATTTCACCACTACCAATGGACTGATCAGTCATAATTTTTCAATTTCTTCGATGAATCAAAGTAAACCTGGACATCTTATGATCGGCACAGTAGACGGATTACTCACTTTCAAGCCGGATGATATCCGGACCAGTTATTCGTCACCCCAGCTCAAAATTGAAGGGATAGATATCAACTATCTCCCCTCCGGGCTCCCTGCCAATCCGGGTGAGAGCCCCATTGTCCTAAGATATACGGATAAGGTGTTCACATTATATTTTACCGCGTTGAATTACAATGACCCGGGTGACGTGATCTACAAACACAAACTTGATGGATTCGATGATAAATGGGTCACAAACCGTCCATTTCAGAGAAATCTGGTATACTCCAGCCTGCCGCATGGAGAATATACCCTGATCCTCGTGGCCGAAAGTAAAAGTAACCTTTTTGATCCTGCAACCCTTGAAATTGAAATAGTCGTGCTTCCTCCCGTATGGTTACGACCCTGGTTCTATCTTTCATTCGGCATCATGCTACTATGTGGCATAATTGGAGTTGTATACTATTTATCCCGGCGAAATCTTAAAGCACGTGTCATGGAACTGGAAACCAAAGAAAAGGTCCAGCTCGAAAGAGAGCGAATTTCAAGGGACCTGCATGATAGTGTCGGAACTCATTTTGCCTACATTATTTCCAAGCTGGACTACCTGTACCTTGGGTGGAACCGAAAGAAAATTGAAAACAAGAAGGACTATCTGGGTAAGGTCAGTGAGTTTGCCAGATCGGGTATGCGTCTGCTTCGCGAAACGATCTGGGCACTCAACCAACCCGAGGTAGAAGTAGATGGGTTGAAAGCGAAAATTCACGATTATCTTCTACTTTGTTTTACAAATGAAAGGCCGGGTTTCAAATTTAAAATGACATCCGATGCCACAACGGTGAATTCCTCAGTTGCTTTGCATTGTTTTCGAATTATTCAGGAATCCGTGAGCAATAGCCTCAAGTATGCCAATGCCAAACAGATTAACATCAATTTCCACATAGCAGACACGGAACATTTCGAGCTGTATCTGGTGGATGATGGAAAAGGATTCAGCATGAATGACAAGTTTGATTCAGATGGTCATTTTGGCCTGAAAAATATTGAGTCCAGATCACAAGAGATGGGAGCAAAGATAGAGTTGGAAAGTGATGAGACAGGAACGAGAATATCAGTTATTAAGGATTAACCACTATTAATCAGATTCAAATTTTTGGAAATGTACAAATGAGTCCGATCCAGGCCATAATCAGATCATGCTTCGTTCTTGTCCTGGCTTTGCCCAGCCATTATTTACCAGGACAAACCTCCGACAATGTATATAATATGTTCGGGAACCCTTTTGTCCGAAACTACAGCCCAAAGGATTATGACGGACACGCACAAACATGGCAATTTGCACAAGACCCTCTTACCGGCATACTCTACGTTGGGTCAAGTGAAGGCATCCTCCAGTACGATGGTAATAACTGGAACAAAATAAGACTTCCCAATCGGTCAATCGTGAGGACCATTGCTTTCAGTGCGGACGGTAAATTATACTGCGGCGGTAGTGGGGAGATTGGATACCTCGTACCCGATCCAAGTGGGATCATGCAATACGTATCACTGACACCACTACTCGATAAGAACGACAGACAAACTTCTGACATATGGAAAGTCGCTATCGCAGAAGGCAATGTCTTCTATCAAACTCATTCCGAATTGCTGGTTTACACTCCCGAGAGCAATAGCTTCCAGGTGATCCGGACTGACAGCCGTTTCCATCATATGTTCAAAATTGGTAATGAGATGTGGCTTACGGAAGCCGGCAAAGGATTTGTAAAATACGAAAATGGAGCCCTTCTCCCGGTGAAAGTGGAACTGGAGGGCACGTTTGACGAACTGCTGGAATGGAGTGCAGATTCCGTTTATTTATTTACCGACCGGGGGATGTTTTTATGGTCTGATGGGATTCTCAGCAAAATGACCGGAAAACTCAACAGATCAATTCTGGAAAATCCCATAAGAAAAGTACTGAGAACCCGTGGAGACCAAATATTGCTTGCCGTGGGAACCTCAGGCATATACCAGATCGACCGGAACGGAAATATCTTATCCCAAATCACAAAGGAAGATGGACTGCAAGACCTGAACATACACTCCATATTTGAAGATCGCCAGGGCATGATCTGGGTTTCGAGCAACTTTGGGATATCACGTATTTCATGGGATATTCCAATCCGGAAATTCGACGAAAGGAACGGCCTGATCGACACAGTGAATGACATCATTCGATTCGATGGCCGACTCTATGTATCCACCCATACCGGACTTTTTATGCAAGATCCGGAGGACCCCAACAAATTCACTCAAATAGCGAAGATCGGCGAAGCCTTTGCACTGGAAATAATTGAAGACCAGCTGTGGGTAAGCACTGTAAATGGCATCTTCAAAATCCACGAATCAGGTCTTATCACGAAGATATGCAGTGATTATTCTTACAAATTTCAACAATCCGTGAAAGATCCCGACAAAGTGCTGATCGGCACAACCCAGGGTTTGATCGTTTATGATCTGGGTAAGGATAATTTCATGAGCACGAAGGATCTCGTGCCCAATAATATTCTTTATATGAATCAGGACTCCCTGGGCAATTTGTGGGTAGGATCAGCAGACAATCAACTGTTCAGGGTTGACTATTTCAACGAAGGATCACTTGAAACACCTGTTGTGAACCACTATTTCCATGAAAATGGACTTCCCAACAGCCACATACAGGTAAACAGGATCGGTAACGAATTGATCTTCAGTTCAGAGTTTGGAATCTACGAGGAGTTTCAAAAAGGGGTATTCGGCGAAAGTACGCGATTCCCTTCATTACCTACAATAGTCTATTTTATATATCAGGCCTCTGACCGGACAGTTTACGTACTTTACGGTGAGCCGCCATTTATGAAGATCATGGCCCTGAAAAATGAAAATGGCACCTTTTTGAGACAGGTTTATCCCGAACTCCTCACGGTAGAGTCACCAGGTATCTGGGTAGCGTTTGAAGATCATGACAAATCGCTGTGGTTTGGGATGACAGACGGAATTTTGAATTTTAAACCCAATCAATATGATCTGGTTTCCAGCCAATTTCTGACCAACATAAGTTCCATAAAGCTGAATGGTGATTCGGTTCTGGCACAGAACATCAATACCAGTTTTCAACTTCCGCCTTACACGTTTGGAATTGCCAACAATTCGATCCGGTTCGAATACTCCCTTATTTCTTTTGAGAGTGAAAGCGAAAATAGGTTTAGCTACAAACTGGAAGGACTGGATCGGGAATGGTCTGGCTGGAGTACCGAAAATATAAGGGAATACGTAGGCCTGAGAGAGGGGGCCTACCGATTCCGGGTAAAAAGTAAAAACCTGTTTGGCCAAATTGGCTCGGAATCGTCCTTTTCGTTCACTATCACGCCCCCCTGGTTCAGATCATGGTGGTTTGTTGGATTTGTTGTCGCAGCCGGGCTTGCGATTCTGGCCCTTGTGGTGCGCTTTTTTTCTACCCGAAAGTTGATCAGACGTGTTGAGGAACTTGAACTTCAGCAAAAAGTACAAACCGAAAGAGAGCGAATATCCAGGGACCTGCATGATAGCGTAGGCACCCATTTTGCATACATTATCTCGAAATTGGATTATCTCTACCTGGGTTGGACCCGGGATCACATAAAGGATAAAAAGGATTACCTGGGAAACATCAGCGACTTCGCCCGATCCGGGATGAGAATGTTACGCGAAACGATCTGGGCATTAAACCAGTCGGAGGTAGAGACCAATAGCTTGAGGATTAAAATAGCCGATTATTTAAGACTTTGCTTTGAGCATGAATCATGTGAGTATGATTTTCAATTTAATACGGAGATCAACTCCGTCAATTCGACTATCGCCCTAAACTGTTTCAGGATTATTCAGGAAACGGTCAGTAATAGCCTGAAGTATGCCCGGGCTAAAAAGTTTACTATCCTGTTTGAAATCAAAGCAAATGCACTTTTCTCCCTGGAATTGAGAGATAATGGGATCGGTTTCGACATCATGAAGGTCTCGCAGTCAGAAGGAGAAAACTATGGGCTGAAAAATATGAAGTCTAGGGCAAATGAGATGGGTGCGGTGATCCAATTCAACAGCGATGATGAAGGGACCAGAATTACCGTCATTAAGAATAGCCCATAAGGAGTATTGACAACACGAAATTTATTTAACTTTTTTAAGGCATGAATTCGATAAAGCTAGGTATTGTTGACGATAATCCTCATTTAGCCAACCAGATGGTCAACAACTTTTCTCTTTTCGACCATATCAAGATTGTGTTGATAGCGTCGAACGGAAAAGACCTGATGGAAAAGATCGATGACGCTACGCCCGATGTGATCCTGATGGACGTGGAGATGCCTGAAATGGATGGCATTGAAGCCACTGGAGCGGTAAAGGATAAATACCCGGAAATCAAAGTTGTGATGCTTTCCGTATTTGATCAGGATGATAAGGTTTTTCAATCCATACTGGCAGGCGCCTCAGGATATATCCTGAAAGAAGAACCACCCGTCAAAATACTGGAAGCAATTGAAAATGTACTGGAAGGTGGCGCTTCCATGTCCTCCCTGATAGCCGCAAAAGCTTTAAACCTCATTCGGTTCCAGAATGAGAGCAATCTCCCTCAAAAACCCCCTTCCGATTTCGGCTTGAGTAAAAGAGAGATCGAGATACTCGAACATCTGGCTGATGGTGAAGACTATCTGAAAATTTCGGAGGGACTTTTCATAAGCCCGCATACAGTAAAGAAGCACATTTCAAACCTGTATGACAAGCTCCACGTCCATTCCCGAGCTCAGGCCGTCCGGATCGCAGTAGAGAACAAGTGGGTGTAAATCAGCCCTCCATCCCGGGAATTTCCGATTTCGAGTAGGTACAATTTAATCCATATGGGTTATTGACATGGGCAATAGGGCTCAATAAGTTTGATAGATGATTTTAAAATAATGGTAATCTATCTATCAATTAATAAAGACATGAAAAAACTAACGATCACATTACTTACAGCCATTTTGGTCTTCCCATTGTTTTCCCAGGTGGAAATGGGCAAAACCAAAAATACGATTATGGGGAAAGGTAAATTGCTTGCCCTTGAAACAGATAAGATGATGCTGGACAATTTTACGATCAACCTGATTTGTTATCAGTATGCCGAAGATCAAGCTGGAAATAATGCCAAAGGAACTATGGCCCAGGTAGGCGTTCGGGCAACATTGACAGAAATCGACGAGACACTTGCTCAGGAAATTGTAAATGAAGCTTATGCCTATTTTATCGATCAATGGAAAAATAGAGGTGTTGAAGTATTTTCTCCATCGAAAGAAGAAATTGAGGCTACCAAGAAGTACAGCAAAGCTGCCAGCAAAGGTAAGAACGCCAATATTATCAGTGGAGGGACATGGCGAAATGCAGACAAGAAAACCAACATTATTTATGCCTGGCCTGAAGGCACTAACATTGCAACGAGTGGTTCAGGTCCTTTAGCCGCTAATGGGAACTTTGCGCATGTTGTCCCTGATTACAAGGGTAATTTCTTCTATACCAGTTTCGGTTCTACCGTTAATTTTATCTCTTTCAAAACCGCCAAACTTGGAAGTACTGCCTCTGTTAAGACTTTTCCACGGCTAAAAGCTGCAAATTCCATGGGAGTCCAGAAATGGCAAAAGACAAAAGTTGGAGGTTACCTGGGATCCAATGAGGCCGACGGGATCGAAGACTTCTATAGTGAACGTGTTGACGAAGAAATAGACGTGTTAAGTTCCAGTATGAACATGTGGAATTACGTAGGAGACAAGGCAAAGTATAAAACAGGGGCATTGGAAATGATCAAAAAAGGTATGGATGATATGTTTGCAGATTACGACGCTGTCGTTGCAAAAGAAAATGGATAGACGCTAACCGATCGGAAAATAATAGCCGCAATGCAAAAAACCCGTTCGCCGGTTGGCGGACGGGTTTTTTCGTAATACAAAATTTTAAGGATATATCTTAACTGGCGCAGAATTCCTTCAGTCGCCTGTTTTTGCTTGGCTCTCTCAGTTTTTGAAGGGCTTTCTCCCTGATCTGACGTACCCTTTCCCGGGTCAGGCCCATCGCATCACCGATCTCTTCCAGTGTATAAGGATTGTCGTGACCGATACCGAAGCTCATCATGATCACTTCCCTTTCTCTTGCTGTCAGCGTGGATAATGCTCTTAAAGTCTCCACTTTCAGAGAATCATTGAAAACCAATTCGCCATCAGTCGGTCCCGTTGTGTCATTTTCAAGGACATCCAGCAAAGATCCTGATTCATCTTCGCCAAACGGAGCGTCCATTGACATCTGCTTCACTTCCGCTCCAAGTGTATTTCTTACTTCATTGGGCTTCATATCCAGGATCTCAGCCAATTCTTCTTCCGTCGGCTCACGCTCATACTGTTGTTCCAGTTCGGCATAAGCCCTCCTGATCTGGTTTATAGCACCGGACTTATTCATGGGAAGACGGACAATTCTGGACTGCTCGGCAAGTGCCTGCATAATAGATTGCCTGATCCACCACACAGCGTAAGAGATAAACTTAAACCCCTTGGTTTCATCAAATTTCTTAGCAGCTTTGATCAAACCGAGATTACCTTCATTGATCAGGTCATTTAAGGGTAAGCTTCTGTTCTGATATTGCTTTGCCACAGAAACTACGAATCGCAAATTGGATTTCACCAACTTCTCCAATGCCAACTCATCACCTTCACGAATTCGTTTTGCCAATTCTACCTCCTCGTCCGGAGTGATCATCGGCACGTTGCTGACCTCCGTGAAATACTTCTCCAGAGTGTGGCTTTCCCTACGGTTCGTGATCGATTGTGTAATCTTAAGTTGTCGCATAAATCTCTTTTTCTGTCCTAATTATATCTGTTAACAATATTTTGAATTATCGTAGAATTATCTTAATAAAAACTCCTGAGCGGGAATAATTTTCAATAAAATACCTTTTAGTACGCATTTACCCAAGAATAGATTATGAACCGCGAAGTTACGAGTATAATCAATTCCTGTCAACTTTATTGCCAGTTTAAACTAATATTTAACCGATTTTGAAGTGATTTGGTTTCATTAAATGCGAAATAACCGGAGAAATCCGCATGATCTTTGTCAATCATACATTAATACATTAGCCGGATTGGGTTCTATTCGTCCCTCAGCGACTTCACCGGACTTTCCCTGGCCACCCTGAAGCCTATCAAATAAATAATAGCCATCGCGGTAATTGTAATAGAAGCTACCACTACAAGGAAAGGAAACAGATCCAACCGTATCCTGTAAGAAAAACTATTTAGCCAGCCTGAAGCCAGCATCCATGTGACCGGGATGGCAACTGCAGATGATAAAATAATGAATTTGATCACATCCTTGCTTTGAAGGATCAAAAGCTGGACAAATGAAGCGCCCAGGACTTTTCGTATTCCAAATTCCTTTGTTCGATTGGCAATATTGTAAGACAGCGTGCCTATTACTCCGAGGATGGCGATAATGAGGGAAGCTATCGCTGAGCCGGTAAATATTTTGCGGTAAACAAGTTCTTTCTCATATGCCCGCTGTATCATGTCATCCATAAAACCCCAGGTCATCACATCATTCCTGTCATATTTATTGTGAATATTCTCAATTCTCTCCAGGGACTTCACAATATCCCCACCCGCAAGACGGATCACGATATCATCCAAACTTTGAAACATATTGTTGTAATGCCCGATCACTACGGGTCCAATCTCATCATGGAAAGACTCATAATGAAAATCCTGGACGATACCGACTACCTTGGCCCGCAGAAAATCTTCATCAACAGAAATTTCCAGGTGTTTTCCCAGGGCATTGATCCCGCCAAATTTTGCAGCTCCCGTCTCATTAAGTAGCACACTTGCACTGTCAAATGAGTAGGTACCTGTAAAATTCATGCCATGTAAGAGCTCCAGGCCTACCGTCTTCAGGCCGTCTTTATCCATACCATAAAATCGCATTCTCCATTTTCTTTCCGGATCTTCAGTTGTAGCCACATACAGATTGGCCGAACCCCGGGGTCCCCCCATCATCCGGGTAAGGCCGGTTACATCAGCAATACCGGGAGTACTCAGGAGCTCCCTTTTGATTTGATCAAAGTTATTTCTTACATCCACCCAGTTGATCTCTACGACTACCAATTGTTCCGTATCAAAACCCATTGACCGGTTGTTAAGGTAATGATATTGTTGACTGATCACCAGGAGCAATCCTAACATGCCGGTTACCATCATGAATTGAATGGTCACCAGGATGTTTCGAAGAATATTATTGCCCCTGACAGAAATGATGGAGTTCTTCAATACCTGGATAGCAGAAAACCTGCTGAGGACCACCGCCGGGTAGAACCCCGCGAAAACCGTTACCACAGCCACCGTGAGCAGTAAGTAAGGCATGATCGCTAAAATCATTTCCCAGGTAAGCGTAATATCAATACCGGTAATTTGATTAAAATATGGCAGCGTGATCATGGCCAGTCCCGCTGACACGATAAAAGATATTATCACCAGCAGGAACGACTCCGTTAAGAATTGAGTTCTCAGCTGATCCTTACGGGCACCTATCGACTTCCTGACGCCAACTTCCTTTGTTCTCCTAAGGGACCTTGCAGTAGCGATGTTCACGTAATTAAAACAAGCCATCGCCAGCACCAATAAAGCGATAACAGCAAAAACCCGAACCTGTCCCATATCACCTTTTACAAATGCATTAAGCTGTCCGTCAACTCCGTTCAACCCAAAATGCAGATCATACAGATTGATGGCATAGTGCCTGTTGATCGCATTTTCATCACCAATATTTTTGCTTAAAACTCTTTTTATACCCTCTTCCAGTAATGCCTCATCCTTCGGGTCCTTAAGAAGTACGAATGTTCCTGTCGGATCTCCCTGCCAGGACATAAACCAATTGGGAAACCACGGAGCAACATTAGTGAAGTAATCCTCATAATCCTGAGTGAGGATAAAGTCAAATCTTATGAACGAATTTGAGGGAATTGGAGCCAGTACGCCGGTTACCGTAAACAACCCGTAAGCCTCAAGGTCAATCACCTCACCGATCGGATTTTGGTCCCCAAATAATTTTACAGCCAGATGCTCGCCGATCACAATTGACCGGGACTGCTTAAGTACATTTTCCGGGTTACCATGACTTAAACTAAAGTCGAAGATGTCAAAGAACTGTGGCCCTGCTACTATTCCACCCTCCTCGAAGAATCGCTTCCCGTGGACCTCAAACCAGGTAGAAGCAGCATTATGCACGGAAACTGCGTTTTCAACAATTGGCATTTCCTCCCTCAATGCCTCCGAAAGTTTCATGGATGTCCATATTTCCGGATCCAACCCCTGGGGACCGTGAAATTCCTGAATTACCTGAAATATCCGGTCACCTTTCTTATGAAAGCGGTCATATGTCAATTCATGATGAACCATCAAGATCATTATGATGAATATGGCAAGACCCATAGACAACCCTATCATGTTCAGTAATGAGAACCTGTAGTCCTGCGCCAGATGGCGATGCCCGGTTTTTACGTAGTTTCTTAGCATGGGCATCCTTAATTGAAAAGGCGTTTTCAGATTTACCGGTCGAAGTGATTTTATCACATCCCAAACGAATCTTCTTTTGGCAGCCCTGGGTGATAATTCCGATTGCTTTTCAAATAACTCGATCAAATCACCTTCGATTTCTTCAATACGATCCTCACGGCAAAACCAGCGGAGAAACATCAAGGCATAGTATGAGGGTTGTTTTTTCAATTGAATGAGATTTTCGGGATTTGCTGATATATGCCCGTACGAAGTGCATACTGGTCATCCAGAATTTTTTTCCCGGCCGAGGTAATAACATAAAATTTTTTCCGTCTTCCGCCCCTGTCCGAGGTGATCCCACCAAACCTGGAATGCACAAAGCCTTTGTTCTCCAGTCTTTTAAGTGCCACATGGATTGCACTAACATTTACTTTTCTGCCCAATTTCTCTTCAAGGTTTTCAAGGATCGCAACACCGTACGCCTCATCGTGAAGCGCGGCCACCATCAGCAGGACCAGTTCTTCAAATTCACCAAGAGATCGTTCTTTCATATCAAATCCGATTTACTTAACAAACGTGAATATAATAAATTAGTTTCATAATTGTTAAGTAAATCAGTTTTTCAGTCTTTCAAAAAAAGTAGCTTACTGGTAAGTTACCAAATAGTAACTTACTCTTTGGTAAGTTACCAAATGGTTAGTAAATTTGGTTATGGATTCAATATCCCCGTTCCAATTCGGGCAGGTAGTTAATAAGAAATATTTCACTGACCGCGAGACAGAAAGCAAGATCCTCAAAGACAATATCCTGGCTGCCAACAATACAATCCTCATCTCGCCACGGAGATTTGGTAAATCTTCATTGGTGAAACAGGTTCTTGATGGACTTCAGCCAAATAAGGATTACGTCACTGTCAGACTGGATCTGACCACATCGCGTACTGAAAATAGTTTCCTGGAGAATTTTGGTCAAAAAATAATTGAAGCCAACAGTGACAGAACGTCCCGGTGGATAAAAAAAATAAGTGAAAATCTGAAATACATTATCCCCATGGTCTCCTATGGCACTGGCGGACCAGGGGAAACAGTTTCCCTGTCATTCAACTGGGTCGATCGCCGGAAAACCCGTGAGGAAATTTTAAAGCTACCTCAATTAATGGCTGAGCAAACCGGGAAAAAGCAAATTGTCTCTATCGATGAATTTCAAAACATTCAGAAGTATCAGGGTTCCCTTGATTTTCAGTCCGAATTACGTGCCCACTGGCAACATCACAATCATGTGGCTTATGTGTTATTCGGCAGTAAGCGACACATGATGGAGAGTATTTTCTCAGACCGGTCAGCTCCTTTCTACAATTTCGGACAGGTTATGAAAATCGGCAAAATCGCTGAAAAACACTGGGTACCGTTCCTGACCAAGAAATTTTCCGCCACAGCGAAAAAAATCTCAAGTCAGTATGCCAAAGTAATCTGCCGATGGATGAACCAACATCCCGAGTCTATTCAGTTCTGTGCTCATATGATCTGGTCCGATGCCTCCGGTCAAATCACGGATCAGCATATGGTTCAGGGCCTTACCCGTTTTCTAAATGCAACCCAGATCCATTTCCTGGATATTTTTGATGACCTAAGCAATATCCAGATCAACCTGATCAAGGCGATTTTAAGCGGCGAAGAAAAGCTCACGTCCAAAGCAACAATAGAAAAATATGAACTGGGAACATCCGCCGGAGCAATCAAAGCCAGGACTTCCCTCCGGAATGGTGATATCATTGAAAACGTTTCCGAGGGTAATTATCAATTGATCAATCCCTCGTTCGAATTGTGGTTCAGAAAAAAAGTTACGCAGGAAGATGTGATCGAAAAATGCAGGCAGGACTTGTTTGTTTCCTGAATACAGTTTATTTTAGAATGAACATTCATTCTATCACACTCATAGGAAATGAACCGCCGGGAAGCAATACTTGAAGCCACACTTAATCTGGTAGCGGAAAGGGGATTGTATGATACCCCCATGAGCGAAGTGGCCAGGGAGGCAGAAGTGGCGGCAGGTACGATCTACCACTATTTCAACAGTAAGGAAAGCCTCATCATGGAACTCTACAAAGATATTAGGTCCAGGCTGGGACAGGCCCTAATGAAGCGATATGATAACCGGTCACCCTACCAGGAACAATTTGCACGCTTCTGGAGAAATCTCTTTACTTTTTTCATCACCCATCCCCTTCAATTTCGGTTTTTGGAGCAATTTGACAATTCACCTTACTATAACAGTATATCGAATGAAGAGAAGGAAAAGTATTTTCTTCCGCTATTAAAATTTATTGAAAGAGGCCTGGATGAAGAAATATTCAGGAAAATGGAATCCCAACTGATGATGAGTATTTTGTACGGATCAATATCTGCCGTCGCCAAAAGCCACATCCGGGGAGAGCTATCAATTGACTCATCCAAACTTTATAAATCAATCGGAGTTTCCTGGAGAGGTTTGGCGAATTAGCTATGAATTATAAAAACTAAATGAACATTCAATCAAAACAAAAACAATGAAACACACAGCGCTGGTGACCGGCAGTTCAGGCGGGATCGGGTTGGAAATTGCAAAAATCCACGCGGAAAACGGTGGGGATCTTATTCTGGTAGCCAGAAGCACCACTAAACTGAAGGCCATCAGGGAAAACCTGGAAAGTAAGTATGGTGTGTCCGTGGAGATCCTCCCCAAAGATCTATCAATACCTGATGCTGCCGAGGAGATTTATCACGATGTGAGTGATAGGGGTATTGAAGTGGATTTTTTGATGAATTGCGCCGGCTTCGGAGACTATGGTTATTTTCATGAAACTAACTGGGAGAAGGAAGAAATGATGATCAATCTCAATATGCTGGCATTAACGCAACTCACTAAACTCTTCGGTAGAAAAATGATTTCAAGGCGATATGGCCATATCATGAATGTAGCATCGACAGCAGCGTTCTTTCCCGGACCCCTGATGTCCGTGTATTATGCAACAAAGCATTATGTTCTTGCCTTCACCGAAGGCATTGCCAATGAATGGGCTGACTTTGGTGTGAAAGTAAGCGCACTCTGCCCCGGGCCGACAGCCACGGGATTTCAGGTTGCTGCGGAACTGGAAGGGTCAAAACTGGTTAAAGGCAGAAAACTTGCCACGCCTGAAGAAGTTGCCCGGTTTGGGTACAGGTCCCTGCTCGATGGCAGGATTGTCGCAGTGCATGGGTTTACCAATAAACTGTTGTCAGTGACATTTGGGCTTTTGCCTGATGCGGTCACTGCTAAATTAGTACGAAATATGCAGGAAAGAAGCCGCTGAATGTAGCGGATAAAATTCTATTCTATGTTTTTTGATGATAAAAACTGACTCTTTTATGAAACGGATCTCCTTATTAAAGCTATGTGTCCTCCTGGTATTGGTTAGTAGTGCTCAAATCAATCAACAGGATTGGGAAATAACTACCACCCAAATTGATCCCGGCAGCTATTTCGGTGTTACCGTCGCTAACGGTATGGTTGGGCTGATCTCCTCCCCTGAACCATTCAGAATCGAGGATGTTGTGCTCAATGGGGCATTTGATACCTATGGAAGAGGACGGGTTTCTAACATAATGAGGGTGTTCAACTTCGCAGATATAGAATTTGTAAATCCGGAATTTACAGAAGAAGGAAAGAATGAGTATGCGGAAATGTTCAGCGCAGGGAGTATCAGAGAAAAATCACAAACGATAAATTTCCGGTATGGAACATTTATTTCCCATGTTGAGTATGAGAAGCTTTCCGTAGAATATAAAATAAGGTCGCTACGCCATTTGCCTTTTACTTCCATGGTTGAGGTAAAAATTGATGCTAAGGCAGACATTGATATATCCCCGGCAAGTATCATGGAGGCGCCTGAGATCCTGCGAGATGTCTTAAACCACTATGCCGTGATAGATGTGCCGGGCCATACCAGGGTTCCGTTAATGACCTCAACAGCATTGAGTCCAACCGGGAAACTTAAGGTGGCCGCTTCCTCTGCAATACTTTTTGAGGAAGGAGAACATTTGTCACTGATACATGAGGAAAGAAATTATGACAATCACAGGCTCAAATTCAGCAAAAAACTTGCGAGAGGCGAATCGTTTAATTTCACCATTTTCGGAACAGTATGTACTTCCGAAAACTTTTCTGATCCGCGAAATGAAGCTGAACGACTCACGCTTTATGCCTATCTCGAAGGAAAAGAGCGCAATATCAAACGCCACAATGCCGAATGGGATGATCTATGGAAAGGAGATATCATCATCGATGGCAATGCGGAAATACAAAAAGATGTCAGATTTGCACTGTATCATCTCTATTCATTTGCCAGGGTCGGTACATCTTATAGCATGTCTCCTATGGGGCTATCTGGTCTTGGGTACAACGGACATGTCTTCTGGGATACGGAATTATGGATGTATCCCCCGTTACTGCTTTTTCATCCCGACATTGCAAAGTCCCTCCTTGAATATCGATTCGAAAGATTAGAAGCCGCAAAAGCAAACGCCTTCAGTCATGGGTATAAAGGTGCCATGTTCCCCTGGGAATCGGATGATGCCGGACAGGAGGCCACCCCCATTTGGGCATTGACCGGTCCTTTTGAGCATCACATTACCGGTGATGTGGGATGGGCATTCTGGAAATACTACCAGGTAACAAAAGACAGACAATGGTTATCTGAAAGGGGGTATCCGGTGTTAAAAGAAGTCGCCGATTTCTGGGTCAGCCGTGTTGAAAAAGGGACAGATGGACAGTTACACATCAGAAATGTCGTCGGTGCCGATGAATATGCGGAAGGAGTAGACGATAATGCGTTTACAAATGCCATTGCAAAGGTCGTTTTAGGTTACGCAACGGAAGCGGCGGTAACATTAGGTGTCAAACCTGACCCTCTTTGGGCGACGACGGCTGAAAAAATCCCGATATTGAAATTTAAGGACGGGGTGACGAGGGAACATGCAACTTACAACGGAGAAACCATCAAACAGGCAGATGTCAATTTGCTTTCTTACCCGCTTGAACTCATCAGGGAACCGGAAAAAATCAAGCGTGATATTGACTACTACGAAAGCAGGTATGACAAAGGCGGTCCGGCAATGGGGTTTTCCATATTATCAATTCTTTATAACTGGGTCGGAGAAGCAGAAAAATCGTATAAGTATTTCCGGCAAAGCTACCAGCCAAATTTAGTTCTCCCTTTTGGAGTGATCTCAGAAATGGCCGGAGGCACAAATCCATACTTTGCTACCGGGGCGGGTGGCATGCTGCAGGCAATCCTTGCAGGGTACGGAGGATTGGAAATCACTAATGAAGGCATCATCCAGCGGCAGGTTGAAATACCCAAATCCTGGGTAAAAATTACAATCAAGGGCATCGGGATCGATAACAAAACTTTTACTTCGGAATAGCCTGGTACACATTTCCTATTGATTTTTGTCAACCAGCTACCTTAATATGGTCATAGGAATTCGGTGAAAATTTGACTAAATAAAGTCAGAATCAAACAATGTGGCCATGAAACTTGCACTTACACAGCGTAAGCCGTGGGTCACCGCTGGCTATCCAAAGTGGTTGTGTTTTCTTCGAATGGCCTTAGGTGTATTCATAGCTTACAAAGGCCTTTATTACATGTTTAATATGGGCCAGTTTCAGACACTGCCTTATGAAGGGATGAACCCAATGGTCGACATTATGCTGTTCCATTTGGTGACTTTTATTCATCTGGTAGGGGGAATTTTCATCACTCTGGGTTTCAGAACCCGGGTAATGGCTTTGGCGCAAATACCCCTGGTTCTGGGAGCCCTGGTCTTATTGAATAGTTCAAGCAGACTGATTGTGTGGGATACTACCACTGAGCTCGTTGTTTCCATTGTAGTACTGGTATTACTATTTGTCTATTTGATCTTTGGATCCGGCGATTTCTCAATGGACGGAATGAAAAGAAAAAAAGCGTAGATCCCTCTTTCCATCTGCAAATCGGGATTCAGTCTGATCAGGAACAAAAAAAGAGACATCCGCCTGTTGGCGGATGGCTCTTCGTTGTTTTGGAAAGGCCTATTTGGTTGAAACCGGAGTAAAAGTACATAGGATAGAGACACCATAAAATACCACATTTTGGGTATTTTTTGTTCTCCGATCAGTGAAGCTTGGATAATGATCGATATGCCAGCAATATCGAAATTGTAGCCAAAATACCCCCAAGGATAAATGGCGCTCCGGGTAAGTACAGCTCATTTTCCAGGTTTGTATAATACGCAAAAATGAATGTCATCAACGGTGGTCCGATGATTGAGGTAACGCTCACCAGGCTGGTCAAACCACCCTGAAGTTCTCCCTGCTCACTGGAGTCCACCTGGCCGGTCATTATTCCCTGAAGGGAAGGTCCGGCAAGGCCTCCGAAGGCATATGGCACCATAATCGCGTAGATCATCCAACCCTGATTGGCAAAAGCAATCATAAACAATCCCAGGGCATTGAATACCAATCCCGCATACACCGCATTAATCTGGCCGATAGACTTGACAACCGGCCTTATGATCCCACCCTGCACCAGGGCAATCATAAAACCAACAAATCCCAGGGAATATCCAACCTGTGCCTCGGTCCAATCATAACGTTCGATCGTAAAGTATGCCCACGTACTTTGCGTAGCATGTGCTGCCAGATAAACCAAAAATAAGCATGAGATCAGGCCAAGGATCACCGGATAGCTTTTGAGCTGCAATAATGTGCCCACAGGATTTGCCCGTTTCCATGAAAAAGGTCTCCTGTTTTCCCTTGGTAACGATTCGGGGACAACAAATAACCCATACAGGAAATTTAAAAGCGTCAACCCTGCCGCTGCAAAGAAAGGGATCCTTGACCCCAACTCGCCCAAAAGCCCTCCTACTACAGGACCCACGATGAATCCCAGTCCGAACGCAGCTCCGATCATTCCGAAATTTTGGGCCCTCTTCTCCGGCGTAGAAATGTCTGCTATGTACGCCGAAGCCGTTGTGTAACTGGCACCACCGATTCCCGCAATCAACCTTCCGACAAAAAGCCACCATAGATCCTGGGCAAAAGCCAGTACGAGGTAATCGATACCGAGCCCAAATAAAGATATCAGAAGTATGGATCTTCTCCCGAATTTATCGCTTAATCCGCCGAGTACAGGCGCAAATAAAAATTGCATGAAAGCATAAACGAAAAGCAGAATCCCGCCCCACTTTGAAGCTTCGCTGATCGTACCTCCCGTTAGTTCAGTAATGAGCTTTGGCAAAACCGGTATGATGATCCCCAGGCCGGTGATATCTATCAATACCGTCACAAATATGAATCCTAAGGCCGCTTTACGATTGTTCATTTTACCACTTGGTCGCCGGCAAATGTAAGCTGCTTTTTGATTGACCGCGGATTTGGTATGAAGATTAATTTCCAGTGGTTACTTTTGAATATACCTAAGCATTCCCCATCATGTCCAGATTTCAATTCCTTATCCTGTGTTCCGTTAGTTTTTTTCAATGCAGTTCGCCGCAGAAAATGACAAATTCCAATGGAGAAGTTGTATTTGATGAGGTTGGTGGCCGGGAACTTCAGATCTATTTACCTCCGGGCTATGATAAGTCAAACAGCTATCCGGTGGCGTATTTCCACGATGGTCAGAATCTCTTTGATACTGCCACAGCTTATTTGGCTGAATGGAGATTGGACGAAATAATGGACAGCCTGATAGCTCTGGACAAAATTGAACCGGTAGTCATAGTTGGTATTTACAATTCTCCTCAAAGAGCTGAGGAATACACCCCCTACAACGACGAGGGATTGATGGAAATGATGGGAATGGAAACCTGGAACGGAGCACTTCACATCATGTTTGAAGACTTTATTGTCTACGATGTTTTCAAATATGTTGAAGAAAACTATAATGTGAGTAGTAGCAGGGAGGACAGGGCCATATTCGGATCGTCATTAGGTGGGCTGAATGCCCTGTGGTTAGGAATGGACAATGCAGACAAGATCTCATTTATCGGAGCACTATCACCCTCCGTATGGGTAAGAAGGGGTGCGGTCGTTATAGATATTAAGACTTACGACTCCCTCCCAAATGTAAAGACCTGGATTGATCAGGGATCAAAGGAGTGGAACCCAATATGTATTGAGCTTACATCTGTCCTCATGGACAAAGGGCTCACTTATGGTGAAGATCTCTGGTATTATGAGCATAACAATGCCACCCATAATGAAATTGCGTGGAGTCAAAGGGTGGCATATCCCCTGATGCTTTTTAAAGGAAAGAACCCCGACCCTACATTTTCCGAACTTAAGGGCGAACTGATGTTAGCCTACAATGAGTTTGATGAAGAGAAAACAGTAATTCCCAGGGTCAACGCCATTCTCAGCCGAAAAGACGGAATACAATATTCCCTTCTGGATAGAGCCGGGTATTTTTCGGATGACTGGGAAATTGATTCAGTGGGCAATTTGATTCAAATGCCTGCTGACAACACGACTATTGGCATAGAATTTCAAAACAGGAAGATCGAATGGAACCAGGATAAAAACTCAATTCTCTCCGCGATCGACAAAATTACTGTCGACTAAATTCGTAATCCTGCAGTTTCAATAGAATGTTTCAAAATCTGCCAGTTTTTGAAACCTTAAAAGGTAAGCTGCGACAGTTTGTTCCTGAATCTTGATATGTGTGCAATAGCCGCAATGGTAAGCCCCCCGAGTAGTGCATACCAGACTCCCTTTACGCCCAACTCAAGTGTAAATCCCAGAAGGTAAGAGCTGGGAATTGCGATTATCCAGTAGGTAACGAAAGTGACCAGTGTAGGCACCTTCACATCTGTCAATCCGCGCAATACTCCCAATCCCACTGCCTGAAGTCCGTCCGAGATCTGGAATCCTGCAGCAATGATCAGCAGAGAAGCAGCCAACCCCTGCACAAACGGATCATCAATGTATAAAGAAGTAAGCGTGTTTCTGAAAATGATGAACATCACTCCGCAGAAACCCATAAAAACCGCTACCAATGCAAAACAGCTATATCCTGCCACTTTTAGATTCCGCAAATCCTTCAACCCCATCTGATTACCTATCCGAATGGTTGACGCAGCAGCAATCCCTGTTGCTGCCATGTAGGTGATGGCCGATAAATTCAGCGCAATCTGGTGAGCAGCAAGAGCTTCAGGTCCGATCCACCCAACCATGATGGCTGCCATCGCAAATGCTCCGACCTCAAACACATATTGCATTCCGGATGGCATACCGATCCTGATCATTGTCTTGATATGCTTCCATTCAAAATGAATCGAGAGCCCCTTCCATTTGGCATATGTCACGGTCATCATCAACAGGGCCATGACAATGCGTGCGATCAGTGTAGCATAAGCTGCGCCGGCCAGGCCAAGTTCCGGAAACCCGAATTTCCCAAATATCAGGAGGTAGTTCAATGCCACATTTACGAGGTTGGCGATGACCGAAACCATCATTGGTCTGAATGTGTCGGATTGTCCTTCGGCATATTGCCTAAATGTTTGAAACAGCATCAGGGGAACCAATGATGCGCAGGCAATGGCCATATAAGTTCGCGCAGCTTCAACCACCTGGGGATCCTGCCCGAACCGATCCATAAAGGGCAATACTACCAGCGCCAGCGCAAACAGCAATAGTCCAAGGATAATGTTAATCAGTGATGCATTTTGCAAATAAGTCAAGAGGCTTTTTTTGTCATCCGGTGGAGTTGCGGCTATCAGAGGGGTTAATGCATAACTGAATCCAATCCCGAAAAGCAGCAAAAGATGATAGATCGTACCTGCAAATGTGATCCCCGCCAGAGGGATCACACCAACCTGTCCCACCATGGCAGTGTCCGCCACAGAAACCATGATATGGCCCAATTGCCCGATCATCACCGGATAGGCTAATGAAATGTTTTTACGAAAATGTTCTTTTATGGTCATCCTGTCACGTTGTCTTCAGGACAAAGGATGCAAATGTCGACAAGTAAATGTAGCCTGGCCAAGAATACACTTGAAATTTTAGCCGGTTTCAGGGCCTGGAAGACCGGAGTGACCCTGTTGTACGTTGATAGAAATTTGCTGTGACATGCAGATAGCGCAGGTGACAACCTATGAGAAGATAAGACAAGGTTTCACCCGGAAACCAGTCTTGCGGCTACAGCTTCAGAATCCGGCTTAAATGGAAGAGACCGGCCAGACTCAAACCATCCGTAATTTCCCCGGAATCGCACATTTCTAATGCATCGACTAACGGCACTTTTCTGATTTCCAGCTTTTCGGTTTCTTCAAAGGCTGTCTCACCCATTGATAATTCTTCCGCCAGAAACACAAATCCAATTTCATTTGTAACAGAGTTGGATGTATGGACTTTGAGTAATTCAGTCCATTTTCCCGCCCGAAGACCCGTTTCTTCTCTCAACTCACGCTTTGCGGAGTCCAGTCGATCCATTTCCAAAGAACCTCCTCCCATAGGGATTTCCCAGGAGTATTCGTTCAGCGTATACCTCCACTGCCCCACCAGCCAGGTGTTTAAGTTTGTGTCCAGAGGTATTATCCCCAGGGCGTAGTTTTTGAAATGAACATGTCCGTACTGACTTGTTCCTCCTCCCGGATTGATCACCTCATCTTCCTTTACTGTGATCCAGGGATTGTCAAATATTTCCCTGCTCCGAATAAGTTTCCAGTCGTTTTTCATCCTGTATGATGATCCGAAAATCCCCTGATCAATTCGCTTTCAGGCCAAGTTCCTGACGAAGATGCCTGTATTCGTTTTTATTCTGTACCCAATAAGGTTCCCTGATGGATTTTATTTTTCTGGCGACAGTCGTTTTGCCATCGTAGATCTCCTCCCACCCTAAAATTTCGTAAGGAAATGATCTTTTAAAGTGAATGGATAATATCCTGCCGTCATGTATTATTTGATAGGTCTTGTGCACAGTATCGGAAAATGAACTTTCCGATGTCAGTTTGAGAGACGCCATTGCTGTAACAAGTTTGAAAGGTTTATGGCTCAATCGTTGATACAACGTTCCGGGAAGGATTTTTATGCTTCCTGTCGGAAGATTATCCGGATCGATACGTATTCTCTGCCACAATTCATCCTCAAGCCATTCATTGTCAATTTCATTCTGAAAGTCCCCTTCCGACTCAAAATACGAAAACCCTCTTATCTCATATTCATCGTCATCAAGGTTCAGCTGCGTAAAAGTCTGACCGCACCACTCCTGCGAACCGGCTGTCACTTTCAGAACATCGGGATATTTGTCATATGAGACCGGAACAAATGAGGACATCATCATGGAGTATGGGTAGATCCCTGTTAGAAATTTCTTGGTAAGATTCAACTTCAGCACTGTTACTTCATCACTTCCCGCATCTTCCGAATTATCGAGTTTGACATGCCTGGAGCGGGAAAATGGTTCTGTCACAAAGATCAGGACTGCATGACCTTCATGTATCTCTCCATACCTGTGCTGTTTTAACTCGTAACTTGACAATTCTGCCACTCCCGCATACCAGTAATCGCCAAACTGTTTCCATTTGTCCTGGGCACTACCGGATGTTATTGAAATAATGGTCCATACGACTACCAGCATGGATTTCGTTAGTAGTGAAAGAATTGTATTTCGTTGATCTTTATAAATCATTTCACAGGCTGCTTTTAATATTTGCTCAAATGTAAATATCAATTATATTTCCAGGCTTAAATGAAACAACATACCCTCTTCTACTTTGTCCTGATTATGCTGTCCGCTTCAGGTCTGAGTTGCAAATCAGGCAGGCAAACCGCAAAATCCGAACAGATTGACTATCAGACAATTGCTGATAACACGTTGGAAAACAGGTCCAAATGTGTTGAGAATGAGGAAAATACATACGTACTTTGTATAGTAGAATCAAAAGTGCCGGGACCCAGACAGACTACCTTTATCATAATCGAGCCAAACACTGGGGAACTGGTCGTAGACATCACCAGGCTGGAGGGTGAAGTGACATGGTACAAAGAGACGCAATTACTTATTAAGGAATATCCAGGAGTTATAGAAAATAAGACCGGAATCGGTAAGCAATCATCGTACTATTACGACATAATCAAGAAGAGAAGAATAGAAGCAAATCTGTAACCCTAAAGAACCGCTGAAATGATGAAAAGAACCATTCTACTGGTGGTACTGGCTGTTTTAGTCGCCCTCATCGATACTGAAAACCACAAAGCGCCAGTTATCACAAATAACAAGCACATCACTATCGAGGACTTTTACAGTGAAAAGAGAAATAAGAGGCTTGCAGGGCACGCAAAAATGGATGCCCCTGAAATGCACGCATTAATTCAGCGTGAATTAAGGACTCCCGCTGACAGGGAATTTCCCGAATACTCCGATAACCAGGTATACCGGGAATACCAAAAGGCCAGATCCAGGTCCACAAGCGCACGGGTTGCCAGTGACCTGACTTTTATCGAGCGTGGACCGGGCAATATAGCTGGCCGGACAAGAGCACTGATTGTTGATCCTGATGATCCTACCAGTAATACATGGTTCGCAGGATCCGCATCCGGAGGTATATGGAAAACAACGGATGGGGGTAAAACATGGGAAAATATGTCCGATGACTTTCCAAATCTGGGTACCAACACTTTAGCCATATCACCTGCCAATACAAATGTCATTTACGCGGGGACCGGAGAACATTTCACAAATGATATTGACGGAGCAGGGCTTTTCAAGTCTGTTGATAAAGGAGAAACGTGGTTTCAGATCGCTAATCCTGAAGTATACCCGGATATGCGGAACATCAGCCGTATCATCGTTGATCCGGGGGATGAGAATACCGTGATACTGACCTCGCGAAATTCCTTATGGGTGGGCGGATCACAAACTGCTATTTACAAAACTACTGACGGAGGACTATCCTGGGACAGGAAATATGAAGCATCGGGAAAACGATTAGATGATTTGGATCATGACCCGTCTGATTTCAACATTCAGTATGCTGCCTCCCTGGGTTCAGGAGTTTTGAAATCAACGGATGCAGGTGAAACCTGGTTGAATTCAAGTACCGGTCTAAGGCCCGGTGGCCGAGTCGAGATTGCGATCTCACCGGTGGATCCCGACAGGCTTTGGGCGTCGGTTGAGGGTTTTGAAACCGGTACCGGCTCCGATTTATACGTGAGCCTTAATGGTGGAGAAGTCTGGAACCTGATGTCAGAGATAAACAGTGGGCCTAATGTGAATTTTCTCGGGGGTCAGGGATGGTATGATAACATCATAACAGCTCATCCTTTTGACCAGGATATAGTTTATGTGGGCGGTGTAAACCTGTGGCAGTTTGAGTTGAAAGAAGGAAGTGTGGAACTTGCCTCAGTGGAGGTGAACGAAAATGGCAGCGGCACATTTATGGACCTTGTCAACTTCGGAGCAACTCACTATGGAGGAAAACTGGAAGTGGATGAAAATGCTGACAGCCTGGTATCCGTTGAGGTGCGCTTCGGGCAGGGAAGCCAGCTGGCACACAGGTTCACTGTAGACAAAAGAGGATCCGGCGTTCCTGATGAAGATTACGAATATGCGGATTATGTAGAAGTACCGTTCCAGGTTTGGGACGTCTCAAACGACCGGCAGTTGATGGTGTCATTCAGAGACCAGCAGGAAGACGGCAATTGGAATTTGATTGAGCAGGAAACGGATCAGGGAACGGATCCATCGATACATTCAAGAGAGTATCTTTTTGTGCATTTTCGTGCTTACGCTGACACTGCGGATGCCGCGATAGCCAGAACTGGTGGTCAGGCCACTGACCGGTTGTATTTTATCTGGCCGGTCCTTCAGGAAGGGAGTCAGTTTGATCCGGATAACCTCCCGCAATCCTCGCTGGATATCTCCAGGTTCATCGCTGAAACCAGGTTCCGAGAGACAACCAATCTCTCTGATGCTTATGAAGAATTTGATGAGCAGAATACATTTACAGCTACCCAGACCATTAACCAGGAAGGTCTTCACCCGGACCAGCATAATATAATTCCAATTATTGAGGATGAAGAATCCCAGACATTCCGTCTTCTGGTCGCCAATGACGGAGGGGTTTATGTGAGCAAGGTTTCAACTGCTCCCGGAATCAGTGATGATGATTTTGAATATGCGGGATTTGGGTTTAACACCACACAGTTCTACGGCGCGGATAAGGCACCGGGTGAAGATCGTTATATCGGAGGCATGCAGGATAATTCAACCTGGTTTGTGCCTTTTGGTGAGGAGGGAAATCCAACGACAGCTTATCAATTTGCTTTTGGCGGTGATGGATTTGAGGCGATCTGGAACAACCGCAATATCGATGAAATGATCGGATCAATTCAATTCAATCAACTGTTACGAACATCAGATGGAGGTGAAACCTGGTTTGGAGCTACGAGTGCCCTGCAAGATGTTGGATCCGGAAATGCTCCATTCATCTCAAGGCTGGCGAATAGTAAACTTCGCCCCGAAAGGATATATACCATTGGACGAACCGGGGTATGGTCTTCTTTCAAAGCTGAAAGATGGGAAGTAACACCCCTGCAATCAGACTATTGGGTATTCCGCAATTCGATGGATGTAGAAGTCTCAGACGCTGATACGGACATCATCTGGGCCGGTGGGGGATTAAGCGAATCCGAAAGATTGTATGTGTCAACAGATGGCGCCAGGACTTTTTCTCCTGTAAATAACTATTCAGGAACTACCCTGGGAGTGTGCTCGGGATTTAAGCCGGATCCTGTCGACCCGAATACGGCGTATGCCCTTTTCTCTTTTGCAGGTCGCCCAAAGGTTCTGAAAACTATGGACCTGGGTCAAAGTTGGGAAGACATTTCAGGCTTTGAAGGGAATGCATCGAGCAGTCGGGGATTCCCTGATGTCGCCATTAACTCTATACTTGTCTTTCCAAATGACAACGAAAGACTTTGGGTAGGTTCTGAAATTGGCATTATCGAATCACTGGATGGCGGGCAATCCTGGAATTTCCTGGAATGCGATCTGCCCCCGGTAAACGTATACGATTTTAAGATCCAGGATGACCAGGTAGTCATTGCCACATATGGACGGGGGATCTGGACCGTTACCATGCCGGAGGTTGAAAGAGACATTATTTTTGCACCGTCAATTGACAAAGTGGTAATTACCCCAACCGGGGAAACGAGATTTCAGATTACATACGATGAGATCTTTGACTCAACTGTGGTTTATGTAGGTGATGAAGTTGTACTTTCAGTAGATAATAATGAAGTAGGGGCAACGACTTATATTACCGATAACCTGGGTAAAAATGAAGTATTAAATTCACGGGTGTTCAGCTATCTGAGTGGCCAGGTCTTCAAATCCGAGGAAAGGAATACAATTTACTTCGATCCGGATGACCCCAGTACTTCATTCCAGACCGATTTCAACAAAATCAACGACTTTGTGATCGACGGCATGAAATTCTTTAAAGGGAATGGATTCAGTACGGCCTCCCTTCATTCCGAACATCCATATGGCGAAGCTTCAAACTTCATGACAGTTTTGAGAACTCCGATTATCATAAGCCATGATGAAGCTACCATGAGCTACAAAGACGTGGCCATAATTGAAACAGGTGAAGACGGGACAGTGTTCGGGGATGAAGAATTTTATGATTACGTTGTTGTCGAGGGTAGCAAGGATGGTGAAGAATGGATCCCGCTGGCTCCCGGGTACGATGCTTCGTTTAATGAACATTGGAAAACGGCCTACATCGGAGAAAATGCGGGCAACGAAAGTATGTATGTCGAACATACGGTCAGTCTGACTGACTCATTCGCAGTAGGTGATACCATATTGATCCGGTTTCGACTATTCTCGGATCCGTTTACCGTGGGATGGGGATGGGCCATTGACGATGTTAAGATCCAAAATCAGGTGCTTTCGGTGGAAAACAGGTTTGAGGGTACTTTTAACATTTACCCGAACCCCATCACGTCCACGTCCACAGTCAATTATTCTCTCCGATCAAGCGGCAAACTCACCTTATTGAGCATTGATGGCAAAGTACTTCGGAGATATAAGCTGACCAGGGGTACCGGATCCGTCGAAATTCACAACGCCGGATTAAAAAGAGGCGTATATCTTTTGCGACTGGAAAGTCAGGAAGGGGCGGTCACCAAAAAAATAGTTACAAACTAAGAGTGCTTCCCTAGAACTCAATGCGATAGCTCAGGTTGGGAAACATTCCGATCTGTGTGTCAGTAACTATCCTGTCACTTGCGGTACTGAACCATCGCCCGTATTCATTGGCCCTGCCTGTAACATTCTGGACGTTCAATGAAACTACAGATGCATGGTTTGGTTTGTTGATCCGGTAATTGATGCCTATATCTATTCGCCAATACTGATCTAACTGCAATTCAAAATTCCGGTCATAGTCCTCGACGGTGTAGCCCATTTCCCTGGATTCGTCTACCAGTATCGGGGCCTGTCGTTTGCCACCGGCCAGTATTCCTCTTCCATTCACGCTTAGCAGATTATTGCCGTTTTTTCCCACCTTGAATTCTTTCCCGCCTATTACATTAAAAATGTAGTTCCCATTGAATCTTGTATCCCGCTCTATTCCGTCCACTCCTTTGTACTTTGACTCATATAGGGAGGCTGTTGTCATGAAATAATAGCTGTTGGTAAAGAATTTCTCCAGCGTAAACTCAATGCCATAATTTGTGCCTGTGCCGTCATTTTTCAATTCTTCGTCAGTGTACCCCTCGTAAGTATTCAGGACCGAAAAGCTCTGAAGATATGCATCGGAAGTGGTGTCATTCCCCCAAATGGGAACATCATACAGGTGCTGGTAGTATACCTCCGTCTTAAATCTCATGTCAGTCCGGAACATCCGTTCATAACCAAGTACTGCGTGGGCAGCTTTTGTGAAACCGAGGTCCTTATTGTTGTACACAAGACTACCGTCTTCTGCTTCCTGCCTGGCCATATACAATGCCAGCGTTTCCATCCTGCTATGCAGTCCGGCTCCCCCTGTAAACTGGTGTCCTCCCCCCGCTCTCCAACGAAATCCAAATCTGGGTTCAACATAAAAGTCTTTGTTCAGCCCGAAATATGTCATGTGGAACCCGGAGTTCAGGCTTAAGCGATCGGAAGCCCTGTACTGCCAGTTGGAATATCCCTGGATAACTTCAGTATTACCTTTTTCATCTATAAAAGTACCCAGTTCTCCCATGTCGTTTATAAGCTCAGACTCAATATCAAATCCAATTCTGTTCACAATTCCGCCAATCCTCAATGTGTTTTTTGCATTGAACTTGTGGTTAATATATGATGAGAACCTCAAGGCAGATTCATAAAAATCCTCACGTTCCCTCAATTGAATGTATAGACTGTCAATTACATTATCAATGTTAAAACCTGATCCGGAAACAATGGACTCCACGAAAGTATTTTCCCCGAAATATGTTATATGGGATATTCCGGCCGCTCCCATCCAATGAGTATTCTTTTCATGCCACCAATCGCCTATTTCCGGGGCCGGCTTGTAACCGTAGGTGTTCTGGCCTCCCAGTCCCCATACCGAAAATGACCCCAATTTTTCAGTGGGGATGTGTATTTTGAATGACAGATCCTGAAAAGAGACGTCTTCCTGGGATCCCAGAATTTCTACTCCGAGATCATCAAATAATGCCAGGGTCGCGTAGCGATAGTTGGCAACATAGGAGGATCGTGTATCCCGGTTTAATGGTCCCTCAGAGGCAGCTGCTACCCCCAGTATTCCGGCCTGAAAAGCATGTTCATGTTTTTCAAAATTTCCCTTTCTAAGGTTTAGATCAAAAATGCCTGAAGCAGCATTTCCATATTGGGAGGTGAAAGCACCGGTGAAAAAGTCCGAATTACTCAACACACTGGAACTTAGCATACTGACGCCTCCCGCGGATGACCCGATATTTGCAAAATGATTAGGATTAGGGACTTCCACGCCTTCCAGTCTCCACAGTAAACCCTTAGGTGAATTCCCTCTTATGACAATCTCATTAAGCAGGTCATCACCACCTGTAGAAACCCCCGCATAAGTAAGTGCTGCCCTCGCAGGATCTTGAAATGTCGCTGCATAGCGGCTTGTCTCTTCCACACTCAAGGAAATAGCACTTACAGTGGCAAGTTCATTAATAGGCTGGCCTTTCTCCTGCTGGTCAGCTACGATGACTATCTCATCCATTTGAACCAGCGCTTCTATCAGCTCAATTTCCAGTACTACCTCCTTGCCTGAGCCAACCAACAACTCAGGTACATACCTGTTTTCATATCCTACGGAAGATATCTGCAATGAGTGTCTGCCGACAGGCACATTGGCAACCTTAAAGTATCCTTCCACATCACTGATGCTCCCTAATACGGGGTCCGAGTTCTGAATCAAAATGGTTGCTCCGATAATCGGGGATTTTGACTGCTGATCCACAATTCTCCCTTTGACTGTCTGTAAAAGCTCCTGGGCACGCACCGGAATGATGGAGATAAATAAAACCGTCCAGATGGCTATTGTTTTCTTCATGTTGAAATCCTGAGTTTTTTGACTTTGACTTAAGGAAACATTTTCATTGAAAAGGTTTCCCAAATGCCACGATAATAAACTAATAATTCCCATGCCAATATTTATAAGTGATTGGTTACCTGTGGGTTATTCCACATAAAACTTCCCGGCCCACATGAATCGTCCGGTTAAATCGTTCATTTCCGTACACTGTAGATTGGGAATTATTTTTTTACTTTTGATCATGCTGCTGTCCTTTTTTAATAAAGACAAAGTTGAAGCGGGTTGTGATGAAGCCGGAAGAGGATGTCTGGCGGGGCCTGTAGTGGCAGCAGCGGTAATTCTCCCCAAAACGTTTCGTCACAGGACCCTGAATGACAGCAAGCAATTAACCGAACCGGAAAGGCTGAAACTCAGGAAAACAATTGTGAAAAGATCCCTCGCTTATGGGGTCGGAGTAGCCTCGCCAGGTGAAATAGATGAGATCAACATTTTAAATGCATCTTACCTGGCTATGCATCGTGCGTTGGATAATCTCAAGATCAAACCGGAACTCCTTTTGATCGATGGAAACAGATACAAAGCTCACGATGACACACCTTACGAGTGTATTGTTAAGGGGGATTCGAAATATTACGCTATTGCTGCTGCTTCCGTACTAGCCAAAACTTACAGGGATGACCTGATGCGGCAACTTGCCCTGGAGTTTCCCGATTATGGTTGGGAGACCAATGTAGGTTACCCCACGATAAAGCACAGAGACGGGATCAGATCAAACGGAGTAACACCTCATCACAGGATGAGCTTTCAGTTGCTCCCTGCTCAGCTCGAACTTTTTTGACCCCTAATGGCTATTTTTACATAATTAACTTAATCACGCTAATGAAGAAGTATTATAAGTGGTCCCTTATCGTTGTTGGCGTTTTGATCGTCATATTCATCGGTCTTCAGCTTCTTCGTATGCAGACCAAGTCTCATAGTCCGGAAGCAACAGCAACATACGATGATGGAAATGTCGAAATTACCGTAAACTATTGCAGGCCCTACAAAAAGGGACGTGAGATCTTTGGTGGGCTTGAACCATATGGTGAAATCTGGCGTACAGGCGCCAATGAAGCTACGGTTTTTGAAACTTCAAGAGACCTGTCAATAGACGGGAAGACCTTACCAGCAGGAAAATATACTTTCTACACTATTCCCGGTGCGGATACGTGGCAGGTAATATGGAATACCAAAGAATATGGCTGGGGATTGAACTTTGACGGAACTTCGCCATTTGAACGTGAATTCGACATTCTGGTAGTCGAAGCTCCCGTCACTTACCTACCCGAAGTAGTGGAGCAATTCACCATCACCATAGGTCAGGTGAAAGGACTGACCCTGGCCTGGGATCAGACCGAGGTTTCCGTACCCCTTGGATTGTAAATCCAAAGACCAATCTCATTGCGAGATTGGTCTTTTGAAGCAAATCTTATTTGATACTCAACATAGCAAGGTAAGGCTACTCGTATCTGAGTGCCACGCTTGGATTCTTCAACAAGGTCCGCAAAACGGCAAAAGTCACACTGGCAACAGCCACCACGGCCAATATTGATACAGTCATCATAAATGGCATCACACTAAAGGGCGCCCTGTACGCAAATGCCTCCATCCATCGTTGCATAAGGATGTACGATACCGGGAGTCCAATGACGAGCGAAATCGTGATTACCTTTAAAAACGACTTGTTTTCCATCCACAGAATGTCGGAGACCCGTGCGCCCATAACCTTTCTTATTCCGATTTCACGTGTGCGCTGGGTAATGATCAGGTATGCCAGGCCCAGCAATCCCAATGCTGCAAGCGCAATCGCAATAAAAGTGAACAAATTGAATATCGCGAAGGCTTTCCTTTCGGCATTATACAAGGCATCAATCCGGCTATCGAGGAAGAAAAAGTCCAGACCAAACTCCGCATCAAACTGACCGTGAACATCAGCTATCGCCTGGATGACGCGCGGCGAATTTTGTCCATCAAACTTTACCAACACATAGTTAACTGAAGAGGGATTGACATTTATCACAACCGGTTGGATGCTTTCATGCAGAGACTTGTAATGAAAATCTTTCAATACCCCGACAATGTTTCCCTCCCTGACTGCCCGTTCTTCATTCCACATTATTTTGGTTTCATAGATATTTTCCAGATTCAGGGACTCAATTGCGGCATTATTCACAATATAACTTGCACCTGCAGAATCCTGTGACATGGACCTGTCAAACCATCTCCCCTGTTCCAATTCCAGTCCCAATACCTGAAGCGCATCAAAATCTACACGCAACTCCGAACAGTCTATCGGGTCGTCCGGATAACCCTTCGGAAAAATAACATTTTGATTGAACTGACCACCCGGAAGGTTTGATATCCCACCTACTTTCAGAACACCCGGGATTTTTGTGATCTCACTCTTGATCGCTTCCAGTCTGGCTATTTCATCCGGGGTATGAAGTTCCAGGACCAATGTTTGTTCACCGTCAAAACCCAACTCTTTTCCTTCCATATATTCAATTTGGTCCAAGACAACAGCACTCCCGAAAATCATTACTGTTGAAAAGATAAATTGGACTGCTATGAGGCCTTTTTGAAATACGGATCCCCTGGACTGGCTTGAAAACTTCCCTTTGAGTATATCCGCCGGTTTGATCTTCGTCACGGCGAGTGCAGGGTATATTCCGGTGATAACCCCAATTGAAAACGTCATTAGCAGTGTGAACCCGATTGTTGCTAAATTCAAAAGTTCCTGAATCGCCATAGGTTTCCCTGTCAGTGAAACAAATTGAGGGAAAATCAGGATCGCTAATCCGTAGGCGATGATCAGTGCAATGAAGCACGTAGCAATAGCTTCAGTAAGAAATTGAAAAGATATGCCGGCTTTCTGGGCACCTAGCGTCCTGCGGATGCCAACCTCCTTGGTACGCTCAAGAGCTCTGGCGGTAGAAAGGTTGATGAAATTGATGCTTGCTATTGCAAGAATTATGAAAATGGCTGAGGCCAGTATATAGATGTACACAATATTGCTGTTTGCCTCCAGCTCCCACCGAATATTCGAATGTAAATGGATATCCGTGATGGACTGCAAAGCAAAATAGCTTCTGCGCAATTTTAACTCCAGTAAATCGTCTTCACTTAAGTCTACGTAATTTGTTAACCAGTCCGGGATCACGTCTTCAATTTCCCTGGGATCGGTCCCTTCCCGGAGTTTAACATAATTGAAGTGCCCGAAATCACCCCACTGAAACCAGGGATTGTCTGGTTCCGTTGACTTTCTGGTCATATACGACACCATAAATTTTGGGTGAAAATGACTGTTTGGCGGAGGATCCTCCATTACACCGGTTATTACGCCGCTGAAATCATATTCTACTGCCTCCATGCGTTTACCAAGAGGATTTTCCTCTCCAAAATACTTTTCAGCCAGCGTCCGGGTAATAACGATATTGCCAACACCGGATAGCGCCTCCTTTTCATTTCCGATGATCAACTCAAAATCAAATACATCAAAAAATGTGGAGTCAACCAGGAAACCATCGGGCTCACGGAACATAACATTTGTTTCCGGATTTCTTACATAAATGGATTGCAGCGTCAGCCCGGGACCGTATATAGGGCTCAATGTAACTGCGCTTTCAACCTGGGTAAAATCCTTGGCCAGGGCCTGAGCCAGAGGATGTGGCGTCCTTGTCTGTGGGTTGCCGGAATACCACGCTATCCTGTAAATATCACCCGCCCTTTCATGAAACTTATCGTAAGACAATTCATGCCGTAGGAAAACAAAGATCAGCAGGCTGCTGGTCAATCCCACTGTCAGTCCAAATAGGTTTATGAAGCTAAAAGCTTTGTTCCTCAATAAACTTCTGAAGTAGATCTTAAAGAAATTGGAAAGCATAATCAGTAGATTTTTGATATACCCGAAGGTACTTTCCGTAGGCATGTTTCCTGTAATTTCCCTATGATCCAGGCGTTCGTCCTTATGATCCCGAACGTCTCCCTGTCGGTATTCCGAAGGTGTGAAACCCGTTATTTTCTTAAAAGAAGTATTAAACGCTGACTTGGAAAGGTACCCAACCTCCTCAGCGATTCTCTCAATCTTATAATGCCTGTATTGGGGATCTCTCAGGATTTTCCGTGCATCACGCACTCTGCATGAAGCCATCAGTTCAAAGAAAGAAGATCCTTTGGCTTCATTAATAACCTGGGAAACCTGATGGGTATTGGCACGGACACGCTTGGCCAGACCGGCCAGTGAAGCTGAGGCATCCAGGTGATATTTTTCTTCATTCAGCTGACGATCGATTTCCTTCAGGATCCTGTATTTTTCACGCTCGTCCAGTGTCGACTTTGCATATTTCAATTCCTGTACCAGAGGCTTGTAGGAGTCGGGATTTCCGGCATACTTAAAAATACCCAGAACGGATACCAAAATGTAATTGACACTGAAAGCCTCCGGGATATAATCAAACCAATCAGTCATATTCAGGTATATGAAAATTACCAGTGACAGGTTCAGGCAATAAAATATCAGTATCCATCTGACCTTACTACCTACACGTGAAAAGAGAGATATCCCTTTGGATACGAAATGTTTATGGATCAACCGGACATTCAGAAATATCTCGGACAATAAGAAAAGGCCGAGCAGCCAGCTGCCAATAGACGTATATTCCACGAGAATCACCATGACGCCGAATGGTACTATGATACCACCCAGGCGTTTCATATTGACTTCTGCGCCAAACCAGTAATTCGTATTGATCCTGATGATTGACGGAAGGAGCAGAATAAACAAGTACTGGTATTTTGACGCCGCAATGGTCGTGATGCCAAGCAAGAAAAAGGCTCCCCAGTAGAGCAAGGAACCAGGGCGCTGGTTTTGGCTCTGACGCAATGAACCGGCGAAGATCACCAACGAAATGCCAATTCCAATATATAGTAATTCTGAAATCATGAATTACTTAAATTTAAATCAATTACGGTATTTAGCTAATGGATGTTATCAGTCGCTTTTCCTCAAGTCAAAACCGTCGCGACCAGGGACCAAATCGCAAATTTGCATTGGAAATCGCCAAAAGTCAGAGCAAAGAATCGATACAAAAAATTTTAGAAATCCTCGAATCAAATCCCAAGAAGGAGATCGAAAGAGATGCACTACTATGCCTTGCCGCACTAAGTGAATTTGACCCAAAGCTATTATCAGGTTTTGCAGAGCGGATCTTTCCTTTTTTAAGCTCCAAAACCAACATGTCAGTATGGGGGGCTATGATCTCCCTAAGCGGCATTGCACCCTACCGTCTGGATTTCATGATGCAAAACCTAAGCCAAATACTGAAAGCCATGGATGAGGGTACGGTGATCACCAGGGACAGCGGATTCGTCATACTGATCCACCTGTTCCAACATCCGGATTACCGATCGAACATTTTTCCCCTTATCCTGGAGCAACTTCACAGTGCTCCGGACAATCAACTGGGACAATACGCTGAGAAATTTATGGACGTGATGAGTACAGACCATAAGGAGGAGCTGGAGCAAGTTCTGGCAAACCGGCAGCAATACCTGGAAAAAGAGGCACACCGGAAAAGACTGGCAAAAATCATGAAGAAACTATGGAAGAAATAACCTGGAGTGATTTTCAGAAAGTCGATATACGGGTTGGCACCATCACCGAAGCTAAAGTTTTCCCCGAGGCCAGAAAGCCTGCATATAAGCTCAAAATTGACTTTGGTGAAGAGATCGGTATAAGAAAAAGTTCCGCCCAAATTACGGACCAATATAATACTGATGACTTATTGGGCCGGCAGGTCGTTGCCATCGTCAATTTCCCTCCTAAACAGATAGGCCCTTTCTTTAGTGAATGTTTGGTTTTGGGTGCTTTTAACAACAATGGTGAGGTAATCTTACTGAACACTGATCAAAGGGTACACAATGGCGCCAGGATCGGGTGATTGGAGGCAAAATTGAGCGAGCTAAAAAAACTATATATATAATTCGCTGTTTTTCAACTATTTACATGTATGTTATTATGGTTTTTCTTTAGAAATTTGAAGAAATAGCCATTCCCGTTCATTCGAAAAATATTCCCAGTCACGGTTACAGGTTTTATCATTTTACCTGATATTATCAGCTTTGACGCAGTTAAAAAGACAAAATTTTCAACCAGCTATTAAAATGACCAGCAAAACTATGAACGGGGAATTGGATGACATATTATCGTTTGAGGACAGAATGATGTTGCAGGAATGCAGCAGCAAGATCATAAAAAATCTTGACCGGAATCTTGATCGCATACAATTAGATCACTATCAGGTGACAAGACTTATTTCGATGAGATGGTTTATTTCAAATGAAATTTGCCCCAAAACAAACTAAACGAATCAGTTAAGTATTTGCCAGCTAGGCTTAATTGATGGAGCCGATTGACCACATAGCGTTAATCGGCTTTTTTTTGTCATGATAAATATTAGTTGAGTGCAATAAAAAAATCTAAAATCGACAAAATAGTTGCTTCATTTCGGTGAGGCTTCTATATTGATCGTAAATCAGTAATTCAATTTATTTCATAACTAAAACCTAACTACAATGGCAGACATTACAATTTATCTGAAGTACGAGAATGACGATCTCTACTACAAAACAGGTTCAATGACAGATTTTCAGCCGATGACGGAGAAAACCATCATCGGTGCGGATAAAAATCAAACAATGGCCTGGACCTGTGACTTTGAGGGAAGCAATATTGACAAGATCGTAAGTATTACCTCCGTCGCAGAAAAAGACGGTAAGAGAACAACCGACATCTGGGCGGATAATAAAAAACCAAGGGAAAAAAATAGCTCAAAACGGACTTTTGAGGCCACGGTAGGTCCGGATGGCTATAGTAAAGAAAATCCGGCCTACTATATGTATGATATTAAATATAAACCGACTGGTGGTAGACAGGATAAGGACAAGGATCCCGGCACGAGAGTTCCACCCGAAAACGGGGAAGACTGAAATTCAAAGTATGTTATTATATAAGAGAATGGTCATTGTCACCATTCTCTTCTTTGTAATCCAGGTATCTTACTCCCAGGATCAGGTCCTTGCTGATAGTGCATTGAAGGTTCTGAACAGTGGCATTTCAATTTCAGACAAAGAGAAGTTAAAACTATATAGGACCATTTCCGGGAACTCAACTTCACCAGGCCAGGTAATCAGCTACTCTGGTAAGTTAATTGAGTCTGCCTGGGAGTTGGACAGGTTAAATCTGGTTTTCCAAGGTTATAGAAATCTCGGTTATGCGTACACCCGATCCGGTGACCTTGATAAGGCCATAGAGACTTACTATCAGTTAATGCGGATCGCTGACTCGGTAGGCAATGATTTAATCGCTGGTGAAGCCATGTCCAATATGGCCACAACCTACAAATCCAATAAAGATTACACAAAAGCCAGACTACTCGAATTTGAGGCTATCCAATATTTTAAGGCTGCCGGGGATTCGTTGAGGATGGCCGCACAGTACCTCAACCTGGGCAACACTTACTATTATCTTGACAGATTTGACTCGGCCATGCTCATGCTCTCAGCGGCTATGGCCCATTCGGACAACAAATACCTGATACCTTACACAAACGGCACCGCGGCATTGGTGCTCGCAAAACTGGGGGAAAATGATACGGCGGAATATTTGCTGAATAGGGCGTTAAAGTCCTGGGAAGATACCAGAGATCATTACGCAATGGCGGACACCAAGGTCCAGTTCGGAGGGATTTGCTTTGAGCAGGGCAGGACCCGAGAAGCGATTGACTATTTGCTTGATGGGTACAGGATCGCCAGGGAAAACGGACTGAAAGAACAAATACAGGATGGAGCCCGCATCTTGTCCGAAATATACATGCGTCAGGAAGATTATCCTACCGCCCTGCAGTACCAAACCGAATATTACACTTACAGGGACAGCCTGATAAATGCTGAGTCAATCAAGAAAATGGCCGATCAGCGCATCGATTATGAGGTAGGATTGAAGCAGGCTGAAGTAGACCTGCTGGAGGCCAGGCAGGAAAACCAGCGGATCATCCTGATGGGCCTGGCAATTTTCCTGTTCGTTGTGGTGGTCGTTTTGATCATTATCTACCGCTTTTACACCACCAAAAACAGGCTTAGCAAAGAGCTGGCAACACAGAAAGATCAGCTTGAAAGACTGAACCACACCAAGGATAAATTCTTTTCCATTATCTCTCATGACCTTAGAAGCCCGGTCTCCGCTTTCCTTGGCGTATCCCGCATGATCAGGATGCTGGTAAAGTCCAACAAGACCAAAGAGCTGATGGAAATGACCGATGACATTGACGAGTCGGTGCAGCGACTCTCAAGCCTGCTCGATAACCTCCTCAACTGGGCGGTCCAGCAGCAGGGTCATTTCCCGAATGTCCCCGAAAAGGTGAATGTAAAAGAACTACTTGACAACATGATGGTCTCTTTTTCTTATATGGCAAAGGGCAAACACCTTTCACTGTCAAATTCAATTGACGAGCCGGTTTATCTCTGGGCTGACAAGAACTCCACTGCTACGATCTTCAGAAATCTGATCAATAATGCACTAAAGTTCACCGGCGATGGCGGGTCAATTGAAATCTCTTCAATAATCCGGGAAGGAATGGCGCACATCAGTATCTCAGATACAGGAGTGGGTATCCCTCAGGAAAAGCTGGAAGCTCTTTTTCAGCTTCAGGCCAAAAAAAGCACATATGGTACTAAAGGAGAAAAAGGTCTCGGATTGGGCCTCCAACTGGTAAATGAATTTATCATCATGAACAACGGCAGGATAGCCATAGACAGTGAGGAAGGTAAAGGCACGACCTTCACCGTTTCATTGCCACTTTTTTCAAAAGAATTTGCTACAGTCCCGGCAGAAGCTTAGTCGGATTCCATGACCTCCGATATGATCTCTTCAAGCTGATGCGGTTCTTTCAGATCTCTTTTCGATACAAACCTGTCAGCGGGAAAAGACAAATCCTCCGGTTTTTCCAAATGTCCTGAAATGATGACAACCTTCGGTTTCCTACGGATCATTGTCAGCATTTCGAATCCATCCAGGTAAGGCATTTGATAATCCAGCAGTAAGACGTCAGGCTCCATTTGGACTACCCCAAGAGCGCCTTTGACAGGATTATCAAACACTGCCATGAGTTTCGCAGAATCAATTTCCTCAAAATATGCATCCAGCAAGCCCAGGAAGAGCTTATCATCATCTATTGCTACACAGTTATACATGCCTTCAAACAGATGGGGCCAAATCTACTAAGTATTTAAATCAAAGGATCCATTTTCGACGGGTTGTTATCCAATCCTTATTTATTTTCGCCGCATGGAAAAGTTGCATCTGGTATCCTGGAACGTCAATGGAATAAGGGCGATCATCAAGAAGGATTTTCTTAAAGATATCAGAAGTTTATCTCCGGATATCTTATGTCTCCAGGAAACAAAAGCTGCATCGGAGGAGGCCCAGACCACACTTTCCCTGCTATCTGATTACCACGTTTATACCAACTCATCAAAGGAGCGAAAGGGATATTCCGGAACGGCTATTCTCAGCAAAACAAAACCCGTGTCGGTCCATTATGATCTTGGCATTCCCGAGCATGACCGGGAAGGACGTGTTATTACTGCGGAATTTGAAAAATTTCATCTGATCACTGTATATACTCCAAATTCGGGTGAGGGAATGAAACGACTGGACTATCGTGAAACATGGGATATTGCCTTTAAAGATCATGTGCTCGAATTGGAAAAATCCAAGCCGGTCATCATTTGCGGTGACCTGAATGTCGCCCACTCTGAAATAGATCTTGCCAGGCCAAAAGCAAATTATAACAAGACAAGCGGCTACACACAAAGAGAAATTGACGGTTTTTCCAACCTTCTGGATGCCGGGTTCATTGATACATTCCGGGATCTGTATCCCGAAGAGATAAAATACTCCTGGTGGAACTACAAGTTCAATGCCAGGGAGAGGAATGTCGGATGGCGAATTGACTACTTTGTAGCAAGTCGGACCCTTAAATCCGGTGTCGAGGATTCTTTGATCTATAACGAATACAAAGGGTCAGACCACTGCCCTGTCGGATTGAAAATCAATATTTAAAGTTGTCTACCTTTGGCGCCTAATTATTGACCATGGATGTAAAAAAAATCCCCCTAAATGATCTTCATGTTTCGCTGGGAGCGAAAATGGTTCCTTTTGCCGGCTACATTATGCCTGTCCGCTACACCTCCGATAAGGAAGAACATCTCACCGTTCGGAATAGCGTCGGTGTATTCGATGTTTCCCACATGGGCGAATTTTTCCTGCAAGGGGAAGGGGCTTTGGATCTGATACAGAAGGTCACCAGCAATGATGCCGCCAAATTAACAATTGGTCAGGCACAATACTCGTGTTTACCTAATGATAAAGGCGGTATCGTCGATGACCTTATTGTCTATCGCATGGGAGAGGATGAGTATATGCTGGTTGTAAACGCCTCGAATATTGAAAAAGACTGGAATTGGATCTCCTCACAAAATGACATGGGAGTTACCATGACAAATGCATCGGATGACACCTGCCTTTTCGCAGTACAGGGCCCCAAGGCGGTCGATACGCTTCAATTACTTACCGATATCGACCTTAGCGAGATCAGGTTCTATCATTTTACGCGAGGGACCATAGGGGGGATTGACAATGTTATCATCTCGGCAACAGGTTATACGGGCGCCGGCGGGTTTGAACTATACGTCAACAAGGAGCATGCCGAGGAGCTATGGAAGGAGATCTTCAAAGCCGGTGAAAACCAGGGCATAAAACCTATTGGCCTGGGGGCCAGGGATACACTCCGCCTGGAGATGGGATATTGCCTGTATGGAAACGACATTGACGATACGACATCTCCCCTTGAAGCCGGACTGGGGTGGATCACCAAATTCACGAAAGATTTCATCAATGCTGAGGCTCTTCTGAAGCAAAAAGAAGAAGGCCTGATCAGAAAACTCATCGGATTTAAAATGATAGAGAAGGGAATCCCCCGCCAGGGATACGAGATCCTGGACTCAAATGGAGATCAGATAGGTGTGGTAACTTCAGGTACAATGAGTCCCGTCTTAAACATCGGAATTGGCATGGGTTATGTCAACTGGGGCCATCACAAATCGGATACGGAGATATTCATCCAGGTCCGCAAAAATCGACTCAAAGCCATCGTAACCCGACCGCCGTTTATAAAGTGAAAAAATCCGTTGAGGTTTGCCTGACGCCCGAATTGATCCATCAGCATGAGCTAGGTGGCAAGATCGCGGTTGTTGTGGATATCTTCCGGGCTACTTCATGTATAGTGGCAGGATTGCACTACGGCGTTAATTCGGTTACTCCCGTAGGTTCGGTTGAAGCTTGCTTATCGCTGGGAAAGCAGGGTTTTGTAACCGCAGGCGAAAGAGGCGGTCAGAAAATAGAGGAATTTGATATTGGCAATTCCCCTTTTGACTATCAAAACCCCGACTTTATTGGCAGGGACGTAGCCATCACTACTACAAACGGAACGATGGCCATTGAAAGGTCGCGAAATGCTGATGAAATTGTGATTGGTAGTTTCCTGAACCTGTCCCCTACAGCCGGCTACCTTAAATCACAAAACAAATCCGTGGTCATCCACTGCGCCGGATGGAAAGGCACTCCCAATATCGAGGATACGCTTTTTGCAGGAGCGATGATTGACAGACTGGGCCTGGACCTCTCCGGAGACAGCAGCAGGATGAGCCTGGATCTTTTCAAGCATCATGAAGAAGATCTCCTCAGCATCGCGAAAGTATCAGGGCATGCAAGGCGACTGGCCGGATTCGGCATCACGAAGGACATAGAATATTGTATGAATGTTGATGAGTTTAAGGATGTTGTTGTGGGAATGGTGGATGGAAGGCTGGTTAAAATTTGAATTATTCTGGATCCGGATTTTCGCAACAGCCAACTTGCTATTCCTACATATGACGGAGTAAGAGTAACCAACTAGCCGGTTTTTGATGTGAGGTCCCGCCTTTCGACCTGACCGCTGGTATCCGGAGACAAATCTTTACTACCCAACTTTCTCCACAAAGAAAAATTCATGGCCCATCCAACCTTTCTCAAAACACATCCGGTTGGACTGCTTCCACCAGGCCTTGAGCCAGTACCCGAAATCTTTGTTGAAAAACCCTTTGACCACTAGCACGGCGACCTTAATCCATTTGCGTAATGGTCGTAGTTTGTAGAATTCGTTGGTCCAGCATTTCATATTCCATATATAGTGCTCACGGCCGTCAACAACTTTGAGTACCTTGAACTGTCCCTCTTTTGCACACGAAAAAAAGTGATTAAAGTCACGGGGCAACCAAGCATCCGGATAGCGATAGGTCAATAATCCAATGTGGTAATACATCCTGCTTTCATCATCAGTGCCTTCCTTTTTCACCTGAAATTTGGAGTAATCCATCTCCCGGCCATTAAACGTCATAAATTGACCACCGATCCTGCCATGTGGTTTCAATAAACTGTATGCATAATCAAAAAAATGGCGATACACCTTTTCCTGGTTTCCAGCAAGGTAGTCGGCGGGTGTGACAAAATGTTCGGGAGAACCCATCGTGACGATGGCATCAAAAGGACCATTGTCGGGCGTGAATTCCTGCCATACATCACGATGCACGTTGTGGCCAGACTTTTTCAAATACTCGTACTGCGATTTCGCCGGACAAACGGATGTCACCTCTACACACCGCTTCATGCAGTAGTTGGAGAATGGTCCCCAGCCAGGGCCGATTTCGTACATTTTCATGCCCGCATTTTCCTTCAGTCCCAGGTTTTTGAAATACTCTTCATATTTCTTCTCCTGGGCTTTTTCAACATTCTCCAGGGTTTGCTCGCCATAATCTCCGGGCCAGGAGTTGGAAACCGAGGCAAATTCACCCATCACCATACGAAAGAGTTCGTCCATAGGATTGTATGCCTTGTTGTGTGGTTCAATTAATTCAGGCTTGAGTGTAGCATTTTCCATATTGGCGATGTTTTAGATTGTTTGCTTTAAAAGTTTCCCAAAAGCGTGTATTTTGTAACTGTACCGGAATCCGCTTGTGCGTGATATCAGTTCAGCTTTCTGTTTTCCTTATGCCGGGTAGCATCCCTCGTCGACTTCTTTTCAAAGTTTTTTTCCAGGGCTGCCGTGAGATCCACGCCGGTTTGATTAGCCAGGCATAAGAGCACCCAGAGCACATCGGCCATCTCGTCTCCCAGGTCATGTTTTTTATCCGATTCCTTAAATGATTGCTCACCATATTTCCGGGCCATGATACGGGCCAGCTCCCCGACTTCCTCGGTCAGGATAGTCATATTGGTCAACTCATTGAAATACCTGACCCCAGTGGACCGGATCCATTTGTCCACCCGTTCCTGGGCTTCACTCAGGGTCATAAAGTTGTATTGGCATCTAACTGCTCATTCAGGTGACGGATCTCAAAACCTTCCATCTCCAGCTTCATGAGACAAAACTGCAGCCGAAGCCTTTCCATTTCCATCAGCGAATCCATATTGGGTTCAAACTCCGTAAACTGCTCATGCGGAAATCTTTGCCCCGGAATATAGTGATCCTCCCAAAACAAAGACTCTACAATCTCTCCTCCTCTGTAATAGTACTTATATTCCCCGGCGAGATGTGCATCTCGCTCATTGGTCAGGTGACCTGAAAAAATAGGTTCGTGCTCGTCAAAATAAAAGTAGTCATCCTTCTCAAAGTTGGATGTTCTCATGATACTAACCACTTTCACCAGATAGTTATCCATGTAGTATGCGCGTAACTTATAGATAGAATCACCCTCGTGAAAATCATCTTCAATTATTTGAACCCTGTGATTTGCATCTATCCGTGCAATCTTCTGATTGATAGATGCCACAAGCTCACGATTTTCCTTTTTGACAGGGGATGGATTGCATGCCCAAAAAATCAATGGGATCAGGTAAAATAGTAGTGTGATGCGTCTCATTAGATATTATTTTACCTTGAATTTAACTATTTAAATACTTATTTGGACAAAAATATTAAAAGTAAAACCTAAAGATCTTTTTGCAGTATATTCTTAGAAACGTTATAAAAATGAAAAAACCTAATACAATTATTTTGATCTTCTTATGTCTGCTGACGCTCCAGGTCAGTGCACAACGTCCAAGTCCCCCGGCCCAGGTAACTGCCACGGTCGACGGTATCTCTGTAACCCTTGATTACAGCCAGCCGGCGCTCAAGGACCGGCCTTTTGGAACTGCGGACTTTCACCCGTATGGTGAAGTGTGGCGGAATGGGGCCAATGAAGCCAGTTGGATTGAATTGTCGGATGACGCCAAGATCAATGGTGAAACGTTGCCAAAGGGCAAATACAGCTTTTTTGTCATTCCCGGGGAAGAAGAATGGACACTCATTTTCAACTCAGCCTGGAAACAATGGGGGGCGTTCAGCTATGACAGCAGCAAAGATGTGATGAGGGTAAAGGCCAAGTCGACGAAATCCGATAGCTACAGCGAACGATACACCATGAAGCTGGACGATAACGGCAAAGGGAGTCTGAACTGGGGAGATTTCTCGGTATTGTTTGAAGTCAGTAAATAACCTGTCTTTATATCAATAGTTTAGCCATTTGAAAATTGCAGACTGCCGGACTTGTTCCGGCATTTTTTTTGGATAGGCTGGTGGGTACTCGCTAAAGGACATTTAAGATCTGTTCCTTGATCTTTTCCAGTTCTTCCTTCATAGTGACAACTTCCCGCTGGATGCCAGCATCATTTGCTTTAGAACCAATAGTATTGATCTCCCTGCCGATCTCCTGGGATATGAATCCAAGTTTTTTGCCGTTTGAATTTCCCTGGTCTACCGATTCCAGAAAGTGTGCCAGATGACTTGCAAGTCTTACTTTTTCTTCACTTATGTCCAGTTTTTCTATATAGAAAACCAATTCCTGCTCGAACCTGTTTTCGTCATATTGAACTTTCGCCTTCAGTTCCGATATGGCATTGCTTAACCTCTTCCTGATATTTTCTATTCGTTCGGGGTCAAGCTTTTCCACCCGGTCCAATCCTGAGGATATGGCCCGGCAACTTTCCTTCAATACCTCTTCCAGCTTTGCGCCCTCATCCTTCCTGAAATCATTACAGCCGGAAATTGCTTCCTCTATTGCCTCCGTAAGTTCTTCCTTGCTGATCACCTCGTTTTCACCTTCAACCGGAATCACAACATTGGGAGAGTAAAGCGCCAACTTGAACAGATCCTCCTCAGAACTTTTTACCCGTTTGGCCATTTCTCGAAACTTGTCGAAGTATAACTTAAAAAGTTTTTCATTGATGTGAATTGGGGTGTCTACATAATCATTGGGTATGAAATCGATGGTTAGGTTAACTTTCCCGCGTTTCAAACCTTTTTCCAGGACGGATTTTATGTCTATTTCCCATTGAGTAAACTCTTTCGGGATCTTTATCAAAGGATCAAAAAACTTACTGTTCAACGTCCTGATCTCAACTTTCAGGGAATATGTATTGGTCACCTTTTCAGCTCGACCAAATCCTGTCATGGAATATATCATGCGGTAAATTTAACCGGGAATTATTGATAAAATGGATAGCTCCACGTTACCGCTCAAGAGGGGGTGCAGGAAATCTGATAATTTTTCCGTGATTAAAAATCCAATCCGACAGAAACTGTCAGCCTCCCTTCCCGAACGTCAAAATCCCTGATCGGCCTGGCATAATCGATCTTAGCATAGTACCCCAGCATCACTGATCTCATACCAAATCCATAACTTGCCAGCCACGGATTTCTGAAGTTTGATATCTCAGCGGAAAAGACTGATTCCACTGGTTTGTACGTAATTGTGTTCGAGCTATTTTCCCTTGTAAGCGGCGGAGGACCACTCCAGGCCGACCCGAAATCAAAAAACCCTATCAGGATAAAGTTCCTGAGGAATGTCGAATTGATAGGAGCCCTCGTGAGGTACTGGAAAACGGGGAATCTCAGTTCGGAATTGAAAAGGAAAGTAGAGTTTCCAAAAAGTTCATTGTAAGCAAATCCATGAAGATTTGTCACAAACTCAGTGAACAACAAGTTTGAGTTGTAAACATCATTGCCAATTGCCAGGGGATCATTATCAGGGTGGTTCTTGGTCCTGGCAAAAAGCCAGTTTGGAACACCGCCGATCATGAAATTCTGTTTATTCGGTCCCAGGGACTGTCCGTAGAAAACCCGTGAAGCCAACGTGATCTCCCGGTGGATCTGTTGATAGTGACGGAAATCAAATCTTATGTTTGTAAAGCTTTTTTTGGCATCCTGCACACCCTGATGGTGTATAAACTCAAGAGAGCCTCTTGTCCCCTGCAGTATGTTGTAGCCACGCTCAATGGTGTTGTCAAAAACCGTCTTTGCAATCAAACCGGCATAATTCTCTTTTCTGTCTTTGGCATACGCCTCGCCACCCCGATTGATGACCGTTTCAAACTGGAGGTTTCGAAATTCCGTTTGGGTGAAGAAAGGATCCACCTCCAACCTGAACCAATTGGTCAGTGGTACTGATGCTCCCAACATTACCCGATTCAAAATATATCGTTGTCTCAGCTCATTTTCTTCCGCATTCTGAAAGAAATACGATTTCCTGTCCAGCCTTATTTTGAGATCCATCCAATACTTCAGGTAATCATATTGCGCATATATATCTCCACTGTTAAGGTCGGTGTCTGCAAAGGCACCCCCTCTCAACTTGTGATTACCCAGCATATCGGATATCTGCGTCTCTATTACAGCCCCAAACCCTCTTAAAGGGTCGATCGCAAAAGAAGTAACCAGGTTGTCAAAGCTAAACTGCGGCTCATAAGAAATGGGTCCGATCACCTTGTCAGATATTTCAAGCTTTTGGTAATTTGTAAAAAATGACTCGGGCCTGAATTTGTTTTCAGGTTTCTCATCCACCTCAAATTTGTAATTGTCCGTATCGATGAATTCCTCACCTTCCTCTTCCTCAAATTGATAGTTTTCGGGGTCAATTAATTCCTCGTCCTCCTGCACTTCCATTGCATCCGGGATCAGCGGCTCCTCTTCCGTCTCCTCCGGTTCATCCTCTGACAGATCCAGATTTATTGCATCCGACTGGGCTGTGATGATCTGGTCATTATAGAGATCGGCAATGAACTGCGCTTGTCGCAATCTTTGCCTGACAGTTTGGGGAGAAAATTTTGACAGGTCCAGATCGATATCCGAATCGTAAAATACTTTATCCACCCCTTCATCAAACATCAGATAGATCATCCCATTATCATTGAAGTGAAGATCATAGTCTTTGATGCTCTTATCAAAATTTGTGACCTGGGTAAATGTGGAGTCAGCCAGACGGTATTTGAATAGATTGGTAATCCCGCGCTGATCACTTAAATAGTATATCTCATAGGGATTTTTCGGGTAAGGCCGTGAGTCCTTGCTATAGGTGTTTGTAAGCCTGTGATATTGTGTGACGGTAGTATCCAGATCATATAGAAACAAATTGAAATTGTCGGTAATTTCTTCGATACTCTGATCGCCAATGTTGAGTGTATCAGCAGGTCTGTTTGAGCTGAAAACAATAGCGGCCGTACCTGGGATAAATGCCGGATCTATGTCATCGTAAACGTCATTGGTGATCCGTCGGATAGCATTTCTGCGCATACTGACAAGGAAGATGTCGTTTCTACCGTCCACATCGCCACTGACGATGGCAAGTCTTCCATTTTCGTTAAAGGAAAAGCTTTTGATCTGATCAAATCTTTGAAGTGGTTTGGTCAGCTTTTCACCGGTTTCAACATTGAAAATGACGATGTTCAGGTATCCCCGCTTAAAATATACAACTCCGAGTTGGTCATCACCTATCCAATCCAACAGGGGCAACTCATAATCCACCTGCTGTCCCTGGATCCTGATCCCCGAAGTAAGCAATTTTTTCGATCTGCCCGTTTCATTGTCGTAAGCGAAGACCTGGTATCTACCCAATATATTTTTGGAATACGCAATCCTTTTACCAGAGGGACTCACCCTGACATTTTTATATTCAACCTGGTTATTTCTTGAGTCAACTATGATGTCATCTTCTCCGGGTCCGATGTAGTTTACGGATATATCCGACTGGCTCTGTATGTAATAATTCTGCCAGTCCTTGAGGAATTGCTTGTAAGTCACACCAACAGTACTGGCTATTGAGTTTTCTTCATTCCGTATGATCCTGGTTAGGTTCAATATGTTTGAGACATTGCTTTTGCCATATTTCAGTGCGATATAATTCCACACGGACTGCCCTACGATCCCGGCTTCATCCCCTTCTATTTTTATCAGTTTCTTGATCTTCTTTCTGGACAGATAGTCACGGATGTGGTCATCCATATCACTGCTCCATCCGTAGGCCAGGTATCTCGCTGCTCCGTCTATGAACCATTTGGGCAATGAAAGAAGATATGAACTTTGGAATATCTCAGCAAGGCTGCCTCCAAAGAGCATGTCCTCAATGAGAACCCTTGACATTTTATATACCAGCTCCTGTTTGAAGCCTATGGCTGAACCAGGGTGGGCGATCTCCAGTTGCAGCTTGACAAAATCTGTCTGCCCACCGATGGTGAACTCCGCACCTTCAATTCCAATGTTACTTTGCTGCAACTCCTGGATGGAATTGTAGATCAGGATCTTCGTTTTCGAATAAGGTGCATATCCCAGAACATCAGTTAGCCTGTTGAACTCTTCCTCCAAAAAATCTATTGCCTGGTCCGCGTAGTCTTTCCCCCCCGGGTAGTAATAAATGTCGAAATGTGTAGTACTGTAATAAACCCAGTCAAATTTCTTATACTGGATCCTGTTCTGACCGAAATCCGTGGAATACTGGGCTAACGCCGGAAGACTTACAGCTCCAAGTAATAAAACCCCGATGTACCTGCATACCTGCCTCATGCCATCATCTGTCAATTGCAACCTCACTCAACATACGTTCTCCATTTGTAATCTGCTTCGCAAATTGTTTTGCAAAATAAGGGACCAGCGAAACTCCTTTCGTGCCAAACCCATTAAAAATTCCGATACGTTTATCGTCTTTGTGAAATCCTATAAACGGTCTTCTATCAAATGTGGCCGGCCGGATCCCTGCCCACTTACTCAAAATACGGTATTTTCCTGAGAAAATCTTACTCAATTTCTCTTTAATTGAATTTATACCTCGCTCTGAAGGCTCCCAATCCAGATTTTTGTGATCATAAGTAGATCCTACGGTCGAAAAACCATCCTTGGGAATCATAAAAACACCTCTGTTCAGGATAATGTTCGAATCACTGCTAAAATCAATGGTGAAAACTTCACCTTTAACCAGTCGAAATGATAAATGCTGCCAAAATGGGTTATTGATTACCCTGTCTCCCTCACAAAATACAATAAGATCAAACTCAAGGTTGCCATACTTCAGCAGCTCACCATCGGTTTCCAGTATTCTGAAATCAAACAATTGTGGAATTAATATACCCTTACTATCAAAATACAGGTTAAAAGAGTGGATCAACTTTATCATGTCTACATACCCGCATTTCTGCAACTGCACCCCTCCGTACGGATCAATAAACCCTTCATGACCAAGGGAGGATGTGTTCACCGTAAGGACAAGATCGCTATATTCCGACGACTCCGACTTTCCCATCCAGTCGTTTTGTTCGGTGATACTGAAAAACGGGCGATAGATCGTCATCGGGAAGTGAAACTTTTCTCCAAGATCTCTTTCCATCTCCTCATAGTGAACACCGAGGTTTGGGAAAATCTCATCAGCAAGCCATGTTTTTACCATGTGCCTCCCCGTAATAGGATTATACAGACCTGCTGCTACCTTCGAAGAGGTCTTTTCGCTTAAATCATCCATGATCCTCACCTTCCTGCCCGATTTTAATAGTTCGTATGCCAGCATACTTCCGGCAATCCCCTGTCCAACTATTAAAACTTCAGTCCTGTCCACTTTATTTCTTTTTTAAACAAATTTGCACAAATCGTGCCGAGATGGAATTAAAAACATTCGTATTCAATCCATTCTATGAAAATACCTATTTGCTCTATGATGAGAACAAGGAAGCGGTCATAGTTGATCCGGGTTGCTACGAAAAATTTGAGCAGGACGAATTGATTTCATTTATCCATGAAAATGACATCAAACCATTGGCCATTCTAAATACACACTGCCACATCGATCATGTGCTGGGAAATGCTTTTTTGAAACGTCACTATGGCATTCCGCTGTGGATACCTGAAAACGAGCAGGAAATGTTCAGATCAGTTGAAGCTTATGCGTTTAACTGGGGAATAGCCAACTACGAAACCTCAGAACCCGATCATCTTTATGCTGAAGATGAAACTTTCGAATTAGGCGATTCATCTATTCGGTTTATCTACGCCCCGGGACACTCACCGGGTCATATGATGCTATATATAGATAAGGATGCCACACTCATTGCCGGAGATGTGATCTTCCGCGAAAGTATCGGGAGATCCGATTTGCCGGGAGGCGATTATGCTACCCTGGAATCAAGCATAAAACAAAAGGTCTACACGCTGCCCAAAGACACCAACATATTTCCGGGGCATGGACCACAAACCACAGTAGGCTATGAAATGATGAATAATCCATTCGTAAAAGGATGAAAATCCTGCGTCACCTTCCTAACCTGCTGACATCCCTCAATCTGACTGTCGGAGTTCTCGGCATCATCAATGCATTCGTTGGAGATTACACCAACACAATCTTTTTCATCCTGGTCGCCGGGATTTTCGATTTTATGGATGGTTTTCTGGCCCGTCAACTCAATTCCGATGGCGATCTGGGAAAGCAACTGGACTCACTGGCCGATATGGTCACGTTCGGTGTGCTCCCGGCGATCTATTTCTACCTGTTGTCGGTGAGCATGGATAATCCGGATTGGATAAATTATTCTACCGTCGCCATAGCTGTATTTTCAGGGATCCGGCTGGCTATTTTCAATTTGGATGATAGCCAGGCGGTGAATTTTCGCGGACTGCCAACACCTGCCAATGCCATTTTGATTTCCACACTCGGGCAAATTGACCTGGCTGATGTACCTGGTAAGATATTTGTCCCTGTGATCATATTTTTTAGCTGTTTCTTGCTGGTTTCGAATGTGAAAATGCTCTCTTTGAAGATGAAGACATTTGGCATTAAAGAGAATGCATTGTTGTACATATTGGTTTTGACGGTGGCGATCCTGGTGATTTTTCTGGGCATTGGAGCCCTTCCCTATCTCATTCCCTGCTATATCTTTCTTTCCCTTGTCGGGCACATTACCTCAAAACTGTGATCAAAACCACCAGTGCAAATAATTTTGTTTCTTAGAGGGTCGTTTATGTAAGGAGATGAAGAGGTGTCTTGCGGTATTGATATTTCTGGCAGGAGGATTACCAACTTCCCATGGGCAAAACTCCGTTCTGTCCGAGGGACAATGGTTCAGGCTGGGCATCGTCCAAAGCGGGATATATAAGATAGACGGCAGCTTTCTTCAAAACCTTGGCATTGATATTTCTACCGTTGATCCCCGGACCATTAAAGTTTATGGAAACGGCGGGGGCGGAATACTCCCACAGCAACTGGAAATCCCCCGCGCTTTTGATCTACTTGAGAATCCTGTACTCGGGGAGGGCACCCAGGATGGAAATTTCGATGACAATGATTACTTCCTGTTTTATGGTAATTCGCCGGATCACCTGTCATGGAACGGTGAAAGGTGGGAATTCGCAAAAAATATTTATTCCGATACCACTTATTATTTTTTGACCTACGGTGGTGTCAATGGCAAAAGACTCGATACACAGGATGACCTTGGCCTAACTCATGAGAAAATCCGGGCATTCCGCCACGTCACGGCACATGAGCTCGATGAAAAAAATATTCTGCGATCCGGTCGAAAATGGTATGGTGACGAAATGACCAAAAGTACTTCACTGGTGAAAGTATTTGAAATTGAAACGCCGAATGCCCTCGACAGCGCATTTCTGGAAGTCGATGTAATGGTTAGGGCTGAAAAAACCACTTTGGTAAAAGTCTTGTACAATGACGAGGAATTAGGAGTGATCCCGATTGACTCCATCCGAACTGACGAACACAGTACATATGATCTTAAAGGTTTTGAAAACAGCCAATATTTTAAGTTTGACTCCCCGGGTGAAAACAGCACTATTCAAATAACGCTGGAAGATGCAGGCATCACCTCGGTTCTGTTTGGTTATATCGACAGGTGGATTTTTAGTTACATCAGGGAACTCAAGTTCGATGGACAACCATTGATATTTCTGAGTCCCGGAGAAAACACAAGTCCGTACACTTATGAGATAAGTACGGATATCGAGGAAATCCGGGTGTGGGATATTACAGACCCAACTTCAGTCAAAACTCAGGGCGGCACTCTGATCAACGGATCTTTCACCTTTGGCGCCATGGCGGAAAGGCGCTTTGTGGCTTTTACCGGAAGTGATTTTCCATACCCCACAAATCACGGGGTAGTGACCAATCAAAATATCAAATCGCTGAAACCCGCGGACGGACTTATTATCACAACCTCCCGTTTCAAACCCGAAGCTGAAAGGCTTAGGGCATTTCATGAAAATCATGATCTGCTGGATATTGAGGTTGTAACTGTACGCCAGATCTACAATGAATTCTCTTCAGGGATGCAGGACGTAACGGCGATCCGCGATGCAATCAAATATTATTACGATCAAAACCCGGGTTCATTTCGATATGCCCTGCTCTTTGGGGATTGCTCCTATGACTACAAGGACAGGATACATGACAACACCAATTTCGTACCTATATATGAGTCCGGAAATTCGTTGGATCCTGTAGCGACTTATTCATCCGATGACTATTTCGGGTTCATGGAACCGCATGAGGGAGAATGGTCCGAGGGAAATGCCGCCGTAAATCATTCGCTTGAAATCGGTATCGGCAGACTGCCGGTAAGGGATCTGACCGAAGCAAAATATATGGTGGACAAGATCATACGTTACAGCACCAGCGACAAGGTCAGAGGCAAGTGGAAAAACAACATTACTTATGTGGTCGATGACGGAGACCGGAACATCCACGTTGCTGATGCCGAGGATCTGTCAGCTTACCTGAATGAGTTTCAGGGGCAGACAATCTTAAACAAGCTTTACATTGACGCTTTCGAGCAGGTTTTTGAGGGCAATACCCAGCAAGTTCCACAGTTGAATGAAAGCCTGCTGAATGCCATTAAGCAGGGAACTTTCCTGATTAACTATCTTGGACATGGCAGTGAAGAAAGATGGGCGCAAGAAACAGTATTCGATCACGCGTTTATCGACCAGCTCAAAAACCGGTACAAACTTCCGGTTTTCCTCACTGCCACCTGTGAATTCGGAAGGTATGACGACCCCAATATCCAGGAAAGAATACCTCGCATAACCAATCGATTATCGGGTGCGGAAAAACTAATATTGAATCCGGATGGAGGCGCAATTGCCCTGCTGACTACGTCAAGGCCGGTATTCGCATTCTCAAACTTTTTTGTCAATGCCGCCTTTCATTCGTTCTTTTTCGATCGGGATCTCAGACTGGGTGACATCACCAGGCTGACCAAAAATAACAGCCTGAGTGGTGTGAGAAACCGGAATTTTTCGTTGCTGGGCGATCCTATGCTGAAACTGTCTTACCCTCAATTCAATGTCGAAATAGAATCTATCAACAACAAAGCTTTTGATTATAACGAGAGCGACACGCTCAGTGCACTCGAATCCGTCGAAATTCACGGGAGGATCGTTTCCGGAACAGGAGAATTGGTAGATAACTTTAATGGAAACCTGACGGTAAGTGTCTTTGACAGGCAAACTCAGAAAATGACGTTTGGTCAGGAAAGTGACCCATTCCCTTTCACCGTCCGGGAAAACAGGTTATTCAATGGAGATATTACTGTAGAAAATGGCGAATTCTTATCAAACTTCATTTTACCCAAGAACATCTCGTACCGCTTTGAACAGGGAAAGATCACCTTTTATGCCAAAAGCAGTGACGCTTCCATGGAGGCAACAGGATTTGCTTCCAATATATTGATCGGAGGCAGTGATCCCAGTCCCGATACGGATACAACACCACCGGAAATTACCATGTACTTCAACGATTCAACATTTGTTAACGGCGGTATCATCGGTAGCAGCAGTCTTTTTGTTGCCAGGGTTTTTGATGAAAGCGGCATCAATATTTCCGGACTTGGGATCAGTCAGGACATCAAATTAACATTAAACGATACATTGAGTTATATATTGAATAACTACTATACTGCGGAGGTGGATTCCTATCAGTACGGGAAAATTGCATTTCCTATAAACAACCTCGAACCCGGCCAATATAGCGCGCAACTTAAAATTTGGGATATACACAATAATTCGAGCATCCGGACAGTTGATTTTATAGTTTCAGACCAACCGAAAATTCGTTTGTTCAATGTCACTAATTATCCAAATCCTGCAAAGGACAACGTAGCCTTTAGGTTTGAGCATGACCGGACGGGGGAAACGTTGTATGTTGATATTAAGATCTTCAATGTGAAGGGAGCTGAGGTAATGACCGAGCGATTCAGGATAGATGAAAGTCCAAGACAAATAGACGAATTGGATCTGCTCTTGCCTTCCGGAAAATTCAACGAAGGTATGTATTTCTACAGGATGACAGTAACCAGTGAAAATGATCAGGCCCGGGGCGAAGAAATTAAAAGACTCCTAATTATTAAATAGAATTAAATTTGCGCTCGAATATTTTAAAAATGAAGTTGAAGGTAGGAGGTTTCGCAGTTGTATTGTTACTAGTGCCGCTTCTTGGTCAAAGCCAGGTAAGAGTTACCGGTCAGGAAGGGGCCAATCCAATTACGGTTGCTGTCCCTTTTTTAAGTTTCGCTCCCGATAGCCGTGCTGCCGGAATGGGTGATGCGGGTGTTGCAACAAGCGCCGATGCATACAGCGTGCACTGGAACAATGCCAAACTTGCTTTCGTGGATCATGACATGGGATTTTCATTTTCATATTCTCCCTGGCTTGGAGATATTGTTGATGACATGTCGCTCAACTACCTCACATTTTATAAGAAAATCGACAGGATACAAAGTTTTGGCGCCTCACTCAGATACTTTGACCTTGGTGAGATACAGCTTACGGATATCCAGGGTTTACCACAGGGTATCGAAAATCCCAGGGAAGCCTCACTGGATGCTACCTATTCAAGATTGTTGGCGGATAATTTCAGCGCGGGATTGACCATGCGATTTATATGGTCCAACCTTACCGGCAATATTACCGGTGCTCCCAGTGCGAGGCCGGGGACCAGTCTTGCTTTTGATCTGGGTGCGTTGTATAGGCTACCCCTTTTGTTAGGTGGATTGGATTCGGAACTTTCGTTTGGCGCTCACCTGAGTAACATTGGACAAAAGATCAGTTATACCAATGAAGATTTTGAGGATTTCATCCCCGGTAACCTGAGAATGGGTACAGCGTTCAAAACAAATATTGATGCTTACAATACCATTACACTGGCTTTTGATGTGAATAAATTAATGGTTCCCACTCCTCCGGAATATGAGAAGGATGCAGACGGAAACTATGTAGTAGATTCAAATGGAGAGTTTATTATTATCGATGGCAAAGACCCGGATCGACCGTTTATCAGCGGAACTTTCGGCTCATTTGGTGATGCACCGGGAGGATTTTCGGAGGAATTAAAAGAACTGATGTACTCTGTTGGTGCCGAATACTGGTACAGGGATCTGTTTGCATTCAGGGCAGGCTACTTTCTCGAGCATAAGGACAAAGGAGACCGAAAATATTTAACCCTTGGACTCGGTTTTAGATACCAGGTCTTTGGACTCGATGTATCGTACCTCGTTCCACCTAAGCAAGACCACCCACTGGCTGATACGCTTCGACTGTCTTTCCTGTTCAATCTTGATAAAGCTGAAGAGGTCGAACCACTGTAAATGCCTGATCGATCCGTAGCTCCCCCTTCATACCCGATTGAAAAGCTTAATTTCGATTTTCCGGATGTTATTCGAATGGGAGATAACATCAAAGGAATGATAATTGGCACCGGGCAACATCCGGTTGTAAATCTTGAGCTTATATTCAAAAGCGGAAAGTGGTATGAAACCAAACCCGGTGTTTCTTATCTCGCTTTGAGAATGCTTACCGAAGGAACAGCCGGCAGGAGTTCAGAACAAATATCCAACGACTTTGAATCACTGGGGAGCTTTATTGATGTAAATGCGGGATTGGATCATTGCTCGATAAAAGTTTACAGTCTTAAAAAATACTTTGTCAAAACGATAAATATCCTGGCAGACATTCTGCTCAATGCCACTTTTCCGGACCATGAGTTCAAGGTTCAATCTGATCTAAGACACTCACAAATTGCTAACCAGCTCGCAAAAAATCCGCATTACGCCACCTTAAAATTCAATGAACACTATTTCGGCGACAGCCATCCTCAGGGCAAAATTCTGACACCGGAAATCTCCGATAGTGTTACCAGGGAGGATGCTTATAAATATTTTCAAACAGATCTGCTTTCCGGTCCGAAAGTGATCCTGTCAGGTCATATCGAAGATCACCAAATCAATGAAGTTGATAACCTATTGAGACAACTTAATATTGATGTCCCGGGAGATATTGATCACGATCTCATTCCGAAATGGGGAAGATTTGACGTAAAGAGGGAAGATACGCGGCAGTCATCGTTACGAATAGGCGCAGAAGGGATTCACAGGTCACACGCTGACTTTCATGAGTTTAGTATCACAAATGCACTGCTGGGCGGTTTCTTTGGTTCCCGGCTAATGAAGAACATTCGTGAGGATAAAGGACTGACCTATGGTATTTATTCATCGCTGGTAAACACTGCTCACGATAATTACTGGATGATCAGCTCGGAGCTGATGAATGATAAACTGGATGAAGCACTGGACGAGATAGACCGGGAGATCACAAGATTGAGCGAGGAGCAGCCACCCTCACATGAGCTGGACACACTGAAGAACTACCTGAGAGGAAAGTTGCTGACTTCTCTCGATTCTATTTTCGGAAAAGTATCTGTTTACAAAAATCTGTTCCTTGAAGATCTTCCCTGGACGTTCCTGGAGGATTATTTAAACTCAGTAAACGAGATCAGGCCACAAGATATTTCTGAAATGACCGGGAGATATTTTAATCGGAGGGAAAGGATCGAAGTAGTGGTCAGTTAGGTAGTTTGAGTAGTTGAATGGTTGAATAGTTAAACGTGAATAGTTGAACGGATAAACAGTTGACTAACACTCCTACAGTTCAACCAATCAACTGTTTAACTGTTCAACTGTTTAACCATTTAACTGCTTAACCACTTAACCACATCACCTAATCCAGCTTCATGACAAAGTAGTCGCCCTTTACCTCAATTTGCTTATAATTTAACGGGACCCTGACATATCCTTTTTCATCCATTATTCCCATTTTCCCTTTTCGCTTTACAATGAGCAAACCATTACCTACCTCCTCAACAGACTCATATTGAGGCGTCAGGACAAATTTGCCGTTTCTATCTGCTACACCTACTTTTTGTTCCTGATCAACAAGAATGTACCCGCTTCCCCTGTTATGCCCGATCCTTTCGAATTGTGGTTTGACCACCCAGCCGCCATCAATACCCAAAATCCCGTAATTCCCTCTGTATTTCACAACCGCCAGTCCATTGTCATAATCTCCCGTTTCCTCGTAGATGGGCTGGACGACGAGCTTTTCGCTTTTATCAACATATCCCCATCCCCCATTCAATCTAACAGCACAATATGACTCGCTGAACAACCTCGAACCGGTATAGCGATTGGCGATTCTCAATTTACCGTTTTCATCTATAAACCCCCATTTACCGTCCTTTTTGATTTTGAAATACCCCTCCGAATAACCGGAGATCTTCTCAATCCCATCCTCGGGCCTGACACGATTATTGGCCACTGAATCAACGAGGACAAACGAGCCGTCAAGTTGTCCAAAATACATGCCTCCAATCTCACCTACCGTCTTATAAACCGGATCTAACAACATCTCTCCCCTGCCGGATAATATACCGAAAGTCGTATCACTTTCCTTCACCTTCAGGTATGTACCCATATTTATGATCTCCACCCCGCCTTTAAAAACTTCTTCACCCCCATAACCAAACAGCGTTGTGGACATCCCTCTGTTTGCTTTGATCAGGTTCTCGCAAAATTCAATTTCATCATACCGCGGCGGGATGACCCAATCTCCAAATAGATCAAGTACGCCCCATTCTCCCAGGTAACGGACAGCTATCATTTTTTCCGTGCCTTCGCCAATATCATCGTACTTATGACTTAAGCTTTGACGTCCCTGAAAGTCCAGTAATCCCCAATATTCATTTCGCCTGACGGGTATCATATTGGCGACCGAATGTTTGACCTCATCATACCTTTTCAGAGAAAGTTTACGTCCAAATCGATTATAGATGTCCCATTTCTTTTCATTCAACGCAAAGAAATAGAGGCCATCAAAAGAAATTGAGTCCTGATCGGAAATGATGGTCCGGCCATTTGTTTTGGAGAGTTTCCATTTTCCAAAGTCCAGGTCCCTGGTAATCAGATACCCGGATTTCGCCATCACCAATTCCACATTCCGGTCTCCGAAAATGTCGGTTCCATCTATGAGGAGCTCCTGTGTTCCATTCAGATAAGTGATGAAAATTTCGTCCCGCAACGCTACCGAATCGCCCTTTACCCTTTTCACGGAATCCAGACCAAGGCTACTGATCTCCCAATCCGGAAAATCAAGGACCCTCCACCCGTCATTCCACAGGATATCCTTGTATTGAACATCGTATGTAAAATCTGAGGAGTTCCTGGCCAACAACCCGTACATCCCGTTCCTCCTGACAATTATCCCTTTTGCTGAAACCTCAAAATGATCAAAGTGATTAACATAACTTGGCATATTATCACGATAAAAAGACCATTTGCCATCTTCATTTTTCGCTGCTAAGAGGCTTTTATCAATATATTCTACCGAGGTATAATCAGCATCAATAACCACTTCATACCTGTCATTCAAAAAACCTTTCTTAATCGATCCGTGATCGTAAGACGATATTTCAAACCCACTTCCCAGAGGTTCAATGTCAAAGTAACTACAGCTTACTACAGTCTCACCCTCCGTATCGATCAATCCAAAAAAAAGCTTGTTCGAAAATCTACCTTTAATGGCAGCTTTGATGTGCGCGGAATCAAGAATGGACAAATGATAGAAATCGGGATCTGTCAGGACCTTATTGTTTATGGTGATCAATCCCCACCCCCCGTTCAGCTTGTATCCTATAATATCACCAACCAGTTCAACCTCTCCCCTGGACCATCCGATCCTGTCATAGATAGGCGGAATGAGTTCTTCACCCGCTCCATTTGCAAGGCCCTGCCTGTCATTTTTATCGATAATTTGATATTGATGATTACCAGCTACTAAATATGGAATAGTAATAACAAGTAGTAGGAAAAGCCGGCGCATGCCCAAATATAACCGTTGAATCAGGACCTGACTGATTTTATTTTGTCCTTTTCCAGGTCAAAAAGATCATTCAACACCTCTACCAGTGTATCGGCTTCTCCCCGTTTACATGCCGCTTTCAGCTCCAAAACCGGCAGTTTAATCACTTTTTGAATGATCCCTTTGGTGACTTTTTCAATCAGTTCAGTCTCTTTCAGGTCAGAATTTCTGAGATATCTCTTTATTTCTTCTTGTCTGATATCTTCAAGTGCACTCTTCAGCTTTTGGATCGTGGGCGATACCGACATATCCAGGATCCATGCGTTGAGATCAGTGATGGATTCCCTGATTACTTTTTCCACATCAGGTATAGCCTCTTTTCGTTTGCGAAGGGCATCCGATGTTTTTTCTTCCAGCTGGTCTATGTTGTAAAGTATAAACCCGGACCTGTTTCCCAAATCAGGTGAAATACTTCTGGGGACAGACAGGTCAATGAGTAATTTGTGAGCTACCCCATCCTTACCGAAGAGCTTATCAGTAATGATAGGCTTACTAACTGCAAGACTGGAAATTACGGCGTTGTACTCAGAGATGGAGCTGATGGCTTCATCAAGTGAAATTGCCTCAAAACCTTTTTCCAATGCCTTTTGGTGCGCCTTGTCACTGTCCCGGGTAGCAATTGTGAGGTTGATATTTTCACCGGAAAGATTGTCCACAACATCATTACCGATCTCCCCCAATCCTATAACGAGAACTTTTGGATTATTGAAATTAGAAACAAATTGCTTCAATAACGCCACACTCACATAAGATGTGGAAGCAGCACCATCCCTGAATGTAGTTTCCTGCACCAACCGCTTGTTTGCATAAAAAATGGAATGCATCAAACGATGCAGAAAGGGACCTGCCACGTTTTCATCCGCGGAATTTTGATACGCCCTTTTTACCTGGTTAGATATTTGCGTATCCCCCAATACTTTTGCGTCAAGTCCCATGGCTACCGAATAGATGTGACTTACTGCTTTCTCACCTTGTTCTCTCCAAAAACTATCAATTACCCTTTCTTTCCTGATCTGCTTTTGCAAACACAACAGGGAAACAAGACCATCAGCCTGATCGGCCTCCGAAGAGTAATAGATTTCTGTTCGGTTGCATGTTGAAAGGATCAGCGCATCCTCGAAATCAAAGAGCTCCCGGATCGAACCCAGAAGGTTCAGACAATCAGAATCTGACAGAGACAACTTCTCCCTTATTTCGATCGAGGAAGTCTTGTATGAAATACCTACAACTCTGAACCGGTTGATCATCAACAAATAGTTTAAGTGGATGCAAAAATAGATTCAATGTTCATTATATTGAAAAAGGTAAAATTATTTTTTGAATAATGGGGCCCAATTAGCTATGATCAGGCGAATACGGATATATCTCATCAATCAATTTGGCTTTTCCCGGACCGAATCCAACGGGATAATCATTTTGTTTCTGGTTGTGTCTCTTTCATTCATCCTGCCTAAAGTTTATTTCAATTCCATAAAATCCTCTGCCACGATCAGCAACCAACCTTCATTGGCCGAATGGAACGAAGATATTTCAGCCTCCATTGCTCCTAAGGAGACGAACCCTGTTCTGGCGCATTCCAATGATGAGTCAGAACCAATAAAAAAATTTCAGTTCAACCCAAACACTGCAACGAAAGAAGCGCTGAAAACACTGGGATTCAGTGATGTCATCAGCCAGCGCATATTGAACTATCGTCAATCCGGTGGGCAATTCAGGATCAAAGAAGATCTGTACAGAATCTACGGAATAGATTCGGCGTTTCTTCAGTCGCTCGAATCTTATATTGACCTCCCGGTGGACTTAGTGGTAGAAAGGCCTGAAGCAAGTGTACCGGCAAAGCATGACCTTAATTCAGCCACCCCCATGGCATTGCAGAAAATTAAAGGCATCGGGCCGGTATTGTCAGAAAGAATTGTCAAATATCGCGATTTGGTCGGTGGGTTTCACAATTTCGATCAGCTGAAAGAAGTTTACAACCTTCCCGATTCGATAGCTGCAAAAATTTCCGGCCGGTTCTTTATTGGTCCCGGTTCATTCAGTTTGATCGACATCAATTCCGATAGCATCCGTGGATTGGCAAAACATCCATATATAAACTACAACATGGCGAAAGCCATAGTCCGGTACAGGGAGGTTCACGGATTGTACCAATCGGTCGATGACCTGAAAAAGATCAAAATCATTTCCGACTCGACTTTTGACAAAATTTCCCCATATCTCGGTCCAATTGGTACACCCTGAGAAAATGCAAAGCCTGCTAGCATCTTATATGAGAAGACTTACAAACCTGTCAGGAAATAACAGGTCAATACTATTGCTCAGGCTTATCTCGGATCAGTTTATTGATATTCACGATTTCAATTTCGCAAGGGATAATCCGAGTTTTAAAGTCATCGAGAGTCTGATTGCCAACAAAGAATTGGCTGTCTGCGAAGAAGTCGATCCAAGGGACCCGTCATCAAACAAGCTTTCACAACGGCTCAAGAAACTGCAAAGGGTTGAGCAATTCATTTTTGAGGAGAGAGGAGCAAAAGACTTATATGTGGGATGGCCTTACATCACTGGAAAATTCTCAAACGACACATTGGTAAGGTGTCCCCTGATCTTCTTTCCGGTTGAAATCTACACCGAAAGCGGCAACTGGTTTTTGGGGAGACGTAAAGATGTGAATGTGACCCTGAATAAGTCATTTCTGCTGGCGTATGCTTACTACAACGATGTATCTCTTGATGAAGAACTTGTCGAAACGATCCTGACGGACTTCAATCATGATGCCACCATCTTCAGGACGCAGTTGTACGAACTTCTGAAAGATAGCAATGTTGAAATCGACTTCAACAAAGAAAACTTCCGGGACGAGCTGAAGCCTTTCAAGAATTTCAGAAAAGCCCAATTCGAGAAAGAACAACATACGGGTAAACTAAAGTTGTGTCCTGAGGCAGTGATGGGAATCTACCCCCAGGCGGGATCATACCTGGTCCCTGACTATACCTATCTGATAAAAAGTAATACTTTCGACGACCTGGAGGAGTTCTTTGCTCAAAGGATCAAAGATGATCCTGAAGATGAAGGCCGGACTAAATTTTCAGATCGTGTGATCGAGGAGAATACGTACACTCCCTTCGAGCTGGATGCCTACCAGGAAAGTGCGTTGAAAAAAATAAAAAAAGGTAATTCAATAACCGTCCAGGGTCCGCCAGGGACAGGCAAGTCCCAACTCATCTCAAACCTCATTTGCGACTACACAGCCAGGGGTAAGAACGTGTTGTTGGTTTGTCAAAAAAGAGTAGCTCTTGATGTTGTGTATGACCGGCTAAAAGAGAAAGAATTGCACGATTTTATTGGTCTGGTTCATGATTTTAAAAATGATCGCCGGGATATATTCGAAAAAATTGACACTCAGGTAAACCGCATTCACGAGTACCAGCAAAAAAACAATTCCCTGGACACCATCCAACTGGAGCGGACTTTTACCCAGGCCAGCCGAAAAATTGAACAGATCGCAGAAGAACTGGAAGAGTACAAATTTGCCTTATTTGATGAGTCGGAATGCGGTAAATCTGTCAAGGAACTTTACCTGATCAGTGATCCCAATGCAAAATTTGTTCATCTCAAGCAGGTATACAATACGTTCCCTTTTGCCGAAATAGATGTTTTCCGCAGAAAGCTCGAACGGTATCTCAACTATTTCAAAGAATATGAAAGTCAGCCGCATTTCTGGGCGCATGAGCTCTCATTTTCCAACTTTTCCACCGAGGATTTTGTGAGGATCAAAGAGGTCTTATCTGACACCACCAGCACTTTTGACCGATTCAGGAAAGATTCGAGCGAACTGCTTCATAAGGAATTGGATTATGATGCAACCAGGTTTTTCCTCCAAAAAAGAGCTTTGCTGGACCAATTCATTACAAACCTGGATAACGAAGAGATCTACTGGAGTTTTAAAAACCTGCTTCAGCATAAACCGGATGAAGAAGGCAAATGGATCGTGGAATTGGAGCAGGCGGTTTTGAATAGTTTTAAGGGTGCGGGGATCGAAACTTCATTGAAGCCGGAGGAGCTGGGACGCATGCAGGAGTCTCTCCAAAGGGCAATCAAAGCACGGAAAAATCCTTTCAACTGGCTGAGGTGGAGACTGTTTTCCAAGGACAGGATCTTCATCACACGAGTCCTTGTCTCCAACGATCTGAAGGGTAATGGTGAAGGATTCCGGGTACTGGTAGAAAAAATTGACAACAGGTTGAACTACGAGCACAATTTGTCCATCATCGAGGGTAAAAACTGGTTGACAAACTTTCCTGAGAGGACTAGAAAAATGGATGTTCAAAACTGGTTTTTCTATCAACGCAATGCATTTAAAACCTACCAGCATTTCCTTGAGCTCCGAAATATAGACGCCTTTGTCAGTTTCAAATCCGACGATCGAAAAAACCAGGTTGACAAACTCAGGCAATTTGTGCAGCTTCTGGATAGATTCCCGGAGCATTACGAACGTTGGAACAAATACCTCACCGAGCACCAGATACGTGAACTATTATCAGGCAGGGTAAAAATCCAGGAAGCTGCAAAACAGTTGGACCAGGATTTTGAAAACCTCCATGATTACCACAAGATCAAGTCAGAACTACTGAGTAACGAAAAACTGGTTGTACGCCTGATTGAGGAAGTGGAGGGAGATACAAATGAAAAGCTGGAATGTTTTGATAACAGTCTTGCACTTGCCTGGATAGATCATATTGAATCAAAGTATCCGGTATTGCGCACGATTTCTTCATTGAAGTTTGAGCAGAATATCAAAGAGCTGAGACAGGCCATTCAAGACAAACGAAAAACCAGCAATGACATTTTACTTTTAAAATCACGGGAAAGAACATATCAGGGCCTTGAATACAATCGCCTGAATAATCTGGTGACCTACAGGGACCTGCAACACCAGGTCAGGAAAAAGAAAAAGATCTGGCCCTTGCGAAGGGTGATTTCCGAGTTTAAGGACGAACTATTCAAACTCATTCCATGCTGGATGGCATCACCGGAATCCGCCTCGGCAATATTCCCGATGGAAGAAGTTTTTGATCTTGTGATATTCGATGAAGCTTCCCAGTGTTTCGCCGAACGCGGAATACCTTCCATGTACAGAGGGAAGCAAATAGTAATAGCCGGAGACAGCAAACAATTAAAACCTTTTGACCTGTACAGGGTACGGTGGGAGGAAGACAACGAAGAAGATATTCCCGAATTGGAAATCGATTCTCTGCTGGATCTTACATCCCGGTTTCTGCCATCCGCCGCATTAAAAGGTCATTACAGAAGCAGGTCATTGCCCCTGATTGATTTTTCCAGCAAGCATTTCTATGATGGAACGCTACAATTCATCCCTGATCTCACAAGAATGAATCATCCGGACCCTCCCATAGATTATATCAGAGTTGACGGCACATGGGAAAATAATATCAACAAGACAGAAAGCGAAGCAGTAGTTGAACTCATAGAAAAGCTTTGGAAGGAGCAACCGGATAAAAACATAGGCGTAGTCACCTTCAACGGTCCTCAGCAATCGTACATACTTGATCTCCTGGATGAGAAAATAAAAGATTGGAGACAATTACCGCCAAACCTGTTTGTTAAGAATATTGAAAATGTACAAGGTGATGAAAGGGATTTCATCATTTTCACAACAGCTTATGCCAGAGATAACCAGGGCAGGCTTCAGTTTCGATTCGGATCACTGAACAATGCAGGGGGAGAGAACCGCCTGAATGTGGCCGTTACACGGGCAAAGGAACATATTTTCCTGGTCACCAGTTTATTTCCGGGCGAAATGAAAGTGGAAGGAAGTAAAAACGAGGGGCCCAAACTACTCAAAAAATACCTCGAATATGCTTACTCCGTGTCCGAAAAATCGTGGAAGCCCCATTTACTACCCCCTGCCCACGAGCATGCAGACTGGTACCTGAAGAACAAATTGATCAGTGATACAGGGGATGATACCAAGGGGCCCAATCTGGCGGATGATATGCCTTTTGCAGATCTCGTCATTAGAAAAAACGGCCAGGCCCGGGGACTGATCCTGACTGATGATGACCAATATTATAACTCGCATTCTATAAAGGATATTTACGTCTATCAGCCTGAAATCCTTAGCGAGAAAAAGTGGCCGTATTTAAGAATTAATAGCAGGGACAGGTGGATGAATCCGGAACAGGTCGGGGATAGGATCAGGATATTTCTAAACAGGTTAGTTCAATCTCCGTCGTAAAACTCCACCCTGGCACCGATCCGCTCGATATCAGGCAGTGAATCCATTCTCATAAACTGTTCCAGCTCTATCCGGTATTCCCCCATGGCTCCGAAAGTGTAATTTTGAAGGAGATAAATCTCATGGCTAAAAAGATTTCCCGCACCTGCCCCATTTGGTTTTCCGGTTTTGGGATCAAACAAAATTATTTCTTTCAGCTCCTTTTCCAGGACACTATCACCTGAAGTCAATCTGTAGTTGAAATACAGGTTGTGATACGGATAGGTAAAACGATTCGAAAACTCCGCCTTAAGATTATAGGTTTTCTCCAGATCTTCGATATCAAAACTGAAGGCCACCACGGAGTCTTTATGCCAAAAGCCACTCAGATTTGAAAAATTCTCCATGACCCGATTGGAGTCACACTGAGCAAATAACATCAAAATGGTGATGGAAAGAAGGAAGCCTCTCATCTATTGGCTTTTTGATTTCTGTTAGGCCGGTTTCTTCTTTTCGACTTGTTCTTCTTTTTGTTTGACTTCTTTTTATTGAATTTTCTGTCCATCGCAATCAGATCGCTATTCAGGCTCGATACTTCCAGCTTCACATCATCCACCACATTCTTCTGAAGTGTCGCCGGTTTTTTGCCTTTTTTATTCATTTCCAGTATCTCAGCAACCCTCCCGGCATCTATCGGGTACCAGGTATTTTCACCCTCATATCCAAACCACATTATCTTCCTGAAAATATCGGTTTTCTGCAGTTTGGCCTCTCCTTTGCTCGTTCGCAGGGGCACTTCGATCTCGGGAATGCCCTCCAGGGCTTCCATGTAAGTCTCAAGTTCGTAATTGAGGCAGCATTTCAACCTTCCGCATTGACCTGACAGTTTACCCGGATTCAAAGACAGATTCTGATACCGGGCATTCTGAGTGGTTACTGTTTTAAAATCACTCAGCCATGTAGAGCAGCACAGCTCACGACCGCAGGAGCCGATTCCGCCTAACCTTCCCGCTTCCTGGCGCAAACTTATCTGCCGCATGTCGACCCGGATCTTAAACTCGCCGGCCAATATTTTTATCAACTCCCTGAAATCAACCCGGTCGTCTGCCGAATAGTAAAAAGTAGCTTTCGTATTGTCCGCCTGGTACTCCACATCTGTCAGCTTCATATCAAGCTTACAATCTTCAATGATCTCCCTTGTCCTGTACAGTGTAGGCATCTCTCTGTTCCGTACTTTTCTGTACTTCTCCAAATCCCGGTCCGACGCCTTGCGATATATGGATTTGATATTGTCGTCAGAATTAGTTCCTTTCTTCCTCATCTGCAGACGGACTAATTCACCCTGCAGGGATACAAATCCAATGTGATGCCCGTTTGGAACATCTACCACAACCGGATCTCCGGTTATGAGATCAAGGCTATTGTTCTTGAAAAAATCTTTTCTACCATTCTTAAACCTAACCTCTACGATGTTGAATTGATCCAGGGAGGGAATATCCATATCTGAGAGCCAGTCGAAAACATTCATCTTGTTACATCCACCGGTAAGACACCCGCCGTTATTGTTGCATCCTGTTACCTGCCCGTTTTCATCTAATATTCCACACGAACTACATCCCATCTCTCAAGTATGTATTTAGGTCAAAACCAAATATAAAGACTTAGACTGAAAACTTTATTGGCCCAATCGTTTTAAGTCAAACCCGATATCCTTGCGAAATGTCATGCCTTCCCAACTGATTTTTCTGATCGCCTGATAGCTTTTGTTCAGGGCCTCATCCATGTTCTTGCCTAATCCGGTGATGGCCAGGACCCTACCGCCATTAGTTTTCAGTGAGCTGTTTTCATAGGCTGTTCCGGCATGGAAAGTAACAACATTCTTCAAAGGTTCTCCGATAGTCATTTCTCTTCCTTTTTCATAAGAACCAGGGTAACCTTCCGAAACGAGCATAACCGTACTTGCCGTATACGGTTCAATCTGAAGGTCTGTTTTATGCAAATGTCCCCTGGCTGTGGCTGTGAGGATATCGAGAAGATCGCTTTTGATACGGGGCATAACTACTTCTGCCTCCGGATCCCCCATTCTGACATTATACTCGATTACGAATGGATTGCCATTGACTTTTATCAGCCCAAAGAATATGAATCCTTTATACTCAAAACCCTCTTCACTTATACCGCGGATCGTTGGCTTGATGATCCTCTCCTCGACCTTTTCCATAAAGATCCGGTTGGCAAAGATGACCGGGGATATTGCACCCATTCCGCCGGTATTTGGACCGGTATCACCCTCACCGATCCTCTTATAGTCCTTTGCTTCAGGCAGGATCTTGTAATTGCGGCCATCCGTGATCACAAACACCGAAACTTCGATACCTGAAAGATATTCTTCTATCAATACCGAAGAGGAGGCTGCACCAAATTTGCCTTTGAGCATTTCTGTAAGATTTGCCTTCGCCTCAGCCAGATCCTCAGTGATTATTACGCCTTTGCCAGCTGCCAAACCATCTGCCTTCAATACGTAAGGGCCACTGATGGATTCCAGAAATGCCACTCCCTCGGAAAGCGTTTTAATTGTAAAAACCCGGGCCTTTGCTGTAGGGATCCCATATTTTTCCATGAACTTTTTTGAGAAGTCCTTGCTGCCCTCGAGTAGCGCCCCCTCTCCTGAAGGTCCGATAATTAACAATTCTGTGAGTTCGTCCTGTGATTTTAAGAAATCAACTACTCCGTTCACCAATGGATCCTCCGGCCCTACTACTAAAAGATCAATCCGGTTTTCAACAATGGCATTTTTTACGGCATTGAAGTCGTTGACTTTTACCGGCAGGTTCCGGGCGATCTGCGAAGTCCCTCCATTACCCGGTGCAACGAATAATTCTTCACAGTTTTTGCTTTGCTTCAGCTTCCAGGCCAGTGCATGTTCCCTGCCGCCAGACCCCAAAATTAATACCCTCATTCGAAAACTATTTTTCGGGGCAAATTAAGAAAGGATGAGCTAATAAACTTGATTTTAGTGCGCGTACTCCGACATAAATTTTATCCTCATCAAACGGATCTCATCTTCGGAGTAATCCTGGCCCAATTCCTCCAGGGCGTCTTCGATGCTGTCGGTCTCGGCCCCAAGAAAATAATCGTAGATGTCATCTTGTCTTTCATCATCCAGCAGTTGATCGATATAATAGTCAAGATTTAACTTCGTGCCGGAATCGCAGATGTTTTCAACTTCCCTGATCAGCATTTCGTATTTCATCCCCTTGGTTTCAGCGACTTCCTCCAAATCGACCTGCCGATCAATTTGCTGAATAATGAAGATCTTGTTTTTTGACTTCAACCCGGAGGATTTTACGAGTACGTCGGATGCTGTGATGATATCATTTTCCTCCACATACCGATCTATCAGTTCGAGGAATGGCTTCCCGAATTTCCTGGCCTTACTGTCGCCTACCCCGATTATCTTTTTAAGGTCGTCAATTGATGTGGGATACAATGTTGCCATTTCTTCCAGTGATGGATCCTGGAAAATCACATATGGAGGCAGTTCCTTCTGCCTGGCCACTTTCTTACGTAATGCCCTGAGCATATCAAACAGGATCGTATCATATGATTTGGCATCTATCGTGGTCTTTTCGATTTCCTCCTCCTCGCCCTCGGTCTCATATTCATGATCCCTGGATATCTTGATCGGATATGGATCAATCAGGTAGTTGATGCCCTTATCTGTCAGTTTAAATACACCCGGGGTCTCTATATCCTTTTGAATTAATTCATTAAACAGGCACTGTCGCAGGACAGCTTTCCAAAATGCGTCATTTTCGTCTCTCCCGGCACCGAAAATATCCAGCTTGTTATGGTCATAACTTTTGACATGGTCCGTCTCTTTCCCCATCAGTACGCTGGCAACGTGATTGATATCAAATCTTTCCCCGCTTTTCTGAACTGCAAGAATTGCTTTCCTCAGGTATTCGGTCCCATCAAACTGCTCTTTGGGATGACGGCAATTGTCACACATTTCACAATTATCCTCTGTAAATTCCTCGCCAAAATAGTGAAGCAGTTGCTTTCTCCTGCAGACGGATGATTCGGAGTAAGCAGCCATTTCTTCCAGTAAAAACTTGGCATTTTCCCTTTCTGTGACGGACTTGTCCTTGTTGAATTTCTCAAGCTTCAGTATATCGTTGTAGCTGTAGAACATGATGCACGTCCCTTCCAGGCCATCTCTTCCGGATCTGCCGGTTTCCTGATAATATCCTTCTATTGATTTTGGAGCATCATAATGAATTACAAATCGAACGTCAGGTTTGTCAATCCCCATACCAAATGCTATCGTAGCCACAATCACATCTATATCTTCATTGAGGAAAGCATCCTGGTTGTTCATTCTCACTGAGCTTTCCAGCCCGGCGTGGTATGGCGCTGCCTTTACATCATTCACTTTCAGGAACTCAGCGATTTCCTCCACCTTCTTTCTACTGAGACAATAGACAATTCCCGATTTGCCCTTATTGTCTTTCATAAATTTGATAAGATGCTTTTTTGCCTGTTGTTTGGGTCGCACCTCATAGTAGAGGTTGGTTCTGTTGAATGATGACTGGAAAACACGGGCATCTTCTATTTCCAGGTTTTTTTTGATGTCCAATTGAACCTTGGGAGTCGCCGTAGCTGTGAGGGCGATCAGCGGAACCTGCCCCAGCTGGCCGACGATAATTTTTATCCTTCTGTATTCCGGCCTGAAATCATGACCCCATTCGGAGATACAATGTGCTTCATCTACTGCAATGAACGAAATTTTCGCTTGTTTCAGGAAAGCTACATTATCGTCTTTGGTCAGGGATTCCGGGGCCACGTATAACAGCTTTATATCACCGCTTATCGTTTCTTTTTTGACACGGTTGATCTCACTCTTACTAAGGGTTGAATTGAGGAATCTGGCGTTGATGCCCACGGCATTCATTTGATCCACCTGATTTTTCATCAACGCAATTAATGGCGAAATGACAATCGCGGTGCCATCCTGCACAATCGCCGGTAACTGGTAGCAAAGCGATTTACCCGCTCCGGTTGGCATGATCACAAAGGTATTGTTACAAGAAAGGATATTTTCAATGATATCTTCCTGATTTCCCCGAAAGGTATTATAACCAAACACTTCATGAAGTGTCGATTTAACAGTTTCACCTAGAGCAACATCCATCATTGAACCAGCAGATTAATGGCGCATATTAAGTTAAGTAAAAAAGCGCGATTAATAATAAATTAACAGACCAAAAAATCAGTTCCTTTTATAAGCGGGGAATCAAATAAATGTTAACCTTGCGTCAACGGAAAATTGATCCGCGAAGCTAACTATTTTTGAAAGAAAATCAAGAAAAAGGATGCAGTTTGACACATATGTCGTAATCATGGCAGGCGGAACCGGTACACGATTCTGGCCGTACAGCCGCAATTCCAAACCGAAACAGTTCCTGGACATTTTAGGCACCGGCCGCTCCCTTTTGCAGATGACTTTTGATCGATTCAAAAAATATGTGCCGGCGGAAAAAATCTGGATCGTGTCAAACTCCCTTTACAAAGATGTTATCGAAGAACAATTACCTGAGCTAGCACCACACCAGATACTGCTTGAGCCGGAAAAAAGGAACACCGCACCGTGCATAGCCTATGCCACCTACAAAATACGGAAAGAATCACCCAATGCCGTACTGGTCGTCACACCATCAGATGCGGCAATATTCGATGATGACAAATATCTGAACATAATAGACATAGCGGTAAAATCGGCCTCCAAAAATGATCAGTTAATTACGATAGGCATAAAGCCGAACAGGCCCGAAACAGGCTATGGATACATCCAGTTTTTCGAGTCGGAAGAGGAGGTCAAAAAAGTAAAGACCTTCACGGAAAAGCCTGACATTGACCTGGCAAAGAAATTTATCGAAAGCGGTGAATTTGTATGGAACGCCGGTATTTTCGTATGGTCAGTGCGCAGCATTTCCGATGCGCTGGAAAAAATCCAGCCTGTGATGGCCAAAGTTTTCAGGAAAGGAGAGAATGATTACTTCACCGAAAAAGAAGCCCAGTTTATCCGAAAAGCTTATGCCAATAGCAAGGGCATATCAATTGATTATGCCATCATGGAAAAAGCTGATAATGTGTATGTGGTCCTCGGAGATTTTGGCTGGTCTGACCTTGGATCATGGGATGCACTTCACGAACTGAAAGCTAAGGATGAGAATGGCAATGTCGTTGAACAAAATGCATTGCTTTATAACTGTCATTCCAATTACATCAAGAGTAAAAATAAGAAACTGGTTGTGGCCAGTGACCTTGACGGATATTTAATTGCGGATTTTGATGACGTCCTTCTTATCTGCAGGAAGGATGACGCTCCAAAATTCAAAAACTTTGTGAATGAAGTGAAGTCCCTGAAGGGTGAAAAATATATTTAACGTCCATTCGAAATAAAAAACAGCAAAAACCCACCTCATCCTTTCTCAGGTCATTCGTAGTGATTAGCCGGATGGATGGCCCTTGGAGTCTCCCATTGAAAAGATTCCATGGCTTTCTTCCGCTCATTCCTACCCCTGGAAGCCTCTGAAATAGGGTTTATGTTGTTTTTAAGAAATTCAATTGGAATTGTTATATCGAACTGACGTTATTTAGGTTCGCTGCCTCAGCACTTCATAGAAACATATAGCTGCCGCCACGGAAACATTCAAAGAATCTATGGATCCGGCCATAGGTATCCGGATCTCTTCATCGCACAGGTCCAGGACAGATTGAGAAATGCCATTCTCCTCGGATCCTAAAACAATGGCCAGGGGATCAGATAAATGTGACTCCTGGATCTTTCCTTTGGCTTTTTCGGTACATCCTACAATCCTTATCCCTGATTCCTTAAGATACCGGATCGATTCCCTCAAATCATTTTCGCGACAAACCGGGATCAAAGCCAAAGCCCCGGCAGATGTTTTGATCGAATCTTCATTGATCTGAGCAGCGCCTTTCGCCGGAATTACAATACCATCGGCACCCATGCCTTCTGCCGTCCTGGCAATAGCTCCGAAATTTCTCACATCGGTGATTCTGTCCAGAATAACAAAAAAAGGATTCTTTCCACCTTCAAAGGTTGCTGCAATCAAGTCCGAAAGCCTGTGGTGTTTGATGGGTGACCGAAATGCGACTACTCCCTGATGATTTTTTCTTGTGAATTTGTTGAGCCGCTCCACAGGGACTTTCACTACAGGGACTCCGCTCTTCCCAAGCAGAGGCAATAACTCATGTATGAGATCTCCCTTGAGATTTTTCTGGAGAAACACTTTTTCAAAATCAGTACCGGACTGGATGGATTCGATGACAGCCCTGATCCCGTAAATCATTGAGGAATTCTTACCCTTTTTCATTTTCCTCCTCTCAGAATGCGGACTTTGGAGATCCACGCGTCACGATATTTCTCATCCCTCATTAAGACGTACAGGTTTGGTGTAAACAAATTGGATAATATCCGGAACTCGAATGTGGTAGTGCCGTCGAAAACCCAAACTTCCGTCCTGTTGGTCCTGAACACCTCATCCGGCGCTCCAAAAACGATGTATAAAATTCCGCGGTCTGTTTTCCACCCTTGCTTGTAATCTGTAAAAAGCTCATTTGCCCTCGTAACCTTTCGGTAATAATTCCTGATGGCCGACCTCGCCAACTGCTTTGACGAGAAAGTATTTATCCAAAATTTATCAAACGAATTCTTGGGATTTCCCGAAGCAGTGATCTGACTGATTTCAGACTGCCTTGAAATGTAGGTCAAAGGTTTGATCAGTTCCTCCAGTTTTCTAAACCTGGGGTAGTAGGCGTTACCCAAATAGAAAGCAATACCTTCTGTGGACAAAGTATCTAACTGGGCAAAGTAAAAATGGTCGGTTTCGAGCTGGAATGAATCTTTTTGAGCAAAAACCGTATCAATATCAATTGTTGCGGAAATCCCGCTGGTCACTCCCATGGGAGGATCAGCCGGCGGAAAATTCTCATCGTACTGATAGAAATACATAGAGTCCGGCGAACCCAGAAATTGAAACGAGAAATTGCCCCCGTCCAGATAATTTGTGAAAACAGGCAGCCCGTTATTTCCGGTCAGATAGTAACCGGGGTAAGTAATATCTCCTTTACTTAATTTGACCGGGAAGTAATAGTTGAACTTGATGGTTTTAACATGGACAACCATCAGGTCATCCGGTGGTGATGTGAGTGTCATTTTGAAGATCATCACGTCCCTGGATACACTCAAAGTATCCAATACCGGATTGTCAATAATAGCGTGATTAGGGTCTTCAAAGCCATCCTGGAGTAAGAACTGGATTTTATTACCTACAATGGAATCCCCCTCAGCTTTTATGAAAACATGCAGCTCCTCCCGCTGCTGGGCCAAACTAAAATTCACACTGACTTCTGCATTTGCCTGATACCAATACGAAGTATTCAGCGTTGAAAAATCAATCGTGAATGAGGTGAATGCCGACAGAAGGAAATACGTAGTGAAAAATACCCTCATTAATGATTGATCTGAAAATGAAATAGTAGAAATTTTCGGTTTCTTTGTCACAAAAATAAAGGATGAGTGTATATACCACTGAAATAACCTCTGATAAACTCCTTTCTGACAATCCAATCCATCAACGGTTGCTGAAGGCATATTATGCTGCAAAACCCTACATAAAAGGTGACCTTCTGGAGTTGGGTTGCGGAGAAGGCAGAGGTATAGGTGAAATTGCACCTTTAGCTGACAGTTATCTTGGGATTGACAAAATTGAGGCAGCTATCCTCAAACTGAGGGAAGTATTCCCCGATCTTCAGTTTGAAACCGGTCACTTTCCTCCGGTTCCGCTGCCTGACAACAGTGTTGATACCATCATCAGTTTCCAGGTAATTGAGCATCTCAAAAAGGACAAATTTTTTGTCAGTGAGATTGAAAGGATTTTAAAACCTGGCGGGGTTGCTTTGCTGACCACCCCGAACATCAAGATGACACTGACGCGAAATCCATGGCATGTCCGTGAGTATACGGCAAATGAGCTACTTACGATATGTGAGAAATATTTCTCCAAAGTAGAGATGAAAGGAATTGCCGGTAACGAGAAAATTTTGGAGTACCATGAACGAAACCGGGAATCTGTCAAAAAAATAACCAGATATGATCTTCTGGATCTTCAACACAGATTGCCGGCATTCATGCTAAGAATCCCTTATGATATTTTAAACAGGATGAACAGGAATTCATTAAAAAATGAGGCGGATGAACTTGTTGCCTCAATTACTCATGAGGATTATTTCGTAAATGACATGGATGAGAACAACCTTGATCTTTTTTGTGTTCTGTATAAATAGTTATTCATCAATTTCAAAACCTCAAAAAAATGTCGAACGCACTTGTAAATGAACTGAACCAGCTCTTAAGCGATTATCACATCTACTATCAAAATACACGGGGATTTCACTGGAATATCAAGGGGAAAAGATTTTTCGAATTGCATGTGAAATTCGAAGAGTTTTATACTGAAGCCTTAACCACGATTGATGACCTGGCGGAACGGATCCTTACCATTGGAGGAGCGCCTTTGCATACTTTCGAAGATTATCAGCACACTTCAAAGCTCATTGTTTATAAAGATGTTTCTGAAGATTCGGCTTGTGTGCAGGCTGTAAAAACCCAGCTTGAGGCATTGATCGCGCAGGAAAATAAGGTGAAGGACCTGGCGGCCGAGGCCGGAGATAATGAAACCGAAGATATGATGATAGGACTTATCAACGTTCAACAGAAAACCATCTGGATGCTAAATTCGTGGTTAGGTTAATGGCTAGAGTCCTGATCATACCACTCATTTTGATTTTTTCTGCGGGAATAGATCCCGCTACAGCACAAAACAAAAAGAAAAGAAAAAAGATTGATAAGGCTGTGCGGGTGGCGAGGTCCTACATCGGGACACCCTATGTTTACGGAGGTAATACCAAAAGCGGGATCGACTGTTCGGGACTTATTCACAACGCCTATAAAACCATTGGGATCACTTTGCCGAGAACCGCCAAAGAGCAGTCCAAAGTGGGGAACAAAAAGATGGAGGGCCGCGTCCGGCCCGGAGATATTGTTTATTTCAAATTCAAGGAAAAGCGATCCAAATGGTGGCACAGCGGAATGATCACCTATGCCGATGACAAGACGATTAAATTTATACATGCGTCCTCGAGTCGCGGAGTAGTCGAGGATACCATGAATGGCTACTATACGAAGAATGTGAAGTTTTATCGCAGGGTGATCAAGTAATCTGACCGGTATTTAGCTTATCAAACCGTCCCTGACATTGGTAGGATTAAAATCTATCTGAATTACAATTATTCAATTTTGACCTGGACCCAAGTCAATATTTTATACAATATGACTTGAATATAAGTCATTTTTTGATCATATTTGACCTGAATATAAGTCATATTCATGGAAGAGTTGCGTTCATACCAAGTCAATTTGTTTGATCAGGTTACTGATAAATTTTATCGGTCACTCTATGAAACCGTGTCATGGGATCAACGCATGATCGCAATCAAGGGACTCAGGGGTGTGGGTAAGACTACACTACTTTTACAATACCTCAAATACCAGTTGCAGGCCGGTGATAATGCCTTGTATGCAACCCTTGATCACCCATGGTTTTATACCCATAGCCTATATGAACTTGCTGAAACCTTTCACACTCTTGGAGGTCAATACCTGCTTTTGGACGAAATTCATAAATACCCTCAATGGTCCAGGGAACTAAAAGTAATTTATGATGGCTTCCCCAAACTCAAAGTTGTATTTACAGCATCATCAGCACTTGACATTTACAGAGGCGAATCAGATCTAAGCCGACGAGTCCTGACTTATGAACTCACAGGATTGTCATTTCGGGAATTCCTGCTACTCGATAAGAATATTGACTTACCCAAACTCCATCTTGATGACATCCTGAATAACCATCGAAATATCGCAATTGAAATAAGCGAAAACCTGAAGCCCATACCACTGTTTAAAGAATATCTTCAGAGAGGATATCTTCCAATAACTACTGAAGGTACATTGTCAACTTATATCCCAAAAGTTCAGGGGATCATTAACAATGTCATGGAGTTCGATCTCAGTTTCATAGAGGGATACTCCACAGCCAGCCAGGTGAAGATCAAAAAGCTTCTCGGAATAATAGCAGAGTCAGTACCCTTCGAACCAAACATCTCATCGCTTGCCAGGAAAATGAATCTGGGTCGGGAAACTATTAATAGTTTCCTGCAGCATTTATTCCAGGGTCGAATTGTAAATCTCCTGAAAAAACAAAGTAAGGGAATCGCTGCCCTGCAAAAACCAGACAAGATATACCTCGAAAACACTAACTTCAACTATGCACTCAATAGCCGTCCCGACATGGGGACCCTAAGGGAAACGTTTTTGCTTAATCAGTTAAGGAACATGGGGAAACATATTGAACTTCCGGTAAAGGGAGATTTTTTCGTGACTGAAGACGAGCTTTACCTTGAAGTGGGCGGAAAATCCAAATCAATCGACCAAGTGTCTGAATTTGACAGAGCTATCGTAGCGGCTGATGACATCGAATATGGATTCGATCGTAAGATCCCGCTATGGCTGTTTGGCTTTTTGTACTAACCTCCCGGAAATGTGAATTCTGCCGATGGTCATCAGGCCAGTAGCCAGTACTTGATGTAAACAGCTGAACCCTAATCCCGGTCTTCAGAGTACAAAATTCCTACCCTTTCAATATGATCCATCAAATCAGGGTTGTCAATATGGTCAAAAATGGATACATCAAAATCATATCGCAGTGCCTTACGTTGAATTCATTGCCATCCCCCAAGGATGATCCGGCAAATTTTGATAATTTCGCATCTAATTGGGGCTGTAGCTCAGATGGCTAGAGTGCTTGACTGGCAGTCAAGAGGTCGTGGGTTCGATTCCCATCAGCTCCACAAAAGGATGTTCAGCGTTGGACATCCTTTTTTATCCCTCACGAATTATTCTCATATCTTCACATAATGGACCACCCCACCAAACCTCACATCCTTCCATTCATTGTGATCGCACAGCTTTTTTGCACTTCTCTTTGGTTTGCGGGAAATGCCGTAGTGGGTGACCTCCAGGAAACGCTGAGTCTGGACTATGATGCCACCGGTAGCCTCACCTCCCTCGTCCAGATAGGATTCATCTTTGGAACCCTGGTTTTTGCCTTTCTTAAGATCTCCGACAGGTTTAGCCCTTCCAATGTATTTATGGTCTGCGCCATCCTGGGGAGTGTTTCGAACGCATCCGTGACACTGGATGGCCTGGGTATCGAAATTGTGTTTGTGCTTCGGTTTGCGACCGGTTTTTTCCTGGCCGGTATCTATCCTGTCGGCATGAAGATTGCCTCCGACTATCATCAAAAAGGTCTGGGCATGGCGCTGGGTTACCTGGTTGGCGCTCTTGTGATAGGTACGGCTTCACCACATTTGCTGAAAGGATGGTTTGCCTCTCAGCCATGGGAATATGTTATGTACAGCACAAGCGTACTTGCCCTGACCGGAGGCCTCATGATAGGAGTCGGTGTTCCAAATGGTCCGTACAGGCGATCCAGCCCGGATATTGACCTGACCGCTTTTTTCAAAGTATTCAGGCATGCAAAGTTCAGATCCGCGGCGTTCGGCTATTTTGGTCATATGTGGGAGCTGTATGCGTTCTGGGCTTACATCCCATTTTATCTGGCCATTTATAATGACCTTAACAGTACCCTGATCAATCAACCCCTCACAACCTTTTCGGTTATTGCCATTGGTGGTTTCGCATGTGTGCTGGGCGGATACCTGACTTATCGCTTTGGTAGTAACAATGTAGCATTTACGGCGCTATCTGCCAGTTTCATATGCTGTCTGGTATCTCCGCTTGCCCTGTTTCTCCCTCCGGGACTTTTCATCGGATTTCTGATGATCTGGGGCATGGCAGTAATAACCGATTCGCCGCAGTTTTCAACACTTGTTGCAAAATTTGCTTCTGCCGATTCCATAGGCACCGCCTTGACAATTGTTAACAGCCTGGGATTTGCCATCACGATCGGGAGCATCCAGCTCCTGGATCAATTCACATCTTCCAATTATATTTTCCTGCTATTGGCCCCCGGACCCCTGCTGGGTTTGATCGCCTTCTATGCAGAGCACATACGTAACCCCCCTATTAAAATGTAAATTGTAGTTATGAGGTCATTGCATTTTCTTTATATTCTACCCGGATTTTGATGTAAACGGCAGAGCCAGGATTTTGACAGATAAGAATGACGTGAGAACTAAATCATTTTTGATCGGAATTGGGGGTGTCAGTCGCTCGGGGAAGTCCACACTTGCCCTTGACCTTAAGAAGTATTACTCGCAATCCGGCAAAAGTGTGATCATCATTGAGCAGGACAAACAAGTGGTACCGGAAGAAAAAATTCCGGGTGTCCGTGACCGGTTGGATTGGGAGCATCCCGATTCTATCGACTGGCAAAAACTCAGGTCTTTGATATTAAGGGAGGATCATTGTGACATTAAGATCACGGAAGGGATCTTTGCCTTCTGCAATCCGGATTTGAACGACCACTTTGATGTAAAGATCTTCATTGATATTCCGAGGGAGACCTTCCTGCTGAGAAAAATCCGGGACAAAAGATGGGGAATTGAGCCGGAATGGTATATCAGGCACATCTGGCGGAGTTATTTGAAGTTCGGAAGGTGTGATGATGCGGACCTGAAGTTGAATGGCGAAAAACCTTTTGACCTGAACGAGATCTGCAGGCAGTTGAATCCTTTTTTTGAAGACTTTTAAACTTACAAATGGGTCAGGTATCATCAAAATCAATTATTTTAACGAAAACTTAAAAACACATATATGAGTCAATTCTTGGTAACGGATGATTCGGTTCAGGAGCGGTTGGAACCCGCTCAATTATTGACTGAAAAAGATCTTAAAGATATCCTGACTAAGGAGGATCTGCGGGCCAGGTTGGTAGAGCGGAACAGGGAAATTTCGAAGTTGGAATTCAACATTGATTACGAGATACAGTTAGAAAAACTTCAAATTGAACTGGTAAAACTGCAGTCATGGATCATGAAAGAAAAGCTACGGGTTGCTGTGATCTTTGAGGGACGTGACGCGGCGGGAAAAGGTGGGGCCATCAAAAGATTTGCCGAGCACCTCAACCCAAGGAGCATGCGGGTAGTGGCGCTTCCCAGACCTACCGAACTTGAAAGACGTCAATGGTATTTCAGGCGATATATAGCGGTTTTGCCCAATGCCGGGGAAATCGTTTTTTTTGACCGAAGTTGGTACAACCGGGCCGTCGTTGAACCTGTGATGGGTTTTTGCGACGAGGAACAGTATCAACAATTCATGCGTCAGGTTCCGGAATTTGAACACATGCTCTTCGAAGACGGGATTAAACTCATTAAGTTCTGGTTCTCCATCGACAAAGAGGAACAACTGCGCAGATTTGCATCCCGGAGGGCAAATCCTCTGAAGCAATGGAAACTCAGCCCCGTGGATGAGAGAGGCCAGGAATTATGGGATAAATACACTTATTACAAGGAACAGATGTTCAGCCGCACACATACGACATTCAGTCCCTGGATCATCAACAAAACCAATATTAAAAAAGAGGCCAGGCTTGAAAGTATTCGTTACCTGCTTTCCCAATTTGAATATCCGAACAAGGACAAGGCATTAACCCGGATCTTACCTGATCCGAATGTCGTCATGAGGTTCCATCGTTCAATTTATGATTTTGCATAAAATGGAAGTATCAACAAACAGTTTTACACCGGAGGAAATCAAACTGCTCAATTCCAATAAAGCATTGAAATACATGCTGGAATCGAAAGCTAATGTAAATCCAAAGAAGGCACTACGTTTCGTGGATGAAGAAAAGGAAATCGAAAAACTGCAGATTGAACTCATCAAACTCCAGCACTGGGTCATCAAGAAAGGTAAACGGGTCTGTATTGTTTTCGAAGGTCGTGACGCCGCGGGCAAGGGAGGTGCGATACGAAGGATCACCCACCATCTCAACCCCAGGCACTACAAAGTAATTGCGCTTCCGAAACCTTCAGAGGTTGAAAAAGGCCAATGGTACTTCCAGAGATACATTCAAAACCTGCCAAACCCCGGTCAGATCACATTCTTCGATCGGAGCTGGTACAACCGCGCGGTTGTAGAACCTGTAAATGGATTCTGTTCGAAGGAAGAATATAAGCGATTCATGAAGGAAGTCAATCATTTTGAAGATATGATCACAGGAGACGGTATAATATTGCTGAAGTTCTACATTTCGATTGACAAGAAGGAGCAATATGACCGCTTCAAGGAGATCAAAGCCAATCCTCTCAAACAATGGAAAATGACGCCTGTAGATGAGAGAGCTCAGGAATTGTGGGAGGAGTATACCCACTACAAAGAAGAAATGTTTAAAGAGACGGATACCAAAGCTAATCCATGGAAAATAATTGAAGCCAACAGGAAGAATTCTGCCAGGATCAAGGTCATGAAACATATTTTGAAAACAATACCTTACGAAATGTCTTAGCCAGCATCCGGCAATCCTGGGCAAGGACATCTGACGAACCGTTGATAAATCAAAGCCGCCATCGATCATGAGAACTGTATTATTATTCACCCTGCTGTCTTTTGCCCAATGGGCAATGTCACAGGAAGGGGATTTTTTTCTTACGAATTACGCCCCGCTACTTCCCAATGTGGAACACCTGTATTTCGATATTGAATTTTCGGATAAAGAAGAACTGGTTATAGCAAACAAAGCCGGCGTCATCAAATTCGATGGCCTGGATTGGGACTTCTACCCTACTCCAAGTTCCGTCCTTTCCATTGATATCAGCGAAAGCGGCGAGATATATGTAGGGTGTACCGGCAACTACGGTATGATTGGAATAGTTGAGGGTGATTACACTTTCAAATCCCTGACCACCGACACTGTTGTCAATATCATTTCTCAGACACTGATATTCAATGATGAGGTCTACTTTCTTCAGGATGACCGCTTAATTGTTTATAATCCTGAAACAACTGCGACAAGAGATTATGCGACTGTCAGCGACTCCTCCTTTTTTGAGTTTCTTTTTGAATGGGATGATGAACTCTACATTCAATCTACCTATAGTCTGTTGAAAGTCGAAGACGCCCTGGTACCTGCCGAGCCAATTCTGCCCGAAGAAGGGAATGTGGTCATATGCTCCAAAAACCTGGAGACAAATGAATATGTTTTGCACTTTTCCAATGGTGAAACATACACCTATGACGGTGATTTTAAGAAAAAGACTTTGCAGGATGATATATATGTGACCGACATTGCATGGACCTCTCCAACAAGTTTTGGCATAAGCACATATGCATCGGGAATTCTCATTTTTGATACGGAATTGAATAAAGTTATCGGAAACATTAACGGGGGAAAGGGTCTGCCGGATAATGAGATATTTGCCATCTCATCAGATCGTGACAAAGGGCTATGGGTGGCTAATAGTTTTGGTTTCACCAGGATTGCTCCGGAAATCCCAATACGAAGTTTTAACTACTATCCCGGCCTGGAAGGAAACCTCCTATCTGCCGAGCATCTGGAAGACACATGGTATGTTGCAACAAGCACAGGGATATATTATTTCGATCAGGAAAATAAATATAAGAACACGGTCTACTACGTGCCAAAAAGGACAACAACCACCACGTCCAAACCAAAAACACCCACTTTCACTGCCGAAACCAGCGATAAAAAATTGAAACCAGTATTCAATGTAAAAAATGTATTTGCTAAGAAGAAGAAGGCGGTTTTTAATGTGAAAGATCCTAAAACCTCTACGGATAGCAAGAAAAAGAAAATATTTAACATCAACCTGCAGGAAGGTTTACTTAGTAAGATTAGTAAGAAGGAGAAAGTGGAGTACGTCCGCCGGGTAAGAAGGGATCTGGTTTCAACACAGTATCTGTATCGGTCAATGGACGGATTAAATGATAAATGCAAACAGTTAATTCCCTTTGGTGACCGGTATATAGCTTCCACTCCCTCGGGAATCGTGGAGATCAAGGATAATGTGGCCAATGAGATCTACGATGAGCCGGTTCGCTACTTGTATCGTCTTGATGAAGCCAACCAACTGGTTTTAAGTACCATTGAAGGCACGGTAAAAGTTTTGGAGTTAGACGGGGATCTGTGGCTGGAAGTTTATGAAATAGAAACACCCGGTGACCTCATTCTCTCCATGTACCGGGATACCGATAAAAATCTTTGGCTGGCAGGCGCTACCAACCTGTTCCAGGTGATCATAGATAACGATTCGGCTTTCATCACTAAATCCTATGCACTTGAAAATCAATTCTTTGATGATATAAAAATCACCGAAATCAGTGGTCAGATCAACCTGGTAAACAATCAGGGATATTTTTATCTTGATTTGGACAGGGAGCAACTGGTGAGGGATGAAAACCTTCAGCAAAAAATTGGAACAGCAAAAAAACATCTCATTCAGTCTGATGGGTTGATCTGGGTGTACAACGGGACCAATTGGTACAGAATAGAAGAGGACAAAACCGTTCAGATTTTCAATTATCTCAAGCTTTTCCCTGAGATGTCATTCATTGATCAGGTCGGAGAGGATCTGTGGCTTATTGATAACAATCAATTCCTCTACAAGTATTTTCCCGGTGAAAATGACTCGATCAAATCCGGCACAATGTTCTATAAGGAAGTCCGGGCCCGAAGCGGTTTGGTTCCATCAACAGCAAACGATCTGAAGTTTGATTATCAAAACAATTCGATCCACTTCGAAATGGCCAGGCCGGATTATCTGGGGTTGCTCAATGTGGAGTACCAGCATATTCTTGAAGGCCAAAGCGAAGAATGGTCTAACTGGACTAAAAACAATCACATCGACTTCACATATCTTCCGGCGGGAAATTACACTTTGAGGGTGAGGTCAAGAGATACATTCGGACGGGAGCAGGAGAGCGAGCCCATCAAATTGACTATTACGCCACCCTATTGGCAAACTACATGGTTCAATGCTATGGAAGTTTTGTTTTTTACTGTCCTGGTCTTTGGCTCGGCCATCCTGAATCGCAGAACGCATTCAGTGAAATATTCGTTTCTGACCGGTTTATTGACCATCGTGACGGTAGTAATGATCATTGAATTCCTGCAAAACGTCGCCGGATCATATTTCGGAGAAATGGGCACCCCGGTAATTGCGTTCGGCATTGATGTTTTGGTCGCTCTTTTTGTATTTCCGATCGAACAATTACTGAAGAAATATGTCCAGGGCAAGCCTAAAACCGTTCCGGTAAGTTCCGAAGTTTAGATATATCTTTCCAGAAAATTACCTACTTAAAACTATGAAGAGAACCTCCGTTTTGTGCCTGCTTCTGGCAACTTCAATCGTCTCATTTGGCCAAAAAAAGCCTAAAATCAACACTAACAAGAAGGCTGTCATTGCCTCAATAGATGCCAGGAATGACCAACTTACCGATCTGAGTGACAGGATCTGGGCTTTTGAAGAGATTGCTTTCGAGGAAGTGAAGTCTTCAAAGGCGCTGGCAGATTTTGCGGAATCACAGGGATTTAAGGTGACCCGCGGAGTAGCGGATATCCCTACAGCTTTTACTGCTGAATTCGGATCCGGAAAACCTGTCATTGCAATTCTTGGGGAGTTTGACGCATTGCCGGGTTTATCGCAAAAAGCCATTCCAACCAAAGAACCTTTAAATGAAGGTTCTGCCGGCCATGGATGTGGCCATAACCTGTTTGGGGTAGCTTCCCTCGGGGCGGCCACAGCCATAAAAGAATTAATGGAACAGAGAAAATTCGGGGGTACGATACGCTTTTACGGTACCCCTGCAGAAGAGAAGTTTTTCGGAAAGCTTTGGATGATCCGGGAAGGCTTATTCGACGATGTGGATATTTGTATGGATTGGCATCCCAGCGCAGAAACAAAAGCAGCCGTCCAGAGTTCCCTGGCACTTGTCGACTTCATGGTGGAGTTTTCAGGCCAGACGGCCCATGCTTCAGCAGACCCGTGGAATGGGCGCAGTGCGTCTGACGCCCTGGAGCTTTACACGACCGGGATCAATTACTACCGTGAGCATATCAAACCTACCGTACGGATTCACTACCATATTATGGATGGTGGAAAAGTTGTGAACGTAGTCCCGGACTATGCCAAGATATGGACAAGGGTACGTGACACAAAGAGAGAAGGAATGGAAATAGTCTGGAAGCAGGTAGAAAGAATTGCCCAGGGGGCTGCAATCATGGCGAATGTAGACTATGAAATAAAGCTGATATCCGGTGTGCATGAGTTACTGGTCAACCGCACCGGAGGCGCAAAAATGCAGACTAACCTGGAGTACCTGGGAGCAATCGAGTACACGGATGAAGAGCAGGAGTTTGCCAAAAAAATTCAAAAGGCTACCGGTTCGAAAGTAGTTGGGATCGAATCCATCATCACGCCACTCGAAGAGACACTGGAACATCCGGGCGGAGGATCCACTGATGTGGGGGATGTAAGCTGGGTAGTCCCTACCATCAGGCTGAGCGCCACCACCGCTCCAAAGGGAACTCCCTGGCATGGCTGGGCCGTAGTCGCCTGCGGAGGTATGTCCATAGGCCACAAAGGGATGATCTATGCTGCCAAAGCACTTTCCATGACGATGGTGGATCTCTTTGAAGACGCCGAACTCAGAGAAGAAGTGAAAGCTGAATTTATCGAACGAAAAGGAGATTATGTCTACCAAGGTATTGTTCCGGACGGCCCACCACCCTTACCGGGAAACTAAGGACCGGACATCATTTTAGAATTGCAAAAAAGAACAGGCATTTTCGCCCGCTCCCGCCACTGTACCCGTTGCTCAGGTTGAAACCGGACAATCTCAATCTTTGTCAGGCCGCCCTGCTTCAGGCAGAATTGAAAAGTTTTGGCAGAAATTAAAACCCTGTTACCCGTGGCGGTCCGTACCCGGGAGCAACCTGCTTTACTGCCCTCCCGAAGTACCTGACCCTTCTTTAGTGGTGTCAAACAGGTTAAGAAACTTCGATGACCTTCGTCTTCTGTCCCCGGAATATTACTTCATCACCACTGCATTTTTTCTCCAGGACATTGCCAATAGGAGATGCCAGTGACACTGCGAATACTGTTTGACCTTCAACTTCAATTTTCCCAATTCCTGCGGACAGGAAATAGGTGACCCTGCTGGTCCGGACCAGGGCTCCAAGCTCACCTTTGATCAGCTTTTTGTGCGGATCTATCTCGCTTAATACTTTTTGGGTCTTGAACGCTTCTTCCCTCTGATTCGCCAGCCTTTCTTTCTCCAGCATGAGCATGGCTCTCCCGGTTTCGTACTTGTCTCCGGCACTGCTTTTGATTTCTTCATTCGCCGCGGATTGAAGAGATCTCATTTCATCTTCAATTGCAGAGATCCTTTCGGCAATCAGATTTACGCAGTGATCATGAAGACGCTTTTTGAATTCACGATCAGTCATTATTACAAATCAAACTTAATGCCTTGCGCCAGTGGCAATTCCTTTGAGTAGTTGATTGTATTGGTCTGTCTTCTCATGTAGGCCTTCCATGAATCGGAACCTGATTCGCGTCCTCCCCCTGTTTCTTTTTCTCCGCCAAAGGCTCCTCCAATTTCAGCTCCGGATGTTCCGATATTCACATTGGCAATACCGCAATCGGACCCGGCGTGCGACAGGAACATTTCGGATTCCCGTAGATTGGTTGTCATAATGGCTGAGGAAAGCCCCTGCGGGACGTCATTCTGGATCACAATAGCCTCCTCAATATCCTTGTATTTGATTAAATAGAGGATTGGTGCAAACGTCTCTTCGCAAACCATGCGATGGTGGCTTTTCATCTCATAGATACATGGTTTTACATAGCATCCGGATTCATAGCCTTCTCCTTCCAGCACTTCTCCTTCTACTGCAGCTTTCCCTCCTTCGTCCAAAACCTGTTTTATAGCATCCTCATATATGTCTACGGCCTGCGTGTCGATTAAGGGTCCCACATGATTATTTTCATCCAGTGGATTACCGATTTTCAACTGTCCATACGCCTTAACCAGTCGCTGTTTCATATCATCATATAGGCTTTCATGGATAATGAGCCTGCGTGTGGTAGTGCATCGCTGTCCTGCAGTCCCCACGGCACCAAATACTGCCCCGGGAATGGCTACATCCAGGTCCGCATTTTCAGTAATAATAATGGCGTTATTACCTCCCAGTTCGAGTATTGATTTTCCAAGTCTCTTGCCAACTTCAGCGCCAACAGATTTACCCATTCTGATGGACCCTGTTGCGGAAACTAACGGCACCCTGGTATCAGAAGCCATCATCTTCCCGATTTCAACATCTCCAATCACAAGTCCGCATATCCCCCCCGGCACATTATTTTTATCAAAAACCTCCTGAACAATTTTCTGACATGCAATGGCAGATAATGGTACTTTCTCGGAGGGCTTCCAGACGCAGGTATCTCCGCAAACCCAGGCGATCATACTATTCCATGACCAAACTGCTACGGGAAAGTTGAAAGCTGAAATAATGCCTACAACTCCGAGCGGATGCCACTGCTCGTACATTCTGTGACTGGGTCGCTCCGAATGGATTGTCAGGCCATAAAGCTGTCTGGATAGCCCAACGGCGAAATCACATATGTCGATCATTTCCTGGACTTCACCCAAACCCTCCTGAAGGGATTTACCCATTTCGTACGAAACAAGTCGGCCCAACGGATCTTTCTTTTCCCGAAGGGCATTACCAATTTGCCGTACAATTTCACCCCGTTGGGGAGCAGGCTTCAACCTCCACTCTTTGAACGCCTCCGAAGCAGCCTGGATGACCTGATCGTATTCTGATTTTCCTGACAGCTGAACTTTGGCAATTTCTTTACCGTCAACGGGCGATTGTGAAGAAATCGTCTCACCGCTTGTTGATAACCAGTTTCCACCAATTGCAGCCCCGGAATTTATATCCTGAATTCCAAGGTCTTTGAGGAAGGAAGTATCTATCATTTTGGATTACAATTTGGGATTTAGAGGTGCAAAGCTAACAGAATCCAAATCCTAAAAAATAAAAAACCGTCCCTATAATTATCGGGACGGTTTCAAATCATCTTAACCTTAAACAAACTACCAACCTATTCCATAATAAGCTTTATCTCCATTCGGATAAATACCTTCAATTAGTATCCCTTCTCCTCTCGCCGATTCGAGATAATCGCTAAAATCTTTAAGGTCTTCAATGTCATTTTTATCTACACGGGTTATGATAAACCCTCGTTTGATACCTGCTTCTCTGAATTTACCTGCCTGCACATCAGTAACTTTCACCCCTCCCGGTAGATCCAGGTTCTCCAGTTCTTCATCCAATACTTCTTCAAATACCGCTCCGTTTACAGAATACCTGTCGTTTACGGCAACTACCACATCTGTATTGTTCGACTCGTTTTTCAGGACTGTGCTTACATCTCTTGTCTTTCCGTCACGGATGTAGGTGATCGTCACTTCATCACCAGGCCGGTTTAGTGCAATCTGCTCCTGGAGTTCCGACACGCTGCCAACATTTTTCCCATTTACACCTACGATCACATCGCCTGAACTGAGGTTTGCGTCATCAGCCGCACTCCCATCATTCACACTTACGATGTAGATGCCACGGTTGACGTTAAGCTCTTCCGTTTCTGCCAGCTCAGGATTTACATCCTGGATCCTGATACCCAGCAGTGCTCTTTGGACGGTCCCAAATTCAACCAGGTCATCATATACTTTTTTTACAAGACTCACTGGGACGGCAAATGAATATCCCGCAAAAGCACCCGTTGGTGAGATTATCGCTGTATTTATCCCTACCAGCTCACCTCTCAAATTGACTAACGCGCCACCACTGTTACCGGGGTTTACCGCTGCATCCGTCTGGATAAATGATTCTATGGACAGATCGTTATTTCTCCGCAAGATGTTGATGTTCCTTGCTTTTGCGCTGACAATGCCGGCGGTCACCGTAGAGCGGAACTCAAACGGATTCCCAACTGCAAGGACCCATTCACCGAGATCCAGGTCATCGGAATTTCCCCATTGCATGGCAGGCAAATTTCTTTCATCAATTCTGATCACCGCAAGGTCAGTCGTCGGATCAACTCCCACAACCTCCGCCTCATAACTACGGTTGTCATTTAGCAACACCCTGATCTCGGACGCTCCTTCCACGACATGATTATTTGTTACGATGTGCCCTTCGGCATTTACTATTACACCTGACCCTGCTCCGCGGGAAGGATTCCTTCGCGGATCGGGCTCTCCAAAGAAATCTCTGAAATAATCATCAAATGGATTTGGCGTACGCTGGCCACCATCATACCTGGTCCTGATGTGTACCACCGAATTCGTAGATGATTTTGCGGCATAGACAAAATTCAATCCTTCGGGCACAACAAAATCCGTCGTATCAAAAATGAAATTGGTGAAACTTGCAGGCGACACCTGTGAGGTTGGCACGAATTGCGTCTCATCCGGTTCCACCAGCAACGTATAACCACCAATAGCGATGATCCCTCCAAAAACCGATGAAAAGATCATTGCAAAAAACAGGTTCCTTTTACTCATATTTTCTAACACCTTTTAGCTCCTAAATTATACTGATCTCCCGTCCTTATGTTACTACAATTTGGAAGATATTCCGCTGATTAACAACATTTAACAACGAAAGCGGACCCAAAAGTCCGCTTTCCCATGAAATTACAACCACCTTATCGCTTACTTGATAGAAATTGTCCTTTTCGTTTCCTTTTTGGCATCCTTGGGAAGGACGACATTCAATATACCGTCTTTGTAAGATGCGTCCACTTTGTCAACATTCACATTATCAGGTAAGTAGAATGATCTTCGGAAAGTACCGTAGTAACTTTCTACTGAGTGGAAATTTTTCTCTTTCTTCTCATTCTCAATCTTTCTTTCGCCGCTTACCGTCAACCGGTCGTCATTGATGTCAATGTTAATTTCATCTTTCTTCATTCCCGGTACATAGAATTGGATTTCAAAATTCTTGTCCGTCTCCGCAATGTCAACTTTTGGTGTGAAACTGTTCATGCTGGCTCCACCGAAAAAGTCGTCATTGAAAAATCGGTCCATAAAGCTGCTGAATAAAGCAGGTCTGTTTTCTCTGTTGTATTTTATAAGTGTCATTGTTTTAATTGTTTTAGGTTCAACATCACTTTCGATCTCTATTGATCGAATTCTGTGCCAATGGAAAAATGAATGACTAAATGATAATTTATGTGTCATTTTGTCTGATTTTGTAAAATCAAAGTGAAAATTTCATGCCATTGTGGCATGTTTCTGGGAAATCGCTATGTAATCTGACTAATTAATCTCCTCGCCGGTCACATAAATAGTTGTGCGAATCTCCTTTTTCATCGTATAAGGTTAGACCATGCCATATCATCTTATGCGTCTGAACTCCATAAAATCACTGTTCTGTCTTTTATTGCTGAACGCATGTATGGACTCTGCTGCCCAGTACAACAACATCTATGAGGAACGGGCATGGAATGAACGGGACAAATGGCAAAAGGCCAATGTCATCATCCGGGCTATGGATATCAATGCAACGTCAAAAGTGGCAGACATAGGATGTCATCAGGGGTATATGACGGTGAAGCTGGCTAAGGCTCTGAAACCATATGGCCACGTATATGCGGTAGATGTTGACGACTTCAAGCTGAAAAAGCTTCAGCAGATTTTAGAGGAGAGAGAACTTGAGGAAAATGTTGAAGTGATAAAGGGTGACTATGATGATCCGAAACTGCCGGCAAATGCGCTGGACGCGGCAATTATCATGGATACTTATCACGAAATGTCAAGCCATATGGAAATCCTCGATCACATAATGAAGGCGTTAAAACCAGGAGGTCGCCTTTTGATCCTTGAACCCATTGCGGACGAGAGAAATGATTGGTCCAGAAAGGATCAGGAACGAAGACATGAAATTGCCATACGGTATGTGTTGGAAGATATTTCAAAAGCAGGGTTTGAACTTGTCGAGAAATTTGATCCGTTTATAGAACGAAAGGAGAAAGGCGATAAAATGTGGATGATCGTTGGGAAAAAGCCCAGCTGAGACGGGGATTTCTATTACATTAACGTGAGTTCGAGATAACAACCTCAAAAAAACAGTCATATCGAATAAAATGAGATATCTTTTCACTTTCATAAGTTTGAAATCATTATTTCAAGCA
>JANQEU010000099.1 GCA_028278225.1 Cyclobacteriaceae bacterium
TTTCAAAACTTCTGATCTGCGGGTCGTTACCTAATCTGCCAATTAGTTGCACGTTGTTTCTTAAAGTTGTCATGATAATAAATGTTTAAAATGTTTAAATGATCACCCGTTTAGCAGATGATTGTCGAACATCGACGATACAAAGGTGAAACAAGGCAGAACAGTTATCCGGTAGATAAGTAATTGTAGTCGTTTGTAGTCGTTTGTACTTGGATTTATTGCTGATAATGAGGTCTTTACAAGAAGTCTAAAATTGTTCAAACCGATAGACTCGTAACTTCTGAACCTTTCACACTGAATGGATAATTGCCTGCCTGTTGATAATGTGTTACGTGGGTGGTGTTACGTAAAATCCCAAAAACTCTTTCAGATGTTGACCTTCCTTGTCAATTTCAGTCGGGATTTTGCCTTGTCCTCTTTTGGTGCATTGAAATCTAAGGGTAGCAAACCGGCAATGTTGATTCCTGGTTTTCGGGAAACAGTCCGGGATTCGGGATCCTGATCATTCATGAAAAGCAATGTTTCTAACTGATTTCCTATGAATGATATGAGGCTTCAATTGAACCTTTTGATAGATTATTTCACGTTTGTTTATCAGATCGAATAAATGCCTTATTGCAATTGCACATATTTCCTCGACCGGTTGGGCTATGCATGTCAATGGTGTTGAAAGGTATTCCAAATAGGGGTGGTCATCGAAAGTAATTAGTGAGATGTCTTCCGGAACTCGCAGGTTGAATTCTTTTAAGGCTTTGATGCAGCCCAGGGCAATGTTATTACTAAATGAGAATATCGCAGTTGGTTTATTATGGGCCTGTAGCATTAATAAAGTTTCTGTATATCCATTTCGAACGCTGAATTCCGAGCCGGTGATCATGTAATCCTTCAGACCGGATTCTTTAGCCATTGCTTCAAATCCTTTTTTCCTGAATTCATTAGGTGTGGAAAGGAGGCTACCCTGGATACAGGCAATTCTCTTGTGTCCGTTTTCAATTAAATATTTGGTTCCTTCGTAGGCACCTGCATAATTATCTGATGCGACATAGGGAATATGTTTTTTAGAAAAGAACCGGTCGTAGCAAACAAGGGGAATATTTTGTTCAACGACCCAATCAATGTGCTCTGTTTCCTGACTGCTGGGAGATATCAAAATACCATCAACATTACGGGCAACAAGTTGATTTATTTCTTCTTTTTCCATCTCAAGATTTTCATTGCTATCACTGATTAGCGTTGTGTAGTCCAGTTTCCTTAACTCGAGACTGACGACGGAGGCGATGTTAGCAAAGAACGGGTTATTCAAAGAAGGGACAATTAAAGCGATCGTTCTGGTGTTACCTCGTTTTAAGTTTACTGCGACCTGGTTCGGAACGTATTTAAGTTCCTCTACAATTTTCAATACCTTTTCCTGAGTTTTCTTACTGATACGGTACTGTTTTGCTTTTCCATTCAGAACTCTGGAGATAGTAGAAACCGATAACCCGGAAGCTTCCGAAATATCTTTAATGTTGATTTTTTTGACTGACATAGGAAGACAAATATAGCAATGGACGTTTCAAGGATTTTCTTCGTATTGCAATAAATCTATCCCCTTAAAGTTAAAAATATAACTCTATATTATAAACGTTTGTCCTGATTTAGAACAATACATGATACCTATGCAAAATATGAATATAAGAAAGTGAAATGTAATAATTCCCATATCCTCCAGTCAAATATTGTTTATAAAGTGTTAATAATCAGCACTATATGATACTTCACTTTTTAAATCCCTTAATATTGCTAACCTGACTTTTGATGTATATACAGTCACTTTTGTGCTGGTAATTTTTTTGATTATTCGAATTTTATATATATTGCACAAACGTTTGTGCTAAATTTGATTTTATGGCCGGTAACGATCTCATGCGACTAATACCCCTATTAAGCAATTGTGCTGATGTACCGGTTTCAATGCTTTCGCGCAATCCGACAACTATTTAAGAAAATGCAAGAATCACAAGAATCAGATAATTAGGATAATAAATAATCCAAGGAATTGAATAAACCAAATCTCAAAATATTTAACAATAGATGACATGAAGAGAAAAATCAAAAAGCTACTTTTTACGACAATGTTTTTCTTCCTGTCGGCACAAGTAATCTGTGCACAGGGGATAACCATTGAGGGGAAGGTTTCCGATGAAAACGGGCAATCACTTCCCGGAGCGACGATTTTGGAAGAAGGTACCAATAATGGGACTATTACAGATGTAGAAGGCAACTTCACACTTAGTGTTGGCGGTGATAACAGCAGAATCATTGTTTCTTTTGTTGGCTTTCTAACCCGGACCATTGATTTGAATGGCCGGACTGTAATTGACGTTGCATTACAGCCTGATGTCCAAGCACTTGCCGAGGTTGTTGTCGTTGGTTATGGTGTTCAGCAAAAAGTCAGTATAACCAATGCTGTCAGCAATATTACGCCGAAGGATATACAAGAGCGGAATGCCACCAATATCAACCAGGCTTTGCAGGGGAAATTACCTGGCTTGACGGTGATCGATAGAGGTGGTCAGCCAGGAGACGAAAACCTGGATTTGCGTATTCGGGGAGTGACTTCACTCAACGACAATGAGCCGCTGGTATTGGTTGATGAGGTTCCTGCGAGTCTGGCGACTGTCAATCCGGCAGATATCGAATCTATCACAGTTTTGAAAGATGCAGCAGCAGCAGCCATATACGGATCAAGAGCTGCAGCCGGTGTGATCCTTGTCACTACAAAATCACCTGAAGCAGGCAAATTGTCCGTTTCCTACGATGGTTTTGTTGGCGTTTCGATTACCAATAATCAACCGGAACATATGAGTGCAGTTGATTATATGAAAATGCAAAATGCCGGTTACGCAAATACGTTTGGATTCGAATTATTCACGGAGGATCAAATTAACCAGTGGCCTCAAAATCATAAAAATGATCCCGATAATTACCCAAAACCTAATACCTGGTTGGATAAATTATATGAACCTGCACCACAACATAGCCATACACTCACATTTTCCGGAGGTACGGAAAACGTTAATTCCAGAGTTTCAATCAGGCGTGTGGAACAGGAGGGAATAATTCCAACTTTTGATTTCAAAATAAATGAAATCAGGGCGAATACCAATCTTAAGTTCAGTGAAAGATTCCGTGTCAATACCAACTTGAATTTTAGAAATTCTGTTCGTACCAGACCATACAATCCGTGGGGTTTGGATACCTGGACCACGCTTCAGTGGTATGCCACACAAAACAGTCAGTGGGGCGTGCCCAGGTATAGTGATGGATCATATGGATTGTCACAAGATGGGTTAAGCCCTCTGGTGCTGTCTGAGCAAGCTGGAAAATCGACCTGGAATACCAGTCGTTTAATCGGAATTTTCAAAGCAGATTATGATGTGATTGATGGGTTAACTGCCAGCTTGCAGTATTGGGCCAAGATAATAAACGAGGATAGGGAAAGGTTCCAAAACTCATTCATGGTTGAAGACCAGCGTACAGGTCTGGTTTTTCAGCAAAATATTAACACCTTGTCAGATCAAAGAACAGCATCTAAGGAAGATGGACTGGATTTGAAATTGTTCTATAAAAAATCATTTGGTCAACACAGTGTAAACGGTTTGCTCGGTTATTCCTTTATTCAGTTTGATGAAAGTCTTATTTCGGCATATCGACAGGGATTTTACAATAATAGCCTGACAACAATATCACAGGGACTGACCGACGGAACGCAGGCTAATGATGGAGGCAAAAGTGAGTGGGGACTGGTGTCATATTTTGGACGGATCAACTATGCCTTCAATGATCGATATCTTCTGGAAGTAAATGCCCGATATGACGGATCTTCAAGGTTTGCTGACGGCAATAGATTTGGTTTCTTCCCATCTTTTTCTGTGGGTTGGAGGATTTCCAATGAAGACTTTTTCCAATCATTGGCGACACCAATCAATGAACTGAAATTACGGGGATCCTGGGGTGAGACCGGAAATCAAACCGTAGGACTTTGGACGTACATCCCTACTTACAATCAGAGTAATTATGTGCTCAATGAATCGCTGGCCACTGGTTTCAGACAAACGGATCTGACAAGTCAGGATCTATCCTGGGAAACCACTTCCCAGTTCAACATCGGCCTCGATGCAGGCTTATTCGAAGATCGGATTACTTTTTCAGTAGACTATTATAAAAAGAGAACTGAAGACATACTGTTAACGGTCCCGATACCATCCATCGTTGGTCTTAATCCCACCGATCAAAATGCAGGTATAGTGGAGAATACAGGAGTAGAATTGGTTTTGGGTGGTCGCCAGACATTTGGTGATTACAACCTCGGAATCATGTTAAACGCAAATTATAACAAAAATGAAGTCATTGATCTCGCCGGTACCGGTCCTTTCATTTCTGCATTTGGCAACAGTGATTACCGTACAATTACGAGAGTGGGTTCACCAATCAATTCTTATTACGGATTTGAAACAGATGGATTTTTCCAGACACAACAAGAGGTAGATAACTACGCGACTTGGGATGGTTCGGTAGGTCCCGGTGATGTCAAGTATGTGGATCAAAATAATGATGGTTTGCTCACTCCGGATGATTTCGTCGTTTTCGGAAAAGAAATTCCGGACTGGACCTTCAATACAAACATGTCTTTTGGGTGGAAAAATTTACAGTTGGATCTGTTTTGGCAGGGTGTAGCCGGATCAGAAAAACTGATAACAGGAATGATGCTGGAAATGGGAATTTGGAATGGATTTACCCATAAAATATACACAGACTACTGGAGTGAAGATAATCCAAATGCGAGATTTCCCAGACCTACAAAATTCACTATGAAGAATGTTCAGGTTTCAGATCGCACCATGCTGGATGGAAGCTACCTAAGATTGAAGACTGTCAGGCTTTCATATAGATTCCCTGCATCAATGATTTCCGATCTCAAACTGTCGGGTCTGACCATCTATGCAACAACAACCAACTTGTTGACTTTTTCAGAACTGAATGATTTTAATATTGACCCGGAGCAAGAAGGGAGAGGACCCGAATCAGGTCTTCCACAATCCTCGGTGACTACACTCGGTATTAATGTGAACTTCTAATCGATTGAAAAAGATGAATAGTTATAAGAAAATAATAAGTATAATTTTAGTTTCAGCCGTAGCTTTTTCCTGCGAAGAAGATATACTGGAAACAATTCCCCAGGACAGATTGTCAAGTGAAATTTTCTGGAAGACAGAAGGAGATGCCATTGCTGCTGCCAACGGTATGTATTCACTTCTCGGAGATGAAGATAATCCAGGTTGGAGGTACATGGGGATGGATGCGTATTCGGATATTGCACACTGGGTGTTGCAATGGAGGGCTGAGTCGGCTGTAGAAAAACATACATACGATGCCAGTAATAATGTGATAGTCGATGAATATGGCTACTACTATGACTTAGTACAGGTAACAAGCTCATTCCTTGAAAATGTAGATCTGGTAGAAAGCCTGGATGCTGCTTTGAATACAAGGCTGAAAGCAGAAGCGAGAACTCTACGCGCATTTGCATACATTAACCTGGTAATGTTGTATGGTGATGTACCCCTTGTTACTACAACTTTGACAGCTAAAGAAGCCCGATCCGTTACAAGGACACCTACTTCTGAAATTTGGAATTTTGTCTCCACTGAGTTATCCGAATCCGCAGCAGATCTGCCACTTCATGGAGAAGTAGAACAAGGAAGAATTACCAGGGGGGCGGCATATGGATTATTGGCCAGGGCCATGCTTTATGCCGGAGATTTCAGTGCTGCAAGGACTGCCGCACAAAATGTCATAGATCTGGGTGTACATACCATTCATCCGTCCTATGCGGAATTGTTTGATTATGCGGGAGAATCGTCTTCAGAGATCATTTTTGCCAGGCAACATGCACAGAATATTGCCCCGCACTCTGTATTTGACTTTCTCACCCCAAATAGTCTGTACACACAAACCTGTGATATTGTTCCCACCAAATCAATAGTAGATGCGTATTTGGTGCAATCCACAGGCTTACCGATCGATGATCCGTCGAGTGGATTTGATCCTTTTGATCCCTATGCAGACCGGGATCCAAGATTGCATCATTCCATATTAATTAGCGGAGACATCCTTCCAAATGGAGAGGTACTCAACACCATTCCAGGTAGTGGTACAACGGATGACATAAGCATCACTGCTGAAAACGTGACCCCTACAGGATTTTATGTTCAAAAGTATCTCTCTTACAGTGATTGGTTGCTGCGATTCAATGGCGGTGTGAACCTGATCTATTTGCGATATGCCGAGGTTCTGCTTACTTATGCCGAGGCTAGCATTGAGATGAATAATATTGATCAAACTGTTCTGGATGCCATCAACCAACTGAGAGGACGGGCAGATGTCAACATGCCGTTGGTCACTACCACTGACCAAACTGAGTTGCGGGAAATCGTTCGTCGTGAAAGGATGGTTGAGCTGGCATTTGAAGGACACAGGTTGTTTGATATCCGGCGGTGGGGAATTGGACAGGATGTTATTCCTGGGACACTCAGGGGAATGACCTACGAAGATCCTAACAGTCCGGGTACATTGGTCACGGCAGAGCTGACAGGATATGTAAAGGAATTTGATCCTTCAAGACACTACCTCTGGCCAATTCCATTCACGGAAATTGAGTTAAATGAAAATCTAACTCAAAATCCTGGTTTCTAATATTAGACCTGGTTGGGACCAGGTTCAGGCCTGGTTCCAACCTGATTTTTAAATTGTACTTTCTTCTTTTTTATCATTATGAAATTAATTATTCCTTTTATTCTAGCGTGCTTAATACTTTTTTGCTGTAGTGGTCAAAATTCCGGTCCCAGGGAATATACCTTGACCAAAAGCGAATTGTTAAACAAAGTAAAAGGGGGGTGGGCCGGTCAGACCATTGGTGTGACCTACGGTGGACCTACCGAGTTCCGATACTTGCAAAGGATGATCCCTGATTCCATAGATATTCGCTGGGATTCGGATCTTGTAATGTTCTATTATGATTCGTTCCCTGGCCTTTATGATGACATCTACATGGATCTGACCTTCGTTGATGTGCTTGAGAAAGAAGGGTTCGATGCTCCCGCAAGTTCTCATGCAATGGCTTTTGCGAATGCGGATTATTTTTTGTGGCATGCCAATCAGGCCGCACGGTATAACATTCTGAACGGGATCATGCCTCCTGAGTCAGGGCATTGGAAGTACAATATGCATTCGGATGATATTGATTTTCAGATTGAGGCCGACTTTGCAGGTTTAATGTCTCCGGGCATGATCAATAGCTCGGCGGAAATCTGCGACAAAGTTGGGCATATTATGAATTATGGAGATGGTTATTACGGTGGTGTATTTGTGGCGGCGATGTATACACAGGCTTTTGTTTCAGATGACATTAATGAAGTCATTGATCAGGCACTGAAAGTAATTCCATCTGAAAGTAACTACTACAAGGCTATGACGGATGTAATTGGTTTTTACCAGCAGTATCCTGATGATTGGAAAAAAGCATGGCAGGCGATTGAGGAAGCTCGATGGTCAACCGATTTGCATTGCCCTTCGGGAATAGCATCACCATTCAATATTGATGCAACTGTGAATTCCGCCTATGTATTGTTGGGACTCTTGTACGGCCAGGGAGATATAGACAAATCCATGGAGATTGCCACTCGAGCCGGCCAGGATTCTGATTGTAATCCAGCAACCGCCGCCGGGGTGCTGGGTGTAATGATGGGATATGATAATATTCCCTCCAAATGGCTTGATCCCATTAAGCCGGTTGAAGACCGAAATTTTAATTATACCGAATTGTCGCTGAATGATGTTTATGATCTTAGCTTCAAGCATGCATTGCAATTGATTGAAAAGAATGGGGGAAAGGTAACAGACGAATCAGTAACTATCAGGTATCAGGAACCAAAACCAGTACCATTGGAAGTGGGTTTTCCAAATACTTTTCCCAGCAAAGTTACGACAGCCCCTTATCCTGAAACATTTTTTACCCGGAATTGGCCAATGATTAAAACGATTACTTCTGATCAACCATTTGAAATTGAATTCAGTGGTAATGGGTTATTGATTAACGGAGGTTTGCGGGGAGAAAAAGTGCAGGGATTCTTTAATCGCGAAGCGGAAGCAGAACCATATGTTGCCGAGCTGGAGGTAAGTATTGATGGCGAATTGGACAAAGTGATGAAACTTCCGGCCAGCTATCGTACCCGTTCTGCCGAGCTGTATTGGAATGTTTCGATTCCTTTAGGTGACCATACTGCCACCCTGAAATGGCTGAATCCCATTGAAGGCACCGAGATTGGTGTTAGGAGCTATGTGGAATTCAGTGATACCCGAAATGAAATAGAGACGGTAATTGTCGATTAGCCATACTTCCATATTCGGGATAACAAACTAATATGATGAAAAAGAAAATTTTGGTCATAGGGAGTTCCAACAAAGATTATGTTGTTAAAGTCAAGGAGTTTCCCAAACCCGGGCAGACAATATTTGGCAGAGATTTTTTTGTGAACCAGGGGGGAAAAGGAGCTAACCAGGCTGTTACGGTAAGCCGGCTTGGAGGAAACGTTGATTTCGTTTGTAAAACGGGGAAAGACTCAATTGGTGATGACATGATCAGCCTGTTCCGTGACGAAGGATTTGATACAAGTTTAATCCTGAGAGATTCGGAATTACCCTCGGGTACTGCCTTTATTATGACAGATGTGAATGGAGAGAACAGCATCGTAGTTACGCCGGGAGCAAATGGAAATTTTACATGTGAGGATGTAAATAAATCCCTTGAAGCGATAGAGAGAGCTGACATTATTTTACTTCAACTGGAGATACCTACTGAAACCATATCACATATTATTAACCTGGCACACGAACAGAAGAAAATGATTATTCTGAATCCAGCGCCAATGGTTCCTTTGAGTGACGATATCATTAGTAAGGTTAACGTGATTACTCCAAACAAAATTGAATGTGAACTTCTTAGTGGCGTACAGATAACTGATGACGAATCACTTATTGAAGCGGCCAAAGTAATACGTGGAAAGGGAGTGGACAACGTCATCGTTACGCTTGGTAGTGAAGGTGCATTGATTTTTAATGGTACTTTCAAAAAAGTCCCGGCTTTAGAGGTTAGCCCTGTGGATACGACCGGGGCAGGAGATGTATTCAATGGTTCACTGGCAGTTGCTATCGCTGAAGGTCAGGACATAGTTTCTTCAGTCCAATTTGCCAATGAAGTTTCGGCATATTCTATTAAAAGAGAAGGAGCGATTCAATCCATCCCTTATAGAGAAGAGATCCAATAGACTTTAGTAGAAACCATATTTCATAATTAACAACATCGAATCATATGTTCATAGTTAATAATTATCCTCTAGCCATTGTTTTTTGTGTAATCACTATGTTGTGCTGGGGGAGCTGGGCAAACACTCAGAAACTCGCAAGTAGTAGTTGGCGCTTTGAATTATTCTATTGGGATTATGTGTTAGGGGTTTTAATTCTTTCACTGATTTTCGCCTTTACGCTAGGAAGTTATGGCGAATCCGGCAGAAGCTTTGTTGAAGATCTTGCCCAAGCAGATACCAACAATATCCTCAGGGCATTACTTGGAGGAGTCATTTTCAATGCCGCCAACATCTTACTTGTCGCTGCCATAGCGATCGCTGGCATGTCAGTGGCCTTTCCGATAGGAATCGGACTGGCGCTTATCCTCGGGGTCATTGTAAACTATCTGGGATCACAAAAGGGAGATCCGGTATTCCTGTTTTTGGGTGTTGGCCTGGTAGCAGCGGCCATCCTGATAAATGCATTTGCTTACAAGTCCTTGTCAAAGGAGGAAGGAAAGGTATCCACAAAGGGAATTCTAATATCCATTCTTGCAGGCCTGTTGATGTCTTTCTTCTATCGTTTTGTCGCCTCTTCGATGGATCTGGACAATTTCGTCAATCCTGCTGTAGGGAAAATGACCCCATATACGGCAGTTGTAATCTTCTCAACCGGGATCTTTTTGAGCAATTTCATTTTCAATACTATCCTGATGAAGAGACCTATCAGTGGTGAGAAAACCAGTTATCAGGAATATTTTAAGGGAGGTCTAAATACTCACCTGGTAGGTGTCCTGGGTGGAATAATTTGGGGAATTGGTAACTCATTGAACCTGATTGCTGCTGGCAAGGCAGGAGCTGCCATCTCTTATGGATTGGGGCAAGGAGCTACTCTTGTAGCAGCGTTGTGGGGTGTTTTCATCTGGAAGGAATTTCAAAATGCTCCCAGTGGAACAAATTCAAAACTTGCCTTCATGTTTTTCTTTTTCCTTCTTGGAATAATAGCTATCATCTATGCTGGACAATAACATAAAAACTTCAATTACGGGTATCCAAAGCATATCCTACATAGCCCTCACACTGCTATTGACTTTTGCATCGGGCTATGTTTTCGGACAGGAGTCTGATTCTTTAACTGAACGTCGTATTTCCGTTGCAGAGTACAGGGATAGAATGACTGCAGGATGGATTGGACAAATGGCTGGAGTAGGGTGGGGTTTTCCCACAGAATTCCAATTCAATGGGGTGATCATCCCTGAAGACAAAGTTCCGGAATGGAATCCGGATATGGTAAATGTTTTTGCTCAGGATGATATGTATGTAGAAATGACTTTTCTACGTACTATGGAAGAATATGGTATTGATGTTCCCATTAAACAAGCTGGAATTGACTTTGCCAATAGTTCCTATATGCTCTGGGTTGCTAACAGGGTGGGTAGAGAAAACCTTAGAAAAGGGATACCTCCCCCCAATTCAGGACATCCTCAATTCAATCCTAACGCCGATGCAATTGACTATCAAATTGAGGCGGATTACTCGGGTCTAATTGCTCCGGGTTTGCCAAATACAGCAGTTGTACTTGGCGAAAAATTTGGACGGATAATGAATTATGGTGATGGCCTTTATGGAGGCCAATTTGTCGGGGCGATGTATGCGGAGGCTTTTTTTGAGAGAGATCCACGGAAAATTGTCGAAGCTGGTTTACAATATATTCCCTCAGGTAGCCAGTATGCTGAAGCCATAAGGGATGTACTCAAATGGCATTTGGAAAACCCAAATGACTGGGAAAAAACCTGGAACCTCATTAATGAGAAGTATCATTTGAACCCAGAGTATCGAAAGTTTACCTCCACACTTGGAATGGAGCAAAATATTGATGCCAAACTCAATGGTGCATACATTGTGATGGGCTTGCTGTATGGAAATAGCGATCCGGATAACACCATTGTTATCTCAATGAGGTGTGGACAGGATTCGGACTGCAACCCATCCAATGCCGGGGGCATACTCTTCACTGCCTTAGGTATGGAAAATGTACCTGACCGGTTTACTTCCGCATTAGATCGCAACACTAAATTCAGTTTCACCGATTACAATTTTGATGAGCTGCTTGACGTTTCTGAAAAATTCGCAATTGAGTTTGTGAAACGTTCAGGAGGTCGAATTGAAACAGATCCTTCCGGTGATAGGATTATGGTCATTCCCATTCAGGATCCAAAGCCGAGTAGACTCGAACAAAGCTGGGATCCGGGCCCGATTGCCCAGGTTGATTTTACTAAAGAGGAGCTTGGTGCGATAAAAGGATCACCAATATTCAATTACATTCTTATCGCAATATTTCTGTTGGCGGTGATCCTATTACCTTGGAACAGGAATTTGAAGACCCTTTCCATAATTATTCCTTTCTTACTTGTTTACCTTCTTATGGAATGGTTTAAAAATCTCATTCCTCCGGATTTGCTTTCAACAGTTAATCTACCTGCTATTTTTCAAGCTGTAAGTGCTGGATTGGCTGTCGTTTTCCTCATTAGCAAGGATGAGAAACAGAAGAATAACCTTTTAGTTGCATATGTTATTTTGGTTTTAGCAGTGATCACTTTCCTGGGAGCTATTGGGACGACGGATGGAAGATTCATGGCTGCAACTAAAGTGATGCTTTATGGAATTGGAATGCAGGTAAGTGCATGGTTTGTTGCTTCATTCCTTACTGTTTTATTCCTGAGAAATAATTACCAGAGGTTAAAATTCAATTTGATTTATATAGGTACACTTTTCGTATCCGAGATTCTGGTATTTTTTGTTGTTTCCAGGATTCTGGCTAATACAGGTGGGCCTTTCGCAGCGATGACGGGTAATTTTTCCTTCCTCATCTTCGGGGCACTCTTTTTCGCTATTATACTATACATCGTAACAGTCCCTTATTTCATTTTAGTAAGGTATTCAGATCCATTCAAAGTAAGGTTTAATAACTATTTCACATGATTAACCAGTTGTCACTAATGAGAAAACTAGCAATATTGATCTTGTTACTCCCTCAATTAGTTTTCGCTCAAAGGGAGAGTATTGTAAGTGCCGGGGAGGACATCGCAGTGGTAGAAACGGAAAGTGGGAAAGTCAGTGGCTACATTTACGATGAAATTTTCACTTTCAAAGGTATTCCCTACGCATACGCCGAACGATTTATGCCTCCCCAAAAAGTAGAGCCGTGGGATGATATCCGATTTATGGGATATTATGGAGCGACCTGCCCATTGGATTTTGAAGGTGTCAAAGCAAGAGGCAATGGGATTGGCATGTTTGCCTTGCAAAATGATTGGGGATATCCTCATGAAGACTGTCAGAATTTGAACATCTGGACTCCGGGAATCAATGATGACAAGAAGCGACCGGTGATGTTATGGATCCATGGTGGTGGTTATGAATATGGTAGTTCTCATGAACTACCTTTTTATGATGGCACCAGTCTGGCTAAGTCCGGAGATGTGGTCATGGTATCTGTAAATCACAGGTTGAATGTTTTAGGATTTCTGGATTTGTCTGAATATGGTGAGCAATACAAATATTCCGCGAATGTGGGGTTGCTAGACCTGGTCGAATCTCTAAAATGGATTAAGCAAAACATTTCAAAGTTTGGTGGGGATCCGGAAAATATTACGCTGTTTGGACAATCCGGAGGTGGCGGAAAAATAACGGCATTGCTGAATTCTCCATTGGCGGATGGCCTATTTCAAAAAGCTGTTATTCAGAGTGGTTCATTTGCATCAGAATACAAACCACGTAAAGATGCTCAACGTGTGACAAAAGCCATCGTTGAAGATTTGGGAATTGACCAAGAAAACATCGACGATATCAAGACAGTATCCTATGATCAATTACTGACAGCTGGCAAAAAAGTGTTTGCAAAAATGCGAGAGGAAGCGATGCAAAAAGGAGAAGCACCACCTATGTTAGGGTGGGGACCAATTGCTGACGATTACTTTCTTCCTTATCCACTGTTTGGTGATGAAGTTGTAGAGATGATCAAGGATGTGTCTATCATGATTGGTACGACCAAAACTGAGTTTGGAGGATTTGCCGTTTTTGCCACTGGAGAAGATATGGATAAAACGAAAGCTGCCATATCAGATCGATATGGTGAAGATGCTGAGAAGTATATGGATGCGGTTAGAAAAGCGTATCCAAAGACTGAAAAGGCTTCGGATTATTTGGCTCTTGATTTTATGTTTCGGCCCGGTGCAATAAGGGATGCTAACAAGTTAGTGACGAAAGGACATGAGAATGTCTTTATGTATCTGTTCACCTGGGAATCACCAGTTTACGATGGATCACTGAAATCAATGCACTGCATGGAACTGCCTTTTGTTTTCAATAATGTTTCCCTTGGTAAAGAATTGACGGGTGGAGGTAAAGAAGCACATGAACTCGCCAAGGTTGTAAGTGGGTCATGGATAAAATTTGCCAGGAATGGAAATCCCAACACGGAAGGTTTACCTGATTGGACGGTTTATACAGCAGAGGAAGGAGCTACCATGATTTTTGATTCCAAAAGTGAACTAAGGTATCATCCTGATAAAGAGCTGTTGGAGATAGCAGCTTCGCAATCAAGATTTTGAATAGCAACCTGGTATTGGTCTATATATTAACATCGGTTGTCGGTGGCGAGATTTTCCGGGATATCGTCACCATGATTGATATGGGCGACTACCAGTACCCAAAAGAGGCCATTCGCCAAACTGATGCAAATATTTTGTCAAATGCTTCGTAACTGCCAGGGATTTAACAATGAGCTAAATAAGAATTTTAGCATGATAAATAGGTAATAACACTCTAAGATGAAAAAACTAATTTTTATTTCGACAGCGGCTCTGCTTCTAGGATCAATATCTACGAATGCTCAAACCAGAAAAGGGATTATTAAGGCTTCTTCCACAGATGCTATAGTAGAAACCACCGCCGGAACCGTAGCTGGTTACCAGGAGGATAATATTTATGTATTTAAGGGGCTGCCATACGCGCAAGCCGAAAGGTTCATGCCGGCTCAACCTCCGACATGGGAGGACGTTCGGTCTACCAGAAGTCACGGTCCAGTATGTCCACAGAATTTCTGGTGGCAAAGAAGTAATGATGCAATGACCTTCATGAATCAGTTTCCACCAACAATGCAGGATGAGGACTGTATGCGTTTGAATATCTGGACCCAGGGTTTAGGTGACGGAAAGAAACGGCCGGTCATGTTCTATATTCATGGTGGTGGTTATGTCAATGGATCTGGCCATGAAATGCCAAGATATGACGGAATGAATATGGCCATTAAAGGTGACGTTGTGGCAATTACAGTTAATCACAGGCTAAATATTCTCGGCTTCCTTGACCTGTCCGAATACGGTGAAGACTATAAGTTCTCTGCAAACAATGGAATACTGGATTTAATTGTTGCACTGCAATGGGTCCGCGACAATATTAAAAAATTTGGAGGAGATCCAAATAATGTAACAATCTATGGCCAATCAGGTGGTGGGGGAAAAGTGACTACCTTATTGGCATCGCCTTATGCTAAAGGACTATTCCATAAAGCCATCGTGCAAAGTGGCTCTTTACTAACTGTTGGTGAAAGTGATAACTCAAAACTACTCGCAAAAAGACTGTTTAAGGTCCTCAATTTAGAGGAAGGAGATATTGAGGGACTAAGAAAACTTAGCTGGGAAGAGCTTGACAAAGCTGGATCGCAGGCAATCAAGGAACTCACGGAAGAACTGAATATAACCGGATGGGGCAAGCTTGGATGGGGCCCTAAGATGGACGGGGATTTCCTGCCTGTGCAACCATTCTCTCCCACAGCACCGGAAATCTCTAAAGATATTCCGCTTATGGTGGGTTCAACCATGCACGAATTTGCAATGAGTGGATGGATACCCAATGCCAGGGAAATGAATCTTGATCAGATCAAAGAGTTATTGAAAAAAACATATGGAGATAATACTGATGAATATGTGAAAGTATTTGAAAAGACCTATCCTGACTATAAGCCAATTGATTTGCTTGATGTCGATGTCAGGTTTAGACCAGGTGTAATAAAACAGGCGGATCTGAAAGCTGAACAAAATGGAGCTCCGGTGTACAGGTACCTTTTTACGTGGGAATCCCCTCTAATGGATGGATCTATGAGATCAAGTCACAACCTTGATATTCCGTTTTTAATGAATAATGCCTACAACAGCCGCCATCTTTTGGGTGGAGGTGATGAGACCTATGTGTTAGCCGACAGGATGAGTAGTGCCTGGTTATCTTTTGCAAGAACAGGAAATCCAAATAACCCGGATCTACCGATTGATTGGGAGCCCTATACGGTGAAGAAGGGGGCTACTATCATTTTTGATAATGAACTTAAAATAAAATATAATCACGATAGAGAATTAATCGATTTTGTTAATAAAATCGGCCAAGCAGGTTTCTAAATAAATATTAATCAGATCAATGGACATGAAACATCGAAAGTTACTGCTTTTTATATGTTCCTTAATCGCCCACCTTTACGGATGGTCTCAAGCAGACAAATATCAGCTAGAAAGTGATATTTCTTATAGGGAAGGTGGTGAAGCCATTACTGATAACTATATAAAGGAGCGTTGCGTGTTGGATATCTACTATCCGGAGGATGTCCGGGGATTTTCAACGATTGTCTGGTTTCATGGAGGAGGCATAGTTAGTGGAGAGAAAGAAATTCCTGAAGGATTGAAAAATAAGGGATTCGCCGTTGTCAGTCCCAACTATCGACTTTCTCCGAAAGTAAAAGCTCCTGAATACATCAAAGATGCCGCTGCGGCTGTTGCCTGGGTTATTAAAAATATTTCAGACTACGGGGGCAGTCCAGATCTTGTTTTTGTATCAGGTCATTCTGCTGGTGGATATCTGGCAAGCATGATCGGTCTGGACAAGAAATGGTTGAAAGCCTTTGATGTTGACGCCAACCAGATTGCCGGATTAATACCGTTTAGTGGTCATACTATCACTCATTTCACAGTCCGACAAGAAATGGGAATTGAAGGGTGGCAACCAATCATTGATGAATTAGCACCGGTTTATCACATTCGGAAAGATGCTCCACCATTGCTCCTTATCACGGGTGATAGGGAGTTGGAGCTCTTAGGGAGGTACGAGGAAAATGCCTACCTGATGAGAATGATGAAAATAATCGGACACACTCAGACTAACCTATTTGAATTGGATGGGTATGGTCATATGATGGTAGAACCGGCGCTACCTCTTTTGATCAATGAGGTAAAACGGATTTATGATTCATCTGATACCAATTGATTCAAGATAGTTTATGAATGAGTTACAATTGAAATCAACTGGATTTAATAAGCTAAGTGCTGAAAGGTTTCTTCATACTTTTAATCTGGTTTGCTGGAAAGTGGCAGGAGTGATCCTGCCATTTTCTCTTGCCAAAAATCGATTTACGGTAACTATGTCCTTATGAAAAAATTTTTAAAAATCACCTTGATCGTTATTGGATCCATTATCCTTTTAATAGCCATTGTAGGCTTTGGTGGTTGGTGGTATCTCAAGTCAACTTTTCTGGATTTTGAAGATGATTATGCTGAACGACAGAAAATCCGGGAAATCACTGTTGATGGTTATACCTTTCCTGACCGAAATGATAATGGATACCTGGATGTTTACGAGGATGCCAGGGAATCAACGGGCGAAAGGGTTGAGAACCTCCTTTCTCAAATGACAATCGATGAAAAGATTCACTTACTCAAAGGCTCCGGAATGGCATCTGGTATGGGAATAGTTGAACCCGGAGAAGGAGTCCCTGGTGCAGTTGGAACAATTGTTCCAACACCCAGATTGGGGTTGCCTACCATTTATTTGTCAGACGGCCCTGCCGGGCTAAGAATCGAACCGAATCGTGAAGGGGAAGAGCGCACCTATTATTGTACAGCCTTTCCTATAGGTACATTACTGGCATCAACATGGAATACGGAACTGGTGGAATCAGTCGGGATTGCCATGGGTAAGGAGGCCCTTGAATACGGAATTGATGTTATTCTGGGGCCAGGTGCGAACATTCATCGTCATCCATTCTGTGGAAGAAACTTTGAGTACTACTCGGAGGATCCGGTTCTCACGGGTGAAATAGGTGCAGCCATGGTAAACGGAATCGAATCTAATGGTGTTGGTACTTCTGTTAAGCACTTTGTTGCAAATAACCAGGAAACGAACAGGAATTTTAATGATTCAAGGTTGTCCGAGCGCGCCTTGCGTGAAATCTATCTCAGGGGCTTTGAAATAATTGTCAAAAAATCCCAGCCTTGGACAATTATGTCGTCATATAATATGGTAAATGGGACTTACGCAACTGAGAGCCGGTATTTACTTTCTGATATACTTCGGGGTGAATGGGGATTCGAAGGACTGGTAATGTCGGATTGGTTTGGGGGTCAGGATGCGGTCGCGCAAATAAGTGCTGGAAATGATCTTTTAGAACCAGGAACAAAACGTCAGTGGAAAGCGCTGAAGGAGGGTTATGAAGAAGGAAATCTGTCTATCTATCACATTGATACTTCCGTTAGAAGGATTTTGAAACTGATCATTGAATCCAGGAAAATGGAGAATTACAAAAATGGCAATGATCCGGACCTGGATGCCCATGCATTGCTTACAAGAAAATCTGCCGCCGAAGGCATGATTTTGTTGAAGAATGAGAACACTTTACCGTTAGACAATAATTTAAATATAGCCTTGCTGGGTGTTACCTCTTATGACTTTATCGCAGGTGGTACAGGTTCCGGAGATGTAAATGAGGCCTACACTATCTCACTTGAGAAAGGACTGGAAAATGCCGGATTTGAAATCAACGTGGCGGCAAGGAATGCTTTTCTCTCACACAAAGAAGCTAACGCCGAAAAGTTCGTCAAACCGGAAGGGATGAGTGCTATGATGACTCCCTATGACCCACCTCAAATTATTTATCCCCCAGAACTCATTGAAAAAATTGTCAACAGCTCCGATGTGGCCATAATTACTATTGGCAGGAATAGTGGTGAAGGTGGTGATCGGGTCGAAGTAGATGATTTTCTGCTCAAAGCCGAAGAACAGGATTTGATTTCGAAAGTTTGTCAACCGTTTCATGCTGCGGGAAAGAAGGTAATTGTGGTATTGAACATTGGTGGTGTGATTGAAACAGCATCCTGGAAAGATCTACCTGATGCTATTCTGTTGGCCTGGCAGGGGGGGCAGGAAGGAGGTAATTCCGTAGCAGACATTCTCAATGGCCAAGTCAATCCGTCAGGGAAGCTGCCAATGACTTTTCCCGTACATATCGATGATCATGCCTCAAACTCCAACTTCCCTCTTCAGGGGGGATCCATGAACTTAACGACGATGTTTTTTGGCGATCCGGATAAACCGGAGGAAGAAAAGATCCGAAATGTGGATTATACAGTTTATGATGAGGGAATTTATGTAGGTTATCGGCACTTTGACAAAGCTAATTTGGAGGTTTCTTATCCCTTTGGATACGGACTTTCTTACACAAATTTTGAATTTGGAAATATGGAAGTCACTTTGGAAATGGATACTATCAATGTCGTCGTAGCTGTTACAAACACCGGTGACCAGGCAGGAAAAGAAGTGGTGCAGGTTTATGTATCAAAGACTGACCCCACCATAGATCGGCCGATTCAGGAGCTTAAAGCTTTTGAAAAAACAAGAAATCTGGCACCCGGTGCAACTCAGAATGTTATGATAAGCTTTCCTGTTTCCGAATTAAGTCACTGGGATGATGTTAGTGCCGGTTGGATTGTAGAAAAAGGGCCGTACACTATTAAGTCCGGTTCTTCTTCACGGGATATCAGGAAAACCGTGAAAATAGTAATTTAATTAACTGGAATACAGCATCCTTTTGAAGAGGATATGCCTGTTTGTCTTATATATCCGTGGAATTAGAGCAGTTTAAGGTGTTTCATTAAACCCTCATCCTAAAAGACTTCATATCTTCTGATACTTGTCCCGCTTATGGTAGCCTGGGATTTTGCCACCGGATTTTAGCGAAGAAACAAAACGTCAAGCGAAAGTGAAGGCAGGATACCAGTGTGAATGTACAATGGGAAAGTGCCATTAACTCTCAATCCCGATAGTAGTTTTTGTAGTCGTTTGCACTCAAGTTTATAACTGATTTACAGATACTTATAAAAATGGGATTACATTCTTATTTTTGGTATTGAATTTTTTATCCTGATATCGTGACCATTCGACTCTTACTCATTCTGACTGCAATTCAACTTTTTTCCTGTTCAGAAAAAAAGCGGACACTGGACGTACTGATAATGAATGGCCAGGTGATAGATGGTACTGGAAATGCAGCATATTTCGCTGATATCGGCATTGCCAGAGACACTATTGTTTTTGTTGATACATCTTACACCCGGGGCTGGAAAACGAGAAGAACAATTGATGCTAAAGGATATATAGTATCTCCGGGATTTATCGATCCGCATACACACGCCGGGGGAGATCTGAGGGACTCAATTCGAAATTCAAATATCAATTACGTCATGCAGGGTGTAACAACCGTGTTTGTGGGAAACGATGGAAGAAGTGCCCGGGATATTGAAGCCCAATTTACCAGATGGGAAAGTCAGGGTATCGGAACAAATGCTGTCACCTATGTTGGTCACGGGACGGTGAGGCGGATGGTGATGGGAATGCGTGATAACGAACCTACCCTGGAGGAAATGGGTAGCATGAAAGCCCTGGTCAGGAAGGCCATGGAGGCAGGAGCTATAGGCCTGTCAAGCGGTTTGTATTATGCCCCGGCGAGTTATGCCAATACCAGGGAAGTTATTGAATTGGCAAGGGTCGTGGCGGAGTTTGGAGGAAACTATGATGTCCACATAAGGGATGAGAGTTCCTACAATGTGGGTCTTCTCGGGGCGATTGAAGAAACAATCCGAATTTCTGAGCTGGCCGGTATTCCCGGACACATAGCGCATATTAAATGTCTTGGTGTGGATGTGTGGGGCAAGAGCAACGACGCTATTCGCCTGGTTGAAAATGCCCGGAGCAGGGGAGTCGCAATCACTGCTGATCAATATCCTTATACAGCCTCAGGAACAAGTATCACAGGCGCATTGGTACCAAGATGGTTTTTGGCAGGAGATGAGGAAGTCGGGGAGAAACTTGATGATCCGGAAATCCGGTCCAGGTTAGCAGTTGATATGAAAGAAAACCTGAGAAGAAGAGGTGGTCCTGACAGGTTGTTGATCACACGTCCCAATGATCAAAATAAAGAACTGAAGGGCCTGACACTGCAAGAGGCTGCGAACAAGTGGGACATGGATCCGGTGGAAGCAGCAATTGAAATACTTCGTCAGGGAGGGTCAGCGCTTGGCTCTTTCAACATGCAGGAAGAAGATATTACGAATTTCATGAGACAATCATGGGTGATGACAGGTTCTGACGGTAGCCGAGGACACCCGAGAAAATTCGGTTCATATCCGAAGAAAATCAGGGAGTACGTAATGAATAAAGGAGTACTTACGCTGGAGGAAATGATTTACCGGAGTTCCACTCTGCCTGCCATGACATTTAAAATCCAAAAACGAGGTGTACTTAAACCCGGCAATTATGCGGATATCATCATTTTTAAACCCGGGGAGGTCAGGGACCATGCAACTTTCGAAAATCCGGAAGAACTGTCGGAAGGTATGTATTATGTATTGGTCAATGGACAGACAGCCATTGACAAGGGAGTTTACACCGGAGCCCTGGCGGGCAGGGGATTAAAGAGGGAGCAACAGAATGGCAACTAATATACCAGTCACTACAGGATAATATGAAAGCCCTATCTTGTACGTATGAAAGAGTTAATCAAAAATCCCATTTTTCAGGGCTTTGGGCTGATATTAGGGGCAATTGCCTCAATAATAACAATTGTCAGTACTGATATGAGTTGGCTTATTGATCATATCAGGCAACATCCCATAGAATATCTAGCATTATTCTTATGGGTTCTTGCCTTTCTAGCATGGTTATTTGTTAGATGGCTAAATCGGAAGCACAAACGGATTAAAGATTCTTTACAGTTGTTAAGGGAATATATTATTCTAGTAAACCACAATCATATCGACAAGAGTGAGCATAACATAAAGGCTTACAGTAAGGTATTTACTTTCATTGTGGGAAATATTGATGAGGTAAGAAAAGAAGTTGGATTGAAAATTAAAAAGGGAGTTGTCGATGTAACTGATCTGGCAAAAGCCAAAGAGATAAGATTTAAAGAAAAATTTGGGACGCTTGATAGGAAGTTAGAAAAACTTATTGGAGAGAGGGAAAATAAGATTATTTAGTAATTAATCGTTCATAAGTCAATCCACTTTCAGATTGCTCCAAAAAGTTGTTGAACATCAATTGTGCCCGTTACCTGTCGTATTATATCCAGTGGAAAATTCATCCAGGTAAGTAATATATAGTTGCCAACAGAATCAATAATTATCCTTTTGTAGTTGTTAGCACTTGAATTTATACTTTAAACGGCGTAGTTTAGAAAATTTAACTGCAACTGTATGGAAGACAAGCAATGCCTGGAGTGCGGGAGACCTTTTCAAGGCAGGTCAGATAAAAAGTTTTGCACGGATGCCTGCAGAAATGCTTACAACAACCGGCAGAAAGGTGCATATCTTAATCATGTGCGGAATATCAATAATATACTTGGGAAGAACCGGAGAATACTGGAGAAAATGAATCCCGGAGGCAAGACGAAGACCCACAAGGATAAAATGGTTAAGGAAGGATTTGACTTCAATTATTTTACCAGTATTTACAAGAACAGGGCCGGAGACGAATACAGGTTTTGCTATGAGCAGGGCTACCTGGATACCGGGGGCGGATTTTACCTGCTTGTCAAAAGAGAGGATAATTAATCCAACTTTGTCAAATTAAAAAGATTGTCACATTTAGGCTTCTCGAAATGGGACACTCTCATTCGAAAAATCGAAACCTGACGAAGTAAGATTAACCGTAAATTCCTAGTTTAAATTCTGCAGAAGGTAACGGAGAAGATCGGTTGTTGTCACTATTCCGATAACATGATGCTCCTCATCTTCTACCGGCAAAGCATGATATTCGGACTTACTAAGGATATGAGCTACTTCTTTGATCGAATCCGTGCCTTTTACGGTTTTCGGATTGCTTGTCATTACCTGGGGGATGGTGAGCATCTTCAGTATTGATTCGTCAATTTCTTCCTGCTCCTCAAACAATCCCCCGAAGGTAAGCCTGTTCACGTCCGTCCTGCTGATAATCCCAACAACAACACTGCCCTCCAGTACGGGTATATGCCTGACTTTGTTCTTTTTTATCAGATCAATAACTTCAAACAGATTACTATCCTGCTGCACACTTGCTACATTCTTTGTCATAATCTGTGAAATGGGTTCCATGGCTTTCATAGCTCAAAACTTTAGGGTGATAACCAAAAAATTCTTAATTGAATATAGCTCCGTATTGCCTGAAGCCGCCTGCTAATAATCAGTGAGAATTTTGATTTTTGTTAGAGAATTACAACTAAAAAGGAGCAGAATGAACTGCTCCTTTTTGAATGTGTATTGATCCTGAGGGACCAAATCAAGGTAGCAACACCTGATCTATGACATGAATTACACCATTTGTTGCCTGAATATCTGTAAGTACTACATTGGACTTGTTGTCATTTGCATCGGTGATCGATACTCCTGAACTCAAATCAATGGTGAACTTCGATCCACTGAGTCCCTCGACCTCCTGACCATCACTAAGATCACCGGAAGTTACATTGGCCGGGCTAACAACGTGATAGGTCAGCACGTCGGTGAGTTGTTCGATACTCAGACCTGCGACTACCTCCGAAATAGCGTCAAACGCCTCATCCACTGGAGCGAATACCGTGAAAGGACCTTCTTCCTGAAGTACAGGCACAAGGTCAGCGGCAGACAGGGCGTTTACCAATTCCGTGAAATTTTCATTGGCCAGAGCATGCCCCACAACATCCAAAGGCAATATGACTTCATCGATCACATGAATAACGCCGTTTGAAGCAATAATATCCGTGGAAGTCACGGATGCTGTATTATTCAAAGACACTCCATCGGAACCTTTTGCAATTTGAACCGACAAATTTGATTTGTCAGGACCTGCAGCTGAAGCTGTACTCACATAGGTAATTCCTTCGGAGATTTGGGACGACGCCACCTCCACACTGAGTACATGGTACAGTAGTATGTCCGTAAGATCTTCATCTGACAGGGTATTCAGGTCTACTCCTAATTTATCAAACGCTTCGTTTGTCGGAGCAAATACCGTGAAAGATCCTTCACCGTTCAGTACACTCGCCAGGCCTGTTCTTTCCAGTGCAGAGACCAGGGTGGCAAAAGAATCATTCGAAGCTGCGATCTCTGCGATTGTGTCCGGACCTTTTGGTCCATCGTCATTGTCGTCACTACAATTTACCAAAATCATAGACGACACCAGAAGCAAAAAGAGTCTAAAATATTTCATCTTGTTATTCATTTTCTGGGACAACCAAATAGACGAAATATTGTTTAATATTTTCTTGTAAAAATTAAACAAAAATAAAATACATTACCAGTGGCCGCATCACCACCTGGCAAAATATTACAAACTATATGCAACCTTTTGATGGAGATCGCATCATATTAATAAACAAATAAAAGGATAATGAAAAAAGTACTATTGGTCAATTTCCTTATTCTACCGCTTCTGGTCAATGCGGGTGATTTTGGCATACCGGCAAAGAAATGGTTGATTGGATTTGGGAACTCTCCGATTTTCACCGGAATACGGTTCAATTTCGCGGATCGTGACATTGAAAGAATAAATGGATTGTCATTTACGATGTGGCAGCCCAAACATGATGATGGAGGCGGGTCTGTCAATGGGATCAGCATGGGTTTGCCAATGGCTGGCGGAACGGCGACCAGGAACGGCATAAACCTGGGAGTGGCGGGCGTTAGTGCCAATGAGAGTTTGAACGGCATAAACTTTGGAGGTCTCGGTGCCGGAGCCGGCGGAAGCGTCAATGGTATTAATATAGGTGGCCTGGGTGTTGGAAGTGGAGGAGGCCTGAATGGCCTGAACGTGGCTGGAATGGGCCTTGGTTCGGGAGGAGATGTCACCGGAATAAGTTTTGCTGCTTTGGGCGTAGGAGCCGGAGGCGATCTGAAAGGAATTAACCTGGCCGGCCTCGGAGCAGGTGCAGGTGGCGATGTTAAGGGCTTCAATGTCGGAATGGTAGGCATTGGTGCGGGAGGAGACATGGCAGGTATCAATTTTGGTGGAGTTGGCATGGGAGCCGGAGGATCGGTAGTGGGGATCAATATCGGTGGCGTAGGTGTAGGAGCAGGTGAGAAACTTGTGGGATTAAATTTTGCGCTGGTCGGGGTTGGATCGCCCGAAGTAAAAGGTATAAGCCTGGCCGGTGTAGTCGGAGGGAATAAAGTTGTGGGTATTTCCATAGCTCCGGCGTTGGTCAAAGTAGGAGATAAGAGCAGCAAGCCTGAAGATGAAATTGAAATGAAGGGGATTGCCATAGCCCCTGTGACTCATATAAAAGGACAAAATAATGGCGTATGCATCGGTATAGTCAACATTGCCGAAGGAGGTAAAGGATTTCAAATTGGAGTACTCAACCACAATCCGAACAACCCCAGGGGGTTGAGATGGCTGCCGGTCTTCAACGCAAGTTTTGGTAAGTAGGTTTAGAAGGGACTGCTCTTCTTTTAAGGGGATAGTGATGACTGTCCCTTTTTTTATGCCGGTACTTCACATAATTATGTAGTTTAGGGAGTTGAATGCCCGGAAAAAGCAGTTCCATGAAATTGACATCTGTTATCTTGATCATAGGGTTGATCTCATGCACCCCTATTGATCAAACAAAAAATTCGATAAGTGAGGAAGAATCCTCCAAACTGATTGACAGATGGCTCGAGCTATGGGCATCCTACGACATTGACCTTTTAGGGGAAATCTTCTGGAACAATCCGGCGTTAACCTATTTCTCTTCGGAAAAAGAAGGTTTGATCAGGGGGTTTGAAAACCTCATTCCGCATCATGAAGGATTTGGATTTGTAAGTGGGGGAAAAGTTCCTGAAAAGTCCCTTTGGTTAGAAGCGTTGGATTTCACAAACCATGGAGATGTCGTGGTGGTAAATGCGATCTGGTTTTTCGGAAACAGGTCGGAATTGAATCCTCAAAACGGACCTGTTACATTTGTTTTGGTCAGGACCGATGATCAATTGGTCAGAATTGCCCATACTCATTTTGCGAATTATAACTGATTAAATCCAATTCCGGGTAAACAACAGTAAAAGTCCATGCTATTGCGATTCCATTGGTCAGCAAACGTAGACGAAGCGGAGTCCTGCATTTTTTATAAAAAATAGCTGGTTCAAAAAATGATCAGGTACAGTGACATAGGGCTGTCACTCAGCTGGATTTTTTTGCTCTGAAAATTAAAAATTACTATTATGACAACACAAAATGTAGCTGATCGAATGATCCTATTGATGAGGGAGGGCAAATATGAAGAAGCCCAGAAAGAATTTTATGCTGAAGACATAGTCAGCATGGAACCGGAAGGTACACCTAAGGGGACCGTACACGGATTGGATGCCATATTGGAGAGAGGCAAGCAATGGGACGAAATGGTGGAGAAAGTTCATTCAAACGAAGTTTCGGATCCGATTGTTGCGGACAATTTTTTCTCGTGCTCGTTGAAATCCAGGATAACTTTTAAAGGAAACCCTGAGCCTGTGGATATGGAAGAGATATGTGTTTACGAGGTATCAAACGGGAAAATTGTGAAAGAGCAGTTTTTCTACACGCCAATGCCGGAGGTTGTTTAAGAAAATTATTCTTTCGGAGGATCTGGCGCGGAAGTTACTTCCGCGCCAGATCCTATCCGTCAATTCCCGGGGTAACAATATGCGGGTATCTTCAGTATATTAACTAAACCTGAAATGAAAGACCATGAAATACCTGTCATACTCAATCCTTTTTTTCAGTTCATTGATGACCATTGCGCAGGATGATACTACTCCCAGGTACATTTGTCCGCCCTGTCCGGTTGATTGCCACAACGAAACATACGACAAGCCGGGAAATTGTCCGGTTTGCAATATGGAGCTCTTAAATGCCAATAACATCAATGAAGGCTTGAATTATACGCATATCTACCCAAAGGATGTCTGCGACATTGTGTCCAAAAATCCTGAAGTATTGTTATTGGATGTCCGCACGGTGGGGGAGTTTACAGGTGAAACGTCAAACCTGGGTAAACTTAGGAATGCCATTAACATTCCCATCCAGGAGCTTGCAGACAGGATAGCGGAATTGGATGCATACAAAGAAAATGAAATAATTGTCTACTGTTCAGTAAGTATGAGGAGCCCCAGAGCAAGCAAATTGTTGTCTGACAATGGTTTTGGAAATATCAAAAATATGCTTGGGGGCATGACAACATGGAACAGTGCTGCGGTGGAGGAAGTGACCTGCAAGAATGATCTGTTGGTGAAATAACTACTAAAAAAGGGCACCCGTCAACGGACGGGTACCCCATCATTAAGAACCAGCTATGAAATAGTTACTCGCTATCTCATAACAAAATTGGCATTTTTATGTCTTAACCGGGTTTTAGATCGGTCAACCGGGAGTTATCTCCGCTGAACAGTAATATTTACCGCATGAATATATAACTAATCAAATAAAAAATTGACTTATTTGGATAATTTCTGGTAACTATTCTTTGATTTCAGCGGTTCCTGATCCTGAGCTTACCCTAATTCTGACATCTTTTGAACCAATTTTTTTAGTCTTCTTGATGACAGTATTATAGCCGTTATCAATTTCTTCTTCCGTATCGAATTCGAACGGAGCGGTTATTCTGCCATTACGTTTATTGGCTTCCATTACAATTTCGCCCTCGATCTTATTTCCACTGAAATCCAATACGGCATCACCTGACCCGCTATTGAGGGAAATATCATAGTCCAGCGAAGCTGCCAACTCAATTTCTACATCTCCCGATCCGGCATTGAAGCTACTGCCTCCATCCAATGCAATACCTGACCCTTCGATATCTCCACTTCCGGTGTTGGCACTGACCTCCGCAAGAATGTCATCCAGTTCGATATCACCCGATCCGGTGTTCATCTTGAGTTCCCCCTTCATATCCTCTGCTTCAATATCTCCTGAGCCGGTGTTGATCCTGAAGTCACCCTCGGCACCTGAAATCTCGAAATCTCCCGAGCCGGAATTCATGTCCGCCTCCATAACCAGATCTGAAATTGACACATCACCGGAGCCGGTGTTGAACTCTACTTCCGTGTCATCCGGCATTGCGATGGTCCATGTTGCTGATCCACTGTAACTCCGGTTGCGATTGTTTCTATCTTCTTTGATGATGAGGGTTGATCCACGTTGTTCGATCGTAGGATTATAATCGATGTTGTATGTGTGGATCAATTCCACCGAAATTTCTCCTCCTGTGGATTTTTTGAAGATTGCATCTCCCGATGCAACACTCATCTCGATTTCATCGATTCCGGAGAACGTTCTTGATATCGTTTCCTGCGCTATTGAAGCAAATGCTACCCCAATCCCGACGAGTGTTAAAATGGGTCTTAAAATATTCCTGTTCATGATCTGTAAGTTTGATTAAGTAATTCGGGATAAAGAGAATTCAAATTGTGAAAGGTTGCATCTATCAATCTGAATGTTAATTGAAACCTAGCTTTTCATTGTGGGGGAATCCTGGAAGTTATCAGGCTATGAGTGCTGTATTGATCTTTATATAGAGCAGTTGCCGTGCAAAAAATGCTTTCCAAGTAAAGCAAAATATGTGAATATTGCTCTTATAAAGTAATAGTGGTTCATGTTGTAGATGTGTCACTCGTATCGCAATGAATCAACGGGATTAGCTAATGCTGCTCTCAGCGTATTGCTTCCTACTGATATTATGGCAATTAAAATGGATAGAAAACCTGCAACTATGAAAACGTCGAGACCAATTGACATTCTGTTGGCAAATCCATCTAACCACTTGTTCATCAAAAAGTAAATCAGGGGCCAAGAGATTAGATTAGATATTAGAACCAGGTAAACAAATTGCCTGGAAAAGAAAATTGTAAGTGAGGAAATGGAAGCACCTAAAACTTTCCTGATCCCAATTTCTTTCACTTTTTGAGAAACGGTGAAAGTTGCCAATCCAAAAAGACCAAGACAGGCTGTTAAAATAGCGATGGTAGAGAAGACAGAAAAGATTTGGAAATATTCCTTTTCCGTTTGATACAATTGAGCTAAATCTTCTGTTAAGAAAGTATAGGAGAATTCATCATCAGGATTTACCGTATTCCAGACATTTTCTATCCGGGTTATGGTTTGAGGTAGTTCCTTTGTGTTCAGTCGGATTAAGACAAATCGGAAAAATTTTTCTTCATGAAAAAAAATAATTGGTTCGATTCCATCATAGAGCGATTCAAAGTGAAAATCAGCAACAACACCAATTATTCTGTCTTCTTCCATTCCCGGAACTGACCCGGCACCTTCAACAAATTCAACCGGATCCTCATAACCGAAAATCTTCATCGCCTTTTCAGTAATGATTACAGCATTACTTTCTTCTTTATCCCGGAAATACCTTCCGGCAAGAAGAGGAATTCCCAATGTTTTAAAAAAATGACCATCCACAGGCTGGTATGGCATATTCTCCTCCCCTTCAAGAAACACAATGTTATTATGGTTTTCAGTCAGGGATTTTCCAGTTGCTCCCACGTTTATAATTGATGGAATTCTCCGTAATTCGTTTCTCAATACATCATAGCTCGTTTTGGACTCCTCTGATAATAAGGGAACTGTAATAATCCCGTTAGCATCGTACCCCATAGATTTTTCTTTAAGAAAATTCCATTGGTTCAAGATGATCAATGTAGCACATATTATGAATGTTGATATTGAGAATTGAACAATTACGAGCGTCCTCTTAAGAGCAACAATATAATTACCAGAATAGCCTTTCCCTTTAAGCGCAACGATCGGATTGAAGGATGAAATAAAGAATGCCGGATATCCACCCGAAATCAATCCAATTACAGCAGTGATTCCAAGCCCTGCAAACAGGTAGACCAGAGGTAGATCATTCAAACTCAATGATCTATTTGTGAATTGCTGAAATGGATCCAACATCAATTGGACTAAGGTAAGGGCGATAATCAATGCAATTACTGTCGTCAAAAAGGATTCGAGAAGAAACTGGACAATGATTTGATTTTTTTCAGCACCGAATGTTTTCTTAATACCCACCTCCTTTGCCCTTCGGATGGCCATTGAGGTCGCGAGATTCAAGTAGCTAATACAAGCTATCACTAAAATCATAATAGCTACTGCCAGTAAAGCATTCGAGTATACCGGATCGCCAATTGGCACCTGAGTTCCGACTAAATCAGTCCTGAAATGGACATCCGTCAATGGGACCAGTTCAAAATCAGTAAATCTCCTGAACCAATAATCCGCTGTAGATTCGATAATCTGATTTACCTGAATTTCAATGTTTTGAGGATCAACCCGGTTTTCAAGCTTTACATATGTATGGTATGTTTGCGCGATCCATGAATTCATCAGGCTTTCATTTTCAACTATGTCCCTGTTTTCAAGGGACATGAAATAATTGTACCTGAATTGGCTGTTCTGAGGAATGTCTTCAACAATTCCGGTTATTATGAATTGCTGATCACCAATTTGGACGGCTTCGCCCAATCCAATTTTCTCTCCAAAGATCCTTTCCTTCTGAGAAACTGAGATCACAAGGCTGTTTGGATTCTCTAAGGCATTTTGGGTATTTCCTTGTATCAAATTGATAGAAAGGAAATCGAATATGTGTTTATCTGCATAAACAAACCTCGAAATATCTAATTCAACCTCTCCGTAAGTCAATCTTTTAAGTTCCTCCATGCTGCCATTGATTCTCAGCATGGATTTAACTCCGGTAAGATTTCCATCCAATTTTGATACAACCTGGTGTGAAATTGGAGACAATCTAAAATGGTCATTAGCGAACCACATTTCCATCACAATCTGGTGGATCCGATCAGCATCCTTATGAAACTTGTCATAGCTCCGCTCGTGCTGGACATACAGAAGAAGAAGAAAAGCGGTAGCCAGGCCAATACCCAACCCGAAGATGTTAATTAAGGAGAATACCTTATTCCGGAGCAGATTTCTGATTCCGATCTTGATATAGCTCCGAAACATAACTATTCGTATCTCAGGGACTCAACAGGATTCACCAGACTTGCTTTGATGGAATTGCCTCCAACCGATAGCAGGGCGATGATGAGAGACAGTAACCCCGTCACTAAAAATACACCAATGCCTATAGTAGTCCTGTACGGGAATTTTTCAAGCCAGCCATTCATGATAAAATAGGCAAGCGGCCAGGAGATCACGTTTGCGGCAATGACAAGCGTCGTAAACTTTCTGGAAAGCAACAACGCTATCGATCCGGCGGATGCACCCAGCGTTTTTCTGATGCCAATTTCCTTAATCTTCTGTGATACAGTAAAACTTGCCAGACCGAACAGACCCAGGCACGCAATGAATATTGCCAGACCTGAGAAGACGGTAAAGATCCAAAAGAATTGTTGTTCCGAATGGTAGGCCTGTTCAACTTCCTTGTTGACAAACATGTAGTTGAATTCGTCGGTAGGATTTACTTCTTTCCAAACCGAGGTTATGGCCTCCAGGGACCGCTCAATATCCGCAGTATTGATTTTCGCGTAGGCATAATTATACCAATTGGCATTGTAAAAAAATGCGACCGGCCCCAATTTTGTATAGAGCGGTTCGAAGTGAAAATCATCCACAACTCCGATTACTTTATAAGTGTGATCACCCATCTGAGCGGTTGTGCCTATCACGTTGTCAATTCCCAGTAATTCGACAGCCGTTTTGTTCAGGATCATGGCACTGGAATCTGAGGCAATGTTAGGAGAGAAGTTTCTACCGGATATCAGGGAAATATTGAAAGTTGTAAAGAAATGTTCATCGATGGATTCCAGCGGGATCGAATGCGTTTCTCCGTTAATATCCATTGTCCCAAATCCATCGTATCTACCCGTGGGTGATTTGCTGCAGGCGCTTACATTCGTCACGTTGGACTGCTTAAGGAGCTCGGATCTTAATAAATGATAATTATCTACGGACTTCCGTGAGGTAAGCCTCATGAATACAATCTGGTCTGTTTCAATCCCTTTTGCCTTTTCCCTCATGTATTCCCACTGATTCAATATGATTATGGTCGCGCAAATCAAAAATGTAGAAATAACAAACTGTGTAACAACCAGTCCCTTGCGTAAAACAACGGACCCGCTAACAACCTTGAATGATTTACCGGACAGGGTTCTGATGGGCTGAAATGAAGACAGGAAGAAAGCCGGGTAAGTACCGGACAGGATTCCTAATGCAATCAACAAAACAAACCCGATAAGAAAATAATTATAAGGGAGGGTGAATAAACTCAATGTGCGGCCTGTAAGACCATTAAAAAACGGGAGAGATAACTGTACCAAAGTGATCGCGAAAACCGCAGCAATGCTTAATGTGAGAACTGACTCAAATAGAAATTGAAAAACCAATTGCTTTTTTCCGGCGCCCACAGCTTTTTTGATCCCTACTTCTTTCGCTCTCTTTGTGGCGAGAGAAGTGGCCAGGTTCATGTAATTGATACAGGCAATAAGAATCACAAACAAGGCAATTGCCATCAGCAAGCGGACGTAAGTTGCATCACCTGTAGGCTCAATTTCTTCCTTCAGATGGGATTTTAAGTGTATGTCTAACAAAGGTTGCGTACTCAAGTAGGCCCATTCCTGATACCATTCCGGCGCATTGGAATCGATCATTTCTTTCAACCCGTCATGGACTTTGTCAATGTCTGCACCAGGATGAAGTTTTATGTAGCTATTTTGCGACGTCCATCCCCATGATTTAGCCATGTTCGGAGCGTAATTCTCCATTGCCAGCTGCGAGAAGAAATAGCCATAATGAAAATGACTGTTTGAAGGAATATCCTTCACTATTCCCGTCACCTGGAAATCAGTTGATACATCATTGTAAATAGTCCTGTGAGTCACCGTTTTTCCCATGGGATCCTCTGACCCGAACAGTTTTTTTGCTTCACTTTCAGTGATCACAACGGAGGTTGGCTCGTCAAGAGCGGTACCGGGATCACCTGATATCAGTTCAAAAGTGAAAAATGAAAACATGTTAGGATCGGCGAATGTCATGTTATTGGTGATATTGATCCTTTTATCACCATAAATAACCTCCCTCTGACTGTTGAAGGTATAGTACATCCTGAAAAAAGATTCGATTTCGGGGAATGTCTCGGCCATGAGCGGTGCAATACGGTGGGCGGTTGTGGTGGTAGTGGTATAGGAATCCCCGTTCTTAAATGACAGCGTCACCCTGTGGATACGATCCGCGTCAGCATGAAAATTATCATAGCTTACCTCATGGGATGTATAAAGCAGGATCAAAATAGCAGCAGTTAGTCCTATGGCCAGTCCCATGATATTTAGCATGGAAAAAACCTTGTTACGGGACAGGTTTCGGATGCTGATCTTCAGAAAATTTCTAATCATGATTGTTAGGTATTATTCGTAGCGCAGAGAATCCACAGGATTCATGCTTACCGATTTCAGTAGTCTGGAAAGGATGGTGAGAATAGCCACGGTTATCACAAATCCCAGTGGTATGAACAGTAGCCATATCCCTAATTCTATTCTGAATGTATAGTTTTCCAGCCATTTCTGCATTAAAAACCATGCAACAGGCATAGAGATCATATACGCAATCAGGATAGTTATGAAATAATTCTTTGAAAGCAAAATGACGAGATTGGAAGTCCGGGCTCCCAGAACCTTTCGGATCCCTATTTCTTTCGTTCGCTGCTGGAGGGTGAAGGAGGTCAGCCCGAACAATCCAAGACAAGCGATCAGGATGGCAAGACTGGAAAAAGTGCTGAAAATGAGCCCGAATTGGTCATCGGATTCATATTGTCTGTCATAGAATTCATCGAGAAAGAAGTAGTCAAATTGATTATCGGGAAATGCCTTTTGCCAGTTATCCCCGATTGTTTTTGTTAAATCGGCAATCCGGTCTTTGGCAGCTGATTTGGAGAGCTGACCATAATTATCAAATTTCACAAAATAGAATTCCGTCCATGAAGATAACAGGAAGGCAATAGGCTTAATATCATGATGGAGAGAAATGTGATTATGATTTTCAATTACACCTCTTACTTCCAGGGGCCTGGATCCATAGAATCCCGAAAGTTCAGCTCCTATGGCATCCTCAGGATTTTCAAAGCCCAGGAGCTCCGATAGTTTTTCATTGATCACCACGTCTCCCTTTTCCCATGGATCGTCACCTTGTCGCAACTTTCGCCCGGCAATTGCTTCCAGGGCGAAGAAGTCCAGGTACTCTACCCCGCAGGAAAGTAACCGCACGTCTATCGCTTCGTTGGAGGTTTTGGTACTCAGGTAGAGGTGTGCATTCCAGTTGATAGGTGTACCAGGTACTTCCCCACCATTTGTCACCATGGTAATCCCGCTTGTTTTCATCACTTCGGTTTTGAAGGTGTTGTAGCTAACAATATCCTTGCGGTCCTGACTGGTTATGTCACCGGGAGGAGCTTTTATGACCATGATGTCTTTTAGGGAAACGCCCAGGTCGGAAGACTTCATAAAGTTTACCTGTTTGTTGACGGTAAGCGTTGTGGCTATCAGGAGAAAGGTAATAATAAACTGTAAGGAGACCAGGGCACTTCTTAAACCGACACCACCTATCTTTTGAGGTTTTCTATTCCCGAGCAAAATGTTACTGGTGTTGAAGGCCCTGAGAATTATTGCCGGATAATATCCAATAATCACGGTTCCTATTGTCACGATGAGAAAAAGTATGAGAACAGTATCGATGTTTTCAAGAATATTGAATTCAAGGTTTGTCAGGTTTGCCAGGAAGGGACTCGCTAACTGGGTGAAGGTCATTGCCACCATAAATGAAAGAACGTTCAGAAAAACGGCTTCCATCATAAACAGAGAGGTGATTTGACCGGTGGAAGATCCCATGGCTTTTCTGATACCGACTTCCTTCATTCTGTCCACGGCCTTGACCAGCGCCAGGTTAAGGTAATTGATCCAGGCGATGATCAGTATGATCAGTGCTATCGCACTCAAAGCTACCACCAGCCTGATATCGACACCCTGCACAAAATCAGGTCCCGTGTAGTTCAGGTGGATCTTATTCATGGGCATCAAATGATAAGAAATATCATAACCGTAGCCGGCAAGACCTTCCTTTGAGTGTTTTTCATATAATTCGCTCAGGTGGAGATTGATCTTCTCTGTGTTGGCGGATTCGTCCAGTAAGAGATAGCTGTAAAAGACATTGTTGTACCAGCTGGTTCTTGATTTGGTATGAAAATCGATGGATTTCATAGATACGAGAACGCCGAAATTTAAATGTGTCTTTTTCGGAAGGTCCGCGATGACAGCAACCAGCTCATAGTCCTGTGGTCCGTCATTACCACTCAGGGTAAAGGTCTGACCTATGGCTGCATCGAAATCTTTAAAATATTTTTGAGCGGAAGAACTCGTCAAAATTGCCTTGAGCGGCGCATCAAAATCGGCAATGCTGCCTGCCAGTATCCTGAAATCAAAAATGTCAAAGATTGATCGGTCCACGCCGTATACCAAGGGCTCATCAAAAGTGAGAACATTTTCTCCTTTATAAATAATCGCATTATTCAGGTAATTCAGGCCCCAAAATCGTCCATAGGCTAATACATCAGGAGATTCTTCGGTGATGGTGGGAGCGTACATGGCAGCTGTCATACCACGTTCTCCCAGATCCTGACCATTCCTGGAGCCGGTAATGTGAATTCGAAAGATTTGATCCGATCTGGAATGATGCCTGTCGAATGTTGAATGGAAGAAAACAAACTGTGCAATGACCAGGCACGCAGACATTCCCACTGCCAGACCCATTACATTGATGAAAGAGAATGTTTTATTCTTCTTTGCCTGTCGCATTATCGTCAGAAGATAATTCCTTAGCATATCCGTCTACAATTTTGAGATTTACAGTCAACACATATGCCAGGCATATAAAGAGCTGATAATCAGTTAAATAGATTTAGATGATCCTAACGCAAACTGTTTCAGGGTGGAACAGTTATATTATTATGGAACACAAATTTCTTTCTCGAACGGTAATGCTGTCAATATCCCGGCGCCGGCCCATCCTGTACGCCAACGGGTGTCGAGGAATTAATTGGTTCGAGTGTTTTCAGAAATTTGTACAGCGCAATGAGCTCCAGATCGGACATTTTGCTGAACGGTCCCCATGGCATTGGGGAACCTTCAATAATCCGGCCGGTGCGAAATCTGTTTATGAAATCTTCCCGGGACCAACTCGCCATCCTCCCTGTTTCAGGATCCTGGGTGAGATTGGGTGAAATTACATGCCTGGTTTTATCAATTTCACCATTTTCATCGATCATTTCCATCGGGAAACCACCCGCATAATACGGACCGATCCACCCTCCGGTTTGCAGATCCCTGTTCGTGTGACATCCCATGCAATTTGCCACACTTTTGGCTAAGTATTCACCGTAAAGTACAGTGGAATCCATCCCCGGTGCTACGGGGACATCACCGTCACCGGCAGGCACAATACCACCGATGGCCCAGATTGCCTTACCCATTAGGTTCCAGGTGTTTTCGGGTCGCTTGTTATCAATGGGTTCAGTAGTTCGAAGATAGGATATTACTGCAGTAAGGTCTTCATCGCTCAGATCGTAAAATGGCATGAAGTCCATCAACGCTCCACCGTCTTTTTTCACGCCATACCTCATGGCCCTTGCAATTTCACCATCAGTGAAACTGCCGATCCCGGTTTCCACATCCGTGGTAATGTTGGGAGTAAATACTGTTCCGATAGGTAAGACAAAATTGAACCCACCACTTAATGGGACTTCTTCACCTGCTTCGACCCTGTTAAATTCACTTGTCGGTGAGTGACAGTGTGCACAGTGAGCGGGACCATACACCAGGTACTTTCCTCTGGCAATTACCGCCGAATCAGGACTGGCGGTTATGGCCGGATACGGTGCTTCAAATTTGGTATCATAACCGGTCAGCGCAAAAACGATAAATCCTCCCACCAAAATGACACCGACGATGACAAACCATTTGAGGGCATGAATAATAAGTCGCATTGAATTGAGTGATTAGGGTACCTAAAAATAGGCAAGGCCGGTTGAAAATCAAGAATAACCTGAAATTCTGTCCATCTTCTACTCAATCATCAGTTGCTCACATCCTCAAAACTTGTGTGGAACCCTGATGTACTGAAGAAATTAAGAGGCAGGAAACCGGGGTCATTGAAAGTCCACAAACATGTATGCTTGTGAATAATGCATTTCTACGAAGATTTCGAATACCGTACCTGACAAGATTCGGTATCATTTTGCTACATTATTCATTCCTTAATGAATCAATGGGATTAGCCGTAGCAACCTTATAGGAGCGATAGCCGACGGTAATAAATACGATTACGGTAGTAAGCGTTAATCCAACAACGAAATATACAGGTCCAATTGAGATCCTGTATTCAAATCCATTTAACCACTCCTGAGAGATCTTGTAGCAAAATGGTACGGCAATCACAAAAGAGATGAGTAAAATCAGAACAAACTCCCTGGTAAAGAACCGGAGAATGTTAAAAACAGAGGCTCCAAATACTTTTCTGATGCCAATATTTTTTCGGTTCAATTCGCTCATAAATGAGGCCATTCCGTATAATCCGAAAATTCCTATCAGAATCGCCATTGCGGCGAATATCTTAAATGCCGAATAGATCGTATTTTCCAACCTGTAAAAACGCTGTAGTTCTGATGACAAAGCTTTTACCTCAAATAGTTCATCAGGTCCATACTTTCTGAAAATATGTTCGAGATCGGAATAGTGTTCACTGATATTCCCGTCAGTAAGCTTGAGGTTGAGTTGTGCCATTGATTCCGGATAGTATGCCATAATGGTTGGCATAATGGGAGATCGAAGTGAATAAACATTAAAATTTGATGTGACACCCACAATCTTACCTCTCCAGCCAAACACTTCCACGGTTGTACCTATCGCAGAATCTGGTGATACTTCGGATTTTTTTAGAAAATCTTCATTCACGATCAATTGAAGGGTTGAATCATTGTAGAATGTTCCGGATATGTTTCTACCCAGGACTATTGGTATTCCGTATAAGTTGAGATAATCCTGATCGATCAGTTTCACATTGGCATTCATCTGTTCTGTTTGTGGCTTGCCCACTATTTCAAAACTGCCACTCCAATTGGAACTGCCCGTGGGGGGAGCCATGCATCTGCTGACATGCTCAACATAACTTAATGATTTGTATTCCGTCTTGATGGCATCAGCACGATCTATCAACCTGTCCGGTAACTGAATTTTGTAAACGTGCTCCTGATCAAATCCAAGGTCCATCGTCTTGATAAGATTCATTTGGGAAGATACGATCAGGGTAACGATGATCAACAAGTTTGCGATTGTGAATTGGAAAACGACCAAGCTCTTTCGAACAGAGAATTTACCAGTGGTTTTGGTTAGGGTAATCTGGTTACGAATTGCCGTAACCGGGTTATAATTTGAAAGAATAAGGGCAGGATAAAATCCGGAAAGCACCGTAACCACTATCAGTAGGGGGATTGCGAAAAAGAGAACATACTGATCGTATCCAATTTCAAATGAAACACCCTGTACGAATGAATTGATTTCTGCAATAACGTACTGACCTATAGTAAAGGCAAGAATTCCAGCGATAACAACCAGGAAGAAAGTTTCACTGATAAACTGCATAACCAGATTGTTTCTTGTACCACCCAGCGTTTTTCGAATTCCTACTTCCTTTGAACGCATGACCGCCTGTGCTGTGGCAAGGTTTATGAAGTTCAAAATCGATATCAGTAAGATTATTAAAACCAGTGCGATTGATCCATACAAAACCTGGGACGGTAGCACATAGGAGGTATTGCCTTCGTACATTTCATTGGTATGGATATCCCCTAACGGTTGAAGTATGAAAGTTGTCCTGTCCTTCGTGTATTGATCCAGGTGTAAACTCGCTATTTTATTGATCTCATCTACCAACAAATTATGGTCATCATCCGGCCTGGTCACAACATACGCGAAAGCACTTGAATATGACCCCCAACTTTCCATCCATTCCTTATTGATCGAATAGAAAGTAGTATAGGAAACCAGCATGTTGAAAGGTGTATTGGTATTCGTTGGTGAATCTTCAAGAATACCAACGATTTCCAGATTGAACTTTTCATCGAAAGTGATGAACCTGCCGATGGGGTTGTCATTGCTGAAATATTTTTTGGCAAGTTTTTCAGTAAGAAAAACTTTATTCATCTCATCCAATGCCTCAGGGCTACGCCCGGTTATGATCTTAAAATCAAGCTGATCAAGGAAGCTCGAATTTGTGAATAATACGCCAGTTTCCCTGAATATGTGATGTTGCTGATTGTGGTCAAACTCAATGGTCCCGTCTTCAGGGCCATGTAATGTAATTACGTCTTCGATCAAGCGTTTATTTTCGTAGAGGGTCAATCCCATAGGGTTGGGCAACATTCCGCCATAGTGCATTCCACTTTCTGTTCGGACATGTCTTACTATTCGATATATGTTGTCCCTGTTCTCATGAAACTTATCAAATGTTAATTCATGTCTGAGGATGGTGAAAAGAACAAGACAGCACATGATCCCCAGACTAAGTCCAAAGACACTTACAAAAACGTAAAACTTATTCTTTTTGAAATTTCGAAATGCGGTGATCAGGTAATTGTAAAACATTCTTTGTTGATGTTATAATACATTGTGCCAATGGCAGGCCAATGGCTTAAGTATCACAATATCAGGAATATGTGACTGGAATTACAAATTGGATCTGTTTCAAAAAGAAACAAATGTATGAATATGGAACAGTCGTTTGTATTACCATTCCAATAAGTTTTTCTGAATTTGAAATCGATATGCGCATAACTTTGGTTGAGAAAGAAATATTGATAACTTATGACCATAGTAAAAGTTCTTTTCCTTTCTATCCTAAGCCTGCTGGCTTCATCGTCTATCGCACAAGTGATCGCCGGATCAGCTACCGAAGTAGCACCGCTGATGAATGGTCTGGAAGTTCCAAATGCTACCCTTTACGACCTTGATAACAAACCTGTTGATGTAAAAGAGATTACCTCTCAAAACCCCAGTGTGATCATATTTTACAGGGGCAGTTGGTGTCCGTATTGCAATCGACAATTGGCCGGACTTCAGGAAGTGGAATCCCAAATACGTGATCTTGGGTTTCAGATTATCGCTATAAGTCCGGATACTCCTGAGAATATGAGAAAGACCGTCGATAAGAATGAATTGACCTATACTGTTCTTTCTGATAATTCCATTGAGTTTGCCGGTAAGATGGGTCTCGCTTTTGTGGACCATAAGAATCGTACCTTACCTGTTCCCGCGGTTTATTTAGTGGATACAACCGGGATGGTACAGTTCAATTATGTGAATCCGAATTATAAAGTTCGACCGTCCCCGGAGTTGCTATTGAAGGCTGCGGAGCTGATGGTGAGGGAGTAGACTGGTTATATATTGGTTAAACAGTTGAGTGGTTAAACGGTTAAACAGTTGAGTGGTTGAACGGTTGAACAGTTAAGCGGTTGAAGGGCTGATTGAGGATTTTAGGAAATTTGGGGTTAAACAACTATTTTTCGTGATCGATAACCTAACAAAATCATGACTGAAAGAACGAAACCTGCTACCTGGTTCTGGATTGTAGCTGTACTGGGCTTCCTTTGGGATGCGGCTGGATGTTACAACTATATAGCTGCCGTTACCATTTCGGAAGAAGCATTAAGTGCTCTCCCGGACGCGGAGCGGGGACTTTATGAAGATCTTCCACTATGGGCCACATCTGCCTTTGCTATTGCAGTTTGGGCCGGAGTGCTTGGAACACTACTACTACTGCTAAGAAAAGCGATTGCATATCAGGTATTGATCATTTCTTTTATCGCCATTATCATCCAGATGATCTACAACATTTTCATTAGTGAAATGCTGGATGTTTATGGAGCCGGTGGACTTGTTTTACCGATTGTAGTAATAGTCATCGCTGCATTCCTGATATGGTTTGCGAAAACCTCAAAGAACAGGGGCTGGATATCCTAAATATTTCTTCCTGACCGTTGAGCCCGTCTCGTTGATTGACCGCGTTTGTTTATCTATCTGAGAAGCTGATTGGTGTAAGCGGAAATTTGTTTCATTTTGGGACAATAATTTGTTTTAATGTGAAACAATGTTTTGTTTAGTTGAATGGTTGAGTGGTTAAATAGTTGAATGGTTAAACAGTTAAACAGTGAGATGGTTGAACAGTTGAACGGTTAAATGGTTAAATGAAAGAAAATAGTCTGGAAGACCTAAAAGTGTGGCAAGAGGGTAGGAAGTTTCGTAAAAAGATTTCTAAAATACTAAAAGAATTTCCTACTGATGAGAAGTATAGGTTGATTGATCAGTTGTTGCGGTCATCAAGATCCATTACGGCAAATATTGCTGAGGGACATGGAAGGTTTCACTACCAAGAAAATATTCAATTCTGTCGACAATCCCGAGGAAGTCTTACTGAGGTTTTTGATCATCTCACATGTGCAATCGATGAAGGATTCATTTCACAAGAGGTTTTTAATGAATTGTATAGTGATTATCTGAATCTGCTAAAAATGATCAATGGATATATCGTATATCTGAGGAAGCGGAAAGAAGATGGTTGAATGTTGGTTAGTTGAAAAGTTAAATAGTTAAACAGTTAAATGGTTAAACGGTTAAACAGTTGAACAGTAAAAGATTAAAGGGTTAGTTTTTGACCGCTAAACATTTGAATGGTTAATAAGTGACTACCTCCGCTATGAGCAAAAAGAAAGGTCACATACTCATTATAGACGATGATCAGGATGTACTATTCACTGCAAAAACCATCCTGAAGCGGGAATACGAAACGATCACAACAGAAAGTACTCCCAATCGTCTGGAGGCATTAATGCGCAAAGAAAACATCGATCTCATTATACTTGATATGAATTTCAAGGCCGGAGTAACTTCCGGAAATGAGGGAATATTCTGGCTGAGAAAGATCAAAGAGCTGGCTCCCGATGTGCATGTACTTATGAATACTGCCTACGGAGATATTCAGCTTGCGGTAGAATCGATGAAATTGGGTGCGGTAGATTTCCTTGTAAAGCCGTGGGAAAAGGAAGTTTTGCTTTCTACCGTAAATACGGTTTTTGAACTTAGAAAATCCCAGAAGAAGGTTGAAAAGCTGAAAGGAAGGGAATCTGCACTTATCAAGGATATTGATTCGGGGTTCGGGGAATTGATCTTTTCATCTGACAAGATGGCGAATGTGATGGACACTATTAACAGAGTGGCTGAAACTGACGCATCCGTTTTAATCCTTGGTGAGAACGGTACAGGAAAAGAGATCATAGCGAGAACTATTCACAGGATATCCCATCGAAGTACTGAATCTCTGATAAAGGTAGACATGGGGGCAATTACGGAAAGCCTGTTTGAATCGGAATTGTTTGGTCATGTAAAAGGAGCCTTTACAGACGCAAAGGAAGATCGTCCCGGCCGGTTCGAAATTGCCGATGGAGGTACCATTTTTCTGGATGAAATCGGTAATCTCAGCGTGGCAATGCAAGTTAAACTATTGTCTGTCCTGCAAAATAGTACAGTGTGTCGTGTGGGTTCTTCGAAAGTAGTTCCCTTTGATGTGCGGGTGGTCTCGGCGACCAATATGCCGATCTATGATATGATAAACTCCGGAGAATTCCGTCAGGATCTCCTTTATCGCATAAATACTGTAGAAATTGAAATCCCGGCGCTTCGTGAAAGGAAAGAAGATATTTTGACATTGGCAAATCACTTTTTGGATCAGTATACCGGGAAATATCAGAAACCAGGCATGACCATTGACCCTAAAGCTGTCAGACAACTGGAGACCTATCCCTGGCCCGGGAATATTCGTGAACTTCAGCACGCAATCGAACGGGCAGTGATCATGAGCCGTAGTCGTTTGCTAACTGCAAATGATTTCCTGATGCCAAAAAAGGTGGTAACACCTAAAGAAAGCTCCTTAAAGGTGGAAGATGTCGAGAAGAATACCATTCAGCAAGCTATCAGCAAGCATGAGGGTAATCTCAGTAAAGCGAGTGAGGAATTAGGAATTGGCAGAACTACATTGTACAGGAAAATGAAGAAGTACGGAATCGATTGATTTGGATAAATGGTTTAGATAGTTGAACGGTTGAATGGTTGAATGGTTGAATGGTTAAACGGTTAAACAGTTAAACGGTTAAACTGTGGTGTATTTTGAGGTTTAGAATTCAAATAGTCCTACGTCTCATACTGATCCTGGTATTTGGCTGGGCTGCTTTTTATTTTATTGCCCGAACCTCATTTTGGCTGCTCTTTTTCTGGTTCATCTTGTTTGCCATACTCTTATTAATTGATCTTGTCCGCTATGTCGAAAAATCCAACAGGGATTTGAGTAATTTTTTGGTGGCTATTCAGCAGAATGATTTTTCTAATATCTATCCCGAAAAAAAAAGTAGATCAAAAGCGCTCTACCGGGCTTTCAATATCATCACAAGGGAGTTTATCAAATTAAGAAGTGAGAAAGAGTCCAATTTTCATTTTCTTAAGACAGTCGTTGAGCATAGTGGAGTTCCTCTTTTGGCGTATGACACAAGGCAACGAAAAATCACATTGGTGAACGAGGCCGCCAAGGAACTGTTCCACATCCCTCATTTGACCAAACTGGAGTCCCTCAGCAGGATCAACCAGGAATTACTTGACACTGTAATGGATCTAAAGAGTAATGAAAAAGTACTGCTGAAAACAGAGATAAATGGTGAGATCTTCCATCTTTCGGTACTAGCCAAAGAATTAGTACTGCAGCAGGAGCGATTCAAGGTATTAGCCTTTCATAACATCAACTCAGAACTTGACCAAAATGAAATTGAATCCTGGCAAAAACTGATAAGGGTACTGACACATGAAATCAAGAATAGTGTGATCCCAATCTCGACTCTCACCGAAGTGATCAACCATATGATAATTGATGAAGAGGGCAGGCCCATCTCTCTTTCTGACCTGGATGAAGAGGAAAATGACGATCTGAGGACCAGCCTTCAAACCATTGAAAAGAGAAGTAAAGGGCTTGTTCGCTTTGTGGCTTCATATGGTGATCTGGCAAAAGTCCCAAGGCCACAGCTTGAGGTATGTGATGTTAAAGAACTCATAAGTCAGATTGTGGATCTGGAACGGCAGGAAGCGGAGAAAAGAGGTATAACAATAACTACAGACTTGCCAGACCGTGAGGTTACTCACCTGCTGGATCAGCAGATGATGGAGCAGGTCCTGATCAATTTGATCAAGAATGCAATTGAAGTGTTGGATGGTCAAAAGGACGCCCGGATCATTTTATCCCTGACGAAACCCGGTCAATCCGTATCCATCAGGGTAATGGACAATGGTCCCGGGATGGACCGTGATACGTTGGAAAATATCTTTGTCCCGTTTTACACTACAAAAGAGGGTGGTAGTGGAATTGGTCTGAGTCTTTCCCGTCAGATCGTAAGAGCGCACAAAGGAAATCTAAGAGTTTCAAGCAAACCGGGGGAGGGAACAGTTTTTGAGATAATGATCTGATCCACGGAGTTTTTACAATCCGTCTTCCAAATCCTACAGTTCGGTAACTCTTTTTATTGAACAGGTTATCACTCATTCATTTTTGGGTTGTAATCAAACTCAAAATGAAACCACTACTTTTTATAAATTTATTTCTTCTGGCATTTACAATTAACGGTCAAAACACGATCAAAGGTAATGTCCGGGACCCCGGGGGGGAAGCGGTCATTGGCGCCAATGTTTATTTATTGGATACTTACGATGGTGCTACAACTGATATCGAAGGGAATTTCAACTTTGAAACATTCGAAACAGGATCACAAACCCTGATCGTGTCTTTCATTGGTTTTCACGAGTATCAAAAAGAACTAACAATTGGGAGAGACGAGGAACTTCAAATTTCCCTGAAAGAAAAGATAGATGAGTTGAATGCAGTAGTGATCTCAGCCGGGTCATTTAATGCTTCAGACGAAGCCAAGAAAGTAATCATGAAGTCAGTGGATGTTGTTACAACCGCTGGCGCTACTGCGGATATAGCCGGTGCGTTAAACACGCTCCCGGGGACGCAAACCGTGGGTGAAACAGGACGTCTATTTGTCCGGGGTGGTGACGGATATGAGACCAAAACATTCATCGATGGCATGGTTGTCCATAATGAATACAGCCCAAGCGCTCCCAATACTCCTTCCAGGAGCCGGTTCTCCCCATTCATTTTCAAAGGGACAAGTTTTTCGACCGGGGGATATTCGGCCGAATACGGTCAGGCTTTGTCTTCAGCCTTAATTCTTGATTCAAAAGACGTAGCGGCCATAACCAGGAGTGATATTTCATTGATGTCCGTGGGGGCTGATGTTGCTCATACTCATGTTTGGGATCGATCTTCATTTAGCGGAAAGGTGTCGTACTCGAATCTCACGCCTTATTTCGAATTGATGAAACAGAGATTGAAGTGGGACAAAGCTCCCGAGGAATGGATGGGGAATTTCGCCTATCGCAAGGAAGCCGGAAATTCAGGGTTGCTTAAGCTCTACGGTAACTTTAGTACGGCAACACTTGACCTTTTCCAGGAAGAGATCGGAGATCCCACTTTGACTTATCCTGTCGGTATTGACAATGATTACAGCTATCTCAATGCAGTTTACCGTGATGCCATAAATGCTAAATGGGCCGTAAAACTTGGAATTGCCGATACAAGAAGTTTTCAAAAATCTATGGAGGGGGACAATGGCATTGAAAACGAATTAACGGGAAATCATGTCAAAGCGGTATTGCTGTATACTCCTTCTGACCGAATTAATCTGCAGGCCGGAGGAGAGGTCCTTAGAACCGAGAATGTTCAGAAATACCTGGCTGACACATCCACCCTCAGGCAGTCGTATTCCCGTAACATAATGTCAAGCCATATTGAGACAGAAGGGTATATATCAAAGGATCTGGTTATTCGGGCGGGAGGCCGGTTTGAGTTCAATTCACTCAACAAAGCTACAAACGTATCGCCACGCTTGTCCCTGGCAATCAGGGCCGGAGAACATGGCCAGGTCTCATTTGCTCATGGCAGGTTTTACCAATCAGCGCCGGATCAGTATCTATTTCTCGAGCCAAACCTGGACCAGGAAAGATCGACGCATTGGATCACAAACTACCAGTGGTCCACGGGAAGGAGGACGTTCCGGGCCGAAGCATACCGGAAAACATATGATCACTTGGTGAAAGGGACTTCAACCGACCTCCGTAATACCGGAGATGGCTACGCAACGGGATTTGATCTATGGTGGCGTGATGGCGATACTTTTGACGGGCTGGATTACTGGATCTCATATTCCTTTCTGGATACCGAAAGGGATTACAGGGATTACCCGGGCAGATATACACCCGGTTTTGCTTCAAAGCACAATCTTTCAGTAGTATTCAAAAAATGGATTGAGCGTATTACCAGTCAGGTCGGAGCAACATATACTTTCAGTACGCCCAGAGCTTACACTGACCTTAACATGGAAGGATTTCAACAAGCCAGAACACCTTCCTTCCATGACCTGAGCGTAAACATCAGCTACCTGATGAACAGTCAGGTGATCGTACATGCCCTGGTAAATAATGTGCTGGGGGTCAATAATGTTTTCGGCTATGAGTATGCAGGTCAACCTGACGGAGATGGTATATATGCCCGAAGGGCAATCACTCCGGCGGCAAAGCGATTCTTCTTTATAGGAGTTTTCATCACCTTATCAAAAGTGAAATCAATAAATCAATTACCAAATCTTTAAATCAAACTTGAAAAACTTATTACAATGAAAAATTTGATCTTTACACTAATCGGTTGTCTCATGTCGGGTGGTTTGCTGGCCGGCAATGGCCAGTATGAAGCGGCGATGGGAAAGAACATTCCGGCGATGTTCGCTGCCAGCAGTACGGAAGAACTCACCAAAATAGTTAACCAGTTTGAGCGAATAGGGGATGCAGAGGGTGATAAATGGGAGCCGTATTACTACGCCTCTTTCGGCTACATCAGGTTGATGCAGTTTACGGAGGATGCCGCAACCAAAGACCAGTACCTGGACAAGGCCATGAACATGATAGAAAAAGGAGAGCAGGTAAATCCCAATGAATCCGAATTGGAATCACTGCGGGGTTATGTGCATATGATGCGTCTGACCGTAGACCCCGCAACCCGCGGGCAACAATATAGCGGTCTGGCATTCAATTCCTTCAATAAAGCGGTGAGCCTGAATCCTGACAATCCCAGGGCCGTTTTTCTTCTCGGTCAGATGCAACTGGGGACGGCGCAATTCTTTGGTGGGGGTGATGGTGGTTCATGTGAGACTTTCAGGAAGGCATCGACTCTTTTTGAGAACGACAACGATGAAAATCCATTTGCACCGAGTTGGGGGAAAAGCGCTGTTGAGGAGGCTCTGAAGGGTTGTGAGAACTAAGGGATTGCGGACAAGTTCGGCGCGGAAGTTCCTTCCGCGCCGAACTTCACACACCATACCTGATCATTTCACAACGGCTGTTGGTTCGTGAATGACCGGGAAATTGACAGAGTTTGCAATAAAACATTTTTGATTTGCCTCCTTATGGAGGTCATTCATCTTTTCAATCATTGAGGCATCACTTACCGTAATATGCGGTTTCAAAACAACCTGGCTGAATCTGCCGCTGCCGTCTCCCTGTTCCTCCATTATTCCTTCGGCGTGATCTTCATAACGGATCACATTGACGCCATTTACGGAACTTAAATGCAAAAACCACAGCATGTGACACCCTGATAACCCGGCCACCAGTAACTCCTCGGGATTATACTTTGCAGGATCACCCCTGAATGATGGATCGGATGACGCCGGTATGGTAATCTTATCTCCGGTCTTTATTTCGTGGCTCCTCTCATATGAGCGATAGCTTCTCGTGCCACTCCCGGTATTTCCGGTCCATTTCAGGTGAATTTTGTAATTATGAATTTTCGGCATGATCTATTTATTCAATACACCCAGGTACTCCTTCCAGGGTCCCACCTCATCCTCATACTGTTTTGCCATCACCCTGGAAATCTGGGCTATGTGCGTCATGTCATGGACAGTCCATGTAGATAATAATTGTGCAAGATTCACCTCACCCAGCGCAGGATGAATTCCCTGTAGTTTCAGCACGTTGTCGTCAATCGGAATTGATTTGAGGATTTCTATATTCTTTGCCCGCAGCTTCTCAAACTCCTCCAAAAGCTGATCCAGAGATTTACCTTCACTATCGCGGAATTGGGCAAACCGGTCAAAAGGCTCAAATGTGCCCCTGTTTCCTTCCAGGATAATCCTGGTCCTGGCAATCCAGTCCGTTTTTTCACCATGTACCAGATGTCCGATGACATCAAAAACACTCCAGGTATCACTACCTTCATTGGTATGTGTCCAATCGGTCGACAAACCTGTCAACATCGTTTTCAGAACCGCAGGAGTCTTTTCTAAAATTTCGAGAGACCCGGATAAATTAAATTTCATCTTTCCCTTTGATTAGTTGAACAAATACTTCAAAATAACGGTCCACATTCTCCCTGTTAAAGCATAACGGGGGTTTCATTTTCAGGACATTGTCATATGGACCATCGGTACTGGTTAGAACGTAATTCTCCTTCATTTGATTCTTGATAAATGATGCATATTCCGTTGCCGGTTTCCCTGTTTCAGGGTTGGTAAACTCAATACCCAGGAACAGACCTTCACACCTGATGTCCCCAATATAAGGCGCCTCATCCGCATATTCCCTTGCTTTGTGTTCGAAGTACCTTCCCACCTCAAGCGCGTTTTCCTGTAACCCTTCCTCTTCGATGACTTCCAAAACCGCCTTGGCTGCTTCCATTGAAACGGGATTCCCGCCAAAAGAACTGAAAAACTCCATACCATTGTCAAAGGCATCAGCAATCTCACTGGTAGTTACCACAGCTCCGATAGGATGACCATTTCCCATTGGTTTTCCTAATATGACAATGTCGGGTATGATGCCATGTCTCTCATATCCCCAGAAATGATGGCCGACCCTGCCGAATCCAACCTGTACCTCATCCATGATGCAAAGAATATCTTTCCGATCCAGATAGGATTTAAGTGATTTCAGATAGCCATCTGCCAAAGGAACCTGTCCCCCGCAACCGGAAATAGATTCCGCAATGAATGCTGATGGATGTGTCCCATCTTCGAGTAAGAGATCTATTCTCCGGATGGCATCATTGGCATAAGCCGCCCCCGATTCAAATATCCCATGGTACGTTTTCGGGAGAGGAAGTGTTGTGACATTTTCGGAAGCACCTTTTCCTCCCTTCCCGTCAAACTTGTATGAGCTTATTTCTATACCCAATCGGGTATTGCCATGATACCCGTGTTCAAGGACCAAAATGTGATTTCTATGTGTGAAAGTATTGGCCAGTCTGATTGCAAGGTCGGAGGCCGCACTTCCGGAATTGACGAAGAAGACCTTGTTCAGTTTTTCCGGGAAATATGAAAGTAGTTTCTCAGCGTATTCGGCTATGGAATCATACAGGTAGCGCGTGTTGGTATTCAACCTCCTGATCTGTTTTGATATTGCCAGTGACACCCTTGGATGACAGTGTCCCACATGTGGAATGTTATTGTATGCATCCAGGTATGTGTTCCCGTAAGCGTCGTACATGTACTGAAATGAGGCTCCTGACATATAAACAGGAACTTCGTAACTAAGGCTCAGTGATGAGCTTAGGTTTTTGGTCCGTAAATTCCTGACATGGTCAAAGCTTGCTGCTACACGTTTTTTAAGCCCACCAGCCTGCAGAAACGCCTTGGTCATGTCGACAGGACTGATTGATGGCCATTTTTCCAGGAGTTCCCACGCTGGCTTTTCGCTGATCAAAATATACTCCGTATCGTCTCCCTTTGCCTTTTTTTCGGCCGAATGACAAACACTTTGACATAATCTGGCAGCAATTAAATAGTACAAAATGCTAATCTCGATCTCCGTTAATGGGAGTATTTGGCAATAACCCTCTACTATGGGAACTGTACCCGAGATCGGGTTTTCCTTCGACATCATGACATATGCCAGTGCGATAGCCAACTCATTGATAAGCGGAGCATAGCACATATCACCAAAGTCCAGGAGGCCACAAACTCTTTCGTTCCGTGTCAGGATATTCCAGTCGTTCCAGTCGTTGTGAATGATAGAATGTCTTAGCTCCGGGATCTGAGGTTGTACAAAATGTTGATACTGATCAAAAAAGTAATCAACTAACTTCCTTCCTGACGGCTCGATAAACCTGACGCTGGCCCAATTCGTCAAACACCTGCTGAGGTCCCAGCTATGGCGGTATGATTCAATTACCGGGTCCCTGTATTTCAGAAGTTCCACATTCAGTTTGGCCATGGATTGCCCCAGGTCCACGAGCAGCTTCTCAGAGTGGTCAACCTCTGCCAGGAAACTGCCTTCAATGAAATGCAACACCCTGGAAAAAGACCCATCCTTGTATCGGACCAGGCCCAGATCAGGGAAAGCCGGTCTGGATAGTGAAAATGGAAGATTTTCCGAAAGGATCTCCACCAACCTGTTTTCTGATCCGACAAGATCGTATTTGGAGGGATCTTTGTAATATTTCAGCACAAATGATCTGCCGGCCTGATCGGTGATTTTGTAATTTTCGCTACCATATCCCTCCATTTTTATTGTTTCGACAGCGTCAACGGGATAGGGATCAAGGAGCTTTTTCATTACCTGCCTAAATTAAGTAACCTGCCTTTCTGTCCAAAACATACTTTCCGCTCACTGACTAAAATCATTTTTGGATGAAGCAAAAAAGCTATCCCTTAGCGTATAAAAGCTTTATTTTGTATTTTGAGGTATAGTCAAAACAGTCAAAACCGATTTTGTATGGGGATCATAAGAAAATTTGTCGGGCCAAAATCAAAATACGACAAGACACTTCCATTTACCTACGAGGCGCGTATAGACGCTCTGGATGGTGAGGGAGATGAATCAGATCTTGAGTACTTCTATTCGGACACACTTTGCGGATTGGTTGAATACCTGGATAAAAACAATATTCCAGCAGAAGATGTGGAGTTATTTGGTATTTATCAGGATAAAGAGGTTAACATCGATCCAACACCATTACAAACAGAAGACAAACATTGGCTGAAGCGCCCGGTCTTATGCAGGTCATTGGAAGAACACTATAGTAAAACGATGGAGCTGCATTATAAGGGGCATAAGGAAAAGGATGACTGTTCGTTTACAGACCGGGATAGGAGTGTTTTCTGAAACAACTTTGTGTTATTTGGATTTCTAGAGATCCTCAGTAAGCCATTCGATGATATTTCTCAAAAATTGTTGGTTTTGTTCTGCACCTTTGGCCGCTAGTCCCATCACAAATTGATCGTTTTGCTTTTGAGCAGTAAACATGGCAGCTTCTCCGAAAACGGCGATTTTACCATCTCCAGGTTCGCCGACCACACCCTGATACCAACCCCTGATGTCGTATTTCTTTGTATCATCATCGAATTGCCAGGGAATTTCCGGCATTAAAGTCCTGAATCCGGCAGGAAACACAATGATAGGATCATATGCTTCAGGTGACCTGAATCCTTGTCCCACAAAAGTTCGGATCGAATCAATACCTCGTGTTATGGTATGTTCTTTCAGGCTTCCGGAGGTTTTGGAAAAGACGGTATATTGAGTGGCAGCCTGATCCGAGCCATCATCCAGCATCGCAAAACCATTGTTGAACTCAATATCGAACGCTGCAGCCAGGTCTCGGGCTGCTCCGGGAAAGGGTTGATGGTCTGCTATCAGAAAAAGCCTGCCGCCATTTAAGACCCATTGGTGAAGGGCTATGATTTCAGACCCGCTAAAGGCCGAAAGATGCGGGGGATGCCAGTTTTTAGCATTCTTTTCATTGATGGCGTTGCTAATTACAAGACAGTCGATGCTATCCAGGGATGCTTCAGAAAACTCCTGATCAAAAGATCTTACTACATACCCATCAGCCGTAAGCACTTTTGCGAAAGCACCATAGCGTCCTTCAATGGTATGAAAATTATTGTGTGCCGCATCAACTAAGACAATCGGGCCGGCTCCCGCTTCATATAAAGGATCATTTATATCAGGCTCGTAAGTTTTGTCCCCTAGTTGTTGTGCACAAATCGAAAGCGTTCCTGATAAAAGAACAAAGCACAAAAAGGACTTCATAATGCCCTACTGCGCTGATCTTATTCCCGCTGCTTCCATCATTTTGTCAAAAATGCCTGTGTTTTCGTAAATCCCGCCAAAGAGTTCGGAACCAGGACCGTAGGCAAAAACAGGGATCAGGGTTGTGGAATGCCCTCCCGTCGAGAAGGTCCCTTTAATGTCATCATAATTTCCGTCATTGGCAGAAAGTGTGTACCCACCGGTTTCATGATCCGCTGTCACCACCACTAATGTATTCCCGTCCTTTTCTGCAAAATCCAGTGCTTTACCTATTGCGTTGTCAAAATCGATCAGCTCGCTGACCAGATAATCTTCATTATTTGCATGACCTCCCCAGTCGATTTGGCTGCCTTCTACCATGATGAAAAAAGGACTATCACTCAAAGAGAAATAATCCAGTGCCATTTGGGTGGCGTTCGGAAGAAAATCTCCCCGGTCATCCAGCATCCTCGGCATGCCATCTTCTGCCAGGAGAAAACCATATTTTCTCGTCCCTTGTAAAGATTCCACTGCCAGCGAAGTGGTATTTATATCAAAATCCGCCTTAGACAATTCTTCGATCGTATTGATACCGTCCTGACTTCCATTAAAGTATTGGAGGCCTCCACCTGCAAAGAAATCAACATCTGAAGTAACCAATTGCGCCGCAATTGCCTCGGCCATTCCCCTGGATTTCACATGTGCGAAGAATGAAGCTGGTGTAGCATGTGTTATTGAAGAAGTGGCAATGACCCCGGAATTCCATCCAAGATCAGATGCAATTTCCAGGATTGTAGTTTGTGAGACCGTGTCAGCGTCAACGCCAATGGCTCCATTGTATGACTTTTTCCCGGTTGAAAAAGCTGTTGCGCCTGCTGCGGAATCCGTTATTTTTATTGTTGAGCTTGTCCGGATTAATCCTACAGTTGGAAACCGTTTGAAATGAGGAGTTGATTCCTTGAAATAAAAGGCTGATGATACCTGGGACAGTCCCATTCCATCACCTATAAGGAGAATGATGTTTTTAGCCTTCCCGGATTTTTGACTTTCCGAAGTTTCGGAACCCGGGGAAGTTTCTGTGCAACTAAAAGTGACCCCAAGGATGACTACCAATAGTGAAGACAAGATTCTGTTTGACATTTTGATTTTTTTGACGGTGAAGATATCCAATCATCACTTATTTTCGCCGCCTTCCGGACCGTAAAATATGACCCAGGTGCTGAAATCTTCTGAAAACTCTACAAATCTATGTTCATCACCTGCCGGCACGAATATAAATTCACCCGGACCAAAGTCACTTATTGTCCCATTATGAAAAAATTTCCCTTTCCCGGAAATGATAACATAGACTTCATCTCTGGTATGGGGCTGTTGTTTGTCGGTCCTCCCGGGGCTGTATATTTCAACTTCCAGGGAACCATGCTTGAACAAAGTGACAAATTCTTCAGCGGAGTTGCTGAGTTGAGATAAAGCTGCTGCCGGAGATATATTCATGGTATAGTTTAATTGTGTTCAGCAGCAAAAATAGAATTTGTCCATAGGATCTCCCCTGCGTTGGTGTTTTCACCACCGAAGGTTTAATATCCCAAGCAGTCTTTTTCCGGTGGAAAAGGCTTGATTTTCGTAAATAAAATTACATTTCACCTGTTCAAAAAGCCTAAACCAACCGTCATCCTGAACACAGTGAAGGATCTCGTGATCAGGGCTGCTTTCGCGGATGAGATCCTTCGTGAACTCAGGATAACGAACTGGCTTTTTTGAACAATTACGATGACTTTGAGCATCTTGTAAAATGTTGTTGGTGTTTTCACCACCGAAGATTAATATCCCAAGTGGTCTTTTTCCGGGTGGAAAAAGCTTGATTCTCGTAAATGAAATTACAGTTCCACCCGTTCAAAAAGCCTAAAACCAACCGTCATCCTGAACACAGTGAAGGATCTCGTGATCAGGGCTGCTTTCGCGGATGAGATCCTTCGTGAACTCGGGATAACGAACTGGCTTTTTGAACAATTACGATGACTTGGAACATCTTGTAAATGTTGTTGGTGAGGAACACCAAAATACCTCACAAGGCAGGGTTCTGGAAATTAAAACAAATAATCCTCCTAATAACTAAATTACCCGGCCTTTACAGATCATCAAAATTAAATGTCTCAAGAAATTTCGTAGTGAACTTTCCTGATTGGAAAACCTCGTCGTCCATCAATTTTAAGTGAAACGGGATCGTCGTTTTCACACCTTCAATTACCATTTCCGAAAGTGCCCTTTTCATTTTGATCAGCGCTTCTTCCCTGGTTTGAGCAGTCACAACCAACTTGGCGATCATCGAATCGTAATACGGAGGGATGGTATACCCCGCATAAACATGGGTATCGACCCTCACGCCATGGCCACCGGGGAGATGCAGGTTTGTTATTTTTCCCGGACTGGGTCTGAAATCATGTGACGGATCTTCCGCGTTGATACGGCATTCTATCGAATGAAGCTGGGGGTAGTAATTTCTCCCTGATACCTCTATGCCTGCCGCCACTTTTATCTGTTCCTTGATCAGGTCAAAATCCGTGACTTCCTCTGTAATTGGATGCTCCACTTGTATCCGCGTGTTCATTTCCATGAAATAGAAGTGGCCATGCTTATCAACCAGAAATTCCACGGTTCCGGCACCCTCATACTTGATTGCCTCGGCTCCTTTAATAGCCGCCTGTCCCATTTTTTCCCGTAATTCCTGTGAAACGATTGGGGAGGGTGTTTCTTCCGCCAGCTTCTGATGCCGCCGCTGAATGGAGCAATCCCTCTCGGACAGGTGTGAAGCTCTGCCGTACTGATCTCCGACAATCTGGATCTCAATATGACGCGGTTCTTCAACAAATTTTTCCAGGTAAAGGCCGTCATTTCCAAAAGCCGCACCCGCTTCCTGCCTGGCATCGTCCCACCCCTTCTTAAAACCACTTTCATCCTGGACCAGCCTCATTCCTTTTCCTCCTCCTCCTGCGGTGGCCTTCAGCATTACAGGATAACCCACTTCCTTTGCCAGTTTCATTCCCTCTTCAATGGAGCTCAACAGACCATCCGAACCGGGGATTGTAGGTACTCCTGCTTTCTTCATGGTTTCCTTGGCCGTCGCCTTGTCACCCATTTGGTTGATCATATGTGCAGATGCGCCAATAAACTTCACGCCGTATTCCCTGCATACCTCTGAAAACTCTCCGTTTTCAGCCAGAAAACCATATCCCGGATGGATAGCATCCGCGTTTGTGATCTCAGCTGCCGACATGATGCGGGGTATATTGAGATAGGACTCTTTTCCCTGGGGACCTCCGATGCAAACTGCTTCGTCTGCGAAACGAACGTGCAAACTTTCCCGGTCGGCAGTAGAGTAGACTGCTACCGTCTTGATGCCCATCTCCTTACATGTTCGGATTATTCGAAGGGCTATCTCGCCTCGATTGGCTATTAATATCTTGTTAAACACCTGATCAGAAGTTTAAGAGGGATCGACTAGGAACAGGGGCTGATCGTACTCAACAGGACTCGCATTATCAACGAGGATTTCTACAATTGTTCCTGAAACGTCGGACTCAATTTCGTTGAACAGCTTCATAGCCTCTATTATGCAAACTGTGTTTCCTTTTGATACCTTGTCGCCAACTTCGACAAAGACATCAGCATCCGGGTTTGGTGATTGATAGAAAGTCCCTATCATCGGGGATTTGATTTCTACATACCTGGAGGTGTCAGCCGTCTTGTTCTCAGCAGGTTCAGCCTTTTCAGGTGCTGCCTGAGGGGCAGGTGTCACAACCGGCGCCGCTGCTGCGATGGGAGCCGGAGCAATTTGGACATTACCCTCTGCAGATCTTTTGACTCTTACTTTGAACTCTTCGGTTTCAATGTTGACTTCTTCCAATCCCGTACTGGAAATGAAATCGATTAAATCACGTAATTCTTTGGCTTTCATTTAAAAGATTAGTGTTTTTTATCTGGTTTTGAAGGCTGGTAAAGGTAACATATTTATTTAACCCGCTCGACGTAGCTGCCGGTCTTCGTATCAACTTTGATCATCTCATCCTGATTGATGAAAAGAGGAACCTGGATTGTTGTTCCGGTTTCCAATTCGGCAGGTTTCGTTGCATTTGTAGCAGTATCACCCTTCACCCCGGGCTCTGTGTAGACCACCTTAAGCGCGACATGCTGCGGCAGTTCGGCACCCAACACCCTATCCTGCTCAGTATGAACAAGAACTTCCACATTTTCTCCGTCTTTCAGGAATTGGGGGGCATCAATTAGCTTTTCCTCAAGCGGAAACTGCTCATATGTATCATTGTCCATAAAGTGGTATCCGATATCATCTTTGTAGAGATATTGATACTTTCTTCTTTCAACCCTGGCAGTAGTAATTTTGTGTCCTGCTGAAAACGTATTTTCAATAACTTTTCCGGTTGTCAGACTTTTGAGTTTGGTTCGCACGAATGCAGGCCCTTTACCGGGTTTCACATGTTGGAATTCAATGATACTGAACAAATCATGATTATGCTCAATAACCAACCCGTTCCGAATATCAGCTGTTGTTGCCATCTATATTAATTAATAAAAAATCGTTTTGGCTGACCGGTGTTAATATGCCCATTTCAAATAAGTAGCACCCCAGGTAAACCCTCCTCCAAACGCCGCAAGGATCAGGTTGTCACCTTTTTTCAATTTTGGTTCGTAATCCCAAAGACACAGGGGAATTGTGGCGGCAGTGGTATTGCCATACTTTTCTATGTTCATCATCACCTTTTCATCTCCTATTCCCATCCGGCGTGCCGTGGCGTCCACTATTCTTTTGTTTGCCTGGTGGGGTACCAAATATGCCACATCTTCACCGGTCAGGTTATTCCTCTCCATAACTTCCTCCGAGATGTCGGCCATGTTTTTAACGGCAAACTTGAATACGGCAGATCCCTCCTGGAAGGCATAGTGTTCCCGGTTTTTTACCGTTTCCAGTGATGCCGGCTTGCGGCTTCCACCTGCTTTCATATGGAGGAATTCTTCACCCGAGCCATCGGATCGAAGGACTGAATCTACAATTCCATGACCATTTTCGGTGGGCTCCAACATCACGGCTCCTGCGCCATCGCCAAAAATGATACATGTTGTGCGGTCTTTATAGTCAACTATAGCCGACATCTTATCAGCACCGACAATTACCACTCTTTTATGGGTGCCGGATTCAATAAATTTTGCGCCTGTAGTCAATGCATAAAGAAAACCTGAACATGCTGCTCCAATGTCATAGCCAAATGCGTTGATCGCCCCGACTTTATTGGTAATGATATTTGCGGTGGCGGGAAAAACAAGATCAGGTGTGACAGTGGCACATATCAGCAGGTCGATCTCTTCAGGTTGGGTGTTGGTTTTGTTCAACAATCCGTTAACTGCTTCGATGGCCATAACGGAAGTGCCCTGATTTTCACCCTTGAGAAGCCTTCGCTCCTTGATGCCGGTCCGTGTAGTGATCCAATCGTCACTGGTATCGACCATCGTCTCCAGTTCCTGGTTAGTCAACACATACTCGGGAACGTATCCCTGGACACCGGTAATGGCGGCTATGGTTTTTGTCATCATGCAGTTAATAAAAAATCAGCCTGACAATGAGGCTGATCCTTGACTTAATTAAAATTAAGCTAAAACTTCCTTTTCCATGACAACTTTACCCTTATAATAGAGCTTGCCTTCATACCAAAATGCTCTGTGAGGCAAATGCGCTTCTCCCGTGGTAGGACAGATCACGTAATTTTTTGGTGTGGCCTTTACGTGCGTTCGCCTCTTATCTCTTCGGGTTTTCGAAATTTTTCGCTTTGGATGAGCCATTTCTACAAGTTATTTATTTCTTCAATTTTTTTAATACTTCCCAACGAGGATCAATTTCCTCCTCACCCGAATCTTCTACTTCGTCCGAATACGCCAAATCAGGACGATCCTCTTCGGCAAGCTTTGGGTGAATTTTCTTCATTGGAATTGCCAGGTTTGCAAATTCGTATATGAATTCAGCAACATTAATACTGGCAGTTGACCCCGGAATTACCCTTAAGTCCTCACTAAGTTCCTTATACTCATCTCCAAACTTGAAAATGATCTCTTTTTTCAAGTCAATCGGATGATCAAATTTTTCAAGAGACACATCACACACAAGCTCCACACGCAGTTTGATTTCAAAATCAAATTGCATCATTGTCTCCGATTTTTCAATCGCAAGAAAGGCCTTCCCTTTCCCGTTCTCAATCAAACTTTCCGGAAAAGACTGAAAGAATGCAGTGTCCAATTCAAAATTAAATTCATGTCTGGAATTGTCCAGTTGCATGATATTAATCTCAAATTCCCTGTAGTCTTTACTGTCCATCGCAGAGGATTTGATTAAAGAACCGCAAATTTAGCTATAAAGAATAAATTTAAAACAACAATTGAAGTTTATTGATCTGCTGAGCCAGACGGTTTTTCCTTAATGAGATCATAGGCCAGGAATAACGCGCTTTTCATTGAAGCGGGATCGGCAAGATTTTTACCCGCAATGCTAAAAGCGGTACCGTGAGCCGGTGATGTTCTGATTATCGGAAGTCCTGCCGTAAAGTTCACCCCCTGGCCATCCGAAATGTATTTGAAAGGGATTAAACCCTGGTCATGATACATGGCGAGAATCCCGTCAAATCCACTGTGATGGTTGTTTCCAAAAAAACCATCGGCCGGGAATGGTCCGAAAACCAGGTTTCCGTTATTCTTTTGATCCTCAATTACCGGCTTTAAGATCTCATTTTCTTCGTTTCCCAACAAGCCATTTTCTCCTGCATGGGGATTGAGGCCCAGCACGGCGACTTTGGGTTTTTTTATACCGAAGTCCTTGTGCAGGGATTTAAGTAAGATGCCCAGTTTTGATGAGACCAGGTCCTGAGTAAGTGTATTCACCACATCCCTCAGGGGTATGTGACCGGTTACTACACCCACTCTCAAGGTATTTCTAATCATCAGCATGAGACTTTCCTTTTTGTCAAAGGAATGTGTAAGGAATTCTGTGTGTCCCGGAAAATCAAAATCATCACCTATCACAAATTCCTTGCTCAATGGGGCGGTAACTATTGCCTGCAGATTGCCGTTCTTCAAGTCGGCGATAGCACTGTCCAATGCTTTTTTAGCATATATGCCACCGGAACGGTTAGGGTTTCCAGGGGTTACTTCCACTTTCTCTTCCCACACGTTCAGTACATTTGCTTTCTTTGAGTTTAGATTACTAAAATCACGGGTTTGGTGATAATTGAAATCGGTGAAGTTTAAAAGCTTTCTGTAGTACGAAATGATACCCCCGGACCCATATACCACCGGGGTGAAAAATTTCGTCATTCTTGAATCTGCCAGGGATTTTATCGTAACTTCAGGGCCAATGCCATTTACATCCCCTATGGTTATTCCGATAAATGGTTTTGATTTATGATGACGGCTTTTATCGCTCATTTATAATCTTTTAATTAGCTGAAATTTAATCCATTTCCCTTTGAAAAAAGCACTTGAATGTGGTAAGTGAAAAAAGAAATGAAGTTGCAGAATTAGCAACAAAATATGTAAATTCTACGGACAGAAATATTTTTTTGACAGGAAAGGCCGGAACCGGTAAAACAACTTTCCTGAAGCACATTGTAGCAAATACCTTCAAGAATGCGGTGGTTGCAGCACCAACGGGAATTGCGGCTATAAATGCAGGAGGTGTCACACTTCACTCTTTATTTCATTTACCATTTGGTTCATTCCTGCCGGACATCAATGCCGGAGTACTGCAGGATTACAATATTAAGCTCACCACCCCCAAATCTTTGATCTCAGGCCTTAAGATCAACGCAACTAAGCGACAATTGATAAGGGAGATGGAATTACTCATCATCGATGAAGTAAGCATGCTGAGGGCTGACCTGCTGGATGCCATAGATCATGTACTGCGGCATGTCCGAAGGAAAAAGAACGAAGCTTTCGGCGGGCTGCAGGTGTTGTTCATCGGAGATCTTCTTCAATTACCGCCGGTGGTCAATCATGAAGAATGGCAGCTGCTAAAGGACCACTACCCGAGCATCTATTTCTTTGATGCGCTGATCCTGCGCAAGGATCCGCCGGTTTATATTGAACTTGAAGAGGTTTACAGGCAATCCGAACAAAGCTTCGTTGACTTGCTCAATCGGTTTAGAACAGATACTGTCACCAGACACGATTATGAGCTTCTCAATTCTAAATATGCTGAAGACTTTACTCCGGAGGCTGGCGAGGGTTATGTACATATCACCACACACAATCAAAAAGCTGATCGAATAAATCAACTCAAGCTGGATCAATTAGCTGAAAAGCCTTTCGAATTTCATGCCATTATATCAGGTGAGTTTGAACCGCACCAATACCCCAATCAGGATGTCCTTACATTGAAGAATGGGGCGCAGGTGATGTTTATCAAAAATGATATAAGCGGTCAGCAGCGATACTTCAATGGGAAGATTGGGACCATTAGTCATATTTCAGCGGATTCCATAAGCGTAACCTGCGGGGACAGGGAAGAAATCGAGCTTGAGCGATACAAATGGGAAAACAAAAAGTACAGACTGGAAACCAGGACAAATGAAATAAATGAGTCCGTAACCGGAACTTTTGAGCAATTTCCGATTCGATTGGCGTGGGCCATTACCGTTCACAAAAGTCAGGGGCTGACCTTTGATAAGGCCATACTGGATCTTTCGAGAACTTTTGCTCCCGGTCAGATGTATGTGGCATTGTCACGTCTGACATCTATGGATGGGCTGGTCCTTTCATCGCCCCTGCCGGAAGTCGAATTTGAAAGTAATAGCTCCGTCCGGTCATTCACGGGTCAAAAAAAGGAATTAAGTGTTTTGGAAGAAATGCTGGGCGGTGAAGCCAGAGACTTTCACTTGCTTTACACTACGGCGGCTTACGATTTCAATGAACTGGTAAGAGCGGCACATTATCATTTGGATGGATATGAAAAGAAGACCGCAAAATTCCAACATGTTGAATGGGCCCGATCGTTGCAGGCTGAGATACTCCCGCTGAAGGAAGTAGGGGACAAGTTTATCCGGCAACTCCGACAGATTGTGGCAAGTTCCGGTGATAATTATCTTCCCCTTTTATCAGACAGGTTGCACAAGGCAAAATCCTATTTTGAACCACTGCTGGACCAATTGATCTCTTCGGTTAGCAGGCATATCTCGGGAGTGAAGTCGGCAAAGCGAATCAAAGGATATCTCAAGGAGTTGGAGGAACTTGAGAATTCCATCTATAAGAACAAACAGTCCATCCACAAAGCTTTCATGGTTGTGGACGCAGCCTTGAACAACCGTGTATTGAACAAGAATGAACTGGTCTCCTCTCCTTTGTACGTCGCCAGGAATGAAATGATCAGGAAATCAAAAAAAGAGGTGAAAATTCCTACAAAGGAAATCAGCTATAAACTCTACAAAAGCGGGAAATCAGTTGAACAGGTTGCGGAAGAACGCAACCTGACCGAGGGTACTATCCAGGGGCATCTGGCGCAATACGTAGCTTTCGGCGATCTGGATGTCAAAGACTTCATCAATGATGAAAAACTGAACAATATTTTGACTGTGAGCAGCAAGCTTGAAACACATCAATTCGGGCCTATCAAGGGTAAACTTGGGGATGAGTATACTTACGCGGACATCCGGTTTGCCATTGCATATCTGAAGTCGCTGGAAGAAACATAGCCTTTATTATTAATTTTACGTGGGTTCGATATAACAATTCCAAGGGAATTTCTTAAAAACAACATAAACCCTATTTCAGAGGCTTCCAGGGGTGGAATGAGCGGAAGAAGGCCGTGGAATCTTTTCAATAAGAGACTCCACGGGCCATCCACCTCCCGCTAATCACTGCGAATGACCCTCTGAGAAAGGATGAGGTGGGTTTTTGCTGTTTTTATGTTGTACTGACGTTAGATTAAACCAGGATTAGCCAGAAATCTTTCCCGGAATAATCTACTCCCATATACAAGGTACAGGTACCGTATTGTCTCCCGATTGTATCACACACCAAAAATTCAACTTCGGCATCTCTTTCAAGTTTGGAGCTCAACTTCTTTACTATTTGTATTTTGTATATTGAGTCGCAGTCCTTACGGTCAATGAAAAAAGTATTCCCCAAAAAACATCTTGGTCAGCATTTCTTGAAGGACGAAAACATTGCTGCGAAAATAGTTCGGTCCCTGACCATCTCCGGGCACGATCTGTTGATCGAGGTGGGTCCTGGGACGGGCATTCTTACCAAACATCTGATAGACAGGGAAAACTTTGTATCATACGATGTCGATGCCGAGTCAATAGCGTTCCTTGGGTCAATGTATCCTAATAAGGCCTCAAAATTTTTGAATAAAGATTTCCTGGATGCTGATTTGACCGGGTCTGATAATCAGATTGCCATAATCGGGAATTTTCCATATAATATCTCATCCCAGATCTTTTTCAAAGTTTTCGACAACAGGAGCAGGATTAGCCAGGTCGTGTGCATGATCCAGAAAGAGGTTGCGGACAGAATAGTATCCAGGGAGGGTAGCAAGGTTTACGGTATACTTAGCGTGCTGCTGCAGGCTTTCTACCATGTCGAGTATTTATTCACCGTGAAGCCCGGGGTATTCGATCCGCCACCTAAAGTGACATCCTCAGTAATTCGATTATCAAGGAATGAAGTAAAACAATTGAACTATGACGACAAGTACTTGAAAAGAGTCGTCAAAACAGCGTTTGGAAAGAGACGGAAAACATTGCGCAATGCCTTGAAAGAGCTTAATTTGCCAGCTGATTTTCTGAGAGCGGATATTTTCTCGAAACGTGCTGAACAGCTTTCTGTTTCAGAGTTTATTGATTTGACCGAAAGCATTTCCAAGGTATGGAAACCTTAAAGGAATTTGAGTTAAGTAAGGAGTTCCTGGACCGATTCCGGTTGGCCCTGGAGGAGAAGGATGATGAATTTGTAATAAATTCACTGGAAGGTGTAAATCCGGCGGATATAACAGCCCTTCTTTTCGAATTCAATACCGAGGAAAGCAAATATGTGTTTGATCTGCTGGAACCTGATGTGGATGCAGACATCCTGATAGAACTGGACGAAGATATTCGTGAAGATTTCATTGCCAAATTCACTTCCACTGAGATCGCCTCCTTCGTCGATGAAATGGAGTCCGATGATGGTGCGGATATCCTCATGCAGCTTCCTCTGAAAAAACGTGAGGAGGTTATAGCACACCTTGAAAATGAGGAGAAAGCCACACACATCTTAGAACTGATGCGCTATGATGAAGATGTAGCCGGCGGCCTGATGGCCAAGGAATTCATTAAGGCGCAGATGAACTGGAACGTGAGGCAATGCATCGAGCAGATCAGAAAACAGGCGGAAAATGTTGAAAAGATCTTTTCGGTATATGTAGTGGATGAGCAAGATCGACTAGCGGGTAAAGTCAGCCTGAAGCAGATCATACTTGCTAACGATGATATGAAAGTTGCAGATGTCTTTGATGATGAGATCATTGCAGTCGAGACTTATGTGGAAGGGCGGGATGTGGCGTTGATGATGCAGAAGTATGACCTGGAGGCCATTCCGGTGGTCAATGCCCGGGGCAAACTTGTTGGTCGTATCACAATTGATGACATAGTCGACGTGATAACTGAAATCGCGGAAGAAGAACGAGCGCTCATGGCCGGTATCTCATCGGATGTGGAAGAAGATGATAGTGTATGGGCTTTGTCAAAAGCAAGACTACCCTGGTTGATCATCGGGATGGTGGGTGGTCTTATCGCTGCACAAATTACCGATCTGTTTTCCGCGGATATCCGGATAATTGCCGGATTGGCTTTGTTCATTCCATTAATAATGGCAACCGGAGGCAACGTAGGAATACAATCATCTTCGCTGGTTGTCCAAAGTTTGGCTACCAAAAGCGCCTTTGAGGATAGCATGACGAGTAGGTTGCTAAAGGTACTGCTTGTAGCAACGGTCAACGGCGTAATTTTAGGGATCATGGTATTCGGCGCGGTTATTCTGATCTTTCGTGATCAACCTTTGGCATCCACCGTGGCCATAGCGTTGTTCAGTGTAGTTTTGCTGGCATCATTCATGGGAACGATCACACCCTTGTTACTGGATAAATTCGGGGTCAACCCGGCTTTAGCATCAGGTCCGTTCATTACGACAGCCAATGATCTGTTGGGATTGGCGGTTTATTTTTCCGTAGCTCACGTGTTATACAGTCTTGGATAAATTGTGAAGGGAAAAATACTGGTCGTAGATCTCATGCATGATTCGATACTTCCCATGATTGAATCAATCGGGTTCGAAGGACATTACCATCCCGGGTACACCAGAGCAGATATTCTCAGAGAAATTGAGGCTTATGAGGGTCTGATCATTCGTAGCAAAACGGACGTGGACAAGGAGTTAATTGACCGGGCTGTCAATCTGAAATTTGTAGGTAGGGCCGGTGCGGGGATCGATAAGCTTGATATCAAATTCCTGGAGGAAAAAGGAATTAAGGTTCTAAACGCTCCGGAAGGAAACAGAGATGCGCTTGCGGAACACGGAATCGGGATGGTCTTGTCAATTCTGAACCGTATCTCCTGTTCGGATGAAGAAGTTCGGGAAAATATCTGGAAAAGGGAGGAGAACAGAGGGTATGAGCTTGGAGGAAAAACTGTTGGTATTTACGGATATGGATATATGGGAAGTGCACTTGGTGAAAGGCTCCCTGCCTTTGGATGCAGGGTTCTGGCATATGACAAGTACAAAACCAATTATGTCAGAATTGGAGGTGTGGAAGAAGTGGACCTGGAATATTTTAAGGAAAACACGGAAATTCTTTCCATTCATGTCCCGTTGTCGCAAGAAACACGGAATATGTTCGATTATGAATATTTCCGATCATTTCCTAACCTGTTTGCCGTGATAAATACCGCCAGAGGCGAGGTCCTGGTGCTGGAGGCTCTGGTCCGGCTATTGGAAGAAAATAGAATATGGGGAGCTGCTTTGGACGTGTTGGAAAATGAGCAATTGAAAAAACTGACACCACAACAGAAATTGACCCTGAATAAGCTGAAATCCTTCAAAAACGTACTCTTCACACCACATGTCGGTGGCTGGAGTCATGAGTCATACAGAAGAATAAATAAGGTATTGATTGAAAAAATATCGAATTTGAAATTGTAATCTCCAATCGCAAGTTTGTTATATTTGCAGACTTAGTTAAAATCTAAAGGAGTAACGGCTTTGATTCAAGGCCGTTCTTTTTTGTTTTAGGGAATTACTAAAAAGGTTAAGGAAATGGTTAATTATTATACCGAAGAGGGGTTGCAAAAATTGAAAGACGAACTCCAGGATTTGAAAGGCAGAGGCAGGGCTGATATGGCCAGACAAATTGCCGAAGCACGAGACAAGGGTGATCTTAGCGAAAATGCCGAATACGATGCTGCAAAAGATGCCCAGGGTCTTTTGGAGCTCAAAATATCCAAGCTGGAACAGGTGGTAGCAAATGCCCGCGTGATCGATGAGTCAACAATTGACACTTCAAAAGTGTCCATTCTGTCCACCGTCAAGATCAAAAATGTAAAGAACGGTGCAGAGTCCAAATACCAGATTGTGGCGGAGGAAGAAGCGGATCTGAAAGCAGGCAAAATTTCCATTCAATCTCCCATAGGGAAAGGTTTGATGGGAAAAGAAGCCGGAGAGGTAGCGGAAATCAACGTTCCGGCGGGAAAAATGCAATTTGAGATACTTGACATTTCACTTGGATAATGCCTTCCATTTTTTCAAAAATCGTCGCGGGAGAAATTCCTGCCCATAAAGTCGCAGAAAATGATCAATTCCTGGCTTTCCTGGATATCAATCCTTTGATGGAAGGTCATACACTGGTCATTCCCAAGAAGGAGGTGGACTACATCTTTGATATTGAGGACAAAGCTTTTGCTGATTTTCATCTCTTCAGCAAGCGAGTGGCAAAAGCTATAGAGAAAGTTATTGCATGTGAAAGAATCGGAGTTACGGTCATGGGGCTGGAAGTTCCGCACGCACATATCCATTTGATACCCATGCTGTCCATGGATGATATGAATTTTAGCAGGCAAAAACTCTCTTTCACTCACGAAGAACTGGCTGCAACGGCCAAAAAAATCAGTGAACAGTTCCTGCAGGACTCCGGAGTCTAGAGTTTAAAGTTTAGAGTTTAGAGTTTAGACTTTAGATTTTGGATTTTGCCACGAGCCAGGCGGCACAATCAACCGGATCATTTCATCCTGTCAGGATTCTCAGAGAGAAACGCTTTCCAACTCTTCACATTCTGAACTTTGCGACCACCCTGGTAATGATGACACAGGGCTACAGCCAGCGCATCGGTCGCATCCAGTAATTTCGGTGCATCCTTAATTTGTAAAAGTGTCAGGATCATGGCGGATACCTGCTCTTTGGAAGCGTTTCCATTTCCTGTGACAGATTGTTTTACCTTCTTAGGAGCGTATTCATTAATAGGTATGTTCCGTGAAAGCGCTGCCGCCATCGCCACACCCTGGGCTCTGCCAAGCTTGAGCATTGATTGAATGTTCTTTCCATAAAAGGGGGCTTCAAGCGCAACTTCATCAGGCAGGTATTCCTCAATCAGGTTGATTACCCTGTCATAAATTTTTTTGAGTTTCAGCTCATGTCCGGTATACCTGGATAAATGAATTACACCATATTGTAAAAGGATAAGTGATGTTTTCTTTACTGCGATGACACCGTAACCCATTACATTAGTACCGGGATCTAAACCCAAAATGATCTTTTCCTTAGTTGAAGCTTTGATTTCACTCACTTATGCAAATAAACAGTAGAGTAACAACATTAAAAAAGATGCTATTCCCTGTGGTGAAGGTAGTGGTTACCATATCGGCATTCGTGCTGATAGGTTCACAGCTCTCCCGGCAGGGTTTGTCTTTTGATATCAACAGCTCTTTCTTACGGGAAAACGGGATTTTCCTTGCAGGTGCCATGCTTTTATTTCCGGTCAACTGGATGTTGGAGATATACAAGTGGAAGATACTTGTTGATCCTTTTAAGCCAATTTCCTATTATTCGGCCACTTCGTCGGTTCTTGCCGGGCTCGCACTGAATTGGATCATCCCCTTCACGCTGGGTGATTTCATAACGAGAATAGGAAACCTGGAAAACCCCCGGAAAGCTGTAAGAGCTTTGATCACCAACAGGCTTACTTCATTGCTCATAACAGTTAATATGGGAGTTTTTGGACTGTTGCTATTCTTTAAGCCGGATTTCGCTCTTGATCATTTGCGGGAAATAGCCGTTGCGGCAGGTGGTATGCTCTTATTGACCGCCATTGTCCTCAGGAGTTTTGCAAACAATGCAGTAATGGTTTTGGCACTCTCTTTCCTGAGATATTGCGTATTCAGTTGTCAGTTCTTTCTATTACTATACCCATTTCTTCATGATCTCGCCCCGGCAATTATTGCGGGTGGTATTTTTTGGACTTTCCTCGTCAAATCCATTTTACCGTCAATACTGGGTGCAATAGGAATAAGAGAAGCTTCGGCACTGGTTTATTTCGGATTGTGGTCTGTCAGCCCTGAAAAGATACTGATTCCTTCGGTGCTTCTTTGGATCATTAATATTGTCCTGCCTTCAGTCATAGGTATTTCATTCTTTTGGAAATATCGACTTAAAATTGCCTGATGTTTCTCCTCGTCGGATTCACCGTCCTGCATGTGCTATTTTTTATCTTTCTTGCTCACAAATGGCGAAGAATCCCCGGTTTCGAACCGCGTGGCACACACAGCAATCCCGGGGTTACAATTCTCGTACCAGTTCGCAATGAGGAAAAGCGCATCAAAAATACCCTTGAAAGCCTGATCAGACAGACGTATCCCGGACGTCTAATCCAGGTGCTGGTTATCGATGATCATTCATCTGACAACACCCTGGATATAGTGAGAGGCACGGACCCGCAGGGATTGGACATTGAGATCCTGCAGTTGCCAGCCGGTAAGATCGGAAAGAAAGCTGCATCTACATTGGGCGTGGGTCATGCAAAAAATGGTATTATTCTTTGTACAGACGGGGATTGTGTGCTGCCGCAGAAATGGGTTGAAAACTATGTTCGACTGTTTGAGACGGAAAACCCAAAGATGATCACCGGTCCTGTCATGATGAACGGGGAAAATACGTTTTCCAGGTTACAATCCCTCGAGTTTTCGGGTTTGATAGGCTACGGTGGTATAACCTTGCACATGGGCTTTCCCGGAATGTGTAACGGGGCAAACATGGCCTACCGGAAGCATGCATTTATCGAGGTGGATGGATATGCAGGGAACCAGGATATCCCATCAGGGGATGATGAATTTCTTCTTCAAAAGATCAACGCGAAATATCCCAACCAGGTAAAATTTATGAAATCGAAGGAGTCAATTGTCAGAACATCGGGCAAGAGGAGCTTTTCAGCGCTGATCGATCAAAGAATAAGATGGACAAGCAAGTGGAAATTTCACAGAAGCAGATTTATCAAAATATCAGCAGTAACCTGTTTCATTGACTTTGTGGTTGGCATTTTACTATTTCCGGCTCTCTTTTTCCTGGATCCGGTTATGATCCTTGCGCTCCTGTTTTCCAGATGGATATCGGAATGGATATATCTCCATTCAACGAGTACTTTCCTGGTGGGAAGGAGCTTATTTTTTGGCTATTTCATTCTGTCATTTATTTATCCCTTCTATGCGTTCCTTTTAGGTATTGCTTCTATTTTTGGCAATTACTCGTGGAAAGGGAGGAATTATTGATGAGTGAAACGGAATTTATTGTACTTGACGAACTGTATTTCATTCAGGTATTTGATCAACTCGAATCCTCATGTGACCTCAGCACCGAAGAATTGTTGAATACTTTAAAAAGCCTTTACTCCAAAGGCTGGATACGCATATTAAAAAGTGTAGATCGTGATGAAGATGAGGAAAAGGTAGATCTGGACATAAATTTCACGAAATACTATTATTTGGCTTCAAAAGAAGGTTTATTTGCACATAACTCAAGATAAATCAATGAACGAACAACTGGACATACGGGACCTTGAGTTGAATGCGCTCCTGGAAATTACACAGGCTATAAACAATAACCTGCCGGAGAATGATCTGTATCGGATTTATCGCTTCACACTACTTGGCGATCTGAATATTAAACGACTGGCAATGTTTGTTAAGGATGAGGATTGGTGTTGCAAGGTCCACTTTGGAACATCAGACTCATGGGAAGGTGTGGGGTTACCAAAAAAATACCGGATGATATTTGACCAGGAAGAACCTGATCTGGGGGCTCCATTCGATCAGTTTCAGCTTGTATTTCCTGTCTCCCACAAACAAAAATTACTGGCTGTAGTCTTCATTGGAGGGCTGGAAAAAGTTGACGAAGTTCCAACTACTTTTTTGATGGCACTCACTAACATCCTGATCGTGGCGATAGAAAACAAAAAATTGGCCAGAAGACAGCTTGAACAGGAGGCATACAGGAGGGAGCTGGAGATTGCCAAAAAAGTGCAAAATTTCCTGTTTCCCAAATCACTACCCAAAACCTCACGGTTGAAAATAGATGCGGTTTACCTGCCGCATCAGAATGTGGGTGGAGATTACTACGATTACATTCCCCTTACGGATGACAAGTTTCTCATTTGCATAGCCGATGTTTCCGGAAAAGGTGTCCCGGCGGCACTTTTGATGTCGAATTTTCAGGCATCCCTGAGAACTTTGATACGGAAGACACATAATCTTGATGAGATCATTCATGAATTAAATCATGCCACCTACGTCAGTAGCAATGGCGAGAATTTCATTACTTTTTTCATGGGTATGTACGATTATTCCGATCACACATTTAGTTATGCAAACTGCGGACACAATCCATCCATAATATTCAATGACGGTGAGATTACAGTCCTGGAAGAGGGGACTACGGTGTTGGGAATGTTTGACCCGCTACCTTTTTTGTCATCGAGTAAAATAGAAGGCATTTCAGATTTTCTGTTCTTTGGATATACGGACGGACTGACAGAAACTTTCAGTCCGGATAACGAACAGTTTGGCCTGGATAGGTTGATCTCACTTTTGGACAAGAATAAGACGAAAAGCCTTACTAAACTTCATGAAGTGATTTTTACGGAATTGGATGATTTCAGAAAGGACAATGAGTTCAAGGATGACATCACGATGATCTCTTGCCAGGTATCAAGTTGAGATTCTATTTCCACAAAACACCACCACTTTTAAGAAGAATATATCCCGGATTCACCTGGAATTTTCCGGCTGATAAGGAGCAAAAGCGGATTTACCTGACTTTCGATGACGGACCTTGTCCGGAAATCACTCCTTACATCCTTGAATTACTTGACAGGTATGGTGCAAAAGTCACTTTTTTCGTTGTTGGGCGGAATGTGGAACAGAATTCGGATCTGATTCCGGCTATCGTCAATAATGAACACAGCATTGGTAATCACACTTATAATCACCTGAACGGTTGGAAAACGGATACATCCGCTTACCTGGATGACATAAAAAGATGTGACAAAATCCTGGATCATGTAGGATACAAGTCAGATCTTTTCAGGCCACCACACGGTCGGATTACACATGGACAGGCTAAACAAGTCCTGAAGACTAAAAATATTGTTATGTGGAGCCACCTTTCCGGGGATTTTGATGACCACCTGGATATTGAAAGGAGCAAGAGGCAGTTATCCGACATTGGATCCGGGTCGATACTTCTGTTCCATGATAATATCAAATTCCGGAAAAATCTAAAACTATTACTCCCCTGGGTTTTAAAAGAATATTCTGAGAGAGGATTTATATTTAAATCCGTTTGAGAAAGCGATAAACTGTGATAGACTCTCATGCACATATATATCTCGAACATTTTCGGGAGGATTTGGATCAGGTCCTGGAGAACTGCTCAACCGCCGGCGTGGCAAATATCCTGATGCCCAATATCGATCACACTTCGATTGATGCTATGATGGAAGTGGAAGCAAAGAACCCCTCCGATTACATTCCGATGATTGGTTTACACCCTTGTTCGGTCAAAAAAGATTTTGAAAAGGAGCTGTACCTTGTGGAAGAATGGCTGCAAAAAAGGAAGTTCATCGCAATTGGTGAGATGGGTACGGACCTTTACTGGGACAAAACCTTTTGGGCACAGCAGCAGGAAGCCTTCAAGGTTCAATCGGAATTTGGCCTGCGGTTTGATCTGCCGATAGTCATTCATAGCCGCGAATCCATGGATGAGACGATCGATCTGGTACGACCGTTTGCTGAAAAAGGTCTGAAAGGTGTTTTCCACTGTTTTACAGGTGATGTCTCTCAGGCAAAACAAATAATGGAATTAGGGTTTTATTTGGGAATAGGAGGGGTAGCCACATTCAAAAACGGCGGATTGGATAAAGTTTTGCCGGAGATCGGATCTAAAAAGTTGCTACTGGAAACAGATAGCCCTTATCTTGCTCCGGTTCCGTACCGGGGAAAACGCAATGAACCCTCTTACCTCAAATTGATAAGGAACAGGATTGCAGATATACTGGAGCAAGACCCTGGTGAAATTGAAAACAGAACTGTTCAAAACACAAGAGAACTATTCAGGTTGTGAAGAATTACCGGATTGTCAACATACGGACCACCATAAAGAGTGACCCGGCGATCTCCATACTTATTATTTATACCGGTGGGACTTTTGGCATGGTGTATGACGAAGATGGTTCACTTACACCATTCAACTTCAGTAAAGTACTTGACAAAATACCGGAGGTGATGTCCCTGGAGTTAAAGCTTACCGTAATTTCATTTCCGGAACCAATTGATTCTTCCAACATTGATTTCAGTCACTGGCAGGAAATTGCATCCATCATTTCTGAAAACTACAGAAACTTCGATGGATTTGTGATACTCCATGGGACAGACACCATGGCTTATACTGCGTCAGCGCTTAGTTATATGCTAGATGGGTTAAACAAGCCGGTGATCCTGACCGGAGCGCAAATACCCATCGGACACATCCGATCAGACGCTCGTGAGAATCTGATTACGGCTTTGGAAATGGCCTCAGCACAACACTTACATAAACCTATTATCAGGGAGGTATGTATTTATTTCAACTACGTCCTTCTGAGGGGAAATAGAGCGCAGAAAGTTAAGAGCAGCACTTTTGCGGCTTTTGAATCTCAAAACTATCCGGTTTTGGCTGAGTCAGGGATCTCTATTGAGTATAATATTTCCAATCTCTACAAGGCTCAAAAGCCCAAAAAACTAAACATCCGGGAGCAATTTGACTCAAATGTCACGGTCCTCAGGCTCTTTCCCGGGATCACACCTGAAGTTGTAAAATGTACGCTGGAGATAGCAGGATTAAAGGGAGTAGTACTTGAGACGTACGGGTCCGGCAATACAATGAGCCATAAATGGTTTACTCAAATCCTTCAAAGGGCGATCAAATCTGGGATTATCGTTTATAATGTGAGCCAGTGTAGCGGCGGGGAGGTCATTCAGGGTCGTTATGAAACCAGCAAAAAGCTCAAAAAGATAGGTGTAGTGAGCGGCGGAGACATTACTACTGAAGCCGCTGTAACCAAATTGATGTTTTTATTGGGCAACGAAAACGATCTTAACCTCATAAAAGATAAGCTCTCCAAACCAATTGCAGGTGAGATGGACTTATAGGTTGATTTTAAATGAATTATAAATTTGCATAAAGTCATTTTTCTTGATTTATTTGTTGCCTTGTTGCCATGAGGAGTGGCTGCTTTTGACGGAGAGGTGGCCGAGTGGTTGAAGGCGCACGCCTGGAAAGTGTGTATACTCCTACCGGGGTATCGAGGGTTCGAATCCCTCTCTCTCCGCGTAAAATGAGAATTGGATAAACAGAAAATAAAATTTAACCTTTATACTTAACCGAAGACTACGCAAACGAATTATGAAAAAGTTATTTAACATTTTGATGCTTGCAGGTATTCTCACATTTGCATATGGCAATGCCTTTGCCCAGGATACATCAGATACTACTGAGGTAGCCTCAGATACTACCATGGCTGATACGGCAGCAGTCGAAACAGCTGCTCCTGAGCCTGTGGCCGCTGCTGTTGAACCTGAGCCCGAAACGGAAGCATCATTTCACCAAGTTGTCAAGGAGCAGTTTATTGATGGTGGACCCACTTTCATGGGAATTGTACTTTTATGTCTGATCTTAGGACTGGCTATTTCCATCGAGAGGATCATTCACCTCAATCTGGCTACGACAAATGTCAAGAAACTATTAGCAAATGTCGAGGACGCTCTCAATGCAGGTGGTGTTGAAGCGGCTAAGGAAGTTTGCAGAAACACCAGAGGCCCGGTCGCATCCATTTTCGTTCAGGGTTTGATGAGGATGTCCGAGGGCATTGAAATGGTCGAAAAATCAATCATTTCGTACGGATCTGTTGAAATGGGTAAGCTGGAGAGAGGAATGGTTTGGATATCACTATTCATTTCCCTTGCTCCGATGCTTGGATTCATGGGTACGGTAATCGGTATGATCGGTGCATTTGACGCAATTGCCGAAGCCGGCGATGTTTCTCCTTCGCTTGTTGCGGGAGGTATCAAAGTGGCCCTGCTCACTACCGTTGGTGGTCTGATTGTTGCTGTAATTCTTCAGTTGTTCTACAACTATCTTGTATCCAAGATCGACTCTTTGGTTAACAATATGGAAGATGCATCCATATCTTTAGTGGATATGTTGGTAAGACACAACTTAAGTAAGTAATTTTATAACAGGAGGTACAAATGGATATTATTGATATTGGTATTTTCGCCAGCTATGCGCTGATTGTACTTTGTGCCATAGCCGCGATAGGAATGCCGCTGGTCCAATCCTTCGGTGATCCAAAGTCATTAGTAAAGTCCGGTATTGGTGTAGGTATATTGGTAGTTGTTTTTGTTATTGGCTATGTGATTGCGGATGGAAATGCTGAAGGAACCACCTACGCAACATCCAAGTACGTAGGTGCTGGGATTATTACGACATACGTCTGTTTTTTTGCGGCGATATTGGGTATATTGTTTACGGAAATCTCTAAAATAATCAGGTAAAATGGCAAGAGGCGGCAACACAAGGAAACCACCGGAAGTGAGTTCAGGGTCGATGGCTGATATAGCTTTCCTGTTGCTTATCTTCTTTTTGGTTACCACCACAATTGCTAATGACAAAGGTATTGGGATGCTTTTACCTCCACCGCCTGATCCGAATCAGCCTGAGGTAGATATTAAGATTCCCGAAAGAAATATCTTTAAGATTCTGGCAAACAGCCAGGACAAACTTTTGGTTGAAAATGAGCCTTATGTGGGAACAATGGATGAACTAAAGCAGCAGGTAAAAGAGTTTATTCTGAACTTTGGGAATCCGGGCCCTGAAGGTGTTGAGGTTTACAACAGTTTGCCTCCATCATTAAAAGCATTCGTGAACCAGTCTGGCAGAAAGCCTGAGTCTTCGGATGATCCAACAGCCGGGAATGCTATCGTGTCATTCAAAGCAAACAGAGGAACATCTTACGATTTGTACATCAATGTATTGGATGCGGTGACGGCGGCTTACAATGAAGTTTATGCAGAGAGAGTCGGTATTACCGTCGATGAATGGCTAACACTTGATCGGGACGATGAGATACAAAAAGATATGTATCTCAGAGGACGTGACGGTATTCCAAAAGCCATTTCAATAGCTGAACCGGATTAAAAAGAGAAAAAGATGGCAAAATTTAAGAAAAGCGCAAAAACATCGCAGGATATCCCCACGGCGGCATTGCCTGATATCATATTTATGCTTTTGTTCTTTTTCATGGTGGTAACGGTTATGAGGGAAACGGATATCCTGGTAAAGCAGAAACTACCCAGGGCGACTCAACTTACGAAAATCGAAAGGAAATCCCTGGTGAGCTATATCTATATCGGGGAGCCGAAGAATACTACTCTGTATGGAGACGAACCCAAGATTCAAACAAATGATGTTTTTGTCACGGAAGATGATATCATTCAGTTTGTAAACCAGGAAAAAGACAAGCTCAGCGAGGTGGAGAGAGATCAGATCACGATGTCCATGAAGGTCGATACGGAAGTCAAAATGGGCATTATTTCAGATGTGCAGCAACAATTAAGAAAAGCTAATGCCAGAAAGCTGCTGTACAGCTCCATTATAAGGGTTGACGATAATTAGAAATTGTTTATTGAGATAAAGGAAGCCATTCGCCGGCAGGCGGATGGCTTTTTTATTCTCGTTGGTCTTCCAGCCATTCTTCCGCTTCTTCCTTCAGCTCATTGACAGTTTTTTCCAGCTCTTCCATCAATTCTTCCACATCCCTTCGCAGATCTTCCAGGTCATCCTCGATCTTCTCCAATTCACGCTCCGAGGCATCTTTGGTGTCCCTTAGAAGCTCCTCAATTTTCTCCCTTTCTTTTTTTAGATCCCTTATTGCCCGTTCAACATTTTGTTTTGCTTCTTCCCTGGCATCCTCTGCTTCATCGAGGAGGTCTTCGATCTGTCCGTCAATGTCCTCCTTAGCATCTTCCAGTTTTTCGGCCAGCCTTTCTCTTCTATCCTGCCGTTCTTTTTCTACGCACGAAGGTGTGAAAAAGACGATGAAAAAGCATAATAAGTAAAGCAATGGTTTCATAATCAAGTCTTTATGATGCGTGTGCTTTGGGTTCAAGATAGGGCAGCCAATCCTGGTTGAAAGAATTCATGGATTTCTTCAGGAATACGAGGTAGGACGGTTTTGTGGGGCTCTTACGGAGTCTCATACCGGACTGCTCTAATGAATAGTCGCCTTTTTTTGCATTACATGGTTTACACGCCGTTACAAGATTTGTCCAATTTGATTTTCCTCCTTTTGATCGTGGGACCAAATGATCAAGAGTAAGATCAGATCTTGTTCCGCAATATTGACAGGTAAATCCATCCCGTTTGAAAACATTATGTCTTGTGAGTACCACTCCCCGGTAGGGTAAACTCACGTAATTAATGATCTTAATTACAGATGGGAAAGGAAATGAGGTGGTTACTGTTCTCAGCTGCCTGCCATGTACATCGTTTATCAGTTCCGCTTTATTCAGGTATACCAACAAAAAAGCCCGCTGAACTGAGCATATGGTCAGAGGTGTAAAATCTTGATTAAGTACCAGAACTGATTTCATTTATCAGAGTTTTAAATTCCGGATCTCTTTCTTTTGTTCCCTGCTCTTCAGAGCCTCCCTTTTGTCGAAAAGCTTCCTGCCTTTGGCTAAAGCTATTTCAATTTTAGCAAAACCTCTGTTATTTACATAAAGTTTAGTTGGTACAATTGTCAATCCTTTTTCCTCTGATCTGGATTTGAACCTTTTGATCTCTTTTTTTCTTATCAACAATTTTCGTTCCCTTGTGGGATTGTGATTGTCATAGGTGCTTTCCTTATAAGGAGAAATATTCATCCCTTTTATAAATAATTCACCATTATGAAAATGGCAATATGCTTCCTGCAGACTGGCTTTTCCCTCTCTTATTGACTTGATCTCACTGCCCTGTAAAACAATTCCCGCCTCAATAACCTCCAGAAATTCATATTCGCGGCGAGCCTTTTTGTTTTTAATGGTAATATTACCTGAAAACCTGTCCTTATTCTTCTTGCCTGACATAAGTAAAAGCTTAAAAAACCATTCTGGGCTTTGGTGAGTCAGTCATGGATGCAGTTGATCCCTCCGCCAATTGGTAGTATCCCGCTATCGCTATCATCGCGGCATTATCCGTACAATATTCCATTTTAGGTATGTAGATATTCCAATTTCTTTGGCCCGCTTCTGATTGAATTCTGTCCCTTAGCCCTTCATTCGCCGCAACTCCGCCAGCCATTGCTATTTCATCAATACCATAATATTCGGAAGCCCTGGTCAGTTTACTGATCAACATCTGTATTAAAGTTTCCTGATAACCGGCGCAAATATCTTCCAGGTTCTTCCGGATAAAATCAGGATCGGATTTCAATTCATTTCTTAGAAAATAGAGCAAAGAAGTCTTGACTCCGGAGAAGGAGAAATCAAAATCCTTAACTCGTGATTCTGCAAATGTATAGCGATCTGCATCACCTTTTTTGGCATACTGATCGATCAAAGGGCCACCAGGATATTTCAAGCCCAGCAATTTAGCTCCTTTGTCAAATGCCTCCCCCACGGCATCATCAATGGTTTGGCCAACAACGGTCATCTCATTGTAATCTTCCACCTTTACAATTTGAGTATGACCCCCGCTGACAGTCAAACACAGAAAAGGAAAGGCAGGCTTAGGATCTTCGATGAAATGAGCCAGGATATGAGCTTTCATGTGATGCACGTTAACCAATGGTATATCCAGTGCATATGACAATGATTTGGCAAATGTATATCCCACAAGCAAGGCTCCAAGCAATCCAGGTCCCTGTGTACAAGCAATGGCATCCAGTTCAGATATGCTGATATTGGCTTGTTTTAGCGCCAAATCAACAGTAGGAATGATATTTTTCTGATGTTCCCTTGAGGCTAACTCCGGAACAACTCCACCATATTCTTCGTGAATGGATTGTGAGGCGATAATATTATTGATTACTTTGCCGTTTTGGCAAATGGAACCGGATGTTTCATCACAAGATGATTCTATGCCCAAAATAATCTTATCCATTAAGAAGGGGAGGATAGTGTGAAAAGTAAAATGGCAAAGATATACAAGAGGTTACTAAAGATATTTATGTGGGTATCTGCCACCGTGGCAATCGCTTTTCTTGTGATGGCCCTTACGCTCCGGATACCGTCGGTACAGACTTACTCCGTCAACAAGATCATAGGATTCATTGAGGGCAAAACAGGTCATCAAATTACATTAGGGTACGTAAGTATTCGGTGGTTTGATCGAGCGGACTTCAGGAACTTCCTGTTATACGATTTAAACGGCCAGGTGATGCTACGGACTGATCGGGTAAGGGTTGATTTCGACCTCTTTGATTTTTATAGCGATCGCAGCCTGCAATTGGATGGAATCTACATTGATTCGGCTGACCTTTTCCTCGCAAAATACAGTGACAGTACAAGTATTAACGCTTCGGTCTTCCTGAAATCCCTGGGTTCTGACAAAAGCAAGCCATTGAAAATCACCGCGGATATTTTTGAAATAGATAAGCTCAGGTTACAATTTGAAAATCACCCGGCTCCACACAGGGGAACAGACTATTTCGACCATAATCACTTCAATTTTTCAATCAATAGCCTATTGCTCAATGAAGTGGTAATTGACTCAGGACGGATAAATATGAGGATCTTCAACTTTGACGGGCGGGATGTAAGTTCGGGATTTGAATTCACCTCGTTTTCGTCCGATTTGGCTTTTACCCAAAAAAATCTGGTATTGAGCAATGCCAGAATTGAAACCCCACATAGTACAATTGGAGACTCACTTTCATTTTCCTATTCCAGTCCTGCGGTACTGGCTTACATGACAGATAGCGTCGATCTGGATTGGAAGCTGAAGGATGTCCGTATTGGACATCGGGACCTGGCATATTTCGGAAATATTGGTAAATGGCGTGAACCGGTACTCCTTGACGGTACAATCAATGGGAAAGTGAAGCGGTTGCATTTTAAAAATTCCACGGTCAAACTACGGGATGAATCCAGGTTTTATGGAAATGTGAGTTTTTACGGACTTCCACGACTTGAAAATACTTTTATTGACCTGGATGTTCAAAACGCCCATTTGAAAGAAAAAAGAGTTCAGGAATTAGCTTCACGCCCGGATATGCAGATTGGGGACCTGCACTTTTCGGGTCAGTTAATAGGCTTCCTCAACGATTTTGTGGCGCAAGGGGTAATAGATACAAAAGCCGGATTAATGAGCTCCGATTTGAACCTGAAATTTGGCAAGGATCTCACCACTGCTCGTTATAGAGGCAGTCTGTCATTAAAAGATTTCGAACCGGGCCTTGTGCTGGAAGGTCTTGACATGATAGATAAGATCAATTTTGAAGGTCAGGTGGATGGGATTGGGCTGACCCGGAATTCGGCAGACTTTAATTTAAAAGCTACGGTTCGGCAAACTAAGATCTTAAATCACCATTACGACTATGCCTCGACAGATGGCAGATTCAGATCGAATTTCTTCTCAGGTAATGTTGAGATCATGGATACGAGCCTCGTACTTTCAGGGCAGGCCAGAATTGATTTTAGCACGCCGACCGAAATAATCGATATCGATGTATCTGTGGACAGTGCTGATCTGTTTGTACTGGGTATCTCCAAAAAACCACTGGTTGTAACTGCGGATATAAGGGCTGACTTGCAGGAGTTAAATATTAATGAGTCAAGGGGGATGATAGTACTTGATAAAATTGAGGTGGATCAGGGAGCTCAATCCGTCAAAGTCAGTGATATAGAAATTGAGGCTATTAATAATGGGAAGAAAAAGTATACGGTGCGATCGGACGACCTGCAGGCCATTTTGCAGGGTGAGTTCAGAATAACGGATTTGCTAAGGGATATTCCTCAGAATGCCAAAGAATATCACAGAATTTTCACGGAAGGGTATAATCGGCAGCCCGGCAATATCGATACCATGCGAACCAGATCTCAATATTCGGCCCAACTTGACATCAAAGCACCCAACTTAAATACTTATCTGGACTTTGTCGGTATACCTTTTAACTTCTCGGATGATTTTGAATTCAGCGGTTCTTTTAATCAGAACCATGATGCACGATTTTCAATATTTGTGAAGGTGGATACTTTCAGACTGGGAAACCGTGAGTTTATTGGCAATACCCTTGAGTTGGATGCATCAAAGGATATTGATTCGCTGGGGGTACTGGCTCTGATGCAATTAGTGTCGAAAGAGCAAAAATGGGATGTAGTGTCGTCAACAGTTGATTTTTCCTCCGAATCAGTATGGTCGGACAATGAATTAAAACTCAATTTGTCTTTGAAACAGCCTAAAAACGGAAGTGAGGCCGACCTTAATACGAAGATCAACCTTTTGCAGGACACCATTCAGGTAAAATTACTATCATCAACCTTAAAAGCATTTGACAAACCCTGGGACATCAGCAGAAGTAACGTTATTAATATCCTGGAAGATAGGGTGATTGTAAAGGACATCCAACTATATAACCAAAGTCAATCCGTCCGCGTGGATGGGGTCGTATCCGATAGCCTGGCAACTCAGCTGAATATTGATTTCGAAAATTTTGAAATGCGGAACATCTCGGCCATTCTGCCTAAAAATTTTGATGGTGTACTGAACGGAACAGCCAAGCTGACCAGGGTGAGTGCTAACGATCCCTTTATGTTCAATTCCGAATCCACCATCAATAATCTCAAATTTGAAGGTATTCATGTCGGTGACCTTAATGGCAGGTCGTACTGGGATAGAGAAGTAAACGGACTTTCACTGAATTACAATCTTCAAAGAGAAGAAGTAAATACAATACAGCTATCAGGTCACGTTAAGCCGTTTGACGAAGATCAGGTTGACATCAAGGTAAAATTTGATCAGGCCAATTTCAATATTATCGAACCTTTCTTCAGTGCAATCATTTCAAATGTAGCAGGTTATGCTTCCGGTGATATTAAAATTACCGGATTGATCAAGGCACCGCGAATTGATGGAAAGGCTCAGCTTGAGAATGGGGTAGTCACTCTTGATTATTTAAATACTACCTATCATTTCAGCGGAGATGTTTCGTTTGAAGATCAGAACCTTAAACTCCTGGGAGTGCAGGTCCTGGATAGGTTTGACAACCAGGCAAAGGTTGTGGGATCACTTAGTCATAGGAATTTCAGGAACTTCCATGCGGATGTTGTGGTGGATCATGAGAATTTCGAGTTGCTAAATACAACCATTAGTCAGAATAGCCTCTATTACGGCAATGCATATTCCACGGGTAGGATTGAATTGATCGGGCCGGTAGAGAACATTCTTATAAAAGCCAATGTCACGACAGCTCCAGGCACGAGGATTTATTTTCCATTTACTGATAATTCGCAAGTCCACACTCAGGAGTATATCACATTTATAAATGCCGGTGATTCCGTTGAGATAAGCGAGTCAGCGGAGGATGTCGATCTTACGGGAATCACCCTGGATTTTAATGTAAACGTGACGGAAGATGCATACTCGGAACTGATCTTCAATCCAAGAACAGGGGACATCATCCGGGGAAGAGGGAACGGTAATCTTCAGCTTAATATTGACTCAAATGGCGAGTTCAAGCTTTTCGGATCACTTCAGGTAAAGCAAGGAGCGTACAATTTTACGACAAGTATCATCAACAAGGAATTTCAACTGGTTCCGGACGGTACCATATCCTGGTATGGCGATCCTTATCAGGGAGAATTAAACCTGGAAGCCACTTACAGACAGATAGCCGATCCCAATGATTGGCGAACTCCCGAGCAATGGGGAGATATCAGCAATGTACAAAGTCCGGGTCAGGGTCAATCTGCGTCGAATCTTAGTCAAAGGAGTCCTGTATCGGTTGTACTTGGATTAACAGGGCAGATGATGAACCCTGAAATTGATTTCAGACTGGAAATGGAAGACCAGTCCGGTGGGGATCAGATAAAATGGAGAAACCTGCTCGCAATTGTCAATAGTAATGAGGAGGAATTGAAACGGCAGGTGTTTAGTTTACTGATGCTCGGTAAGTTTTCTTACGAAAATGAATTTGTAGTGGGAGGGAGCTTGCAGCAGGGTATAGGAAGTAGCGTGAGCGAGTTTGTAAGTAACCAGCTCAGCTACTGGCTGAACCAGGTAGACGACAATCTTGAAATCAGTTTTGATCTGGATGCCCTGGATCAGGATGCCTTGAACACTTTTCAATTGAGATTGGCCTACACATTTCTGGATGGAAGATTACGGATCACCAGGGGTGGCGGAGTCACTACTGTTGTGGATGAAGGAAAAAGGGTCGCGGAAAATATCATCGGTGATTGGTCGGTAGAATATCTTTTGACGGAGAGTGGTAAGCTCAGAATCAAGGTTTTTAGCCGAAGCGATCAGGTTTTGTCACAGGACATTGAGCAGCAGACCGGAGTAAGCGTACAGTATGTACAATCCTTTGATGAGTTCAGGGAATTTCTGGGACTTTCGAAAAACAATACCGAAACCGCGCCTTCTATCAGCAGTTCAGGGGATTCATCCCAACGATGATCAAAACATTTGAATATGTTTTGGAGTTATCCCGGAAATGAGACAAGAAATCACGGTTTTCTGGTTTAGAAGGGATTTAAGGATCAAAGACAATCATGGTCTGTACCATGCTTTCAAAAGTCCTTATCCCGTATTACCCCTCTTTATTTATGATTGTGAAATCCTGGATGACATTGAAGATAGACACGATGCGCGTGTAAATTTCATTTATAATACCGTAGAAGAACTCTACCACCAATTTGCTGCGGCGGGAGGCAGTTTACGTGTTGAAATGGGAAGTCCTCTGAGAATTTTCAAAAAACTGTTTGCCGAATTCAATATCCGGGCAGTTTACCTGAACAGGGATTATGAACCTCAGGCGCGACTGAGGGATGCGGTTATCGAAGATCTGGCAAAAGAGAAAGGAGCTTCCTTTCAGGCATTTAAGGACCAGGTGATATTTGATGAGAGAGAAATATTGAGTGACTCCGGACGTCCTTACCTTGTTTACACGCCATTTAAAAGAAAATGGCTGGCTAAATATAACCTTTCCCAACCCCGATTTTATGCTTCAGAGCACCAATTACAGCACCTTCTGAACGGGGTCAGATACAGGTTACCGCAATTGTCAGAATTAGGCTTCAAACCGACTACCATTGCTACTCCCGACCGGGTTATCCCGGTGGAGATCATCAAAAATTATGAAAGAGACAGGGATTTTCCTTCCAGGGGCGGGACAACCAGGCTTGGAATCCATTTGCGTTTTGGAACTGTAAGTATCAGAAAGGCGGTCAGGGCTGCGACGGTGCACTCCGCCTCCTGGTTAAATGAGCTGATCTGGAGAGAATTTTATTGTATGATCTTAGCAAACTTTCCACATGTCACTCATAGTGCTTTCAACAAGAAGTATGATGGAATTCCCTGGAGAGATGATCCGGAATCATTCGACAGATGGTGTCAGGGTATGACGGGCTACCCCCTGGTGGATGCCGGAATGCGGGAACTGAATATTACCGGCTTCATGCACAATAGATTACGCATGATCACTGCTGGTTTTCTGACGAAACACTTATTGATTGACTGGAGATGGGGTGAATCATATTTTGCGGATAAGCTGCTGGATTATGAACTCGCCAGTAATAATGGGGGATGGCAATGGGCCGCCGGTACCGGGACCGACGCACAGCCATATTACAGGGTTTTCAATCCGGACCGTCAGCAGTTGAAGTTTGATAAAAACCTGGAATATGTGAAAAAGTGGGTTCCCGAATGGGGTTCCGAAACCTATCCGGACCCAATAATAGACCATAAAGCTGCAAGGGAGCGAGCAATCAGGACCTTTAAAAAGGCGGTAGGCTAAGCCGATACAATTTTGATTAACTAATTTTGCCCGGCAAGTAAGCTCATCGTGCCCCGACTTGTCGGGGCGAGGAAAGTCCGGGCAACACAGAGCACCGTACTTCTTAACAGGAAGTTTCCCGACTTGTCGGGAAAAGAAAGTGCAGCAGAAAGTATACCGCCCTGACGGTTGCCGTCGGGGTAAGGGTGAAATGGTGAGGTAAGGGCTCACCGGTCCTGATGTGAGTCAGGATGCTTTGTAAACCTTGCGGGTTGAAAGATCAAATAGGTCTTGCGTTTAAAAGAGTGGCTCGCTCCAGCAGGATGGGTAGATCGATTGAACCTGGTAGTGATACCAGGACCAGATAGATGATGGGCCCCTTTGATTTTGTGCAAATGAAATCTGAGGTGTACAGAACCCGGCTTATTCACTTGCTTTTTTTGATTACAATTGACCTCCTTATGGCAAAGATTTTAATCGTTGATGATGAGAAAACCATCCGTGAGACGTTAAAAGAAATCCTTGAGTTTGAAAAATACAAGATCGATGAAGCTGAGGATGGTACCGTAGCTTTGGAGAAGCTTAAATCCGATAGTTTTGATCTGGTCCTTTGCGACATAAAAATGCCCAGAATGGATGGTGTGGAACTATTGGAAACGGCTATGTCCGAAGGACTGGGGGTACCTTTCATTATGGTATCGGCGCATGGATCAATTGAAACAGCGGTTGACGCAACAAAGAAGGGTGCTTTCGATTTTATTCAAAAACCACCCGATCTTAACAGATTGCTTTTGACAGTCCGAAATGCCCTTGATAAATCAGATCTCGTCAAGGAAACAAAGACGCTTAAGCGAAAGATCACAAAAACCACAGAGATCATCGGCAACTCGAAATCTATCAATGAAGTAAAGGATACTATTGAGAAAGTGGCGCCAACTGAAGCACGGGTATTGATAACTGGCGACAATGGTACGGGGAAGGAGCTGGTCGCGAAGTGGTTGCACGAGAAAAGTAATCGTTCGGAGCATCCGATGGTGGAAGTGAACTGCGCTGCAATACCGAGTGAACTCATTGAGAGTGAATTATTCGGGCATGAAAAGGGATCATTTACCTCAGCCAATAAGCAGCGTATTGGCAAGTTCGAGCAGGCAAACGGAGGCACTCTCTTTCTGGATGAGATAGGCGATATGAGTCTTTCCGCTCAGTCCAAGGTGTTACGAGCGTTACAGGAACACACGATTACAAGGGTGGGGGGTGATAAAGCGATAAAGGTAAACGTGCGGGTGATTGCTGCTACGAATAAAGACCTGAAAAAGGAAATAGCAGATAGCAAATTCCGTGAAGATCTTTATCACCGGTTAGGAGTTATCCTCATCCATGTTCCGCCGTTAAAAGACAGGTTAGAAGATATTCCATTGCTGACGAATGACTTCCTCACGAAGATATCCGAGGAATATGGGGCACCAAAGAAAAAAATTGATTCTAAGGCCATTAAAAAGCTTGAAACGCATGAATGGACCGGCAATATCAGGGAGTTGAGAAATGTTGTTGAGCGCCTTGTTATCCTCTCAGGGTCGGAGATAAAATTAGAAGATGTCGAAAGATATGGAGGATTTTAAATTCTGGCAGGAACGGTTTTCTCAGTGTTCTGGACATCATTTTTAGCATAGGTAGGGCACAATTTCTGTGTGCAAGCGCTAAAACCTAGTACTATCAGAGCGAATATAAATGTCTTGATCTTCATTTGTGGTACCCTTTCGATCTTCTAAAAATAATAATTATTCGATAAATCAATCAAAAATATAACGAACTTGGTTCCAAAACAACTGAAAAAATTAATAATTATTGTCAGCCGGTTACTATATCATCAGGTTACACCCCCGGATGTCAGAGTTGTCATAACGCCCTAAAATCTCGAAACTGCCGTTTTTGAGGACTTTCCCAAGATCTTTCGTTTCGATAAAAGCACAGGAATCAATATTTGCCAGGTCAATAACATTTATCCCTCCGGTTTTGGTTTCTTCTACACGTGAAAAAGGATCGTTGATGTCCCGGATGATTACTTTTGCCCATCTGGGGAATTTAAATTGACCATCAGCCATTGAATAGGCCTGGGATAGTAATTCCGTCATTCCGTATTCACTACACACTTTTTCCAACGAAAATCCTGTGGACAAACGCTGGTGTAACTCCATTCTGGTAATTTCCTTTCTCCTTCCTTTCATGCCTCCTGTTTCGATTACCTGGAGATTTCGGCTTTTAATGCTTCGATTTTCCACCAAATTCAGCAAAGCAAAACTGACACCGAATAGTACTTTTTTTTGTTTTGAGCGATGTTCCAGATTTTCAACCAGACCGGCTTTCCCATGGAAAAAGCCGGATCCGGCAGCTGCATTCCCGATCAGGTGATCTACCATATGGATCAGTGACGAATCGCCTTGTTCCTCATAAGAGGGGAGCAATGCAAAAAGCTGCAAATCAGGTAATGGTCCAAAAAACTGTTCGAAAAGGCTCCTGGAGATATTTCTATAAAAATTACTGTCACGTATGTAGTGAGTGCTGCGATTTGTCCCGGTAGTTCCGCTGGATTTGAAGATCATTTCTGTTTTCCACTTCCCGGATTTAATCTCATGATCCTTGAAAAACTCTATGGGTAAGAATGGTATATCATCAATATTTTGCACTCCCTGGAGCTTTTTCCCCAGCTTTTTGCAATAGCTATTGAATATATTATTGGTGCTGTACTGGTATTCAAATAACGATAATGCACTTTCCTCGAAGTTGTCTTCGTTGATAAATTGAACCCTTTCTTTGAAACTTTGTGCGAAATTCATCAGTTATCACGTGGTAAGGGAAATCGGCATTAAATTTGTATTGATCGTAGGAAGATGAACAAATATATATCAGTGGTGGCTTTGATTGGTTTTCTGGCGTCCCTTGAGGGATGCTACGAGCCGCCGGAATATCCTGATTCACCGATCATTTCTTTTCGGGACATCAGGTTTGTGGATTTGACTGATAGTCAGGATTCCCTGATACTTGTTTTCAACTTCACTGATGGTGATGGTGATTTAGGCCTGAACCATACAGATGTGTTTGCACCGTATCACAGGTTTAACTGGGTTGTCGATGCAAATGATGATCCGATAGAGCTTGGAGATACGTCAATCGTATATCCCTTGATTTTAAGGGAACAGTATGGATTCAAATATCAGGGCCCTTACAGTGAAGATACAATTGAACTACCGCCATACAATTGCAGAGACTATTATTTTATAGATGATCCTCTCGCGGATTCCCTGGACCCTGACAAAACGGATACCGTGTTGATTCAACCCAACCTTTACACGAATAACATAATTGTAAAATTCTTCCGCAAGCGAAACGGGGAGTATACGGACATTACGGATGATTTCTCACTCAATAATTGCCAGGGATCTTTCAGTTCCAGGATCCCGGTCTTTGATGAATCCAATTTTGGAAGATCGCTGGAGGGGACCATCACCTATCCGATGCTTTCCTCAGGATTCAAGTCAAGATTTCTCAATGACTCAATAATGATCGAGTTTTTCATCGTAGACCGGGCATTGCATGAAAGTAATGTAGTCCGGACGCCGGACTTTACGCTTCCGGGACTCCTGGGGATCTAAAAAATATCCGGGTAGCGCTGAGGGTCATTTTCATTCATAATAGCATAAATACCCTCAAATACATCTTCCATGTTTGGTTTGGAAAAGTAATCCCCGTCAGAGCCGTAAGCGGGTCGATGTTCTTCACCAGTAATTGTAACAGGTTTTGAATCGAGCCATTTGTAACCGTTGTCTCTTTCCAGTACCTTCCTCATCATATAGGCGGAGGCTCCGCCTGGCACATCCTCATCTATAAAGACAACCCGATTCGTTTTTTTGAGGGATTCGACGGATACACCTTCCACGTCGAACGGGATCAGACTCTGGACATCAATCACCTCGCAGGATATTCCGAATTCTTCCAGCCTGTTTGCTGCATCCATTACGATCCGGCACATCGAACCGTATGTAACGGCAGTTACGTCCGACCCTTCTTTCAAAACTTCCGGTATACCCAGGGGCGTGCGGATCTCACTAAGGTTGTCGGGTATTCGTTCCTTCAGACGATATCCGTTCAGCGATTCAATAATGAGAGCAGGGTCGTCGGATTCAAGCATAGTATTGTAGAAGCCGGCCGCCTGTGTCATATTCCTGGGTGTGAGAATATATATACCCCTCAAGGCATTTATGATCATTCCCATCGGAGACCCTGAGTGCCAGATCCCCTCAAGACGGTGACCCCTCGTTCTGATTATCATCGGAGCTTTCTGGCCGCCCATAGTCCGGTAATAAAGTGTTGCCAGATCATCCGATAGTGTCTGAATAGCATAAAGCATGTAATCAACATATTGGATTTCTGTGATAGGCCGTAATCCTCTTAAGGCGGCTCCTATTCCCTGTCCGATGATCGTTGTTTCCCTGATTCCCGTATCGGTCACCCGTATTTCCCCATGTTTTTCCTGAAGTCCGGCAAATCCCTGATTAACGTCCCCAATCTTACCCACGTCTTCTCCAATCGCAAAAACCAATGGATTAGTACTCAGATGATAATCAAATGTTGCTTGCAGGACCTCACGGCCGTCCACCAATTTCGATTCTTCCGAATAGATCGGCGCCACGCCCTTAATGTCGATAGCGGCATTAGGAGAGTGACTATACATGAGTGAACTATATTGGTGATCGTAAATTCCTTTCATCTCGCTGTACCAGTCCCTCAGGCCATCTTTTTCCGAGGAATCTTCACCATTGAGTTCCCAGAGTGAATTGCGAATAGCTCTCATAATATCCGCCTTAATGGGATTATGGATCTCTTTGAGTTGGCTGGCCAAATCCTCCAGTTTCGAGGATTTATCAGATTTTTGAGCAACCTGTTCAATCAGGTCCACTGCCTTGTTTTGATCTTCCCTGATCTCACTGATATAGGAATTCCAGGCATGTTCCCTGCTCTTTTTCGCCTCGGCCTTCGCTTCTTTTTCGATTTCTTCAAGTTTCTCCACATCGGCAATTCCTTCTTCAAGGATCCATTCCCTCATTTTCAGGTTACAATCATGTCCCGCCTCCCACTGAAGCCTTTCCTTGCTCTTGTATCTTTCATGAGATCCTGACGTAGAATGCCCCTGTGGCTGGGTCAATTCAGTAACATGCACAAGGCATGGGACATGTTCCTTCCTGGCAATCTTTACAGCCTTTTGATAGGTCTTCAGCAGTTCGGGGTAGTTCCATCCTCTTGCCACTAAAATTTCAACACCCGGTTTGTCAGGAGTCCTTTGGAAACCTGCCAGGGCCTCCGAAATACTTTCCTTAACGGTGTGATATCGCTGTGGAACGGATATGCCGTAAGCATCATCCCAAATAGATATTACCATGGGCACCTGTAGTACCCCGGCGGCATTTATTGCTTCCAGGAAATGACCCTCGGATGTGGAGGCATTACCTATAGTACCGAATGCCACCTCATTGCCGTCAATCGAAAAATCTTTGTAATCTTTCAGCCCGGGGTTATTTCGATACAGCTTGGAAGCATAAGCAAGTCCCACCAGCCGTGGCATTTGAGCTGCTGTTGGTGAAATATCCGAACTGGAGTTTTTCTTGTCAGTGAGTGTTTTCCATTCACCTCTTTCATTCAGAGATCTGGTGCCAAAATGCCCGTTCATCATTCTGCCGGCTGAGGCAGGTTCTTCCTCGAGGCTGGTATGCGCATAAAGCTGGGCGAAAAACTCACTGGAAGTAAGATGGCCGATTGCCATCATGAAGGTCTGGTCCCGGTAGTAACCGGATCTGAAATCCCCGTTTTGAAAGAACTTTGCCTTGGCAATCTGAGCTACCTCTTTTCCGTCTCCGAAGATCCCGAATTTGGCCTTCCCCATGAAGACCTCTTTTCTTCCTATTAAACTTATTTCCCGACTTTCGATTGCCAGTCGATAGTCCTCCAGAATTTCAGCATTACTAACGAATGATTTTTTTTCTGAAGCTACCTTTACCATAAGAATCGGATTTTAAGCCTGATAAAAAGCATTATCACAAATATAATCAATTCTGACCTATTGGAATTGGGGGGCTCAGAACAAAACCGACATCAACAGGTTTTATATTTCCTAAATTCAGCATTATATTTTGGTAATGATTAGATAACCAAAATATAATACTGATATTGCTATGTTTTCGTTTGTTTGATTTTCAGTATTGAGTACTTTTTGAAATCGTTTTCAAAAGGCAATAAGCAGACTACTCTTATATTTGCTGCAACTAACATTAATCCACAATTCTCATGATAATTGGAGTCCCTAAAGAAATAAAAAACAACGAAAATCGGGTAGCCCTGACTCCTGCCGGAGTAAAGGAGTTTTCGAAACATGGCCATAACATTTTTGTACAGTCAACCGCCGGAATGGGGAGTGGATTTTCTGACGACGATTACGTAAAAGCGGGAGCGTCAATTCTACCTACAATAGAGGAGACTTATGAAAAGGCGGAGATGATCATTAAGGTGAAAGAACCGATAGAACAGGAATATCCTCTTGTCAGGGAAAATCAGCTGGTCTTTACTTACTTCCACTTTGCCTCTTACGAGCCTTTGACAAAGGCCATGATGGATAGCGGAGCCGTGTGTCTTGCATATGAGACGGTAGAGAAGGCGGACAGATCCCTGCCGCTGCTTGTACCCATGTCCGAGGTAGCCGGAAGAATGGCCATCCAGGAAGGGGCAAAGTACCTTGAAAAACCTTCCCAGGGCAGAGGCATATTACTTGGTGGAGTGCCAGGGGTGCGACCGGCTAAGGTGCTGATCCTGGGCGGTGGCGTAGTAGGCACCAACTCTGCTAAAATGGCTGCCGGCATGGGGGCAGACGTCACAATAATGGACGTGGATCTGGCCCGTTTAAGATATCTGGATGATATCATGCCTGCCAATGTCAACACTGTAATGAGTAACGAATACAACATAAGGGATCTTATAAGCACACACGATCTGATAGTCGGTGCAGTACTGATTCATGGCGCGAAAGCCCCTCACCTCATCACGAGGGACATGTTGAAAGACATGAAGTCAGGTACCGTTCTGGTAGATGTAGCCGTAGACCAGGGGGGATGCATTGAGACCTGCAAACCGACAACACACCAGGACCCTACCTATATCATTGATGAGGTGCTACATTATTGTGTGGCAAATATGCCGGGTGCCGTACCATATACTTCCACCCTGGCATTGACAAATGCCACCCTTCCCTATGGCATTCAACTGGCTAACAAAGGATGGAAAAAGGCCTGTCTGGAAAGTAATGAGCTGAAAATGGGATTGAATGTTATTAATGGCAAGATCGTTTATCGAGGTGTGGCGGACGCATTCGGCTATGAATATACCGACGTCTCTGATTTCCTGTAGAAGTATCAAACTTGATTGATTTCAAAAATGCCCATTTGTGGCATTTTTTTTGTTCTGTAATGGGGGTAAAACCAGGTTATTATAACAAGTATCAATCATGAAAACAATTTTCTACATACTGGCATTAATCCCATTATTTCTGACAAGGTGCCTTTTCGATGACGACGAACCAAAAGTGACAAATGAGCCTCCGGAACTAAGAGAACTTGAGCTGGCTGAACTGGACCTCATTGAATCTTCCAATGAATTCGCATTTGACCTGATCAGGGAGGTAAATGAAGTCGAACATAACAACTTCTTCATTTCCCCGCTTAGCGTAGGATATGCACTGGGCATGACTTCCAATGGTGCAAAGGGTACCACAAAGGAGGGAATAAAAATAGCATTGGACGTTGACGAGATGAGTGACGAGGAGGTAAACGAAGCATACAAGACACTGACATCCTTGCTATTGAACATGGATGGGAAAGTCGATCTGTCAATAGCCAATTCGATCTGGTACAGGAATGATTTGACTATCAAGCAGGCATTCGAACAGATCATGATCGAGTACTATGATGCCGTGGTAACTTCTCTTGATTTCGCAGCTCCTGAAGCCAAAGAGATCATCAATGGCTGGATCGAAGAAAAAACAAATGACCTGATAAAGGACATGATCGATCAGATTCCACCCGATGCCGTTATGTACCTCGTGAATGCTATTTATTTCAAAGCGGATTGGAAGTTTGAATTTGACCCTGAATTAACGGTCAAGGCTCCGTTCTACCTGGAGGATGGCACTTCCATAGACGTGGATATGATGACCTCTACAGGTTCAACCGTCTCACAATACTTGTCACCAGGTATTCAGTTTGTGGAAATTCCATATGGCAATGGTCAATTTGTAATGGATATCATTCTGCCGGCAGATGACAGTACTTTAGATGAAATGCTTGAGGAATTGAGTATGAGCGCCTTAAATACAATGGTGGAAAATGCCGACACCGGTACTGTGGAATTACATTTTCCTAAATTCAAATTCGCTTTCAAGTCACTTTTAAATGACTATTTGATAAATATGGGCATGGAGACGGCTTTTAGTGATAGTGCGGATTTTTCAGAGCTCTTTGAAGTCAGTGGCCCCCTCCAAATAAGCCGTGTCATTCATCAATCCACAATAGAAGTGAATGAAGAGGGATCCGAAGCTGCCGCGGCGACGGTGGTCGAAATAATAGAAACTTCTGCAGGAGGAGGAGCTCAAAGCATTTGGATAGATCAGCCATTTCTGTTCCTGATAAGAGAGAAACATACAAATTCAATACTATTTGCCGGAAAGATGATGAATCCGAACGGTTGATACCTACTTAGGGTAAACCGGGGCACGATCCAGGGAGTGGTACCGGCCCTCGACGAACGCCCAGAAATAATGTTTTAGACCATTGGTCAGCGCTATATAATCTGCTCCCAGCGACTTGTTATAGACACTGATCTGGATCAGGGAGCGTTGATCAATCTTTACATCCGGGCTCTTACATTCGACCAGTAGGAATACGCTCCCATCCCTCTTGATAACCTCAATATCGGAGCGTTTTTGTTTTTTGTAATAGGCCAGTCCCGTTTCAACTTTGATCAAAGACCGGGGATAATGCAAATGATTTACCAATAGGTGTATAAAGTTTTGCCTCACCCATTCCTCCTGGGTGAGGATGATATCTTTCTTTCTGATATCATCCCAGATATATTTTGTGCCAAGTTTTTCGGTAATCCGAAACTCACCCTCCGGAAGATTCAGCTTTGGTATTTGCATGGTGCATTTTCACGAATTTCAGGAGAATAAATCCTAAAATGAAATAGGAAGCAAGAGCCAGCGTGCTATTGCGCATGCTCCCGGTAATTTGCTCCACCAGCCCGTAACTAAATGTTCCCAGGACGACGCTTAAATGATAGGTAACATCGAAAAATGAAAAATAGGAAGTATGGTCTTCGGAATCCAATGGTATTAGTTTGGAAAATGTAGCTCTTGAAAGGGCCTGTATCCCACCCATAACTAAACCAACCGTGGCAGCGATAGCATAAAATTGGTAGACACTTGTGATGGTGTAGGCATACAGACAGATCCCAACCCAGATCACAATCATTGTCAGTAGTGCAAATATGTTGCCTTTATTGTCTGATAATTTGGCAAAGATCGTAGCTCCTCCAATGGCGACAAACTGTATGATCAGGATGGTAGGGATCAATTCACCGGAACCCAACCCCAACTCCTTTGTTCCGAACAAAGTAGCAAGCAGCATGATGGTCTGCACCCCCATATTGAAAAAGAAGAATGCCAGAAGGTAAAATTTCATGCTCCTCTGGTGTTTGAGGCTTAAGAACACCTGTCTGAGCTCTTTGTATCCATTTAACAAAATATCTCCTGATGGCTTTCTGTTATAAATATTATCCGGGAGCCGCCGGAAAGGAATCTGCGCAAACCCTAACCACCAAATTCCGACGAGTAAGAATACCGTGCGGGTAGCCATCCCTTCATTCGGAAATCCGAATTTGTCGTAGAACATGATCAGGATCAAACTTGCGATCAACATCAGGGCACTCCCACCATATCCGAATGAATAACCCCTGGCGCTGATTCTGTCTGTTCGATCCTCCTGAGCTATTTCCGGGAGGTACGCATCATAGAATACAAGGCTGCTGCTATATCCTATACTGGCAAATACCACACAGGCTATTCCCCATTCAATTGAACTTTCCGTAAAAAAGTACATTCCCATACAGGACAGGGCACCTATAAGGGTGAACAATTTCAGGTAGAATTTCTTTTCACCAGTGTAGTCGGCTATCCCGGACAGCAAGGGGAGTATGGCTGCAGACACTAGGTAGGATGCGGCTAATGCCCAACTGTATAAAACGGAGTTTACAATTTCATAACCAAAAAAATCAACAATATGACCATTATTCTCATTGCTGGTAATGGCATCGTAGTAGATTGGGAATATCGATGTGTTTATTACGAGGTTGTACACAGAATTTGCCCAATCGTACATGCACCAGGCGTTGATTATTTTTGGGTCGTTTAGTTTCATTGTGGCGGAAAAATAAACATTTTGATGCGTCCATGGATCAAAACTTTGCACTGTAAATGAGAGCTATGGTCGTACTTCAGGGCTTCTTTCCGGGATCGAAATCGTTTGCAGAAAATTTGAAGATTATTTTTGATGATCTAATCACATATCTTCCGCAAGGATCACTTATTTTCGAGCCGTCAAGTTGAGACGTTAGATTTTTGATGAGTGAATACAGCACCTGGCATCATCCATACCAGCCAAAAAAGGAATACAAAAAGAGGGTGGCTTATTTCAGCATGGAGTTTGCCATCGACCAGATCTTAAAAATATATTCGGGAGGTTTAGGTTTTTTGGCGGGATCCCATATGAGGAGCGCCTTTGACCTGCAGCAAAATCTGATTGGGATAGGGATCCTGTGGAAGTACGGTTACTATGATCAGACCAGGAACCAGGATCAAATGCTCCATGCATCATTCATTGAGAAGTCCTACAATTTCCTCGAAGACACAGGTATCGAGGTGGAAGTCAGTATTCTCGATAATCCGCACGTCTTAGTGAGAGCCTACGTTCTCAAGCCCGAAATATTTGGAAGTGTCCCCATTTATCTTCTGTCAACAGATGTGGAGGGAAATGATCACTTGTCGCGCACCATAACCGATCGTCTGTACGACGCAAATGAATTAACCAGAATATCTCAAAGTATGGTTTTGGGAATCGGCGGAGCTAAGGTGGTAGAAAAACTTGGTGGTGCCGATATTTATCATCTGAATGAGGGACACGGGCTTCCGGCATTCTACTATTTGAAAGACAAAGGACTTACACGGGATCACTTTGTATTTACAACGCACACCCCGGAGAAAGCAGGGAATGAGGAAAGAGAAGGAAGATTTTTGAATGAAATGGGCTTTTTCGGTAGAGAATTGTCCGGAGAGGAACTAGGGGAAATGACTGTGAGTGATGACCAGCTCAGCTACACAGTGGCTGCGCTGAGATTATCAAAAAAATCAAATGCCGTGTCGAAGTTACATGCCAGAGTTTCTCAGACCATGTGGGAGGATTATGAGGATATCAGCGAGATCATTCCCATCACAAATGCTCAGCATCAGGCGTACTGGCAGGGACCTTTGTTGAAAAAAGCCTGGGAAAACAGGGACCCGGAGTTGTTCAGGAAAAGGAAAAAGGAGCTAAAAGAGGCATTGTTCACACAAGTAGGGGATCAAACCGGTAAAATATTCGATCCGGAAGTATTGACCATTGTTTGGGCCAGAAGATTCGCAGGATACAAAAGAGCGGACCTTCTGCTGTATGATAAAGACAGGTTTGAATCAATTCTTGCCAGTACGAAATACCCTGTTCAGATTATTTGGGCCGGAAAACCCTATCCACTTGATAACAGCGCAATCAAGACATTTAACCATCTGGTGCACTTTTCCAGGCATCATTCTAATTGCGCAGTTCTGGTGGGCTATGAGATGGCCTTGTCACGATATCTGAAGACCGGTTCTGATGTTTGGTTAAACAATCCGAGGATCACGAGGGAGGCCTCGGGGACCAGTGGAATGACCGCTGCAATGAATGGCTCAGTAAACGTTTCAACCTTTGACGGGTGGATACCTGAGTTTGCCGAAGATGGCAAAAACTGCTTTATCATACCGGAGATCGATCACAATCTTCCGGTGGAAGAACAGGATCGAATGGACGCTCAGCATTTGTATGAAATCCTTGAGAGCAAAATATTACCAACTTATTATGACAAACCTGATGAGTGGTTGAATATCGCGTTTAATGCAATGGATGGCGTTATTCCGGAATTTACCAGTAGAAGGATGGCTAAAGAATACTACGAGCTTTTGTACTGACTTCTGGTGAATCATGGTTATTTTTGGATAGAACGAGCTGGAATTTCCTCAATAAATCTGGTTTTGCATTGACCGACATTGTTGCTATAGTATTTGGCTTCTTTGCGGTGTCTCTGTCGATATATTTCTATATCAGGTATCGAAGGTTACACTCGAAACTTGTTGATAACCAGGAAGATCTTTCGAGAACCAAATTATTAATAAAGTCATTTTTGTCATCTTCGAGCGAAGACCGAAATCTTTACGCGCTAAATAGGAAAATGGAGTATATCTACTTTAATGAGCAACACAAAGTGGATATGCAAAGGGTTTTCAGCGCAGAACCCGAAATCGGTGCTAACAAAATAGAGCTTCTGCCCGAACCATTGTCTTCGCAATACGAAACACTTTATCTGAGGGCATTGACCGGGGAGTCATATTCACACACCCAAAAGTTTGGGGAGCAATACATTACGTTTTTGTTTTCACCGATCAAAGAGGGAAAAGAAGTCAGCGGTATAACCGTTCAGGCTTTTCAAACTACGGAGCAGATCCTACTGGAGCAGGAACTGGAAAGACATCAGGATGACCTGGAGGAGCTCGTCATTAACCGGACTGAAGAAATTGTCAAACAACGCAATTTCTTCCAGACCATAATTGATGAAGATCCGAATTTTATCTTCGTTCGGGATAACAACGGTAACTATCTCCTTGCGAACAAGTCAACTGCCAAAGCTTACAACAAGAAGGTAGATGAGGTCATAGGAAGTAATCTTTTTGATCTCGCTGATAATTCCGCACAAGCAGAAAAATACCTGAGCGAGGATCAGAATATTATTTCAAGTGGCAAGGATTTCTTCACAGAAAGAAGTTATGTTCTGGCTAACAATGAAAAGAAATGGTTCCTGGTCAAAAAGAAAAGGATCAAATTCAATGAAAATCAGTTTGTACTGGGTGTGCTTTCGGATATATCCGGGCTGAAGGAAACCGAGGAAAACCTGCAATCGGCATATGACAAATTGTCAAGAACGCTAACTGATCTGCAGGAGATGCAGCTTAAGCTGGTAGCTTCTGAAAAAATTGCATCCGTAGGGTTGTTGACTTCTGCGTTGATCCATGAGGTCAACAATCCTATAAATTACGTAGCCGGGAATGTCGAACCGCTTAGGAGAGATTTCAATGACATTCGTCAGTGGCTGGAGCTGAGCGATTATTTTACCGGAAACAAAGATAGGAGGGCCGAGTTTGAGACGGCCTCCAGGGAAGTCGACGAATTACTGGACGGTATTGAGAATGGTGCTGACAGGGTGATCAAACTAATAGCCAATCTCAAAAAACTTTCATACCGGGGAGATGGGAAAAAAGAGTTTTGTGACATAAATGAATATATCCGATCCACAATAAGACTTATTGAGCCAATTGTAAAAAGAAAAATTGAAATTGAAGAAACCTACGAAGACGGGTTGGAGCAGATCTTCGTGGAAGCAAGCCAGCTCAATCAAATATTGCTGAATACACTCGACCTGGTAGTTAACAAAACGAAGAAGTCCGGTAAAATTCTGATCAGAACAAGCGGGGATCATAGAAAAAATATCGTGGAAATTGAGAGTCGTGGAACAGAAATAGCAGGCCTGGATATGATGAATCTCATCGATCCATTTGATAAAGAAGGTGATGACAGCGGCCTTGGGCTGGCGGTCAGTTATCGCATCATCACAGGCATGGGGGGACAAATAGTCATGGACAAAAACGGCTCCGATAGCATTTTATTCAGGATCACATTACCTACTAAATAGTAGTCCGGACCGAGTGACTCACTTTTTATACCTGTTGACTCAGGTTAATTCCCAGGAGCAAACTCCTAT
>JANQEU010000064.1 GCA_028278225.1 Cyclobacteriaceae bacterium
AATTAAATAAAGAAAATAAATATAACGTTAGAATTCAAATATTAACTTAATTATGTATTTTGTGTCGGCTGTCTGAGAACAGATCTGTGAAAAAGACCATTTTGAAGCAAAAATCCCTGTTTACTACGGGGAGCATGGTACGATGCTAGATAGTGGCTGATAAGTAGGTGTTTGGGGGTCCTGAGTAAATTGCCGTGTTCAGATTCCAAATCCGACCGTGGGTTCCGGAGATAGGGTATGGCCGTAGGCCTCTGGCCAAAAATCACCGGGTGCAATGACGGAAGCAGGGTTAAGGTGTTTTTAGACGTTGGGTAAAAGGCGGATTTCGAATCCGTTCACAGAATTTAAATCCGACCGTGGGCTCCGGAGATACAGTTAAATGAGTTTAAAGTGAAGGTACCTAGATTCGAAAGAAATACAGGAAAATTTAAAACTTTGAAGGACAAATAAAAAGGAGGGTTCTAGAGGAAGTGTGTAGCGCTAATCTCGAATCCGTTGACAGAACTCAAATCGGACATACAATTATGGAGATAGGGGTCGGACGCGTGTACTTATTGCCCACCGGCCAAAAATGACAACCTTCAATGACAAGAATGTGGGAAGTATCTTTCTACAGATTCCAAATCCGTTGTCATAATTCAAATCGGACATATGGTTAAGGAGATAGAGACAGTATAACTTTGAACTGTATGTTGGGTTGGTATGTTCAAGGCCCACTGGCTCTGGAATGCTAGGGGCTACGTAAGATCTGATTGCATATTCGAACTCTACATACGCGAGCACTTATAGAATAAACATGACACTATACATAAACCATATACTCAAGCTGTGGTGGTAAGTCAAACCTGATCATAATCACGAATATCAGACCCGATGCCGAAAATTTTCAAAGTATCGATGTCAACTTTGTTCTGGCAATATTACAAATTATATATCATTCATACGAGCGCGACGAGCTGATCAAAATGAGACGGGTGAAAATGTCCGCTTGGGTAGCTCAGCACCGAAGCGGCCGATTGGGGGTCTGAACATGGGCTTTAGGGAAGCCCCCACCGCCGTTTCCAGATCCGTTGTCAGAACCTGAATCCAATGTACGGCCCCTGAGTTATAGCTGTTTGGCCACCTACCCGGCAAAATTGTCCCGGTGGGTAAGGTATGCCTTTGGTGACCGGCCTATCTTGTAGAACT
>JANQEU010000066.1 GCA_028278225.1 Cyclobacteriaceae bacterium
ATTAGGAGTTGGCTAAAAACTCTAATTTTAAGGGGGAGCCATGGAAAAAGATTGTTATCAAGAGATAATTGATGAAGTGAGCAAGACCTTGGCCGATAAAGTGATCTCTGAAGAAAAAGACCTGGCTGGACGATCGACTCTAATCGACGGAGATATTGCGGATCTTGTTCAGTCTATTGGATTGAAAACAACCCAAAGAGTTTTGGAAAACACCCTTGACGAAATAATAAAGGGGAAAAAAAAGAAGGTCTGACGATTCATAAAAATCCAACAATCGAGTATAATACGATTTTTGGTAAAGCGGATCTGAATTCCCCATATTTATGGCTCCCGGGAAAATCGTCCAAACCTCTGAGTGATGAAATGAAAATCCAGCATAATGGGCGTAGCGAGGCTGTCCAGCGGGCTTTATGCGATTTTGGAATTGAGGATTCATATCGCAGGGCTTCCAGGAGATTCAAAGAACACTATCATTTTGAACTTGGTCCGAGCGCGGTGTCCCGGACGACGATGGATGCGGGCGAACAAGCGATGGAATATGTTGAAAATAAACTTTCCCGTATGAAAGATGAAGAAAAGGTTCCTGGCGCGGAAAGGTTATTGGTTGAAATGGATGGTTGTGAAATTCGCACGGCCCTGCTGTTTGAAAAAGAGGGGTCGACAGAGACGACTCCGGTTTATGGAAATCCCGTAAAGGAGAAAGACATCAAATGGCGAGATGTCCGAATTGGTTTTGTAAAGGATCTTGACACCGACGAAAAAATATTTGTCGGAAAGATGGATTCATATGAAGAAGTTACGAGGCATTTGCATATGGCGGCGGGTTCAATGGGAATGACGTCTCAAACGAAAATTATTGGAGTCTCGGATGGTGGGAATGGACTCAGTGAAGAATTGAAGAGACAATTTACGGGGATGATATTTATTTTGGATAAATCCCATCTGAGGGATCATTTTTATGACACTGCACAAGAACTCGGCATTGAGAGAAAAGATCGACCACAATGGGTGAATCCCCAGGTTCAACAAATCTCGGAAGGGAATGTCGGTAAAGTATTGCAAGAGCTTGAAGAAAAATATGAGAGCGATGAAAACGAACGTTTAAGGAGACTTATTGGCTATATTGGACGGTTCGAGGATGCCTTGAATTACAATGAATTTAAGGAAAAAGGCTACCCGATTGGTTCAGGTGAGGTGGAAAGCGCCCACAAATCCATTCCTCAAAAACGACTCAAAATACCAGGAGCGAGTTGGCATCCTGATTCGATAAATCCCATGCTGGCATTACGGAT
>JANQEU010000067.1 GCA_028278225.1 Cyclobacteriaceae bacterium
TAGAAACTTTATGGGTTACACCACACGGCAAACGTCATTGCTTTTAGGTCTGGGCATGAGTTCAATCGGTGATAGCTGGACAGCTTTCAGTCAAAATGAAAAGACGATCAAATCTTACTACACAAGGTTGAGCCAAAATGAACTTCCGATACTAAGGGGCCATCAATTGACTAAGGAAGACCTTTTGGTCAGGAAACTTATTTTGGATCTGATGTGCACATTCCAGGCGAAAATACCCGAGGATCTTGAAGGAAAAATTAATAAGCCCTTGCTGGATGACTTAGTACAAGATGAATTGGTACAAATAGATCGTGATTTCCTGCACGTAACGGAAAAAGGCGTGCCCTTTATCAGGAACATTTGTATGGCATATGATGTGAGGTTAAATTTAAGGAAGGGCATCACGGAAGTTTTTAGTAAAGTCATTTAAATTTCATAACTATCTATAAATGACAATTTTAAGCTAATTTTGCCCACCAAAACGGCAGTACTCTTATTCCTGCCTGACTCGCCACTGTAATAAAGACATATGACGTTCCTGAGATATAAGTATAATAACGAAATCGACAAGGAGTTTACGACAACCGTAAGGTTGCGGGTTAATGAATTCTTTACGAAACATAACCTGTCTAAAAACGCAAATTCCTATATGGTTTGGAAATCCGTAGCCATGTGCCTGATCTACTTCCTGCCTCTGATCGCTATGCTGACCGGACTGATCACAAATGTCTGGGTACTATTTTTTTTGTGGGGGATCATGGGCATCGGCACGGCCGGGATCGGAACGGGAATTATGCACGACGCCATTCATGGGTCATATTCCAACTCCAAAAATGTGAATAAGTTTTTATCTCTGTCCATGAATATCATAGGGGGTAATGCCTATGTATGGCACATGCAACATGATGTCCTACATCATACATATCCGAATATTGATGATGCCGATGATGACATTGATATACCGTTTGTATTGAGAATGTCTCCCCATCAAAAACAACGCTGGTTCCATCGGTATCAGCACGTTTATGTTTGGATCTTATATGCATTTGCTACGATGTACTGGGTAACGAGCAAGGATTTTGTTCAATTGAATAAGTACAGACGCAGGGGGTTATTAAAGGACGATAAGGAGTATGTAAACAGACTGATAAACATTATCAAATGGAAGATCATTTACTATGCCTATCTGTTGGTCCTTCCCATCATCCTTATTCCTGTTTCCGCGGGGATGATAGTACTGATGTTCATCACGATGCATTTGATAGCAGGCGTTCTCCTGAGCATTATCTTTCAGCCCGCTCATGTCTTCCTGGGTTCCAGTTTTATTCAACAGGATTTCGCGAAAATTGACAAAAGCTGGGCAAGCTATCAGTTGGAAACCACTACAAATTTCAAATTAAAAGGTTTTTTCCGGTGGATGGCCGGTGGCCTTAATTACCAGATAGAGCATCATCTATTTCCAAATATCTGTCATGTCCATTATCACAGGATATCAAAAATAGTTGAAGATACTGCAAAGGAGCATAATCTTCCTTATCATCGCCAGGGTAGCCTGGTAAAAGCACTTTCGCTCCACGGAAAAATGCTCCGGACATTAGGAAATGAGTCTGTCGAAAAGCGGGATGCCGACCCTGTGCTGGCAGGAACTTAAATCCGTGGAGAAATGTCACGATTTTCGGCACCACTTGAAAAAGTTGAATCCACACTTGGATGGAACTATCATATCAAAGTACCTCCGGAAATTGCAGAACAGTATATTCAAGGTGATAATCGCAGGGTAATTTGCCTTCTGAATGATAGTATTTCCATTCACTGTGCTTTAATGCCTGCCGGATCGGGGGAGTGGTTTATTTTCATGAATAAAAGCCTCCGAAGCAAACTAAAATTAAATGTGGGTAGTGAAGTCTTCGTCTCTCTGGAAAAAGATCAGTCCGAGTACGGTACGGAAATGCCAATAGAATTGGAAGAACTACTCAATCAGGATGAAGATGGGGCTTTTTATTTTCACCAGCTCACTCCGGGAAAACAAAGAAGTCTGATATACCTGGTCTCGAAAGTAAAAAATACTAATAGCCGGCTTAACAAGGCGCTGGCAATTGTGCATCATCTTAAGGAGATGCAAGGGAAGCTGGACTTCAAAATATTGATGCAAACCATCAAGGAGTATAACAACAGGTAGCTATCCGGTACCGGATTTCATATCTGACTCAAACAGAAGTTCACGTTCCATAAACTCCGTTAGTTCCTTTTTGGATTCCAGCTTGTTCAACAATGTACTGAATCGCTCGGGCTCAATTTTAATATCATCTTCACCAATGCCATCAAAAGGATCTTCCATATGATCCTGTATATTGATCAGACTTATCAATATAAACGCATAAACCGCAGGCATTACATAGGTAATGACAGGTATGGAAAAAACAGATATAGTAGAAGCAAAAAAGGGTGAGAACATTATGGGAAAAGTATAAATAAACAGCCGGCTGTAAGTCTTTAGTGTAATAGGAGTCCTGTATTCTCTGATGGTTTTCAAGTCTTCATAGTCCACAATCAACATGCTCACGTACTCATTGATCCTCGACATTTCAGATGCATTAAGGACCTTTCTCATATCCTGCAAATTCTTGGATAAAGAAGAAATGGCATGATAGACATTGAACTCAAACTTCTCGAACTTATCTGTAATAAGATAATTCTTGATCTCGCCCAGAACATTGTTCAGATGCAATGACGTTTTGACAAGGAGGTTTTCCTCCGCTGTTTTATTATCTCCCCAATGTTTAACCGCCAAAAAAATTGAGACACAATGCCCTTTTATACCCGCCAGGAATTTCAGGGCTTCCTCTCTTCTCAGATACGCTGAATTGATGGCAAAGACAATGGGAAAGATTAGTGCCATTGAAAGCATAGACAGGCTCAGATCAGCATGAATATCCATCCTGACACAAAACCATGTGGCGAATATTGCAAGTGCCGTAACAATCAGCGTTTTGTGATTGATAATTAGGTAAAGACTTTTTAGCAGCTGGAGCATTGAATTGTTGGTTAGGTCTTATAAATAAGCAATGGTTTTTTTAAATATCAAAACATTCTGGATTAAGAGTTTTCCACAGCTTCCAATAATTCAAAAAGATAATGATAAAATAGTATATTTGTTATCCTTCATCCAGTAGGGATTATGCTTACTACTGTTCAAACAGACAAGTTAACCCACTTCTTCACGATCCTCGATCATAACCGGAACGGAGTGCTCCAGAAAGATGATTTTGTAGGAATAGCCGAAAATTTATGCGCCGCCTCAGGCATAAGAGAGGGTTCGAAGGAATACAATAATGTCTTGCTCCGATCTGAGATCCTGTTTCAACAGTTTCTCAGGGATCTCAATAAAAATGACGCGAGGATCACATTGGATGAGTGGATTGATTACTTTGATCGATTTGTGATTTCAAGAAGCGATTTCACCCATTTGAAATTCTACATCAAGCTTACTGCGAAATACATTTTTGATCTCTTCGATCAAAATGAAGACGGCAGAATTTCAATAGATGAATACCTGGACATGTTTGCTGTGTATAGAATAGATTGTAAATATTCGGCTAAATCTTTTCTGCGCCTGGATACGAACAGAGATGAATATATTTCAAAAGGAGAACTACTAAAGGCTGTATTCGAATTTTTCGTCTCAGATGATCCTGAGGCCCATGGCAATTGGATTTTTGGGGACTGGAAAGTGGAGCATCCCATATACAACCAATAACCCTCTCATCCCTTTCGTGCTGGCATAACTTGATTTGATTTAGTAATTTGACTCTAAATCAAGATCTATATGACTAATCTGAACAGAAGGCAATGGCTGCAAAAAGCAGGTCTGGCAGGGTCCTTTGCGGTATTTGGCGGTATCCCTGCGTTGACAGCCTCGGAAAAAGTTAAATTCAATCCAAGACCACTTGCCTCGCCGATACGGCTAAGCTCTAATGAAAATCCATACGGGCCATCTAAAATGGTAAGAGATGCAATGACAAAAGGATTTGATATCGGTTGCAGATATCCCTTTTCATATAGTGCGGAATTGGAAAATATGATCGCCGCAAAGGAAGGTGTTGCCCCGGAACAGATCGTGATTTGTGGCGGATCTACCGAAGGCCTTAGAATCACCGGTATAACCTATGGCGTGAACGGCGGTGAGATAATAGCAGCACGACCTACATTTCTGGCAATGATGACATATGCGGAGCAGTGGGGGGCAGCGATCAATTGGGTACCGGTAGATTCTGAAATGAAATATGACCTTGATGAGATCGAAAAAAGAATTTCCAACAAAACAAAACTCATATTTCTGTGTAATCCCAATAATCCGACCTCTACCCTGCTCTCGGGCACCAGGGTACGCGATTTCTGTGATTCGGTTTCAAACAGAACCGTAGTGTTCAGTGATGAAGCTTACTATGACTTCATTGATGTGCCCAACTATCCATCGATGGTGGAATTAGTAAAAGAAGGCAAGGATGTTATTGTAAGTCGTACTTTTTCAAAGGTTTACGGATTAGCCGGAATTCGTATCGGTTATCTCATAGCCAAACCTGAAATAGCTGAAAAACTTCGCAAGAACGTTGTTGCCTATACAAACATACTTGCACTGGAGGCTGCAAAAACTGCATTACAGGACAAGGAGTTTTACGATTTCAGCCTGAAAAAGAACAAGGAAGCAAAGTCTGTGATCTATCAGACGCTGGATGATCTTGGATTGGAATACGTTCAATCCCATACCAATTTCATCTTCTTCAGGTCAGGAAGGGATATTAAAGAGTTGCAGGGCCAGATGCTCGATGAGGGAGTCATGATAGGCAGACCTTTCCCGCCATTTCACGAATGGTGCAGAATAAGTACGGGAACAATCGAGGAGGTCCGGCTATTCAGCAAGGCATTGAAGAAGGTAATGGCATAATTTCATATCATGTCTGTTTTTGAAGGGGTCAAAGTCATCGGGTTTGACGCGGACGATACGTTATGGGTAAATGAAACACTATTCCGTGAGGTTGAGTCCAAATTCTTCAAGCTACTTGAAGGCTATGAAGTAGAACATCGCACCAGCCAGGAACTTTTCAAAACTGAGATGCAAAACCTTGATTATTACGGATACGGGATTAAGGGGTTTATGCTATCGATGATCGAAACGGCCATCAGAATAACCAGTTGGAAAATTCCAAATGAGTCAATTGCGGAGATCCTACGGTTGGGAAAGGAAATGATGGAAGCGCCGGTGGAGATCCTTCCGTCAGTAAAAGAGTCTCTGCAGGAATTAAAACAGGCTTTTCGCCTTATCATGGTCACGAAAGGAGATCTGTCAGATCAGGAGCGTAAATTGAGTAAATCCAAACTGGAAAAGTACTTTCATCACATCGAAATTGTAAGCCAAAAAAAGGAAGAAAATTACCGCAAACTCCTTCAGCACCTGGACATCGACCCATCAGCTTTTCTCATGGTTGGCAATTCACTTAAATCAGATATTCTTCCCGTAGTGAATATTGGCGCCAGGGCCATACACATACCATATCACGTGACCTGGGAACATGAAAATGTAGAAGAAACCGATCTTGAAAACAAGGATTACATTACATTGGAAAGCATCCACGCTCTCAAGGAAATGTATTCCAGGTGGAAATCCGGGTAACGGCAGTCTCCACCAAACTGGTTGGATTGTGATGAAAAATGATTAAATTTTATCGCACCATACTCCATGAGAAAATGTCTCCTCTATTTGTATTGTATCTGTCACGCATGGACAGCTTATACACGGATTCCACTTCCCAGTGTCCGTGCAGAGACCAGGTCATCCGATGCGGCCAGTGTGCCTTTCAAACTGACAAAACATCATAGTGAGCCATACAGGGTTGATGCCGATTCCGGTAATGTGGTACCGATAATTACTGATTTTAAGGTTTTCAACAAGTCCGTTCTGGTCGGTGAGGAAATCAATGGTAAAGTCATACTTCCCAAAGCAATTCATGAGATGGATGCCATAGTTCTTCTCCATGATCTTAACATGTTCTCGATATCGTTTGACGGTCATCCCGACACATATTCGGACAGTCTGAAGTTCAGGTACAAGCTGGAAGGAATTAATGATGAGTGGATAATGATAGAGGAAGGCAACAGAATAGCAGAATATTCCAACCTCCCTCCTGGTGAGTATATGTTTTACATTGATGCCGCATTTATTGGTGGTGTGTGGAACGAGAAGCCAAATTCGCTGATGATAACGATACTGACCCCATGGTGGGATTCCTGGACAGCCAAAATAGCTGCAATATTCCTGGGGCTTGCAGCGATTTACTTGTTTATGGAGTGGCGGTTTAGATTCAATGAAAAACAAAACCTGAGACTTTCCGAGATCATCGAGCAGAAAACGCGTGAAATCAACAGGCAAAACCACCAGATACTGGAAAAAAACCGTGAGCTGAAAGTACTGAACCATGATCTTGAAGAAAACCTCAATGAGAAACAAAAAGTACTCCGGAAATTAGAACAGGCGCAGGAGCAGTTGATAGAATCAGAAAAAATGGCATCAATTGGTGTATTGACGGCAGGTCTGGCTCATGAACTTAACAATCCCCTCAACATCATTGGAGGTGTGATCGGACCGGTTAAAAAAGATATTGAAGATTTGAAAAGAATCATCGGTAAAAACGAAGATGCGGAAATGATATTAACCGAAATAGAAAATCTTTTGGAGAATATGGCTGATGGGGCCACCAAAGCAACCCAGGTAGTTCATAATCTTCTTGATATCTCCCCAAAAAGTAACATTGATCAGAATCTCGAAATCGACCTGAAAGAACTGATCGAAACAACCACTGTACTGATCAAAAAGGGAAATTATCATATCAATTTTGAAGAAAAATTAGGCGGTGACCTGTTTATTAATGGAAATCCGATCGAAATCAACCAGGTGATCATAAACCTTATCAGAAATAGTGTTGATGCTGTTGGTAAGATGGATGATGGCAAAATAGAGTTGGTGGGATTTAGGGAAGGAAAGCACGTGATCCTGAAAGTAATAGATAATGGTATGGGTATTGATGAAAAGGTAAAACATCAAATATTTGACCCTTTTTTTACCACAAAAGCACCCGGACATGGCACAGGCCTGGGTTTGTACCTATCTCATAGTATCATTAAAAAGCACTCTGGCAAAATAGAGGTAAAAAGCCAGCCCGGACATACTGAATTCATAATTACGTTGCAGGGATCAAGGTAAAAATCATTTAATGTGGTTGATCCCTCCTTTGTCATTGATGACAATCAGCCGCAGTGTTGAGCAAAATCGTATCAACAGATTTTTGAGAATAATAATAAATGGTTAAATTCAGGCAAAACAACAGCTTTTTACCATGGTAAAAGGAATCATGTTCGTTGCAGGGATTTTGATATTGATCATTTCATTCATTATCCTGCGGATGACCGACTACGGTACATCAGGTTTGATGTTGTTAAGTGTCGGTGTAGTGATAATGATAATTGCCTCAGTATTGAAATTCAGAAAAGTCAGAAAAGCTAAACAGGAGTAACTGGTCCAATACACAGGTAAACTTCAATAATAGCCATTAAGCCGTGATTACTTCACTGCTCCCTGAATTATCTTCATCAGTTCTCCAAGTTTAGACGGTTCAAGCCATCTGGTGACAATTACCATTTGATTGGTTTGATCTATGACAATATAATTGCCTCCGAATCCCGCGGCATAGTAAATGGATTCGTCTGCTATACCATCCCATTTTCTGTTTCCCCGGTTCAGCCACCACATGTAACCGTAACTTGAATTGGCTTCACTGGAGTTCTGAACCGATTTAATCCAGGATTCGGAAAGTATTTGTTTCCCATTCCAATTACCGTTGTTGAGAAACAGCAAACCGAACCTTGCGTGATCCCTGGTGCTGATAAACAGGCCGCCTCCTGAGTGGCCGCCTCCACTGACGGATTGCATTTTATTTCCGTCAATTTCTACCCATGAGCTATTGTAACCATACCATCTCCAGGTTGTTGAAGCACCGATGGGTTCCATTATGTTTTCCCTGAGTACCTGCGGAAGTGGTTTTCTCCAAACCTGGAGAAGAGCATAGGCAAGAACATTTACTCTAACATCATTGTACTCATATCTCGTTCCGGGTTCGTTTAGCTCGCGGTATCTCCATTCGTCTATACCTCCCTCCCGTGGCGGTCTGTCCGCCCAATCCTTGATTCCAAACAACTCACCAGACCAATCTGAAGACTGATTAAGCAGATGGTGCCATGTAACTTTCGAATTATGTTCACCACCAAAAGTGCCATCCCAGACATACAGTTCTGCCTTATCATTCACATCCGCGATCAGTCCCCGGTCCAAGGCCAGACCTGCCGTACTGGATAAGTAGCTCTTTGTAACACTAAATGTCATATCTACACGATCTATATCCCCCCAGCTTGCTATCATAAACCCGTCCTTAAGGATGATCCCGGCAGGTCCTCCTCTTTTCTTTGTCGGGCCCAAAATTTCATGAAAAGGCTCACGTGCAAACCCTTTCAGTATTGCGATCCGAAGATCACGCTCTCCGGAATACTCGTTTTCTTCGGCAAATTGTACTGCTTCATCGATCGCCTTTTGATCCAGACCAGCCTCCTGTGCGGTCTTGCCATCCCAGGATCTGCCGGATGGTGGAAAATATTGAGCATAACCCAAAGGACCTGATACCAGTACAACCGGTATCAGAAGTGAAAGGATATATTTCTTCATTGGCGTCAGTTTTTTTGATGAATATAGTAACAATGACAATCTATGCTTAAAAAAAGGATTAATTATTCACAAACCTGTCAGCCAAGGGATCAATCAAAATGAAAAAAGAGGCAAGAACCCGGAAATCGTATATTTGTATGAAAATATGATCATATGACTTTCTAAAATATGAAATTATTAGTCAGCGCATTGATATTTTCTGCTTTGGCCTGTTCCAGCCTGACTCAGGATCAGGTGATCGAAAGGATCGAAAACGAAGCTTTCGAAAAGCTTATCGGCGGCCCGAACGTACAAATTGTTGATGTAAGAACACTGAAAGAATATAGCCGGGGACATTTGCGAGGATCCATTTTAATCGATTTTTATAGTAAAACATTTAAGGAAGAACTTCTGAAACTGGATAGAGAGAGGCCGGTAGCGTTATACTGCGCCGTGGGCGGGAGAAGCAGGAAGACCGCATATTTGCTGAAAGATCTGGGATTTAAAAAGATCTACGACCTGAAATATGGGATCAAAGGATGGATCGAAGATGGCAAAGAAATTGTTAAGTAGATAATGGTTCAAGGATTGTTGAGCTAATAATTTGACGGACTTTACAACGTTCTACCCATAAAACAGCTGTATTGTGAAAAAGCAAATATTTCAAATCATCTTTGTGTGCGCACTGTTATATTCCGGATCACTACAGGGACAAGAACTGACACTGGGGCAAAAGATTGATAGTCTGACCTATGCCTGGGATGAGGAGGAAGAAGAATTAGAGACCTATGAAGGCCTTATCCGGTTCTGTACTGATGTTGAATACCGGAATCATAAGATCGAATTACTGAATGAAATTCACCATGTGGATTCAGTGCTCTACGAAAGAGCCAAAATAGCTGCTAAAAGGTCAAAAGATCACGAAATAGACAAGCTAATAAAGGAAATTGAAAAGTTTGAAAGAAAATACAGCATGAGGTCTTTCTTACAATTTCTACGGGCAGAGTGCAAAGCTGAAAAATCACTGGAAAAGGAAAGTGATGAATTAAGCACGGAATTCGGTAGTGAATCATACGATGGTCAGGTCTACCTGATCGAGGTAGAAATGCAGAAGTATATAAAACACATCACAAAGCGCATGGACCATATCAGAAAGCATGTGCATCATTTAAATATCAAATAAACCCAATATTTTATTGATTTATTTATATTTCATTTCCCGCTGACTACACGTAAATTCCACTTCAGCGCTCATCTTTTACTTCCGGTCAGATCCATTTTTTAGAACCCGCTCTTGTTTTTTATTTTGAGTAATTCCATCAGCAGAAATCAGCTTTGGACTGAGTTTAGGCAGGTATAGATTTTTAGAAAAATGAAAAATATATCACTTTCAATCATCTTTTTTTCCGTCGCATTCATAGCCCTAAATGCCAACGCCCAGGAAATCACTTTAGGTCAAATGATCGACCAGGCAACATACACATGGGATCTGGAAGAAAAAGAGCTGGAGACATATGAGGGATTGATGGAATTTTGCCGTAATGAAGACTACAGGAAGTCCAAGATCGAGCTACTGAACGAAATTCACCACCTGGACTCAGTACTGTACAAAAGAGCGCTGATAGCCTCGAAGAGGTCAAAGGACAAGAACATTGATCATTTGATTAGGGAAATTGAGTCCTTCGAGTCCGAGTACAACATGAGGTCTATGATCAAATTCCTGAAAGATGAATGTAAGGCCCAGAAGGAACTGGAAAAGCACAGCGCTGACCTTAAGACCGAATTTGGTAGTGAATCGTACGACGGTCAGATCTACCTGATTGAAGTAGAGCTACAAAATTATGTCAGCCATACTACCAAACGGATCGATCACATTCGAAAATATGTCCATAAGCTAAATATCAAATAGAGTCTATAAGCACAAGCTTTGCTTTCAGAAGTGTTCACATCCCGGGGAACTCAACGCAAGGTACAAATAGATCAGAGCGAACGACTCTCTTTCAATGCGCGATATTTCTAATCGAACAGTGTATTTAGCTCCGGATACTCGAACGGCTCAATAATTTCAGGCCTGTTTCCTATACATCCTTTTCCTCTTAGTTTTCTCACCGGGTAAGCCCGCAATAGCTCAGATTCATAAGGTCTGATAACATCCTCAAGATCTTTAGAGCTGACGGTTTCCGGATTCAACCAGGTATCCTCATACTCCCATGGTATTATCAGTGGCATCCGCGGACCATTCAGTTTTGGATTATTATGGATCCCGCTTAGTAGCTCATTCCCCTCCGTGGTGACAATGGTAAATGTGTTTCGTACAAAGTCATCTTCGCCATCTTTCCACTGCTCCCATAATCCTCCCAGGGCAAGCGGTTCCAGGTTGCGATGAGTGAAGTGATATGGAAACGTTTTACCATTTCGATGATGGTGTTGATAAAATCCATCAACAATAACCAGGCACCTTCTTTTTTTGGCAGCTTCTTTGAAAGATGGTTTTTCAAAGATATGTTCACAATGCGCATTCAGGGTTCTATTGCTAAGCTGAATAGCCTGATTGACATTTTTTACCCAATAAGGAATAAGCCCCCAACTAAAGAACTGCACGATACCCGGATCTTTATTGGTAATTACCGGCGCATCAAAGTGATCAAATCCACTGGCGTGAAAGACCGGGGTTCCGCTGGATCTGTCATAATCATACAGTTTCTCCCGGAGAGCCGAAAGATCCCGATACTCACCAAAGCGATTTATATAATCTATCGGTTTCATGGTGAGGTACCGGATGTCATAACTCATGTTAAAAGCAGAACAGAGACTTCCGAAGTTTATAAACTCCAGAAGTCTCTGTTTCATCAATCATGAACCACTACGATCCTCTGAGGTTCCCATTTGTATTTTTCATGGTGTAATTGGATCATATACACTCCACTGGGTATCTCACGGGTAGCAAGGCTAACTTCTTTTTGTCTTCTGCTGATAATCCCTCCGTCTACAAATCGACCTGTCAGATCGTAAAGTGTCCATTCCACATTAATATTCCGCTCTTTGCTAAATGACAGGATGATCTCCTCATCAGCCGGGTTCGGATAGATTTTGAAAGGATCATCTCCGGACAAACCTTCAAAGCCGGTAACGGTATTCGTCTTATTATCAATATCGATTGCTGCCGCCTGGTAGATCTCCCTGGTTTCCTCATTTTGAACAAACGCAACCACCTTCAACTCATCGACATTGAGGACAGCGTCAATGGTCCAATCGACTGTATGACTAAATATTTCCCCTGCAGTAACAGACTGCTTGACAACAACACCAGCCGGATCTGGCAGAATGGCCCGAAGTACGTTTCTGATTGTATCACCGGAGGTATATAATCCAATATCCTGACCTGTTACATAATTCTCGATCACCACAAACCGGAACGATAACTCCGTATTCTCAGGAAAATCACTTAGTGATGTGAAATCCCCTCTAACCTTGATCCCATCGCTTGGCGCCGTTGCGTCTTCCGTCAGGACGATCTCAAAATCCGGCTGTATCAGTTCGATCCTGTTTCGGGTGAAGTCATTCCAGCCCAGCAATCGATCTGATACCCTGTTGGATTCAGGATCACGGTCTATTACTACACCATCCAGTACGGAAGCGGGAACATCCGACACACCATAAAGACCGGCCCTGGCATTAGGATCAATTTCATTTCTGGTAAACAGGAAGTCCGTGGATCGGTCGACCACACCATCAAGGTCAGTAAAGTAATTGATCCAAATGGTACCCTGATCGGTAAGGGATACCCGGTTCTTTACTGTATCGCCTGCAGTCTTACTGTCATCACTTAGTGCTGAGGAGAATGTCTCCAGCAAAATGATCTTCTTTCTGTCAAAGATCAGGAAATCATCGAAAGCATATCCCTCAAGTGCCCGGTCATCGACAAGTCCACCACCCTCTTCAACCTTAAGACCATTCCTGGCGCCAAGTGCAAACCGGAAACGAACATTCGTCTTGTCCCCTTGTACACCACTGGGGCCATCCAATTTGTGCGCGCTGAATGTCCAAACGATGGAATCGGTTTCATCCAGGAAGCTGGTTCTGGTCCACCCGTCTCCTTCCTTGTTAAAGTCCTTGTCGACGTCAAGCGCCAGCTCAGCCGAACCGGGCGTGCCGGAAATACCATCGGCATTAAACCAATCTACTCCTGACTGACCTTCCACCAGGTCAAAGTCCCCTAATGGCGCCCACTTCGCTCCATTGTCAGTAGAATATTGCAGAACAACTCCGTCCAAATTAGACAGGTCCCGAATATGATAGAAGCTGATGGCCGGTTTCGTCAAAGGCGTGATATCAAATGTCGGAGAGTAAACCCATGATTGCTCAGCTATAAGTTCATCTCCATATATGCTATCCAGGTTCGTCACCCACGCCTTGGTACCACTAAAAGCTCTATTTATTGTTGTGCCGGATGGCGTACCCCATTCCCAGGTCGTCAGTCTGTCATCTCTCAAACCGTCCAGAGAAACCGAATCAGTGAACCATCCCTGAGGTCCATCTTCGAAATCATAGATAAGATCCTCAGTGACTGTTACATGAGGAAGTACTGTGAACCTTCTTATAAGTGAATCGATACAAGTAGTGGCGGACAACACGGTGACTTTGGTTTCATACACACCAGCCGCCAGTGAAATAGCAGTATCCGGCAGCATTTGATCTTTATTGCGATTACCTCCCGGGTTTGACAGCTGATAACTAAATACAGTAGTTGAAAGGTCAGTGGTATCGAAGATCTCAAAAACCGTTTGACTTAGCTCTGTCTGTGCAAGATCCTCTTCATTCAGTGTAAAGAGAACAGGTTGATTTTCTGCAATTCCTTCCCCCCAGTCGAGCGTTGGCTCCGGGCTTACCCCAATTGATTTCGCTTCTGAAATTGAAAATGAGCATCCGGTTAATGGATTGACCACTTCAACATTAATCGTCTGTGTTCCTTCAGTCAGTTTAGGGAAATCCGGGTCATCCGCCCTGATTATCACACGATTACCGGTTCCGCCACCTCCGCTTTCATCATTACCCGGCCCAACCACTTGTTCCGCAATAGTCCAGGTGAAAATGAGATCATCCTCACTGGTAACTCCTAAGCTGGCAAGGTTGCCCACAGTAACTTGAAAATCCACTGTCTCGGACAGACAAGCCTGATTGGTAATGATACTTCCAGTCTCCACATCCCTAACCAAAGTAGGTAGTGGCAATACTCGGATCGTTCGGGTGATGGTATTCTGACAACCCTTTCCATCCTCATAGAAGAATGTGACATCATACTCGCTTGTCGGCACATGTCTCCGGATCGAATCGAGCTGTTCCTGGTTCGATAGATCCCCGTTAAACGGCCCGTATTGATCTGTTCTGGCATTTTCGGAGCTGAAAGTACCCAAACCATCTCCTCCGGATATCGTCACACCTGTTCCGGTATTGCTGGTGAAAGTACCGCTCGCCAATGTAGTCCCTGTCTCCCTTAGGAAACCTTCCAGCAAGAACTCCGCATCCTCGGCACAGATATCTATTACGTCCTCATCCTGACCATTCTGCAGGAAGGAAATCGATGGTAACGGATTAACCACAATATCGAATGAATCTATGTTAACGCAGGTATTGAATGTCGCTGAAACCTGGCTGTCAGAGAATTCATAATATATGCGGTGTGTTGTACTCGACCCACCGGCTACCGTATCTGCCTTAGACAAGTGCAGTACTTCGGGATCAAGTGTCACCGTACCATCAAGATTGTCAGTCACTCCAGTGCCCGGGGTGCTGAAATCATTGATATCCAGCGAGAATACACCACTTCCTGGTATATCGGAAGATGCATCTATAGTAAATGCCCCGTTATCAACACAATACTCGGGGATTCGTTCTTCTCCAAAGGCAAGGGTTAGTTCATTGTTCTGTCCATCCTCAAACGACAGATCCGCCATAGGTTGGATGGTGATCTTAATAGGATCCACATCAGCCAGGTCTATTCCATCTACCTGAGAACCTGTGGTTCCGAAATTGGCATTTTGACATCCTTCCCCGTCCGTGAAGAAATAATAGAGATCGAATGTGGTAGAGTTACCCAGGCGACCCATTCCAATAGCATTTCCAATCACAGATGGCTCGAAGGTAGCAGTTCCATCATCATTCGTTCCAACAAAACCGGTACTGATAGCCCCTGTAGTCTCTCCTTCCAGGTACAACTCGAATGTCCCGCTGGCAGCTATGCTATCGGGAGCCGGATTTGTATACACTCCCTGAATCGTGAATGTGGCGTCATCATAACAAACTACCGTTCCGTCCACAAGTGTTGCGTCGTCAAACCCATATACAATGTCCAGCTCTGGCTGGGTGTTGATTGTAATGGTTTTTTTGATAGAATTCTCGCAATTGTTCGGGCCAAAATATGTGAACTCAATATCATAGTCCATAGCGGCACCCTCTCGTGCCTGGCCGGCATCCGCCGCAAGAATATCGGTAAATAATGTGGCGCTGCCGTCATCATCCAAACCTGCAAAACCCAGAGAAACCAGAGCAGTACTTTCGCCACTCCTGAATATCTGGAATGTACCACTACTTGTGGGGTTGCGTACCCCTGTGTCGTCTATGAAAATACCCTGAATGGTAGTTACGGATCCGTGGTCAAAACAATACTCATTATTGCTGTTGGAAGGATCCAATGAAAGTCCGTCGATATTGATATCCAGCTCCGGATCAGGGAATATTTCAATATTTGTTACGGAAGTCGTATTCACACAACCTTCTGCATCCGTAAACTGGAAGTAAACAGTGTGGGTAGTACTGGCATCACCGACGGCACTTCCGCCCAGACTTTGGTGCAATGCGAGCAGATCGATAGAAGCCGTGCCATCTCCATTGTCCGTCAAACCTGTTTCACCGCCACCCCCAAAATCCTGATCATTAATTGAGAAGATACGGCTGATTGCATTTGTTTCGTACGTACCGCCTGTAATCGTGGAAACGCTGAAATTGATCGTTCCATCCTCCACACAGTAATTGTCATCACTGGCGATACTATTGAATGACAGGCTAGGGAGACCATTAACACGAAGTGTAACCAATCGTTGAGGGCTTTCACATCCATCAAAATTTTCGGAAGCGTCAATGTTATCCGTAACTGTTACATAAAAATCAAAATCGTTTGCAACTTCCGGCGTCAATGACGTCAGATCGACAAACGGTGAAGGATCGAAGATACCTGAAGTACCTGTTGAAAGCACCGTAGAACCATCATCATCATACCATGTATAGGTGAAGGTAGTCCCCGGATCTTCCGTATCCGGAACTTCGAAGTTGGGCGTCGCATCTCCTTCGCATATTTCATATATGTCATCGGCCTCAGTAGTAGCCGGTGCTGCCGCAATGGGCTGTACCGTAATGCTAAATTCAGTAGACAAACTCTGGCATCCCGTAAAACTAATATTCGGATCCGCCTTGGTAGTTTGTGTAGCATATACATTATATGTGCCCGGTGTGTTAGCCTCGTTACTGGCATTTTGAGGAATGTGAGTCATTTGGGCAGGTGTCAAAGAAGTAGGTCCCAGAGCCAGTGAATTCGTGAGTGCAGCATCGGAGAACCATTCTACCGTACCTACCGCACCGGATACACTAAGTGTGGGAATAAGATCCCCATCGCAAATAAATTCCGTTGCATCAACAGCAGGGAGTTCATTGGGCCGTTCATTGATAACAACCAGTTTGAAATCACTTTCACAACCAAGGAATCCTCCAATACCACCTCCGCCGATATCCTGGGTCTCGGTTACCCACAGGAGATATTCACCGATACCACTGTTATTGTTTCCGGTAGGATCAGCGAAGAATCCATCGATATCAAAAATTGCATCATCGGTCAAATTTGCCGGCGTCGCAGTATTCCCCGTATGAACAGGACCACTCATATCCGGATTTCCTGTGCCGTCATCGACATACCACCTGAAAGTTGGTGTGTTCATTTCGGTGGTTGTCAGAGTAATACCTGTGGCAAGCACATCGTCCTCGCAGAACGTTGGATTGGTATCATCACCATTCACGGAAATGTTGTCCGGATCGGGAATATCAAAAATATTCACCGTTAAAGTTGCCATGTCATTGAGTTCTGTTTCGCAACCGGAGAAAGTGGAACTTTCAAAGCTTATTTCCATGGTCTGGCTAACCAGGAAGTAATACTGACCCTGATTGGCATTCAAAATTTGTAATTGCGAGGGTGTAACTGTTGTGGCATTGGCAGCCGAGGTAAATAACAGGTTTGCCGTGCTTCTGCTGGCTCCGTCCCAACTATACCACTTCATGGTGGACGTAGCTCCTGATTCGTTGGCGGTTCCCGTAACCGGGAAAGTAGCACTCGTCAGGTCACCTTCGCAGAAGCTGACTTCCATATCTGAAGTTCCGGATCCATTTTCATCATCTACACCAGTCGGAGCGTCAAACGTTGGGGCCACAGGGTCAGGGAATACTGTGATCCTAACCTCAGTCGCAACACTCTCACAACCCAGGAATCCGCTTGCTGCATTGATTTCCTTCGTTTGTGTCACGAAATAATCATACGTTATCGAACTGGCTGTTCCATTTATGGCTGAAAAAGCACCACCCCCAGCTTCTGACTCCAGTTCAGCCTGAGTAATAAAACGGTTGTTGAATGATGCCGGGTCAATCAAAGTTGTCAGGCTGGCATCCGTATACCAGGTATATTCCGTATCCGTTTCACCGGGGCTTTCTATGTTGTCAAGGTCATCACCGGAACAAAGATAATATTCAACAACAGCTGATGCGGTAACATTACCATTATTGAAATCGGCTTCAGGTGGCCTGACAGGAATGGCTTTTATGTCAATTGTAAATTCGCGTAAGGAGCCTTCACAACCATCAAATTCATTATTTGGACTACCCCCGGCTACCGTATTGTCAAAATCCGTTTGCGAAACAAAGAATGTGAGTGAGGTTCCTTCGGTCCACGTAAACGTAGGGAAGAATGCGGTAAGTTCTGTATGAGTAATTGTCTCGTCAGTGAAGGTGCCTTCAAAGGCCATGGCATCATCATACATTGTAAAGTAGGATTCCCCAATATTTTCACCGGCATCAGGTTCCAGAGTCGCGTCCAACACAATGTCATTCCGATTCCCTGCAGCCACACTGGAGCCGATGTCGATACAATATTCGAACAAGTAGGAATCAGTAACAAATGCGTGATTAAATTCATTTGTGCTTGAAGCAGCCACATTGTCTGGATTTGTACCGATATCATCACCGTCGGGATAATACTCAATTCTTATTCTTCTGGACTCCGATTCACAACCTTCGTACCCTGAAGAATTTATATCCACGTGATCTTTTATCGTCAGGTAAATGGTCTGAGATTGCCTGCCGGTAGGTGCGGTATTTCCACCAAACAAGGTTGTAGCGATATCAATAGTAGCTCCGGTCGCAATCGGGCTCGTCAACGCGGCATCCGCGTACCAGGTTACCACTTCATCTCCATTCACCGGTACCGTGAGGATTGTTGCACTTACATCTGCTGTAAGATCAGAAACAGTCTCCCCGGAACAATACTCCATCAGGTAGACATCCCCGCTTCCGTCATTTACGAGGCCTCCGATGCCTGTCAACACTGTAGGTGTAAGTTCAGGAAGATCAGGCTTGGATAACAACCTGAAAGGCACATCAACGGTGTTAATGCATTGTGCTGCAGTCTGCGTTAATGTTTCGTATCTGATAATATAGAATCCGGTCTCATCTTCCATGGTGTAGTCATTCCCGTCGCCATCGAGATCTTGCAACACCAACGTGTTTCTAAGTGTGCCTCCTGCGGTGAAATCAGTGAAAGTCGTTTCTCCCGGATCAAGAATCCCGTCCTGATCATCATCTACATACAGGTAATAGCCGTTTGTAATATCTGCTGTAGTGGTACCGTTCACAGTTTGAATTTGTGCCTCAATTGTAAAGGAAGCGTCGTCTTCGCAGTAGTAGTCATCAATATTCGTAAGGGTTACTACGGGCTGCGGATATATCAGGATCAAGTCATCCGAAAATTCGGAAACCACATCCGTGAGTTCGTCTAAAACAAACATCACCACCTCCACTGTGTCCACATCACCATCCCCTTCTACATAGAGGTTGGGATCAATGGTCCAGCCGGCCAAAGTACCTTCCGTATTATCGTAGACACCTGTAGCCCCTCCAATAGTCCCTGTAAGCCCGCCGGAAGTGACAATCGCACCGGTAACTTCCGTACTTCTCGCTCCGTTTTTGTATGCATAGAAACGCATATCATAAAAGTCTGCCGTGCCATTCGGATTGACTCCAATTGGATCCGGATCAGTCAGGGTCATAGAAGTTGCAGCACCATTGTCGATACATACGTTATTGTCTGTATCATTAATATCCGTAGCTCCCGAAGCGAAGAGTGAGGAAACCGCATTAACTGTAAAAGTGGTAATGAAACCGGCATCAACGAGTGAAACATCATTCGTCATACTGTAGACCACATCATGAGTAGCGACGCCTGCCGCAGAAGGAATGAAATCTGCCGTTGAAGTACTTGCGGTTGCTGCTAAATCTATGTTCGCCAGGCCATTTCCTGTAAAAGAAAGCGTATGTCCCGAAGTTGGTCTGGAAGCAGTAATTAAAGTTCCCACGTCATCCGCAACGGTAAAAGTTTGCGTATTCGGATTAAGACTAAAGTCTGAAATTGCTATCGAATACTTCGTTGCATCGCTCTCGCAGTTGTCGACATCAGTCTGCGTGATATAAAATGTATGAACACCATAGTCTGTCGCTGTAAGATCAAAGTCTGCAACGGTCAGGGCATAAGAGGCGGATCCTGTGAAAGGAGAGCCGGTTACTTCTGTTGTTTCTGCCGCATCGGTGTACACTCTTATGGAATTTGCAGCATTGTCAGGAGTAACGGTCATCGGAGAAACAAACCCTGGCCCTCCTGCCGAGGTTATATCGTCTCCCAGGTAAAGGGCCACATCATCGTATTGCGTATCCCCGCCATTATCTCCGACGGTATTTCCGGGGTATGTGGGTTCGTCAATCCCCAAACCATTCCCAACCACTAATGCCGCCGGAGGATTCTGGGTGGTCATCTGCAAATAAACCTGCCCGTGATAGGTCTGGTTTCCTTCCATATCGGCCGTTCCTCCCGTGGCTACAGCATTGAACGTACTTAATGTACTTCCCAGGTAGCGCACCTCAAGACCGGAAGCAACGGTCATTGAATTTGATGCACCAGTTGATCCGCTTGTGGTAAATGTAATGGTAGCCATACTCGTGGAAGTATACGCTATTGAAGTTGCAGATAATCCCGTCCCCGATGGCGTCACCGTCGGAGGAGTAGCTCCTGTATTAAATTCGAATTGTGCGGGTAATTCGATAACGATCGTTTGTCCTGCTCCATCCGCCCAATCATCATTGTTGGTTTCTGCAATACTGAATCCATTTAAGACGGTGATATCTCCGCTTGTACAAAGAACATTACTCGTAGAAGCTGTCACAATCGTTGAATTACCGGTTGTGAAGCTCCAGCTCAGGGGACTTCCGTCCGCAGGATCATAACTGTTACCGGTCGCATCATCGATGGCTGTTGCATCAATGGTCACATTGTAAGTCTCAGAATTAAAGAGTTCGGTCAGAGGTGTTATCGTGATCTGCGTCGAACCAAAATTCATTACCTGCGAACCATCACTGACGTCAATATTAAGAGTTTGTGATATGGATGTCAGTGTGAAATTTCCCGTACCAGGATAAACACGCTCGTCAAAATCTATTGTGAGTGTTGGATCGAGGGCTATTCCTGCAGCGCCATCAGGACTTACAGTGGTATGATCCGGAGCAATAACGTCATTACCTGTTGTAAACGACCATGAGCCATCCGCCGCAATTGCTGCAATTGGCAGGTTTGAATTGTCCTGCAAAAATCCTCCGTCCACTTCCACATAATATTCAGTCTGACCATCAAGGATGGCGTATTGAATCGATGCTACAGTGTTACCATCGCTGAAAACCACATCACCAGGCACAAACGTCTCAACTAAAGTTCCATCTGCATACCTGATATAAGCATTTCCGGATCCTGCTTTTACAGGCTCGTCAAACGAAAGCACCAGGTCCTCGGCAGCTCCAACCGTAACCGAAGCTTCGTCATCATCAGGGGTAGTTGAGACCAATACAGGATTGTTGGAATCCGTATTGGTGATGAAATTCCAATTATCAACTCCCGTGAAACCACCATAACTCAATCCAAAATTGTCGTCAAACCCCGTTGCAGGTATCTCAATATAATATTGTGTTGATCCTGAGAGTTCGGGTGATATGGTGTAGGTATATTTTGTGTTCCCATCACTGGCAACCCCGGTGGTTACATCGATATTTCTTTCAAGAAAATCATTGGTCACGTACCGGATAGAAATATTTCCGGACCCAACTACAACCGGTTCATCAAACTCTATTGCTATAGATGAAACTGAAACAGGAGTACCAAAAAGAAGATCATGCACGGGTGTAAGGGTATTAACCACAGGAGCGGCTAGGTCTGATGCATTTGAAGTAGAAAATGACCAATTCACTGCACTTGGAGCCAGCCCGGCGTAACTGTTCGTACTATTATCATCAAATGCCGTGGCCTGTATTTCAACCAGATAGGTTGTATTGCCGGACAAACCGGAGACAGCCAATGCAGGAGTTGTGGTGCCGAGGCCTGAAGCGGTGGATACTGTGTAGCTTTGGCCAGGCACGGCAGTACCATCGGTGTAATAGAGAATGATACTCCCTCCTCCATCCACGACCGGTTCATCAAAGGTAAAATCCAATGTCGCACCGGTTGCCGTAACACTGGATTCTGTGAATGAAAGCAAAGACGGATCTACAGCATCTGTATTGGTTTCGAAATTCCAGGTAGTCCCATTGCTGATCCCAGCGTAACCATCACCGAAATTATCGTCAAATGCAGTTCCGGCTATATTCACATAATACTGTGTACCACCCGATAAATCTTCTGATAACGTATAGGTAAACTTTGTACTACCTTCACTGGCGACGCCATCCGCTGCATCCAGCGTTTGAGCAACAACTCCATCGGATACATAGTGAATCGTAATGTTGGCTGAATTTGTGACAGCCGGCTCGTCAAATTGTATAGCTATCGAGCTTATTGACACAGGCGTCGCAAACGTAGGATCATGAGGAGGGGTGAAACCGCTGCCAATCACAACCGGACCGGAACCATCCGAAGCATTGGAGGTGGTGAAAGACCAGTTCACAATGTTCGGCACCAAACCTGCGTAGCTTCTTCCGCTGTTATCATCAAACGCAGAAGCCTGTATTTCAACCAAATAGGTCGTATTGCCCGATAATCCTGATACAGCCAGGGTTGGTGTTGTGGTACCCGGATCTGTCATGCCGGAAACGGGATAGCTCTGACCTGACACCATTGTTCCGTCAGTATAATATAAAACCACATCTCCTCCACCATCTACGACAGGCTCGTTGAATGTGAACTCCAATGTCGCACTTGAGGCAGTAACACTTGATTCGGCAAATGATTCCAGAACCGGATCAACCACATCCCCGGTAGTCTGGAAGTTCCAGGTAACAGCGTCATTCAAAACCGCATTTGTTCCGCCGGAGTTATCGGTGAACGCCGCAGCCGCTATATTGACATGGAAATTGGTTGAACCGGATAAGTCCTCTGTTAAGGTATAAGTATAGGTAGTGTTTGCATTGCTTGAAGATCCTGCGTCCGCGCTAATGGTTTGAGCGACTGCATTATCAGAGTCGTATAATATGGTAATGTCCGCAGCATTGGCAGTTACAGGTTCATCGAATACAACAACCAGGTTGGTATTAACCGCAATTCCTGTAGTACCGTCGCCAGGCGTCAGTGACCCGACCACCAACCCGGGATCAACTGCATCGGATGTGGTAGTGAAAGAAAATGTTCCGTCCGCGGCTACACCAGCATAACCATTGTTGGCTACCGATACATCCTCAAAGGCAGATGCTTCCACTTCCACGTAGTATTCAGTGCCACCGGACAGTGCATCAACCATTGGAACGATGTACCGTGGCGCACTTGCATCAGTTACATAATCAAATGATGCTGCCGGAATAGCAAGTCGCAAGGTTGTTCCGTCATTATAATAGATATTTACATTGCCACCTGCATCCTGGACGTCTTCCGTCAAAGTGATAATGAGAGTGGGTTCAAGAGATGCCGAGCCACCAAGAGGAGCAAATGAAACTATCCCCGGGGAATAAGTATCAGCCTCAACCGTAAAATTCCAGTCAGTATTGCCGGTAATGGCCGCTACCTGATTCCCAACCGCATCTTCAAATGCACCCAAGGAATAATCAAAATAATAGTTGGCCTCATAAACCAGTGAATCACCAGTTACACTGGAATGTTTGAATCCGGCTGTACTCAGATCAAATGAAACAGAAGTTCCGTTAAATGTAATTTCAGTTTGTACGTCCCAGCTGGCAACAAGCGTCGGACCTGAAGCGTCATAAAGATCGATACCGCCGGTTCCGGGAGCAACGGCTTCATCAAATGGCAAAGAAAACGACAGCTGGTTTCCGGTAGCACCGTCATTATCTGCAGGTGTAGCACTCGCAAAATCAGCAATTGGCGCTGTTACATCACCTGTAGCTGTAGTTTTAAAGTTCCACCCCGTCTTTGTTACAATACCTCCGTAATCATTTGGTGTGCTACTGTTGTCGAAATAGGAACCATCATCAATTTTGACATAGAAATCTGTAAATCCCGGCAGATCCGAGCTCAGGGTGAAAGTGACATTATTATTATCGACTGTGGTGGCGTTTGCATCGATAGCCTCAAACAGTTCATCGGAATCTTCATAGTAAACATTGATGAATTTGGTAGCTGCACTTGCAAATTTGTCAACCGGCTCATCGAACGTAATGGAAAATGATGTGTTCACTGCAACCTCGGACTGGTTATCCGAAGGTGAGCTGGACGATATGGTTGGCGCTACGGCATCATCCGATGTAGTAAAATTCCAGGTGGTGTTATCGGAAATCCCCGCATAGGCATTCCCGGTGATATCCGTGATCGCATCCGTATCAAAATTGACATAGTAGGTCTGATTACCGGAAAGTATTATGCCCACTGCGCTGAGATCAATGGTTACCTGATCAGTAGTAAATGCACTGGCACTATAAGCCACTGCTGCGTCGTTTGCTGCTATGTCAAACACCAGCAGATCGGAGGTCAGGTCAATGTATAATTGAATGTTCCCTGCTCCCGCCTGGACATCTTCATCGAAAGTAATGACCAGGTCTGTTACGGAAACGTCCGGAGTAACAGCCGGAGCATCATCTGCCGGGGAGAAAGCTCCTGAAACCGTTGGAGGCACTCCGTCCGCAACCGTGGTAAACACATTATTCGTTGCACTTATTGCCGCGGTCTCTCCCCCACTGGCATCTTCAAAAGCGGAGGATTGCGTTGAGATCCCGTATTCCGACGAACCATCCTGGAATCCGGAATAGCCATCAGCTATGAGGTCAACTTCAATAATATTTGATTGCGTACCTGTTAGTGTAATATTTACTCCCAATTCTCCTTCAATATTAGTTATAGTATATTCTGTAGTTGGTCCGGTACTAAGCCCGTCCGGATCAAAAACAACGTAGAGATCTCTGCCATTATCGTGGTTTTGATTGATGTCCATTTCCTCATCAAAAATGAAGGAGACGTTATCGGTCGGTAAAATTTCGGATTCACCATCCCTGGGAATTGTAGCCAGCAAATTGGGTATTGATGATGCCGCGGTATTCATGCTGAAATTCCAGTCTGTTTTATTACCGATACCTGCAAAATCCTGCCCTCCACCTGTAAATGCACCATTGTCTATCTGGATGTAATAACTATGCCCCCGGAGCAGGTATTCCGGGAAATCCAGGGTAATGTCAACCGTTGCGCCCGTAATGGAAACATCTGCTCCGACAGGAACTCCGTTTACAGTTGATGAAGCGGCAGTTGCTTCGAAACTTGTGATCTGTGAGTCATCGGAAGCGTCAAATACAGTAATAAACTTGCCGGAGGCTGCTGTTACATTTTCAGTAAAGACGATCTGCAGCGCATTTGTAGCGGCCAGACCGGTCGCATCGTCAGCGGGAGTCAGTGAAGAGACTTTTGGTGGATCATCATTAAGCAGAACAGTGTTATTGCTTTGAGTTGTGGAAGCCGCGTCGTCATCATCATACACTGCCGATGCTGCTGGTAAAACCTCCAGGGTTTCAGTTCCATCTGCTGCTCCGGTATAACTGAAGAATATCCTGATTGTCGACTCGTCCCCTACCGTCGCTGTTGCCAGCGACTCATCCGGGTCATCCGGTTGTTTTGCACTGCTAATTACTGGCGTGTTGGCTGTCCCACCCGATAAGCCTAAGCTGAAATCAGAACCAACCACTCCCCCGGTATTACCGCTATTTGCCCAAACACCAACATCAAAAGTCACATCCACATAGCTATTGTCGGAGGCTAAAGAAACACCAGTGATCTCAGGGCCTGCCCCGTCATCTATACTCGCACCTGCCACTGCTGCGTTTTGGTTGGTTGCTGCATCTTCTACCTGAGAGACGCCGATTACCAAATCCGTTGCAGTATAATCTGTTATCAGTCTGTTGAGGGGATCCAAAGTCAGTGTAATAGTAGTTGAGGAACCGCCCGGATTAGTTGCAGATGGACTCCCGGTTAATGTCAGTCCTGTAGCAGACAGACTATTGATGAAATCTGTTGAAGTTGTAACATAACTTATATCTTCACTGAAAACAAAATCGATATCAAGAGAGGAGGTGGTAGTAGCGCTGATGAAGACTGGCGCTGCTGCATCTACCTGACTGATCGTCGCATTATTTGCAGCTTCATTTCCGTTGGCATCCGATAACTGTACTCCACCGGCACGGGC
>JANQEU010000011.1 GCA_028278225.1 Cyclobacteriaceae bacterium
CGTCAATTTTGCGCTTATAAACGTTAAAACCGAAAAACTCGATATCCATCCGGAATCGTTTGTGGACGGAAAACCAGTGGCAATCAAAGCAGGCATGAACTTTGGTGTGGACAGGGATAAACACTTCGTCAAAGTACTCTTCAACAACAGATTTGTCCACAAGGAAAAAGACGAAGAAAAGGAGCCGGAAGGCGATCCCTTTATCGACATCACCGTCAGCTGCGTCTTTGTTCTCGATCCTGAAAGCTGGAAAAAGCTTGAACAAGCTGAAAACAATATGTTTATCGTACCTCACGGACTGGCAAGCCATTTCGGTATGCTCGTTGCAAGCACGGCAAGAGGCATCCTGCACAACGAAACGGAAAATACCGAGTACAACAAGTTCATCATCCCGGCCAACGATGTCGGAGCCATGATCCCCGGAAATGTCCAGATCCTCCTCAACCAGGAGAAATCAGCGTGATCAAAAAGAGGCTGTCTCAAAAGCAAAAATTTACAATTATAAGCCGCCACGCATACGTTGTCAGTTGAGAGTCATGCCGCACTTGATGCGGCATCCATCCTGACTTTGGCGGGAAGATGGATCCCCTGAAGAAGCCCGGGGATGATTGAGTAAAGACAAATCGCTTATCATCAGCGAATACCCTTTATGTGTAATATTGACTGAACTCGTCGCTCGGAGGACGTTCGGAATAGAGATAAAGGGAAATCCCGTTGGGATCCTTGACCGCAAATCCCCTGTCTCCCCAGGGGTGATCCTCGAGCGGCACAACAACATCGAGCCCTTCGCCCCGAAGCCTTTCGTGTTCAACGTCCACGTCATCCACCTTGAAATTGTAGATAAGACCGGCACCGCTGCTCAGCTCATGCTCAGGCTGCTGCGGCGACATGAACTGCAACGTCGATGCCGGGTCTCCGAACTCCAGGTTAACGTACCAGCCGCAGTCAAATGTCACCTTTGCGCCGAAATGGCGAACATAAAAATTACGCGATTCAGCCACCTTGTCCGTGGTGAACGCAGCCGACAGTGATTGTATTGCCATCTTGTGTTTGTTTGGGAGATGTTCAGGTATTGTCTTTTCTGAAAAGTAATCCATTTTTCAATTTTTCCGCACCATCGATCCTGTGTGAACCGACAGAAAAAAGAAAATGGTGAAAGTATCTGGCATGAACATTGCAAAACATTGATAGACCCGCTGAACATAAATGGATTGAAGAAAAAAACAATAACAAGTGAAGGATAATCACATGGGGCGTGCATTATAAAAGATCGTTTCCAATATATTTATCACTATTGAGTATTTGTTGAAATGCTCAGTTCAGGTATTATCAATTGCATAAACATATTCAGCCATACATAGCACATTCTCCTCACCTTGAAACCATCCCTCGAATCACTTTTCTACGGAACCTCATATGTCAATTGACCGCTCGACAGCTTTTCGGGCACTTATTCCTATACTCACATAACCATATATCTCTACAGCATTATTTATCCAAATATTATTTTTTCAAAAAAAACACTTTGAAACTTACAAATATTATTTTATCATTTAGTGTATTTATGTATATGGCAGACATGTTGTACTCATTGACAGAATGAACCTTTTGAACCTCTGATATATCGGCAACAACCATACTCTCACCTTTTTCAGTCTTGCAATCCGAGCAGAAAAAAACACACACTGCGCAAGGCGTTACAATCAATCTCATTTGACCAGGCCTTGGCGGTCACAATGGTAAATATGTCCCTCATAACATTTCAACATGAATCCCTCAAACTATGCCTATGATGTACTTGATGCTCTTTCACAGGAAGTAGCTGTACTTGACAAACATGGTACCATTGTCTTTGTCAATAAAGCCTGGAATGATTTTGGAAAAAACAATGGTGCTGCATCGAATTTCATAGGATGTACATATCTTGATTACTGTGATTGTGAATCACAAGACCCCACGTGTGCATCAGCTGTAAATGGCATACAATCGATCCTTGAAGAGAGGAGAAACTCCTTCACTCTTGAATACCCCTGCAACTCCCCTTGTGAAGAACGATGGTTTAAAATGACAGCCCCCCCTCTTTGCGATGACAATAATGAGGGAGTAGTAATAGTTCATGACAACATAACCGAAAGAAAACAGGCCGAAGAAAAAAATCTTTTACATAAAAACAAGCTGAATCTTATCGTCAATACTATTGACGCCGCCATTTTCGGCGTTGACATTTCCCTTTTGCAGCAACACTTCGATCTTCTCAGATCGTTACATATCACGAGCCTTCGAGATTATATTCGTGATAATCCCGGATTCTTGAAGAAAACATCACAGCTTATAAAAGTTGTTGACATTAATGATCGTGCATTGACGCTTTATAAAGCAAATTCAGCAAAAACATTGGTATCAAGCAATCCCGGAAAACTGTTCTTCGGACCTTCGACACGGCCGTATATTTCTGCACTTGACGCCATATACAGAGATATGCCTGTTTTTGAGTATACCACCATTCAGCATGACATGGCGGGCTCGACATTTCACGCGCTTGCCAAAATCGCTCTCCCCCAAAATTCGGAAAACAAAAACTGGCTGCTTATATGTGTCATAGACATTACAGAAATCAGAAATAATGAAAAGGCACTGAAAGACACTGAAAAATACCTCAACAGTATTGTTAACGGAATGTTCGCCCCCATGCTCGTCATAGATCGAACATTCACAATAACAGACCTGAACAATAGATTGAATCAGAGGATGAGATACAGGCAAAACTCCGCTTTTCCGTCCGCGACACCGGCGTAGGTATTGCGGAAGAATTTCTTGACCTGTTGTTTGAACGCTTTACGCAGGAAGATGAGTCGACAAAACGAAAATATGGCGGTACAGGTCTTGGCCTGGCGATAACAAAACAGTTAACCAAAATGATGAACGGACAAATCGGCGCCAGCAGTCAAAAAGGGATCGGTTCGGAATTCTGGATTTCCGTGCCCTTCAGGAAACAAATAGTAACGAAAGAGAATGATCAAAAGAAAAAAACTGGAACGTTAATCCAGAAAAAGCTGAAAACAAATGAACACGATCTTCCAGGAATTCAACACGTGAGAATCCTTGTTGTCGATGACAGCAAAACCAATCTCATGGTAGCTGTGCATATGGTAAAAAAAATGGGCTGCCAGGCTGACACTGCAGAAGATGGGCTGAAAGCGATTCAAGCTTTGGAATCGAAACCTTACAGTCTTGTACTTATGGACCTGCAAATGCCCAATATGGATGGATATGAGTGCACTCGCGAAATCAGGGATCCCGACTCGAACGTCCTCGAT
>JANQEU010000013.1 GCA_028278225.1 Cyclobacteriaceae bacterium
GAGGAGAACAAGGGAGCAACCGCCATCGCCCACAACGCCAAGGGATATGACTCTCAATTCCTGATCCAGTACCTGATCAGTCAGTCTCTTGTTCCAGATGTGATTTCGAAGGGAAGTGAATTGATGAAGGTGCAGTTTGATGGAATCAAAGTGATCGATTCCTTTAATTTCCTGCCTATGGCCCTGGCAGAACTACCGAAATCATTTGGTCAACAGGAGCTGAAGAAAGGATTCTTCCCTTTCAAATTCTGCACCACTGAGACTCTGGACTATGTCGGACCCTGGCCGGATGCCTGGTATTACGATCCAGGCAACATGAAGGAGAAGAAAAGAAATGAATTCTACAAGTGGTACCTCCAGCAGCTGGGGAAGGAATTTGACCTGCAGAAGGAGATGCTGGAGTACTGCAAGTCAGATGTGGATATTCTGATGAAATGTTGCCTGAAATTTGAAGAACTGTTCCACCACGGGACAAAAGTGAAGCCGTACGATGTCGCCGTCACCATCGCCGGTGCCTGTATGTACGTCTTCAGGAAGAATTTTATGAAACCATACAGCATCGCTATCATCCCTCACGGCGGCTACAGGAGGAGGGCTAACCAGAGCATCACTGCTCTGAAATGGTTGAAATGGATGAGCAGAGAGAATAATGTCAGGATTGAGCATGCCAGAAATGGAGGGGAAAAGAGGATCGCCAACTACCAAGTCGACGGCTTTGATGGACAGACAGTCTATGAATTTCATGTAAGTTTCCTTTAGAAACTTTGCTTTTTTCTTGTCACAACTTTATTATTTTCTTGCAACCCCTTACTAAATGTTTGACTTTAGGGCTGTATCTGGCATGGTTGCCCAAAATGCTACAAGAACAGAGACAGGAAGGTCCCCGGTTCTTCCCTCAGTATGGATGATGTCTACTCAGAGACTCTTTCCAAGACCAGGACTATCAGGAGCTGTGGCTACCCTGTTGTGGAACTCTGGGAGTGTGAGCTCAAGAAGGAGCTGAGAAGGAATGCTGAGATGAAAAGATTCTTTGACAGCCTGCAG
>JANQEU010000044.1 GCA_028278225.1 Cyclobacteriaceae bacterium
CCCTGGCTAAAAAACTCAAAAAAGCTGTCTTTTCGACCCAAGGAGAAATCTTTTTACCTACAAGCTGAAAGCAATCAAATATTATTTGCCTGACGAGATAAAAAGATATCTCATTCATTCGATATGACAGCTTTTTTGAGCGAAAATCTCCTAACGCTCCGAACGAAATCCCTGAACTCCGCTCTGCTTTGGCAGGCTTTGCCAGCAAGCAGGCAGGAATGACGGTTGGTTGTACTACATGATTCCTGTGAACCTCCGGGGAGGTATTGTGTAAGGGTGATACAGGAATCTCACTATATTAATCCTGCCTTTTCATTTCCAGTTTACTCCGTCAACGCCTCCTTTCACCCTTCAATTCCCTAAAGGGAAGGAGGCTTCAATCAACCTGACTCCCTTTAGGGCTGGGGGCAAGGCAGGTTGATCAGCAAATGTGATAAAGAAGGGTTTATCTGGGTTTCAGAATAAGAACAGTGAAAACGAATCCTGCCTGCAAGCCGGACAAAGTACCTCCTGCAAATTCTCGTTCGCACATCACACATCGTTAATCGTCTATCCTCTAATCATAATTATTGGCATCAACTTATACTGTACCCGGACTCGTTCATTGATACACGAGCCTTGGTTAAGTTTATTCGTCAGCGCCTCCTTTTTACCCTTCAATTCCCTAAAGGGAAGGAGGCTTCAATCTACCTGACTCCCTTTAGGGTTAGGGGTAAGGCAGGTTGATCAGCAAATGTGATAAAGTAGTGTTAACCTGGGTTTCAGAATAAGAACAGTGAAAACGAATCCTGCCTGCAAGCCGGACAAAATACCTCCTGCAAATTCTCGTTCGCACATCGCACATCGTTAATCGTCTATCCTCAATCATAGCTACTGCCAATTATCGCTGAATCCGGAGAACATCAACTTATACCGTACTTGGGCCCATTCGTGGAGACACGAACCCTGGCTAAAAAACTCAAAAAAGCTGTCTTTTCGACCCAAGGAGAAATCTTTTTACCTACAAGCTGAAAGCAATCAAATATTATTTGCCTGAC
>JANQEU010000045.1 GCA_028278225.1 Cyclobacteriaceae bacterium
CCAAAACTTGTTTTCGGGGATTTTGAGAGATTGATAAAGTGCTGCGATAGCAGCAGGCATTTTGTATAAGCTCCTCCATTTGGAATCACTGCAAGTAATTCCCCCCCTCGCTACCACGAAAAAGCCTTCCGCAGGAAATGTATTGAATTATGGAAGGGCAGGAAAATCTAATTTTTCTGACCTGGAATAATTCGATAAATGGCTGCGTAAGCAGCAGGCTTTGGAGTGGTAAAGCCTCCCCCGAAAGGAATCACCAAAGGTAATTCCCCCCCTCGCTACCATTAAAAGTGTTCCGAAGGAATTTATCGCTGCATGGCATCACACTTTTTGATGGTAAGCCACATTCCTTTAGATTCACCACAGGTCAATCCCCCCTTGTCATAACTTTTAAAGCGTCATTCTGAGCGAAACGAAGTGCAGCGAAGAATCCCGTTCTTTATAATTCCTATCGAAAAACGAGACGCTTCGCTTCGCTCAGCGTGACGGCTAAGAGTTTGATTATCAGTCACTAAAGCGGTGTTTGTAAAATGTGGATTAAAGTACACAAACTATAACTGAATTTTTTTATATCCACTGGCTATTACATTGTCTACTATTTTAGTATCTTGATTGAGGATAACTATCTATTATAGACCAGTACTTACATCTAAAAATCAACGTGACAAATAAGGATAGGATTCACAATTCATTAAATAACACAAATGTTAAGGCCACATTCCTGATAGGAGAATATGGGTTAGGCAAAAGTCATGCTTTTGAAAGTCTCATGAACGAATTGAATCGCGATTTCATTGAAATAAACCTTGAACTAGCCAAATCCGGGAACATTTTGAACCCTTTTTTCTACGCTTTAAACCTTGAAAACAAAGCTGCAATTTATGAAATCAAGCAAAAGCTTGGGAACATTGAGAGCAAGGTATTCTTCATCTCAAACACTTTTGCCAACAACGAGCTTATCAGCATTTTCAAACAGGTGATTCAGTACAGGAGTCATTCGACAATCCCAACAAAATTTGTATTTGAGATAAACGGATATGACAGTGACGTTTTCAACAGCTATGCAGATATATTCAGCTTAAATGAGTGTGAATATATAATATTTGAAAAGGCAAATAATGACGAAATCATTGAATTCATTAATGAAAATGTTCCTAAAAGACTTCTGTCACGAATTGACCAAACGAAAGTTGTTGAAAAATCTATGGGCAACTTCAGCAAATGCTCAAACATTATAAGATTTCTTGATCAGAAACTGAGTCGGGATGAATCGATTAAACTGGAAAATGATATAGAAGAGATATTGATAGACTTTGAACTTAAGAATATTGAATCTGAAATCTACGATTTTCTCAAGATCACCTCTCTCACCACAATTAGTAAGTTGATTTACCCTGTTATACTAGAAGAAGTTTATAAAATCGAAAATGTAATTAATAAGCTGATAGCTGCTTCGGAAAAATCTACATTTATCCGACCATTTGACGGAAGTGACGAATTTTACCTGTTCACGAGCAACTTGATTATTAAGAAACTCCAAAGTGCTCTTCATCCCTCAGAGAAAGCGAAACTTATAAAGTATCTCATATTGTGGTTAGAATCAGTAGCCGTCAATTACAAATCTGATAATTCCAACCAACCAACAATAGGTCTAATTGATATCTATGAAAAACTTGTTAGCCTAAATAATGAGTTCGACACCAGAAGCAGTTGTGGTTATTACTTTCAATTGTTCTTGGAACACCGAAAGCAAATGACCTATCACATGGCTATCTATTGGTATGAAAAATATTGGTACGCATGTGAAACTTGCGAGGCTTTTGACAAATATTTTGAATGTCTTTACAAGGTAGAAGAGTATAAGAAATGTATAAAAACATATTCTTTGGCTTATGCTGATATAGATGACAAGGAAATAAAGGTTAAAATCACCATCTTCTATGCAAAAGCATTTTATCAACTTGGTGATCCAGAAAAATGTCTGAAAATACTAAAAAGTATCAAGGGTACTAAGAATAACATTGTGCAGGCCTCGATATTATCTCTTCAGTCGTCCACCTATGATTGGTTAAATAAAGACAAAGAAAAAAGAAAAGCTTATAGGAAGGCTCTTGCTCGTCTTGAGAAAGATACTTCGCCGAAGGCAATCCAGCAAAAGCTAGAATTGGACAAAAAGGTAAGTATGGTAAACGATTTCGCAATGGTAGAGACACAAACGATCTTGAAAAACTGCTTTCATCAATACAAAATAACCGCAGACTTTACCAATATGATGCAAGTAGCCCACAACATTGGAACAAATTTCATTTTCTTATTGGATCTCCCGCAGGCTCATGAATATTTAGGAATATCAAAGAAAATAATGAATCAAATCTCATCGGAGAAAATCTATATGAATTTGAATTCTCTGGGCATTTTATACGCTGTCTCAGGAAAGTATGTGGCGGCCATTAAATACTTCCAGAGTATTGATACGAAAGTCATCGAACCTTTTTCAAAATATGCGGTCTTGTTAAATCTTCTAATGTGTAAAATCAAGTTAAATCAGATTGCAATTTCTGATATTAACCAGATCGAGAACGAACTTAATGCTAAGGAAAACAGTAGTAATAGGGATCTTATTTTGCAGAGGAGGAATGTGATTCTTTTGAAAGCACTCTATTATAAACATCTGAATCGAACCGATCTTGCAATGGACTTCTTCAAAGATGCACTTGGCTATAAAAAATATCGACCAGATTCTTATGCAAATTCGATATGCTCATACAATATCAATAGGTACAAAAAGCATGATTTTCCAAATATTAATTACAGCAATTTCTTTTTTTTGAATGATATGTACTATTGTGAAATAATGTTCTGGGGATAGGTCAATCATAAATGAAACAGGAGATATATTATATAACTTCCCTAATAGTAGGTTCTGCTACCACTATAGCGACGGTAACGATTTCTATTCTGGCCTTGTTGGAGGCAAAAAAGGCTCGACGTATCTCATTGGAACCCATCCTTTGCCCAAGGATTATTTGCATTGACGACTTTTACTACTTTGAACTATTGAACTCTGGGAAAGGTCAAATTTTTGACTTGCAGATCAAGTCTAAAGATGATATTATTCGCAACATGAAGACACATAAGATCAAATCCCTGCCGACTCAAAATAATGTGAGGTTGCTTATTTCGACCAAACAAGCTGTTTTTAACTTGACCAACAAAATTGTCAAAGTATCAATAAATTATCGAGATCAATTCGATCAAAAGCATGTATTGACAGATCTAACTTATGATTTTGAGACTATAAGTTAATGTTATATCTCTCCAGGCATGCTTTGATGATCTGATCAATTATTTGATCATAATCCAAGTCAAGTTGATTAGCCGAAATCTCAAATGAGCCATATCTGATTAAGGAGGGTAGTTGGTTTATTTCAAGAAAGTAATAGTTTCCTTCCTTATCCATACGATAATCAACTCGAGAATAGTCTTGCAAACCAAAATGTCTGTGAAGCATTACACTGTCCTCAAGGATGCTTTGGTATGTTTCCTCTTCTAAACTATCAAAAATTGTATTTTCAATATTATCATACCTTTTATGCTCGTAAGTATATAATTCAATGTCCATCCCATTTTCTTCTGTCATTAACACTACACTCAGGGCCTTAGAATTAGTCTTATTTCCAATTATTGGAACGGTCAATTCTTTGCCAGAAACATAACTCTCGCATAAAATATCGCATTTGTATTTCTTATATAGCTTCTCAACCATTTCCTTGAGATCTTTCCTGTTCAAAACCTTGTGAACTCCCATGCTGCCTCCCTCATTTACAGGTTTTACAACAATTGGATATTTGAATTTGACTAAGTCAGTTGATAATATTTTACCATCGCAAATGAGACAATATTTTGGTGTGGGAACACCCAAATGCTCAGCAATGATCTTGGTATGATATTTATTCGAGGTTATCGACATTGGATATACATCTGAGCCTGTAAATGGGATGTTAAATGCTTCCAGAAGTGCAGGTATCAGACTTTCTCGATTTCTAGAGTTGAAACCCTCGGAAATGTTAAAGATAAGATCGTATGGAAATGGTTTGAGAGGAAGAATCTCTTTTATTCTTTCAATATTGCCTATCAGTTCTACATAATAACCGCAATTGGAAATTGCGTTTTTGACTGAAGATACTGTTTCCAGTGATACAAAATCTGTGTAATCATAATTATCATCTTTTAGGCCGTAAGTTTCTTTAGTATCATAACAGAGTCCAATTTTCAACATTTCCTATTTTCCTTTTTTAAGATAATAGATAGTTATCCTCAATCCACCCTCTACACCCCCTCCAGTGCAAACAGATGCCTTGGATGCTTGGTGGAAAGAATCTCCAGCTGCTTTTTCTTGTTCACATGGGTGTAGATCTGTGTGGTGCTGATGGAACTATGGCCCAGGAGATGCTGGATGTATTTGATGTCTACATCCTGCTCGAGAAGTAATGTTGCAAATGTGTGCCTGAAGGTGTGGGGGGTTACCTTTTTGTCAATGTTGGCGAGTTTGGAATATTTGTTGACAAGGAACCTGACAGACTGCTGGGATAGCGCAGTACCTAAGCGGCTAACAAAAAAAAACCGGTAGACTTAATGGGTCGTTCGTAAAAACTGTGGTAATCATTCAACACAGCCATTGTCTCCGGATTACAAATTTGAATGAATCGTTCCTTATTACCCTTCCCTCTCACCAGTACGTTCCCGCTTTTAAGATTGATATCACATAATCGCAATCCGCATAGTTCGGACACCCTCACACCGGTCGCAAACAAGAATTCAAGTACTGACAGGTCCCTAAGCTTTTCACCGTAGATATAACTTTTTTTGTTCGTGATCTTTTCCGCTTCCCTTTTCAGCGTCATGAAGAGACCTTTTATTTCATCGAATTCTAAAACCGAAGGAAGCTGCTGCGGTTCCCTAATCCTTATTTTGATCTTTCTGAAAGGATTCACAACAATGTAATCTTCAAATTCCAGGAAATTCAGGTACGCCTTGGCTGAAGCTATTTTTCTTTTAACCGTACGTGGTTCAAATCTTGACAGGTTCTGCACAAATAACTTCAGTGTATTCTTTTCAATTTGACCGATTTGCCGAACATCCAACGTTTCCAGAAAGTCTTTCAACTGCAACAGATCAATACGGTAAAACTCCAGCGTCTTGCCACTCAGGTTTTTTTCGTATTCGCAATGTTCCAGGAACAACTCGATCGAGTTCAAAATTTTCATAAGTCTTAGGTTTGATAATAATCCTTAAATCTGGTAAGAAATAGTGGTTTCATTCGGAACAAACCTAGTCTCCTGGAAATGACAAGCACACCCATAGAAACAGATTATCCTTGAAAGACAAAAAACCTAAGCCCACATTAAAATTCCCATTATGGAACCTTGGAAAATTACTTATGAATCCTGCACACCAAAGGATTTTACTGGATTATCCCGAAAATCCAGTTTCTGTATGTCAATAAAAAATGCCCTCACCGACATGAGTGAGAGCATTCCTTACACCTTAGACGATGATTTATTACATAATCAACTGGCTTCCTCTTTAGTACTTGCAATTTCCGCCTTTATCCAGTCCGCCAATTCCTGAGTTAAAATTGCGTGTTCGGTATTGGAAGAGGAGCATATGAAACTAGTAAAAGGTCCGGTTCCTGAAGGAAGGCTATTAACATCCACATAAAGATCTTCGTTAAGGGCCAAAGCGCTTACCGTCGGGACGAAGCATGAGTCGTCATGCCAGTGATCTACCCAACCGTATCCACTGTCTTCAATACCCTTTGCCAATTCACCATTTGAATTACGGGTACCTCCTGGCGCTCCGTCATAGGCAAGTGCATCTTTTGACCAGAAATCCCAATCCCACGCGCTTACTTTAATTACATAAAGGCTTGCATAATCCACTTCTTCATCCGAGGTAGATGCCGACCAGGTATCTCCATAGGCACATATATTACCGTACCAGTCAAGGGTATGATCTTCCGGGGCAATCCCGTTGGAAGAACCGTCGCCAATACCATTAGATACTGCCAATAGTTTGATGGGTGGCCATCCCTGTGCTTCCAGATCCGACATGAAATCTGTAAATATTTCTGTCACGAGCGGCTCCTCATCTTCATCCTCCCATGATCCGGTCTGGTACACCAGCATTTGTTTAGCCGCATCACTTATGATCAAATTCCAGGAATCTTTGGCAGAAGAACTCTCGGACGATAAAAAACTGGCAGCCGTCTGTACACCCAACGGGATACATGCTCCCTTGTGAGGTGAGTCAAAACACAACATAGTCTCTGTTTGGGATTCAATCCCATTCTGATTCATATAACCGAGAGCATATCTGGTGATCAACCCTCCCATACTTACCCCTGTAACAATTAACGGCAGAGATGTTTGCTCCCTCAGTTTATTAATGCATTCTACAACAACAAAAGCGTTTCGTTGTACAAATGTTTTTCCATCCTCATATGTTAAAATAACCAGTGCATGGTCTTTGTTTAAATCCTCCCAGGTATTGAATTCCTTTAACCTGCCATACAGGAAGTCAAGTGAATGTCCGGGAAACCCATCCGCAAAGAGAATAGGTTTTTCCAAACCGGATCCATCCTGGGCATAGAAAATACTGGCTTTGCCCTTACCCTTTGCTCCCTCATACTCAATTGTGGCTTCAATATCCCATTCCTCATCCGGTATAGGAGCAGATTCCGCCGTGATATCAAATTCAAAGTTGGACTTAAGAAGGCCATCCGGAAATTCACAAATGACCTCAATAATTTTCTTACCCTCCTCGCCATATTCTATTGTAATGTTGTCACCTGGCGACACAACACGAGATCCATGGCCATCATCGAAATCAATTTTGTAACTAACAGGTTCACCATCGGAATTCGTAAAGTAAAACGATCCGTCAATACAAAATGTAGGGGACATCCCCCTGTATCTCGGTTTTACCCGAAAAAAAGTATTGAATTCCCTTGGAATTATTGCGCAGGCAGCAAATACCCTGCACTCTTCAAGTACCTTGGTAATCGAAGGAATCTCAAACTTTTTCTGTTGTCGTAATGCCTTCGCGATGACAGTGGATGTTTTTGTAATAAGCTTGTTAGCATTGAAATTCAGGACAGCTATCGGTATTCCCTGTTCAAAGGTATCCGCCCTTAACAATACTTCATCGGGCGGTGTAGGCCGGTAGCCCTCCAAAGCGGATTTGTGTATTTGGAAGTAAACCTCTTCCCAATCCATCTGCGAAAGTGTATCCGATCTGGACGTACCATTGAATCTTCTGGTTAAACCCACAGAATATTGTTCCAGGAAAATGCCTGTTGGGATATTTTGCGGGGATACTGATTTTTGAAATGAATTCCATGAATCTGTAAAATCAGCGCTTGATTTTCTTCCCTTTTTCTTTGAAATGATTGCAGTTTTCATATGATTAGGTTGTTTGTTTACAAAGCTTTCCTTTGATGGAAAAGGATTTTCTTCAAGTTAACTGTGCATTTCAAGAAAATAAATACCCAAAAAATGGTATTTCTTACTGGAACTTATAAGGTTAATGGAAAAGTCGAATAGATCATACAGCTTTTGATGCTACGATCTCTGCGATAATATTAAGCTGGAAGACTGCTCTGTGAATCGTGAAACGGAATGGCTTTAAAAGGCACAATAAGTAATGAGATCCGGCGCTTGATTGTGAGATTGTGATCTCCAAAAAACCTCATCCGGAGTCCGTGGTGGAATTCACAATATCCCCGTAACCTGGTTTAGTCTTGATCCGATCCGCTTGAATCAGCGGCCGTAGCAGGATTGTTTTCAACCAGCTTACCTTTGTCGTAAAGGTATTCGAACTTCAGGTTCCCTTCCTGATCGTACCACCTGGACAGTCCGTCGGGCACGCCATTCCGATAGAGGGATTCTTCCATTAATACCCCGTCATTGTAGTATTTTCTAACCATTCCATGAAGCATTCCCCTGTAGTAATTCTTCTCTTCGGTGACGCCCCTTCGGTTGTACGAAACACTCACTCCATGCTCCAAATCATTACTGTAATAGGTTTTCGAGACAACATATCCCCTGTCAAAGGTGAACTCCACTCCCTGCTTTTTGCCCGAGTTGTATGTACTGATGGATTTAACGAAGCGTTTGTCGGAATCATACTCGGTCCAGGTCCCGTGGCGCACCCCATTATAGTAGTCGCCTTCACCTGCAATCGCCCCATCCGGTGTTCTTACGGTCACTTTCACCAGACCTGGTATATCAGCGTATTCCTCCACTTCAGACCCTTCCGGCAGATCGGGGCTTGATCCGGAATCGTATGAAGTGCTACATCCAAAGACTACTAAAATGATAACGAACAGATTATGTTTGGTTTTCATACTCGGTATAAGTTTTGACAATCGAATTCTATTCTCTGATCCAAAAATTATAGCTCAAATCTAAATTGCTCAGAGGGAAATTCTATGCATAGATTTCAGGAACAATGAAAAATGATTATTATAGGAGAAACATTTGATCAACGTCATGAGGTCGAAATGGGTTTACGGAATAATCCTGGGAATACTGCTTATCGCAATGCAGGCGGTGAATTATAAAGCCATTATACGGGATATTTCCATTGAGATGTACGGATTGGTCATTGGCCTGATTTTCACTGCCATCGGAATATGGATCGGTCTTTCAATATTTCAAAAGAGAATGCCCGGATTAAAGCTTCCGATTAAGAAGCACAAAATCTATAAATTAAGTCAGCGGGAGCTGGAGGTCCTTTACGCGATGGCTGAGGGTCTTTCAAACCAGGAAATAGCGGATAAGCTTTTTGTATCATTGAACACCATTAAGACCCATACCAGCAATATCTACTGGAAACTGAATGTTCAAAGACGTACTCAAGCCATCCAGAAGGCTCGTGAACAACAGCTTATCTGATCGCCCGAAGGTTTGAAACAGAACAATTCATACTTTTGAGTGATGATGGAAAGCGGAAAATGAGGGTGTTTTGAACCAAAAAAATCATGAAAACTAAAATCAATTTTATCTATTACGGGTTGCTTTCGGGGTTGATCATTATAGTTGGATGGATCATCTGGCATTTGATCTATGTGAAAGACAGTCAGATCAATTTCAACCGGGGTGAATTTTTAGGATACACCTTTATGATCATCGCACTCTCCATGGTATTTTTTGGAGTGAAAACATACCGTGACAAAAGTCTCAATGGAATAATCAGCTTCAGGGATGCATTCTTGAATGGACTGATTATAGTACTGGTTGCCAGTGTAGTCTACGTAGTTGGGTGGGAAGTCTATTATCCCAACTTCCTATCGGATTTTGGAAACCAGTATCAGGAGTTTACTATTGCCCAATACGAAAATGAAGGTAGAAGTGCACAGGAAATAGATCAGAAAAAAGCCGAAATGGCGGAATGGCTTGAACGTTATCAGAATCCATTGGTCAGGATGCCCTTGACGTTTATGGAGATCTTTCCGGTAGGACTGATAATTGCGGTATTTTCAGCACTGATCCTGAAGAAAAAACCTGGAAACCGGGAAACTGCCTGATTTTGTATTAAAATCGAACGGTACATTGTTCCAAATTGTAATTATGAAACTGCGTAAAAAGTGGATAATGGGCTTTTCCGCTGATCAGAACCCGCTTTTGAATTTTGGCAAGTTATTTTCTGAAGAGATGGAAAATTAATCTGCATGTTCCTTCACAAACTAAAAATAGCTATCCGCCTGATGATCAGACAGCGGTTCTTTTCATTCCTGAATGTATCAGGGCTTGCCGTGGGATCAGCCTGTTTTCTCCTGATCTACCTGTTCGTGAAAGATGAGTTGAGTTATGACAAATTTCATGAGCGATCTGAAAACATCTACCGTGTGAATATGACCAATATCTGGGTCCAGGGAAATGATTTCTTTGGCTCCACAGGTCCGGGTGTGGCCAAAGCCATAAGGAATGATGTGCCGGATGCCAAAGAAGTAGTAAGACTTCACCATCCGTTTTACGGGGCGACACAATTGATCACAATCACAAACGACAATGGAGAAACCAGGAGTTTTGAAGATGCGAGCATACTCGCAGCAGACTCCAATTTCCACAAGGTTTTCACTCTCCTGCCAATTAGCGGTGATCCGGAGACTGCACTTTACAATCCACGAAGCCTGATAATGAATGAATCCACAGCTTTAAGATATTTCGGCCACACTGATGTCGTAGGCAAGCATATACTCATTGGACGTGAAGGCAAGAGCATCTCGTTCCGGGTTACAGCCGTAATTGAGGATCTGCCGGAGCAATCCCATTTTTCATTCAATCTGCTTGTTTCGATGAGCTCCTTTCCGAACATAAAACGCCGGGAGAACACCTGGTGGTGGACCACATTTGTAACCTATATCCTGATAGATGAACAAACGAATCCGGAAACTGTGGAAAGAAAACTGGCAGCTTTGCCGGCCAGGTACAATAATCAGGAGGATGTCGACCGGCTCAATTGGACGCTTAAACTACAGCCTCTCGAAAGTATCCGGCTTTATTCCCAAAATATACCAAACCGGTTGGGAGAGGTTGGGAGCATTCAGGCCGTAATGATGTTTTCAGTCGTGGCAATCCTGATCCTTCTGCTGTCTTGTGTGAATTTCATGAACCTGTCCACTGCACGTTATGCCGATCGGGTGAAAGAGATCGGTATTCAAAAAGTACTGGGTTCTACCGGTTTCAGCCTGAAATCACAATTCATTGTAGAAGCCATGATCTATTCGCTGATCTCGATCATCATTGGACTTGGTCTGGCCGAACTGGGCAAGATCCTTTTCAACCAAATCTCCGGAAAAAGCCTGAGTATTAACTTTTTCAACAATCCGGAACTACTGCTGATAGTACCTTGCCTTGTGGTGGTCATAGGGTTACTTGCCGGATCATATCCCGCCTGGGTGCTGACCAGGTTCCAACCGGTCGATGCCCTGAAGGGAAAAGTGAAAGGAATGGGGAATGTTCAATTCAGAAATGTCCTTGTGGTCTTTCAATTCAGCATTTCCATTGGATTGGTTTCTATCGCTTTTCTGATAAAAGATCAGCTTCATTTCCTCAAGAATAAGGATCTGGGATTCGATCAGGAGCATGTGGTAGCTGTCCCACACATGGAATGGCTTGGGGCCAACCATGAGGCCTTCATGAACGCACTGGAAAACAGCACGTCATTCAGTGGTGTAAGTTACACTAATTCGGTGCCACCCGATACCTGGAACCAGGACCTGCTCCAGCCCATGGGAACGGATGTGAAAGAACTCTCGGTAACCCTAATGAATGCCGACGCTAACTTCAGCGATATGCTTGGCCTGAAACTTTTGGCGGGACGTAATTTTTTTCCTGAGGGCGCCGGAGACCTGAAATCGGTAATACTCAATGAAAGTGCGGCAATCAACCTGGGGTATATCAAACGCGGAGAGGACCCGGACAAAGTGATCGGAAAGCAAATCAAGTATTACATGGATGAACCGTTCAGGATCATCGGAGTTGTGAGAGATTTTCACTTCTGGGCGCTAAACCTTGAGGTCGAACCATTGGCAATCTTCCATAAGGATGCGGATATGTGGCAGCCTGATGGGAAATTTGTTATCGCCAGGCTAACAGGACAATCAAGCGCCGAATACAAGGAGGCCATTGGTTATATCGAAAGTCAGTGGGATAAAATCTCCGGTGGACTGCCCTTTAGTTATTACTTCATTGATGATCGGTTCGATGATGCTTTTAAAGCTGAAACACGATTTGGTAAGATCATTGACAGTGCGACATTTCTGGCCTTGTTCATCGCAACCCTGGGGTTGACAGGCTTGATCACTTATACCACCGAACAACGAACCAAAGAATTTGGTATCAGGAAAGTACTGGGAGCTACGATGATGCAATTGATTACACTCATTTCCAGGGACTTTTTTAAACTTCTTGCGTTTGCCATGGTCATTGGAACTGTGGCGAGCATCCTGTTCACGCAGAACTGGCTCAGTAGCTATCCCATAAGAGTTCCTATTTCACCTATGATTTTCATATTGACAACTTTATGTGTTGTGGTGCTTATTTTGGCCATCAATTCCATCATAGTGGGCATCAATACACAAAAGAATCCCTCGACGATCTTAAGGGACGAATGATACAAACGACAGACGCCGGATTTCAGACCTTGAACAACAGACCGCTTGATCTTGTGTCTGTCATCTAAAATCTAGCGTCTACACATCTAAAAGGCCACACTCTCCAATCCCAAATGGCTTTTTGGTAAACAAGAGAGATGTGGCCCCAAGTTGCTGTGATCTATCAAATTAGTTTTTCACAAATTTCAAACTGGTCTTATTGTCGTCATCCTGAAAGATTAGCATGTATACCCCTGATGGCAAATCATGTACATCAATGATCGGTTGAAGAACTCCTGACAAATGTTGTTTCCCCGAAAGATCTACAATCCTGAATCGTAACCCTGACCTGATGGATGAAGGGAGGTCAAAGTTTATATTCCTCAATACAGGATTAGGATAGATATTTAAATCTGCCACCGGGGACAGTCCTAACACTTCTACGACAACCGCATCTGATTCCTCACTGGCACATCCCTGTCCAAATGCGATCACGGTATAAGACCCAGGAGGAGGATCATTCAAAGTATAAGAACCGGTATTTTCGAAGAGATTCCCATCCCTATACCACTCGAAAGTATCACCAAATACGTTGTTAACCGTAAGGAAATCCGCTCCCATAGTAATTTCAGGTTTTGCAATAAATGTTACATTTACACTTAATGGAATTGATTCCTTCCCTTCACAAATCCCTCCCACAATGCATGTGTAAATTCCGGCATTTTCCACCGCCAATCCTGAAATCGTTAATTCACTTGTTGTTGCACCGGAAACCGTCCCGCCATCGGTCAGATCCGTTCCGTTCAATCGCCATTGATAGGTGAGCGATGGCCCTGTTGCCTGAACAGACATGATCAGATCTTCGCCGGCGCACCGCATTGTATTGCTTGTGGTTGCTCCATCTAAGAGTACAAATCCGTCATTGTCGATTGTTACATGATTTACTGTTAGCTGGGCTCCGGGTGTAGTATCGGAAGGTGTACACGTTCCACTGACTATGCAGTAAAAGGTGTACCCGCCGAAATCGAACGGTGTATTCGACACTCTCAGAGTATCGGCGGTAGATCCCTGGAAGTAATTATTATCACCGAATGAATTAAATGGTCCACCATTTTCAGTGGCATAGTACCACCTGTACGAAAGGTCCGAACCCACAGCCTGTACGCCAAACGTTGCGGACGCTCCTTCACAAATAGTCTGTAGTCCAACTGTCGAGTTGACTATAAATGGGGAAGTATTGACCGTAAGGGTTGCGGCGGGTGATTCAATGGGTAATTCGCATCCTTTGACCGTCAAACGATACTGATTTCTATCCAGAGCTTCCGATCCCGGTGTAACGGTGAGGGTTTTGGTTGTTGTGCCGGAATAGGTTTCATCGTCGTCGATATCAAACCACAACCCCAAATCACCAATGGATTCCTGCCACTGATAGGAATGTACGGAGCTATTGTAATTTGTTGGAGTGCCGGGAGCGAAGGTCACACTCTCATCAATGCATGCTGTACGGTCCGGTGCACCAGCCGTAAATGATGGTTGTGGGATGACATCAAGAGGTGTAACATTCACAATATGCTCGCAGGCACCGGTGGTAATCACGCAACGATAGTCAGCACCATCCAATGCCATGCTTGTTGTGATCACTAATGAATCCGTTGTCGTACCGAGATAAGTAGCATCATCAGTGAGATCCGTATATGTGGCGCCATTGACCAGTTGCCACTGAAACTGCAGGTTGTTGTCATCTGATTCGATATAATATGAGGCATTCGTTCCTTCACAGACCTGTCTGTTCTGAATCAATGAAGTAACCGGCTCATTGCTAATTGTGAGTGTGGCTTCTGCGGATATTATCTGGGGATCACACCCCTCTAGGATCACCCGGTATTTATAACCATTCAACGGGGCAGTCGCCTTTGTGAGGTTTAGTGTCGCAAAAGTAGTATTTGAATGGATGGTATCCGCTCCCTCGACCAGATCCACAAATCCATTTCCCGAACCGTCATCAACCTGCCACTGGTATCCACCGGAGTTTTGATCAACGGTAACAGTGAAAGAGGTATTTACACCGTTCCCGGAATCGCATTCATTTACATCAACAGGATCAGCGGTAATAACAGGTGTTGGGTAGATCGACAGAAAAGCATGAGCACTTGTAACAGTACAGCCCTCATCGCTGCTCACCACACATCGGTAATAGGCCAACTCCCCGCTATTAAGCTCAGGCAAGCTGCTATCAATACCAGTAATATCCAATGTCGAAGAAGTCGTACCGGAGTAATTTGCATTATCCGCCAGGTCAGAATAAAAACCTGAAGATGTAGTGCTCGTTTGCCATTGGTAGGTAAGATTGCTGCCTGTTACAGTTACACTATATGACGCATCCCCGGACTGACATAAATAGACTCCTGCCGGCTGTTCTTCGATTGCTGGTAAATCATTTACGGTCAAAGTCACTTCCGAAGAGATTACCTGATTACATAAGTCCATTACCAATCTATACTTGTTTCCGTCCAGTTCCGCAGTGACTCCTGAAACAGTCAAAGTACTACCGTTTACATTGGAATAGACATCATCTGCTGCCAGGTCCACGAATCCTCCCCCTGAACCATCATCTTCCTGCCATTGAAATTCCCCGAAATCTCCATCAAAAGTGACAGTGAAATTTGCGTTTTCATTTTCGCATACCATCGCATCGGAAGGCTGTGATGTGATAACCTGTTGTTCCAGAACGTCAAGTGAAAAATTCCTGGAAGTCAGCTGACAGGTTCCGTCAGATATTACACATCTGAACTGATATCCGTCTTCGGAAAGTGTGACATCCACCAAATGCAGGGCATTGGTTGTAGTTCCTGTGAACATGCCTCCGTTAGTAAGATTTGTATAAATTCCCGATGCTTCGACCTTTTGCCACTGGTAGGTGAGTCCTCCTCCAACTGCGGTCACCGTAAATGCAGGATCAGACCCTTCGCAGACAGATAAATTATTTGACTCAGAGGTGATGTCGAGTGAATTGCATTCATTCAAGCGGGCAATATTGTTTACAGCCAGACCATTAAAGCTCGTGAATGTACCTACTGCTATTACTTCATTTGTTGTTGTGAAAATGACGGCATTTATCTTAGGGCTTCCTTCGAAATTACCGCTGGATAAATAGTCAGATGATATATCACTGCCATCAGAACTATCCAAAATCTTCAATCCTTCATAATCTCCAATGAACATTTCTCCGCTACTTTTGATGGAAACACTCAATAGCGTCGATGAATAATACTTGTCGATATCATCGACTGTGCCATCGGCTGACATACGTATTACACGACCATTAGCACTTACCTGGTTCCTTCCTACAACTACAATCCTGTTATCGGTTTGAATGGTGATATCTTCCACATAACCGCTCGTGGAAGTAGTAAAAGTGTTGTCCTCACTTCCATCACTGTTCAGTCGTACCAGGTATGTATTTGATACGCCATTATAGGTTGTAAATTCCCCTCCTACCAATATTTTACCATCATCTTGTATTTCGATATCATTAATTGGAGCGTAGAATCCCGGGTTGAAACCGGTACCGGGATCAAAACCGGTATCAAGCGTCCCGTCCGTATTGATTCGGGCTATTTTATCCCGATCAGTACTTGTGTCAAAAGTTTCAAACAATCCACCAACAATGATCTTATCATCAGCCTGGACTTCTAAAGCTGTTGCAATCGCATCTAACCCGGTTCCTGTTAAACTGAAAGCGTCAATGGTACCATCGGTATTGATTCTTTTCACATAGCCAATGAAATCTCCAACAACATATATTTCCCCATTGCTATCCAGTCCGAGATCGTAAATGGTACTATTCTGAAAGGTCGAACCCACATTAGCCTGGAATGTCCCGTCTATGGATCCGTCAATATTCAGTCTTGCTATCGAATAGGCCGTAGTGCTATTATAATCATTGAAAGTCCCGGCGATGATTACTTTGCCGTCGCTCTGCATTACTGCTGCATATATCTGACCATCTGTCCCGGATCCGGTGTCAAAACGAGGATCAAGATTGAGTACTTGAGCACTTAGTGCAGTCCGTACTATGAAGAGTACTGTGAAAAGTAAAGATGTTTTCATACTATCAGGTTTGAGTTACACAGTCTGAATTTAGGAATGAGTAACAAACCTTGATGCTAATTCTTCACTAACGACTATTCTGGTTTGTAAACGACATGTCGGTCGCAAAAAACCAAAATTATCATTGGTACCAACTGAGAAATAATTGAAATAATTTAACCCACTTATTCCGCCATTGAAGAAGTACGTGGAAGCGGTTCACCTATCCGGACAACCTCCTGTCAATGCGAAAACTGCGTGTCGCAACAATAGCTGCCTCATCAATGAGTGGGTGAACAGGATTGATCAGGTAGTTCTTCTCCTCACTAATAAGGCTTGAAGGCACCTCTAATAATAGAGATCGCTTTTGATCTGCCCATTCGCTACCGAATTTGATCGTGGCTCCGGTAGCCGGATATAGGTCCCAGTTATCGGGAAGTGATTTGATATGCAAACTTTCTACCTCCTGATCGGGCACCTCTATTTCCGCCAAAACCAAATCGCCCGGTAGTTTTGTTGGTGGCAAACCAGCAAGGATCTCCAATAAAGCTAATGCCCTTGTACCTGACGTGTAGACCATAGGTATACCTAGCTGGTTCCATCGCCCCCCGTACTTTTCGGCGCCCTTACCATCAAGTTTCTCTGCATATACAGCCCGGGATAATCTGAATACACGCATTTAGCTGTAAACCCCGTGCTCAATGCGCCCGATCAGATCATCTACCATACTTATGCCCGCATGAGTATCTAATAAGGAAAAAGGACTAACACCTCCAAGCGCTACATTGGCCATATCCATCCACTCATGAAAGTCGCCCGGTGAATCGAATACCTGGTAACCATGCCCATACAATCGGGAAACTTCAAGCAGCCTCTCACTCTGCGCCACTGATAGTCTTTTGTCCATAGCGTATCGCTGTAATGTCCTGAGTGAGACCCCCATGATCCGCGCCAGGTCCTCCAGCTTCTTTTGAATATTTTGTGAAAGCGCAATGAGGTCCCTGAAAAAATAGCCGGTCCTTGCACTCAGAACAATATCATAATTTGATAGAAACTGACTATAGGCAGCTTCCGGTTCGCTCGTATTGAAAACCTTGGGCGATTTGCGATCATACTTCTTTTTCATATGCCAAATGTCGTTATTTTATTGACAAATGACAAAGATAATATCGTTTTATAGCATATCCCGCTTAATTCATTGCTTTCAAAATTTATCCGACTCAAAGTACCAACTGACGCATTTCGGTTTCGGTTTTATGATCAGTCAGCAATATGGAAACCTCAAATCCACCATCATTTCTGGTTTTGATTTCCCATTTGTGACTGGCTGCTGTGGCCCTGATAATAGTCCATCCGAATCCGTTCAATATATCCGGCGCTCCCGGCCCATTGTCTTTTACAATGATCTGCAAGACATCATTGGCATCGGTAATGCAAATTGTTAGCTTAGGTGAGAGGTGATTTACAAAAGCATATTTCAGCGAATTGGTAATCAACTCATTCAGCACCAACCCAATGGACAAAGACCTTTCAATATCAACCTTGTAATCACCTACATCAAGATCGAATTCTATATTCTTTTCGCTGAACAAAGAATTTGTTAACATCCTGGTCAGATCAGTGACATAGGCCTTTAAGTCTATTTTTGACAATCTGTCATGGGTGTACAGATGCTCATGTATCAACCCGATCGATTTCACCCTGTCCCTCGTTTCTGCCAACATCTCTTTGCTTTGCAATTTGTCAGCTCTCCTTTTTTGCATATTTATGAGGCTGGAAATCACCTGGAGGTTGTTCTTAACTCTGTGGTGTATTTCCTTAAGCAGCAACTCATTTTCATCGCTCCTTTGCTGAACCTTTTGATTTAAGTCTTTTATTCGTGAAATCCGATTTCGCAACACAAGCGCGAATCCGAGAATTGTGACAATACCTAAAATAGAAAAAACCAGGATCCAGTCTCTGACCGCTATCTTAGCCTCCTGGATCCTGTTTTCGGAGCTTAGCAATTCGATCTGCTGTGCCTTTTGCTGAAGTTCGAATCGTGCCTGAAATTCCTGTCTTGTCCTTTCAGTTTTAGCGTCTTCATGACGCTGTTTGTATTCCTGAAACATTCGAAGATACTTGATTGCATTCCTGAAGTCACCCATCTCATTATATACCACAGAAAGCTTTTCAGCTCCGTAGGTCATATGAGTCAGTGACCCGATTTCGGAGGATAAATTCATCAGGCTCTTCGCCATTTCCAGCGCCTCATCATATTCCTTCAATTTCATATAGGATTCGACTAAACTCCTGTAGTAGATGACCATGCTCAATCTATGTCCAAGGGAATCGGCCATCTCAAGGCCCTTGCCGAATAAATCAACGGCGTGCTGATACCTGTTTTCGGACAGGTAAATATTTCCCAGTTCCATGTAAACGTAATCAAGGGATGGAAACATTCTCTCTTCCATAAGCAGTTTCAAGGCCGACTGGTAGTACCAGACTAAAGAATCGGCATTTCCAGCACCGTGATGGTTCCTGGCCAAATCAAGGAAAACTATTGCCAGATAGCCTCTCTCATCGAGAGATTTATACAACCCGGCCGACTTGTTAAAGCAGTAAATCGCACTGTCGACTTCCCCCATCATCTGATAAAGTTGTCCTATCTCTGAGTATCCTCTTGCCACTAAATAATCGTCACCAGTGAGAATGCCATTTCTAACAAGTTCCCTTTTTTCTGGTAAAAGATGTTCTACTATACTCTTGTTTCTGTACAGTTCATTTTCCTCTTTCACAGTTGCCGAGTACTGATCTCTTAATGAGGCAAAGCTTAGTTCCAACCTCAAACCTGTAATAATATGCTCGGTAGCCTTATCAAATTCGCCCTTCGATTCATAAAGCAGTCCCAGGTTATTGTTGACTCGCGCCATGTTGGAAGTATCCTGCAGTTGACGGAAAAGCTGCAGGGCCGAATCCAGGTGGGAAATTCCCCGTTCATATTCCGCCTGATAATAGTACCCCAGGCCTAGTGTATTATAGCATAATGCGATACCCTTTAAATCATTTAATTCCTTGTAAAATCTTTTTGATAAAATCAGGTTTTCTCGGGAACGGGAATAATCGGAATGCAACCAATGTGTCGTTCCGATATGATACAAAGCCTCAGCCTCTCCCCATATAAATCCTTTTTGTTGGCTGATTCCAATGGCCTCGTTGGCATAACCGAGACATTCGAAGTAGTCATATTTCTCATTAAACTTTGCCAGCTCATTGAGTAATATCACCTTTATTGAATCGTCGGCAACAGAGGCAAGGGCATGTTTCAGGCTATCAGGATATGAAATGGAATAGGCATTCGTAAAAACAAGAAATAGTACTATTGACGAAATCGGGCGCATATAATTTATTCCCATCATTGTCATAAATGTAATTTGCCGCCGGAATGTCCAGTCCGATAATTCCGATATCCGATCAGCAGTGAATTTGCAAAAATTAGGATTGTTTCCTGAAAAAAATTTATAAACTACCCTGATTATTTCCGAACGACAGATTTTCAGGAGTCTTTTGGATGGATTTGCATCTATCTTATGAGAGCTTGTGCAGCACTTTCCTCACCTCCTCCTTGTATCTCCTGCCAATTGGAATACTCTTTTCCCGAAGAAAGATATGATCAGCATCCATACCTGAAATGCTGTTGACATTTACCGCGAACGACCGGTGGATCCTGATAAATTTTTCACTCAATTGATTGTGAATATTGTTCAAAGTTCCGGTGATCAGATACTCCTGATCATCTGTCACAACCTTGCAATAACTACCATCAGCTTCAAGATAGTTGATATGGACGACACTCACCTTATCGAACTTGTTCCCGGATTTGACAAATAGAAATCCGGAGGTACTATTTTGCACATCAGACTTCCTGATCTGTTCCAAGTGTTTTGAAAATGCAAGTTCAATTGCGATAGTGACGTCTTTCTCATCAAAAGGCTTTGTAAGAAACGATGAAGGATGTGTGTCAATAGCTCTTCTGACAGTCTTTTGATCTGAACTTGCTGTAAGATAGACAACCGGAATTGCCCGGGTTTGCAAAACCTTTTCTGTGAATTCGATCCCGGTCATCTGACCTCTTAGCATTATGTCCACCAGTAAAACGTCAGGTTCAAGGTCCTGAAGTACTAAAAGGGCATCCTCAGCGGAATAGCATATTTTCAATACTTCCATTCCACTTTCTGCCAGGATCTCCGACAGATCTTGGGCAGTTACCGGATTGTCCTCAAGAACGAAAACTGAGATGGCCATTTAGGGCCACCAATATAATAGTTTAAGAAAATCTGTTCAAAGATTTGTTTGAGAAAGACTTTTATTCCCTGGGTTATTATACCGGATTACTGGCGCCTAATGACCGGAGTGAAAATGATAGTCTATTCACTCCGTAACATTTTCACCGGATCAACTTTCGCAATCCTGATAGCCTGATAGCTTACCGTAATCAATACAAGAAAGGTGGTGAGCACGCCAGCCAACAAAAAAGCAAGAACTCCAATGTTTACATGATATGCAAAATTTGCCAGCCACTGGTTTAATGCATAGACGGCGATTGGAACGCCAATTATGAAAGCAAGGCCAATCAGGATCATAAACTCTTTCGAAAAAACCGCAATTATGTGCGGTAATGACGCTCCCAGTACTTTGCGAATACTCATCTCTTTGCTGCGCTGGTTGACGATATATGTCGCCAGGCCAAACAATCCCGTGCAGGACATGATGATCGCTATATATGTGAAGATGTCAAACATTGATGCTGTATTCTGGTCAGCCTCATATTGCCGTTGCAGGTCCTGATCCAGAAATGAATAGCTGAATTCTTCATCAGTCAGTGACTCCCACTTTTCCCGGATCTGGCTGATAACTTCAGAAGTATTGGAGGAATTGATCCTCACAATGGTATTGCTCGCAACATTTCCGGGACTGATGTTGAAAATCACCATTGGGCTTACTTCCGAATGCAGTGAGTAAAAATTATAGTCTTTGACCACCCCCACAATTGTGAATTGAGGAGTCTCTGTTCCCGAATTATTTCCAGCGTGATACTTATATCCGATGGCATTTTCAACTCCCATCGCCCTGACCGCAGCTTCATTTACTATGATGGAAAGAGAATCATTGAACTGTTCTTCAAATTTTCTCCCCTGCACAATTTCAAACCCTATGGCGTCAATGAAATCATCATCCACATTGCAGGCATTTACCCTGATATCCGGTATTTCAGGATCATTGACCGCAAATACGTTGCTGCCATGAAACTGTCCGGGCAATATACTTGCATTACCGGTAGCCCTTATTGACGGAATAGCATCGAGTTCGTTAAGAAATGCCTGGTAATTTTCATTGAGGTTAAAGGATTGTTTAACTACCAAAAGATTGTCCTTGTCAAAGCCCAGGTTTTTATTTTGGAGGTAATTCATTTGCTGCTCGGCTATGATAGACCCTGAAATCATTACTATTGATATCAGGAATTGAAAAGTTATCAAAACATTCCTCAGCCATATTCCGCCGGAGCTTGTCTTAAACGAACCCTTGAGCACTCTCGATGGTTCGAGTGCGGATATGGAAAATGCGGGATAAAGTCCAGCAAGAATACCCACAAGGAAAATGAAAGCAACGACAGCCAGAATGATGAAGGGATTGGTAAATATTGAAAAGTCAAGGTATGTCCCAAGCAGGAGGTTGAAACGCGGTATGAAAAAATATAATATCCCAATGGCTAAAATTGAGGCGATTAGACAAATAAAGATTGATTCAACCAGGAACTGATTGATCAGATTCAACCGGTAGGAGCCCATAACTTTCCGTATACCTACTTCTTTGGCCCTTTCGGTGGATCTGGCTATCGAAAGGTTGATAAAGTTGATCGATGAAATGATAAGGATAATCAAAGCAATTGCCGTGAGGACATAGATATAAGAGATATTGCTGTTAGGCTCCACTTCCACATCCAGTTGCGAGTACAGGTGAATGGATTGAAGCGGCTGCAAATAGTATTTGAAAGCATGCCCGTTATTCTGCCAGTCTGCACCGATATCCCTTGAAATACTTGCATTTCCATACGTCACGACCATGTCATCAAACTGGGCTTCCAACGCACTGGGATCAGCGCCTTTTTTCATTTTGATGTACGTATATATCCACGGACTCGTCCAGTTATCCGTGCTGATCGCATTTTGTAAAAATCCCAGTGAAGCGATGGACCCTAACACATCAAAATGAATATGGGAGTTATCAGGGATATTTTCTATGACACCCGTGATCTGAAGTGGTTCTCCCTGTGAGCGGACGGTCTTATTTAACACGTCATCCGTTCCGAAATATTTGATTGCCGTTTCCCGGGTTATGACAATGGACTCTGAATTATCAAGAGCCGTCCCGGGATCACCATGGATGAATTTGTATGAAAACACGTCGAAGAAAAGAGAATCCGCAAATAGGAATTTGGTTTCGATATAGGTTTTCTCATTTTCTTCAATTTCAATAGGGATCTCGTTCTGAAAATAAAGTCTGTGTAATCTTGTTGCCTCTTCCACCTGGGGATATTCCCGTTTTAAAACCGTTGATATGTTAATGGAGGATGTACCAAAATCTTTGGTGCGGGTGGGATATATACGATGCAGGGCAACCCTGTAGATCCGCTCACTGTCCTCAAAGAATTTATCATAGGACGTTTCGAAATTGATATAAATGCCGATCAAAATGACACTGGCAATTCCTACGGAGAGTCCCAAAACATTGATAAATGCGTATATCTTGTTTCTGACAAGATTACGATACGAGATTTTGATATGATTGAAGGTCATAATGGTAGTGTTGAGTTTTTGGGGTCTTTTGAATATGTGAGGTCTTATGAATCTTAATGTTTCCCATACTAAGATGAGCTTCGCTAACCATTGCTTTTTGGACCGGCGGTTTTCACTATATTGTTCTTCCAGGTCCCCAATTACCTCATCCTGCCATCTTTCAGCACAGAAGATCTCAATGATTCTTACAGTTATACGAGGTAATTGAAAGTCGTTTTTCATGCCTTGAAAAAGAGTTCGCTTGGGGATATTTTACTCCACATTGATTGACGTACTTGCTGCAATTCTTCAGCAACACGATATCCTTTGCTGGTGAGACTGAAGAGACGCTTACTCCTCCCACCTCTTTTATTGCTGCTTCCTCCCAAATGTGATTTCAGGAGTCCTTCATTTTCAAGTCGATATAGTATAGTATGAATTGTGCCAAGGGAAATTCCCTTGTTCGTCTGTTGCCTGATTTCCTTTTGGATGCCATATGCATAGGCGTCCGGGTGAAGAGCCCCGACAGCCAAAAGGATCAGTTCCTCCTGTGTACTGATCGTTTCCATCTGTATGTGTTGTTATTTCTTTTGACGATAGAAAACAAATAAGGTTACGTCCCCGGCAGGCAATTAACACTGGATATTGACAAAGGTAATCATCGAAATACATGGGAACTACATCGAGAATTCCATGATGAATGACGCAATAATGTCATGAAAGACCTACTCTTCCAGCCGGATCATCAATGCCTCCCATTGATCTGTGAGCTGATCAAGTTCGGATTTGCAGGACTCAAATTTGTTATTCAGTTCTGTCAGTAATTCGAGATCAGTACCATTTTCCGGTTTGGCCATCTCATCCTGCAGCAATGTGATTTCTGCTTCTTTCTCAGAAATGCGCTGTTCTAGCTGCCTGAGCTTCTTTTCATCCTGATTGTTGGTTTTTGGCTTCTTTGAGGGCGTTTTTTTTCTGGCTGCAGGTACGGATTTCGGCTTAGCTATTTCAGGAACTCTTTGTTTGGATTTCCACCAATCATATTCTTCATAAGTGCCGGGATATTCCTTGATCTCATGATCCTGGATCCACCAGATCTTATTGGCCACCTGTGAAATGAAATGACGATCATGAGAAACCAGTAGAAATGTCCCCTCATATTGCTGCAAGGCCTGTACCAGAATGCCCACTGAGAGCATGTCGAGGTGGTTTGTAGGCTCATCGAGCAGTAAGAAATTTGATTCCGAAATGAGCGTTTTGGCCAGTGCCACCCTTGACTTCTCCCCACCTGACAGAACTTTGATCTTCTTAAAAACTTCATCATCTGAAAACAGAAAACAGCCCAACACATTTCTCAGCTCCTGCTCTGTTTTTCCCGTTCCCTCAAGCTTCAGTTCTTCCAGTATTTCGTGCTGAACATCCAGTGCATCCAACTGGTGTTGAGCATAAAACGAAGTGATCACATTGTGACCAGTCTCGACTTTTCCTTCGAAATGTTCCATCTCGGCAATAATCCGCAGCAAGGTCGATTTCCCTTTTCCATTCGCCCCGATAAGCGCCACTTTATCCTCCCGTTCCAGGTTAATGTGAGTGTTTTCAAGGATTTTGAGGTCCCCGTAGGATTTACCGATGTCTTCAAGACGTTTTACATGCCGGCCGGATTTTGTTTTGAAATTAAACTTAAAATTGACCTGCATCGAATCACTGACAACAGGGTCAATCTTTTCCATTTTGTCGAGTTGCTTGATCTTCGATTGTACCTGTCTGGCTTTTGTAGACTTAGCCCGGAAACGGGTAATAAACCGCTCAGTTTGTCGAATTTGTTGTTGCTGATTTTCAAACGCATTTTGCTGGATCTCATTTCGAAGCTCCTTTTCCGATTCATAAAAATCATAATTTCCAGGGTACAGGTTCAGTTTTCCACCTGACACTTCTACTATTTTATTTACAGTTCTATTCAGAAACGTCCTGTCATGCGACACTATAATAAATGCTCCGTCATAAGACAGAAGGTATTGCTCGATCCACTGGATCGATGGCAGATCAAGGTGGTTTGTGGGCTCATCCAACAATAACAAAGAGGGCTTTTCCAGCAACAGTTTTGCCAGCATCACCCGCATCCTCCAACCTCCTGAAAATTCTTTTAACGGACGTTTCAGGTCATTCGTTTTAAATCCGATTCCCTCCAGTAGTTCCTCCGCCCTGGATTGTATTACATACCCTTCCGCTCTTTCAAACTGCTCCTGCAATCTTGTAAGCTTATCTACCAGATCATCATTGTAATTGGTCTCCATCTGGTGGATAATATGATCCATCTTATGTTGCAGATCCAGCGTTTCGTCAAATGCCTGCATGGCAACTTCCAATATGGGATCATCAGACTGATATGAAAGAAGATCCTGGTTGAGGAATCCAACTGTAGTTTCCTTGCTTTTTGAAATACGGCCCTGATCCGGAGACATCTCTCCGTTCATCAGCCGAAGCAACGTGGATTTACCTGTTCCATTCAGCCCGATGAGTCCTATCCTGTCTCTTGGACCGATAAACAGTGAAGCATCCTTGTACAGGACCCTGTCGCCAATGAAATAACCAAGACCATCAATGCTAACCATGCGACCGCAAATGTAGAAAAGCTGAACTGTTTACCTCTCGTTTCGTTATTTGTTTAGCTTTAACCCATATAAGTCAATTTCAATTAAATCCGGATATTATGAAATACTTTTCACTACTGACTGTTTTACTCATATTTTTCGCATGCCAAACTGAATCCGAAAGCCAAACGGTGAGCAAAACGCCTGTTGTAAATGACGACCTGGTCAACGACGATGGTCTTCATATGGTCTACCTGAACATCCCCGAGGGTTTTAAGCTTAGTGTATATGGCAGGGTAGAAGAAGCAAGGAGCATGGCAATGGGAGACAAGGGTACCTTGTTTGTTGGAAACCGGAGAAAGGACAAGGTTTACGCAGTCAGGGATATTGATGGGGACTTCAGAATTGATGAGAAATATGTCATAATGAAGGATGGTAAATTACCTAATGGGGTTGCCTTCAGGGACGGTGATCTTTATGTCGCCGAAGTAAACAAATTGTGGGTGTTTCCTGATATCGAAGACAACCTGGAAAATCCAAAACGAGAATTGATCTACGATGACTATCCTACGGACAGGCATCATGGCTGGAAATTCATTGCATTTGGTCCCGATGGAAAACTGTATGTTCCTGTGGGTGCTCCCTGCAATATTTGTGAAAGCAAAAACGAAATGTATGCTTCGATCACCCGGATGGACCCGGATGGCTCCAACCGGGAAGTGTACGTTCATGGTGTGCGAAACACTGTAGGATTCACGTGGCATCCCGAAACCGGAGAAATGTGGTTTACCGATAACGGAAGAGATATGATGGGAGACGAAATCCCTCCCTGCGAACTAAACAAGGTTTCAAAAGCTGGTGAGCATTTTGGGTATCCCTACTGGCATGGCAGAGATATTAAAGATCCGGAGTTTGGTGACAAGTACCCTCGCGCCAATTTTGTGGAGCCGGCCCAAAACCTGGGGCCCCATGTCGCACCCCTCGGCTTAAAATTCTACACGGGAAATATGTTTCCTGAAATGTACAAAAATATGATCTTCATAGCGGAGCATGGCAGTTGGAACCGTACGGCTGACGCCGGCCATACAGGCCACCAGATTACAGTTGTAAAAGAGGAAGATGGCAAAGGGGTATCGTATGAAACATTTATCGACGGCTTTCTGATCAAAGAAACTAACAGGGCCTGGGGGCGTCCGGTTGACATCCTTCAGCTGGATGACGGATCAATGTTGATTTCAGATGATAAAGGAGGTGCAATCTATCGATTGTCTTATGAAGGATAGAAAATAACATGTCCCCGACTGATTGATTTTCTCAGGTGAGTTCTTCACTGGCTGATTTTAGTTTTGCATTATACGATCAATGATCGTATTTTTGCAAAAACAGAAAAGACATGAAAGTCACTGCACTGATCCCTGATGAATTGGTTGAAAAGGTAAGGAAAACAACAGGAGGAAAGAACATTACCGAGAGTATCATCATTGCGCTGAAGTCTTATCTCTCCAATCAAAAAATAAACAGACTGATAGATGAGGTGGAAAAAGATCCTCTTTCATTCAATGAGGATTTTGTTGCTTACGGCATCCGGGATCTCAATCGTAATCGATGATCCTGGTTGATACTTCGGTCTGGATCTCTTACTTCAGAAAGGACGATCCTGGTCTTTCCGAAATGTTGAAAAAATATCTCAAAGATCAGGATGTATATGCTGTAAGTGCCGTTTTTGGGGAATTGTTGCAGGGTGTCCGAAATGACCGGGAGAGGGAGATTATAAATCTATTTTGGGAAAACCTGCCCAAAGTAGATGAAACCCGATTGTTCATTGAAGCGGGGAATTTGTCCAGTAGGTACAAATTTTTTTCGATGGGAGTTGGTTTGATGGATTGCTACATTCTGGCAGCAGCTCTTCAAAATAACCTTGCCCTATGGACTTTGGATAAAAAGCTACAAAAAGCTATTGATGTAATTGAGTCTGTCGATTAGACGGAGGGAAACTACAAACCGTGATTTGTTTCATCCATGCCATTACGAAGTCCTAGGAATATTCTCCTCCTGATAGCGGTTTTTCATATTTCCGTGGATACTCATGGGCAAATATTTGACAGTCTCAGATTCTCATCTCTGGACGTAATAATATCACCTGCATCCATTGACTTCGACAAGGATGGTTTCAATTCATTGTCCGGGAGTTTCAATTTCGGGAATATACTTTCCCAGCCACAAGGTGATTCCATTGAGTGGCTTGGTTCACTCAATAGTTCGGTTTTCGGGTTTGAATTCCATGTCCATTCACATGACAGTTTGTTTCATCGCCATGAACTCGTATTTTCATTTCAAAATCAATCAATTGATCTTGATTGGTATCGTTGGGAGTTGGATTCAAGTCGAAATGATCTTATCGGCCGGTACGAATTTTTTCAGCTTGGTGCCGGTTATTCTTATTTCATTGTCAATCGTCGATTTCTAAAACTGAGAACAGGCTTGAAATTAAATGTAGGCTTTCAGATATCCGGATCACACCATGAGCGATCTGCCAATGAAGAAATTAAGTATTTCTCCAATCGCAATCTTAACTCCCACGTAACAATCCCATTGTTATTTGAAGTAAGGCTTTGGAGATCCACCTACTTCAAGATCGGATGGAATGGCGGATACGGGATATACAATTTTGATGGTTACCGGACTAAAGGAAGACTAAAGGGTGGAGCATTTGGAATAAGAATGGGATTATGAGATACCGATTTCTCATCATATTAATCATTGCATCAATACCCGGTATGGCACAGCATACGCTCAGTGGATATGTTTTTGATGATGATTCCAAAGAAGGACTTATAGGGGTCACCATTCAGGATGTCTACTCAGGGAAAGGAGTGATAACCAACGTTTTTGGATTCTATTCCTTTACAACCGAAAGTGATTCTCTGTTTGTTCGTGTTTCCTATGTAGGATATGATACTCATGAGGAGGTCATAACACTAGCCGGCAATCTCCGAAAGGATTTCTATTTGCCGACATCAACTTCCGTCCTTGGTGAGGTAAAGGTCTATGCAGATCGGGATCTGATTCAGGAAGAGGTAAGATCCACACAGATGGGCGTCTTCAATCTGTCCCCGAAAGAGGCCATCACGATTCCCAGTATTGGCGGTGAAGCAGATATCCTTAAAGTCGCACAACTGATGCCGGGAATAACGCGCGGCGGAGAAGGCACAACCGCCATGTATGTTCGGGGTGGGACTGATGACCAAAATCTTGTAACGCTGGATGACGCCACGATCTACAATCTGGGTCACTTGTTTGGATTCTTCTCGGTCTTCAATACAGATGCATTGACTGATGTGACCATTACGAAAGGAGGATTTCCTGCTGACTACGGTGGAAGGCTTTCCGCCGTCATGGATACCAGGATGCAGGAAGGTAATTCGCAAAAAATAGATGGCCGCGGAGGAATAGGTCTGTTGACATCAAGGTTCACCATTGACGGACCTATCGTACGCGACAAGGCAACTTTTATGCTTGCCGGGAGAAGGACATACATCGATAGGGTGCTGGGGCTTGTGGGGATACCTCTACCCTATTTTTTTTATGATCTGAATGCGAAATCCAGTGTGAAGATCACTGATCGTGATAGAATTTATTTCAGTGGTTATTTTGGGAACGACGTATTAAGAATCGATGAAGAAGGAGAAGCGGAAAATGATGACCTTGAGCCGCTCACATTCGGGTTTCAGCTCGGAAATTTCACCTCGACGATCAGATGGAATCACATTTATCCTGATGAAAGGCTTTTCTCAAATATTACGGTTCTACAAACTCGATTTAAATATGATATAGAAGGTGATTTTGTTGACAACTCATTACTGATCCGTTCCCAAATCCAGGATTTTGGTATCAAAGGTCAATGGGAATATTTCAAATCGCCGGATGAGCGACTGGATTTCGGCTTTGATATGATATTCCACAACTTTCGCCCTAATGTAATCAATACCGGTGGAGAAATTTCGGATTTCCTGAGGTCAAGAAAAGGAGCACTTTTGCATACCCAGGAAATAGCCCTGTACGCAGGAAAAGAGCACAAGATCACTCCAAAATTCACATCTTATTATGGCCTTCGCCTATCGTCATCCAATGTCCGGGGTGGATTTTACATGGGGGTAGAGCCTCGTCTTACCGCCAGCTACGAATTATTCGATCTGACCTCCGTAAAGTCCGGTTACTCGCTTATGAGGCAGTATATGCATCGGGTGAGTTCGTCATCAATCGTACTGCCGACAGATCTGTGGTACCCCGTGACCTCAGAGATACGGCCACAGACTTCTCATCAATGGTCACTGGGTTTATTTCGCGGACTCCCTGCTCTCAACCTGACCCTTTCCCTGGAAGGGTATTACAAGACCATGTCAAACCTGATCGAGTACCGCGAAGGCGCCAGGTTGTTGCTGAATGACAATTTTGAAAAAGAATTGGTGAATGGAGATGGCACCTCCCTGGGCATGGAGTTTTTGGCCAGGCGAAGATCTGGCAAATTGACCGGATGGCTGTCCTATACTATCAGCAAGACGGACCGGCAATTTCCGGAGTTAAATGACGGCTTGTCTTATCCGGCAAAATACGACCGGCGCCATGATGTCTCGTTCGTCGGTATGCTTCCGCTTTCCGATCGTGTGGAATTCTCCTGGGTCTGGGTGTACACTTCCGGGGCTTCCTTTACACCGCAGACGGGTCAGTATCTGGTCACGGATGCTACACTCAATTCCGTCGAGATCATTCCCATCTACTCAAAGCGAAATGCCGTTAAGCTTTCTCCTTCTCACCGTCTTGATTTGAATTTCATTATCAAATCCAAAAAACAGAGGCGTTTCAAAGGAGAATGGCAGTTTAGTATATATAATTTTTACAACCGGGCCTCACCTTACCAGGTGAGTATCTCCTCCAATGGCAGGGCCTTCCAGTATGTGCAGCCCGGAATTTTCGGAACCTTGCCCAGTATTTCATACAATTTTAGCTTTTAGACATGAAGTATTTGCTGATCTTTATATCAATCGTAACCATCGCCTGTTCTCCGGAGGAATTGCTGATCCACGTCAAACCACAGGAAAGTCGACTGGTCATCGGATCCCAGTTTGTACCTGATAGTTTCCTGATTGTTACGATCAGCAAAAGCTTCTCCGCCCTGGCGCCGGATAACTTTGAAAGTCTTGAGGAGGATTTTGTGGGAACACTACTCGTCGAGAATGCGCTTGTGGTGGTTCATTCAGGGTCAGACAATGACACGCTGGAAAATATAGTACCAGGGATCTTTATAGGACAAATATCAAATCCGGTAGTAGGTGAGTTCTTCGAATTGAGCGTCTTCGATTCTACCACTGCACTGACCATAAGCGCAGAAACCTATTTGACATCCCGGGTCCCTTATGAAAATGTCTCGGTAGAGGAAAGGGTTGAAGGCCAGGATACCTCTTATTTCCTGCACTACGAATTTACCGATCCGGATGGTCCGAACTGGTACATAGCCCAGGCCAATACTTTTCGGGGACTCTCACTCGACGAAGTTTTGGATATAGATATTGTGGATGATAGTTTGCATGTGGAGATAGATACGACACAAACGGTTTTTGACCGGGATTTTGAAAATGAGATCCTGTTTACAAAACTTCATGCCGATATTACATTTGAAAGTGATGTAGTTAAAAGAGAAATTCAACTTTTTGAAGACCCGGGAGATACGGTAATATTCGTACTGATCAATGTTGATGAGGGCTATTACCGCTTTCTTGATGCCAGACAAAGAACGGGAGGGATCATAGCGTCCGCAACAGGAGAGCCGATCAATCATCCGTCAAACGTGGAAAACGGATTTGGGTATTACGCGATGAACATTCCGTACTTTGGTGTATTTATTAAAGAGGACTAGGTTTTTCTCTTATAAAATATTCTCCAGCTCAGTATCCATGTTTCACCACCATCTTCAGTCCTCTCCCAGTCCCAGGTCATGGAATCTGCTTTTATATTGTAAAAAACCATTCGTTGCCGGATCTTTTTGTCACCCTGCTCGACCATGCTGGTTTTGAATATCCTCTTTTCACCTTCGAAGTCACCTGTGAAATCAAAATAGCCTCCCTGACTGTCGGCCCATGCCTGTTTCCACCTGTTCAGACCAGGTTGGAAAACTGAAATACTGGTCCCCTTAAAACCGGCATTTTGACCGTCCAGGATCCGGAATTGTTCGACGATAACTTTTTCATCAAGATCCCTGGTGATAGTGTTTGTCCCAAATTCCTTTACACCGTCCCCTTCATCCCATGAAGCAGTCCATTCACCCACCCAAAAATCAAAGTACCGGGCTGAATCCATTTCGGAAAGTTCTTGAGAATAAGCGGAAGATGCGGCAAATAGCAAGGCGAATAACAAAGTGATCTTCATATCGTTAATTTTTCATTGAACAATCAGGAAACCAATTACACTAATCGGATGTCATTTTAATATATTTAGTGCAATTAAAATCAGATCATGCGCAAATCAATTCTACTTCTTGTTCTTCCTGTGATATTTATTTCTCAGTGTGCCCGGGTACCCGTGACTGGCAGGACGCAGCTTAAGCTCATCTCAAACGATGTGATCATTCCGATGAGTTTTGATGAATACAAAAAAGTAAAAGAGACCGCAACTGTCATCACGGAAGGTAACCAGGTGGAAATGGTGAAAAAGGCGGGTAGCAGGATACAAAAGGCCGTAGAAGTTTATTTTAAAGACCTGGGCAAGGAAAACTACCTTACCAGCTATGAGTGGGAGTTCAACTTGATCGAAGACGACAAAACGGCCAACGCCTGGTGTATGCCCGGAGGCAAGGTTGCGTTCTATACCGGTATCATGCCGATCTGCCAGGATGAAACCGGCGTTGCGGTTGTCATGGGCCATGAAATAGCGCACGCAATTGCAAATCATGGAAGAGAGCGGGTAAGCCAGACAGTGGCCGCCCAAACAGGATTGAGTATTGTGTCAATTGCGCTGGGTGGTGGCGCTTCCACATTAACAGGAGAAATGATCATGCAGGGCGCAGGGGCCGTCACGTCAATGGGTATCCTTAAATTTTCCAGAAAGCACGAGTCCGAAGCAGATGAAATGGGCTTATACTTTATGGCTATGGCAGGTTATGATCCAAATGCTGCTCCGGCATTTTGGGAGCGCATGGCCGGCGAAGGAGGAGACTCACCACCGGAATTTTTGTCTACACACCCTTCACATGACACAAGAATATCGGATCTGAAAAAGAATATTCCAAAAGCCATGGAATATTATAACAAGTACAATTAGGCGTCGATTGCTTTTACATTGATCCTGGAATCCGCTAGTGTTGCAAGTTCCTGGTCAAACTTTTTTTCGTTTTCCAGGGATTCATGAAGAATCCTTGCTTCATCCCTTAGGTTCAATTCCCTGGCATAGGTCGTCACTGCTCCGTATCCTGCAATCTTATAATGGATAATGTGCTGCAGGGAGGTGATAAGCGCAGCATCCCTTACTTCAGCATCTTCACATCGAAGCGCCAGAACGTGGACATTGGAGACCATTGCCTCCATGGCCCAGCACTCCTCTCCTCTCTTCTGTTCAAATTGCTTTTCAAATACCTGACGCAATCTCATAATTTGATCTTCGTGCAATTCAAGGTAGGATTTAACAACTTTCTGTAGTCCAATATCCGTCACGCGCTCCGTGATGCCATATAGTTCTTTCAAGGCATGCGACTCAGCATGATAGAGGTCCCTGAGCTGTTCCAGCATCAGGTCACGAAGGTCAACTATATTTTTCATATCAAGGATGGTGTGTAAGCATGAACAAGATAGTTATCTCATTTCCGTCAGCGTATGATCTTGGTTAGACCGATGCATGATTAATGATCGCACGGTTTATGACAATAACCATTGAAACGAAAAAAGGGGACTGACGTCCCCCATGAGAAGAAAAACAAATACCAATTCAATCTACCCTAGTGACTCTATTGTTCGGGTTTTCTGGCTTTTCTTTTTAAGGCTTTTTCCGAAAGCTCATTTAAGTCCCTGACCATGGGTTCAAAGTCAATATCGATATCAAGGTCCATCAGCTCCTCATGCAGTTCCATCATGTCGATATGAAGGTCCTTCAGATCAATATTCAATTCTGTCAACTCAAGATTCAAATCCGCCATTTCAATTGACAACTGACTGATATCTATGTTTTCCACAACAGAAAGTCCAATATCCACTCCCAATTCGGAAAGCTCACTTAATTCACAGAGGTCCGTGAGTTCGGCAAGTGATGACAACTGCGTGAAATTTGAAACGTCTTCTCTTCTGTCCTGAGAAATTTTCTTAAGCCCTTTTGCCTTGTCGTCTTTTGTCTGACCGTAAGCTGTATTGATAAAGACGAAAATCAACAACCAGATAAAAATGTTTTTCTTCATGAGTTTTTGGCTTTGTTCGATAGTAATACTCCCTATTCCCGCAAAAGTTACAGGCCCGTATTAAATAAAGTCTGATCAGGAAAATGAGAAAACCATTTTATTTTATTTACGTTTAGGAATTTTATCATTTTATTTACAATTAGAAATTAAATGATCATCCGGTATGAAAGAATATCAATTAGGGGAATTTGAGGAAATCGTCCTGCTGACTGTGGCAATCCTGTACAATGAAGCCTACGGTGTATCTATCCGGCAGGAGATCGAATCAAGACTAAAACGAAAAGTAAGTGTCAGCGCCCTCCAAACTGCCCTCAGGCGAATGGAAAAGAAAGGCTATCTGGAATCGAATTTCGGAGAATCTACCGCCATCAGGGGAGGCAAACGAAAACGGTATTTCCGGGTGACTAAATACGGAAAAAAAGCGCTGGAATATTCAAAGGACGCAAGGATGCAACTTTGGGAGGCTATCCCCAATGTAGCCTTTGATTTTGATAAATAATGGACAACCTGAAATCACATCCTCCTGCCTGGTCAACCAAATTTCTCAAGTGGTTTTGTAAGGACGACTACTATGAGGACATTCAGGGTGATCTCGAAGAGGAATTCAGGATCTTGTCCGGTGGCTCTCCATCCATGAGGGCACGCAGCTGGTACAACTGGCAGATCGTCAGATTATTCCGGCCAAGTATGATGAAAAAACCAAAAACTCAGGATTCAATAGAAAAAGAAACGACCATGTTTAAAAGCTACTTAAAAATCGGGTTCAGGAATTTATTAAAATATAGATCCAGTACCGTAATCAATGTAATAGGGCTATCAACCGGCCTGGCAGCGTTCGTAATGATCGCGCTTTTCGTGATTGATGAATTCAGCTACGACCGGAACCACGAGCATGCTGAAAGCATCTACCGGGTAACCGTGAAGAACTACACTTCCGAAGGCACACTCAGCCGGCATTGGGCATTCGCCAGTGCTGGACATGCCAGGCGGCTAAAGGAAGATTATTCAGATGTTACTCACGCGACAAGGTTCTTTCCCTGGGCTTTCCCCGATCTCCAGTATAAGGAACAGAAATTCCCGGCGGAACCTGTGATCTTCGCTGATGATGATGTTTTTGATATTTTTTCGTTCAAGTTCATTATTGGTGATCCCAAAACGGCTCTGAATGATCTTTACTCCTTAATACTGACAGAAGAGACCGCAATAAAGATCTTTGGAAATGACTGGAAAGATCAGGACATATTAGGTGAGACCATCACCCTTTCGAGAAGCGGTCAATCGGCTTCTTTCAAAGTAACGGGCGTAATGGAGGATATGCCTGACCAACAGCATTTTCATTTCGACTACCTCGCACCCATTCGGTTTGTGGAGATGATCATGGGAGAACAGGCAGCAAACAATGTCGGTGGTAACTACAATTGGATGACGTTTGTAAGGATGTCTCCAAACACCGATATTCCCAAATTCACGGACCAGGTGAATGATGAGTTCTGGGACAAATACATCGGTACTTTTCGAAGTGGCGCTGAAGCAAGAGATTTCTATGATTTCTCGTTTCAGCCTCTGCTGGATATTCATTTAAGGTCCAATCTCGAAGGTGAATACGAAACAAATGGTTCCATCCAACAGGTTTACATTTTCAGTATTGTTGGAATTTTGCTGCTGCTGGTTGCCTGTGTCAACTACATGAACCTGGCTACCTCGCATTACTCCCGGCGAACGAAGGAAGTGGGCGTCCGCAAGGTGGTAGGCGCTTACAAAAGATCGCTGGTAAACCAGTTTTTGACAGAATCTACGTTGGTTGCCGTAATCTCCTTTCCGCTGGCCATTTTATTCATTTACCTGGGCCTGCCTTACATTAACGAATTTGTGGATAAAAACCTGGTTTTCAATCCCATAGCTCAACTGGATCTTTTGATTGGATTGATCGTGTTGCTGATCATGGTGGGATTTGTAGCGGGATTGTACCCTGCCTTCTTTTTATCAAAAATGAATCTTGTGCAAGCCCTGAAAGGGGAGCAGGTGATCAATGCCAGTAAATGGAACTTCAGATCATGGCTGGTGACATTTCAATATGTCGTGACTATTGCTTTGATATTCAGCATTCTGGTAATTGAAAAGCAAATGAAGTACATACAAAATACGAATCCTGGTTATCAGAAAGAGCAGATCCTTTTCCTGGGGCTCTCCCGAAACATCAACAACCTCGATGTGTTCAAACGGGAGATGCTCAATCATCCGAATGTGGAGAGCGCCGCATATTCATCACGCATTCCTACCGGAAGGTTGGCGGACAGCGCAGGATCAGCATTTTTTAAAGGAGACTCCCTTGTGCCTTCCAATTTCCGGCTCCCGATGGTGGGTGCGGACGAAGACTTTTTAAAGGTTTATGAAATACCGTTGATCGCCGGTGAAAATTTTACCCGCGAGCAGGATATGGACTCGGACTCAGTGGGGTACTACATCATCAACCGGGCAGCAGCCGAAGCATTTGGATTTAATGATCCCAATGATATCGTTGGCCGGAGATTGTCGTATGGAAGGTATAACGGGCAAACAAATCAGACCGGTCAAACCTATCGAATTGGTAGGATACTGGGTGTAATGGAAAACTTTCATTTTGAATCCATGCACTCACAGATCGTACCGATGGTACTGCTGAAACGTGATGGCTTCAGAAATGTCATTTCGCTAAAGATCAGGCCCTCGGACATACAAAGTACTTTAAAGCATGTGGAAGAGACCTGGGCACAATTCGACGCAGAGAATCCGGTCAATTACCGCTTCGTGGACGAAAGGTTCAATGATCAGTACCAACAGGAACAGCGACTGAGCACGATGATCAAAGTTTTCACGGTCATTGCCATTGTAATAGGATGTCTGGGACTGATCGGGATGGTTGGTTTTGTGATAGAGACCAGGATCAAAGAAATCGGGATCAGAAAGGTGCTGGGGGCTTCAACCCAAAATATCTGGCTATTAGTGAGCAACAGATTCCTGATATTGATTGTGATTGCATTTGTTATTTCATTGCCCATGACTTACTGGCTGATGGACGGATGGCTTGAAAATTTTGTTTACAGAACGAACATTTCGGTTATGGTAATTGTTGCACCCGTAATACTGGCTGCGGTACTTACCCTACTGGCGATCTCCTATCAAACTTTCAGGGCGTCAATTGTAAATCCCGTGGAATGCCTGAAAGATGAATAACAAATGAGAAAAACATATATTTTTTCACTGCTTCTTGTTGGCGCTTTATCCGCCTACGCACAAAGTCTGCAGGTTGGTGATAAGATCCCCGAATTTGAACTACTGGGTATAGACGGGGAATTGGTCTCCGTGGACAAAATTGACAGCAAAGTCATCATCCTGGATTTTTGGGCGAGCTGGTGCGGGCCATGTTACAAGTCGGTGAAGTCCACCTTAAAGCCTTTGTACGATTCCTACAGTCGTGCGGATGTTGAGATCATTGGCATCAGCAATGACCTGCATGAAAGCAAATGGCGGGCAGCCATAGACAAGTGGGGTTTGAACTGGAAAAATGTTTGGGATGAAGACAAGTCACTGGTAAGGAGCTACCGGGTTCCGGCAATCCCGACATATTTCATTGTAGACGGCGATGGGATCATCCTTGCCTCCAATGTTTATTCCAGTCAACTGAAAAGTGAGGTAAGGAAGGCCCTGAAAAGTATGGAATGACAATTTCCAGACCTCCGAAATTCCAGACCTCCGAAATTTTTGAAATTTCGGAGGTCTGGAAATAAAAAAGCCTGATTCATCAAAATGTGAACCAGGCCTTATATATATGAATTAAGAACTTTATGCCGGAACCTGGGCCTTCCCGGCTTCCATTACCGCATAAGTTCTGATTTCTTCAAAGTTTTCTTCTCCCAGGCTTGCAAGTGAGCTTCCATTTTCAGGTATGGAATAATTCCCTTCATTATCCCACCATTCGTCACCACGGGCTTTCGCCACCGTCTGATCAACAGAATCAAACAGGTGAATTTCCGAATCGGAAACAGCCCAATGCTTGTCTTCCTTACTATATTTTTCGAAGATCATCTTCCTGATATTCATAGCAGTCTTGTCGCCGGTTTTGAAATGAGCCACAGTGTAGGTCATTGTATCGGGCTCGGTCATTTTATTATCCCAAAACTTCTTTGATGATATGATCTCCGCAGTGGTAAGAAGATAGGTCGACGCCCTGTCCAGGGGTTGACGACTTAAGTCACAATGTGCCTTAAATCCCTTCTTTTTGTTTTTCTTGAATAGGTTCAACATAGGTTTTTAAAAGTTTTGACCTTATGAGTATTACTGATTTAATGTCGAAAGGTTACCCGTTTCGGCCAGTTTTTCATGTAAAAAGATGTCACAAGGATCATAAAGGTTGCACTAAAATCCACAAATCTTCGGAAATTAATTTTAACATATTGATAGACCTCTGTAAATCAATACATTAGTTCAATTGTCATATTTCGCATTGGATATCCGAAGAATCGAAATTGAAATATGGACATGCAATTAATCGTTAATAATACTAACTTGTGTTTTAAACAATTAATAAGATATTCAGATGAAATCACTGTACTCAATTGTATTCGTTTTTTGCATGATCACCCTTCACGCCCAGGAAGAAGAACTGCAATACATGAAAGTTGACGGCAATAACATTACATGGCAAAAGGTATATGCATCCGTTCTGACTGTAGAACAAATGAAGGAGAAGTTTATGGAACTCGACATTTTTGAATCAATAGATTCTGAAAAAGATGTGAGAATTGCAGGGACCTCCAGGGTCATCGAGAATGACTACCTGAGTAATGGGTTGTCGGAAAAAACGGCTGAAAAATACCTTGTTGAGCGGGATACGTACGGAACGCTAATTGTTGATTTTGACGAAGGTAAGTACAGGGTGACACTCAAAAACATACAACTCAAACAAAGATTCGACACACGAAAGACACCCAGGGGATCAAACGCGCGCCTGATGGAATACGCCTATGACGGCAAAAAAATGAGATGGAATCCGGATTTCGTTGCAAATGGCAGCGCCAAGGTGATCAATCAAACCCTCATCGAGGCCTTTGATATAGGTGGCAAATTCGGAGGGAGCGACTTCTGACCAATTCCCGAAGGCGCTATTCGGAAATTCAACCCCCATTCCTGAAGTGAATTTGTCCAGGGGGCAAGTGAAATAAGTCCCCGGCGAAAAGACATAAGAAAACCATCACACCTCCTGGCATGATGGTTTAATGATATGAAGTATTAGTTTTTTTGAGATTAAGCTATCCTACAATCAGATATGCGCTCAACACGAATAATAACCCGCAAACGCTCATTTTGAACATTCCTTTTGCGATGATCCCGGTTAGGGATGGTTTCTGATTTGTTTTTGTGTTTGACAATGCCAGCGGTTTCATATTTTTAATTGGACTAGTTAAGGTTTAAAATTTATTTATTGCAGTCCTACATTCAGATATCAATAATTCAATATAATTCATAACTTTTTTTAGAACCACTATTCAAAGATATAATTATTTCTGTATTTGATGGTATTTAATCAAGTAATATGAGTGAACGGGAATTTTTCATACATGAACCGGAAGAACTTGTGCTTTTCTAAGGGTTACTTTAGATCAAAACGCAAGAACAATGCCAATATTTCTTGCCAGGTCGAAAATATTAGCCTGTGGAAATGATCTGAAATTTATGAACCTGATATCCCGGGACCAACTCTCTCCAGTAGTGCTTTTGTAGCCTTGATTCCTTCGTTTTCGGAAAGTTTACTGCCTTCATATTCGATGCCAATGTACCCTCTAAACCCTGCATCCCTGACGATCTTCAGTATTTTACTGTAATCAGAGTAGATCTCATTTCCACTCTCGTCAAATTCATGTGACTTTGCGCTAACCCCTTTGGCAAAAGGCATGAGTTGCTCCATTCCCAGGTATCTGTCGTATTCATTGATACAGCCATCTTCTCCTCTTTCAATGCAGAAGTTACCAAAGTCAGGTAGCGTACCACAGAAAGGACTGTTTACGCTCCTGATCACATCCGATAGCCAGCTCCCGTCACTGGAATACCCCCCATGGTTTTCGACAATAACATTTATTTCATTTTGGGCACCGTATTCCGTGAGTTTTCCAAGACCCTCTATTGCCGCACTTTTCACCTCTTCCGCTGTTCCTTCCCCTGCTGCATTTACACGGATGGAGTGGCATCCAAGGAATTTAGCGGCATCTACCCACTTGTAGTGATTTTCAACAGCCGTATTTCTTGCAGCATCATCAAGATCACCAAGATTACCTTCCCGGTCACACATGATCAAAAGGCTTCTGACCCCTTCACTGTCACATTGGTTTTTCAATTCCGTTAAAAATTCCGTATCCCTGGCTTTATCAAAGAAAAATGCATTCACATATTCCACTGCATCGATTCCATATTCTTTTCGTGCGATTGAAGGAAAATCAATTGCCTTGAGTGTACCGTCAAAAAATGCGCGATGAAGTGACCACTGTGCCAGGGAAATAGAGAAAAACATTGAAGAGGCATCGATTTCGGATTCCGATTTATCCGCTGAAGAAGGTTTTGAGCATGAATGAAGCAATGACCCCGCGCTGAGGATGGCGGGCGCTCCAATCACAGTGTAGCCGATTTTCTTGATGCTTTTTCGTCTTGATGCTTCCATTTTTTAGATCTTAATCTGATTTTGCTCCCAATATAATTGCTTTGATATCAAGTCCAAAATAATACCGCCCGGTGATTTGATTAATGGAAAATAATTATTTGATATGGCCGCCTTATTGGAACCGTATGTCTAAATTAGTATTGATACTTACTTATTTAATGGAAGGGAAAACTCATGAAAACTTTAAGACTTTTTCTGGTAATTGCATCATTCTCTTTGTTAACATTTTGCACCACTGATGACGATGGCTGCTGCGTAACATGCGGACAGGGTGAAACGGCCTGTGGTGACAGCTGTATACCTGAGGGGCAACTCTGTCGTGAAACGAGCGGATGCGCCTGCGATTAGAACAAGTGTTCCTTCGGTTGTGATCTGAAAATTGCCGGACATCACTGACCGGCTGTCTCACAATATCAGGTAGTTATCAGTTCGAATTGCTTCAGACGAACCTCGAGACCTTCTCCCCTTTCTTTCAGGTTGTATCTGACCCTCGTATAAGGTTTGTTAATTTTGATGACCCTGCCCAGATCAATTGGAGTGCCGATAACCACACTATCGCAATCCGTAGCATTGATCGTAGACTCCAGATCACGCAGTTGCTCTTCTCCATAACCCATCGCAGGAAGTAATTCACCAATATCGGGGTATATCTCAAAAGTCTTCGTGATCTTACCGGTGGTAAACGGTCTTGGATCTACCAGGGATTTAGCGCCAAGCCTTTCACTGGCTACAATGCCGGCGCCGATTTTCATACCACCATGGGTCAACGTGGGTCCATCTTCGACAACAAGCACATTTTTGCCTCTGATTATTTCGGGGTTGTCAACGGTGATCTCCGAATCTGCCTCTACCACAGAAGCATTTGGGTTGAGTTCGGCAATGTTTTTCTTCAGCTGCTCTACTTTTTCACGCGAAGCTGAGTCCATTTTGTTAATGATGATCATATCCGCCATCCTCACATTCATCTCACCGGGATAATAGTTTTTCTCATGTCCTACCCTGTGCGGATCTGTTACTACGATATATAAATCCGAGTGATAGAAAGAGAAATCATTGTTGCCTCCGTCCCACACGATCACATCACAACCGTCAGGATCATTCTCTGCCGCCCGGACAATGGCCTCATAGTCCACGCCTGCATAGATCACATTTCCACGGGTAACATGCGGTTCGTATTCTTCCATTTCCTCGATCGTGCACTTGTGCATCTTCAGATCTTCAATTGTCGCAAATCGCTGGACAATTTGCTCTTCAAGCTTACCGTATGGCATTGGATGTCTGATCGCCACGACTTTCAGACCCATTTCCATCAGGAGTTCGATCACTCTCCTGGAAGTCTGGCTTTTACCACAGCCCGTTCGGGTAGCACATACGGATATAACCGGTTTTGTACTTCGGATCATTGTATCATTCGGACCAAGCAGCCTGAAACTCGCTCCTGCCGCATTTACGGCAGCACTCTCGGACATTACCTTCTGATAACTGACATCACTGTAGGCAAATACGCACTCGTCTACCGAAAGGTCTTTGATCAACTTTGAGAGATCTTCCTCGGCATGTATTGGGATCCCTGAAGGATACAGATTTCCACATAATTCAGGAGGATAAGTACGATCTTCGATGTCAGGTATTTGAGCCGCAGTAAACGCCACAACTTCGTAATCATCATTATCTCTGTAAAACGTATTGAAATTGTGGAAGTCACGTCCTGCTGCTCCCAGAATAATAACTCTTTTCCGTGCCATATCATTTTTGGGGTTAATGTGCGGATGAATTTCAATATAACGATTTGATTGAAATATGACAATGATCAGCCCTGAAGATCAGGATTGTCATGATGTATAATTGATGATCCGGTATACATTTTGCAGCCTCCGAAACCACATCAAAATGCCCTAAATCCCGCAGATAAGCTTAAATTGCGTTTAACCTGCATAGTAATGCATTTGCTCAAGAAGATATTTGGACTGGTTATCATCCTGCTGTTGGCGAATTGCGCTCACAGAGGTTACATTCCGCTGGATAATACGGAAATAGATCCCCAAAAACGCCGGCAGTATCATACGCCCAAGGATGAGATGATGCAAAATGAAGTGCCCCTTGCAGAACTCCCTGAGGGTAAATTACGGAATATAAAGTCCAAATCCGGATTTTCCGAAAAGCGATACAAACGAAAGAAAGCTAAATCCATTGCGTGGAGGAAATGGCCTCCCAGGAAGGAAAAGAGATCCATACTGGCCTGGATCAGGAGACCGAAAGAGAAGGATAAATGACCGGAAGCCATGTATGGATTGTATGTGAGTCCCGACAAATTAAGACGTTAAAGCCTCTAAAAAGCTGTATCCTTGACCCGGTCTCCGTGACCCGGTCTCCGCGACCCAATCTTTGCGATCCAATCTATGCGATCCAGTCTATGCGACTCAGTCTTTGCGACCCAGTCTGTGCAACCCAGTCTGTGCGATTCAGTCATTTCGACGTAGGAGAAATCTTTTCAGGTAAAAAGACGGCAATATCAATATTGTCTACACTCTTCTGTCCATAGCGTTCTGAAAGGCTATACGGATCAGACATGTTGCAGGTATCTTTGACCCTTTTCGTGATGCAGTATTTCTTCAAATCATACTTTTGAAAGTTTTTAGAGAACCGGGCCATACTGGGATTTATGGTATTCGGACTTAAGTCGCTCCTACCCTGCGTGCATATGCAAGAAGACTTAGCCGGCAAGGGGTCCGTAGTTCAAAAATTAATGTTTCGGAGGTTTTGAAAGAGTCTTAATTTCAAAAAATTTCCTGTTTTAGCAGACATTTTGTTTTGTGAAACTAATTCAGTTTTAAGTTAAAAATACCGGAAAATGGGTATTGACTCGTAATTAATTCCTTCATAAATTCCTTTTTACTGAAGACCTCCTAGGTAAATTTTAAACCAACCCCAGTAATAATGGCTTTTCTTAGAAATAATGAAAACTTTTATTGGCCCAGCAACCGGATACCCTACGAAATTGATCGGAATGATTTTCCTCCCGGATCCGGAAACCACGAAATAATCATAAAAGGTATTCATCGATGGAATTCTACAAAACTGGCACATCTTTACCCGAGGCGTGATGAATATAATTATGTGGTCTTTGTCCGGCATGAAGAAAAATGCGAGAGTTGGGTTGGGATGAAAAATGGTCCGCAAAATATTTCCTGCGCACTTGGGACACATAGATTCAACGCCAAAAGCATCGCCCATGAAATTGGGCATGCACTTGGATATTTCCACGAACACCAGAGGCCGGAACGAGATAATTTCGTTACGATTGGTCCCGAAGGAGTTAATGACGAAACAAATTTTGGAATCCGTTCCAACGGCAAAACCATTCACGCTTATGATTGTAAATCAATAATGCATTATTGGGAAATAGAGAACAAGATCAAGCCTAAAGTGGATTCTTGCCAGAATATGGGCAGAAGTCCATACCCAACTTTCGGTGATTTACAAGCTGCAACGTGGATGTTAAAACCCTGGAAAGGCAGGAATCTTTTTAGCAAAGCCGGAATAGATTTACGGGCGAGAGGAACACCAACTTCCTATGTAGACGAACGTGATCAAACTCAACATGTCATATTTCGGGGAGAAGAAGGAAATATTCACGACCTCTCAAATCAATTGGGTTCGGATGATTGGCGTCATAGTGACTTAACTTCAATCACTCGGGCTCCCAAGGCCCAAAGTGATCCCGGCAGTTACATATGGGATTCAGACGGATCACAACACATAGTATACCGGAGTCGGGCAAATGATATTATTGAACTTTCTACTGCTGGTGCGGATTGGAAGTTCACCAATCTTAGCCGTCTTTTGAGATCTCCAAAGGCAACCGGAGTACCTATGGGTTACAGCTGGGATGTGGATGACACTCATCATATAGTATTTCGTGGAAGAGATGGGAAAATTCACGAATTCTATTTTACCCAAAGAAATGAATGGACACATAATCGATTGACAGATCGGTTCGGTTTCACCAGAAATTTAATTGCAATTAGCGATCCATGGGGATATACCTGGGATGAAGATCATACGCAACATATCCTGTTCCTGGGCAGGGATTTTCATATTCATGAGTTCTATTACGATACACAAAATGGATGGAGTCATAATGATCTTATGAGTGCTGATCCCGGACGAACACCCCGGGCGAATCATGGAACACCTATGGGTTATACGTGGGATGTAGACAAAACTCAACATGTCATTTATCGAGGAATGGATGATAAAATACATGAACTTTATTACAAGACAGGCGTAGGTTGGAGACATAATAATTTGACCAATATCGGAAACGCACCCCTGGCGCTGAACACACCATTTGGATATTCATCTATTACCGGAGGCACTCAACATATTATTTTTCGAAATCCAGGTGGAAATATTTCTGAATTATCATATAAAGGTGGTGTTGGCTGGCGCTACAACTGGCCAATCGGCGCTGCCAATTCACCATTTATGCGTTTACGTGGACGACCAGTAGGTCATGAGTGGAAAACCAATGGCACACAACACATATTCTACCAGGACAAAAATGGTCACATTCAGGAGATTTATATTCACCAAAGTGAACTACGGACGTCTCTTACATTCGATCGATTCGTTGTAAACAAAAACGCTCAATCCAATGGTGATCATGAAGTCCACAATGCCACCAAGGGATGTGATTATATGCCAGATCCGGAAAATCAGTTGATATTAGGTTCATTTCCTAACTGTAAAAGTGCTGTTGATAAAGCTAAAGAGAGTTACAGTCGAGCTAACGGATGTTACTATTGCGCAAATGAATGTCATACATCTTAAGAAATATTTTCTTTGAGTCATTTTGAGTGAAGACCCTCCGGGCAACTGTCCCGGCCAACACCACAACTTTCAGAAAAAAGTGTATTTTTCAAATAATTAGCTCGAAATGCTGTATGCTTGGTGAAACACACGTTTTAGTGGCAAATATTTCGTTGGCATGCCTAAGCCAGGAAGAAAGACACATTCTGCTTCCCCGCTGGGGAGGACTGGAGTCCGGCGCGACACTTTCTGATGAGTTCAGGATAATGTGGGAACCGGTTACCGCCGGCTCCAAACAAAAACAGCTCGTCCATCGCTGCTACGTGGATAGCGATTTTGAAAAGGATCATGGCTGCGTAACCCGCGCTGTCGATCATGCAAACGGATCAATATCATTCATCAAAGACTATTTGAAGGGAGATCTCGATGACGCATATAATGAGGTGGAATTCCTCGAAAATCTGGGAATGTTCCTGGGAATTGCCAGCCATCATATTGCTGACTTGTGCACACCGATCCATGTTGGCCATAAAATTGATTTCAAGTCACTGGGTTATCCTACGCTTTCGAGGTTTCACAGCAAGACAGAAAGAGACATTTTAAGGAATCACAGACAACTAAGGACAAAGCTTGCCAAGCCTAAAATGGTCGACTTAACAACGGAGTATTTTTGGGATATCGCCAGATACACTTATGAAAATCACTTTCTGAAATTGGAAGGGATCTATAGAAAAGGAAACACCGAGTCTATCCTGGATATGTCCTCTGAGATAGTCTCAAATGCAATCCGGCATACCGTCAACGTCTGGCATACGATCATGGCAAAAACAGGAATGACCAAACAGAAGTGGTCTATGCAACCCCTTCCTTGATATCGCCACGACCTGCTATCCCCAATTCTTTAGGGGTCGCAACCCCGGCATTGTAACTCCACTGCAAGTGTAGGGAAAGTACAACCCGAGCTATATGTGACCAATCCTCTTCCCTCCGGTGCTATTCGTCCGGTAGCGCAAACGCGCAATCTGTAGTATTTTACTTTATTATCAGGAGTGTCAGCACAGGTCCCAGGATTATCAACTAATCCTTCATAAGTCCAATAGTACCCAGAACAAAATCCCACATTTTCAGGACCATCAGGAGGGCATTCACCACAAATCAATACGTTTCCGCATCCATCAGGCATTTGACCGCAAAGACCACTACAGGGATTAGGTGTACAAACCTCAAAACTTAACTGGTCAGATTGATTATTCTCTTCATCTGACTCGGTGATTGAAGCGTTTACATCGGCGATCGCAATTACATTGTAGCTACCCTCTGATGTCGGGGTCCAGGGCATCGTAATAGTGGCTGCGTTGTTCTCCAGCTCTGCGGAAGACTCGAGCATAATGGGGGAATCTTCATCCGATTGCAATCTAAACCCGACATCGAAAGAGCCGGTGACCGGTCCCCCTGTATTCCTGACGAGAGCTCTAAATGACATCCCATTACCTACTGTTGGATTTTCAGGTTGGAATCCCATTTCCTCAACAATCAAGTCCGGTGGGGTGTTAATCGGAATTGTAATACTTCTCCGGTTATTGTTATCACTATCCTCAAAAACAGCATTGCCATGGTCTGCAATAAAAGTGACAAGATGATCACCCCCTGTTGAAGGCGTCCATGATTGTTCAATTGTACGGGAGGATGAGGCATCTAAACCGTCAATTTCATATTGCTGAAACTCAATGTTCTGTATATCCAGCCTGACCGAAAATGGTTCCGCCCTTTCACGGCCTATGTTTCTTACGACTGCTGTGAGTTCGATTGAGCTTAAAGTGGTTGGGTTTTCCGGAGAGTAGGTTAGTTCGGATATAACCAAATCCGGGTTGTGAAACGCCAGGGGGGCTCCATAATTCCTACCTGCATCTGTGACCTTAAAATTACGTTGAACCTGGTTATTTTGGTCGCTGACTTCTTCCAATAGGTTTTCCTCGTCCACAACAACCGTAAACACCCAATCTCCAGCCAGTGCCAATGTTGCATCCCGCTCGAAGATATGAGTTTCATTATTCATTAATGCCGGCACTAAAAATGGAACTGAATGACGAAATGGATCTTCGAAGTTTCCCAGGTAAAACTTCAATTCTGAAGTTTCCGCCGGATTTGATCCGGCGTTTTCTATCTCTGCCGAAAAAGATATCACATCCATGGTGGTGGGCTGACCCGGAGTGTAGCCTGCCTGTGTAACGATCAGATCAGGCAAACAGGACAGAAGTAGCGCAGTGCTGAACAACAAGGTTAAGAGAATAATTACATTGCAAAACCGTTTCATAGGAGTATAATTAGTGTGTGCTTCAAATTAGAGAAAAAGAGATCGGTTTCCTATGACATTAGTCAAGATCAAAACGTCATCTTTGAACCCCTTACTTTGTGCCTAAAAACCCTCTTCTGTCCGTGGCGTTCTGAAGGGCCCTACGAACCAGACATGTTGCAGGCATCTTAGATCCTTTTCGTGATGCAGTATTTCTTCAAATCATACTTTGAAGTTTTTAAAGAACCGGGCCATTTTGGGATTTCATGGTATTCAGGCTTAAGTCGCTCCTACCCTGCCAGCCCCATGCGGGAAGACTTAAGCCAGAGAGGGTATTTTTCAAACAGCGGTATAATAATAACCAGAATATTTAGCACTAAATGGAATTACGTTATAATACGTTATTTGGATAATACTATTTTTCAATGAAGGAGAAATCTTCCGGGCATCATCATGGGATCCTATTTATTCTGCACAAAGATCATATTCGTTCGTACTTTCAGGACTTCTTCCCAAATACTTGTAAAAATGACTGGTAAGAACGACGTGTAATTACATAGTGGTATGCTGCCATGATAAGTGTTATATAATCTACAAAAGCAAATATTATTAATGGATCGTTTCCATTTGGCCTTCATATTAGTTGTGGCGCTTTGTCCTTCAATATTTGGTCAACCCTCCGGAAAAAAATACTATAAATACCCGGCTTCAACCAGTAATCTTTTAGACGAGATCAAAAAGATAGAAAAAGAACAGGGTTTAAACTTTTTCTACCTGGGAGACTGGTTATCCGGTATCCCTGTTCATCCTTCCACTCGTGTGGAAAGCATCACGCGGTTTTTGCAAAATCACCTGGAGGGTACACAGATGAGTTTTTTCCCGACGGGAGAAAATTCAATTGTGTTGTATAAAAATCCCACTTACGATAAAATGATTGACCGTGTTGAGGCCAGGTCAGTCAATGACAACCACGTGTCAACAATCGGTGACAGGACTCTGTTTAAGCCGGGAGATACAGTGACACTGTCAGGACGTATCAGGAATGCAACAAAAGATGCTTTCCTTCAGGGAGCCTCTGTCAATCTCAAAGATTCCGAAATAAACGTCAACACAGATCAATACGGGAATTACTCCATGGATATCTTATCGGGGGAACATACCGTGGAAATAAGTTATGTGGGCCTGAACAAAGAGGAAAGAGAAATTCTCATACTGTCAGACGGCAACCTGGATGTAGACCTCTTTGAAGATCCGATACAGCTGGAAATTATAACGATAGAAGGGGACATGATGGAATCCGCAATAGATGGGCTCATTCCAGGCAAAACATCCTTTAACCTGAACCTCATCAAAAAAACCCCTGCTTTATTGGGAAGGCCTGACCTGATGAATTCGATTTCCAGGCTTCCGGGGGTGGCTGATACAGGAGAGGGAAGTTCCGGCTTTAATGTCAGGGGAGGTGCCCCGGATCAAAACCTGGTGCTGGTGGATGATGTACCGGTTTTTAACGTCAGCCACCTCTTTGGGTTTTTCTCAACATTTAGCGCCGACGTCCTGCAGCGGGCAGAATTGTATAAAGGAGGGATCCCGGCTAATTACGGTGGCCGGGCTTCATCTGTGTTGGATATTTCATTAAAAACCGGAAACGATGAGAAGTTTAAAGCAGGAGGAAGCGCAGGACCGATAGACGCTTCTTTCAATATGGAAGGGCCGCTTAAGAAAGGTCAGACGTCCTATAGCGTCGGTGGCAGGTTGTCCTATATTGACTGGCTTTTAAAAAAATATAAAAATACTGATGTCAGGCACAGTACTGCCGGATTTTATGACACCTCAATAAAAGTATCGCATAAATTCAGTGACCGCGATGTATTATCATTCTCGGCATATAGAAGTTATGATAGCTTCAGGTTTGCACTGGACACTACATACAGCTGGGAAACCACACTTTTTTCCGGTAAATACCAACATTCCTTCAGAAATAATCTCCATGTTTCCTTAACGGCCTACACGTCAGCATATAAGTTTAATACTGCGTCAAACAAAATTTATCATGATTTCAGGCTGGACAACCGGATCGATTATCAGGGTATCAAATCCACAATATATTATTCGGTTGCCAGACACAATTTACAGACCGGATTATCCCTTATTTCATATGATTTCAGCATTGGCCAACTGCGCCCAACATCCAACACAAGCAATGTAACCAGGATCAGTCCGGAGCCCGAAGAATCCAGTGAAACTCATGTTTTTATCAATGACGAGTATGTCGTAAATGATGCCATCAGCCTGATGGCCGGAATAAACTTTTCGATCTACAAGAGGAAAGGTCCTAATCATATATATGTATACCGGGAAGGAGCGCAAAGAGTAGAAGAGAATATTATAGATACAGTTTTCTACAATGAAAAGTCCACAATAGCGGACTACATGGGGTTTGAGCCCCGGTTTTCCATAAAATATAATCTTTCTCAAAACACAAATATCAAGATAGGCTATGGCAACATGAACCAGTATTTGCATCAGTTATCCAATACGGCAGGGATAACGCCTGTTGATATCTGGAAACCTTCCAACGGATACATCAGGCCGATCCGGAGCAGGTTGCTGTCATTGGGCATTTTTAGCAGGGCGGGAAAAGGTATCGCAGGTTCTTTTGAAGTTTTTTACAAAAAGCTGGACAATGTGATAGATTATAAAGAGGGTGCCTCCATTTTGTTGAATGAAACATTGGAGGCGGATATAGTTGCAGGAAACAGCCGGGCTTATGGTGCCGAAATTTATTTGGAAAGAACAACCGACAGGTTAAGCAGCTCGCTAAGTTATACCTATTCCAGGTCGGAAAGGATCATGAATGGAGCTCATCCTGATGAGATAATCAACGATGGCAAATATTATCCCTCAAATTTTGACAGGCCGCACAATTTAAATCTTCTCTCCAATTTCAAATTCTCCCGAAGGTGGAACATATCTGCCAACTTCCAATATCTATCCGGACGACCTTTTACAGCTCCTTCATCTAAATATAAAATCGAAAGCTTTTTGATAACGGATTTTACTCAAAGAAATTCAGATCGACTACCGGATTATCATAGGTTGGATGTTTCCATTACACTGGAAACAAATCTGAAGAAAAAGAAACCCTGGGAAAGTAGCTGGATATTTTCATTGTTCAATGTATATGGGAGAAAGAATATTTATTCTGTTTTTTATACTAAGGCCAGCGACTTATCAATCAGTGCTAAAAAGGTCTCTATTCTCGGGACAATCTTTCCTTCGGTGACATATAACTTCAAAATCTAGCCCCTAAACATTATGGATCATAATTGTTGTTTTCAACTTAAAAATTAGTCCTGGTAATGGTGAAGAATCTGACACTTTTTCTAATACCGGTAATCTCCAGTTTGGGATGTGTGGATGAGTTTGATTTTGATTCCGGTCATGAAACTCCAAGATTGGTAATAGAAGGACAGATTACAACTGCTCCCGGACCTTACACAGTTAAAATCACACAATCCAGAGCATTTAGTTCCACTGATGGAACCGGCTTTGTCCCGGTAAAAGAAGCCATAGTGGAAATATCTGACAATGCAGGCAATAAAGAAACACTCACTCCTTCCGGAACTGGTTTGGATCTGGTCTATAAAACATCATCCAGCGGTATCAGAGGGGATGCAGGAAAGTCATACACACTGACAGTTACTATTGATGGAAATACCTACCAATCCATTCCCCAGAAAATCGAACCTGCCGGAAAGATATTTGATCTGAGAGCAGCATACATGACCGAAGGAATGCCTGAATTCGGCGATTACTTTGATATACGCATTGATACTGAGGATAATCCGGATAACAGAAAATACTATCGCTGGGATTGGACAGGCACTTATGAAATACATACGGAATGGTGGAGATATTGTGAAAATCATTGTTGCACATGCCTGATTCCTCCTCCGGATTGCTGCAGTGTGTGCTGGGTAAATACCTTTTCCAGGGATATAACAATAGCGGATAGCCAGACCTCACGTCTTAGTGACTTTTCAATTGCAAAGGTGGATGTGAACAGTTTTACTTTTTACATGAAACATCACCTGAAAGTAAATCAATACAGCATTTCAAAAGACGTGTATGCGTTTTGGGACTCAGCCAAAGAACAAATCGAAAAAACAGGAAGCATATTTGATAATGCCCCATCCTCTGTTAAGGGCAATATTTATCATATCGCAGACAGTACGGAACGGGTGCTTGGTGTATTTAGTGCTTCAGACATTGTTTCCCGGGAATTCTTTTTCGATAATGATCAGATAACCAGACAATTAACCAGGCCAAAATGGTTTGATGATTGTCAAAATATTGAAAATAGCACAACTGAAAAACCAGAGTTTTGGGATTAGGTTTTAAGCATTCTTATTCAAATGGAATACAAATGGGATCCGACTAAATGACCATAACAAGCATGAAGAATATTAATATATATGTTACGCTGGTATTCCTCATTTCCGGATGTGTGGATGAATTTGATCTTGACTCCGGTCATGAAACACCCAGACTGGTAATAGAAGGACAAATAACAACGGCTCCCGGACCTTACACAGTTAAAATCACACAATCCAGGAAATTCAGTTCGGCTGATGGAACCGGCTTTGTCCCCGTAAAAGATGCTGTGGTGGAAATATCTGATAATGAGGGGAATAAGGAAACACTTATTCCTTCAGGTGAAGATCTGGATCTGGTTTATAAAACGTCAACCAATGGCATAAAAGGGGAAGTTGGAAAATCATATACTTTGACAGTCACCATTGATAGTGATACCTACCAATCCATTCCCCAGAAAATCGAACCTGCCGGAGATATTTTGGATATAGCAGCGGTTTATAAGACTGAAGGAATACCGGAATACGGCGATTATTTTGATGTCCTTGTTGATGCCGAAGATAATCCGGACCAGAGAAGATACTATCGCTGGGACTGGACAGGCACTTACGAAATACATGCGGAATGGTGGAGATACTGTCAGACTCATTGTTGTGTAGAAGGATGCCCAAACTTTCAGATCTTACATCTCTTATATCCTGACTGCTGTAGTGTATGCTGGGTAAATACCTTTTCGGAGACTGTGGCAATAGCGGACAGCTACATGGTAGATATTGATGGGTTTTCCATTGCAAAAGTGGATGTAAACGATTTCACCTTTTATGTGAAATATCACATGAAAGTAAATCAATATAGCATATCAAAAGATGCGTATGAATTCTGGGGTTCAGCCAAAAAACAAATCGAAAACTCAGGGAGCATATTTGACAGTGCCCCATCTTCCACCAAGGGTAATATTTATCATATCACTGATAATACAAAACGGGTGCTTGGTGTATTCAGCGCCTCGGATGTTGTTTCGCGCGAGTTCTTTTTTGATAATGATCAGATAACCAGGCAATTAAGCAAACCGGAGTGGTTTGATGATTGTCGAAAAATAAAGTACAGTACAACTGAAATGCCAGAATTCTGGAACTAGGCATGCATTATACGGATAAAGAAAAATTCGGTCAAGAAACTATTACGAATAAAAATAGCATTTGTCAAAACAATGAGAGGCGGTCCGGGGCAAACAAGCCCGCTACCTGGAAAGTTGAACCAAAAACATATAAGATTACGACTCTATCAAAATGAAAAATTACAGTATAGTCATATTTACTTTTTGTTTTTTGGTATCCTCTGGCATGCTGACCCATACTGATGATGTCGAAAAGTTTATTGATAAATTTCGCAGGTATTACCGACTTTTTCCTCAGGAGAAAATATACCAGCAGTATTCAAGGGATATTGGGTTTCCCGGTGACACCGTTCGATTTAAATCATATTTGGTGAAGGTCGACGATTTTCTTCCTTCTGAAATCAGCGGTATCATATATACGGATCTTATCGATGAGTATGGACAAATTACAGAAACCGTAAAATCGAAAGTAAAAAGTGGTTTTGGACATGGTGAATTAATAATTCCGGAAATTGCCAGGGAAGGCAAGTATACGATCCGGTCATATACGAACTGGATGAGGAATTTCAATGACAGCCTGTTCCATTATCATCCCTTCATTGTACTCCCGGATGAAAATATCCTCACTGGTTTCAGTACAATGGAGCGTAATTCCATTCAACTGGACTTTTTCCCGGAAGGGGGCAAACTAATCGATCAGGTCACCTCAAAAATAGTCATAAAAGCATCCGGCCAATTCAATTTGCCTGTTAGGGTAAATGGTCAGGTTTTTGACCAGGACGGGCTTTTGGTGGCATCGATCAATACCTCAGACAATGGAATTGGCGCATTCATATTGACACCTCAATCGGGTAAAAAATATCAGGCTGTTGTATCTGACAGGGAAGTTCAACAAATGATATTCCCGATTCCGGAGCCTTCGGCATCGGGGGCGATTCTATCCATAAGGAAGCAGACAAAAGATCTGATCAGAGTCCTGGTTTCAGCCTCTGAGGATTACAAAAAAATGGGGCGTACGGTTCACCTCATAGTGCAGGCAAAAGGTAACATTTATTTTACAAGCACGGTGGCATTTGATCACCGGGAAATGTCTCTGATTGATATTCCGGCCAGGGATCTGCCTGAAGGAATCATTCAGTTGGAATTGCTGAATGATGAGGGTAAGCATGAATCCGAAAGATTGGTTTTCAACAATAATTCTTTTAGCCCGGAAGTAACCATTATCCTCAATGATACCCTCTTTTCCACTCGCGAAAAAGTGGTAGCAGAGATTAAGATCCCTGAGATGAACCAGTCCACTGTTCTGAATAATTTCAGTGTAATCGCAGCTCCGAGAGATTATTTTATTCCATCTGGTCCCAACCTGAAAACCAGCCTGTGGTTTGATGAACCCATTTCTGATCAGGAAATAGCGGTTCTGGGCATTGAGAATGAAAATCCAATCAGTAAAAAAGAATTTGACTTTTTACTGATCACCAAATCTTCAACACGGTACAGGTGGGAAAATGTTTTGGGCCATAATCGTGACAAACCGTCTCTTTATCCGGAAAAAGGGCTCACTATGATGGGAAAAATCACGAGTCCGGAGGTAGAAATAAAAGGTGGTCCTTATCTCGTTAATTTCCTCTTTTATCCTGAATTCGATCCTTATTCTGTAACCACCGACAGCTCCGGCAACTTTACGGTTCCCGTATTCCCGTTTTCAGGCACACAGCATGCCCTTTATCAGGTAATCATTGACAGAGCGATACAACCTCAAGCCCGAATTGTTTTGGATAAACAGATGCCTGCTGCCCTGGTCAATTTCCCTTTTCGACTTAATGATAATATCAGACAATTCAAAAATACTGAACTAAATATCAGAAATGCCAGGGCATCCTACCAGTATTATACCCGAAAGCAACACGGGTTACGCCAGGATGTGAATCAGAATAATTTACGCTCCTTTGCGGAACCGGATCTTACTGTCGACCTGAATCAGTATGTTGAACTCGGAAGTACGGAAGAGGTTTTTAGAGAAATCGTTCCATTGGTATTCGTCAAGGATTCGGAAAACGGGAAATTCCTGAAAGTATTTTCGAAAGAGTATGCCCAGTCTTTTGAAGGAGAGGCTTTGTGTTTTATTAATCGGACCCCTGTACCATCTTCAGGTGATCTTTTAAATCTGGACCCTGGCGACATCAGCGAAGTGCATATTTATTATAAGGAAGATAAACTTACAAAGCTGGGTGCATTTGGTGTGAACGGTGTTGTATCTGTTTCCACCGGATCCGACACTCAATTACCCCCCGGGCAACTGCAGGGAAATGGGCCTTACGTTGAGTTTGAGGGTATTTACAGGGATGAGAAGCGGTCCGATCTTCCATCTATGGTATCTGATGATGCAAAGATCCCTGACTTAAGACGGGTACTATGCTGGGAGACCGCTTTGCAAAAAAATGAGGAAGGTAACATAATGGTATCTTTCAATACGTCAGATATTCCGGATGATTATATCCTGAAAGTAGAGGGGATTACCCAAACCGGAACGCCAATTTCCCAATCCATTGGTTTTGCGGTATCGGACCGGAAAGAATGACAGGTTTACATTATTCCGGTAAAGTGCCATAATCACGTCGGTTCCGCTTACAGTCCCCGTCCGAAAACGAAGTGAACATTTTCACCTTGTTAACTGATCTATTCACTCCATATACTTCTTGTTCATCTTCTTTTTGAATTGAATCAGGTCCTGCGCTCTTTTTTGATTGTAGTCCTCGATCGCCCGCATCATTTCTTTTTCCATATTCTGCAGGATCTTTTGGTTTCCCTTCAGCAGGTTATCGTATTTGGTATGGAGACCCCCCTCCAGCTTTTTGTCATTTACAAATATCTCTCCGCTCTTCTTTCTGTTCAGGTGTAATTCTTCAGTTTTTTCAATCAAACCATCCTTTACAAGTTCTTCCCGGAGTTCGCGTTCCTGGTCCTGAATTATCCTTTCCATATTTTGATGCATATCATCCATCTTATCAATGATCATCCGTTCATAGTCCATCAATATCTGCTGGTATCGTTTCGCCATGTCTTCCTGCATGTGCGTTCTTTCTTCCAGATTCGTGCTCTCCTGTTCCAGTCTTGCCATCAATTCCTGTTGCTTCACCAGCTCAAGCTTTGCCAGCGCCTGCTGTTTTTCAAGTTCCTGCAACATCCTGGAAGGAACAGCTATGCGCTGTTCAGAAAGCAGTAATTCGTCCATACGGAGCATTTCCTGCTGCTCCAGGATCGTTTTCTGAAGCTCCATCTGAAGTTGGGCCTGGCGCTCCTGAACTTCATGCTCCATGTACTGTTGTTGTTGCATTGCTTCCTGCATCTGCATCATACTGAGTTCCCGGGCACGTAATAACTGCTCCTGCGCCTGAAATTTTGTTTCCCGGTCTTTTAGCTTTTGCAGCTCTTCGAATGCTATTTTTTCGTATTTCACTTTTTCTTTTCCCTTTACCTCCCTGCCATTGACAAAAAGCTCAATGATCTTTTCTTTCTCGTCAAACCGGACAAACAGATAAGTGCCATCGTCCAAAACAGTACTCAACACTTTACCGTCTTTTCCGTCCTGCGCTTCCGTTGGTGGGGGCTGATCTTCATGGGCCACACTTTGTTCAGGATATTTATCCAATCTTTCCAGTCCGGACACAATTTCTTCCCTGTCCTTCTCAACCTGCTCCTCCTCCTTATCATGTTTGGATTCTGCTTCATTTTCATCCCTGTTGGTTAAAGCTGAGTGATTTTCCAACGCTTCTACCCCCATATCTTGAGCGACGGACTTTGATATTTGGCTGACATCTGAGATGGTGGTATTCCGTCGGTCTTCAGTGAAACTCGTTTTGGAATAAGTGGATTGAAATGACATCAGGAATATTCCCGAAACCAGGACACACGCGGCAATGAAACCCTCCTTAAAAGTTGGATTGTTTTTTGGAGAATAGACAAGCCTGTTAATTCTGTTGTATAGCTTTCCATTCCTGCCGGTCGCAGCCATAGCTAATCGTGGATTGGCACTGCTATTGATTTTTTCCAAATCTGCCAGTGCTGTCGCCAGGGTCATACTGTCAGTACTCAAAGCTACAGCAATGTCGTCACAGGAGTTTTCCCGTTCTGTACGGATGTTCGCAGAAATCCACCACACCGCCGGATGATAAAAAAAGATTGTTTCAATTACAGATTGAATAATATTCACCAAATAATCATTGCGATAGATATGTGCCAGTTCATGCGCGAGAATGGCTTCCACCTGCTGAACGGATAACCCTGAGATCGTACCCAGGGGAAACAATATGACAGGTTTGAGATGTCCGATCACCATGGGTACTCCGGTAAGCGCTGATTCGACAATGCTGACAGCATGTGTGATCCCAAGTTTCCGGCTAAGTTCATTCACCTTTTGTTGCCATTCTGCAGGGAGAGTGTAGGTCCTGTAATGCCGCAATCTCTGGGTCAGGGCTAACCCGCCCAGAAGCCGTAATGAAAGGATCAGGAAACCAAGTAGCCATACCATGACTATCAATGGAAGATGATCGTTAAAGTAGCGCGTTATAGTAACTCCAAATTCCGCCGCCGCATGTTGTTCGGAGTGAGTAATCTGTGATACTGTCGCTTCACCATTCGTAAGAGGTGCATTCAGGGACACCTCCTCCCGGGTTGAATTAGGCTGATAGTGAATAATGAATGTAACACCAGCTAACAACACGACAGTGATCAGGGCTGCTGCTGACAAGAAATATCTGACATTAGCCGAATGTTTGTTCAATACGACCATGATAATGCCCAGTAACAGCGCAACAACAGCGCCCTGCCATAAGGAATGAACGATTGTCCAACCCATAGCCCGAACAAATTCTCCGGATAAATATTCACTCATGTAATTCATTGTCCTGTTGTGTTTTTGTTGAAAGCATCGACTTAAGAAATGCCTGGCTTATTTTTTCTTTTTTTCAATCTGATCCAGTAAATCCCTAATCTCTTTAATCTCTTCTTTTGAAGTCTGATGGTTGCCCAGCGCCTGCATCACCAGGTTTTTTGCCGAGCCTCCGAAAGCAACTGTCATGAAGCTCGCCAGTAAACTCTTTTGTATGTCTTCCTCCATCACATTGGCATGATAGATATGTGCTCTACCCTCTCCTTTTCGTATCACCAGCGACTTCTCCAGCATATTCTGCATTATTTTCAGTGTTGTGGTATAACCGGTTTCTTTTTCTTTCCCAATAAGCTGATGCACATCTTTTACTGACGATGGCCCCCTGTCCCACAAAATCCTGAGTATTTCCAGTTCCGCCTGCGTTGGTTTCACTGTTTTGTTTCTAGTCATTTGTTAATTACGATTTTCGTCGTACAAATTAATACGATAATTATCGTACTTCCAAATTTCTATACGATTTTTATCGTAAATAGATATCATGTGATAACCAAATTCTACGTGAAAGCTCCCCGTGTCATTCACATAAAGCAGCTCGATGTCACCAATAAAGGCTTAAATCGAAGTGGCTACCTTTACAAAGGAAGACCATCCATTCAATAAAATGACAAGACTCACCTTCCTGTTGTTGATTACGGGTATTTTGTATTTCGGATGTGAAAGCACTCATGATCAAATTCCTTTTCGAGCCATTCTACAGGGTTACAGTCATCCTGAAAATCCCACCTTTTTCGATAAAGATTACTGGCAATCAAAAATGGTGAGGTGGAACCGGGAACGTTACAATGCCATAATATGGTACGGGCCAGGGGAACTGACTAATGGTGAACACTTACTGGTCAGACATTTGGACTTTCCTGAGGCAAGGGAAATTTCCATGGAAGAAAATGAAAGGATCATTGATCAGATGAACTGGATGTTTACCACTGCAAAAGATTACGGTCTCAAAAGCTTCCTACAGACCCAGCCCATATTTTATACTGAAGCATTCGGGAAAGCCCACGGTTTTGATACTTTGAATACCATCTCCACCCAGGTGGGAAAGTGGCATATAGAAGGATACCCCAATTTTTGGCCAAGCACGGACAAACCAAACAAGATCTTTAACTGCCATATACGAAATGACCTCACTACAGCGTATACAACTGCAGTTTTCGGAGAATTACTTCAACTGTACCCGGATCTCCATGGTTTTATGGGATTTAATGGTGAGCCATTGCCCGGAAACCGGAGTACATTTTTCGGTGAAGCGATAGCTCCGGCCCTCAAAGCGTCAAACAGGAATCCGATTTACATTGCCAACCAGTGGCAAACTCCTATCGACCAGTTTATTGAAAACATAGCAGGTGCGGAATTATACAAAAATCTCTGGCTGGGATTCCATGGATACAATTCGGAACAGATCACAGATGCCAAGCCATATCCCGGAACTGTTTACTGGGCGGAAAAGACCGGTCTTCCGACAATTGTGGAGATCTACCCGGCGAATCAGAACTTTCTACCCTGGAACTCTCCCAAATTTGCTTATGATATCGTACAGGAAATAAAAAAAATTCCGGCATTCGAAGGATATGTATACTATGAAAGGCATATTTCGGGCACGTTGCTCGGGCCACTTTTCCGGGAGGCACTGGGGTACTATAGCGGTACTGGAAATGAGTATGATGAAAACTATTGGATAGAAAAAATCAATGAGCAATTCGATAACCGGGAAGCATCAGGATACTTTCTGGAAGCCTACAACATTTCCAGCCGTATCATTCCGGAAGCTGATGCATTCATTTATTCAGGAGGAGATGTAATGAAGAGAGAATTAAGAGTTCCATACAGCTGGTTTACGGCGGACTGGCCCTGGAACTATATGACTTCTCCGGCACGCGGTGGTCGCCTTATACCTTTCAGGCATTATGTGAATTTTGTTGCTAAGGACCCCGGGAAATTTAAGAATAAGGATGGATCGGAGGCAGATGAATACCCGTATTATCAGCAGGTGATCTGGGCCAGCGAAGGAGGAAGTATATTTAATATTACCCCGGAAAAGCACTTTGCCAGGATCAAAGGAATGGGTATTCAGGCATATGAGGCTTCCAGGAAAGGACTGGAGCTGGTAAAAAGTAACAAGGATGAAGCGCAGCGGATCACCCATCTCATGAATGCCTATCGATTGCTGGCTACCTACTATGAATCCAAGGTACGTGCGTCCGTAATGGGTGCTGTTTATGCGATGACCAAAGAGAAATCTGATCAGCTGGAAGCATTGGAATGGGCAGACAAGGCACTCGCCGATTATACGGCGTTTGTTGATTTTTCGATTGATAATCTGGATCCATATTACCAGGAGATTTCGGGCGCTCCTCTGAACGAGGCCGGAGTTCGGTTAAATGATCTATTGGTGCTGGAGAAAATGGAACGTGATAGCCTGGCGATTATTTTTGAATGGTAGCAATCAGTGAGTTTGTGCCTTCTAAAAGCTCAGTTTCCTCGCAAAGGAACGAACGAACCATGCGTAATCTACTTCCCCGTCATCGGATTGACCGTATTTCCCTATACCCATTGTCACCGAATAGACCGCGCTCCAACCTTCTTCATATACTAAAAATGTAGGTTCATTGATATCGCCTTCCAGGGTTTTTGTAATAAAGAAGTCTCTGGACCAACCGCCACTGCCTTCCCTGAAGCGAACAGTCCACTTGTTTCTTGACCTGTTGTATTCGGTTATCTCCAGGAAAAGTCCAAAACCCGTAGCACCGCTTTCGTACTCGATCGGGTGATCGAGAAGGAACTGTTGCCTGGCGTCAATACTATTGACACCGGTGGCCGGCCAAATAACACCTACGGCCGATGCCAGGTCCAGTTTACCCAAAATGGTACCCCCTTCCCCCGGCGCGATGAGCAAAGATGCCTCCACAGCATTCTTGTTGGAGGATTCCAGTTTGGCATTCAGCAATTTATTCGTCCCCAGACCGTAAGCCCTGCCAAGACTAGGGAACTCCTCAATTAGCTTTTCAACTTTATTTTTTTGTTCCGGATTCAGATCTTCAAAATAATTATGAACCCTTACATTCAGGAAATCCGCATTTTGATCTTTCTGAATAAGTTCCAGCGGTAAAGTCGAACTGCGGGCCAGGTCCACCAAAGCCGTGTTGACTTCCTGTACGTTTGACGTTCTTAGCTTCTCAAATATGAAATATCCGGCACCCAAAACAATCAGGATTATCACGCCAAACAGGATCATTCCATATATCCTGGCTATTTTAAAACGACTTTCCATCATTTGAAATACTTTCCTGTGCCGGTCGTCCCATTGGCCTCCTGAACTCGACATCAGAAAATCCTGTATTTCCCTGATGTATTTATCGGCATTCTTTTCGTTCTTATCCTGGAGATCGGTTAGTGTAGTGAGTAGATCTGATGTATCCATTACCTGCTTTTTCAACTAATTTATACTTTAAGAGCAAAAAACTAAATACCCGGTTTTAGGTATTTATTTGGAGTAGCAGGAGTAATCGGCAGCGGATGATTCAAAAATTGATGGCTAACTCCTCTTAATAAAAAGGCAGAAGATCAAACAGACCTTCTGCCTTTTGGTGGGTTTTTGATCTCAATTTACATATAAACAAGGATCATCGCAGTAACCAGCAACGCAAGGAAGTGATAGACTGTGTTGATCCCGAATAGTTTCCAGGATTTTTTCTCCCATGCCACCGCACCAAGATCTACAGGAAGGAAGAATCCGAGCCATGTGAAGAATGCAGCCATTCCGGCATTACCAATTGGTGACATTTCGGAAGGTCCCTGTCCCCAGGTTTCCGGATCCCAAACCGCAATATTATGCGCAAAAACATAGGCCAGCAGGAAATTCCCAATGACCATGAATATCATTCCCCTGGCCATCACCGCCCCGGAAGGTTTTTCATCCGGATCAAAACCCATTTCCCGCGCCCAGGCTTTTCCAAAAAGGGGTGTATACCAGATAAATCCCAGAATAAAAGTGGCAACAACGGCAACTAGGATCGCTACATAGTTAATTTGAATGTCAGGCATAGTAGTTTTTAATTTGGTGAGACCCTATAAAAATAAAGAAATGTTATCAGATATCTCAAAGAGTCTCAACCACATAGGGACGAAACATTTTGCCCCCTGCTCAGACTATCCTGAATCCCTCTTGGGGGGATACCTTGTTAAAATACTTTGATTGTCTATATTTATTCAGGCTGGAATATTGCAGCCGAAAGTCGCTGATTTGATAATAACTGCAGGAATAGCTAAATTCTGCAACAACCGAAAACCGTGAAAAAAGTCGCTCTATTCTTAATTCTCGTTCCTATCTCTTTATGCGGACAGCAGTCTGCCATTGACAGCCTTCGAAGGTATCTCCCAGCCGTATCACCGGAAGAGGAACTGAAAGTATACCTGGAACTGGCCAACAAATACAGGGGTATTGATTACGACTCTCTGCATTTCTTTGCAAACAAGGCGCTGAAAATCGCACAAAATAACCGCGATACCAGTTCGGAAATATCTGCGCTGAATATCATCGGAACTGCATATTTTTTCACCGGTGATTACAATGAATCAATAGACGCATATCAGAAAGGGGTGGACCACGCACTAATGAAACGGGACTCCCTCAACCTGGGGAAACTTTACAATAACATTGGCATGGTTTATTCCTATAATAAAGATTATACCAGATCCATCGAGTTTTTGATCGAGGCCAGGAAGATCAGAGACGTCACCGGTGATCCGAAGATCAGTTCTACGGTGAATAACCTTGGGATCGCCTATATGAATATGAGTGATCTGGATCCTGCTTTGCAATACTTCAAAGAGGCGCTACAACTAAAAAAACAATATAATCAACGCTCAGCTTTGTCTAATACGCTCAATAACATAGGGATCATACTTCGAAGGCAGGAACAGTTCGAGGAAGCGATCCCCTACTACGAAGAAGCAATTGACTTAGCCATTGAATTTGAAGACAACACAAAGCTGGCCAATGCTTATAACAACATAGGTGTTGTTTATGACAAGATTGGAAATAAATCGAAGGCGCTGGAATACTTTGAAAAATCCGCCCTCATCAAAAATGAACTTGGTGATAAAGTCGGATTGATCCGTTCCTGGAACAACATGGCCCGAATTAAGGTTTCCGCGGGAAGGATCAATGAAGCATTTCAATACCTGAACCGGGGTGATAGCGTAGCGGCATTGTCCGATCCCGAAATAATGGTGGATGAGCGGATGCTGATCAGGTCAAAAGTAAATGCGGAAGCAGGAAATCACAGGGTGGCATACGATTTTATGGTGTCGGCCTATGACGAAAAGACCAAACAACTGACGGAGGACCGAAATAAACAGATAGCTGAACTGGAGGTATCCTACAACACCGCAAAGAAGGAAGCAGAAATAGAAAGACTGGCGCTGGAGAACGAACTGAACGAAGCGAAGCTTCGGGTTTCCCGTATTCAGACTTACGGAACTGCTTTAATCGGATTATTGGTGGCAGTCAGTATTACAATCTACTTCCTGATGCGATTCAAAAAACAACAGGCAGAGAAACTGGCTTCCGAACATCAGCTTGACGCATTAAGAAAAAGGTTTATAGAAATACATGAGGGTACACCGGCGTTGGATATAAATTTCGAAATTGGAGAATTGAACGACAAACTTCATAACCAGTTGACAGAAAGAGAGTTTGAAGCCCTGAGATTGAGCCTTATGGGAAAAACAAACCAGGAAATAGCGGAAGAACTCTATATTTCAATGAGTACGGTTAAATTCCATCTAAGGAATAGTTACCAAAAAATGGGCGTGCAAAATCGAAAGGAAGCATTCGAGTATGTTGTCAAAACATCATAACAGATGGGTATTCACCTTCGTCTTCTGCCTTCAGCTGGTCGCTGTCAAAAGCCAGACCATGATCTTTGACCTTGTACAGCTTATTGATTCAAAAAAATATCAGGAAGTTATTGCCAAATCAGATTCGCTGCTGTCTCTTGAATTACCCGATGCATCCAAGGCCAGGATCTATCAGTTACGGGCAGATGCTTTCTATTATCTGAACGATATCGAGGCATCACTGGATGACTATTTGCTGGCAATTGAATTTGGAGAAATGGATAATTCGACACCCTTATCTCTCATTATGGAATGCTACAGCCACGCCGGATGGTGTTACCGGGAACTTGGCATTTTGACAAAAGCTGTTTCCTATTACAGTGTTGCCCTCCGGCATGCACAACATCTCGAAGATTCCGTTGAAATTGCGACACAAATGTCCAACCTGGCGCTTTTAAATAGCCGGCTTGGCGATTTCGAGAAGGGACTGGAATTTCTCTACGAAGCATACAAGATAGATGTTGCCCGCAGTGATACTTCGGCTCTGGGATTTGATCTTAGAAATCTTGCTGAAATCAAAATGGAAATGGGTGATAATATCGGTGCCATTCAGGACTTGCATGAATCATTAAATTTTCTTAGTGCCAGTTCGGGCAACCGAAATTCTTTTGCGATCAGATTAGGCAACATCGGTGAAGCCTTTCTGCGGATCGGGCAATTGGACAGCGCCCGATATTATCTGCAAAACTCCCATCATGAGTTAATAAAGCTTGGGGACAGTGTCAACGCCATAGTAAAATGGATCGATCTGGCCAGGGTAGCACTTGAGAATGACGAAATTGAAAACGCGAGATCCCTGGCCGGCAATGCAAGGAATTACTTCTCAAGGTTGGAGGATAATCAATATTTGGTCTATGCTAACCTGGTATTGATCAGTGTGTACTTTGAACAGGGCTTACACAACAATGCGCTCGGACTCGTCAACGAGACCATCAAAATTTGCCGGGAACAGGGGTATCTCAGTGAGTTGAAGGATTGTTATTATTTGCAAACCCAATTGTTAGAGAAACAGAACAGGTACACTGAAGCGCTGAATTCCTTTAAAATTTATCAGGTCCTGGAGGATTCATTGATCACTATTTCCAGCAGGAATATGCTTGCCCGAATGGAAACACGATATGAAATTGACAACATTGAAAAGCAGAATGAGATCCTCAGACTTGAAAATGAAATATCTGCTCAGAAAATGGCTGCACAGCAGGCACGGTTAAATTGGGTGATTGCCGGATTGATCTTATTAATAATTGCGTCATTCGTCATCACATCAATCCTCATTTCAAGACACAAATTGAAAAAGCGTCTGCTGGAAGCGGAAATCAGTGACCTGAGGAATCAGATCCGAATAGTATTCGAGGGCGATACCCAATCGCTTGAACTGGATAAACCGAGTTTCAACGCGAGTTTGCGTCAGCCACTCACGGACAGGGAATTTGAAATTCTATCGCTGGCTATAACCAACAAAAGTAATAACGAGATCGCCGAATCTATTTTTGTTTCGGTTAACACAGTCAAATTTCACCTCAAGAAGATCTACGAAAAATTGGGAGTGAGCAACAGGAAAGAGGCACTGAGACATATAATCAGTCAACCTTGACCACTTTTTAATTATCTCATTATCAGCATGTTATAAAAACTACCCCGGTGGGTAGGACGAAAACTAACCCTTAGGGTCAGGAAAATTACTCCTGGAGAAATCGAATTTGGGGGCATAAAATCAAAATTCTGCCCTATGAAAAAATTCGTACTTCTTTTATGCATGACAGCCGGTTTCAGCTCCTTTGGACAAATGTCCGGGACGTATACCGTGGGAACAGGCGGTGATTATTCCTCATTGCCATTGGCATTTAACGCCTTAAATACAAATGGAATTAATGGCGACATTGTCCTGGAAATACTGGACGGTTATTCCTCAACAGGTCAGGTCTATTTATACAATCCTGATCCTACATATAATGTGACCGTTCGCCCTGAGTCAGGTGCTGCTTCGATATCATTTGACCAGACAAGTGGTACTCATCTTTTCTACTTTTTCACTGATCATGATAATATCACCGTAGATGGAGCTGACCCCTCAACGGGCAATAAGGTTTTTACTTTTAACAACACATATGACCATTCGAATAGCTCGGCGATGTATATTATCCGTGCTGATGATATCACAATCAAAAATTGCATTGTAAAAACTCCACAAGGTAGTGGGATCAGGACAGGCACCCTTTCCGGTAGCTCAAATATTTTGATCGACGACAATGAATTCATTTCAACCGCCACCGACAATGCTGCTACTGTCAGAGGGGTAAATATCGAATGGTCATCCGTATCAAATCTGACTGTTCAGAACTGCAGGTTCTATATGGAAAACGGTTCGGCTGATCCCAATTTTTATTCAGGAATCAGCTCAGGCAATCTCAACGCCTACAATAATGTCATTGCTATCAGCAGTGCAGGATTTTCAGGTATTTCATACAGCATAACGGAAAACTGTCAGATTTTAAACAATACGGTCCATTTATACGGTGATAACACAGGGCTAACAGATCCTTCGTCCGTAGTCGGAATCACCGGTTCTAAAAATGCCAGCGCCAGTATCACGCTGGATGTTATCAACAACATTATCAATATCAGTCGTTCGTACGGAGTAACTACCACAAAGTATGCGTTTTATTTCTATAGTTCATGGGCAGGTCAGGTCTTAACCCATAACAACTTCTCTGTAGCGGATGATGGTACAAGTACCTGGTACTTTGTAAAAAACGGGGTAAATGGATATAATACGGAAGCGGAGGTTTTAACCTACCTGGATAACTCAACTTTTGGTATTCCTTTATTTACTGATGAAGTCGCCGGGGATCTTTCCCTTATGGGGACTTCATTGACCAGCGCTGATTTCAGAGGTACTCCGGTTGGTCTCACTACTGACATCCTGGAAGTTTCAAGAAGTACGAATGCTCCATCAAAAGGGGCGTATGAATCCCCCAATAATATCACCGACATCCTGGATTTTTCCATCACCAATCAGGCCGGGGATGTTGTCATCGATGACATCGACCACACCATACAATTCTCATTGACCGGCGGCAGCAGTACTACTCAAACGCCGACCATAGCCATCATGGGCGGAGCTACCATTTCACCATTAAGTGGCGTCGCCCAGGATTTTGCCGATCCCGTAAACTATACTGTAACAGCGGAAAATGGAGATCAGCAGGTGTGGGAGGTATCCTACGACCCCCCAAGCATGGAAACGGACATAATCACATTCACACTCGAGGGTGAGACAGGCCCGGCCACCATTAACGCTGCAGATCATACGGTGGACATTGTAGTGGAGAGAGATGCGGGTACTAACGGATACCTTCAAACTACTCTTACAGTTTCCGAAGGGGCGTCTGTCAGCCCTACCTCCGGATCAATTTTATATGGAAATTACAACACGACAAAAACATTTACCGTGACGGCCGAAGATGGCATAACCGTACAGGACTGGGAGGTAAATGTCACCAGGGAACCCTTGCCTGGCGGAACTTATACCGTGGGAAGTACCGGAGATTTTGCAACCCTTGATGATGTTTCCGAGGCCATTGAAGGCTATGGGGTTTCCGGAGATATTGTCATTGAAATACTCGATGGACACTCGGAGTCCTCCTCTTCAATATTTTTCATACCTAATGACGACCACAACGGATATGCACTTACCATTCAGCCAGCCACCGGAGCAACAGGTATCGAAATTGGATGTTCGTCGGCAGGTACGTGCTTCCAGGTGCAGGGCATAGACAATTTCACATTCGACGGTGGAAACGTCATTACCTTGGTCAATAACAGTTCGGGATCACTTATTTCCGCATATGGTGATAATATGGTTTTCAAAAACCTAACACTGAATTCTGTTTCAGGAATAGCTTCATTCAGCAATTCCAATGGTGTGACCATTGAAAACAACACATTTATGTTCAGAACCACAGCATCCGGCAATGTTACCTTGCTGATTTTGTACAATACCGTGACCAACGCCACCATTGAAAATAACATGTTCATCGGATCGCAAGATTTTAGCGGAACTAATTTGACAGCTATTTACATAGCATCGGACAATTCATCTATTGTCAATAACGTGATCCATTTGTACCCCACTACAGCTTCACTATTAAGAGGAATAGCAATTGACGGCACTTCAAATCTTGAGATCAGTCACAATACAATTGTCTCCTCCGGCAACTCAGGGGCAAATATTGAAACGGTAAAAGTCATTGAGGAGCAGAATCCGACTACTGGTGATCTTACCATCAATAATAATATAATAGATGTTTCCAGGGTACTTGCGGCCACCAGCGCAGTTACAGGACTGGAGTACGTAACGGGAACCAGTTCGAAAGACCTGGAATACAACAATATACATATTGTTGACAATGCCAGTGTTACCGAGTCTGTAATTAACCTGGATAACAGTGACTATGATGAATCCACAATAGGAAATCTGAATATCGAAGGCTTAACCACCGAATCTGCAAATTTCGTCAGCCTGTTTGGGAACGACCTGAATCTGACCGGAACAAGCCTTTCCGAGGCAAACCTTAGAGGCAAACCCCTGCTGTCGGTAACGGACGATATCGAAGGCAATATCCGCAGTGGAACGGCACCTTCCAAAGGGGCGTACGAGTACGATAATACTATAGCTGAGATCACCGGATTTACACTGGCCGAGCAATATGCCGATGCAGTCATTGATAATCAATCAGAGACTGTGGATATTGAAGTTGATGCGGCAACAAGTCTGACCGGCTTAACTCCAACGATCACTACTTTCCCGGGATCTTCGGTTACACCCGCTTCCGGTATATCACAGGACTTTTCATCAAGTGTGGATTATACCGTTGAGGCAGAAGCCGGTAACTCGAGTATCTGGACAGTGACAGTAACCGAACACAATGAGACTCCAACGGGGATTTCCCTTTCCGCCAGTGTAATAGATGAAAATGAACCTGTCTCTACTTCGATCGGGACTTTCAGTACTTCGGATGTCAATATAGTAGATAGTCACACCTATGCCCTTGTATCAGGAGAAGGTGACGAGGACAATAGTTCATTCACTATTGACGGGAATATTCTGAAGTCAAATGCCATCTTCAACCATGAAACTAAAGATTCCCATTCCATCAGGATCGAAACTACGGATATCGGAGGTGAAACTTTTGAAAAGACCTTTGTCATTACGATTACGGATATTTCTGAATCGCCAACCGATATCACACTTGACAACAGTGATGTGGATGAAAACCAATCGGCAGGAACACTGATCGGAACACTGGGATCGACCGATGAGGACGAAGGAGAAAATCATATTTATTCCTTCGTGAATACTGGCTTTTACCCTGACAATGAAGAATTCATCATTAGCGGCAACGAACTTTCGACGGATGCCATATTCAATCATGAGCTAAACTCTTCCTACAGTATTCAAATCCAAACCGATGACGGTAACGGCGGATCATACACCAAAACTTTCACAATTAATGTTGGTGACATACCGGAAGCACCAACAGGAATAGATATATCTGGCAACAGCATTGCTGAAAACCAATCCAGTGGCACTTCAATCGGTTCATTGTCTACCACCGATGAAGATGAAGGAGAAAGCTACACATATTCCCTGGTATCCGGGGAAGGTGACGATGACAATGCACATTTTGCCATAGTCGGCAATGAATTACAGTCGAATTCGGTCTTTGATTTTGAAGCCAAAGCTTCATTCAGTATTCGCATTCAAACCGACGACGGAAATAGTGGAACACATGAAGAGGTTTTATCCATTTCTGTGAATGATGCCAATGACAATCCAACCGCAATAGCTATTGATGACTATTTTGTTGACGAAAATCAAGCCATAAACACAGTAGTTGGTACAATTTCAACGGAGGACCAGGACTCCGGTGATTCACATAGCTATGCGCTTGTAAGTGGTTCAGGAGATGACGATAATGGATCATTCAACATCATGTCAAACGAACTACTTACGTCCGAATCTTTCGACTTTGAGGTAAAAAACAGCTATAGCATCCGGTTGCAAACTGACGACGGAAATGGAGGTGTATTGGAGGAGGCTCTACTCATCGGAATCAACGATGGCAATGATTCACCTTCGGATATTACACTCAATACTACTATGGTAGACGAAAATATTCCATTGGAAACTGTGGTAGGGTCCTTTACAGCAGCCGACCAGGATACCGGGGAATCATTTACTTATTCTCTGGTTCCCGGTACCGGTGATGATAACAATGACTCTTTTACCATTCAGTCAGGTGAACTGCGATCTGCTTCTGAAATTGATTACGAAACAACTAGTAGTCTATCTATCAGGATAGAAGTGGAAGACAGCCAGGGCGCTACTTACCAGAAATCTTTTATCCTGTCTGTCACCGATCAAAACGATTATCCGATTCTTGAGGAGCAGACCTTTGAGGTATCGGAACATGCGCTGACCGGGTATGAAATAGGAACTATCGCCGTAACCGATCCGGATGCCGGTCAGTCACATGTTTTCGATCCTTTGACCGGGGAGATTGCGTCACTTTTTGCGGTATCAGCTAATGGTGTACTGTCTGTCGCTGATAATCAATATCTCAATCATGAGGACCTTGAATCTGTGACCTTCGATGTGACAGTTTCGGACGTCGCCATGGGCAGCCTTTCTACAACAGCCGCCATAACCGTAAACATCCTGGATGAAAACGACGAACCTACCGACCTGGCCGTGGACAACCTGACAATCGACGAAAGCCTGCCCACCGGATCTCTTGTTGGTCTGATCAGTTCGGAGGACGAAGATGCTGCTGACACCCATACTTATTCGTTGGTTTCCGGATCAGGAGACACGGACAATGCGTCATTTCAGATTTCCGGGAATGAGCTGCGTTCGAACGAAGTATTTGATTTTGAAACTAAAACCAGTTATGACGTAAGGATCCAAACGGATGACGGAAATGGCGGCTCATTCGAAAAATCACTCACAATCAGCATTAACGATCTCCTGGCGCAGATCACTGCCATACAGTTAGATAACGCATCAGTAAGTGAAAATGAGCCCGGTGGATCTCTGATTGGAGCATTCAGCACATTCGGCGAGGACCTCTCCGGCAATTTCACTTATTCGTTTGTTACTGGTATTGGAGACGATGATAATGCATCTTTCACCATAACAAATGATGAATTACAGACTTCTGAAAGCTTCAATTTTGAAGTAAGAAGCAGCTATTCCATAAGGGTTAAAACGGATGACGGAATTGGCAATTCAGGTGAATACAGTTTGATGATCGACATTTTGGATGTTTCCGAAGCGCCAACCAATATTCTGCTGTCTAATGCATCGGTTTCGGAAAGTGTTGCAACAGGAACGTTGGTCGGTTTACTATCTTCCGAGGATGAGGACGCAAATGAATCATTTAGCTACGCGCTGGTGGAAGGCGAAGGAGGTGATGATAATTCTGCTTTTCAGATCATAAATAATGAACTGCAAACAGCCGAAATATTTGATTACGAGACCAGGTCAGGCTATACTGTACGAATCCAGTCAAATGATGGAAATGGCGGCACGTTTGAGAAGTCATTTGCAATACAGATCAATGACATCACACCTCAAATCACTGACATTGTCATTAGCAACGCCACTGTCGACGAAAATGCTTCTCTGCAAACTGCGGTTGGCGATCTGAGTGTGCTGGGCGAAGAAGTATCAGTGGAATTCACCTTTGCACTGGTAAATGGCGAGGGGGATGACGATAACGAATCTTTCTCGATTTCTGACAATCAACTGACAACAAATGAGATATTCAACCATGAGGTGAAAAGTGACTATTCCGTCAGGATATCGGCGGAGAGCGGAGATGTGGATTTTGAGAAAATTATTTCGATTCTTGTAACTGATGTTTCGGAAGCACCTACGGACGTCCAATTGAGTAACGCATCCATTCACGAAAATGAAAATGCCGGTTCGGTAGTCGGAACGTTTACCCCTGTGGACGAAGATGAAGGAAACAGCTTCACTTATATGCTGGTGACTGGTGAGGGTGATTCCGGAAATGATGCGTTCGAGATCAGTGGGGATCAGCTTTTGACCCTGGAAGTATTTGACTACGAGGCTCAGTCCGGTTATGAAATCAGGGTCAGGGTGGATGATGGTAATGGAGGTACTCTTGAAAAATCCTTTAATGTCGGTATTTTGAATAAAAGTGAAGCGCCTGTCAATATTACGCTTAGTAATTCAACTATCGATGAAAACCAGGATTCGGGCGAAATAATCGGGCTCCTGACTACTACCGACCAGGATGAAGGAGAAAGTTACACCTATACCCTGGTCCAGGGAGCGGGCAGTTCCGGAAATGACTCCTTTGTGATAGATGGAGACAAACTGAAATCAAATGTGTCATTCAATTTTGAAGTCCAATCAGCATTCGAGGTACGGATTGAGACTAATGATGGCAATGGTGGACAATTTGAATCCACCATCACGATACAGATCAATGACCTTGCCGAAGCACCAACCGGAATTGTACTGAGTGACAACACGATCGAAGAAAATTCAGCCTCAGGATCTCTGGTTGGTTTGTTAACTGCCATTGATGAGGACAATGATGAGACATATACTTACACCCTGATCACCGGTGAAGGAGATAATGATAATTCTTCTTTTGAAATTTCAAACGATCAACTACTTAGTGCCGAAACTTTTGATTTTGAAACTACTGATGAATTAAATATCAGGATTCAAACCGACGATGGAAACGGTGGTATTTTTTCAAAAGCCTTTGCCATCTCCGTGGTGGATATTCCGGAGTCATCAGCAAATGATATTATTAAGTTTTCGTTTGCGGAACAAGTTGAGAATGGTGTTATCAATTCGGAAAACAGGCATATTGAGATCACAGTGGCTCATGGAACTGATGTGACCAATCTCACTCCTGACATCACAATTTCAGACCACGCTGCAGTCACACCGGGCGCAGTACCTACAGACTTTTCAGCGCCCGTGTCATATACAGTGATCGCTGAGGATGGATCAACGGCTGAATGGATCGTGGTAGTTAACATTCAGGAGACGCCCCTGGGCTTTGATGATTACATGCAAATTACCATATTCCCAAATCCGGTAATCAATGAACTTCATATCAATCAATCGGAAGTTGGCAGCACCTTGCACTTAATCAATAGCGAAGGAAGAACGCTAAGACAACTTCCGCTTGTGAATCAAAATCGCATAGATGTCAGCGATCTGAGGAGCGGAGTCTACATTGTAAGAATAATTTCAGCCCGACAGAAAATCATCCACAACAGCAGAGTGATAAAAGTCAAATAGGGCGCCGGCTTTATGCTGGTTATACAGAGGGGAGTCAATTCCGGCTCCCCTTATTTTTTATCTCAAAGTCAGACTTATCACAAGGCCAATCCGTTATTGTTTTTTAGAAGCATTGGCTTCTTTGTTTTTTTCAAGTACATTTTCAATTGTTTTGCAGCACTCAACGTTCATACTCCCAGATGTCTAAATTTTTATCAATATTTTTTTTCAGTTGTTTCGTACAGGTGGTAGCACAACCCGTAGGTATCATTAACGAATCCACAGGGGAAGTGATCGTCAGATCCGGAAGGGATATTGCATTTATCATCGAAGGCCGCATCAGGGAAGGTCAGAAATTCCGCTATTGGCCTGAAGAAAACCAGAACTGGTGGTACGTGGAATCATTGGATCGCACTGATAAGGTATTCCAGGGATTTGTACCAAGAACCAGGATTCAACCATTCTACCCGGAGTTTGACCCATTTTGTGAATGTCAGGACGCAAAAGATCCAAAACCCGTGATACAATATTCAGTCGGGGACCGAAATGTAGTCATCTGCGGGGGATTGTTGCAGAAAAGGTCTCAAAATGATATCATCATCCGCCATTTCACTGTCAAGGACTGTTCCGGGGATACGACAATCGTCAGCTATGGACCTACCGAAACCTGCTTTGCCAAAGTAGAAAATGGAGATCTCCTGATCGAGTCAGTAAAAAAACTGCCCCTGGGCCGCCACTGGGTACCTACCCGTATACCTGTTACTCAACAAAAAATCACGTATTCAAATGGAAATTTTATCGTGACACCTCGGGAATTGGTGGTACGTGTGATGATGCCTCAGCTGCAGGTACAATTATTTCTCGATGAACTGGAATCCAAACAAGGTAAGGGTCAGGTGACTGGAACCAACTACAAGGAAATTGTCGATAAGCTTCTAACGTCTGCGTTGAGTGGAAATGAAAACGCTCAAAACCTACTACGAGATGCCGATGATTTTTTCGGTTTTGATCTGTCGAATAAGTATGAGCGGGATTATTTTCCGGCCCTGGCACTGATGGAGGCCTGGCTGAAGCAGTAGATACAATATGATCAAGTTTGCTATCGGTTAATTATATACGAACTCAGATGTGGTTAAATTGTTTATATTTGTACATGTATATGTACATAGCTATTAATTATGTTAACAACTACTATTTCAGATTTTCGAAAAGATATCAAGAGGTATTTTGACAATGTCACCGAGAATTTTGAGACACTCATTATCAACCGGGGAAAAGATAAGGGCGTTGTCATCATCTCACTGGAAGAGTACAATTCACTAACATCTACCCAGCATGAACTTTCATCAAAGGTGAATGAACTTAGATTGGATTCTGCAATTGCAAAACTGAAATCCGGATCTTCGTTTGAAAGGGACCTGATTGAAGAATGAAATATATTTTCGTCGATGAGTCATGGGAAGACTATCTCTATTTGCAAAAAAACAACAAAAAAATTCTCAAAAGAATAAACAGTTTAATAAAGGATATTTCAAGAAATCCATTCGATGGAATTGGTAAACCTGAACCATTGAAATATAAGTATCAGGGATTTTGGTCACGCAGAATTGATGGTGAACACCGATTGATCTATCAAGTAAAAGATGACAAAATATTGATTGCTAAATGTAGGTTTCACTATGATTGATTTTTTTAATTAACATCAGAGTGATACTGTTCACAATACAAATAAGGGAACTATGCACAACTGCTTTTGTAAAAAGATGAAATTTCCAATAACACTCGTTTTCGTATTTGCATTGATTTCGGCCGAAGGCCAGACTACTCCTCCCATACTCAAAGTTGAGGGTAAATCTCAGATCTCCGTGAAGCCTACGCTAACTGAGATCTCATTAGATATCAGGGCAATCAATCCCACATACGCCGGTTCAGTAGAGGCATTGATCAAAAGAGTTGATCTGCTTACCAACGTATTAAAGGAGATCCGGTTCAGGGATGACGAGATCATTACATCTAATTTTCGTGTTGCGAAGAATACGGTTTATATCCGGGGGGAACGAAAGGACAGTGGATTTATCGCAACGCAAACCCTGAAAGTTCAATTTTCGCAGGAGAAAAAAAGACTGCTTGAAGTTTTGAACACGGCAACTTCAAGCCGTGCCGACCCTGAAATCTCAATTTCCTTTAAGCTCGATGACGAACGCAAACGCAGTTTGAAAGCAGAACTCATAAAACTGGCCGTCAGTGATGCGAAAATGAAAGCAGAACTCATTGCCAAGGAAGCAGGATATGAAATATCAGGTGTTCGCGAAATTCAGTATGGTTTGAAGGATTCCGGACAGGATGAACTCTATTCGGTCGCAAACGCTGAATTTCTCGAACGGTCCCTGGACGTTCAAATATCAAACTTTGAAGCGGCGGATCTGACTTTTTATGATAATGTGAAAGTTATCTATAACATCGAGAAGGAACAGTGAACTCATTAGTTCGTGGTACGATATTCTTGCAGCATTGGCCGGGTATCCGTTTGATCTGAATTACCATAACACATGAACGATTATTTAGAGAGTGTTCGAAAGCAATTTCAGTATTACCGGAGTTTGGGGGAAAAAACATTCGAGCAAATTCCGGAAGAGAAGTTGTTTTGGCAATACAATGAAGAAAGCAACAGCATCGCCATGATTGTGAAGCATCTTCATGGCAATATGCGCTCCAGGTGGACTGATTTTCTGACAACTGATGGAGAAAAGGAGTGGAGAAAAAGAGATCAGGAATTTGAAAATGACATTAGATCCAGGGAAGAATTACTGGATAAATGGAATGAAGGATGGACCTGCCTTTTTGAGGCATTAAATGAGCTGAATGACAATGATCTGGAAAAGATAATCTACATCCGGAACATGGGGCACACTGTTTCAGAGGCGATAAACCGGCAATTGGCGCACTACCCATACCACGTGGGGCAAATCGTATACATCGGTAAAATGGTAATGGATGAAAAATGGAGGTCATTGTCTATTCCCAGGGGAAAATCAGGAGATTATAACCGGGAGAAATTCTCCAAACCGAAGGAGAAGAGACATTTCACGGACGATCTTTGAAAGTATGGCCGTGACGCAACAATAGTGACCGGGGTGACAACGCTTTGATGAGATCACACCAACTCTGATCACAGGTAATTGATAGACTCTTCTGAAGGCAATACTACCAGAAACCTCTACTGGGGATCGACGTACGAGGTATTCTGCCAATACTGACCTGGCTGATAGACGCTTGTGTCATATCGAACAGTATGCACCTGACCGTCGTCAGGATCAAAAACATCAATGGTCGTTTGGTCTGCACTGATACCTATAATTACTACCCAATGACCATTTTGATAATTGGGATTGGGATTAGGATTGGGTGGCGCACCCCCTACAATGGCTAATAAAGGCTGATTGCTGTTGATAGCCCGGGTAATTTCATTCGGCGTTGGAATCGCATGATCATCGGTGTTATTAGCATATCCGAGATCTGCTAATGCAGCGGCGGCGGATTGTTGAATGTTGATATTACCGTTATTAGGATTACCGGATGCATTTGCCCAGGCCGTTGCAAAGGCCTGATCTGAACCATAAACCGGATTTGGGCCGGATTGTCCCAGAGATTGGAAAAAGTTATTTATCTCTCGCGCAGCACAGGCCCAACATGAATCTTGAGTTGCCTGCTGTGCCGTGGGGAAACCTGGTAATCGTGGCATATTAATCTATTTGTTAGGGTTTGCGGTCACCATATTTTCCTGAGATAAGTTCCCAAGAGATTACGTCAAAATATTGCAACCGATTGAATATCAGTCATGAATATAACTATACTATATCAATCCCGCAACCAAAAGATGAAAAATACCTGTTTCGTATTGAGACAACGAGAAAGCATATTAACTGACAGGAATCTTCTGAGCATTCTTGAAGATCCGGGGAATTTGTACTTTATGATACCAATACTACTTCGTCCGGTCAATCGTAAACTGAACAAGCTGTTCCAGGGACATGCGGTATTTGGAATCGGGAAATGTCCTGAGGATATCTATTGCCTTTTGATGGTACTTATTCATGACCTCAGCAGCATAATCAAGCCCTCCTGACTTCCTGACAAAGTCGATGACTTCCTTTACATTTCTGGGTTTGTCGGCACTCCCCTTGATCAGTTTCTTGATCCTTGATTTGACTGAGCCATTTGTATTATTTAAAGAATATATCAGTGGAAGTGTCATTTTTTTCTCCCGGATGTCAATTCCAACAGGTTTGCCGGGCTGGTACGTTCCATAGTCAAACAGATCATCCTTGATCTGGAAGGCCATTCCTACATTTAATCCAAAGTCTCCCATTTTGTCAACGGACTCTTTATCCGCTCCGGATGAGGACGAACCGACTTTACAGCATGCTGTGATCAGACTTGCCGTCTTCTGCTTTATCACTTCATAGTAAACCTCTTCGGTGATATCCAGCTTTCTCGCCTTCTCCATTTGCAGCAGCTCACCTTCGCTCATTTCACGAACAGCATTGGAAACGATCTTGAGCAAATCAAAATCATCATTATTCAATGAAAGGAGTAACCCTCTTGACAACAGGAAATCCCCAACGAGTACGGCAATCTTATTTTTCCAAAGGGCGTTTACCGAGAAGAATCCCCTGCGGTAATGCGCATCATCCACCACGTCATCATGCACCAGTGTCGCGGTGTGTAATAACTCAATGAGGGAAGCCCCGCGGTAAGTGGATTCCCTGATCTTACCTGCCACTCCCGCACTCAAAAAGACAAATAGCGGTCGCATCTGTTTTCCTTTCCGTCTGACGATATAGCTGGTGATTTTATCCAGCAGCATAACCTTACTCCTCATGGATTGTCGAAATTTCTTTTCAAAATCGACCATTTCCCTGGAAACGGGAGCCTGAATATCTTGAAGTTTTAGTGGCATGCAGTGTAAAGATGCAATATTAAAACGGTTGCTCCTTTTAAAAAATTTATGGATTGTAAACGAACTGCTGATATTTACATTTAATTCGATAAAAACTTATATCCACAAGCAATGAAAAAGGCAAGCTATTACCTCTTAGATGTTTTTACAGACAGAATGTTCAGTGGCAATCAGTTAGCTGTTTTCCCTGACGCCAGGCAGGTGGAAGAAAGCCTGATGCAACCGATCGCCAGAGAAATGAACCTGTCTGAGACCGTTTTCATTTATCCCAAAAATGAGGACGGATCATTTGACATGCGCATCTTCACCCCTACCCAGGAACTCCCGACTGCCGGTCATCCTACTATCGGATCAGCTTATTACCTGTCCCGGAAAGTCGATCACATGGCTAATGACACGACCGATATTGTGCTCAACCAAAAGGTTGGTCAGATCAGGGTGACCCTGGACATCAAAAACAATGCAGTGCAGAAGGCCACAATGTTTCAGCCATTGCCTATTTTCGGGAAGATCTATGATGATCGATCAGCCCTTGCATCTTTGATCAGCATTGCTGAATCCGATTTGATGGATTTCCCGATCCAGGAAGTTTCGTGCGGAGTGCCTTTTTTGATTATTCCCGTCAAATCCATAGAAACTGTCGAAAAGATCAGATTCAGGTTGGATTTGTGGGATAAGCTGAAAGCGGAGCTGGATAATGCTTTTGTGTACGTTTTTACGCCTCACGGATCGTTAAAAGATTCGGATTTGCACGGAAGAATGTTCGCTCCGGAAGCCGGTATTCTGGAGGATCCTGCAACCGGTTCAGCAAATGGACCCCTGGGATGTTATGTGACCCATTACCATATCAAGCATGGACCGTTCGTAAGCGAGCAGGGTTTTGAACTCGGAAGACCGAGTATTATCCATATCGAAATAGATTGTGATGAGCGTGACCGGATCTCACAGGTCAAAGTCGGAGGTCAATCCGTCTTTGTGGGTCAGGGAGAAATTTTTATGGATAATATATAATCGGAAAGGCCTTAGGATTGCCTTTTTGTTATCTTCGTCTCAATATCAGCCTCATGAATGAAGAGAAAGAAGGTACGATATTCTGAGATTATTCCACGTACCCGGCAATGGCCAATCGTAAATCTTTCGAAGAATCGTAAAAAATTCATAAAGGAAGTTACCGGGGAATCATTTCAAAATATTAAGAAAACCTCACACGGTAAATCACTACGTGAGGAACTGGAGATGACTGTATATCGGGAGAAACTGAGAATGAAAGCTAATCCCTGGAGGGTCGACCCGAAAGACGAGAAGGACTTTTGGAAACACATCCAACATCGGCTGGTTGAGAGTCAAAATAACCCAAAAGCTGCAGAGTTGGAAGATAAGATCCTGGAAGATATCATTGGGCGCTATGCCAATGAGATCGCAGGAAATTTCAAGAAGACATCCTATCGTTTTGCGCGGGCTGTGGTGACCTTTGGCTTCGCCCGCCTGCTTAATGCTACCAGGGTAAAAGGCATAACCAGTATGTTCAGCAAGCAACTTGATCTTGATGATAAAATACATATAGTGGGTGAACCCAATCATATCAGGGCGCTTGCCAAAAAGGGAACGGTAGTAATGGTGCCAACGCACTTCAGCAACCTTGATTCCATATTGATCGGGTGGGTAATACAGTTCCTTGGACTGCCGGCATTCATATATGGAGCCGGGCTTAATCTCTTTAATATTAAGATCTTTGCCTATTTCATGAACAGCCTTGGAGCTTATAAAGTTGACAGACGTAAAAAGAATCCGGTATACCTTGAAACACTTAAAACGTATTCCAGTTTAGCGCTGAGGTGGGGATGTCACAGCCTTTTTTTCCCGGGAGGAACCCGTTCACGTAGCGGCCAGATAGAAAAATCATTAAAACTGGGATTGCTCGGTACCACGATCGAAGCGCAAAGGATTCTCTACCAGCAGGACGGGAAAAAAGCGAAAAAAATATTCATTGTGCCGGTTGTCATTAACTATCAATTTACACTGGAAGCTCCTTTGCTGATAAAAGAACACCTGAAACGTACAGGACAGGAAAGGTATTACCTCGAATCGGATGAGTTTTCCACCTCCTACAAGATAGGTACATTCCTATTGAAGTTTTTTACGCGTGGTTCCGACATTTCTGTCTCCATTGGCCGGGGAATGGATATTTTGGGAAATTACGTGGATGATGAAGGTCATAGTTACGACCAGAACGGTAACCCGATCAGTCCCCGTGATTACTTCGTCAGCAATGGCAAGATCACGATAGATAATCAAAGGGAACATACCTACGTCAGGATCCTTTCAAAACGGATCATTGAAGAATTCCATAAATACAACCGGGTATTTGCCAGTCATCTGGTTGCATATACGGCTTTCAAAATGATCGAAAGACAAAATCCGAAACTTGATCTATACTCAATTCTTCGGTTACCGGAAGAAGATCTGGTGTTGGATTATGCACAGTTCAAATCGAGCTTCAAAAAACTCCGCAAACAGATCATGGAGATGTATGAGCGGAATGACGTAGGTGTCGCGGATCATTTAAATGATAAGGCCGAGACAGCAATCGAGTTTGGCCTGAAAAACGTCGGCATGTATCATGCGAAGCAACCCTTGTCTAAAAAAGACAACGGGATTGTCATTCAGGATGCAAATACGCTTTACTACTATCACAACAGGTTAGAGGGTTATGGACTCGAAAAGTACATCTAAAAATTCAAAACCAATTGGCGTCGTGGGTGCCGGTAGTTTTGGCACTGCGGTTGCCAATATACTGGCCGAAAGAAACAGGAAAATATTGCTGTACGCCAGAACGCCTCAAAAAACCGATGGCATCCAGAAAACCAGGGAAAGCGCCGGCCAGAAAGTGGAACCGAATGTGGAGGCTACAAATGATCTTGCCAGAATCGGAGAAGAGTGTGATGTAATTTTTCCGGTGGTCCCTTCTGCGAACTTCCGCGAAATGATGAGAAGGCTTTCACCCCATCTGAAGCCTTATCACATTATGATCCATGGCACAAAGGGCTTTGACCTGAATACACCTGAAAAATTCACGATATCCAGCCGGAATCCGTTGACAAGGGAATATGTAAGAACAATGAGTGAGGTCATCCAGGAGGAGAGCTCGGTAGTTAGGGTTGGCTGCCTTGCCGGCCCGAATCTTGCGAAGGAGATCGCCGAACACAAACCTGCTGCAACTGTCATTGCCAGCCAGTTTGATGAAGTGATAAAAGTGGGACAGAAATTGCTGAAAAATGACCGGTTCCTTATTTACGGAAGCAATGATCTGCTGGGTATTGAATTGTGCGGTATTCTTAAGAACACAATTGCATTGGGCGCGGGAACCATCGGTGGTATGGGCTTGGGTGAAAATGCCAAAGCACTTTTCATCAGTCGCGGTTTAGTGGAGATGGTCCACATAGGGAAAACACTTGGTGGCAATGCACAGGCCTTCCTGGGGCTTGCCGGTGTCGGGGACCTCATTGCCACATGCGCGAGTGATCTCAGCAGGAATTATACGGTGGGATATCGGCTGGCCAAGGGTGAAAAGCTAAATAATATTATTGAATCCATGGAGGAAGTTGCCGAAGGAGTGAAAACCATTAAGATCGTTCACGAATTGGCAAAAACCTATAAAGTAAGAGTGCCGATCACAGAAACATTATATCGAATAAGCCACCAGGAGATGACAGTCAATGAAGCACATGCCTACCTGATGAAATTCCCGTTCCGCGCTGAAATCGACTTCCTGGACTAGATCACGGCACTGCCACCAGGAAATTGTAGAAATCCAGTTGATCATTTTCATAATCGGAAAGAAAAGTCATCCAGACAATCTCCGATTCTCCCCAAAAAACACACGGATAAGCCAGCTCTCCTGCTTTGTAAAAGGGGAATCCCGAAATTGACAGCTCCGTCCCGGACTGATCCACGGTATTGAAAGCATCAAAATTGATACCAATACGGCCGGATTGCTCGTTCAGGATCGGCTCCCCCATCTTGAATTCCAATTCCCTGGGAGTGTCCTTATTCAGGTAAATGATCACCTGATCATCCTGTAATTCCACTTTTAATTTTCCGGTGTCAACGATCCGTGCATCTGCATCTCCCAGCGGGCCGGTGTAGATTTCATAGTCATAGGTCCCGATCATTGCTTCTATTGCCAATGGTTTGGAGTCCTCGGAGCAGGATATTAAGACTACAAATAATCCCAAAACAAAAAGTGATGCCAGAAGCTTTATCTTATCAACTATACGTGCCGGAAAGTTTTTCAAAAACCGTCGATTTTCAATATTAAACCTTATCATGATCCCACTCCCCTATCGCATCAGCTTTTTATTGCGATCATAGCCTTCACACGTTGCAATAATGGCGGATGAGAATAATGCATAAATACATAAGCCGAATGCGGTGTAAGGTTTGACAAATGATCGCTGCTTAATTTCTTCAATGCCGTAATCAGGGGTGTTGCTCCATAATTCTTAACGGCATATCTATCAGCCTGGTATTCATTTTTCCGGCTAATCACATTGATGCCAACACCGAGTATCCTTGACACTGGCGAAAAAAGGATGCCGAAAGCCAGGATATTGAGATGAATTGCCGTCATATTCCCCCCCATGGCATAGCTCACTTCTGAATTTAATATCATCCTCGATAGTAAAAATAAAATGATCCCGGTTTGCAATATCGAAAGAACGGTAGAGAGATATATATGCCTTTTTTTGTAGTGCCCCACTTCATGTGCAAACACCGCCGTTAGTTCTTCGACGGAATGATTTTCAATTAAGGTATCAAATAATACTACCTTTTTCTTCCTTCCCAGCCCCGAAAAAAATGCATTTCCTTTTGATGATCTCCGGGATCCGTCCATCACAAAAATATTCTTTAAAGGAAAGCTTACTTTCTGGCTGAATGTCTCAATAGAGGACTTCAGATCGCCATTTTCGAGCGGCTTGAGTTTATTGAAAAGAGGTAAGATCAGCGAAGTATAAAACATATTCATAATGAGGACAAAAACTGTGATGACAACCCAAAAGTAGATCCAGAATCCACTGCCCATGGCACTGACCAGGTACAGAAATATTACCAGCAATACACCACCTATAATAATAGTCAGCACGTAGCTCTTGATCTTATCCAGTATGAAGGTTTTGACGGTTGTTTTGTTAAATCCGAATTTTTCCTCGATGACAAATGTCCTGTATATTGAAAAAGGTAATGCGATCAGGTCCGAGATGACAAACAACACACCAAAAAAGATAAGTGTTGTGACCAGATCCAAAGGGCTGAAAGTTCGTAACCATCCGTCCAACCATCCAAACCACCCCAAATACAAAGCCAGGAAGGTTATGATAAAAGAAAATGTAGCTGAGAAATTGCCGAACCTGTTAAGCACACCCTGATACCTTTGAGACTTGTTGTACTGTTCTTCATCAAAAACACCTTCCAATTCCTCAGGGATAGGTTTTTTCGACGAGTTATGATTCAAATAATTCAAGACACGCTCGACCGTAAAATCAAATAGTACGATAACAAGAATAATATTCAGAATAACAATTTCGTTCATATTTTTAGATACATTTGTACTAATCGAAGATAAAATACACGGAAAAGAGAGGAAAAGAACTGTATTAAATCAGCGATAACTTTAAAAACCAAAACCTTACACAAAACTCGCTAAAATTATGAAAATCAAGAATTGGATTTACTTAACCGGATTGGTGGTATCATTTTCCGCATTGATATCCTGTGGAGAAGACGAGAAAGACGAACCATGCGCCCCCACTACCTGGTATCAGGACAAAGATGGTGACGGTCTTGGAAACCCGGCTGTTTCAGTTGAAGAATGTGAGCAACCGGAAGGATACGTGGCTAACGCAGATGATGACGATGATTCAGGATCTACGACAATCTCAGCCGAACAACATAAAGAAATTCTGCAGGACGAAGGCCTGGCTTTTGTTGGCGAGATGAATCAAATGGAGCAGGGAGCTGCCGCACAGACCCTGGTGGCTTTCAGAGTATTTATTGAAACCAGTGAGCCAAGTAACGGCAGGGTGGAATCGGTTAACAATGTTGTTGATCGGATCATTAGCCTGACAAAAAGAGAAATAAGTCCTGTCAAGTTTGCCAGCACTACCACAGATCCGGAACCTGAAGAAGAGTTTAACTCCATCGATGAACTGTGGAATGAATACAAAGGTGTATATGAGTGGAACGCTTCCATAGCAGACTGGGAATATACGGCTGGTGGAGATGTGATCCAGTTCCTGTTCCCTTCAGATGAGAATAGCACGATCAATAATGCGGCCCTCACCGTACAGAATTACGAGGGAGTTATCATTTCCAACCCTATTGAAGAAGAATATTCGGGTGACTTACCCTCGGAATTTCTGATGGACCTTGTAGTGGATGACGTCAAAGAATTAGAGTATGGTTTTTCCATAGATTATTCCGACGAGGGAGAGCCCGAGATGCTGGAAACTCATCTTTTTGTAAATCCCTTTACACTTACATACGAACTGACCAACACCGAAACCAAAATTGGGACCGGATTCTCTTTTGAAAATGCAACGCAGGAACTACTGGGCTCTGAAATTGAGATTAACGGGAATTTTGATGATGATATTATCGAAGAGGCCATGGATCTGGAGGATCCGACATTAGTTGTATCAGATGGAAGTTTGGAATTCAGAATTATGAATGTGAAGTTCCTGGGAGAAATGGACTTCGCTGATCTTTACCCGAAAGTTGAAGCCGTTTTTGAAGGTGAAGATGAGCCAGGTTATGACCATGAGTTGAAAGCAGATGAATTAGCCGCTGCACTCAATGAACATATTTCTATCGGAACTTCCTATATCGACACCGGCGATAAAATTGCGGATGTAGAGTTTTACACTTATGTGGAGGTAGATGAATTTTTCCCTGAGGACAAGTATATTGAACTTGGCGGTAGATTGTTATTCGCAGACGGTAGCAAGATAGATCTGGAAGACTACTTTGAAGATGGATGGCAGGAAATAGAAGATGAGCTGGAAGCGCTGTTCGATGCAATAGAGGAGGATATCGGAAGCTAATTAGTACTGCTTCACATTAGCAAAGCTTTTCGTAAGTCTGAAGAATCGAAGGATCTTTCAATGTTAGGGGTAGTATTGTCAGGTTCTTCGATTTTTCATTTGATAACCACACATCCGGAATTGAGAACAATTTCCTTTACTCAAGGAATAATGAATCGATAATAGGTTGCTCCATATCCCCCCCACACTCCCAGCGCCGGAGCATCACCTTCAATATTCGAATGGATCTCGTTACCGGCTGATGAAAACGGATTGCCTGTCAAATACAACTCTCGCTCAAGCGTCCTCCAGTAATCAAAGTGAGCTTTGTCGATAGTGCATAGCTTTATATTCACACTGTCCCCCCTTGTGAAAAAGACTTTGTCACTTACATCAGTAATGGATCCGGTCCCTTTGAGAATGGAAAACGTAAAAGACTGGCCATTAAAGAATTTATCGCCGGCTACTGATTGATAGACAGGAGTGTATTGCGTCTCCTTATGTTCGATCCTTGAAAACACCCGATAGAAATCTTCCTGGTCCGGATTATCGGTAAACTTTCCAAAGATGTTGCCGAGAGAATCCGAATCATTCAAGGACTCAAACCACAAGGTGTCAAATGCGACCGGTTCGGGAATTGTGGTTTGAGCGTAATATCTCAGACCTTTACTTAAAACCTCCAGTGTGTAGGTCTTGCCGATTTCTCCTCTCAAGTCTGTCCCGCCATAATGAAACGGGGGAAAAACATCTTCATCTCTGAATAACGTTAGAACCTCCGTGGTTTCTCCGTCCGAGACAGATACTCTTGCCGTTGTTAACACCAGATCCTGGAGACTGAGGGAGTCAATTGGATCAAAAAAGCCACTGCTCAACGTAAGAAAGACAACGGGAAACTGATCCTGTTCTATAAATCCTTCAATCACGACTTTTGATCGGTATTCAGGGAGCTTTATTTCGTAATCCTCACAACCCAGGGCAATCATACAGAGGAATAATATGTAAACCTTACGCCGCATATCAGAATTTTCTGCTGTAGGTTAAAGATGGTAAAATCGGAAACAGGGAAACCTGCTCGAGGTTTACATCCAACTCCGTGTCTCCCACATCTCCTTTCACATCCAGATAAATGAAGTATGGATTCCTTTTGTTATATACATTGAATATGGATAACATCCAGCTTGAGGTCTTTTCCACATCTGCATAATATGTCACAGACAGGTCCATTCGATGATATTCCGGCATCCTCAGGGTGTTCCGGTCCAGATACTCACTCACAATATTTCCCTCGATGATGTACCTCGCGACCGGTAGTGTCAGGGCATTACCCGTGGCATATTTGAAAACCGAAGAAAATGTCCACTGTTTGAAGTCCAGTGAGGTGATAACATTGAGGTCATGAGTGCGGTCATATTTGGCTGCAAATGACCTTCCCTGGTTGATTTCCGGGAATGTTCTTTCGGTTTTACTTAGTGTATAGGATACCTCTCCGGTAATCGGTCCGGTCGGCTTTTTTGCAGAAATTTCTACTCCCCTGGATTCTCCGTTTCCGAAGATGAACACGTCATCAAAATTATTGCCTATGCTGTAACCTACAATTGCACCACTTCGGTATTCTAACTGGTTGTGCATTTGCTTGTAAAAGGCTGTGGTGGTAAACAACATTTGCGGATCCCTTATCAAATAGTCCAGACTAGCGGCAAATTGATGTGAATCCTGAGGCTTGATCCTTCTCGAACTTGGCACCCAGATGTCCGTTGGAAGTGAAATGGATGAAACCGGTGCCAGATGCACATACTGGAAGTTTCGATCGTAAGACACTTTGACGGACAGATCATTGCTCCATCTGTATTTTAAACGTATCCTTGGCTCGGGGTTGTAGTAGGATGTTACTATTTCATTGGCTTCATAATTCACAGTATCCAGTATTTGAAAATTTTCAATTGATTGATACTCCGTATATGGACCCAGCTGCAGAAACTGGCTGATCCTCAGTCCAAGTCCCAATTCCAGTTTTTTACGGATTTTGAAATTAATATCGGAATAGAGTGCACTTTCTGTTGTCGGAATTTTCTGGTCTTGTGACAGCGCAAATTGATCCTCTTCAATGAAAAGCCGTACATTATTTGGCTTCATGTACCGTAACGTACCCTCGTATCCGTACAATAGATCCAGCTGGTCCCAGGATCGATAAAATTTCAGGCCAAGATGAACATCCCGGATATTAGAATTAAGCCGGATGTGGTAGGAGCTTATATCTGCTTCAAACTGCTGTTTGTATATTCCTGATGTTACAAAAAGCTCAAAATCAAAATCCTCATTTCTTATGTGCTTCCATGTGAATCCGATATTATTTGTTGACCATGAAATGGTGTTGGTCAATGCCGAATTACTCCGGTAGATGTAATCGTCGGAACCTGACAAAAATGTGAGGGATACGTGATCCCTGTTATTTATTTTTTGGTGATACTTTACCGTCAGGTCATAGAATCTGTAATCTGTTCTGCGTCTCAGGTCAGAATCCTCACTAAAAAGGTTTTGAGTAATCAAATCCAGATAGGACCTTCTGACCGCCACCAATAATCCGGACTTTCCCTCGATTAAAGGTACCTCGGTTGCCAGATTGGCGGACAACAGTCCCGTACTTATTCTTGCATTAAAGTCCGACAAATCAGGATTTCTTGTAAAGACCTTCATTGTGGATGATAACCGTCGACCCAGATCAGCTGTCAATCCGCTTTTGAAATAGCTCACACGATCAATGGCCTGTGCATTGAACATCGAGAAGAATCCAAAAAGATGATTGGTATTGTAAAGTTCTATATTGTCGACCTTGATCAGGTTCTGGTCAATACCCCCGCCTCTTACATAGTATCCGTTATTGCCATCAGTTCCCGATATGACTCCTGCCTGGGTCTGTATGTATTTGACAGGATCCCGCTCACCTAGCAAGTATGGTAAATTTTCAGTTTCACGGATGCTGAACTCACGGAAACCAGTGGACGGATTATTGAGCTGATCTTCCATTTTATTTCTGGTTATTACCACTTCCTCTGTCTCAGTGATCCCGGATTTCAGATCCAAAGAGATGATGGATCGTGTCCCGTCAATAGTAAGGAGCTGTTCCCGCGGCTCGTACCCGACAAAGGAAACTTTGATTCGAAACTCCCCCTTCGGCAGATTAACGGTAGCTACACCGCCTTCATCAGTTATCAGAATGATGGAGTCATTAACCTGGACAGTAGCACCAGGCAACGCTTCCCCTGATTCATCCCGGACGTGAAAGCTGAGATCGATCTGGGCGAAAAGTAAATGTCCGATAAGAACCAGCAAAAAGGTGGTAGCTAACCGGAACATTGGTATTTAAACTAAAAAATGAATGGTATTGGACACTTCAATTCCCGTACTTCCTTTGGAGGTTTTCTGGGATCATTAAGACTGAATGCGTAGGTCAGCGATATTTCGTGTGCGCCCCCGCTGTCTCTCCCCAGATCAGAGATGGTATAATCGAAGCTGTAGCCGATGGTGGTTCTCCCCATATATACACCCGTCATGAAAATAATGGATTCACTATTTGGTATGCCTTCGAAAGTTTTAATGGGGATCCCCCTATACCACAAGCCCAGCAGTATGGGCTCCAGAGTGACGTATACACCAATATCAAGCTGATCGAACTGATCCTGATACCTGTAATTGAATGTGGGCGTAATGCTTCTTTCGCGGTCCGCCCTGGCCTGGTAGAATGGATTCATCTCTTCAAAATGGATCTTATATCCTCCATGAAAAGACACCTTATGCTTAAGCAGGCTAGTTCCACCCGCAATGGATTGATTAGGTTCATTTATATGGTGGATCGCACCCCCAAACCATATTTTAGGATTGAAGATGATCCCTCCGGCTGCAAAATCGAAAAACCTGGACTTAAACCCGGTATTGAAAGTTTCGCCGGTCACCGGCCTGACCAAACCCGTATTATCATATTGGTCCCCGAACGTAAGCTTGTCGAAATTAAGGTCCCTGATCGCATAGCCAAACTGCACGGCTGGCCTGACGGTCCAGTTGTAATTCAGCTCCATCTGGTAGGCATAGATCAGTCCGATATTTGTAGATCTCAATCCTGCCAGTCCTTCTCTATCCGTATTTATGATCAATCCGGCACTACTATTGTAGTCCTCAAAATTGTAATCAAAATAAAATGAGTATGTTTCAAAATTTGCAGCAAGCGAAGGCCACTGATTCCGATAGTTGATTCCGGCTCTGCCCACCTGGTTTATTCCGGTCAGTCCCGGGTTTAAATAAAGAGGTGCCGCGTAATACTGGGAAAACTGAGGGTCTTGGGCTTTCGAAATGTTTCCAAAAAGAAGGCTTGAAGAAAGAAAAATAAGCTTAAAAAGTCCTCTGATATTCAAATTAAGCAGGAATTTTTATTCACCGGTAAATTATAAAATAATGTTCAAACTATAAATTTGATCATATGCGTTGTACAGGTAATGTAACGCAAAAATGTTCGTTAGTATTTTATGCTATTTTTAAATCTATTTGCCAAAGTAACGACAAGTACAATTTGTATAACCCGTATCAGTTTTTGACTTTCAACATTATCTCTCGTCGCAGATTCCTGCTCAGCCTGTTCCTTTTCTCTGTCATAATCTGTAGCGGTCAGAATATTACTGAAACACAATGGTTCTTCGGGAACTCCGAAGCAAACCTTCAATTTGATAAGAATGGCATATTGGTGTATGAAGAAGAAAGGATGAATCCGCAATTCGGAACCGGAGGTCCTGCCGTGATCAGTGATCAATTCAACGGCAACCTTTTGTTTTACTCTGACGGCGTAAATATCTATGATGCTTCGCATCAGCTGGTCTCCGGCAATGTACCACTAACAGGTGATAATACCATAAATCAATCAGCAGTAGCCTGCCCAATACCGGGAAGTATCAATCAATACCTGATATTTACGAATTCAGGAAGCTCAGGGGTTGATCAAATCCAATATATAACCGTCAACAAAGATCTGGCTGGAAATGGTAATGGATTTGAACCCCTTGGTGAGGTAGTATCGGCTGTTAATACAACATCATTGGATTCTCCTTCCGAGGGGATGATCATCGTAGAATCGCAGTTGCCCCAAACCTACTGGCTGATCAGCCAGGATAGAAATACTTTCGATTTCAGAGTCACAATCATTAATCCGTTTGGAGTAGGTGGCACACAAATATTCAATCTGGATACTGCTGGGGTAAATCCCGGGGCAGAAGCTGCACAATTTGCGTATAATCAATTCACAAATCAGTTGGCTGTTGCTCCGAGAACCGCTAACAGGAATGTCCTGATCCTGGATTTCATAGATACCACGGGTGTCCTGCAATTCAACCGGTTGATAAGAAATACAGGTTTCGATGATGGCCAGGGTGAAAGTGTTTATGATGTCGAATGGAGTTTCGACGGGTCGAAGTTATACGTTTCACGATTCGGTGATGCAGCCGGTACCGTGGGAGAGGTATATCACGTGAATGTTGCGGACTCCCTTGACCCCGTTACCTCCATTCTGCCCAACCCGGTTCATCGAAGTTTGGGATTGCGTCTTGGGATTGACGGTCGCATATATCATATGTACCAGGAAAATAACGGCGGCCCGTTTTTGGTTGGCAGAATTAGCAATGCCGATAGTCTGGCCGGTACGGTGATCTACGAGCCTCAGTATTTTAGTACGGATTTCAATGGCAGGCAATTTCCGGCTTTCGCCCCAAAAGATTTCGATAGTTTCAACAGTGTAGGCTTCAGATATCTTGACAGCTGCCAGAATGAGGCTACCAAATTCTTTCCATCAGTTGATCCCTTACCCAATAACTATTTCTGGAATTTCCCTCAGGAAGGGTTAATATCCAACTCGGTTGCGCCCATTGTAACATTTTCCCAACCCGGCCCGCAGCAGGTCCAGTTGATAGTGGAATTAAATGGTACCGTACAAGTCCACAATGAAATAATAAATATTGTGTCGACCAGCCTGCAGGTTGATCTGGGAGCGGATACGGTAATCTGTGTAGATGAAACACTTGACCTCGACGCGGGAACAGGAACCTTTTTCCAGTGGAATACCGGAGCTACGTCTCAAACCATTACCATTGACACCGCAGGAACGTATTGGGTAGAAGTCAGTGACGGATTTTGCAGCTCTTTTGATGCCATCCAGGTGGATGAATACGGGGTGACAACCCAAATATCCAACCAGTGGTATTTTGGTGAAATGGCAGGCCTGGATTTCAATACTCAGCCTCCTACTGCACTCACGGATGGACAAATGCTTACGCCAGAAGGGTGCGCAACTATTTCCGATCCCGATGGTAAACTACTTTTCTACACGAATGGATCTACCGTCTGGAACCGGGATCACCAGGTGATGCCTATTCTCGATACAGCTACCCACATGGGTTTAGCCGGCAATCAAATTGGTGGTGACAGCACGGTTTCCCAGGGCGTAATGATTGTGCCGTTTATGAACGACGAAACCATGTATTACATTTTCACAGCAGAGGAGATCTACAAGGAGACACATTACAATATGAGGTATTCCATAGTGGATATGAAAAAGGACTCGGCTGACGGCGCTGTAATCCTGAGAAACATGCCATTGTTTGATAACAGCGTGGAAAAAATAACAGCTTCAGGATTCACTACCTCCGCCTGGATTGCAATGCATGAGTTCGGCAATAATAATTTCAGAGCCAATCTAATTGATCAATTTGGGATATCAGCGACTGTTCACACCCCTTCCGGCGAAGTGATCGTAGGGCAAAATCCGGTGGAAGGGAGTGGTTATATGAAATTTAATCCCGGGATCACACAGTTCATCAATCTCACTCCGGGTGTTAACAATATAGAGATCTTTGAATTTGACAATCGTACGGGAAATTTTTCAAATCCCCTATTGATCCAATCCGGTGAAAATGGGATTTATGGCCTGGAGTATTCCGGAGATGGCACAAAATTCTATGTAACCACAGGTAGCAAACTGATACAATTTGATCTTGACAGTATCAATTCCGCGGACCCGGAACAGGATATTCTGGATTCGAAATTTGATAACTATACAACCGGTTCCGGCTATGGAGCTTTGCAGACCGGACCTACGGGTGTGATCTACATGGCAGTGGATGGAAGCAATACACTGTTCACCATTGATACCCCGAATGGCGATGACGGAACCGCCGGATTCAACACTTCCGGCCAGGATCTGGCGGGCAGAACCAGCAGACTCGGGCTACCGAATTTCACACAAAATTCTTCAACACCTCCCCAGTCTCCGGGTGTAACGCTTCTGAATCCGTGTTTTGGACAGCCTACCGAGTTTTTTGCTACGGGTACCAGCCAGATCGATGAGTTTTTCTGGACATTTGATACCGCTGCCACAAATCCAACGGAATTTGGTGCAAATGTACAGACGCTATACAGTACTCCCGGATTTCATACCTATCAGCTCGACATCAGCAACAGGTGCTTTCCGCCGGATTCTTCTATTACATTTATCGACTCACTGGAAGTCATAAGCATACCTGAACAACCTCAAATACCTTCTGAAGCTAACCTGTGCAGTGGGCCGCTAACATTTGAGGCATGGTTTGAGGACAGGCCCGACCTCATGTACAGTTGGCGAAGTAATGGTATCGTTATAGATACATCGCGGGTTATCACGATAAACCAGCCTGAAATATATGAAGTTAACATTATCAATACGGGAGGTTGTACCAGCGATACCATACAGATTGATGTCGCCGACAATCGCCCTTTTCTGGACCTGGGTAATGACAGAAATCACTGTCAAAATGAATTGGGTCTGGAAATTGATGCCAATACCTCTGGAGTAACTTTCGACTGGTTTCTGGATGGATCCTCTACCGGAAATCAGGACACCTCCAGGTACCAGTCCATTGATACCGGTACACCGGGTACCTATGAATATAGCCTTACCATTGAAGAGCCATTCTTTGGTTGCACTCAATCCGACACGGTACAGGTCGTCATTCTGGAATCACCCGCTATCACATCCTTTCCTACCGCTCCGTCCAACTGTGGCGCCAATGATGGTACCATACAATTTATTGTCGACAATAGCGGAAGTTTTGTCTATGACATTAGCGGACCTTCACTCTTCGACCGGGGAACCCTCGATGGTCCCGGGGGAACATCACCCTTCTATTCACCTTTATCTGCCGGGAATTATCAATTGTATGTTGAGAACATAGTCTCAGGTTGCACAACACTGGATCCGATCACCATTGAAGATGACGTGCCTTTTGAAGTAAGCGCAACTAATTTACCGGAGTGCCTGATAGATGTAAATCTATCCATCGCCGTGACGGGCCTCACACTTCCGGATATTGTCAATGTGTACATAACTGATCTAATTGGGGATACCCTGGTCACGGAAAATAACATTACGGTACCCGTAACGAGATTCCCGAGGCTGGACAGTGGTTTTTACTTTGTGAACGTTGAGGACGTTAGTAATAATTGTACCGTTGCCGATACCGTTCTTATCGATCCCTATTTGCCGGGGGTGACCGACTGTATCCCTGAAATAATAGCACCGAATGCGTTTAGTCCGAATGGAAATGGTTTTAACGAGGAATTTTTCATTTTCCCCAATGCTTTTGTCGATCGTTTTGAAATATTTATTTATTCAAGATGGGGGGAATTGGTTTTTTATTCGGATGAACAAACTTTCAGGTGGGATGGGGTGTTCAATGGCAAGGACCTGCCACCGGGTACATTCGCTTACATTATGAAATTCACCAGCCGCGAAGAACCGGAGTTAGGGATCCTCGTCCAGCACGGCGCTGTGACCATTGTAAAATAGATGTAATGAGTTTCTTCGATCAGGTATATCAATCTCTGTTTGATCAGAAAGGTGAGGATGGAAACAATACCATCATTCACGAGGTGATTGAAAGATCTCCCTCATATCTTGGTGATTTCGTGAAATGGAAGCTGCAAAGAAAATATTCCATACTGCTGACTCAGATCAGGGACGCTTATGAATTGAAAAAGAAAGGGATCGATCAACAGATCAGAATTCACCTTCTGAATTCCAAATATGCAAATGGATTGGCCATCGGTTATTCTAAAAATTTTAGTGAGAGTGATTTTAGCTTCCTGCTGGATTATTTCTCTGAAAAGATCGTTGAACTGGATTACAAAATTGTCAATGCGGATCGGTTGATTCGTGACATGAAAAACTATACCCAATCTGTAGAAAAATACTTTCTAAAACCAAAAAATAAAATTGATCCGCCTTTTGATCAAAAGTTTGGTAACATTCTTGTGGAGTTGATACGTATAGATGAAAAGCCTGGCTTTCTGAAGATCAGCGCCAATGTGTACAATGACAGTAAGTATTCGGAAGCTCTGGCTTTTGGTGGTCTCATTAGTAAGTTGTTAAATGAAGAATGAAATGAAAAACACGTTTATCCTGCCTTTTTTGATGATCCTGTTGGTAACTGCCGGGAGTTTCCATGCCAGTGCACAAAAAAAACTTTTACCAACCTCATTGCGGATTACCGTAATTGATGGACTGGGGAATTATGTGGAGGGAGCCACCGTTAAGTTGTTCACCTCAAAGGAGGATTACCTGAATACGAAAAACGAAGTGGCAACAGCTCAGACAAACCGTAAAGGACAAGTTACCTTCAAAAAGCTAAAACCTGTTCCATACTTTATTGATGCCAGGACTGAAGACAAAAATAATGATGGAGAAGGAGTAGAAACACAGCCTCTCCTGGAAGGTCGCATCAACAAGGTAAACCTTGTAATCGAATAATTACTTTCGGAGTGTAAAGAGTAGTAGTGCGTAGGCAACCAGCAATACCCAGAATTCATAGTTGAAAATATCAGGAATCACTTCAAATTCCATTAGAACAAGCGCAAGTACGATCACCACAGATATTAATCTTAGAAGATTTCGGGTATTTCTGGTCATTTCCTTAAAGTGAAATTTTAGAAGGTAAATATATCCGGGTAGATCAAATTTTCTGATAATTGCCCTGATTTTATGGCTGAGATCGGACAAAATATTGAGAAAGCTGCTCAGCTTCTTGAAAACGGTGAGCTCGTCGGTATTCCGACGGAGACGGTATACGGATTGGCGGGAAACGCCCTGGACGAAAAGGTCATCTTAAAAATTTTCAAGACGAAAAAACGACCGCAATATGATCCGCTGATCTCTCATATCGGGAGCATTGAACTGTTGCACGGTATGACTGAAAACATTCCTGAAATAGCCTTTGATCTGATTGATCGGTATTGGCCCGGACCTCTGACATTACTTCTCCCAAAAAGGAAAGAGATCCCCGAACTGTTAACATCCGGTCTGCCAAGAATGGCTATCAGGATGCCGGATCATTCATTGACAAAACAATTGCTGAAAAGATTGAATTTTCCACTTGCGGCTCCCAGCGCAAATCCTTTCGGGTATGTTTCACCAACTTCCGCTACTCATGTAGAAAATCAGCTTGGCGGTCAGATCCCTTATATTCTGGACGGTGGTTCCACAAATATCGGAATTGAATCTACGGTCATAGGTTTCGACGAAGACAGCATAATAATTCATCGTCTTGGGGGAGTAACAATTGAAGAGCTGAGAAAATTTGGTAAGATCCGGACAGAACTCAACCAAAGCGGCAATCCTGCCTCTCCAGGGAAGCTCCGCTCTCACTACGCTCCGGGAAAGCCCGTGATAATTGGTGTGATATCGGAACTTATGCAGGAAAACAGGAACGCCGGAGTGATCTCGTTTAAAGATGAATATCCGGACAGCAAGAAAAATATAGTACTGTCAAAAAAAGGAAGCCTGGATGAGGCAGCATGTAATCTGTTTGCCGCTTTGAGAGCAATGGATGTCCCTGATATTGATGTCATTATAACGGAGAAATTTCCTGAGCACGGTATGGGCCGGGCAATAAACGATCGACTCCGGAGAGCTGCTTCTACTTATGGTCTCTAATTTTTTGCTTTTAGCATAAAATGCACTCATTTTGCACCGAGCAACCGGAATATTTCAAGTAACATCATTAAGATATGCAATCGATAGATGATTTTAATTTCAGAAACAGGAAGGCATTAATCAGGGTTGATTTTAATGTCCCGCTCAATTCGGACTTGAAGGTAACTGATGAAACGCGGATAAAAGCGGCAATTCCGACCCTCAGAAAGATCATTGACGAAGGAGGGTCTGCAATTCTCATGAGTCATCTGGGACGACCCAAAGAAGGTCCGGAGCACAGGTTTTCCCTGCAGCATGTCATTCCAAATCTTTCTGAAAAACTGGGTGTAGAAGTGAAATTCGTCGATGATTGCATCGGGGAGAAAGCAGAAGAAATGTCCAAAGAATTAGCGACGGGCGAAGTACTGCTACTCGAAAACGTGAGATTCTATAAGGAAGAAACCAAAGGGGATGAGGCTTTCGCCGAATCACTTTCCAGGCTGGGAGATATCTATGTGAACGATGCTTTTGGCACAGCCCACAGGGCACACGCCTCAACAACGGTAGCAGCAAAATTTTTCCAGGACAAGTGCTGCGGTTATATCATGAAAGCCGAGTTGGAAAATGCCAGCAAGGTAGTGGAACATGCGGATAAGCCTTTTACCGCCATTATGGGTGGTGCCAAAATTTCGGACAAGATCCTGATTATCGAGCGGCTGTTGGATAAAGTTGACAATCTGATCATCGGAGGGGGCATGTCCTACACATTCTTTAAGGCAATGGGAGGAAATATTGGAAACTCCCTGGTAGAGGAGGATAACCTCGAACTTGCCAAATCACTCATCGCAAAAGCGAAAGAAAAAGGAGTAAACCTGGAGCTGCCCAAAGACTCTGTTGTTGCGGACAAATTCGACAATGAGGCTCGTCAGAATGTCTGTGATAATTATGCCATTGAAGATGGCTGGATGGGACTTGACATCGGTCCTGAAGCCATCGAGGTTTTTTCCCGGATTGTAGCAGAATCCAAAACCATTCTGTGGAACGGACCAATGGGAGTGTTTGAAATGTCAAATTTCGCAAAGGGAACAAACGCCATTGCCCAGGCTGTTGTGAAAACTACCCGGCAAGGTGGTTTTTCGTTAATAGGAGGTGGAGATTCTGCCGCAGCGATAAATAATCTGGGATATGGCGATCAGGTTTCCTATGTGTCCACCGGAGGCGGAGCCTTACTTGAGTTTATGGAAGGAAAAGTGCTGCCCGGAGTTGCCGCACTGGAAGAGTAAGATCACACTTTGATCTCAATTTTTCAGGAGATGACGATCTCCCAATACTTTGATCCTGCCATCCTCTATCAGGGCCCTGACCCCGTCCAATACGGTCTCTCTGTCGGTCGACATCAGCAAAACCAGTTCATCAACGTTGATCCCACGATCGGGAATGGCATCAAGTATCGCGGAAGGACTGAGCTTTTGGGCTGACTTTTTGAAATTGATGCAATAATCACAGACCCCGCAGTTGTGGTCAGTCTCCTCATCAAAATAGGACTGTAAAATACGTGTTCTGCACCTGGAAGTGTCACCGATATATTCGGCAACCTTTTCGTATTTTTCAAGCACAATGTTCTTTCTCCATTCCAAATGGGCACTGTCAATCGGGAGATTGTTTACATCCAGCCTCGGTGTGATAAAATCAACTTGCGGCTTACTGGTAGCTTTATGATATTCGATTACACCGAATTGCTGCAACATTTCAAGCCGTCTTACCACTTCCGACTTTGATGAATTAAGCAAGCGGGCAATATCCCCTTCCCTGATATCGACAAACTGCAGGTATAACTCACCGCCATATAGCCTTAAAATTGCTTTTATCAGGGAATCCAGATTTGCGTGCGCCACCTGGAATTTATACAGTTCTTCATGATCAATTTCAATATGAATACGGGATCTCTGAAAGACACCATCATTTAAATGGATCAACCCTTCCCCATCCAGTTTTTTAAGTGCATGATAAGTTTCGAACACAGGAAGATTGAATGTCTGGACAAAGGTAGAATACTCGAAATCAAAGCTGGAATCGGCTCCACTACCGACTGCAAGTTTATACTGATTGGCCAGGGCCTGATAAGTGCGTTTGATCAGGTCCATCCCGACAGCCGATCTCTCGATCCTTTTCCTGAGATCGATCACATCCTGGTCATGATAAAGCAAAACTGCATAAGCTTTGCGATTATCTCTTCCTGCCCTGCCGGCTTCCTGGTAGTAGGCTTCCAGCGTATCAGGCAGGTCCAGGTGGATCACAGTACGGACGTCAGGTTTGTCTATCCCCATTCCAAATGCATTGGTTGCAACCATGACGCGAATGTTATTTTCTATCCATCTCTCCTGTTTGGAATTACGGTCACTGGTGGTCAATCCCGCATGATAGTACGCTGACTCTATGCCATTGGACATCAAAAAATCACATATCATTTTCGTACGTTTTCTGCTTCGTACGTATACGATTGCCGAGCCGGGAACACCATTGAGTACTTCCAGTAACTTGTCATGCTTTCGCTCTGTCCTGAATACTGAGTAAGAAAGGTTTAACCTGGCAAAGCTTTTGACAAATACGGCCGCCTCCGTAAAGCCCAACTTATCGATGATATCGGCTTTTACTTTTTTTGTTGCGGTCGCTGTGACCGCTATGGACTTTTGAATTCCAAATTCCCTTATGAATACACCTATTTCAAGGTAAGGAGGCCGAAAGTCATAGCCCCACTGTGAAATGCAATGTGCCTCATCAATAGCTATCATTCCAATCTGTAATTTCTCTGCCCGCTCGCGGAATATGGGTGAGGTAAGACGTTCGGGTGAAATGTACAGGAATTTGAAATTCCCGTAAACACAATTATCAAGGGTAATATCCTGCTCCCTGGATGTCATCCCGGAGTGTAAGGCCACTGCTTTGATACCACGGCTATTCAGGCTTTCTACCTGATCTTTCATTAAAGCAATTAAGGGAGAGATCACAAGACACAGTCCCTCGGTTATGATTGCAGGGACCTGAAAACAGATTGACTTTCCACCACCCGTCGGAAGTAGTGCAAGTGTAGCTTTCCCGTCCAAAACTGACCGAATAATATCTTCTTGCAAAGGACGGAACTGTTCATAACCCCAATACTGCTTTAAAATGTCCAGTGGTTCCTGTGCCATAGAAATCTACCAGGATATCTTCTTTTTCTTAAGAAATGCATCAATTCCTCTTCTACAGTCGTCCGTTTCCCTGGATAAAGCATTTATCTCTTCAGCTACATCCAAAGCATCGCCTACTGAGAGGTCCGAAATCTTGCTGAACAGTTCCTTTATTTGTTTCATGGAATTGGAAGAATTTCCCTTCACTAATTGCGAAGCAAAACGCGTCACCATGTCCTCTAGCTCATCACCCGGAACCACCCAATTTATTACGTTCATTGACAGCATTTCTTCAGCTGAGTAGAGATTTCCCGACAGTAATAATTCACGGGCGACACCCTCCCCCACTTTTCTGATCAGGAAAACTGAAACCAGCGCAGGGACAAAACCTATCTTTACTTCTGTGTATCCGAATTTTGCCTCCGGGACTGCAAAAACAAAATCACATACTGTGGCCAACCCGCAACCTCCGGCAATGGCATGGCCATGAACCTGGGATATAACCGGTTTCGGCAAATTGTAAATCTGCTCAAACAATTCCCTAAGGTGATTGGAATCATCCAGATTTTCCTGGTAGGTATTGGACTGTAGTTTCTCGATATATGCTAAGTCAGCTCCCGCACAAAATGCTTTTCCACTGGCTTTGAGAACTATCACCTTGATTTCATTGTCTCCTTCCGCTTCCCGAAATGAAGACTTCAGCTCCGAAACGAGCTCATAGGAAAGCGCATTTCTTTTTTCAGGACGATTTAGAATGATTGTGCCAATTCTGTCTCTTTTCTCCGTCAGGACGTATTGCATTATGATCGGATTTTACTCAAATCTAACATCCAAAATCCTTCTTCAGCTAAGGTGTGGACACTTAAGCCTTGTGATATGGCCTCATTCTTCAGTTTCCTGGAGTTGAAAAACCCATTATCGGAACTAATGATCAACTTCCCAAATTGAAGATTTCCCGGAAGTTCATGAAGTGAAGAAATGGCATCGTTCGAAATGACGAAAAAATCAAAGTAAAGAGGATTCTTCCAATTGTAAGCACCAGGATTGTCATGGAGAATGGCAACTTTGTACTTGTCCACCATGAAATACGTAATTGGACCAAATGTTTGGAACGCCGGATCATTCTTCCAGTTAAATATGGATGATTCAATACTTTCCAGACCATGTGCAAGTCGAAAGGGATCCACCTTAAACTTCAATAGGTCCAGTTCGTTTTCGTCATATCCGTTGATGAAAAACCGGGCCGCGGAGGCATTGATCAGGTCGAAAGCGGTGTGATGTCTTATTTCGTATATGACCAGCTTCTTTTGATTGATGCGTTCATAATCACGAATGGAAATGGACACACCCAGTAGCGCCAGGGCTGTTAACCCGGAACTTAATGCAAGAAATGATCGATATTGGAATGCTGAAAAGACAAGAATAATGATCCCGTAGATCAAGATTACTTCAGTCAGGTCAAGATATAGCCACGTGACCAGACTATTGGGAAGCGCCTCAATGTGAAAAACTACTTCATTTACGATAAACAGGACCTTTGAAAGTAACCAGCCCATGTGCGTACCCAAAATTTCAAATAAACTTCCTAATAGTATTGTTGGTATGGCAATCATCAGGATCAATGCAGTACCGGGGATCACAAACAGATTGGATAAAAGGAAGTAAACCGGAAATTGATGGAAGTAAAACGTCGTAAGAGGAAAAGTGCTGATCTGGGCTGCTATTGAGATACAGGTGATAGACCAGATCTTATCCGGGAGCCAGGATCGTAAGGTCACTAATCCGTAGAGCTTTGGGTAGAAATAGACAATCCCGAAAACAGCAATGAACGATAGCTGGAAACCCACCGCATAAATGAAATAAGGATTAAAAGTGAGTAAGATCAACGCAGCCAGTCCCAGCGAATTGTAAATATTTGGTCTTCTATTTGAAATATCTCTAAATGCAATCACGGTGAACATCGTAGCCGCCCTCATCACTGATGGAGAAAGGCCGGTGACCATGGCATAAAGCCAGATTCCTCCGATGATCAGAAGCCCAAACAAGACGTTTCCTCCCTTTGGCCTTTTCAAAAACTTCAGCAGATAGACCAAAATGAGATAAATGATCCCGACGTGCAACCCTGATACAGCCAGGACATGCATGGCCCCGGCCGATGAATAAGCCATTTTAACATCGTTCTCCAGGAAACTTTTGACTCCAAGGATCAAGGCAAACGCAATCTGCTGCTCACGCTCTCCTGCAATATTGGACTTCAGTTGATCCAGTATCTTCGATCTTACCACAAAGGCGAAATTCATAACCGGATTCGGAGGATCACTGTAAACAACCATTATTTTCTCCGGCCCGACAAAACATTGCCCGTAAATATTTGACCGGCTGATATACTTTTGGTAATTGAATTCATTGGGATTCCCGGGAGGGCGTATCCCGGAAAAAGGCTTCTTAACATATAAATAGTCACCATACTTATGACGGTTCTTCCCTGGGTTTTGTATGTACAAATGGATCAAACCTGAAACTTTGATAGTAGCGTCCTGCACCAAAACAGAGTCAACTTTCAAAGTGAACCTATAGTATTTTTCCTTTTCATAAACATCACTCACAAGTTGACCGGAAAACGCCTGAATCCTATCGCCCTCAAGGCGGGAAATATGATCTTCCCAATTGGTATGATCATTGAAAAAAGCAGCTGTCCCGCCCAAACAGACCACTGTAAAAAGCCCCATCAATCCTGTGAGAAAACGCTTTTTCAGAATAAAGGCTGAAAGTACATACAGTACCAGGAGTATGGGAAGCAGCCACCACACTGAGGACCAAATGGAATGATCCAACGCCCCATACCCCAATATTCCTATCATAAAATAGATGGCATACCTCAGCAATGGGAAAGGACTCCACTTAAACATTTCCATGCGGTTCAGTTGCAAATGAAAAGTTATCAATAAAGATTAAATTAGGAAAACCGGTATGCCAGAAATTCAACGAGGCCGGTGCTCCCGTGCCGTCCTGCTTAAGACTGATTATCTGTAACCCGAAAATCAGATGTTGTCATAGTTGGAACAACATTTAGTTATGGAGCAGGTCACCCATGTTTTGGGATTGAATCCAGCTTCTTCTATTTCCGGTTATTTGAAGGATCATACTTGTTGTAGGCCTTAACGATCTTTTTGACAAGTTGATGTCTGACGACATCTCTTTCGTCCAGTTCTACAAATCCAATCTCTTTGACGCTTGCCAGAACATCCATGGCCTCAATCAATCCTGATCTTTGCTTTTTGGGAAGGTCTATTTGAGTACGATCACCGGTGATGATGACTTTGGAGTCAGGCCCCATACGGGTCAGAAACATTTTTATCTGCATGGACGTGGTATTCTGAGCTTCATCCAGCAAAATATATGCATTGTTCAATGTCCTGCCTCTCATGTAAGCCAAAGGTGCAATCTCAATGATGTTGTTCTCACGATAGTACCTGAGCTTCTCGGAGGGTAACATATCGCTCAAAGCATCATAAATGGGTCTAAGGTATGGATCTATCTTTTCTGCCAGGTCACCGGGCAGAAAGCCCAGATTTTCACCGGCTTCCACCGCAGGCCGTGTGATGATGATTTTTTTGATCTCTTTGTTTTTCAGGGCTCTTACTGCCAGTGCTACCGAGACATATGTTTTGCCGGTACCTGCAGGCCCAATGGCAAAAACCAGGTCTTTTGTTTCTACAGCTTTGACAAGCAGCCGTTGATTTGAAGTTTGAGGACAGATTTGATGGCCTCTTGTGCCAAATACCAGTACTTCCTCAGATCCATCTTTCCTTTTATCCAGGCTTTCCTCATTGATATAGGTAATGACATTTTCCTGGGTCACTTTACCGTACATATTGTAGTGATAAAGCAGTGAATCAAGTATCTCATTGATCCGGAGAATTTGAGGTGCTGTTCCCTGAATTCTGATCTCGTTACCGCGGGAAGTTATTTTGGAATCCGGAAATGCAGAGGCTATTTCTTTTATATTTTGATTTTCTACTCCCAGGAAGTCTACCAGGGGAATATTCTCAATGGTGAAAATTTTTTCTAGCAAATGTTACGTGTTTAAAAGTCTAGCTTTCTTGGTCTAGTTTTGCTCTTTATCTTAGTAACAAAATAAATAAAATATTTGGTCGCTGACATGGCGTTAGTCACATTTCTATCTGATTTTGGAACCGAGGATCATTACGTGGCTGTCGTCAAAGCAACAATTCTCAAAGAAGATCCCGAGATAAAAATCGTTGATATCAGCCACCAGATCAATCCTTTTGATATCGGGCATGCGGCTTACGTCTTGTCACATGCCTACCCCAATTTCCCTGAAGGAACCATTCATCTCGTCGCTGTGGACCCGTCGGATAGGAATGAAAATAAGCCTGTTGCGCTTCAGCTAAACGGTCATTATTTTGTGGGATGTGATAATGGTATTTTCAGCTTGATCAGTGAAAACCAACCTGATGTCATTGTACAGGTACCGACCATTCAATCCACCTTTATTGCCAGGGACCTTCTGGCTTCCTTGTGTGTAAAAATTGCAAAAGGGATACCCCTGGAAAAACTGGGCCAGACAATAGACCATGGCAAGAAGCTTTTCAATAGATTGCCGAAAATCACAAAACGGGAGATTGTTGGTAATGTGATCAGGGTAGATAAATATGGCAACCTTATTACCAATATTTTGAAAAAAGACTTCGACAAGATCAGGGAGATAAATGGTAATGTGAATTTTCAGGTCCAGGTGGGTCGCGAACGGTATGGCCGGTTCCATAGCCAATATGATGAAGCAGATCCCGGAGATTGCTATCTCTTGTTCAATTCGGATGGGAAATTACAGATTGGAATAAACAAAGGAAACGCATCCGAGTTGCTCGGTCTGAGAATGGATGCCCCGATATTTATCGAATTTAACATATAGAACATGCTTATTCGCGTAGTACGAATGGAATTCCGGAATGATAAGATCGATGATTTTAAGGAAATATTCTATCAGTCAAAGCCTGATATTGAAAGATTCCATGGGTGTAATAAAGTCAGTTTGTATGTAGACAGCACAGATGATTCTGTGTACTACACACATAGCGAATGGGATTCTGAAGACGCACTCAATAACTACAGGAACTCAGATTTTTTCAAGGCCACCTGGTCTAAAACCAAACTTTTATTCAGCGGTCCGCCATGCGCATATTCACTGGTCAGCCCGTGAGGGCGTACAATGCAGGACATTTCATGTTCATTTATGAACGATTTCTTTCTGATCGAAAATGTTATGTAGCTAATTTTCAATGAGTTAAGTAGCACGGCATATCGCTTGTTGTATCAAAATGACCAATATTAAAATGATATGCTGAGAGATATCAAATTTGTCATTAGAAAGTCTGCTAACAGTAAATTTTTCACGGTTATAAATGTTTTTGGGTTAACCATCGGCCTGACGGTGATTCTGATACTGTCCTTCTTTATTCACCAGGAGACCACTTACGACCACTATCATAAAAATGCTGACAACATTTATAAAGTCATTAGTCAGTTTACAAATAACCATGGTAAAACTTCGTCGTACGGGATCTCAATGGGAATTATCGCGGAGGATTATTTGGAAAAATTTCCGGAGGTTGAGCAAACAGCACGGTTGTATTATACAGGTTCATCGGAAGTCGACCTCGAGGATAAGAGATTTGATGGTGTCAGTATTTTATACGCTGACTTCAGCTTTGTTGATATTTTTGATTTTGGTGGTCCTGCCAAAGGCTCATTTTCCATCGAGCAACACGCACTAGTCAGCCGGGAATTCGCCGGGAAGATAGGAACCGAAACAGCAATCGGAACATCTCTGACCGTAGACGATGAATCTTACATTATTAATAACATTATTGACCTGCCGAAAGAAACAACATTCCAATTTGATCTGTTGCTGCCCATAACATCTTTTGAGGATTTCCATTCCTGGAAGCACGGGGGCCTGGAGTTTGAAACATATGTGGTACTGAAAGGCGGAAACCGGGAGGAAACACTGGTCAAACTGGCTGAACACTACAATCAGGTGATCGAGTCAAAATGGGATGGTTACACCTGTAGCAATTATCTGATTCCGTTAAAGGACGTTTATCTGCACCCCGTTCATAATAGAATGGGTAATGGTAACAAGGCCATGCTGTTTGTGGTAGGCAGTGTTGCCGTCCTCATTTTGCTGCTGGCACTGATCAATTATCTCAATCTTCATGTGGCAAACAGCCATTCGCGCAAAGGAGAGATCAGGATCCGGAAAGTGATGGGGGCCAGCACCAGGTACCTGTTTAAGCTGGCTATAGTCGAATCGCTCCTTTTCACATTCGCTGCAGGGATGATGGCCCTGGTGCTGCTTGAGGTCTTCAATAACATGGAAGCACGCCAAATTTTCAATACCGACCTACCCTCAATAGGCAACTGGCCAATCGTAGTATGGGCCGTTTACATAGTTTTCTTGATAATTCTGGGTGGGATTGGTGGTGTTTTCCCGGCGCTTCATCTCCTCAGGATCAAAGCTTTCTCTAATCAGGATTTTAAAATATCACGGCTCGGCAGCTCGACAATTGGACTGGTAATATTTCAATTCTTTATTTCCGCAACGTTGTTGACGGCCATTATTTTCATCAATCTACAGATTGACCATTTGAGAAATCAATCCATGGGTTTCAATACCGAGAACATCGTTCTTATTAAAAACCTTAACTCCAATCACAAAGAAGCTTATGATTTTATAAAGTCGGAGCTGTTAAGTCAACCCGGAATTATCCAATTAACAGGAACACAGGCTGAGCCTGGAGCCGGGGCCAGCGGGCAGGTCATTTTTCGGGCGGTTCAAAGTGTGGACGAAAGGATCAATGTCGCCCATATAAGGTCTTACGACGGATATCTGGAGACTTTTGATCTGGATTTACTTATGGGTGAGGGATTCAGATACCCGCTGAACGAGAATATTCACCAGTTTGTATTGAATGAGATGGCATATTCAAGACTCTACCCAAATGGAGAAAACCCCATTGGTGACCAATTGATCATGGGCAATCGAAAGGGACCTGTGGTTGGAGTTGTCAAGGATTTTCACTTCCGCTCGTTTCACCACGAAATCGCCCCCCTGGTATTGAATATTGAAGATCCCTACTACCTGACATTGGCAATTCGACTGGAAAACAACAATATTGACGTCAGTTTAGATAAAATCGGGTCGGTGTTGTCACAGGTTGATCCATTGTATACGCTAAACTATCAATTTATGGATGATAAATTTGATATGATGTATCGCAGTGAATTGAAGATCAAGAAGATCATAACCTACTCCACGATAATTGCATTTTCGATTTCCATTTTAGGACTCCTGGCAATGAGCATATTTGTGATCAACGCCAAAACCAAGGAGATCGCGATTAGAAAAACACTGGGTGCCAGGCACCTGGACCTCCTTTGGCAGCTTTCATACAGGCTCCTAATATGGATCACCGTTGGGAATATTTTAGCTGTCCCGGTGACCTTCTACTTTGTGAAAAACTGGTCCGAAAACTTCATTTACCAGGTTGGGGCTGCAAGCTTGTTCTGGATAATACCAGTGGCGGTAGTCACCACCATAGTCATTGCCGGTGCGGTGATTTTCAACAAGTTGTGGCAGGCAATGAATTTAAACCCGGTAGTTTATTTGCGAAATGAATGATCAGTGACCCGTGCAAACGGTCACCCCATCTGAAAGGTAATTTTCGTTGGCTCCGACATTTCCATAAGCCAGGACGATCTGTGAAAACAGACCGTCGTTGAGATGGATCTTGACGCTGCCATTCATGGTTTGCAGTTTGTCGAAAGTAAAGATCTCCCCATTCGATAATTTCTCCTGATCCAGAATTGTTATGCTTTTACCATTTGCTCCATTGACATCCTCCAGTTTGAATGCCAGTTCCCCTACCTCTGTTATGGCGCCAAAGTGCAAATGGGCCGGGAAATCATATTTTTCGTCAGTATTAATCAAAGTAATCTCGACCCTGACCTTGCCCGGAGACAATTCCGTGAAAGTAACGTCCCCCTTGACAGGTTCATAACCGGCTCTATGAAGTAAATAGGTGGATTTTTTGAGGTCTTCAGTACTTTCCAGTTGATCATCACAACTGAAGACAAAAAAGACAAATACAAGTACAGTTAATACACTTCTCATTTTCACTTAAACAATTCAATTCTCAAACACCAATATTTCACTAACGATAATATCCTGCAAAAGATTTTAATCCAGTTTAATATAACTCTCAATATTACCTTTTTCCGAAAGTAAGATCGCAATATTCCTTGTCGAAGGGAAATAGGCCATTATAATTACCAAAACAGAGATGATCGGTACCGAAAGCAGCATTCCTATTATTCCCCAGATAGCTCCCCAGAATGAAAGTGAAAGGATAACTACCAATGGGCTCAGATTCAATGTTTTACCCATTATGCGCGGTTCGATGTAGTTTCCAACAGTGATTTGGATAAGCTCGACGGTGATAAATACCCATAGAAAAGGCAAAAAAGCAGCGAACTGAAAAACCGCAAAGAATGATGGCAACAGGGTTGCCACGAGGGATCCGATATAAGGGATGAAGTTGAATAAAAAAATCAAAAATGCCCAAAGACCTGCGAAATCAACTCCTATTATTAACAATGTAAAATAACTCAATGCTCCTGTCACCAGGCTGACAATGAATTTTACTGTAAAATAGGCATTAATGGATTTTGATATTCGCTTGACAATGTTTGAAAATCTACCTTTCCGGTCTCCCCGCTCAAACATGGCCTCCACCTTCAAAGGCATGAAGTTTTCCTCGATCAGGAGGAAGATCACATAAACAAGTACCAGCGCGAAATTCCCTATCAGCCCACTGACAACATTGAGTGTATCGGTAGCCATCTTCTGTACATCAAAGTCCACACGGGAGATCTGCTCTTCCAGGAATGTGTCAATATTTTGAATGCCGGTTATCTCGGTAACGTTGGCCAGCAAGGAGCTCCAGTTCTCATTGTACTCCGGTGACTTATTGATGATCAGGTTTACATTATACGATATCAGTTCAAATACCCCCCATAAAATCGCAAAAGTCAGAAGAATGGAAATGAGGCCCGTAAGCCATTTGGGTATTGTCCAGCCTTTGAACCTTATCCTGCCAATGAGATTTCTTATACCCCTGATCACATACCATACTACCAGGGCCAAAATGAATGGTTGTATGAGGCTTCGGAAATATATGAGGGCAAAGACGACCAGCCCGACGATGATGAGCCAAAATGCGGTTTGTGGTACTCTGCTACTTTGCGTCATTATCAAATTCACTTAGTGCTTACTAAGCTAAATCGAAATGACAATTAACGAATGATCAGAGCAAAAAAAAACGGCGATTTGTTAGAAAATCGCCGCTCATTAAGAACCAGCTATGGAAAATAGATACTCACTATTGATTCAAATATATTATCATATGATAATTAATCAAAGCCTCAAAGGAAAAAATAATTTATCAAATGATAATGGTGGTCATTTTTGCCGGGCAATAGATTTCAATGTATTTTCTGAACGCTTGCTTACACATCCTGACTTTCTTAGTTTAATTTTATAACGGTCAATTAAAAGGACTAACCGCCATGGGAGAATTGCTTGACAAACAATACCAATTCTATCGAAAGAACAAGCAAATGCTTTTGAAAAAATATGAAGGACAATACATTGTGATCCATAATGAACAGGTCGCTGATTCTTTTGGGTCGGAAAGAGATGCATATATCTACAGTGTCCAGCATTTTCAGATTGGAACTTTCTTCATTCAGAAAGTTACGTCCGAGGATGATCCTAAAATATAATGTCGGTTTCTGAAACATAAAGTCTTATAACAGAAAAACCCGTCACCTGACGGGTTTTCATCAATCCTACGCTCCGTAAGAGGGAGACTGTCCAACTCAAACTTCTGTCAATTCTATCGCAATATCCTGTGCTTTGGGAAAGTCTATTGGGATTTGAGTCAAACCAAACAGATAGTTGGTGAATGTCACCGAAATGACTACGGAAACTAATTCCACCAAGGCATCTTCTTTAAACCCCAGATCGAAAAACTTTTGTTTTGACTCCTCGCTTGCTCTCCCTGAGTTTTTGGAGATTTCCCTTGCAAGTGTTGTGATTGCTTTCAACCTATCATCTTTTACCGTTCCCCGCCTGATCTCAATAGTTTCCTGCTCCGTAAAACCATTCATTTTACCTAATGCTGTATGTGCAGCCTGGCAATATTCACATTCATTGACCTGTGAAACGCTCAATTTTATCGCCTCAATCTCTTTGGCGGAAAAAATCCCGTTGCCAGCGTTACCTGAGAAAGTCAGAAAGCTGTCCAACGCATTGGAAGAATAGCCTATTACCGCATACAGGTTGGGTACGGTACCCAGTTTATTTTTCAAAACATCGAAAATAGCCTGGCTTTTTTCATCTACCTGTTCTTTTGTTGGTACTTCGATCGTATTCATTTTCGTTAGTTTTTAATTGATTACAACCTGAAAACGACCTTGGAATAAAAAGGTGAGTGTACATACTTCCCTGAAGTATGTAGATATTTCCTTTTGTCAGGAATTTTTGGATTTTTTGAAATCAAGAGGACTTAACCCGGTGCCTTTTTTAAAGAATTTTGAAAAGTGAGAAGCCGAGTCATAGCCAAGTTCAAACGCGATCTCTTTGGTTGTCTTTCCTGAAAAAAGCAGCAGTCGGCGTGCCTCGAGCAAGATACGGTTATTTATTACCTGAAGGGGTGTCCGGTTATTGTATTCCGCAAACAGGTTTGATAAAGTTTTGGGAGACTTGAAAAGCAGATCGGCATAGTCGGCAACTTTGTGCTTTTTCCGAAAATGCATTTCTACGAGGATATTGAAACGACGAATGATATCAAGATTAGTCTGGCTGAGCCGAGGATTAGCCAGATTCCTGTTTGCGAGCCTTGTGCTTTTAATGATCAGTCTTTTCAGCAGCATTTGAAGCATTTCCTGCTGAATGTGATCCCTGTTTTGGAATTCCTCCAGAAACACCTGGCGCAGTAATTCAAAACTTTTTTGTTCCGACTCATCCAGATCAATGACAGGAACTTCCGCCGAGCCATAGAACAGATAACCGTAGCAAGACACTTCCTTGTCATGATCCCGGATACAATAAAACTCCCGGTTGAATGCAAACACGACCACCCCCTCGGGTCTCAGATTTGATTGCAGTTTGTTGTGAGGTGTTAGAAAAATGATTTGATTGGAACGCAGCCGCATTGGAATACCATCGACAACCACTTCCAACATTCCTTTTTGTATCCATATGATGCGGTAATAATCTTGCTCGTTGACAGCAGTATTCGTGTTAGCGCAACTGAAATCCGTCAGTCCCAGGAATCCGTTTTCCTTGTCCTCATGAAATGTCAATTCCATTGAGACATAAACAGATTTATCCGGAATTGGTTCAGGTTATTGCTGGTGAATGGTAATGTTGTACCAGGGGCTCGTCATGGACACTCTCCCGGCCTGTAATTTTCCGGAGTAACAGGAGAAATTTATTCCACGAAGTAACATGAGGTTCTCGCTGATGTCCTGTGATATCTGATTATTTCAGACCTTACACTCCCTGATATAATTGTACAAAATCCAAACCCATTTTCCCGCCAATGGCACAAATTTTGAGTGCTAACCATGAGAATTCAAAGTATTCCAGGGATTTCAAAATGCCCGCTGCAAGCGAAAAATATAATCACCATCAGTGCCAATGAGTCAAGGATTTAAAACACTAAAGCCATGCGACAAAAACTATTCTCTTACCTAATCATCAGCGTTCTGGGGTTAAGCTTTCCCGGATGTGAAACTGACGAGGGTAACAGTTCAGGGAAAGTTGAGTTATATCTTCTGGAAACCTACTCCAGGGTCGATGACTCAGGCCTCTCAGGTCAAATCGATGAGACTACCCTGGTAACCAAAGATTCCCCGCTGATTAATTATGCGGACTTTCTATCGTATGATTCAGCTGACCATTCATTTGTGATATCAGATGAAGCAAAAGAAGCCGTTGAAAACCTCCAGCAATCCGTGACCGGGGTAGCATTTGCCCTCAAAGCCAATGATACCCTCATTTACTCGGGATACTTTTGGCCAAGTACTTCATCTGCAATTTGTGATTGGGTTGTCATTGATCCGATTACGGCAAGTATGGAAAACAAATTGGAAGTACGAATAGGTTATCCGGGACCGGACTACGCTGAGGGAACTCCCGACAGGAGAAATGACCCCAGGATCATTATGATATTTGCCAGTGATGGAAAGCTGGTAAAATAACTTTCACCATACCCCACTCTTCCAGATGCTTCGGAGAACATCGAAAGAAAGATAGGTTTGGACATGCATCATACTCCCTGTTCTGTGTGCCACAGACCAGGGAGACAGGTCGATTTTGAGGCCAATGACCAGGTGGATATGGCCTTTTTCATTGTCCAGATCAGCGAACTACTGGGATCTATGCTGGATTTTTACCGTGATATCGAGTAGCGGACTATTTGAAATAAAGGCAAACTTTCCTGGAAAAGTTTGCACTATTACGCCGATATCGCGTTAATTTGTGTAACACGATTGTGTAACAACAACACTAAAAATAATTTGAGCGGGCGGCCGGATTCAAACCGGCAACCTCTCTGTACGCTAAACAGGGGCTCTATTCAATTGAGCTACGCCCGCTACAAATTTCATTAGAGTCTGATCTTAGAGGGATCAGACTCTTTATTTTTTAGTGCTCCATACTTTTGTATTCCGCATACTATATGAAGTTTTAAAACTTTCCAATTTTTTCACTTCCTGTTTGCAGAATAGGAGTAAATCCGCACATTTCGTCATATTCAACTCTTATCCTGCAACTCAATCTTTCAATTTCAGCCAAAAAAAAACGTACAAATACCCACGAGCTGAAGTCTTCCATGGTCTATTTGTACGCCTCTTGCACTTCAATTATAATAAAAAATTTTCAATAATGTAATTGGTAATTTCCCCCTCATTCTCCACACTTACTTCAGTGATAGAAACATAATTCACTGATACTATGAGGATTATCCCCATGCTTTGAATATATAAAATAGGGATTTATTTCATGAAAATATTTTAGAAATCCTAATAATGTGGTTGCTCTACCTCGTTGAAGGTGTTCAAAACTGTCATACTTCCGCTCTTCCGGATGTTCCAGAGGGCATCCGGAAGAAAAGATAAGTTTGGATTTGCAATCCAAAAACACAGATATTTACCCTATGAGTTATGCATACCGGATTCGTGATCCTCATGGGCTGTATTTCATCACATGTACAGTCCATCAGTGGGCAGATGTATTTACAAGAAAAGAGTACATCGATATATTACTGGAAAGCCTAAGGTTTTGCCAACAGCATAAAGGACTAAAAATCTATGCGTGGGTAGTAATGACAAATCACATACATCTAATTGTAAGAAGTGATGGAATGGGATTGAGCGACATTATCAGGGATTTCAAGAAGTTCACTTCATCGAAGATTTATAGAGCAATCGAAAATAATGATCGAGAGAGCAGAAAGAAATGGTTATTATGGTTACTCAAGAAAGAAAACAGGATTTGGTTTTGGGAAGCCGGATATCACGGAGAAGAAATTCTGACGGAATCTTTTTGTGACACCAAAGTCCAATATATACATATGAACCCGGTTCGTGCAGGTATTGTCGAAAAAGAAGAGGAATACATATATAGCAGTTGTAGTGATTTTTATGGTACAAGAAAGGGATTGCTGGAACTGACGGAGCTGTAGGTCGGATTTGAAAATCCGGTTTTATCTGTACTTCGACATGCCCTTCGGAACATGTCGAAGAGCCTGGGGATATACCTCGATACTCCCAGGGAACATGTCGAAGAGCTTGGGTAACATATTAGTATAATCCTAATTCACTCATTGCCCTTTCTTGTAAATCCATAAGCTTGTTTTTAGCCTCCGTGACTTGATCCACTATCGATTTAATCTCATCATCTACATTCTGGATTACCTGCCTCTGCTTAGCTATTTGCCTATCCCTTTGAGCTTCTGATCTTCCAAACTGGAACAACTTGATTCTATCAAGTTCTTCAAGCTCTTGATTATAGGTGGTTTGTAATCTCTTTTGGTTCATCTCCAAATCATCAATGAGTTCTTGATAGTAGATTGCAGACTCAATCATTTCAATGAATGAATTAAGTTTTTCAACTTTAGAATCAAATTCAGCTAAATAATCTTGGTAGTTAGCTGATAAGAATGACCTTGCATTACTATCAGTGTTAAATTCCTTTTGTAACACTCCTATTGAATCATGGAGATTATAATAGAATATTGGTGTCTCTGACTCCTCAGATTCCTCATATGAAAACACTAGCAAATGATTATTAAATGTTCCACCATTGAGATAGATAAAAGAGAAGGCTGGTATTAGATTGATTGATTCTGAAGAGTTTATATTAACTCTTTTCAAAAGCATATCATCTGTTTCTAGATCAAGGAAATATAGATATGACTCATCATAAGAAATCACTATCTCTCTTATAGTTTTTAAATCTTGAGCCAATACTTTTTCAAGAGGATTTTCAATTGGTATGCTTAGTATTTTCTTGAGTGAATCAGAGTTTGATTGTCTAATTACAATTGCATTTTTATTGTCATTGAATAGAAATGCAGTTTTATCTTCTGATGAATAAGTAATTTGTTTAGTGGTCTCATCAGTGTACATAACAACGGTGTTTCCATCCTGAACATAGACAGATTCAACTTTATTCTCAGTACATGAAAATATAAGAGGAATTAAAAAAAGAATTATGAATGATCGAGTAATCTTTCTCATACTGGTTTCAGTTTGGTTTAAGTACTAATTTAAGAATTAACTGTTGAAAAACAGGAAATGTCAGTTATTTATAATAGTATTCATTAAATTAGTAAAGCTTAAACGGAGCCTAATGAATATTCTGATACAGAAAGGCAGTACATTAAAGGTTTAAATTATTTAGGATTTTCTCAATGAGTAAACTAGAAGATTTTACTCCCTGTTCTGTGTGCCACAGACCAGGGAGATGGGTTTAATTTCCATACCTCCTACCAAGGTCTGTGGCACACAGACCTGACCTTGGTATCTGAGCTCATTATTCAAATGAAAAAAGCTCGGAACCGATCCGGGCTTTCGTACCAAAGGTGGGAATCGAACCCACACTCCCGAAGGAACACGATTTTGAGTCGTGCGCGTCTACCAATTCCGCCACTTTGGCATCTACTCTTATAAATATATCGAATTGATAACCCTCAAAATAATATCAGCGCACTCGTGCGCGCCTGCCTGCCGCAGGCAGGTCTACCAATTCCCCGCCCGAACATTACACTCATGGGCGGGTGCCACTTTGGCATTCGGAAATCAACGTATTGTTGAAACCAGGTTGCAAAATTATTACAATCCCATGTGATCTCAAACAAAAAAAGGGATACCCTGCGGCATCCCCTCTGTTTAGTTGTTTACGGATCCTAAAGCTTTACCGTTCTTTCCTGTATTAACCTGTGGCCTTCAAAAATCAAAATTGTTACATCTCTGCCATAGACCTTTTCAAGATTATAAAGCCGGCTGAGGATGGCGTCTTTTTCAATTTCTTCCTCATGCAAGAGGTTGCCCTGGTCATCATATATGGTTATGTCAAGGTCACTTCCGGAATCATTTTTCCCCACTAGCGCTACCTTTCGGTGCAAATCAGCAAAACGCAAATTTTCTCCGTTCCATGATTTTGCATCTACATCGTGTCTGTATAAGTGCTTATCATTTTTTAAAATGAAACTGTACACTCCATCTTTCAATCCCGTAAGATCAAAATCCCTTTTGATCTCATTTACATTACTAAGTACATCGGAGTAAATGATTTTATCTTTCTCATCCAGTATTTTGATCTCAACATTCATTTTATCCTGAGATTTATACAACACGGTGAAGTGTTTTTCAAGCCTGGAATTGATCACTTTGCAAAGGGTGGAATCACCTGCCGAATGGGCGTCTGCCACGCTAAAAACTATTAATAGCGCAGCAAGTAGTCTTACCATTTTTCTCATAGTCATTTTGGATATTGAATTTTTAATTTTCACAGCAAAATTCCGATAATACAATTGACATATTCAAACTTGTGGTCATTTAATTGCCAATAATTATAAGAAAACGGCAAATATTTACATTTCATCAAATTACAATCGGATTCAATTTTCATCTTAACAGGAAAGTGGACTTTTAGTAAGATATTATTGCATTATTCTTAATAAAATTTTGAAATCAGCCTTAAAATGCAATGAAAACGATAGTATTGTTTTGTCAAAGTGGAAATAACAACTATGGCAAAAGACTCAAATCAATTGGCCACATTCTGGATGCGGCTGCTGGCGCATAATATTGATCTGCTCATTCTCCTTATCCCCTTATTTATTGCAGGGATTTACATTGAAAGCAATAGAATGTTGTATACCGCAGGCATCCTGCTGTATGTTGTATATCATGTTGCGTTTGAACTATCAAAATGGCAGGCGTCACCTGGCAAGAGAATATTGTCTTTGAAGGTCCGTAATTCATTTTTCGAAAGCCCCGGATTCCTGGCAATTTTTCTCCGGACCACATTAAAATTCTTATCCCTCATGCTGCTCTTCGGTGGATTTGCCATGATCTCCTTTACGAAAAAGAAACAGGGACTACACGATTTGATAGCCGGGACGGTAATCACTGTAGACAAGTGAATCGAAAGTTTAATTTTTTTTCTTGAATAGAAATCAAATCTTTCTATATTCGGTCTTTATAAAATCATCAGCACTACAATGGAAGAACGGCAATCTGTCTTTAAGAAAATTGAAAACTCCTTTGAGATGTTCATGTTCTGGAGTCGATGGGTGCAGGCTCCTATGTATACTGGCCTTATCATCGGAGCGTTTCTCTACCTATACAAATTTTTCCAGGAACTGTATCATGTTTTTGAATTCACGACAATATGGGATGACAACCAGATGATGCTGGGTATTCTGGCATTGGTTGACATTTCTATGGTAATGAACTTGGTGGTGATGGTCACTATTGGCGGATATTCAATATTTACGAGTAAAATTGATGTCGAGCACCATGAAGACAAACCGCTATGGCTGGAAGACCTGGATGCAGGCCAGTTGAAGATAAAATTGTCAACATCATTGGCCTCCATTTCCGGAGTTCAACTATTAAAAACCTTTATTAATTACCGGGAAGCAGAGTATAAACAGGATACGGAAGCGGTTATCATCGAGATCGTCATCCACATGGTCTTCATCACCTCTGCGCTATTGCTTTCACAAACTGAGAAGATCACTCATAGCTACAAACATGGACAGCATGCGGTCCTTCCGGATGAGGAAGGAGATGGGAATGAGGAAGAAAAAAGCGAGGAGAAAAAGGAAAGCTAAGAATTTCTTTTGAATAGATAATCTAAAAGCCATGCGCGACCGGCGGATGGCTTTTTTAATGTTCCCAGTTGTAGGATTGCACATTTTGCAGAGCTGCCAGAAGCAGATCAATCCCTGCACTCACATCTTTCTTATGAACCATTTCTATCACCTGATGCAGATGACGTGTCGGGATGGAAACAGCCCCGGCAATGGAGCCGCTTTTGCCGGTTCGCTGTATTCCAGCCGTGTCCGTGCCACCAGCGGTCAATAGTTCTGGCTGCCATTTGATCTTGCTCCTGTCGGCAGTTTCCTTCAGAAATTGAACCATTCGGGGATCACAAATCGCAGATGCATCCATTATTTTGATGGCAACCCCGTCGCCGAGGCTGGTGACAGTTTCATGGGGTTGCGCACCTGGAAGATCAAAAGCAATTGTAGTGTCAATTCCAATACCATAATCCGGGTTTATGGTATGCGCTGCAACCTGTGCCCCCCTGATTCCAACTTCCTCCTGGACCGTGAAAACACCATAAACATCAATGTTGTTGTTTTTCAGATGTTTCATCACTTCAACAAGAATATAAACCGAAATCCGATTGTCCAGGGATTTACAGTTGATGCAATCTCCCATCTCCTCCAGGACCCGTTCCCGGGTTATGGGATCTCCAACTGAAATGGTAGCCTCCAGTTGCTTTTTACTCATGCCGGTATCGATGAAAAAATCATCTATTTCCACGGGTTTCGTCTTTTCCTCGGATTTCATGAGGTGAATTGGTTTTGTACCCATTACCCCCATGACATCCTTTTTTCCATGGATCAATACACGCTGTGCCGTTAGTGTCTTGGGATCAAAACCACCTAACGTATGAAAGCGAATGAACCCTTTATCATCAATGTGTTTTACAATGAAGCCGATTTCATCCATGTGGGCGGCAAGCATTACCCGCCGGTTTTCAGGATTTTTCTTCCCTCTCTTTATGCTGACGAGGTTACCCATGTTATCCGTCTCCAACCCATCAACTTTATCCTTGAGTTCAGAAATCACCAGGTCTCTCACAAGTTTTTCAAACCCCGGCGCGCCAGGTGTTTCACAAAGCTTTTTCAGTAGTGGCAGATCAATTTTCATGTGACTCCGGATTCAATGTTAGATGAGGGAAGAGGAAATAATATTTTTGAACGAATAAGTAAATGGTTTAAAAAGAAATTTGCCCGAAGCGGGACGGTCCGCCCTGGCGGTCCAACCCGCAAGCAAACTTTTATACCAGTGCGCACGAGAAGACTCGAACTTCCACGACCAAAAACGGTCACTAGGCCCTCAACCTAGCGCGTCTACCAATTCCGCCACGTGCGCAGATTTTGGACTGCAAAAATAGCCACGAAATCAATAATTGAGATTCAAAATGAAATATTTATCCTAGATCGCCTCCCACAAAACATCAGTGAAATAGCTCTTCGAATCAGAATAGCTTCGTATAAAATTAAATCCTGACTCCACAGCAAGATCACTGATCTCAACAGGATCAAATTTCTTTGATATTTCCGTAAAAATCGGCTCCCACTCTTTGAAGTGAAAACTCTTCTTGATCGTGCCAACATGCACTTCCTGATCAATTCGACTTATCAGGTAACTTCTGCATTCACCCGATGGTGGATCGTACGATGCGTAATGTAAAAACTGGTCCGGATCGAAATCCCCTTCCAGCTCCCGGTTAATACGACTGAGGAGATTCAGATTGAATCTCGCTGTTATTCCTTCCGGATCATCATAGGCTTCCAGTATGATATCCGGTTCCTTTTTTAGGTCGAAACCTACCATCAAAAGATCCCCGATTTTCATGTTTGCACGAATTCGTCTTAGAAAATCCAGTGCGTTATCATAAGTAAAATTTCCAATATTTGATCCCAGGAACAGGATGACACTGCACTCCTCCTGTTTCAGGGAATAATCCGCCAGCACATCAAAGTAATCTCCTTCAAGTGGTGTGATGTTCAACCCCGGAATATCCTTTAACAAATTTCTCTTAAGGATGTCCAAAACGTGCCCTGAAATATCACAGGGGGCATATCTGAAATCAGTTTGTTTCTCAACGAGATGTTTCAACAAAACCTTGGTCTTCAAACCATCACCTGCACCCAGCTCAATGATTTTGAATGGTTTGTTTTTGTTGATATCAGATAGGATTTGATCCTTATTGGACTGAAATATATCCAATTCAGCCCTGGTGAGATAATAGCCTGGCATATGCATGATCTCCTGAAAGATCTTATCTCCAATTTCATCATAGAAATATTTTGATGACAACCATTTGGGCGTATGGGCAAGTCCTAAAAAAACGTCCTGAGCAAACTTCGATTGAAAATCGATACCATCTGTAGATATTTCATCTACTTTGTCAAGGTGATGCATTAATTGTAACTATTGAATGTGAGCAGCTAATCGAATTCCATTGAAAAGCCATTGCAGGTGTGGTTGAAAAAAATTTCTGTAAGTAGACCGGATATGTTCCCTCGGTGTGGCATAGGATCCACCCCTCAGTACCATTTGATTCATCATAAACTTTCCGTTGTATTCACCGATGGTTCCTTCGTCTGTTTTGTAATACGGATAGGGACGATAGGCGCTTTCCGTCCACTCCCACAGGTTGCCATAAAACTGGGTATCATCGGACGATATTGGTGCCAGATATCCGTTTTCAACGAAATTTGCTGACGCTGGAATCTCAGGTTCTTCCTTTTGGCAAGCTACCTCCCATTCAAATTCCGTCGGTAATCTTTTTTCAGCCCACCTGGCATATGCATCGGCTTCATAAAATGAAACGTGGCTTACAGGCTCGTTTAGGTCCAATGTTTTCAGGCCTCCCAATGTATAATGATTCCATTTATCATCATTGCGCACCCAATACATGGGTGAATTGACCTGGTGCTTCTGGGTCCAATCCCAGCCATCCGAGAGCCATAAGGTCGAACGACTGTATCCCCCTGATTCCATAAATTCAAGGTATTCACCATTCGTAACAGGATCCGAGCTTATTTCAAAAGCATGTAAGAATACCGTGTGACGACCTTTTTCATTATCGAAACTGAACCCATTGCCATGAAAGCCAATTTGGTGTTTTCCTTCATCAATTGATATCCATCGCTGCTTATGCTCCCGGTTCTCATGCTCCACCATCTCACTATAGGCCGGAAAAAGCGGATTATGACCGAGAACGTACTTTATATCGTACAACAATAACTCCTGGTGCTGCTGCTCATGCTGCAACCCGATTTCAATCAGGTACTGCAAATGGCCGTCCGTAATTTCTTCTTTGGACAGGAATTCGAGAAAATGTTCGTCGACATATTTCCGGTAGTTGTAAATATCCTTTACCGTAGGTCGCGTGAGATGTCCCCTCTCCGCCCTGGTCCATCTGTCTCCCGCCGTGATATAATAGCTATTGAAAAGATAGGCATAGTCAGGATTGAAAACCCTGTAACCCTTCAGGTTGGGAACCAGTATGAAAGTCTCAAAAAACCATGTCGTATGGGCAAGATGCCATTTTGGCGGACTTACATCAACAATGGGCTGAACCACAAAATCTTCAATTTCCAGCGGTTCGCAAATGACCATGGATTGTGCTCTTGTCTTGAGAAACTTGTCTTTGAAATAACTATTAAGCGATGCCACCGCTTCATGAGTTTGTAACATGGAAAGGTTTTGTTTTCAAGATAACATAATTTTATAAAGAACGTTCGTCATACACCTAACACTTTATAAAAACAAACCCTGACTTCCCGCCGACATTTCAGGGTTGAAATACGACGGGAGTCAGGGTTAACCAACCAAAAAACTCAAAACAACCTAACCTAATTAATCACTACTCTCCAATAGTGTAACTAAAATTGTGCCAAAAAAATTCAGGAATAATACAATTATCTGTTAAGCCATTTTTTGAAGGCTCCGGAACGCTCTACACTTACGATCACATCCAGGGCATTTGGGGGTGGAGGTTGCAGATCAATTTTCACCCTGCTTTTTGAATAGGCTACCATATTCTGGATGGCATCATAACAAATGATAAATTTTCTGTTGATCCGGTAAAACTTTTGTGGGTTCAACGTATTCTCCAGGTCCCCAAGGTTGGAATTAAGAATATGTTGTTTTCCATTTTTATCCACAAGATATGTGTAACGATCCTCACTGAAAAAGTATGCCACCTCAGTGGCAGGAATGGATTGGATTTTTTCGCCCAGCGTTACGATAAATCTTTCCTGATATTCCTGCTCTTTTGGGCGCAAGGTTTCGAGCATGGTCCCGAGATCGAATGCCCGGTCATCTTTTTTCCAGGATTTGTATTTATCAATTGCAGCCTTTAATTCGTCGGTATCAATAGGTTTTAAAAGGTAATCGACACTATTCTCCTTAAATGCCCGTATAGCGTATTCGTCGAAAGCAGTTGTGATGATAATCGGGGTATTGAGATCAAGATTTCTGAAGATGTCAAAGCTTAGTCCATCACCCAGTTGGATGTCTGAAAGGATCAGATCCGCTTCGTTTTTTGACAACCATTCGGTAGCGGTGGCTACACTGTCCAATTTGGCGACAATCTTGGCATCTTTTTCAACCTTGAGCAGTGTTTGTTCAAGATCAGTAGCAGCCATTGGCTCATCTTCGATTATAACTACTTCTAACATTGGATTAATTTTTTTCTTCCAGTAATGGTATTTTGGCTATGTAATATCCATTGTCAACAAAGAACTCAGGCAGTTTCAAGGTAAATAAACTATATCTTTTAATCAAATTTTGTTGACCAACCCCCGTGGATTCTACATTGGGCTTCAGTTGATAATTGTTCCTGATGATCATCCATTCCTTTTCAAGATCCACCTCGATCTTTAACGGATCCTTGACAGTAGCTACATTGTGTTTGATCGCATTTTCAACCAGAAGTTGTACAGCTCCGGACGGGATGCAGTAGCTGGGATACTTGTCTTTTATCAGATTTTCAAAAACCAATGCTTCCGCAAACCTTACCTTTTGTAAATAGAGATAGTTATCCATGAACTCGAATTCCTCATCCAACGTCGCCAAATGATGGTCTTTGTGCTCTAGAAGATAACGGTATATTGATGAAAGTTTCCGAATGAACTTACGGGCAGGTTCATTTTCATTTACCAGGGCACTGAGATTGTTCAGACAATTAAATAAGAAATGGGGATTCACCTGATTTTGAAGCATCATCAGCTGGGCGGTGATCTTCTCCCGTTCCTGCTGCTCGTTGAGCAATTGGAGTTCTTTATTTTTTACCCGCAGGTTGTAGGTATCCAGTGCCCGCTGGATCACAATGCTCATTTCGTCATATGACCAGGGCTTGTTGATAAAATAGTAAATATGGCCATGATTTATAGCATTGATTACCGTCTCCATGTCCGAATAGCCGGTAACCAGTATCCTGATCGCATCCGGGATGAGGTTTATTGACTGCATCAAAAAAGTCACACCTGACATCTTCGGCATTCTTTGGTCCGTAAGAATTACCGGGATGTCCTGATCCTCCTTTAATATCTGCAATGCCTGATCGCCGGACTCGGCCGTAAGTACATTGAACTCCCGCCTGAAAGCCGACTTGAAGTAATTGAGGTTTCCGACCTCATCATCAACGTAGAGGATTTTCGTATGTTTAGACATCAGCCACCAACAATTAAATCAGAGACCTTTATTCTTTAAAAGATAAAGGATAACTGAAACCCCCACCAAAAAAACCAACGCTAATGTGAAAATGATCAGATGTTCTGGAGCTTCACCGGTATCACCTTCAATTAGCATGATGATAATACCTATAAGTGTGATAGCTATTCCACCAAAATAAGAAAAGTAACGCAGCAATTTTATCATTACATCTGTTTGCGACCCGGCGAATTATTACGAATATAGCAGATATTTTTAATCTTCAATGATTTAGGTACTTGTCGCAATTGCTTTCACCCCAATTTCTTGAGAATATCATTTACTCCCAGACCATCCAGATCAAATGATGCCATTGTTCTCAGCCTTTTTTGGGCATAATCCGTTCCCAGAATTACTGAGACAAGTTTTATGATCGCATCGATCGTTGGTGTACTGATCCCCACCTGGTCAGCCATACTTGAAAGCAACACCAGGCCGTAGCCAACATCTTCCGTAAAATACCTGTAGTCGACCTGAGTTTGAGCCAGGATCCCTTTGAATCCCGGGGCTGTGCTATACCCTGTATTATAGTTCTTTTCCAGCATATAGCCCTGAATGTAACCGACTTCCGGTTCCGACAGGATCTTTACTCCAAAAGCTTCGGCTATTGCCATTCTTTCTCCGTCTACTTCCTCCATGAGTTTACCTACACTGGTTGTAACTCCTTCCTCATAAAAATAGAAGTCTTCGTTTGATTCAATTCTGGCCACATTCAATAAGGATACAGCAGGATGTATTACATTATTGCCGTTTTGAAGGATAGTTTGAATCACATTTTCAAAGCATTCTGATCCCGGATAAACTTCCCTGAACGATTTTATAATATCATCAGAAGCCTTTGAGGGCAGTGATGCCAGGAACAGACCCGCTTTCAGCTTGAGATAAACATGGACTTTGCCGGGCTCCAGGACCCTGGTTGCATACGGCAAAGTGGAAGTTTCAACAACCGTGATGGAATCATCAGCATAATCCATTCCGATCTCCTTCTTAAACAGCAATGCGCCTCCATTTGTCCCGGGACAGATAATTACAGTCTGGCCATTTTCCATATGCTTTTTGTATTCCTGAGCGAATGCCTCATGGCTGTACGATGGTCCAACCACAAAAATCCATTCAGCCCCGTGAATAGCACTGGAAAAATCAAATCCGGCATACCTTATCTTGCCAAATCCATTTACATCTCCGGAAGATTGCACGCCACCGGCTTCTCTGATGGCATTTATGTTTTGAGGAAATTGTTCAAAGTCGCAAATGCTTACTTCATGACCATGAAGTGCACAATCCGCCGCAACCGTACAACCTCCATTCCCGGATCCTAATACTGTAATTTTCATTTTATGATTTTTTGTTAATCCAAATTTCCATGGTACGACGAATTTGACAGGTGATATAAGTCAAAAGTTTTATTTTCATTAATCATAGCCATTGCCTTAGTAAATTATGTAACAATTTCAATCTTCGTGAGTATCCCCTTGGTCAATCAAAATGTAGTGCTTTGAGAGAATCATTAGTCGTACTTGTACTTTACCTCCTCCCGGCTTCTCTGCCAGGGCAAGTGAGTCCATTGCTGCCCGGTAGCATCAGATTGCCTGAATTTGCAGATACAATAACCTGGAGTGAAAACAAAGCCGAAAAAATCCGCTCATTCATAGATTCACAACTTACGGGTGCGCTTCTGATATATGATGATGACAAATTGGTTTTTGAATCCGGTGATTTGCATAAACCTTTTCACATTTTTTCCGCTCGCAAGAGCCTGTTAAGTCTTCTTTATGGAATATATATTGACAAAGGATCAATTGATCCGTACAAAACGCTCTCAGAACTGGGTATAAATGACAAACAGGGACTTACATCCGGTGAGAGAAATGCCAGGGTCATTGATTTGTTGAGATCACGATCCGGGGTTTACCACCCTGCCTCCTTTGAAACTCCGGGAATGCAAAAGAACAGGCCGATGAGGGAGGAATTCCGGCAGGACGAGCACTGGTATTATAATAACTGGGACTTTAACGCGCTTACAACCATATTCGAGCAATCCACCGGATTATCTGTTTTCGAAGCTTTCAGGACAAGTATTGCCGAACCACTTGGTCTGACTGATTATGATACATCATTGCAGCGCTACCATTTTGAGGAAGTTTCCTTACATCCGGCCACGTTATGGTATTTATCGGCTTATGACCTGGGAAAAATAGGAGAAGTGCTTCTCAACAAGGGGCTGTACGAAGGCACCCAAATCATACCCGCTTCCTGGATAAATGAAAGTACACAACCATATTCAAATTGCGGCATTTTAGGAGGCTACGGATACTGCTGGTGGTCTGCACTTAATGGTTTGCATTACCCGTTTGTCAATATCCCGGATGGCACATTCTCCGCAAGAGGGACAGGGGAACAAAACCTTGTTGTCATACCGAAATGGCAAATGGTAATTGTTCACCTGACAGAAGTCACTAGTCCTGATGATGAAATGATGCATGTGACCGACTTTGGGAGGTTACTAAAGATTATCCTGGAGCAAAGTTGGTAGAACAATTTTATCTGAGGGTGGTGACTTCATAATCGGAGTACCGGAATTCTGCCCGTAAGAACTGAATATTTCTCGCGCTATCCGACCGGTAGCTCTTACGGTGTGCATGCAATTTTACGATGGAAGTTTCATCAAATTCCAGGTTTTGAATATAGGCGTAAGTCGGAGCATGATACACCATGCAACCCAGGAAAGTACCATCCGTCACATCAAAATAATAATACCATTCATCGCTGGTAGAATGATTCTCGTGTTCCGCCGGGTCATATGTTGCCTTGATCACATCGGCCTCTCTCCCCATTTCCGTGACAATTGTACCACTGTAAGTAAGATAAGCTCCTGCATCCAGTAATTTAAAAGGCATTCCCAACACATAGATTGCACTCATCACTGTTTCGGTAAGAGATTGCTTTTCTGCTTCAGTTTCCTCACCATTTACGGTTTTCATTACATCCTCAGCCGAGTAGAAAATGGCATGATCTTCTCCATCCTGAGTCCATGAAATGCTGGCTTCAAATGACGGTTTCATTTTGTACTCATGCCGCTGAACCACATCACTCTCTACGGTGCTGTCCTCCAGCAACAATACACTGTGTTTGGTGTAAGAAAGGGTATTGATGGAATTCCAGCTGTCGATACCACCCGCCTTATCGATTGCCCTCTTCAAAATGGTTTTTACTTTTTCATCCTTAATATGGCCGTATGGATTGAATTTTTGGACATTTTCATTCTGTGTCTTACCACATGAAATCAGGAGCAATACAACCAGATAAAGCGCCGGATATTCGTTTCTTACATTCATACTATTTTGTTAGAGTCCGTCTAATGTAATCAATTATTAATTTGACTGATGAGCAATGGTAAAAGAAGTCCTCCATAAAATGTGAATTAACAATCATAGTTTCTAATCTTGCCAAAATTTATCACAGATGAGAAAGAAAATCCTGTTGACAGGTGGAACCGGTTTCATAGGATCTCACACGGCAGTTGAGTTGATCAACAGCGGATTTGAGGTCGTCATTGTGGATGATCTGTCCAACTCAAGAATTGAAGTACTGGACAACATCGAACAGATCACAGGGAAAAGACCACATTTTGTCAAGCTTGATCTCCGGGATTTTGGTGCTATACAAAATGTATTTCAAAATCATCAAATCGAGTCTGTAATACACTTCGCTGCGAAAAAAGCTGTGGGAGAATCCGTGGAGAAGCCGGGTTTATACTATGACGTAAATATCAACTCCCTGCTCAACCTGCTGAAGCTAATGGTTGATTTCGATGTGTCGGGGATTATTTTTTCGTCATCCTGTACTGTTTACGGTCAGCCGGAGGTATTACCGGTTACAGAATCCACCCCGTTTCAACCTGCCGAATCTCCATATGGAAATACCAAGCAGATCTGTGAGGAAATATTGCGGGACTCCTGCAACGCTAATGATCACTTAAAGGTTATTTCATTGCGATACTTCAACCCTGTTGGGGCTCACGAGTCTTCACTGATTGGAGAACTCCCCATAGGAGTGCCTGACAACCTTGTTCCGTTTATTACCCAAACGGCTGCCGGGTTAAGACCTGAATTGAAAGTTTTTGGAGGGGACTATGATACACCGGATGGAACGGCTATCAGGGATTATATCCATGTGGTTGATTTGGCTAAAGCCCATGTTGTAGCTCTTGACAGATCAATCAATGACCTGCAGAAATCCAACTACGAGTTTTTCAATGTAGGAACAGGCCATGGGTCTTCAGTCCTGGACGTTATCAAATCCTTTGAAAAATCGACAGGAGAAAAATTAAATTATAACATCACCGGCAGAAGGTCAGGTGATATTGAAAAGATATTTGCAGATACATCTTTTGCAAACAGGGAGTTGGGATGGAAAGCGGAGAAAGGACTCGACGATATGATGGCTTCTGCCTGGGAATGGCAACTTCAGGTACCGAAACTGTTCCCTGATATCTGACTAGAAGTGCTAAATATTACCACCAAAGCTGAGATATGTCTGATTTTGTGATATTCAGACTACTTACATTGGGGAGAATTCTATTGATACGTAGTATATTGTAAAAATGAATGCAAAAAAGAGGTTTGCCAATGCAAGTGTTATCTGGGCAGGAGCTGCAGTGGCCGCGGTAATATTCGGATTCCTGTTTGGTCAGATGTCAGTATTCCAATCAAAAACCACTGATTACGATACACAGTATATTATCTTTTTCTACTCTGACCCGGACAGGGATTATAGCGACTGGGAAAGCCAGCTTGGAAGTGACCTGATCAGCAAGGGATCGTTTTCAGACAGATCCGAGACGATAGGCATTCCTGAAAATCTCAACAGACCGACTGGGTTTGTCATATTTAGCGCAGACTCATTTGAGGACGCCCTCAGTATCGCAAATACCCATCCCGAAAAAGCCGACGGCATTGAATTAAGAGCTATAACAGAATAGGTTTTAAGCTGCTTTTCTTTCCGGGAATATCCCGAAGATGTGTTTTTCGGTGTGACGGATGATCCCGATATCCACCATTGTTAAAATAGATTCGTCGCTAAGCTCCCGGAACAAGTCAAATGTGCTATTCACTGCTTTGTTATTGAACTCAACAATAATATCACCCTCACGGATTTGAGATCTTGAGCCAGGACTGTTTTCTTCAATTTTCACAACAAATAATCCTCTCCTGTTCTTGAGCCCGTAATGGCGAATGATCTTATTGTTCAATTCTATTTCCTGCAGCATAAACCCAAGCTTTGCCCTGAAAACCCTGCCATTTTTTATCAGGTCTTGAGCAATTGATTTGGCTTTATTGATATCGATGCTCAGGCTCAGCCCCTGCGCTCCGCGAATAATTGCCGTATTAACGCCTATAACTTCTCCGTCACTATTCACCAGTGGTCCACCGGAATTCCCCGGATTTAATGCTGCATCGGTTTGGATGACATTATCAATCAACATCCCCGATTGCGTTCGCATGGTCCTCCCCAGGCCACTTATTACGCCGGTAGTCACGCTGTGCTGAAATCCAAATGGATTACCAATAGCAATTACTAATTGTCCAATCTTCAAATTGTCTGACAAACCCAGCTTCGAAGTTGAAAACTGGCCTGAAGACAGTTTAACTATTGCCAGGTCTGAATCAGGGTCTTCACCAACGGGTTCAGCCGAAACCTGTTCCCCTCCCATGAGCGTTGCTTTCAGTCCCGGTGCTTTGTGTATCACGTGGGAATTGGTAAATGCATAACCATCCGAGGAAAATACAAAACCGGAACCCGATCCTGAAAGACTTTTCCTCTTCGAGGCATTCATAACATCTATTTTAACGACCGAATCCTTAATCTTCTCTACCGCTTCAATTACTGTTTTGGAAAAATTATCCATACTGCATTTCCAGCAAAAAAGAATCCAATCGTTCCTGTGGCCTGTAAATCCGTCATTTCAGCAGGTTTCCCATGTCATTTTGTCAAATTCAGAAGCCAAGTACCGTGGAAGTTGTCTTTCTTTGAAAGTCCGTTTTCTTTAAGAATGGAATGGAAGTTATATTTCTAATCGGTGCAATTCAGTCATTTTTCCAGGTAATAATTCTTTTGAATAAAAAGGGGAAGGATTTACCTGACTTTATTTTGTCCACCTGGATGTTCTTTATAGGTGTACACTTGCTACTCCATTATTTAATCGCAATTGACTATGCTGAAACCACTCCGCATCTTAAGGGTCTTGAAGCACCCTTGCCGACCATACACGGCCCGCTAATGCTTCTCTATATCCAGGCTCAGAATGGCAAGATCCGGAAATGGTCATGGTCCTATATGCTGCATTTTGTTCCATTCGTTGCATTGTCTCTCTATTACATACCGAAATTTCAAATGTCTGCGGCGGAGCTCAACGCATGGATCGATGAAATGGAAGCTACGGGAGACTATGCCTTCGGGATCATGATAAATGGGATCGCAACTACGGTAAGCGGTCCGGTGTATGTGGTTTGGAGTGCCATAGACCTAAGAAAACACCGCAAACTGATTGGTCAATTTTTTTCATACCAGGAGAAAGTTAACCTTACCTGGCTGAGAAATCTGGTGATCGGCATGGGATTAATATGGGTCGCAGTCATCGGAGGTAATTTAATGTACGAAACCTATGAAAACACTCCGGAATTTGTGGCCAACGGCCATTTGATTTTTATGGTTGTGACTCTTTTTGCATTCTCAATGGGATATTTCGGGGTAAAGCAAGGGGCGGTTTTTACAGACAGGTTTGAAGTGGTAGAGGTCGAAAAGGAAAGCGAAAATAAATACCAACGATCCGGATTGACAGAGGAGAAAGCCATTGCTTACAAGAAGGAACTGGAGGAGTATATGACCGGAGAAAAACCATACCTGGAAGCAAAGCTCACCCTTCCACAGCTTTCGGATAAAACAGGCATCTCCCAAAATCATTTATCCCAGGTGATCAACGACAGGTTTGGGAAGAATTTTTATGAATTCATCAATGAATATCGCATTGAAGAATTCAAATTCCGGGTTAACAATGCCAGGTCAAAAAACCTGACATTACTGGGTCATGCCCTGGAGAGTGGATTCAGTTCCAAATCATCATTTAACGAGATATTCAAAAAAACAGAGGGAAAAACACCTTCGGAATATGTAAGGTCAATTTGAAAAAACTGGTCCGGACCTGTCGGACCGGACTTATTAAACGTCCGGGCATACCCGTTCGGGCGAATTAGGTGTAGAAGCTCAACACCTTTGGTCCAAAAAATTAAGATGACCAAAATGAAACGGCTAATTATCTTAAATATCAGCTTGTGGCTAGGCCTTCAGGCTGCATCACAACAACTTACTCAAACGATCCTGGGGAATGTAAGAGACGACGTGACCCAATCATCATTGATCGGAGCAACTGTAAAAATTCTCGGAACGGACCCGCTTCTTGGCGGAGTCGCCGATCTCAATGGAAATTTCATCATAAAAGATGTCCCCATTGGCAGGTATGATGTGGAAATAACTTTTGTAGGGTATGACCCATTGATGATACCGGAGGTGCTGGTCACATCAGGTAAATCCGTTCAGTTGAACGTTGAAATGAAAGAAAGTGTAGCGCAAATGGCGGAAGTCGTCGTGGTTGCCGAGATCGAAAAGGACAAACCGATCAACGAAATGGCAATGGTCAGCGCCAGAAGTTTTACTGTAGAAGAATCCCGGCGTTATGCAGGAGGGTTTGACGATCCCGCCAGATTGGCTCAGGCGTTTGCCGGTGTGGCTGCAAATAGCCTGAACGACAATGGCATTCAAATCAGGGGAAATGCACCTAAAGGAGTGCAATGGCGCGTGGAAGGGGTGGAAGTGAACAACACCAGCCACTTCAACGGTGCAGATGTTTCCGGGGGTGGCTTTCTCACTTTATTGAGCAGCCACGTTCTTGATAATTCCGACTTTTATACGGGAGCTTTTCCATCCGAATATGGAAACGCTCTTGCCGGAGTATTTGATATTAAGCTGAGGACCGGCAATTCCTTCCAACGCGAACATACCTTCCAGGCCGGGATGATGGGTGTGGATTTAGCTTCTGAGGGCCCTTTTAAGAAAGATGGTAAAGCCACATACCTGTTCAACTACAGGTACTCGACATTTGGTTTGATCCACCCGTTCCTGCCGGATGATGCCGCCTATATCAACTATCAGGACCTGTCCTACAAACTGCACTTCCCGACAAAACTGGGAACATTCCAGGTTTGGAGCATCAACGGGATCGACAGGGCAGAAACGCGAAATGAATTAAAACCGGATTCTACCCAATGGGAAACGTGGGATGATTTCTCCAATAATGATTTCGGCTTTTATTTATCGACTTCAGGTTTGAACCACAAGGTCATCATTGGGAAAGAGCAAAATACATTTATAAGATCATCGCTGGCATTTTCACTGAATGATGGTTATTACCGTGAAGAAGTCATGGGTGCGGGTAATCGGGTTTCACCTTTCCAGCGGATCGATCAGCTTTACACATCTGTTACCGGTTCCAGCCAGATTAACCATAAGTTCTCCAATCGATTAAATATAAGGTCAGGCCTGATATATAATACGCTTAATTACAACCTCACGATCAAAAATACGCCTAACAAGGGAGAACCGCTGATGACCGTAGCCAGGGATGACGGAACAACCGACAGATGGCAGTCTTATGCAATGGTTCAGTGGTACGCAGGTAGCAATCTGGCAATTACGGCAGGGCTTCACAGTCAGTATTTTGACCTGGTTGATGAAATTACATTGGAACCGCGGTTTGGAGTAAGGTGGAATTACGGTAGTGGCGGATCACTCTCAATTGGGTACGGCAACCATAGCCAAATGGAGGATATCAAAACTTACTTCGTCATCGATGACAATGGAGATTTTGTCAATAAAGACCTTGATCTTGCCAGAGCTCATCACTTTGTGATCGGATGGGATAAGCAGCTGACGCCCTACGCAAGGTTGAAAGTTGAACCTTATGCTCAATTCCTGTATCGTGTCCCGGTCATTGAAGACAGCACCTTCTCCATGTCCAATTTTGTTCAGGACTGGTACTTTAGCGGAGATCTTGTGGGCAAAGGCCAGGGTCTGAATTATGGTGTGGACCTGACGCTTGAGCGATTCCTGAATAACGATTATTACTACCTGGTTACCGGGTCCGTTTTTAAATCAAGATATCAGGATGGGCTGGGCCAATGGCATGATACACACTACGACAGAGGTTACAATTTTGACTTTCTGTTTGGTAAGGAATGGAAAATCAATGGTGACAAAAACAAATTCATCGGCCTCAACTCAAGGTTCAACTTAATGGGTGGCTTAAAGAGAAGTCCGCTTGACCGGGAATCTTCCCTTGCTGCGCAAGAAGAAATACTGGATGAATCCCGCCCATTTGCACACCAGGACCCGCTGACTCACATGCTCGATCTTACCATCACTCATCGAAAGAATAAGAAAAATCACAGTAGTGTCTGGGCCCTGCAAGTGAAGAATGTTCTTGGAGCCAAGAGCTACTACGGACATTCATATAACTATGCCAAACATGAGATGGAAGAAGACGCTATAGCGATCACGATACCCAATTTGAGCTGGAAAATAGAGTTTTAGTCATGAAACCTACTCAAGTGAGGCAGATCTGGTACTGGTTCCTGCATATACTTGCAGGAGCCTTTATCCTTTTTTCCATTTTCTTCCTGTTGAAAATGATATGAGGATTGCAAACATCATGTGTTTGAAAAGCATGATTTTGTTTTTAATGCATTTCCAGCCACTTTGCAGGTAAATTACGCCCTTCAAATGGTACGAATTCTGTTAATTATTTTAATTGCCTCCTTTTTCAGCGGATGCCAGACCACCACTGAGCAGGAAACAACATCCGCAGAAAAGGCCCCGGAAAAAAAGCAGCGTCCTTCCGCTCTGAAAAATGGCAAATTCATGAATGCCGGTGACAGGAAATTGTTGTACGGTGGTGAGGATTCTACCTGGCACTTTGACATCACAAACAGTATGCTGATCGACAGTCAATATCACTATGGTATTGGCCGTGAAAAGTTTGATGCACTGATTGATCCGGAATTCATATCAGAGGAGCAAGCTGACAGCATATATGAAGATGATGCGCGATTTCTACTGTTTACGCTAGGGGATGAAGCAAGGGCCTATGGTATTGACTTGCTTACAAAACACGAAGTTGTAAATGACGTAGTGAACGGTGAACCTGTTGCTGCCGCTTATTGTATTCTTGCCGATCTGGGTGCAATGTACAGCAGAGTGATTGGAGATCGGACGCTGACATTTGCGTTAAGCGGCTACACCTACTATGACCCTGAAGTGTGGGATGGGTTAGATGGATTTATATGGTGGGACAGAGAAACGGAAAGCACCTGGTGGCCGCTGATCGGAAAGGGTGTTTCGGGTGCATTGAAAGACGTTCCGCTCAGGGTTTACGACGAACAGAACTGGGAACAAACTACGTGGGCGGAAATCAGGGGAAAGCATAAAGATCTGAAAGTTCTGAAACCCGGGCAGGAGATGGACCCGCCGGAAAGCTGGCCGCGATTTGATGCCGCCACAATTTCATACCTGAAAAAAACCGAAACCGCGGTCGCAGACGAACCACCCAGATGGGGTGAAAACAGTAATTGATGCCGGGATCCGGCCGGGTGATCAAACAAAAGATCCGGTTCAACTTCTGAAATTCCCATTCGTGCTTTGAACTTTCTATTGAATTGCGCTTTGAACGTATATTTTCAATAGTAAATACATTAATCCAAGACCAGGCTATGTACGGTGTAATCATTTCGGAACTCAGATCATTTTATATCCATAATGACGCGGAGGATCTATGGGAAGAATCCATAGGCAACAATATCGATCATGACAAGATCTATAATGATTCGGTATTCAAGAATTTGATACATCTTCTGGCGGTAAGATCAAATCAGGATTTCGGAGAGATATTACGACGCTTCGGAGAGTTCATCACACCTTTCCTGTTAAAATTATTTCCAATCAATACTGACCGGGATATCATTGAACTGCTCAGTAACATCGACAATGAAGTGGCCCCTTTCAGAAATGAGATCCAATCGGTAGATGCATCACCTTTCAATGTTGTCAATCATGAGGAGGGCAAGGTTGAAATGCTGTATAGCTCACGAAAGGATATGCCGGAATTAAGGATTGGGATGATCATAGGACTGGCAAAACAGATGAATGAAAACATCAAGGTGGATATGACCCGAAATCCCGCAGGAGAAACACTGATTACCATCACCAAAGTTAATTCCATATAGGGCGCTCAGGATTTGTGGTTTTCATGGTACTGTAGTCCTCGCGACCAAGTTTGTTAAATTATCTTTGCGTTTTTTCGTTAAGATAATATGCTGAAAATCAATTTCAGGATAGCCATCCTGATCACTGTATTTTTTTCCTCATGCTTTGACAAGGCTGATGACTCCTATATTGCTGTTGACAATGAGGTATTGGAATTTGTCTGGGGAGGCCTGAATTCCTGGTATTTTTGGCAATCAGAAATACCTGAATTATCCGACAAGGGATTCACATCTGTGGTTGACAGAAACAGCTTTATTAACGCATTTTCAGGGCCACAGGATTTGTTTGAGGCATTGCAGCATCCGGAGGACCGGTTCTCCTGGATAGTTGATGACTATATGGAACTGATAAATTCATTTCAAGGGGTTACAAAGTCTTCCGGATTTGAATTTGGGCTTGTCCATTATCAGGGACAATTGTTTGGATACGTGGAGTACGTATTACCGGACTCACCTGCGGACCAGGCCGGCCTCAAACGAGGGGATATATTCAACGAAGTTGACGGGACTGAGCTTACAACTGATAATTATGTGCCGCTGTTATTCGGCAGTGAACAATTTACACTTTCACTGGTCAATATTACAGATGACCAGGTCATTCCGCTGGATGACCAGGTTAGCATTACAAAAGTTGTTTTAGCTGAAAACCCGATTTTACTCTCCACCGTAATTTCGTACGATGATAAGAAAGTAGGGTATTTAATTTATAACCAGTTCATCAACTCTTATCATGGCGAACTGAATGAAGTCTTTTCAGCATTCTCTTCCGCTGGCATCGATGAACTCGTAATTGACCTGAGATACAATCCCGGAGGTTTTGTAGAAACATCAGCATTGCTGGCCAGTATGATTTACGGATCAGCAAATAGCAATGCCATCTTTTCGAATTTGACGTACAATTCAAAACACAGTGAGTTTAACGGTGTATGGAAATTTACTGAAGTAGTGCAAATTACCGATCAGTCTGGTCCGACAAGTACCGAACCTATGAACAGGCTTACACTGGACAGAGTGTATGTACTTACCGGTACCGGCACTGCCTCGGCAAGTGAACTGCTGATCAACGGGCTGGAGCCTTACATGGAGGTTCGGCAAATAGGGTCCGTTACACGGGGAAAGAACGAAGGCTCCATTACGTTATACGATGCGCCATTATCCGACTACACAAATCGTGAAATAGCTAATCCAAGCCACCGATGGGCGATGCAACCCATTGTTTTCAGGCTAACAAACTCAGAAGGATTTGGGGATTACGCGGACGGATTAATACCGGATATCGAGATCGACGAATATCAGTACTTCACAAACCTCAAGCCACTGGGTGATCCTGAAGAGATATTGCTTAAAACTGCTCTCGAAGATATGGTCGGAGGCGGAACGACCGGTCGGACCGGCAGAACAGGACCGGAAGTGGAGCTTATCCAGGAATCGCGGGTTTATGGGAAATTCAGGGACGATATGATCATTGGTCAGGATGCGTTGCGCATGCTAAGAAACTAATCTGGCTCTGTCCCGTTTTGAATCTGAGCTACCAGTTCGTCATACCACTTTTCTCCATACTTTCTGATGAGTGCCTCTTTCAGAAACTGGTACAACGGAAGTTTGAGTTGATTTCCAAGTTCACATGCTGGTGAGCAAATGTGCCACCGGTCATAATTTAAGGCTTCGTATTCATCCAGTTTGGCAATTCTTATCGGATACAGATGGCATGATATAGGCTTTTGAAAATCTGATTTGCCATCCTCCCAGGCTTGTTCGATACTGCATTTGAGAATAGCATTTCCATCCCTGTATGCAAAGACACATTCTTTTCCACCGATAGTAGCGGTTGAGAAATCTCCTTCTTCATCGATAATGTAGCCTCCGTCCTTTTCCAGAACTTCAATTGCTTCGTTAGGAAGATAGGGTTTAACCACTTCTATAATTTTATCAATTTGGTCCAACTCATCCTCCCCTAACGGCGCCCCCAGATCTCCCTCAACACAGCATGCTCCCTTGCACCTGTGCAGATCGCATACAAAAAATTCCTTTTCAATATCAGTAGACACAACTTTATTGTCTATGATGATCATGTTTGAGCGCCAATTTTTAGAGGCTCAAAAATAGTTCGACTTTCATCAATAGGTACTTCATTTTGTTAATTGGCGTCTTCTTAGCTAATTTCGTAAGTCATGCGGCATCTGGGCTTCTTATTTATTCTGGCATTTTGCTGTGATGCGAAATATGTACCGGAGGATGGTGTTTACTCAGTAGTGGAGAACATGCCGGAATATGAAGCAGGCATGCATGCCTTCGAAAGTCACGTCAGGTCATACATTGCCGATATTGAAGAAATCGATACCGGTTCGGTTTTCATATCTTTCATAGTCGCTACAGACGGAAAACTGAAAGAGGTCAAAGTTGTCAAGAGCCTCAATGACGTTCAGGATGATCTGGCGCTTAATGCGGTTAAAAATGCTCCACTGAAGTGGAAACCCGGCTATGACGAAGGGAAGGCCGTTGAAGTCAAAATGGTCTATCCCATATCTTTCCCTAAATAGATAATTTTTTCTGAATTTTTGGAACCTTTTGAAGAGCACGTCGTTATATGTACCTATATTATATGTATATACATTAAAATTAAATAGAAATGCTGACAACTATCATTTTGGCCCTGGGCCTGAGTTTAGGTAACCCTTCAGAAGGAGTTGAAACCTATAATGTAAAAGTCAAAGAAAGCACCATCAAATGGGAAGGAAACAAGGTAGGCGGAAGTCACACCGGAACCATTGATCTGAAAGAGGGTGGTTTGATCCTCGAAGATGGATTCATCAAAGGCGGAAGTTTTGAAATCGATATGACTTCCATTGCCAACGAAGACCTTACCGGGGATTACAAGGCAAAATTAGAAGGTCACCTGAAATCCGATGATTTTTTTGGTGTTGAAACTTTTCCAACAGCAACTTTTGAGATTACAAACGCCATTCCCCAGGGACCGGACAAATACAAGATCGAAGGTGAGATCACGATCAAAGGAATCACCAAACAGATCAAATTTCCGGCAACCGTGACCGGCAAGGGAGAAACCCTGGAAGCTTCTGCCGAAATTACCGTAGACAGGTCAGACTTTGATGTAAAATACGGATCAGGTAGTTTTTTCGATAATCTTGGTGACAAGGTGATCTATGATGATTTCATACTGCAGGTGAGTCTTGTTGCAAGTAAGTAATCACACTCATTTAATGGTTTAGTCGAGTGGGTGGGTTCAGGGATGGATCCACCTTTTTGTTTTTGAGTCCATTTGCAAAGCGTATTAGGTTGGACAACTGAGGCAATTGCCTAAATTGAATCATCTTGTTTGGGGTAAAAAACTTACTGTAATAACGATTTGTGTCAGAAACACATCCGTTTCATGCTATCAATGATTGGAATTATTCATTCCTGAGCATTTCAACGGGATCCACAAAGGCAATTTTGATTGCCTGATAACTCACTGATAACATAACCAATACAATGGTAACAATGCCGGAAATTATGAAAACAAGAATATTTATATCTACATGGTATGCGAAATTGGATAGCCATTTATTAAAAATGAAATAAGTAATCGGAACTCCCAGTAGAAAAGCAAATCCGGTTAGAATAAGAAATCCTTTTGAGAATACTTTCATGATTTGCGGAATGGATGCCCCAAATACCTTTCGAATACTCATTTCTCTACCTCTCTGATTTGACAGATAAGTTGCCAGCCCAAACAATCCTACGCATGACATAATAATGGCGAGATATGTAAATATCCTGAAAAGTGATGCTGTTTTTTGATCGGCTTCGTATTGACGCTGAATATCCTTATCGAGAAATGAATAAGTGAACTTATCATCGGTAAACTCCAGCCACTTTCCCCGTATTTTTTTTATTACGCCGGAAACATCCTTAGAATTGATCCGTACGACTGAAAGATTTGCTGTGTTTCCAGGTGAAATATTGAATAAGACCATTGGACTAACTTCCGAATGGAGGGAGTAAAAATTGAAATCTTTGACAACTCCAACGATGGTGTAACTTTCAGAGGGGTCGTTCCCCGACATAAATTTGTATCCAAGAGGATTTTCAACGCCCATTGCCTCTACGCTGGATTCATTGACAATGATAGATTGTGAATCACTAAACTCTTTAGAAAATCCTCTTCCTTTGACAATCTCGAATTGCAAAGTATTGATATAATCGTCATCAACATTTGTGAAATTGGCCCGTATGTCCGGAATTTCCGGATCACTCACCGCATATATACTACTGCTATGAAATTGGCCTGGAATTCTTGATGCATTTCCAATACTTCTCACTTCCGGTATTTTCTCTAATTCATTTTTAAAGGCTTGATAACTATCTGCAACCAAACCTACATTGTGAATTACCAATACATTATCCTCCTCAAATCCCAGGTCCTTATCTATCAAATACCTCATTTGTTTATTTGCAACCAGCGATCCGGAAATCATCACAATTGAAATGAAGAATTGAAATGTAAAAAGGGTATTTCTCAGCCAGATACCTCTACGGCTTGATTTGAAAGATCCTTTTAAAACAGTAGCCGGATTTAAAGAAGCCAGCGTTATCGCAGGATACAATCCAGCTAAAACTCCTATCGTCAAAATAAATGAAATGCTACCGAACATGATCGCAGGATTTGAAATGGAATTGAAGTTTAGATATGTGCCCAGCAAATAATTGAACTTTGGAATAAAAAGATATAGTAAGGCTATTGAGAGTATCGAAGAAATTAAACAAATAAGAATGGACTCAACCAAAATCCGGTGTATGACATTTCTCCGAAAAGAGCCTAACACTTTTCTTATTCCAATTTCTTTGGCTCTTTCCGACGATCGTGCAACTGACAAATTGATATAATTGATCGATGAGATCAATAAAATGAATAAAGCAATTGCCGAAAGAATATAAATGTATGAAATGTTTCCATTGGGCTCCAACTCAACATCTAAATGAGAGTGAAGGTGAATAGACGTCAAGGGTTGTAAAAAATACTCGAAGGCGTGGCCACTTTCCTTCCAATCCGGACCTAAATTGCTGGAAATGCTAGGTCCCCCGTAGTGATCAATTAGTCTTTCAAACTGACTTTCTAATTCCTGGGGATCGGCGCCTTCTTTCAATTTGACATATGTATATACCCATATGCTGGTCCAGTCGTCATTGCGAATGGCTGCCTGGAGAAATCTTAACCAGGACATCGAGCCAAGTATATCAAAATGCATATGGGAATTGTCAGGAATGTCTTCAATAACTCCGGTAATCTGCAGAGCTCCGGGAGCATTTATAGTCCGTCCGAGCACTTCATCAGTGCCAAAATACCTCAGAGCGGTAGACCTGGTAAGTACAACCGATTTTGCATCGTCCAGAGCCGTAGCAGGATCCCCGTGAATGAACTTATGATCGAACACATCAAAAAATAACGAATCAGCAAAATAGAACCTGCTTTCATAAAACTGGTTTTGGATGTCTTCTTCCGTATCACGAATGGTGACAAGAATTTCGTTTGGGTAATACAGTTTGTGGAGCCTTGTAGCTTCTTCTACCTGTGGGTAGTTTTCCCTTAATACAGTTGCCAGTTTGATGGCTGATGTTCCCCAATCTTTAGTTCGGGTCGGGTATACCCGGTGTAGCGCTACACGATGTATGCGGTCACTATCTTTGAAATACATGTCATAGGATGTTTCAAACTTGACGTACAATCCGATCAATATGACACCGGCTATTCCAATGGATAGCCCGAGAATGTTGATAAGAGCGTAAATCTTTTTTTTCAATAGATTTCGATATGAGGTTTTTATATGATGAATGATCATGGTGTGCCAACTTTAAGAACGTGGTTATTAAAGATAAATGGTTTGCGATCAAATGTTAAATTCAATGATTGCGAGCTAGTCTTCTAAGAAAATGAAAAAGTACATGTGTCCAATCCCCATTATCTATAGTAAAAAAAAGTGGAGACTTACAGAACGAGGATTTAATAAACCCAATTTCCGTCAACAACTAACAAGAATGAAGGACAGATGTTCATTAATTCATGGATGATTTTGACTATCGAAAACTTATCTAAACCATTCATAAATATGGACTGAATCCTGTGGATAATATTGACTAAATTATGTCAAAATAAAGGCCGGAATGAAAGCCCTTGCTGGAGTCCTTTTGATCACCCTAAGTGTTTCTGCTTTTTCACAAACAAAACATCTCACAGCCATCCCGGACCACTCAACAGTAGGATTTGAAGTTATTATTAACGGAGGTCCGACAACAGTAACAGGCAGGTTCACGGATTTTGATTTTAAGCTGAAATATGTGGATTCGGATTGGACAAAATCCTCGGTACAATTTACCATTCAGGCGGAAAGTGTCCATACAGGCATTCCCGTTCAGGATGATCATTTGCGATCAGCAGATTTTTTTCAAGTCGAAAAATATCCGGATATCAAATTCATATCAAATGCTATTTCCCGGGAGAGTAATGACCGGTTTACTGCAACAGGTGATTTTACAATGCACGGGGTGTCCAATGAAATCTCCATCCCCTTTCAAGTGATCCATGAAGATGGACAAACAATCAGGGTTGAAATAAACATCTCTTTAAATAGAAATACATACGGAGTAGGGAGTGATTGGCAACATTCTTTTGATGATAGCTTCCTGAATGAGGAGATTCCGATAAGCATTTATCTGTCTCTGCATGAGACATAGACAGCAAGAGCCGAGGTATTGAATTTTCGGGAATACTGAGGAAAATCAGACAAAAAGTTAGAGGTTTCAAATCACGGGAAATGTAATCTTAATGCTGGTCCCTACCCCCTTTTCAGAATTAACATCGATTTTACCATTCATGTCATTAACTATGGATTCGGTGATGAACAATCCCAGGCCAGTCCCTTTTCCGGGTTCTTTAGTGGTGTAAAATGGATCCGTGATTCTTTTCAAATCGTCATGATTGATACCGGGACCATTATCCTGAATGATGTACTCTACCTTATCGTCCTGTGTAGTAAAGTCGATACTGATTTCACCCTCATCACCCACAGCATCCACGGCATTATCAAGTGTCTGAAACACGATCTGGTATAATATAAATGGATTGCCGTTTATGACTAAGGATTTTTCCGTGTTATTAATTATCGATTTGTTCCCCAATTTTGACTTCAGAGCAATTTTACAGGTCTCAACTATCTCATATATCTTGCAAGGCTCCGAAACACCTCCTTCCACAAAAGAGAAAACGCCAAGATTCCTTACAATTGAGCCAATGCGGTCAATTCCCTGGGATAAGAGGGAAACACTTGTATCCCATGCCTCCGCATCAATAGAACCATTATCATCCTTTTGCTTTTCCAGCAGATCATAAGCTCCCTTGACGAAATTCAAGGGATTATTTATTTCATGGGCTAGTCCGGACGACAAAGTAACCAGACTCGCCATTTTCTCCGAATGAATCAACTGCTCCTGTCTTTTATTAAGCTTCTCAACAGTCTTTTCCAGCTGATCTTTCTGCTTCTCAAGCATTGATTTCTGCAACTCAACTTCATCAATTCTCCCGTTTAATGAATTGAGTAAATAAGCCAGGATCAAATTCATGGATATCCAAAACAATAACCCGTTTATGAAGTAGTACCTGTTATCCGTCATGGAGGAAAGTTGCCCGGCCTCATCATCAAAAAATAACAGAAAATCCGGAAACGTGATGACCAGCACAAAGTTCAAACTTATCAGTATCCAGAAAAGGGCTGAATATACCTTTCTTGGAATTGTGACCTGTACTAAAAATCCATGGAATATCAGGGCAATGGGATACCCCAGGTAATAATCACTTGGCGTATGCTGGATTATTATGGGTATTATGTAACTGACAGACGGCCAAAGGATCAGAAAAATAATTCTGCTGAGCAATGTATAAGACCTTTTATTAAGATACAGACTGGCCAGGCTGTAAAAAATCATGAAAGGGATCGACCACTGGTCCCACACAAGATCTTCGGGGGAAACAAAGAGGTTTATGTTGGAGATGAATGCGTATAATGAAATACCCGCCAGAACCAGAAAAATGACATTTGAAAACTTTATACTTCTGTTCTCAATGTCCTTCTGGGTTTCAATAGTACCCCACTGAATAAGCGAAATAATACTTTTTTGTAGGATCCCGAATGCACTCATTTACCTTAATTTAAAAGATTTCCTTTTTACTTCGGACAAAAGATCCCTTATATCACGGTATTCTTGATCTTCAGTTGATATCGATCCTTAAATTCATATCCAGGAAGGGTCCGAAAGACACAACATCCAGATGTAGTTTGCTAACAGGAAAAAACTTATTCAAGCATGAAATGATTTCTCATCCTGACTCAGGGAAAGATTTTCAGGTTCATGAGCAAATCCTAAGTTTCAAAGCAAAAGTAGAGGCATGTGTAACTTTTCAGAAACTAAGAAAATTGACCCTGGATAAGTATTCAGCTATCGAAACAGTGGCTCAAAAAATTGTGCTACTCATGACACTTACCAGCGACATCAGCTTCATAAATTGATGCAACTTCTTCCGCCGTAAGAGCCCGGTCATAAATAGTTACTTCGTCCAGCAGTCCGTCAAGTGTTTGCGTGGCAAAATACTCACGACCTAAGAGTACCTCAAGGCCTTCACCTACGAATCCACTTACTTCCAGGTTTCCAACCTCAATACCATCCAGGTACAGTACCATTTTGTTGCCGTCATAAGTTCCGGCAATATGAAACCAGGTTCCCGACTGAAGCACATCATTTACGCGTATTGACTGTTCAACTCCGTCTATTGTCATATAGAAGTGAAGTTGACCGGGATTACTTTCACCATCGTGACGTAATATGGCTTTGTATTTGTATTCCTCCAATCCCACGGTGTCCGACCTGTTACTGAGGGCTACATAATATTCAATACTGTTTCTTGAAGACTTATGATATACCCATGTCTCAATTGTCAACTGTTGTAGATCCTTGATCCCAATTGAGCCGGCCATTATCCTGTCGAAGCTGTAATCGAAATCAAATGCCGTACCCACCTTTCCGTTAGAAATTGATACTCCCTGCAACGTTGCATTATTTCCACCTCCATTATCAAAACCCTGCTCGTCGCCGGGCCACCAACTCACAATTCCATTGGGAGCGGCAAAGCATCCGCATGTGATGCTGGTTTGTTCTGACGGACTACTCTCTTCACCACCGTTAACTGCTGTTATCACATAATAGTATGTAATGCCCTGGGTGAGGTTATCATGAGTGTAAGGGCTAGTCACATCTGAAATCAAAGAGCCGTTCAACTTTACATTACCCGGGTTAGTTGACCAGTAGAGATTATAGCTTGTTGCTCCCTTGACATCATCCCATGTAATAGTTATTAGGTTCTTACCGGTTGAAACAACAAGTCCGGAAGGAGCGGGAACAGGATCATCACCTCCGCAAGAGTTTAGAAGAATAAGGCTGTAAACAGCTCCAATTGCACAAAATACAATGGTAAAGATTCTGAAATTTTTCATGAGCTTGGAATTACTGGTTGCTGAAAATACGGTGAACTATGAATGTTTTCGAATTACAGTTCAAAATACCATAGATAGGTCAATAATAAAATGACAGAAGTCATATCACCTACAATTGAATTAGTTATGAGATGTTATCTCAATCTAACTAAATGAAGCAATTCTGATTTAGTGATTTTCGAGAGTATATTGAATAATGGTAACTACCTGATCAATGAATGAGACTATTGACAAATTATAGACTAGAAATGGATCCACCCCTGTGCTTTGAGCTCAATGACCTGTTGTGTTCTCGTCACCAGGACTTTACCTTTTTCAGGTTTGTGCATATACCCTATCGGATTGATATCCTCGTGATTCTTGATCTTTTCAAAATCCTCCTGGCTGACTGTGAACAACAATTCGTAATCTTCCCCCCCGTTCAGCGCACAGGAATTTGGGTCAATACTGAATTCCGCGGCCGTTTCGAAAGCCTCCTTAGCAATTGGCAGCTTATCCTCGTAAATACTTGCACCAAGATTTGACATTTTACAAATATGGAACAGGTCCGAGGCCAGGCCATCAGATATATCGATCATCGCACTGGGCCTGAGCTTTAAGGTTTTAAGTTCATAGATGATGTCCATTCTGGCTTTTGGCCTGAGTTGCCTTCCGACTACATACTCGTATTTTTCCAACTGCGGCTGCATTTCCGGGTTCACCAAAAATTCCTGCTTTTCCCGTTCCAGGATCTGCAAGCCTGCGTAAGCAGCTCCCAAATCTCCGGTAACACAAAGAATGTCGTTCTCATTCGCAGTATTCCGGTACACGATCTCGTCTGCTCCGGCTTCTCCAAGGATGGATACCGATATCACCAAACCCGAGGCCGAAGCGGTTGTATCCCCACCGACAACATCAACTTTATAATCCTTAGCTGCCGCCCTTATCCCCTCATAGATCATTTCGACAGCCTCAACACTGAACCTGTTGCTCAGACCGAGGTTAACTGTTACTTGTTTGGGTATTCCATTCATCGCGGCGATATCCGAGATATTGACCGCAACAGCTTTGTATCCCAAATGCTGTAACGGCATATACGAAAGGTCAAAGTGAACTCCTTCCAGCAGCATATCCGTACTTAACAGGGAATACTTCCCGTCTGTAATGGACAATACTGCCGCATCATCACCCATTCCTTTGATCGTACCGGCATGATACAATGCTATCTTTTCCGAAAGCTTTTCAATCAGACCAAACTCCCCCAACTCCGATATTTCCGTTCTTTTTTCCTTACTCATTTTGACTATTTAATCTCCTGGCAAAGCTCCACAAGTACACCATTGGTAGATCTGGGATGAATAAAACAGACGAGTTTATTGTCTGCACCCTTTCGGGGTTCAGGTCTTAATATTTCGAAACCCAGGGCGCTAAGCCTTTCCATCTCATATTTAATATCTTCAACCTCAAAAGCAATATGATGCAGACCCTCCCCTCTTTTTTCAATCGACTTGGCAATTGCGCTATCTGGTCCGGCAGCTTCCAGAAATTCAATTTTCGTTTCTCCTACTTTGAAAAATGACGTTTCAACCTGCTCAAGTTGCACTTTCTCGGTTTTGTAATGGGGCATTTCAAATAATTTGCTGTACAGATCATTGACCTTTTTGAGATCCCTGACAGCAATCCCGATATGTTCCACCCTTACCATGATTTCACCTATTATGTTTAATTTCGCAAAGATGCCGAAACTTTTATCGATGGGAAAAAGTTTCAGTTTGACATAGCTAGCTAGAATCATGGAGCTACAGACCGACATTCACATAGAAGCCGCAAAGATCCAAAATGAGATTAAGGATTTCCTCGGACTGAAAAGCAGCGAACTGATCTTTGATTATTCCATGCTTGATGGTAAAACAAAACTGGATCTGATAACTATTAACCCGCGACATAATCAATCGTTTTTATTTAAGTCGATTTTAGGATTTGACAAAACCGATGCGCTTAATAAAATGCTGGATTATGTCAGGGTTCACAAAGAGAAAGAAGGTTCCTACACCATCCAGTGGACTACAAGGGGTATGAATGAATTGCAAACGTCATATTTCCGCGCAAAAAATATTTACGACGCGCTGGACAAACTTTACTACGGCAGAGACATGAACAATATCACTGTATTTAGTGTTGTATTGAATCCTATAGCATAAAATATGATAACAGTTACAGAAAAGGCAAAAGATCGGATTACAGAGTTAAGAAATCAGGAAGGTCACTCCGAGAATCACAACGTGAGGGTATCCGTAAAGGGAGGTGGATGTTCCGGCCTTATGTACGACCTTGATTTTGATGATCAGATCAACGAGGGAGATGATGTTTTCGAGGATAAAGGAGTAAAAATTATCGTAGATAAAAGAAGCCTGTTGTACCTGCTGGGGACTACCCTGGAATTTTCCGATGGTTTAAATGGAAAAGGGTTCCAGTTCATCAACCCCAACGCCAACAGGACATGCGGATGCGGTGAAAGTTTCTCTATATAGGGTCAACTGTTATTAGCAACCGATCTCACCGCTTAATACCACTTAATATCCCAATAGTTCAATTTTGAAATTACAGTTGTAATTAGCTGATTCCCATACATGTCGGGGAATTCCACACTCATCCATTTTAATTATTGGCTGATTCAGTTGGATGGTTCCAGATCTATCCCCATAGCTAGTTTTGTGTCAAAGTTTGAACCAACGGGCTATGAACATCAGAAATCCCCTGGGCGTCAGAATCAATTTGAAGCGAACCATAGGCAGAAAAATCCGAAGCAGTTTTTATGTGTTAATCGGCTTAATTATACTTAATGGTTTATACACCTACGGCACGCTCAACAACAGCGTCACAATCGTCAATAAAATCTCTGAAGAAGTAAACCCAACTTTAGAAACACTGCGCGATTTCAGTAATATCATAAAAGATTCCAAGACCTATTCAGTCAATTGGGTGTACGTCAGAACTTACGAAAAAGACAAAGAAAAATTACGATCAATTCACACCAAACTCTACCCTGCTCAAAAAGAAAAGGTAAAAGGGCTCTTTTCCATTGCTGAAAACAAGGAATTTGTGGCGGAAATTGAGCAGATCATTGCCGGATTTGACGAGGTCCTCGCACAACAGGCTACAGTGATGCAGAGTCTAAGGTCCACATTGGATTATGAGGACCCGATGGTTGTATTTGTGGTAGAGGACATCGTAGAGAACAATATTATACCGGCGAGCGACCAACTGATCGAAAGGTTGGACAACATCATTTCAAGCAAGAACCTGCAATCGGAGGAAGTGAAACAGGGAATGCTGGCTTCTTTCCAGGATTTGCTTTGGGCGATTTTAATTTTGGGAGGGGTTGGAGCTCTTTTCGCGTTTATTATTTCAGCGCTCCTCGTTAAAAATATCACCGGGCCAATAAAAATCCTCCACAAAAAAATTGCACAGATCAGCACCGGTGAAATTCCTGAAAGCATCTCAATTAAGAACAGGGATGAGATCGGTGAAATGAGTACAGGTATCAACTCATTAATTGATGGATTCAAATCTACTTCCGAATTTGCACGAGAGATCGGGGAAGGCAATCTTGAGGTACAATTTGAGGCACTGAGTGAAGATGATGTCCTGGGACATGCCCTCCTTACAATGAGGGACAATCTAAAGGACGTTTTACACGAAACAAAGGAAGTGGTCAAAATAGCCGGTGAAGAAGGGAAACTTGATTCAAGGATTGACGTCGAGGGGAAAACTGGTGTATGGAATGATCTGGGCCAGGCTATAAACAACCTCCTTGCTTCAATAGCAACACCATTGCTGGAAGTAAATACGGTTGTCAATGCAATGGCTGATGGCGATTTAAGAAAACGATACGAGTCAAAGTCCAGGGGCGACATTCTCACACTTGTTAATAATTTGAATAAGGCCTCGGACAACCTCAATGATTTGCTGAATCAGATCGTCACCAACGCCAATATTGTTGATGAATCTTCAATGGAAATGCTGGGTGCTAGCGGAGAAATGAATGTAAATACCGGGGAGATCGCTTCGGCCATCGCCCAGATGAGTACAGGTGCTCAAAATCAGGTGGTGAAGGTAGATGAAGCTTCCAATTTTGTAGAAGCAATTTTGAAGTCTTCAGCCGATATGGGCTTAAAGGCCGAGACAATCAATGAAGCAGCAAAATCCGGCGTTGACAGCAGTCAGAAGGGTAAGAATATGGTCGAAAACGTAGTGACCAGCATGGAAGAGATATCAAACTCTTCTCAACTTACCAAGGAATCGATCAATATTCTTCTTGAGAGATCCACGGAGATCACCCGGGTGTTGAGCGTGATTACGGATATCGCATCACAAACAAATCTGCTCGCCCTCAATGCGGCTATCGAAGCGGCGCAGGCAGGTGAAGCCGGAAGAGGTTTTGCCGTAGTGGCTGAGGAGATCCGAAAACTGGCTGAGGATTCCAGGAGTTCCGCGAAGGAGATCGAGAAATTGGTGGAGGATGTTCAAAAAGACACGGAGGAGGCGGTCAACGTCATTGACAACATGAATAACAGCGTGAAAAACGGAGCAAATGCATCAAATGAGGCATTTACAGTCTTCAATGAGATCGCCGATTCTACCAAAAAGACACTGGATCTGTCTGAGGATATTGTAAACGCTACAAATTCACAAAAATCAGATATCTCCAACATAGCGTCGATAACGGAAAGCGTGGTGGTAATTGCGGAACAAACGGCCACCGGTACGGAAGAAATTGCCAGTTCGGCCTCAGAACTATCTTCCGGTATGGAAAATTATAATTTGAAATCCAGGCAACTGACGGAAGTAGCCACCTCTCTGAAAGAGGGTGTAAGCAAATTCCAGCTAAGAGAAGTCGAAAAAGAATTTGATCTGACCTCTTTAATGTCATCGAACTAATTATACAACCAGTTATACATATACAATCATGAACAAAAAACAACTTGTTATTCTACTTCTGGCCGGGCTGTGGATGTATCCATCTGTGGCTCAGGAAGGGAGATTCAAAGCTCTATTTCTTGTGAAATTCTCTGAGTACATCGAGTGGCCAAGTGGTAATTCCGATCTCACCATTGGTGTGGTGGGCAATACGGATGTATTTGATGAGCTCAAAAGATTTACAGCGCAAAAAGCTAACCTGTCAGTCATCAATATCCAATCCGCCTCGGACTCTCCAAAATGTGACATCATCTATGTACCGGGAGTCAAATTGAAACTAATAGGAGAATTGGTATCCAATATTGGCAGCAAGAGCACACTTTTGGTTTCAGACGATGGCAACCAGGTCAAAAAAGGTGCGGATATTGGATTTTTCGTGGATGGCAACAAGCTCAGGTTTATCCTCAGCAAGGAAAACATTGAATCCAAAAAGATGGTACCCAGTTCGAAACTACTTGCACTGGGCAAGACCATCTAGCACTACCACTAAATATAGCTGTCAGGGCAAACTAATTGCCAGGAGGAATTGAATCCAACAAATTCCACTGGAGATGCTCTGTCAAAGCCAATATTTTACACACAACTAAAAAACTTAACCAGCATAATACAATTATGAATTTTACAACCAGACTATTATTAGCCTGCGTGTTGATCTGGGGAGTAACCAGCTCTTCTCAGGCGCAGGATGGGTCGGACATTCTGGAAATGTCTCTTGAAGACCTTATGAGCATGGAGATCACTTCGATCTCGAAGAAAGCAGAAAAACTGCAGAACGCATCTTCATCGATGTATGTGTTAACTTCCGAAGATATCACACGGTCGGGAGCAACGACGTTGCATGAAGTACTAAGAAACGTACCCGGCTATTGGGGTGTTCAGGATGAGTATTCTTCGGTCTATTCATCTATCAGAAACTCCCCTACGGAAAACGGCTCCACAGGGACTGTCCTTTACCTGCTGGATGGGACTCCAATACAGGATTTAATGGGATCCACATTTTCATTTGTGAATTTTGATATTCCGATGGATGAAATTGACCGGATTGAAATTATCCGCGGGTCAGGCGGTACGGTTTATGGGGCCAATTCGGCAACGGGGGTAGTGAACATATTCACAAAGAATCCCGAAAATTACGATGGGATTAATCTGCGAACGGAGGCAGCTGCACCCGGGTATACGGCAACCAGTATTCGTGCCGGAGGGACTATTTCCCACAGGCTATCTGTTTCCGGCTACGGAAAATTCAGATATTTCTCGGGTTTTGAGTCCATGGCCGGGGTTGACGAGGATGGAAACAGGACAGTTGATAATTCCAGGTTTGATAAAAACTATGACAAGTCAAATGTTTTCAGCGCCGGGCTTAAACTGAATCACAATCTGAATGACAATTCAAAAGTGTCGGGAAGATTCCATTACAATGGACTTCAGAAGTACGCCTATACCAATTATTATGACCGAAATTTCGCTTTTACCGGTGATGATGTCCTGGTAGAAAATAAGGTGAAGTCAAATCGTTTAGTAGGAAACATAAGGTACGATTACACATTTGGTGATAGTCATGACATATTTTTTAGAGCATCCACCAACATTGAAAATGACTTTATCAAGGCAGGTGGAGGCTATCAGGTCTCAAATGCAATATATGATTTTGAGATCCAGGACAATATTTCAATCGGTACCAGGTATGACTTAAGTCTAGGGGCTAATTTCAGATTGGTAAATTTTGACATCCACGACATCAACAATGCTGAGGTAATAAACTATATCGAGCCTGATTCCCGGGAATCGATCAAAGGAGTGTTTGTCCAGGACAAGATCAAATTTTTCGGCGACAGGCTGAACATCATTCTTGGCATCAAATCTGAGAATTATTCACTGGTAAACAGCAATTACTACCTTTCACCGATGGCCAAGCTGGCATTCATCCCGAATGACAATTTGACAATCTGGGGTGGTTACAATCAGTCCTTTACAACTCCCGGATTTAACAATACCAATATTGACTTCTTCCTCTTTCAGACGCCCGGGATCGAGGCGTGGACAGCCGCGGCACAGCAGGGTGTAAGTGCGCAGGTATTTACTCAGGCTTATGATGCAGCTATTGCTGCCGGCGCAGATGACGCCACAGCTACTGCAATTGCCAACACAGAGGTAAGTAATTTTCTGGCTTCCCCGACAGGGCAGCAAACTGTGGCTGCAACCGCACAGTCGCTTAGCCAGGAAAACCCCAATGTGGCCGTGAAAAATGGATCGGCGACCGTTCCCACCAGGTTCCAGACAGTTGAGTTTGGTTTCAGGACAGGCTTGAAAAACTTTGTGTCATTGGAATCCAACTTCTTTTATACCAATATTTCCGATGGTGTGAGGGAAAGCCAGGATCCCATTCACCTGGATGAAGAATCCATCACACAGCCTGGTAGATTTGCTTCCTACTATCTGTATGGTAACTATGCTGAAGGAACCAGTATAGGCGCCGAAAATATGATCCGGATCCAACCCGTACAAGGCATTTCCCTGGAACTCACGCACTCGTGGCTCCAGACAACCTGGAGATGGCAGACAAATGAAGACTTCGATGTCAATGACAGTAATGTTGTGTCAGATAAGGATATAACTCCGGATGTGCCTATGATACCGGAAAATGTTTTCAGGTTTAAAGGTCAATTTGATTTACCCCGGAATTTCAATTTCACTTTGGGGCTTATTCACGCATCGGAGTTCAGGACCCAGGCCAACTATGTCACCGATAAGGAACGATATGAAAATATAGCCATAGGTGAGTCGAATACTAAAATTGCTCCAAATAGCTCAAGGACAATCGTGAATCTTCGTCTTGAAAAGAAAATGATCAATGACAAACTAACATTGTATGCTTTCGGAAATGATATCACCAATAGGGGGATTATCGCCGACACAAACAATATCTACAACGTGACATTGAGCAAAATCGGTGCAATGTATGGTTTCGGGATAAACTTCCGAATGAAATAAACTGAGTTTTACTTGTGATTAGTTTGAAGCGCTTAACCGGTCGCCGGTAGGCGCTTCTTTTTCGTCCTCCCTTAGTAACGTTTCCGTGATCTCACTGAGTTTCCTCACTTTATATGCAAAATCACCATTAAGCTTATTTCGGATTAAGCGCAGGTTTTGAAGCAGCAGGTCCGTTTCGTCCGGCAAAATTTCCTCCAGCACTTCCCGAAATCGTTTTGCAAAAGTCGGAGACCTGCCATTGGTACTAATACCTATTTTAAGGTCTCCTTTTTTTACCGTCGATCCAAGGTAGAAATCACATAATTGAGGCGTGTCGGCAACATTGACCAGTATGTTCCTTTCTCTGGCCTTTTTTCTGATTCGCCCATGGAGTGTGCGATCATTGGTAGCAAGTATCAGAATGTCAACCTCGTTTAGATCGGTATTCCTGAATCTTCTTGATTCAACTGTCACAGCCGGATGGGTTCTACTTTTTTCAAGGATTTCTGATTTAACTGTACGCGCCACGACCCTGACATTGGCATTTGAGTCATTTTTGAGAATCCCCTGCAGTTTCTCCAATCCTACGGATCCACCTCCCACAATCAGCGTGTTGATTTGATCCATCTTCAGAAAAACCGGAAAAAGCGGATTCCCGGAACTCATGCTGCATAAACCTTTTGATCCCGGTTCCCTCCAAAGTTCAAATCAGCGTAGCGCGCACCTTCACCAAATATCAACAATGCCGGCGAAGAAGGGTTTTTGAAATCAGCTTTTTGGGTGATATCAGCAACAGTACCTTTGATGATCCCGTCGCCTTTCAAAGAACCATTGCTGATAATTGCTACCGGTAATTCATGGCGCTCTTCAATCTGATAGATCTCAACAATCTGCTCCAGTTTTCTCAATCCCATAAAAATGACCGCTGTGGGTGCATATTTTGCTGCAATGAATACCTCCTCGCTGATTTTTCCGTCAGCCGCAGTAGCAGTAAGTACGGAAAAACTTTGGTTCACACCTCTGCATGTCAGCGGTATTCCATAGTAACCGGGAAGATTGATACTGCTGATCCCAATCACCACATCAGTTGCAATGCCGTGCGCATCTGCATACTGTACTTCCTCAAAACCTCTGGCAAAAACAAAAGGGTCACCCCCTTTTAATCTTACAGCATGACCTTTTTCCAGGGCCTTTTCAACAATGAGCCGGTTGATGGTCTCCTGGGAGATGCTGGCTTTACCTGCCCGTTTCCCAACAGGAACATGTTCGGCATTGGCCGCATACTGCAGGAGATCCGGGTGTACCAATGCATCATAAAGCACTACATCCGCTGTAGCCAGTACTTTCACACCTTTAACTGTGATCAAATCCGGATCGCCCGGACCGGCGCCAATGAGGGTAAGTTTAGCCGTTTTCATAGATCTTCGTGATTGCATTAACTAGGCCCTGTAAAAATCGCTGATAACCTCTTTATCATTTCTCGAATTATCCAACTCAAGCTTCCTGATTGCGACAACTTTATTTAAAAAATCCTCCGCCTGTCCCAGGTACCATACCGCAAAAGACTCATCAGGCTCATTTTGATGGATCTGAAGTACCAATTCCCTGAAAGAAATCGGCAGGCCAATCCTCCCCTTTTCATAGACATGGGTCTGGAAGTCATCAATTATACCATTGTGTGTATTACATTGTATGTCCCTGCTTAATAAAAACCCTTTTGCTCCAATGACAAAGGCATTGTAGCTCCAGTATATCACGTTAGACCACTTTCTATCTAATGTCGCCTCCCTGGCGCTCCTCAGTCTTTCCCTGGCATCATTCAATATCGTACCGACCAGGTCTGTTGTTACCCCGGCACATTCACCTATACCGATTTCGGGAACGAAATCTACCTGATCCCCCCAGTCCTGGTATTCTTCATCCGTCATGGTTGCCATATTCGCCAAAGGCTTTAGAAGATTATAGAAGTAGATCTTCCCATTTCGCCTGAAATATGCGTTGAAATATTCCCCCTCTTCCGCGTTGGCCTCATAATCATCCAGCATGAGGCTTAAAGCCACAGGGATTCTCTTTGTGGGTATTTTGATTACCTTCTCGGCGATGTATCCCTTTCCGTCCGGGTCTACTCCGCCTCCGAGTACAACCTGCATTGCGGGTGAAATCCTGTTGTGATATTTTAAGCTGCTTCCATGAAATCCGATATTAGCCACCATATGCTGACCACAGGAATTCATACATCCGCTGATCTTTATCTTAATGTTTTGCTCATCAATCAAATGCGGGTAATCATTCCGGATCAGATTTTCGAGGATAGTCGTTATTGCCGTGCTGTCAGTCACTCCCAGATTGCACGTGTCCGTACCGGGGCATGCCGTGATGTCAGCCAGCGAGTCAAACCCGGGATCTGATAGTCCGATATTCTCAAGTTCTGCAAACAGGTTGTGAAGGTTGGCCGCACTCACATATCTGAAAAGCAGCCCCTGATTAACCGTAAGCCTTATGTCTCTGGATGCATACTTTTCGGCAATTCCTGCAAGACCATAGGCTTTTTCATGATCGAGGTTCCCCAATGGTATTCTGATTTTTACCGCATAGAAATCCTCCTGCTTCTGTTCAACGACATTAGCGATTTTCCAAAGCTCATATTTTTTCACATCCTTAATAGGCATTCGCGAGATTTGGTTGAAAGGGGGGATTCTATGTTCTTCAGGAGTTTCATCGATGGGGTAGGACGTAAATGGCAATGCTTTTTGTTCATCCTCTATCAATTTCAGAAACCCCTCCAGGCCTATGCCTTTTTGGGGATCTACAAGGTATTTCAATCGCGCTTTGTGCCTTCTTTCCCTTTCTCCATACCGATCAAAAACCCGCAATCCTGACTCAATGAATGGAATGACTCCGTCTGCAGGCAAAAATTCCAGAGCCTCGCGGGCCATCATCGCCTGCGCACCTAATCCCCCTGCTACGAGTACCTTGAATCCCTTTTTTCCATCTCTGATCCTTGGAATGAATCCAAAATCATGAATATATGTGAAAGCCGCATCCTCATCACTTGAGGAAAAAGCCATCTTTATCTTCCTTCCCATATCCTGGCAAACAGGATTCCTCAGGAAATATTCAAAAACTGCCTGGGCGTATGGAGATACATCAAAAGGTTCATTTGGATCGACTCCCGCCAATGCCGAGGCGGTTATACCTCTCACGGTGTTTCCACACGACTCCCTGGTTGTCACACCTACTTCTTCCAGTTGCCGCCAGATCTCCGGAGCATCTTCCAGTTGTACATAGTGCATCTGAATGTTCTGACGGGTGGTTATATGGAGATTACCATTACTATATCGATTGGACAAATCGGCAATCCTGCGTAATTGTGTTGGTGAGAGCTTTCCATAAGGTATCTTGATCCTGAACATTTGTACTCCCGGCTGTCGCTGACCATAAACACCTCTTGTCAGTCGATATGCCTTGAAGCGTTCTTCAGGAATTTTACCGTCTTTGTATTCATTTATCTTGTATTGAAGCTCATTAATATCTTTTTGAGCTTCGGCATTGATTATGGAGTTGGTCATGATTGTTCTAATTCAATTTTTTTGTAACAAAAAAAACCCGGAGGAAGGCCACCCGGGGTTTCGTTAGTAGTTTTTATATATAACGTTATTTCAGTGGCATTTCAAAGGTTATTTTATGCATACAACAACACATCATGACGGTTGAGTCTAAGTCCCTGTTAATTCTGTTTAAATTCATAACAATTATCTACGTTGCATTCAATTCAAAGTTTGATCTATTTCTGCATTTTTTCTTCACAGTTCGCCAAATGTCAGCTTTGCGCTAAACCCGTTTTACCGGCAGCAACAATCGGTAAACCTTATGGTTAGTGGTTTTAACTGCAGATTTGATTTTTTTCTCTTTTCCATAATTTATATTCACTTTCAAGTTCAGGAATTAGCACCTTAATGGGGTGATCAGGTTGCTAGCGCTTCCTCGAGCCTGTCTCTCCACGCTTCTTTATAAATTATCCTTCCGCCAGGGAATGATGCTGCAAATCTTATACAAAGATTTTAAAACATCAAAATATGAAAAATAAATATTGCTTAACTTCTCTCATATTTCGCTTGCAGATATAATTCTCACTTGTGTCAATAACATCTGATAATGCTGTAGAAAGAATATGCCGGTTTTCGGTTTGGATGGTAACCGTGTTTAATGTTCTCAACTTCACCATTATATTTTTCGTAACCGCCGAGGGTCTGACCAATGGAGCAATCCGGCTTGTATTTTGTGAATTCGGGATAATAATTGCCTGGGTATTGAGCAGAGAGGGCCATATCCAGGCTTCCTCCATAGTATTCCTGACAACAATTTACCTGGCTTTCTTAATTTATCCATTCTCCTTTTTCTGGGAAACAAAATCTGCCGAAGACGTCTTCCTGACCTTATTCATTTTCATTGCGCTCAATTCAATAGTATTGGTTTTTTATGATCTGAGGCATGAGTCAGTGAAAATAGTACTCTGGCTGGCCTTGTTTTTTATAACCTTTTTTGTGGTTTTTTTCTATTCCCTGAACAACCTGAACAGGGAACGTTATGGTGCTGTCAAAATAACTTTTGATTCCCAGCCAGTACTGCTTTATGGCTACATCAGTGCGTGTGTATTTCTCCTGGTGGTGATAGCAGTGTTCAAAATGAACAACCAGAGAAATAAGCATTTTCTCGAACTAAAAAATCAATTGCTGACCGAACAAAAAGAGATAAGCAGTAATCAGAAATTGACCCTGGAAAAAAAACAACAGGAGCTGATCACCGTCCGGGATCAATTATCATCTCTCAACGAATCCCTGGAAAGGAGAGTTCAACAAAGAAGGAACGAGCTGGAAGCTGCCAGAGAAAAGTTGGTCAAATACGGGTTCATCAATGAAGAACTTGACCGCACGGTATCGGAACTAACGGATTATATTGATCAAATGTCTTTTGAGGATTCCGAAGTGGCAAAACTGAATTCCATTGTGAATGAGCTGGATAACTTGATAAGAAAGATAAATAGTGCAATTTCAAATGTAGAATCGGAAATAGCATGAAAAAATCAGACAGGTATCTTAAAGTCATCATTCTGTATTCAGCTATTATAGTTTCAATTCTGGGAATCCTTCAGAAATCTGTGAATATCTATGAATCCATTTCCACTTTCCAGCCAAGCGCCACCCGGTTACTTGTTGTGGCACTCTTATATTGGATCCTCTTTGTGGGTGGCAACTATATCGGATTCAAAGTTAAATCCGCCCTGACCATCCTGATTCCGCTTCTTGGATTTATACTTTACCCCGTTTACGCTCCCGGAATAGATCCATCCGATATGATCGTAACACTTATTTCCCTTATGGTTGTGACCATTGTCCCCTACACAATTTACAACCCGGTACTTGAGGTACGATGGATCTGGCTATGGAATATTTGCCTTTTTTTATCGGCTGCCGTAGGCCTGCATTTCGCAGTTCTGAAAGTGGATGATTTGGAGTCGTACGCAGGATTCATGAATATATTCATTGATGAGCCCATAATTCCATTCGCATTCCTGGGGTTATTTCTCTTTATCAACTATACCATTTATCGGTATCAGGTATCCAATTATCTCATCAATAAAGAAATTGTGGAATTGAACAGGAGCATGCAGAAAGAAATCGAACTTACCGGGAAGCAGCAGGCTGAATTGAGAGTGCAGAATGATGAGATCTGGAAACTGCAGCGGGATCTGGTCAAGATGAATGTCGAACTGGAAGTGGAAGTCAAACAAAGAACTAAAAAACTGGCTGATATGACCACGACTTTGTTGAAATACGGATTTATGAATTCTCATTTATTAAGAGCACCCGTAGCCAGGATACAGGGATTGCTGTCTGTATGGGAAATACTTGAGAGAGAGGAAAAGATCGGGATTATTAATTCCTCATTGGAAGAATTGAATCAGGTGATGGAACTGGTCCGGCAAATCATCAGGAAGAAAGATCTGAAAAGTTCAGAATTGGAGAGTCATATCATCGAGTACTACCAAAGCAGGAAAACTGCTTAGCGTCTAATAAGCTCTTACCTCCTGTCCTTTCATAAAATTGATAAATGCCTTGTTAACCACTTTATTCCCACCGGGAGTAGGGTAGTCTCCGGTGAAGTACCAGTCACCCCGGTGATTTGGGCAGGCCTTGTGCAAATTGTCCACGGTTTGATAAACAACCTCCAGCTCCCCCTGCATGTTACCAGGCTTTACAATATCTCCGATTTTGGCGGATACCTGCTCATAGCTAAAAAGTTCATAAAGTTCTTTCACATGGTTTGGTTGAATCTTATCTCCCTGCGTGGCCAGGCACTTATCAAAAATCTCATCAAGCAGGTTCTCCTGACCGGTTTCTTTCAAAAGGGCCAGCATTGCCCGGAATGCAACGAACTCCTTCGTTTTGCTCATATCAATGCCATAACAATCGGGAAAACGGATCTGTGGCGAGGATGAAACAACCACTACTTTCTTGGGGTTGAGGCGGTCAACAAGTGTCAAAATGCTCTTTTCAAGAGTAGTGCCACGTACGATACTGTCATCAATAATGACTAACGTATCCCTTTTTTTCTTGATGACCTCATATGTCGTATCGTAAACATGCGCAACAAGATCATCGCGATGTTCGTCATCCGTAATGAACGTTCTTAGCTTCACATCTTTCAACACCAGTTTTTCTACCCTGGGTCGAAAAGCCAAAAGATCCTCCAGTGAATCGGCACTTGGCTTATTGTCAATAATTATTTCCTTTCTCCTGTTTGTCAGGTAATCTTCGATGCCGCTCATCATCCCGAGGAATGAGGTTTCAGCCGTATTGGGTATGTAAGAAAAAACTGTGTTTCGAAGGTCAAAATTGATCGCCTTTAAGACCTGGGGCACCAGGAGTTCCCCGAGTCTCTTTCGTTCACGGTAGATATCAGGATCCGTACCCCGTGAGAAATAAATTCGTTCGAAGGCACAGGATTTTTTCTCCAGGGGCTCAATAAACTGAAACTGTTCAAAGTCTCCCGACTTATGTACAACAAGTGCATGTCCTGGTTTTATTTCGTCAATGTCGTCGTAGTTGCAATCAAAGGCCGTTTTGATCGCAGGCTTTTCGGATGCAACCACCACCACCTCGTCATTTGCATAGTAATACGCAGGTCTGATCCCTGCAGGATCCCTTGCTACAAAAGACGACCCGTATCCAACCATACCCACCATTGCATACCCCCCGTCAAAGTCTTTACAGGAGCGCTTGAGTACTTCCCCAAGGTCAAGTTCCTTTTCAATGATCTGAGTTATTTCCTCATTGTCAAATTTATCTCTGTACTTATGGAAAATTTGCTGGTTTTCATCATCCAGAAAGTGACCAATCTTCTCCATTACCGTAACTGTATCCACCTTCTGCTTTGGGTGCTGACCCAGTTCAACCAAAATATCAAACAGCTCATCCACATTGGTCATATTGAAATTTCCGGCCATTACCAGGTTCCTGCTACGCCAGTTATTCTGCCTGAGAAAAGGGTGACAGCTCTCTACACTATTCTTTCCATGAGTGCCATATCGCAGATGCCCTAGCCACATCTCACCTGTCCAGGCATAATTATCCTTGAGCCAGGACGCATTAAAATAATCGCCGCCGCCTTCACGCTGTGCTTTATTGAACTTCTTACCTATTTTATTGAAAATATCCTCCAGCGGCTGGGGGTTGATCGTACGATAACGGCTGATGTATCGATACCCCGGAGGCATGTCCAGTTTAATATTGGCTACGCCTGCCCCGTCCTGTCCCCGGTTATGCTGTTTCTGCATCAGCAAGTACATTTTACTTACTGCATAGGAGGGTGTTCTGTATTTGTCAATGAAGTGTTGGAGAGGTTTTCTTAGCCGCAAAAATGCAATACCACATTCGTGCTTTATGGGGTCGCTCATTTGTTCTGGTGGTCTATCGGATCGAACATTACCACAAAATTATCTAAAATATCACCTTGAATAAATAAATACAACAAACTCAGGGCGAAAATGGTTGTTACCCAGACATTTTTAACCGGGAATTTGACTTTTCGACCGGCATCCTGTTTAAGAAAAAAATAATATGGTATTCTGAAGTAAAAATAAAGTGATACTACGGAGCTTAACAATCCCATAACGAACAGGGCCAGCCATATCATAAGCTGATCGGTTTTAAACTCCATCCAAACACTTGTGAACATTACGAGTTTAGCGGTAAATCCGGCTGTCGGCGGCAACCCAATTAAGCTGACCAGGATAACCACTACGCTCGCACCAATAATTCCGTTTTGGCCACCCAATCCACTAAAATCCGTGATCTTTAAGTTATCTCCCAACTCATTTTCGGCTACATGAAGAAAGTAGAATATTCCCAGGTTCATCACGGCATATATTAAAGCATAATAACCAAAGGCATCGATACCACCTCCGTAATCAACAAAGACCAGGGGCAATAAGAAGCCGGAATGGGCTATCGCGCCATAAGAGATCAAACGTTTGGCATTTTTCTGAAGAATTGCTCCGAATGTCCCCCACAAAATTGTGATTATTGAAAGGGATCCGATCAAAATTGTTATTTCATTTTGAAATACCGGATCAACGGCATTTATGACGTGATAGATAAGACCGAATCCCGCCAGTTTGGGAACAATTGAAAAATAGGTTACCGCATCAGTAGGCGCCGCCTGGTATGTCCCGGGAGTCCAGATGTGAAAAGGAACAACTGAAGTCTTGAATAGCAATCCTGCAAATAGCAATATTAACCCTCCGGCAGAAGTAGCTTCCCATTGCAACTCCTCCAGATTCAGGGACAGGGTAGATCCGTAGATCAGACTAATGCCATAAAGCATCAGGGCGGAACTAACACCTCCAAATAGTAAATACTTGAATGCCGCTTCCGAGGACTTTTGATTATTATCAATACCGGTCAAAAGATATGCCGCATATGAGGTCAGCTCAATACTGATATAGATAAGTAACAGGTTCGTAACACTCACCATAAACATACTCCCCACAAGCACCGCAATCACCAGAAAATAAAACTCGGATAAATGCTTTTTCCGGTCAAACAAGAGGATCCCGGCGGTGGTAAAAAGAAAAATATATTTCAAAAAGACTGCAACCGGATCAAGAATCAGGAAATCATTGAAGTAGCGCCCGGAGACATTGTCAAGCAGGAATAATGCAGATACTACCAAGGCCCCGACGAGCAGTTTCGTCTGTCTGCCAAACCTCGTCAGACCCGCTATGAGAAGCAATACAGACCCGCTAATCAGGATCAATTCGGACGTTAAAACCTCCAGGTCAGCTAATATTCCACTTAAAGTCTCCTTTAAATCCAAAATAATTAAATTATTTCCCCATCAAATTTGCGCCAACCTCGAGCACATAGTTCACAAATTGATTGACAGTGTTATCCGTAAAATCAAGCAAAAATCTTGGATAAACGCCAAGAATCAGAACCAATAACATGATCGGGATGAACATCGTCCACTCTCTTTTGGAGATGTCATGCATATTTGATTCCCACGACGCTTCGCGAACCCAGTATTCTCCAAAAAACATCCGCTGTGTCGCCCAGAGGTAGTAAGCGGCAGAGATAATTATACCTGTGGTGGATACCACTCCAATCCAGGGTGGCAGCAATCCATTTGAACTCGCCGAATCAAAAGCACCCATAAGCACCAGGATTTCTCCGATGAATCCTGAAAGACCCGGTAATCCCAGGGATGCAAAAAACATGAAAACCACAACAAACGTATATTGTGGCAGTTTACCGGCCAGTCCGCTGTAGTTGTCAATTAGCCTGTCTCCGGTTCTGTCATAAATCACCCCTGCAATCAGGAAAAGGGCTCCGGAAATCAATCCGTGCGATACCATATGGAATACGGCACCTGAAACACCCTCTACTGTCAAAGCTCCGAGACCGACCAGCACAAATCCCATGTGCGAAACAGAACTGTAAGCAATCATTCGCTTCAGATCCCTTTGCGCCAGCGCATTCAATCCACCATAGACTATTGAAATTACACCGAAAACGGCTATAAGATAAGCATAGTTAAGTGCTGCATCGGGAAATATACCATAGGCGATTCTCACAATCCCATATCCCCCAACCTTCAATAGTAATCCGGCTAAGATCACGGAGATGGCCGTCGGTGCTTCAACGTGCGCATCCGGCAACCACGTATGCACCGGCACCATAGGTAGTTTGATGGCGAAACCTACAAATAATGCAAGAAAAGCGGCGTACCGTGCAGCAATCCCGAAAATCGTTCCACCAGCACCCGGTCGTAATAAGGAGTCCTGCACAAAATTTTCCGTACCCATCATGTGAATGATATTGAAAGTATGGATAGTACTTCCCGGCTGCGTAACACCCAAATACAATCCGATCATTACAATCAAAATAAGTATCGAGCCCAGCAGGGTGTAGAGAAAAAACTTGACGGAAGCATAAGATCTGTTCGGTCCGCCCCAAATGCCAATAAGAAAGAACATTGGCAATAACATCAACTCGAAAAACAAGTAGAACAGGAAGAAATCCAATGCCACGAAACACCCTACAATACTCGCATTAAGAATATTGTACAAAACAAAATATCCTTTTACCTGCTTTGACTGGTTCCATGATGAGATAATGGCTACCAACATCAAAAAGGAAGAAAGTACTACAAGCGGCAGGCTGATCCCGTCCACACCGATGTGATATTCAATAATGAATCTGAGGGATTCGCCCAGGTTCAATCTTATCCACTCATATTTCTCAACGAATTGGAAGTTGGTCGTGATCGATGCAGCATCAGTTTGTTTTTGGAATAAAATGACAAGTATTATGCATGCCAGCAATTGTACCACATTCAGGAATAATGTGGTGCCCTTGATGATCGCTGATTGATCCGGCTTCAAAAACAGTACGACTCCTGCACCCAGAAGCGGAATGAAAACAATTAAGGAAAGTAGGTGATCAATCATTACATGAAATTGTTAATCCACAATAAGATCAGGATCGTACCCAGTACTGCCCAAAAGATATGCAGCTGGACCCTCCTGCCATGAAATAATCTTAAAAAGTCTCCGCCAAGCTTTGAAATGTACGCCACGAATTCAACCAATTTATCCACAATCAGTTTATCCACCAGATCCATAAGCTTGCTGAAAACAACAAAGCTCATTCCAAGCCAATTCAGGACCGGATCAATGAATCTTCTGTCAAGACCGTAGATAATTTCCGATATCATATTAAAAGCCTTCACCATTGATTCGTGATAAAATTGATCAAGATACAGGGCATGCATCGACCACTTCCTGTAATGACCCCTGGCTACATAATCACGATAGGTAAAGCTTCTTTCAGGCCTGTAGGATCTGAAGGCCACGAAAAGACCGCCAACTGCCAGCGGAATAGAGATCGCCGGGGCCAGCCAACCCATGGAAAATGACAATGGAATTTGATGTCCAAACCAAAAGTCCAGTATCTGGAAATGATGAACAAAAGGATTGAAAGAATAAAACAGTCCAAGTGAACCTATGGCAAGGATGATCAGTGGAAGCCTGACAGTCAGGAAATCCTCTTTGTCTTTCACCAGTTCCGTTTCCATCCTGTTCTTCCCATAGAACACGACCAGCGCCTGTTTCCCCATATAGTAAGCTGTCAGACCCACCGTGAAAAATCCCAGTACAGGTACTATAAATGCCCAGGGTCCCGCAAGCGCTGACCACTCGAGAGATTTTAACAGAATCCCATCCTTCGAAAGGAAACCACTGAAAAACGGCAGTCCGGCAAGGGAAAGCATGCAAACAAGGTACGAAAACTGTGTCACCGGCATCACACTTTTCAAATTGCCCATATTCCGCATATCCTGACCATCAATGGAATGAAAGTGCTTGTGAAAATAATGTATGATTGCGCCGGCAGACAGGAAAAGCCCAGCCTTGAAGAAAGCATGGGTCCAAAGGTGAAACAAAGCCATGTCAGTCGCTCCAACTCCGACTCCCATTACCATGTATCCCAGCTGGGAGACAGTGGAATAGGCCAGAACCTTTTTTATATCCGTTTGAGCCAGGGCTGAAAATGCACCGATGAAAGCCGTTAATGCTCCGGCAATTGCCACAGTCGACACCAACGCAGGGGGCATGATCACACTTGTTCTTATCAGCAGATAAACCCCGGCCGCTACCATGGTTGCCGCATGTATCAAAGCGGATACAGGCGTAGGTCCGGCCATTGCCCTGGGTAGCCATGTGAAGAACGGGACCTGCGCCGACTTCCCAAAAGCACCTAAAACCAGTCCGATCCCTGCAGCTCCCACCCACCATCCGGTTTGATCTATAGATTGCAGCTCGGAAATGAAACCGGTCCCGGAATTTACCATGATCAATATGATGCCAATTAAAAATCCGGCATCTGCTATACGATTTGTTATGAATGCAATTCTCGCTGCATAAGGGACTCCTTCATTTTTATACCAAAAACCTATCAGCAGATAACTGGAAAATCCAACCAGCTCCCAAAACACAAAAAGCAGTAACAAATGATCTGCTCCCAAAACTCCCAGCATGGAAAAGGTAAAGAATCCCAGTTTGGCAAAGTATCGTTTTATACCGGGATCATCCTTCATATAATGAATGGAAAACAAATGGATCAACATCGATATAAAGCTGACCAACGCTATGAGTGAAACACTGATGCGATCGAGACGCCAGCCAATTTCGATCCCCGGAAGCCATGTGAATCTCAGTACTGAAGGCAGATCTACCGTCAGTTTGAGCAAAAAGACTGAAAGAATAGATGATAACAGAAGTGCCGCAGTGGCAATCCACGGACCAGATCTCGCGCCGGCCAGGAAATTTATCAAGCCTCCTAAAAGAGGCAGAACAAGGATTATAAAGAATATGATATGAGGATAGGTCAATATTTCAATCTATTCAATTGGTGAAGATCTGTTGATTTATAGAATTTGAAAATATTTAGAAGAATGGCCAAAGCAATAGCAGCTTCCGCAGCGGCGAGAACTACACTGAATACTCCGAACAACTGACCTGTATTTGCCGGGTCCGCAGATGAAAAAACCACAAAATTGAGATTAGCAGCATTCAGGATTAATTCAATCCCGATTAACACGAAAATGGCATTTCTCTTTATTATGATGACCAATAAACCCATGCTGAAAAGAAATGCTGAAAGTCCCAGGCCATATACCGGATCGATACTCATGACTGTGATGATTTTGCTAAATAGGAAGCTCCCACCAGTACCACCAGGAGCAAATACGCAATTAATTCAAAGGCCAGCAAATAATCAGTCATAAACACAATCCCCATCTGCTGTACCTGATCGGAGTCAGGGTTAACAGGGATGCCCGGGCTGAATTTCACAGTGAAAATAGTAAATAAAACAAGCACGCCGCCAAACGCCAGAATTCCGGGGAGCAACAAATGACTAGAAGATAGTAGCTGCCCATCCGAGCGATTTGTGATCATAATACCGAAGGCAAGCAATACAATAACGCCACCGGCATAAACCAGCAATTGTACTACTGCCAGGTAAGTTGCATCAAACAAAACATAAAGCCCGGCAAGACTGATCAGGCAAACTACCAGATAAAATGCAGCATGGATCACATTTTTGGTGATCAATATACCAACTGCGGCCAGGGCCGCAAGAAGGAAAAAAGTATAAAACACAATATCAATCAGCATCATCTCCTTTCCTGGGTTTTTTCGGTATCATCGGCCTTGGCTTATATACAGGTTTTGGCTTGGCGCTTTCTTCTTCTGCAGATCCGGAACCTTTGAGCTTAGGTTTCATCACCTTGGGCCTGAAAACAGGTTTTGGTCGGGCTTCCGTGTCCTTGCGCTCTCCGCCTGCTGCAGCGGGTTTTACTTTTGGCCTGAACACCGGTTTTGACGAAGCGGTATCGGCTTTATTCTCATCTTTTTGCGCATCCGCATCTTTGGCAGCGATCTTCTTCTCCTCCCATACCCTGAGTTCTTCCCTTTTCAAATCAATTTCTTCCTGACTCATAATTCCGAAAGCGTAGTTATGATCCCTGATATCAAACTCACTGAAATCGTAAACCTTTGTCATGGTGAGACATTCCGTGGGGCAGACAGTAGTACACAAACCGCAAAAACAGCATTTAGCCATATCTATGTCAAATTTCGCTGCATGGATCCTTTTTGGAGTACCATCAGAAGTCTGACCGATTTCCTCGATAGCCCGGATCGGTTCGATCTCTATGCAATCAACTGGGCAGATCTTGGCACATTTATCACAAACAATGCAGTCCTCCATTTCATTGTGCAACCTGTATCGCCCGGTATCAGGCACGGGCAGACTCTCAAACGGATACTGCAATGTGGCGATCCCCCTGTCTTTGTCAAAATAGCCGGTATCCTCTACACCAATGGGTTCCCTGGAATCTCTAGCATCCCAGAGGTGATTAAGTGTCAATTTTAAACCGTTACTCAGGGTTTGGACCGCATTATTTATATTTTGAAAGTATACGCTCATACCATCAGTAACCTCCATATTCCACAAATAAACACCAGGACCAGGGCAGCAGGGGTCAGGTATTTCCATGATACGGACATGAGCTGATCTACCCTTAACCTTGGATAAGTCCAGCGGACCCACATCTGAACGAAAATGAAGAACATTGCCTTTGAAACCAACCAAAATGCACCCCAGACCGGTCCTGAGGTCCACTCTGCCAATTTTGCCTGTCCAATATTTGGTAGGGGTGTATTCCAACCACCAAAGAAAAGAATTACCGCCAGGAATGAAACCAAAAGCATCATACCATATTCGCCCAGCATAAATATGCCCCATCTGAATCCGCTATACTCGGTATGATAACCACCTACCAATTCCGATTCTGATTCCGGTAAATCAAATGGTGCCCTGTTAGATTCAGCCAGTCCGGAAATAAAGAATACAATAAAGACCAGCCACAGAAAAGGACTTCGGAATACATTCCAACTCAAAAATCCCCCTACCTCCGTCACATCAATATCTAATGATGCCAATCCGAAAAGCCACACTTTTTCCTTCGAAAAAATACCTTGTTGCTGTGTTATCTCCTGGAGATCCAGCGATTGTGCGATCATCACAACACACAATACACTCAACCCAAGGGGGATCTCGTACGAAATGATCTGGGCCATTGATCTCATGGCACCAAATAAGGAATATTTATTGTTGGATGACCAGCCGGCCATTAATATCCCGAGCACATCCAGTGAAACAATTGCAAGCAAGAAAAATACGCCCGTCCGGATTCCTGCGCCTTCTACTCCCAATGTCAACGGTAAAACTGCGTAACCGGCAAAAATTGCAATGAATATGATAATAGGTGCTGTCTGGAAAAAAAACCTGTCAGCCGCTCCCGGGACAATATTTTCTTTTTGCAGCATTTTCAGCAGGTCGGCAATGGTCTGCAATAGCCCCTTGGGGCCAACTTCCATAGGACCGTATCTGCTTTGTATGAAGGCCGATATCTTGCGCTCGCCATACACACCGATCACCACAAACAATAAAAGGAAAGGCAAGTAAAAAAGGAAGGTGATCATCCGTAGAATAATGTCTCTGCTAATCTAAGATAACCGGAAATGTAGAATTTGGACAAGAAATTTCCCTTTCATCTCGAATTCACTCACTTCGACTTTCACCCGGCTCAGGTACCAATTGTTCCTGTTTACTTTAAATAATACAATGAATTTCTTTATATATTACTATTTTCATGTTGATTTTTGTGTTGAACGCATCAATCAGCTGGTCATGAATATTTTGTATATCCAATCATCGCACACATCTCCGGAGGTCAGGTTGAATTCCGCGGAAAAGATCCTTAACCTCAAAGGGCGTTCAAGCCCTGAAAACTCATTGGACTTTTATCAAAAGATCTATGATAGCGTTGATCAATATTTCATTTCTGAAAAGAACCTGACATTAAATGTCATGTTTGAATACTTCAATACAAGTTCTTCCAAATGTCTTTTCGTATTGTTTCGTAAACTCAAAAATTACCTGGATATAGGAAATGACATAACTATCAACTGGTTTTATGAGGAGTATGATGAAGACATGCTGGAAACGGGAGAAGATTTTGCAACCATCATCGATGTTGATCTGAATTTAATAGAAGTCCCGGATGGCCAGGATATCGACGACTACGGCACTATGACCGGACGCTAAGAACAACCGGTAATTACGGAACTTTTTTAATAGCTTCGGAAAAAAGTTTTTTCCGATATGAGATTTTTACTGGTCCTTCTTGTCCTTCCTCTTCTTTTTACAGACGCCTTTAGTCAGACAAAACTCAAGAAAATTGAGAGTTATCTCGAAAAGGCCAGATCTGACTGGGGTGTTCCTGGAATGGCTGTCGCGATCGTCAAAGACGGCAAAGTGGTCTTGAACAAAGGATTTGGCGTAAAGGAAGCCGGTCAACAGGAGCCAGTCGATGAAAATACACTCTTTGCAATCGCTTCGAATACTAAAGCATTTATAAGTTCGGCGCTTGGAAACCTTGTAGCGGACGGGAGTATAGACTGGGATGACAAGGTTGTGGATTACCTCCCCTATTTCGAATTGTATGATGCATATGTTACCCGGGAAATTACCATTCGTGATTTGCTTTGCCATCGAGCAGGACTGGGGACATATAGTGGTGATGTAATATGGTACAAATCGGAATTGACTGCAGAAGAAGTGATCCGGCGGTCAAAGTATGTTCCTCAGGCTTTCTCATTCAGATCCGGATATGGGTATTCAAACCTGATGTTCATTGTCGCTGGAGAAGTAATAAAAGCAGTGACCGGTATGGAATGGGATGACTATCTGGGAGACAGTTTTTTCGATCCCCTAAACATGACCCGTACAATCACCACGTCCGATGATCTCAATCGCCTGGGGAATTTTGCCACACCACACAAACCTGACGGTAATAAGAATTTGCCCATTGACTGGGTTTTTTGGGAAGATATGGGATCAGGAGCCGCAGCCGGGATCATCACCAGCTCCTCGGATATGGCTAAATGGATCAACATGAACCTCCAAAATGGTATTGTCAATGGGGATACCATCCTGGATCCAAAACAACAAAACATACTATGGACTCCCCATAACAACTTTGTGATGACCGCTTCATCAAAAGAATGGATACCGGGCAGGCATTTCAATGGCTATGGCCTGGGCTGGGGTACTTATGATTATCACGGAAGACAGGTAATCACCCACGGCGGAGGGTATGACGGAATGTACTCCCGGGTAGTTTTAGTCCCGGATGAGAACCTTGGATTTGTTATGCTTACCAATAGCATGATCGGTATCAGTAATCCGCTGATGCTGTACCTGATCAATGCGTATATCGGAGGGGATGAACAGGATTGGAGTTTGAAATATTTAAATAGAAATAGGGGTGGCGGAATTGAGGCAATGGTTGAGCTGAGAGAAGCAAAACGAAAGGAAAATACAAAACCGTCTAAAGAACTGGAGGAGTACACCGGCAATTATCACGATCCGATGTACGGTACCATCTCAACAACTCTGGCGGATGGAAAATTAAGGTTGAACTTTGAAAATGCACCTGCACTTTCGGCCACATTGGAACATTGGCATTATGATACCTGGGAAATCAAATGGGACAAGACCCATGCCTGGTTTGATTTCGGTACCTTACGATTTGACATGGACAATAACCTGGAAATTCTGGGCATCGAGTTTGATGTACCCAACTATGACATCTTTTTCGATGAGATCCACGCGAAAATTGTAAAATGACCTTAATGATCCAGATGGATTTGCTCCGATTGAATACCGTGACCATAAAATATTTTGGCATGGTGGTCGAAGTTCTCTGACTTCTCCGTTGTCAGAAATTGAATTTGACCTCCCCTTTCCAGTCTCATTTCGATCTCCGGATGCCTTTTCAGGTAATCTGCCAGTCGATCGGATACGAGCGCACCCTGATCGAGTACCTTAACCTTGCCAGGCAAATATTTTTTGATGGTGCTCATCAGTAAGGGAAAATGTGTGCATGCAAGCACAACCGTATCAATTTCCAGGTTTTTGGTAAACAAACGAGATAGGTGCCTTTCAACAAAATAATCCGTGCCGTCATTTTCCAATTCGCCATTCTCAACCAGCGAAACCCATATGGGGCAGGCCTCCTGGACAACATTGATGTCAGGAAAAAACTTATGAATTTCTATCAGGTAAGATTCAGAAGAAACCGTTCCCTTAGTTGCCAGTATACCTACCTGGTTGTTCCTGGTGTATTCGCCAATGGCTTCGGTTGTAGGACGGACTACACCTAGTACCCTGTTTGAGGGGGCAAGGTGTTCCAGGTCATTTTGCTGTATGCTCCTCAGTGCCTTGGCCGAGGCTGTATTGCAAGCAAGGATCACTAACGGGCACCCCAACCCAAACAAGAAGCGAACACCTTTTAGTGTCAGGTCATACACGTTCTCAAAAGATCTGTTACCGTAGGGTGTTCGCGCATTATCTCCGAAGTACAGGAAATTGTAATCTGGAAGCGCAGCTTTGAATTGCTTCAATATTGTCAACCCGCCAAATCCGGAATCGAACACGCCAATGGGTCCCCCGACACTCATTTGTTACCTTTTCAGCACTTTGAACGCTATATTTCGTCCTTCTTTCTGAATAATTGCCAGGTTGATCCATGCCATTGCAAATTGCTCCAGCAAAGCCACTTTATCAGCTCCTCCGAAATCATAGCAGTTTTCAAATCCGGCATCGGATGAGAGTTGCTTCACAATGGATTTTGCTTGATCACTGTCTCCGGCAGTAAACATATCCACACCTCTGCCGTCATAGTTCGGATCGGCCATATTTTCAAATCCTGTGGAATTAAAGCCCTTGGCCACGTCAGCTCCTGTCAAATCAACAATAGCTTCATAACCGTTGGCGTAGGGTTCGGGTTTCTGAAAAACGGAATTAGTGGCGTCAACAATTTTTTTACCGGAAAGATCACCTGCCTCGCTAAACACGGGAACAATTGATGAAACCGGCAAAGCCACCAGGATCGTCTCCGCAAGTTTCATGGCCTCGTTTACCGGGTGAACTGACACATTTGGAATGTCTTCCCATTCCTTTTTCCCGTCGGGATTACGGACACCCAGATAGATATTGTGCCCTTTTGAGGCCCAATTTCTGGCCAGAGCACCACCAACCTTCCCAACCCCAACTACAGCAATATTCATGATCAGCTCAGCCTGGCATGCAATTCGATCTCAACTGCCGACAGTGCCTTGGACACAGGACATCCCTTCTTGGCATTTTCAGCAAGTTCCAAAAATTTATCCTCGGAAACACCTTCAACAATTCCCTCGAGATTAAGGTCAATCTTGGTAATCGACCATCCACTGTCACCCTTTTCCATACTTACTATGGCCTCGGTCTTGAGTGACGTAGGAGTAAATCCCTCATTTGTCAGCTGAAAGCTCAATGCCATAGCATAACAGCCCGCATGCGCCGCGGCTATCAGTTCTTCGGGATTTGTTCCTTTTTTTCCATCCTCATTTTGAAACCGTAGTGCTGCCGAATATGGCGTTTCATTTAAAACTTCACTAATGGAAGAAAGGCTGCCATTACCGTCAGGTCCTGTACCCTTCCAGATTGCTGTTGCTCTTCTTTTTAAAGTCATGATCTATTCGATTTAATACTGGATAGGAAGTTATATAAAAAAACCCATCCGTCAACAGGTGGATGGGTTTGCAAGCAAAGAGTTTATATTATCTAATATGCCGCAAAGTAATTAATTAGTAATTGCCATCAAAAGGTCACTCTGTGTTATAATGTGAACATCATGATTTTCATCCCTTACCAAAAGCGCTTTGCTTTCTTTATTGATCAGAGATGACAATACATCCAATGTATTATCCATACCAACGAACTGGAATGACGGATCCATGATTTCGGAAACAGGCCGGTTTTTAAGTTCTGGATTTTCAATGAAGCTTTTCAAAACCTTTGAATCACTAAGACTGCCGATGAAATCGTCACCGTCAACCACAGGTATCTGATCAATACCTTTTTCGTTCATCTTAAGTATCGCTTCACCTACCGTGGTGTTCTTAGTGACTGTAAAAAGTGCGTCACTTCCATTCTTGTGATCAATAATGTCTTTGGCAGTTGCAAATTTCCTGGATTCGATAAAACCATGGTCCTTCATCCAATTGTCATTGTACACTTTACCAAGATATCGTGTTCCGTGATCCGGAAGAATGATAACCATTACATCATCATCTTTCATTTTAACTCGCGCCCATTCCAGCGCTCCATAAACTGCCGCACCACAAGACCACCCTACAAACAATCCCTCTTCCCGGGACAATCTTCTTGTCATGATTGCCGAATCTTTGTCCGTGACTTTTACAATGTCATCCACCATGTCAAAATCCACATTTTTGGGCAGAATGTCCTCCCCTATCCCTTCAGTTAAATAAGGAAATACCTCGTTGTGGTCAAAGACACCTGTTTCTTTGTATTTCTTGAAAACCGAGCCATAGGTGTCGATCCCGACAGTAATGACGTTGGGGTTTTGCTCCTTCAGATACCTGGACGTCCCGCTAATGGTACCTCCCGTTCCCATGCCGGCAGCATAAACCGTAAGCTTTCCATCTGTATCCCTCCAAATCTCCGGTCCGGTTGTTTCATAGTGAGATTCGGTATTGGCCGGATTATCATATTGATTCGGATAGAAAGAGTTGGGTATTTCTCTTTCCAGCTTTTTTGCAACCGAATAGTATGACCTCGGATCATCCGGCGCAACATTGGTAGGACAAACAATCACTTCCGCTCCCACGGCTCTCAGGATATCGATCTTCTCCTGGGACTGCTTATCTGCGAGCGTGAAAATACATTTGTATCCCTTGCCGATAGCTACCAGTGCCAAACCCATACCGGTGTTCCCGGAGGTTCCCTCAATGATCGTACCCCCCGGCTTTAAAATCCCTTTTTCCTCAGCATCCTCAATCATTTTTAAGGCAATTCTGTCCTTGACAGAATGACCTGGGTTGAAGTACTCCACCTTGACGAGAATGGTTCCTTTAATGCCTTCGGTAACATTATTCAGCTTGACAAGCGGTGTATTGCCTATTGTATCGATGATTGTTTCGTAGTAATTCATTTCCAGGATTTTAGTCTTTGCAAAGTTAGGAAAACCCCGCACCACAATTAGTAACAGCAAATCACTTTTAAGTTGGAGCACTTTGTCAATGGTGGGACATATAATTTTTTTAAGATCAATTCCTGTTTTGATGCCGTTTAAGGAGAAAACGTATCACCCTGATACAGCCACCGTATTTTTGATTTATTTTACCACGGTTTTAACAATTCACCGGTCATGAAAAGCATTTCCATATTATTACTTGCCTTTGTACTGGCATTCCAATGTCAATGCCAAAATCCGTACTTCCCGAAAGTACTGAACATGAGAGAACGAGCGGAAGTAATTGATCGCTGGCTGGACGAGAGGGCAGAAACTGTTTTACCTGAGCTTATGAAAAGAACAGGGATCGATATGTGGATCATTATTGCCAGGGAATACAATGAAGATCCGGTCATTAAGACGCTGCTGCCCGCTACATGGCAATCCGCCAGGAGAACGACAATGCTGATCGTTTTCGATCCGGGAAACGGACAGTCATTGGAGACAATGGCAATGGCGAGGTATGATGTGGGAAACCTCTTTAAGAAGGTTTGGGATAAAGAACAACAACCGGATCAATGGCAGGCGCTTGCTGATTTGGTCACGGAAAAAGATCCGAAAAAAATCGGAATAAATAAGTCAGAATTGTTTGCCCTCGCAGATGGACTCTCAGCATCGCATTACGAAATGCTCCGGAACGTACTATCGGACAAATACAAAAAGCGATTGGTAAGTGGTCAGGACCTGGCAATTGGCTGGCTCGAAACCAGAACGGAAAGTGAGATGCTGGTGTATCAGAATATCGTTCGAATGGCGCACCAGATCATTGCGGAAGGATTCTCCGAAAAAGTCATACAGCCAGGCGTCACAACTACGGATGATGTCGTTTGGTGGTATCGCGACAGAATACGTGAACTGGGATTTACAGCCTGGTTTCATCCGTCCGTCTCAATACAGCGTAAAGATCCCGAATCATTTGAGCATTTAAGAGCTTTCTCCAGCCGTCCGGAGGATCAGGTCATTTTGCCGGGCGACCTGCTGCATGTGGACTTTGGAATTACCTATTTAAGGCTCAACACAGATACGCAACAGCACGCTTATGTGCTCAGAGCAGGTGAAAAGGAAGCTCCGGATTTCCTAAAGGATGCTTTTGCGAAAGCAAACCGGGTACAAGATATTTTCACCGGTAATTTTGAAACCGGTCGAACAGGAAATGAAATTTTAAGGCTTTCACTTGAACAAGGCCGGGCCGAAGGATTAAAGCCTGTGATCTATACCCACCCCATAGGATATCATGGTCATGCCGCGGGTCCAACCATAGGACTTTGGGACCAGCAGGATGGCGTACCGGGACGTGGTGATTATCCACTCTACCCCAATACTGCCTATTCAATAGAGCTCAATAATGGTATTTTCATCGAGGAATGGGAAAAGGAGATCAGGATTATGCTGGAAGAAGACGCTTTTTTTGATGGTGAAATGGTAAGGTATATAGATGGCAGACAAGTTGAACTGATGACAATACCCCGCGAGTTGTTTCCGAATGAGTGACCTCCGTCTGGTTTAAAGATATAACTCCTCCTGCTTTACAATTCTCACCTGTGCCATTAGTTTGTGAACAGGATTGATTAAGAAATTGAAGCTTGACTTGTCATATATAGAGGGCACTTGCAAGGTCAGGTAGGTCCCTTCTTTAATAAAGTCATCCCCGATTTCTTTGGTAAGCCGACCGGCAGGCGTCACATCCCATCCCGGTGGCAACCTGTCAATCTCTGACAAGGAATTGTCCGGAAGCTCAAGTGTCAGTATCCGGAAATCTTTCGGTAACAGGTTAAGAGGTACCCTCCTGGAAATTTCTCCCTTCGCAACCGCTATGGAACCTGCAGTGTACAAAATCCTGGTTCCGAAACTGTTCCATCTATTATTATATTGCTTTGCCGCACCTTTACCATCCAGGGATAAATGATTGGTCAGTCTGTAAACGATCACGCAAAAGCGCCCTCGGCGATACTCTCCAACTCACTCTGAAGCAATTGAACACCTTGAAATGTATTGATCAGATCAACAGGCTTCTTATTGCCCAGTGCAACACTCGGATAATTTAACCACTGCAGGAAACTTTCTCTGGATCCCAGGGTGCTTTCTCCGTTTTTCATCAACTCGGCCAACTCAAGGATCAAACTACCCTGCAAAGCAGTGATCTCTTGATTTTTTCTGATTTTTGAGCGATAGGTTTTAGGATTCGTTCCCATTATACCCGCCATCTCTATTTGGGTCAATCCATAGGCCTTTCTGACCTTTTCAGTTAAGTGAGCACTTACCCCACCGGACAATATTGCCAACTCCCTGAATTTTTGGGACCTTTCACTGGCTAATGATCCTGCAAACATCGCCCCATAAGCCATCGGAGGTTCTTTTACCTTTGTCATTTGGAGATATTCGTTTTTGTCCTTTAAAAATAGGTATTTTTTCCTTTTTTATTACGTAAATATACGCATTTTGTTTATCGAATCAAGAAACTTTTTTCACACATTATCCTGCGCTTGGCTATACCCTGAAAATGAATAAAATGGGATAGAAAACCCTTTTTTTCCGCTTACAAAATAGTACCCATTGCTTTTGTCGCAGAATCCCGATTACTTTCCGCAAAATCCTGTAATAAATGAGAATAGCAGTTTTTTGTGGAAGCGCCAAAGGAAAAGATAAGGTATACGGCAAGGTTGCCATACAGCTTGCCAGGTTGTTCCTGGAGCATAAGATTGGTTTGGTATATGGTGGTGGTTCAATCGGACTGATGGGAATCATGGCTAATGAAATGATGCCGGCCGGAGGAGAGGTAGTCGGCGTGATTCCCAAAAGAATTTTCGATTGGGAAGTAGGTCATGAGGGAATCACCAAACTCTATGTTGTAGACTCCATGCACGAACGCAAAGCAAAAATGGCAAATATGTCAGATGCCTTCATTATCATGCCGGGTGGAATAGGAACGCTGGACGAATTCATGGAGATCTATACCTGGCAACAACTAGGTTATCATCAAAAACCGATCGGATTGCTAAATACAAATCACTACTTTGATAAGCTGATCTCAATGATGGATAATATGGTAAGTGAGGGTTTCCTGAATAGTGAAACTAGGAAAAGGCTGATCATAAAAAACCAGCCGGAAGATATCGTCCAATCGGTAATCGGACTGATCCGATAGTCTTACACTAACCACTTCATCAGGTGATACAATAAGCCGAAAGGCGTATTGGTGACAAATGCATGAGGTCCCTGGGAGTAACCATTTTTCAAATACTTTTCGACATCCGGGAATCTTCTGGCATATTTAAAAATTGGCTTTACTCCGAAAAATCCATACATACCATACACAAGAAGAAACCCCAGCAGGATCCCTCCGGTAACCAGGGCAAGGAAAAGTTTTGGCTCTTCACTTAATCCCAGTAAATCATACACTAAGACAGGTACCACGAATACCGATATGAGCTTGATGACCAATGCTGCCAGATGAACCCTTCTCGCAAATTTACTTCTGGGCACGTCAATATATAAGGTATCGTAGCTGACCGAACCCATGGGGAAGGTGCCTCCGGATATTTTCCCGGTCTTGTGCATCGAATAGGTATATGGCTTGCCATCAGCCAATAGTGATGGTTTGAAAAAACATTGTTTATCTGACATGATTTATTTCTTCGTCACCCCAAAATAAATAATGCTCTCCTAAATTCTAGCGTTCCGACGCTCAATCAACCGGTAGTATCAGCTTATAATGCACCTCCTCCCGGGTCAGCTGAACGACCTCTTTGTCTTTTGCAAAAAAAGAATAGCGATAAAACTCCTTCTGTCCCATTCCGAATTTCAATGATCCCGCCAGTAGAACAGCATAAAGGAATATACTCACATTTGTAATTTTTCCTTTGAATCTTCTTCTCATAACATTAAAAATTTTGTTCCTGCAAATGTTACGAGGCCTGGGAGACCGGGATTAATTTCAATGGTGAACAAAAAGTGAACATCTCCTATTTTCTGTTGGGAGAACCACCGGAATGATTCCTTCCGTGGATTGGACCGGGCATCGGAGATTGTATTGGGCCCGGCATTAATTCATCATTCCGTTTTTAAATTGTTTCTATTGGCATATTCGACAATTTTTTCCCAATCCGGTTGATAGGTTTCCCTGATCTTTAGTAGTTGGTCTTTATCTATCAGGTCACCTGGAGGCACCCAACTTTCAGGAAAAAATGAAGATGTGTAAAGGATCAGGTGAAAAAATGCCCACCATGAACGGAAAAGCAGCCAATGTTTGATTTTATTCTCATATCCTTTTGGAACCTTTTTGACATATTTTTGGCAAAAGGTGCGTAGTACCTTAAGTTGTTTGTCCGAGAATGATGTATGGACCCGATGCAGGGAGATATCCTTTTTATCGTAAGGTGTACCGGTGTATTCGGAAATCTTATTGACAAATTCCCAGGGATCCCGTTTCAATTCGTCATGAAACAGAACCAGTGGCCGATGGTCGGAGCATTCTTCAATGATCCGGATCTTCGGAAATAGCAACAGGTCTTTTTTTTTCCAGAATCCGGTGTCGTCTTCCAAATCCAGGAACGCATCAAAGGGTTTGTAGAATCCATTCTTCACATAGCGCCGGTATTGGGACGCCACCCAGCTGTCATGTCTTCTGAATAATATAATAATCCTTGCCGAAGGATAAGTGTCAGTGAACCACCTCACTTCCCTTTCGAACTGCCGGTCAAACTCACGTGATACCAAAAACTTGTTGTGCCCTCCCCGTTCAATAATGTCCTTGCTCTTCTTGTATCTGGAAGTGGGAATATACCTGATGTCATTGAGTTTAGGGAAAACACTGTGTTGCAGATAGGTTGAAGCAACTTTTCCCAATCCAACATGAAAGAAGATTTCAGGTAAAGCGGACATCACCACAAATTAAATTAATTAGTGATTATGAAATACAGGATTGTTGAATGAGCCTATCCTTTATTTGTTTTGAGACCCGGAACATCAACCAGCCGCCTGAGGCAGAAATATTGCAGATTGTGAGCGCGTCCCGTTGATGCTGTGAAACCCCAAATTACTTCAGTGTTTCCATCAAAAACATCCCCGATCAAATCACGATTTCCCTCATATACAATTTCGCCGTCCCAGTAAACCGTGATCCTCTGATCCGGTGGGTCCCACCGAAAACGGAAATCATGTCGGTAATTGTCTTCGATATTGTATGCCTCATTGCCACCATTCCAAAAGGTTTGATGCTGGCTCACTCCATTTTCCAGGTAAGCTACGTGATCGCAGGCAGGGTCATTCTGAAAAACATTCTGATAGGTATCAAATTCAATTGCTACGGAAGGGTCGATGGAATTTCCATTCCCGTATGGATTGAATCTTCCGTAACCCATGCATTCACCCCATTGACCAAAGGCATCAAACCCGCGAATGTCGTTGTGTATCACAAAAGTAATACCATCGGCACCTTCCTCCTTGTCACCCAGGTAAAGGTCAAATTGAATTTCAAAATAATTTTCCAGGTCCAGTTTCGTGGTATTGTAGGCAATACCTTCTGCATATGGGATATCGGGTGTCAGTTGGATACATCCGTTATCCATGTTCCTCGCTGTCCCTAAGAGATGATATTGTGAATATCCCCTGGCCCCTATCAGAAAAATGAAAACAAGATGGAGAACTGCTTTCAGCATAAAGGTACAACGCCAAAAAAAGCAAAAAGATTTATTAGTGTCTTTAAACCTTTGGAGCAGACCATTGTCAAAAGCTGCAAAAATTAAAAAGACAATGAAACGAGCCATATTTATATTCTACAGCATTTTCCTTTTTGTGCCCCCGGCATTGACACAATCCAATTCATCGGGCATTGAGGGTAAGCAAATGACACAAAGTGTGCTGATCGTAAACGGAATCAATAATGGTGATCTGTCCGCTCGAGAGGTCAGAAAATTAAGAGCGGAACAGAAAAAAATAAGGCGTATGGAAAGAATTGCCAAAGCTGACGGCGTTGTTACATCGAGGGAAAGAAGGGTATTGAGAAAGGCTAAAAGGCAGGCAGCCCGACACATCGCCAGGGAAAGAAATGACAGGAATCCGTTCTAGTAAGTTTTTTCATATGAGTTAGTTGAGTTTGGTGAAGCCAGGTCCTCGGGCCTGGCTTTTTTCGTGTCATATCTGCATTGCAAGCAGAGAGAATTTCATTCAACATGTTAGCTTTGCCGTATGTCGAACGAACCGCAGGGCGAGTATCTCAAATCCCTAAATCCACCCCAGCGTGAAGGTGTAATCAATACGGAAGGTCCGGCTATGATCATTGCCGGCGCCGGATCAGGTAAAACGCGGGTCCTTACCTATCGCATTGCCTACCTGATGGACGCTCATGATGTGGATCCTTTTAATATTATGGCGCTCACCTTTACCAATAAAGCGGCAAAGGAAATGCGGAACAGAATAGAAAGCGTCGTCGGGAATGACGCAAGGAACCTTTGGATGGGAACATTTCATTCCGTATTTGCCAGGATACTGCGGGCAGAAGCATCCAGACTGGGTTATACAAGCAATTTCACGATTTATGATACCGATGATTCTAAATCCTTAATTAAAACGATCGTCAAGGAATTAAATCTGGATGACAAACTGTATAAGCCCAATGTGGTATATAATCGTATTTCCGGCGCTAAAAACAGGCTGATCTCACATCAGGAATATCAAAATAATCCTATCTATCTCGAAGATGATACGATAAATATGCGCCCTGAAATGGGTCGCATTTACAAAGTCTACTCCGAGCGCTGCTTCAAGGCCAACGCAATGGACTTTGATGATCTTCTTTTTAATACCAACATTCTGTTTCAACAGCATGCTGATGTTCTGAACAAATATCAGCACAGGTTTCATTATGTTCTGATCGATGAATTTCAGGACACAAACCTTTCGCAATACATGATTGCCAAAAAACTGGCGGCAGTTAATCAGAACATATGCGTTGTGGGTGACGATGCACAAAGTATCTACGCTTTTCGGGGAGCCGATATCCAAAACATTCTGAACTTCGAACGGGATTACCCTGATCTCAGGATCATAAAGCTGGAACAAAATTACAGGTCCACCAAAACCATTGTGGATGCCGCGAACTCCGTCATTGATAAAAATAAAGCTCAACTGAAAAAAAATGTTTGGACGGATAACCAAACCGGCGAGCTTATCGAATTGATCAAAGCTACATCCGACAATGAAGAAGGCAAACTGATTGCTTCTTCTATTTTTGAGACCAAGATGCAGAGTCACGCATCAAACAAAGAGTTTGCCATACTGTACCGGACAAACTCCCAATCCCGATCGATGGAAGAAGCACTGCGCAGAATGAATATCAAATACCGGGTGGTTGGTGGTGTTTCTTTTTATCAAAGAAGAGAGATCAAGGATTTGATCTCTTACATTCGATTTGTACTCAACCACGAAGATGAAACTTCGCTACGCAGGATTATTAACCTTCCGAAGCGTGGAATTGGTCCGGGGACGGTAGAGAAGCTGGTAGTGGCAGCTAATGATCATGACATCTCTTTGTGGGAGGTCCTGCAAAAGGGCAAATCATTTGTCGGTGGAAGAGGCGGTGCACAGGTTGAAGACTTTGCTACACTGATCAGAAGTTTCAAACTGACGGTCGGAAAAAAGGACGCTTATGACGCTGCATCCATAATTGCCAAGAATTCCGGGTTGTTAAAGGATCTGTACGAGGACAAAACAGTCGAAGGATTGAATCGGTATGAAAACGTACAGGAATTGCTTAATGCCATTAAAGAATTTACCGACAACCCGGATGTCGAAGATAAAAGCTTAAGCGCTTTCCTGCAGGAAGTTGCATTACTCACAGATGAGGACCGTGATGACTCACCTCACGAGGCGGTAACACTCATGACCATCCATATGGCCAAGGGCCTGGAGTTTCCCTATATCTATGTTGTGGGGCTTGAAGAAGAACTGTTCCCTTCTCAAATGATGCTGAACAGTCGCGCGGATCTGGAAGAAGAGCGGAGGCTATTCTACGTAGCGATCACCCGGGCAAAAATCAAGCTTCATTTTAGCTATGCACGGAATCGGTACAGGTTTGGCCGTTTAAAAACATGTGAGCCAAGCAGATTCCTGGAAGATGTGGATCCTTCCTTTATTCGGGTGAACCGTAAGTATTCATCTTCCGAACCTGTATCACCGTCAAACAGCTACTTTGCCAAAAATTTTGTTAAAAACAACAAGCCTCCTTCCGCCAAAAAATTTACTGCTCCACCTAAGCATACCCCAAGCCCCGATTTCGCTCCAAGTGATACTTCAGGACTGGCGGAGGGTATGAAAGTCGAACACCCGAAATTCGGGTTTGGAACGGTGACCAAAATGGATGAGGAGGGAGCTAACAGAAAGGCAAAGGTTGATTTTGAGAAAGCAGGCGAAAAGACGCTGTTACTCTCTTTTGCCAAACTCAGAATTTTGGAATAACAGTCAATTTCCCTGGTCCGATCCGGCCAAAATCCTGAAAAAAACGCGTTTTCATATTATTACAGTATTTTTTCTTCAAGAAATTGGACATAAGTGGTAAATTACCGTTAATCACGCTTAAATATTCTTCTTATGTCTATTTCATTCAAAGATTTTGTACCGGCTAAGAAAAAAGGTGGTTTATTTAAATCGGGAAGTGTCCAGCACCTCGACGAGGTCATCCAGGAGATGAACAAATGGCTTGGGGAAGTGAATCCTGAAGTCGTAAATGTGGAGACAGTTGTACTTCCCAATATCCATGATAAAGCCGAAGAAGGCAGTGAGGATACAGAACTTTGGACAGGTGGGGAATCGAGTTCTCACTGGTATCAGGTAATTCGGCTATGGTATAAGTCGTAAAATTCGATTTTATTGATTCATTCATGACCTTTGCTTTCAATGGCTGACATTGAAAAGGAAAAGGTCATATTACCTGAAAAGTACTACCATACGTACTTTGTTGACTTAATTGCTTTTGTTGAAAAGCACTCAGGGCATCTTCTTGGCAGAGAAGATCATGAGTTTATAAAATCATTCCGGTCCCTCAGTGAAAACGGGCAATGTCTTTGGATAAGGTTTTCAAATCGCAAAGGTCCCTACTTCAGAATTGACAGGATATCCTACGCCGAAATAAATACTAAAAAAGCAGTTAATGAATTGCTTACCAGGGGCTTTGTCACGGCTTCACTTTTTACGGATTCCATGGTTCTCAAACTATTCACAAAAGCCGAATTGCTGGAAATGTTTGAGGAGGATGCGAAACTCAAACCACTGAAGAAAGATGATTTACTTGAATACCTCTCGACCACAAACTTTCCGGAAAAAATCAAGGAACGATTTCAGGTCATCAAAGTAGAAAAACAGGATGAGATCGAATTCCTGAAAATGTTGTATTTCGGTCACATCCATGGTCAAATGACGGAATTTGTAGTCCGGGATGTGGGTCATGTAACATTGGAAAACCTGGATCCCGCCCGGTTCAAACCGTGGTTTGAGACCAGGGAGGAGGCCTTAAGCCTGTTCAGGATTTCAAAGCTGGCTTCCTTGATCAGGTCGGCATTAAAAGTCATTTCCGGCAAAGAAGTTGCCGATGCTTTGAAAGGAATAGATTTCAGTTTGTTTATTGATTCACGAAAATCCCAGAAAGTTATCGACAGGATCTTCCTCGAGCTGGGGTTGCAATTGGAACGTGAAAACCATCACGAAGATGCGCTGTTCTTTTATCGATACGTGAGAAAGCCCCCCGCCAGAGAACGTCAAATCAGGATATTTGACCAAACAGGAGATCTGGAAAGCGCCGAAAATCTGGCAAATGAAATATTGGAAGACTACAGAAATGCAGGTGAGCTTTTATTTGCGAAAGATTTCCTGAATCGACCTAAGGTCAGGATCAACCGGAGTACAACATTGAAGATCAAAAATGCCAGGGAAATTGAACTGGAAGAAGATGAAAACAGAAATGTGGAAGCTCTTGCACTTGATCATTTTGTACAACAGGGATACGACGGCATCCACTGCGAAAACTTTCTCTGGAGAAATTTGTTCGGACTTACCTTCTGGGAAGAATTATTCGATCAGTCTTATGAAAGCTTTCATAACCCAATCCAGCGAATATCTTCCGATCTGTTCGATCCCGACTTTTATAAAAAACGAAAAACAATCCTGAAAAAAAAGGGTGATCGCCTGTCAGAACCAGATCTTTTACTTCTCAAAGTCATGGATACCTATAGCGAAAAAAAAGGCTTAAGTAATCCCATGGTGTATTGGTTTGATGAAATGCCACTGGTGCTTGAAAAGGCAATTAAACTATTACCAACCCCCGCGCTCATGAAGATCTTGCTTGAAATGGCAAAAAACCTGAAGGACAATTCCACCGGATTTCCGGACCTCTTCTTATGGAAAGACAGTACTTATCAATTTTACGAAGTGAAATCTCCAAATGACCATCTTTCGTCTCAACAGCTTTTCTGGCTGGATTTTATGGAAGAAGTAGCAATAAACGCCGAGATCCTGAGAGTAAAGTTTTGATACACTTTCCGCCAAAATCGATCCATTCAACGCCACTCCTGGAATTATTGTTCAAAATAAACATTGTCCAGCAATACATCCACCGCTATGTAATCGCCATTGGCGTCTACCGGATTCCAGAGGGCGAATGGGATCTTCAGATCGGTCAAATCCAATCCTTCAAAATCTGACATTGGGATGGTATATTCCAAAAAACCATCTCCAACATCTGTACCGGAATAGTCTTTCAGGAACAGAGAAACAGCAGTAGCGACGGATTCCAGTTTGATCTCTATATCTGCCAACTCGGCAGGCTTGTGGATCGAAAACCTGAGATTGCCACTGGCATACTGAGTCATATCCACGGTAGGCTCCAAAATGAAGAATGCACCTCCCCAGCTATCGCCAGGGTACCTGAAAAGGATGCTCGAATCACCGTCTATCGCTGTGCCGGAAGCTATGAACGAAGGTTCACCTCCATCTCCAAATGACTTCAGGGTTAAGCCAGTGAATTGATCGAGAGCATCATTGAAAGCATGAGGGGGCAGTCCAACAGAAACTAAGCCAATGGTTTCTTCTTCAATATTCAATGGCGGTGCGGCTGGGATTTCCAGATCGTCTTTACTGTAAACCCGAACCCAGTCGATTAGCATTTGCTGGGGAAAGGTTGTTGTTTCATCAGGGTCTCCGGGCCAGTTACCGCCCACCGCAACGTTGAAGATTATATAAAAAGACCGAAGGAACTCCTTCATATCATTTGCTATGAGCACTTCATGTACTTCCATGCCATCGAGACTGAAAACCATCGCTGTTGGTGTCCAATCCAGACGATATTCGTGATAGTCGTTGCTCAGACTTTCCGGGGCCTCAAATCCCGCCCCGTTACTTCCAGCCTTGTTTTCGGAATTAGCATAATGTACGGTACTATGCAACTTACCCGGCTCGTGACCGATTACTTCCATGATGTCGATTTCTCCGCATCCCGGCCAATCAATCTCACTAATGTTATCACCCAGCAACCAGAAGGCCGGCCAAAGTCCTTTTCCTTCAGGCACCTTTATCCTGGCTTCAATTCTTCCGAATCTGAAACTTTGAAGGTTTTGAGTGGTAACCTTTGCAGAACTGTAACGGTGGTTGCCCGGTTCTTTCCGTGCAGTAATTACCAGTACGGAATTACCCTCTTCATCTGCCTGAATATTTATGTTATTCCCTGAGTTGGTGTACAATTGCCTTTCGGCATTCCCCCAACCGGGAGGAAGTCCATAGTCCGTACCATCCCCGGTTTCAAAAGTCCAGTTGCTGCTGCTAATATTAGTATTAAATTCATCGCTCCACTCCAGTGTATACCCATCATAACCCGGCTCCATGGAAACCTTATCATCATCAGTTTTGCACGCTGCCAGAGCAACCGCCATAAAAATACAAATGGGAAGCTTCTTCATAATTGTTGGATTACTTTGATGTCACTCCGTTTTGATCCTGCAAACCGGAATAAAGTTGAACTTATAAAGTTATCTAATCGTGTAGGTGAACCGATTTAAATCGGATACATCAAACTTACATCAAGGCATAAGTTCACTACATCAATGTTTCATCACTTGACTAGCCCGGATGGGGAAAATCAGCATTTTCGGGGTTGTGCAATCCTGGTGCCGGTATACCAACCTACATGCATGAATTGGAAAAGTTCATACTACCGAAACGATACCTTTTGTGATCGCCCCAGTGAAAACATGAGGGAAAAGCCTGAAACGATAAAAATAATCATGGTTATAACGTACAGCCCAGGTAACTCGGGTAGTCTGATGCCTGTAATCAAGGATAGAAACCAGGCCGCTCCATCAGTCACCACGAAGTCAATCATCTCGTAGGCAGGGAATAGGGAAAAGGAACCTCCTTCAAGTTGTACAAATAAATAGACCATAATTGCAGCAAAAAGACCTGATGTTGACCACCATATCCAGGGTTTTATGATTGGTTCATACCGAAAGACCTTCGAGTTTTCTTCAATTCTTTTCATCACCTCTTCTGACAACCCGGGTGGAGATGTTGTCAGGCTCTGCTGAAACAAATCTTTCAACAGCCGATCATCATTATTGCCTAGTTTGTCCATTCTTCAATTCCCATTTTTTGTAATATAGATAACAATTTCTTTCTGCTCCGATGTAATAGTACCTTAACATTCGAAGCGCCGAGTCCGGTTATTTGAGCTATTTCCTGCACAGAACATTCATTTAAATAGAACAGTGTGACAACCGTTTTTTCTGCGGTTTTCAGCTTGCCCATCGCTTCATCCAAAACTGATCTGAGGTGGGACTGCTCCAAACCGGCAATAACCTGTTCATTCCCGTTTAGCGATTTCAGTTCCGACTCAGCCAATTCGACCTTGACCGGTCTGGATTTACGCATAACTGTAAGGCTCGTATTGTGAGCAATACGAAGTAACCAGGTAGAAAATTTTGATTCACCCTTGAACTGCTCCAGTGACCTGAATGCTTTGACAAATGTGTCTTGTGTAATTTCTTCCGCATCTTCCCTGTTTCTTACTATGAACAGTACGTAGTTGAAAACACGTGTATTATACTTATCAATGAGCACAGCATAGTTGCGCCAGCTTCCTTTTCGGATCTTCTCAATCAGATGATCATCACTATGTATACCCATTGGTAATACAGACTACTTCATTCAGAAGTAGGTTACGGAAATAAACCACATTTTTTGTAACCGCTCGAACAAGGCGGTAGTCAATAGATTCAAATCAAAGATCATAAATATACTTAGATGGAACCATTAATTGTTTTTCTGGCATTGTTTGCCACTATTTTCGGCATTTCTTATGTTTATCTGACCACCCGTAACAGGGAAAGGCTGGCACTGATCGAAAAGGGCGTGGATGCATCTCTTTTTGCTACCAAGGGAACAAAATTTTCGATTGCAAAATTTATCCTCAACATCGGGTTGCTTCTAGTTGGAATTGGGTTGGGAGCATTGATAGGAAACTTCCTTTCGGAATCGATGCGCATTGACGAGGAATTCGCCGTATTTTCCATGTTGTTCACTTTCGGCGGACTGGGTTTGATCGTTGGGTTTTTCGTGACCCGAAGAATTGAAAAATCGGATAACAAAGATTCATAGCTTAAATACCCGGACTAACCGGTTCAAATTGTGATTGGCGCAACATAGTATGCGCCTGTTTTTTTGTTCAAACAAAGTGGCAAAAGTGCTAGCCAATGATGCTATTCAACAAGCCGGCTTGAACTGTTCGACAGCCAAAGTTTTATGTCTTCGGTCATACTCCTGCTTCCGGTGATGGTATCGTTTGTGTCAAGCGTAAACCTGAATTCGCCATGTTTGCCGCGGGCATAGCCTGCCAGATGCTCCCTATTGATAATATAGGATTTCTGAACCTTTAAGAAGCACGGGAATGGGAGTATTTTCTGAAGATCTGTCAGGGTACTTCGTACAATGTGAATTTGCTTACCGGAATCTCGCATTTCAATTATCAATGTGTAGTTCCCATGCGCTTTTATGAAGGCAATATCTTCATGCCGGATGTTCAATTGCCCTGAAACCCCTCTGATCTCCAATATTCCGTCATTAACCGGCGGATCGGGATCTTTCACAACCAAATGGTCCTGAAAGTAGAATCCACCAAGCAAAATCCAGTAAATGAAAAAATTTAACCTCAGGTCCGCCAACAGGTAGATCGGAGACAGTTCCACCGTAGGATCCAGTATCCCAGGCCAAACCAGGTTATGCAGGTAAACAAAAAGTACAGTTTGCATCAACCCCATTCCCACTGCACTGATCAGGTGTACCAAAATGAATTTTGTCGTTTGATGTACCGTGAACTTCCTGTATAACCAGTAAATAAGAGGCAGAAGCATCAGCCAAACCAGACTGCTGAACAATACACCGATACTGATTATTTTCCTGACCGCCAGATCCGGGTCCACCACAAATCTTTGAAAGAACCGGTAAACCAATAGCACAAGAGTTAGCAATCCAAGCGGCCTAAGATGCAACATCCAGTTTTTGTGGATGACACTATTTACATAAAGTTTTACCATTTTTTGCTGCTGAACTGACATGGTGCAACCTCCTGGATTACCCTCTTTGCACAACTTTCTCCACCAATTTACACAATGGAGCCGAAAACAGCCTTAACTATACCATTGTATGCAAGGTGCATATATCTTATAAATCCCTAATACCCAATTTCAGACCATGGTGATAAGCCGGCAATTTTCGCAACCGGATTCCCGATGCGGCGTAAATGGCATTCGCAATAGATGGGGCTATTGACGGATAGGGGGGTTCACCGGCTCCCCTGGGATTTTCCTTGCTGGCTATTACCTCAAGATCGGCTTGAGGGTAATGCGATATACGCCCCCAGGAAAGATCTTGAAAATTGCTCTGCTTTACCCTGCCGGCATGGTACGTGATTTCATTATGGAAAACTGTTGCTATTCCATCCATAATGGCACCTTCCATTTGGGCTATTACACCATCGTGATGTACAACCTCGCCGCAATCCAAAACACTCCAAATTTTCAATATCGTCACTTCAGACGAAGTAACGTTTACCTCCGTTATACTGGCAGAATACGCATTTTTATAAATTGAAAATGCTATCCCCCTACCCCTGCCGGAAGGAAGTTTCTCCCCCCAGTTAGCCTTCTGAGCCACTTTGTCAATCACATTTTTTAAGCGTCCCAGGTTGACCGTTACATTTCCCCTCCAGCCCCTTAATGGCAAAGATGTGGTAATGTCACCCGATCCCGGACCTATCAAATCAATCATTAAGTCCAGTGTATCCATTTTAAGGGTGTAAGCCAGCTCATCTATCCAACAATTAACTACAAACGAATTATAAGAATGCGCTACGGACCTCCACGAACCGATTCTCACCGCAGTCTTTAATGCTCCCCAGGATATCCTGATATTTGAAACATTGAGTGGAATGTCAGCTGCTCCCTGCACCTCATATATCGGACCGCCTCCTATAGGTTGTGTATAAATCTCATGAATCCAGGAATGCACTTTATCAGTTCCCAGATGAGCTTTCAACCTGTGTATTGAAATACTCCGGAAAAAGTCATGCCGAATGTCATCTTCACGAGACCAGACCACCTGGATCGGAACTCCAGCTTTTTTTGATACAATAGCTGCCTCGATTGCATAATCAATGGCAAGTCTCCTGCCAAAACCTCCTCCAACTAAGGTGGGGATAACGGTCACCTTAGTCCTGGGTATTTTGAAAATTCCGCTGACAGACTCCTGAATGAACCTTGGTACCTGTGTCGGGCCTACTAAAAGTGCTTTTTCATCCGTAACATGGGCAGTAAAATTCATCGGTTCCATGCAGACATGAGCCAGAAAAGGCAGGCGATAGTCACCCTCCACAGTCTTTTGACTGGTTTCTTCTGATTCTTCAAGGCTGCCGCTTTCCCTGAGGATGACAGACGAACCCGATGCATCAATAGAGATTCCCCCACTATCCTTATCCTGATTTTCTCCGAAATCCCAGGTGATACTTAGTGCTTCTTTTCCTTTCATCGCCGACCATGTGTTGTCAGCTACAACCGCAATCCCCCCGACTACTTCTGCATAATTGTCTCCACCAGGAATAAATGAGGGTATCTCTACGATCTGAGACACACCTGACATCTTAAGTGTATTTTCCGCGTCATAATCTTTGTACTTTCCTTTATAGACAGGACATCTGGCTATGCAAGCATACTTCATGTTTTCCATCCTGACATCCAATCCATAGCCGGCTTTACCTGTGACTATTCTTTCCAGATCGGGATTTTTTACATTGCCTCTGAATGGATAGGTCTCTCTGTCCTTCAGCTCAATCTCCGTGGGGACTGCCATTCCTTTCAGTTCTGGTAAGATTTGATGCCAACTGATTGTTTTATTGGCATTTTTAAGTGAGGCTTTCCCATTGGCTATGATGATCATACCGGAAGGTTCTTTCCAGCGTTGCGAAGCGGCTGCTCTCAGCATCTCCCTGACCGTAGCTCCTGCTTTTCTCATCAGCTGAAAGTAATCGGCAACGCTGTCACTACCCGCAGCTGCCATACCCCCCAATCCGGGATCAGCGGCCCCTTGCTTCACTGTAACATTTTTCAAATCCAGGTCAAGCTCCTCTGCCAGTAACAAAGGAAGCGACGTCCTTACACCTTGTCCCATCTCCGGGACGGGTGCGATTATTATGATCTCCCCTGTTGAGGTGATTTCCAAAAACGGTGTTTTAAAATCAACCTGTTGAATATTATCATCATCAGGTTCATTTTGTTCAGGTTGCGGTTTGTCCCGGCAGGAAAATAATTCTAATCCCAGGATAAAGCCTGAACTTCCCGTCATGGAAAGGTTAACAAATTTTCGCCTGGTCAGTTTCATTTTGAAAAATAATCGGATAGATCACTATCACCGATTATACTAAGAAATTAGTCTGAAGATAAACGTGTTAAACAATTTGTGACCAACAGGAGAAAATCTTACATGAAATGGAGATGGTCTCATCATGTATGAAAGTATTGATCCATAATGCCCGCAGGGAGTAAAAGATTTATCTCCCGGACGTTCCTTCCTTTGATCAAAAGCCCTTAGCTTTAATTTAACCAAGTTTCTCAATGATCTACCAGGAATACACCCCCGATACGCAACTGGCCCGGTATATCCAGTTAATCTGGATCATGGAAACTTCTGACTTTACATCCGTCCCAAGGGAGAGGATCATGCCTGATGGCATTGTGGAATTTGTTTTTCACTTTGGTACTCCGTTTGCCACATTTCAACCCGGTAGTGATCCGCAATTGCAGGAATTCGGCTTTGCCGTATCCCAGGTAAAGAAGTATATCGAAATCGAGCCTACGGGTAAAGTCGGTATCATGGGGGTGAGGTGCTTCCCATGGGGTGCTCACCATTTCTTCAGGGAGTCCATATACAGTTTTTCTGACCTGAGCATTTCCCTGGAACACCTGTGGGGTAATGAGCAAAACGGACTGATCGAAAAGATAATCCTGGCTCAAAATAACCGGGACAGAGTTGATATAATTGAAGAATTCCTGTTGAGACAACTTCGAAAAAATCATCATGGTGACGGAGCAACAGATGAAATCATCCGACACATAAGATATTCCGGTGGTAATGGGTCCGTCGAAGACATCTGCTCAAAATTTGGACTCACCAGGAGAACGCTGGAAAGGAAATTCATAAATACGATTGGAATTAGCCCCAAGCTTTTTTCAAGAATATCGAGGTTCCTGAACCTGTGTCACCACCTGGAAAATCACAGTCATAAATCACTTACCGAGATCACCTACGAATGTGGATACTATGATCAGGCTCATTTTATCCGTGAGTTTAAAGCGTTTTCAGGTCTGACCCCCAAAGAATTCTTCCGGACCCGGAAGATCGCTTTTGCCGACCTGTAGCATATTGTCGCGTTTGTACAATTAGAAATCCGATGATTTGCTGTTCTTGGCATCAAACAATTAACTGAAGTCATGGAAAATATCATAGGGTGGTTTGAGATCCCGGCAACGGATATGCAACGAGCAAAAGATTTTTACAGTATAGTATTCGGAGTGGAGTTAAAGGATGCCGGTTATGGTGACGACGAAATGGCACTTTTTCCATCTGATAATCAAAATGTATCTGGAGCTATTGTAAAAGGCGAGATGAGAGTCCCGGATAGCAACGGCGTTCTGATCTATTTTCGCGGTGGAAAAGACCTTGAACTACCGCTCTCCAGGGTCGAGGATGCAGGAGGTAAGGTATTGTTTCCGAAAACATTGATTATGCCGGAAGCGGGATACTTCGCCATATTTCTGGATACCGAAGGAAACAAAATTGGCATTCACTCAATGGAATAGGATATGAAAAAAGTATATTTAGGTACCATTACAGGTCTTTTGCTGGGATTGCTGGACGGGCTTTCGGCTATCCCCAATCCGGAAGCACAGGAAATGCTGATGACAATCATCATATCAGCCTCAATCAAAGGTGTGATCACAGGTGTAATAGTTGGGTTAATCGCAGGAAAGGTTACTTCTGTTTCTCACAATGTGATCATGGGAGCAGTTGTAAGTGTTATCCTGTCCGCCCTGGCAGCAATTCCATCAGGAGCCTATTTTGAAATTATAGTTCCCGGAATAATAATCGGCATAGTTCTGGGATTCGTAGTTGGCAGATACGGCAAATGAAACAGTTTGACTCAGGATCAATGAAGCTGAAAACGGGCATTTTTCTGGTGCTTGTCGGATGTACTGTCTTTCAGTCCGTGGCACAAACAATGAGTAATCAAGCTCAGGATCAGACGAACTACATTGGGGTCATTGCCGGATACTTGAGTGGCTCCTGGAAAAGTAATCCGGATGCTTGTATCGGGATCGGTGAAGCAAACAAAGTGAATAAGGTCGTACTGGATAGCAATTTCTTCCTTATGGAAACCAAGGCCACTTTTGATGTCGAAGAGAACAACAGGCATGAGGACAAAAAGTTCATCAGCTACAACAAACTAACCGATAAGCTGATACTTCGTGAATTTCATAGTGAAGGGTTCGTCAACGAATATGAAGTGGACAGCATGTCTACTGACCTGAAATATATCGTTTTTCTTTCCAGGGCACTTGAAAATATGCCGGATGGATGGAAAGCAAGGATGACTATCCAGATAATCGATGACGGTAATTACAGGGAACAATTCGATATGGCACGCCCCGGAGAACCCTTCAGGCAGTACGTGGTTGCAGCCTGGAGAAGAAGCGCCGACTGAGCCTTGCGACATTTTCGGAAAAAGAATCCACATTGCACGATCTGCTTTTCACTTTATGATCCGCTCCCCCTTCATGTTAGGATTGTATTCCCAACAAGCGTGTGTCACCATTCCGTTGCTGTCTCTCTCCATGATCAGACTTGTCCAGAAAAAACGATTGAAGAACCGGTCTTCTCCAAGAGGGATCAGAGGTATTTGATAATTGGGATATCCGCCCTCGTAAATAATCATTCTATTCTTCTCTAAAAGCTCAAACGTATAGTATGGAAATTTATACGTTCCCACAATTGACCTTATCCGATCATTACTAATGTCAATTGGATTTAATGATTCAAAGCGCTCCGTTTCGTGGCCTATGATCATTCCCGCTATTCCATCTCCTATAGATGTGGCCAAAGGGATATGATTGTTCCCGAGAACAATTATTACCAGGTTTTTCTCCGGGAAATGCGCCAAATAAGCGCTGAACCCGGGACTGTTACCATTGATGTAAATAGCTTCTTCTCCTAATTTTTCCTGAACAAACCATCCGTATTTATTAGATAACATTTTGTCTACTGAAGCCTTACTCAAAACCCGTCCACCCATCAGTTCATTTATCCATTTCAGCAAATCAACGGTTGTTGAATATAGCGATCCGTTACCTGTTTTAACAGACCAGTCCAGGTACGGGGCGATCTCAACTGAGGTATAGCCGCCTGCCGGGACGTACCCGGTGGCCAGATTCCCGATCAATTCGCCTGCGTTTGCATGATGTCCGCTATTCATCATGCCAAGTGGTTGGAAAATGTTTTCATACAGGAATGTTCCGTAATCCTGCTCCGAGACTACTTCGATTAATGCAGCCAGAATGTTATAATTCGAGTTACTGTACGAGTATTTTTCACCGGGTTCATATGAAAGTTCAAAATCTTTGATTACTTCTATAAGAGTAGAGGGAGTCTGAGGATTTCTTTCCAGCTCTTTGTAAATACTCTGACGATTAATATCAGGAATTCCCGAATGATGGTTCAGTAAATGATGAATTGTCACTTTTTCGAAGTTGCTTAACTCAGGTATGTACTTCGAAATTGAATGACTGATATCTAAGGAACCTCTTTCCTCCAGCATCAGGACTGACGCCGCCGTAAATGTTTTGGATAAAGAAGCTATTTGAAATTTGGTCTTTGAAGAATTGGGAATCCCAAAAGAGATATTTGCCTGACCATATCCCTTATCCACCAAAATCTGACCATTACTTTCTACCATTATGGAGCCGCTGAAATTATTTCCTTCGATCAGGGGTTTTAAATACGCATCGATCCTGCTCTCAAGGTTCGGATCCTGTGCATTTGCAGTGACAACGATTACAGCCAGACTCAGAAACACCAGTGATTTCGACACACCAATTTTCATAGCAAGGAGATTTGAATGATAAAAGTTAATTTAACAAAACTCATTATTCTTTCCGGTTTCGTATTTACCGGTATGAAATTATGCGCAGGATCCAGGGAATATTTCAAAACAATTAACTGATTAATCAAAATAATTACTGTATTTCGCCCAAACGAGCTGTTATTGTTGTTGCAGTTCATTTTTGCAAAATGACGGCATGGATAACCTTATAACCGAAATCAAAAAATGTACGGTCTGCGAGCCACACCTTTCCGAAGGTGTTAATCCGGTCTTTTCAGTTCACAAGGACAGCAAGATTGCAATCGTAGGTCAGGCTCCCGGTAGAATAGTGCATCGGACAGGCGTCCCTTGGGATGACAGGAGTGGTGACCGTTTGAGAGAATGGCTCAAGATAGATAAATCAGTTTTTTACAACTCTGAAATCATCGCTTTGATCCCTATGGGTTTTTGCTATCCGGGAAAAGGGAAAACCGGTGACCTCCCACCAAGACCCGAATGCGCTCCCTTGTGGCATAAAAAGCTATTTGAACACATGAAAAGATTAAAACTGATCATCCTGGTCGGTGCGTATGCGCATGAATATTACCTGGAACACAAGCGTATGAAGACCCTTACGGAGACCGTGAAAAACTATGGGGTATACCTCCCGGAGTTTTTTGTTTTACCACACCCCTCACCGAGAAATAATATCTGGATAAAAAAGAACCCCTGGTTCGAAAATGATCTGCTTCCCGAATTGGGAAAAACCGTTAACCGGTTACTTGGACGGTGATATTATCTGTTCTCATATTTATCTCAGGGTATCCTGAAACAGCCTAAAGATCCTGCGGTATTCATCCGACCAACTGGATGCTTCCGTAAACCCGTGTCCTTCCAGCGGGAAAACTGCCAGTTCCCAATTTTCCTTCTTCAGTTCGATCAGTCGCTGAGATAGGCGAACTACATCCTGGAAATGGACGTTCGTATCTACCATACCATGAAGCATCAATAAATTCCCTTTCAATCCATCTGCATGATATATCGGAGAGCTTCTCGCAAAAGCGATGCTGTCCTCCACAGGTGTATTCAGGATATTGGCGGTGTATCCGTGGTTGTAATGCGCCCAGTCCGTTACGGACCTCAAAGCAGCTCCGCTCCTGAATGTATCCGGGTACTTGAACATTGCCATCAATGTAATAAAGCCGCCATATGACCCGCCGTAAATACCGATCCGTTCCGCATCGATACTATGATTTTCCACCAGATATTTCGCTCCATCGATCTGGTCGTCCAGGTCCTTTCCTCCCATATATCGATAGATGGCGGTGCGCCAGTCCCGGCCATAGCCGGCACTTGCCCTGAAATCAATCGCCAATACGGTATAACCATTATCGGCTAACAGGTTGTGGAACATGTACTCACGATAATACGATGGCCACCAATAGTGAACATTCTGCAGATAGCCTGCGCCATGAACGAATATGACTGCCGCTCCATTATTGTTTTCATCCGAAGGCCTGTAGAGGGAAGCAGGTACTTCTACATTATCTTTTGCCGTAAATCGTATGATCTCAGGATCCCGCCATTCATATGATTGGAAATCCTCAGTTGTTGATTTTGTCAGTTGCGTCATTTCCGCCCCGGTTTCATTGGGCATCAGGTACAGTTCCCAGGGTTTATTGCTATAAGCATACCGAATGGCCAGGTTCTTTTCGTCCGGTGAGATTGTAACGCGGTGTCCTCCTTTTGCGGAGGTGATTCGTGTCATTTTCCCCCCTTTAGCAGGTAAATGATAAAAGTGCTGTTCATGAGGACTTACCATGTTGCTGGTGATGAAAAATGTTTGTTTATCCCTCGACAGCTGCACGTCCAGGATCTCAAAATCACCTTTTGTAAGTGCTTTGATCTTACCGGTTTTCACATTAGCGGTATACAAATGGGCAAAACCGGTTTTTTCGGATTTGAACCATATATTTTCATCATCCAGCCATCCGATAACTCCCTGTGAAAACCATCCGACACCGGGACCACCGATCCAGGCATCATCGTGCTGCCTGTCTATGAGGGTCAGTCCACCGTTTTCCAGGTCCAGCGTCATGATCCACCGGTCTTTGTAATCCTGCGATGTGATGTTCACCACGGCCAATCCCGAATCTGAAAATCCTGGTATCCCGATCTGCACCTCACGGGGGTTGTCATATTGATCACTATACTCCGATCCTTCTTTTGCATAATCTTTGAGGAATTCCGGTTTGTCCCGAATGCCTTCAATATCTCCGGTCTCGATTTTGTATGTGGAATCGGCCGCGATGTCCCAGATCCATGATTCGTAGGTATTTCTCGGAGAACCAACCTTCGGACGGGCACTCCGATTATCAGTGTAACCTGATTGGGTGACATAATCAGGTACATTGGTCCGCTTATCACCCGGCACTTTCACGAGCCTGTAGACCACAAATCGCTGATCCGGTGAGATTGAAATACCATTTAAGGTCTTGTCCCCCATGTATATGGTCTTGGGTCTGTCCGGGGAAGTGAGTTTGTTCCGATACTTTCTGGTATCGGAGGTGTTCTTCCGCTCCTTCAATATTTCGATATATGCGAGCTGATCCTGTTCCAGCCATTTATCCTGTTCATTTGCCCTTGGCTTACCCTTTTTCCCCTTTTTGAAATCTGTGAGCTGTATGGTAGTCCCTTCGCTGATGTTCCACGAAAATAGATTGTCGCCCATCCGGTAAATTATCGACTTTTCGTCACCACTGAATTGAGGAGAGGATTCTCTGGCATTTGTACTGGTGATTTGTTTCACTTTGAAGCTGTTCAAATCCACTAAAAACAGATCACCATTGCGTTCGTATACTTTCAGTTCATAATTCCTGCTATAAATTCCACGGGATGTCATTGATTTCAATTCGTCCGTCGACAGCTTGCTGATTTCTTTCGAAGAAATATCTACCCGGTAAGTAGATCTCAGGGTATCTGCTTCCGGATTCCAGCCAAAGTAGATTTGCTTGCTGTCCTCGGACCACCGGATATTATTTGGTAAATACCCGACGAAATCCTCTCCCTGCATGATCCTGTCAATGGTGAGCGAAGATAAGTTTTCAACCTGCGCATAAACCTGGTAGATAAGGAGCATCAATGTAATAGATATCAGTCGTTTCATAGGATCAATGTTTATGGTGAAAAGGTATTATTCTTCAATTCTAAATATTTCGCGGCGACCTTCCAGGATGTGTTCCTGGTAACCTTCCATGATGGTATATATCTTGTCATCGGAGTCTATATGATAGGACATGTCGTAGTAATCGCTGATCTCGTTCACTTCAAACTCCCAGGCTACAGTCCAGTAAGTTGCCGCTACATCGGTCATAATGCGGATTTTCTTTGCTCCTTTTGTCAGAAGGTGGGGAGTAGCGGCTTTAAATACGGCTACCAATTCCTTGGCCTTGCCCGCTTTTGCTTTGAATACATCTCTTACTATGTACATGTTGTATGGTGTAGGTTGCGAGGTTAAAGATAAGAGATCTGGACGCCAGCACTAATTTCCATTAAGTAATTCAAAGACCGGATACCACGAACGCTACCTGGTATTTCGGAGTCTTCTTCACTGACAAAATGTAATTCCAGATGATCCGCCCGTGTTTAGAGACATTTCAAAAATCCTGAATAAAATCAGCCTGCAGAGATTTCTACTTTTCTCGCACTACACGAAAACCTACACTGCGATGCGGAAGTACTTGCTTGTACGTATGGGTCCAGGTTGCATTGGCGGCAAATTTAGTATGTAAATAATGGCTGCCCCGGTAAATGCGATTTACTCCTTTTCCAAATTCCCTGCCATACTTTCTTGTATAAGGCTCCAAATCGGCAAGGGTCGCTGTCCACTCCGCAGCATTACCTCCAATATCATATAATCCAAAAGGATTCGGTTTCTTTAGACCAACAGGGTGTAACGTTCCAGCTGAATTTTCATCATACCACTCGTATTCATCAAGTAGCAATGTATCATCCCCAAAATAATATTCGGTGGTAGTTCCCGCCCGATATGCATACTCCCATTCTTCATTTGTAGGAAGACGGTAGAAATGACCGGTTTTTTCCGAAAGTTTTATTACAAATTTCTGAACGGCCTCCCAACTAACTACAACCGCCGGATAGTTTTCATTTATGAAGCTTGTTCTTGATCTGTCCATCCATCTTAATAAAACTGTACTATCCAATCCGATCTTCTCAAAATCAAAATCCTCCCATTTGAATTCCGGGGGATAACTTCCCATCACATCTTCCCATTGTTTTTGTGTTATTTCATATTTACCGATATAAAAACTATCGATGCTTGCTATATATGTGTGCTTTCTTAAATAGTTCGGCGTCATTTTTATTTCACCGGATGGAATACAAATCAACTCGATATTAAATAGCGAGTCGGCTATTGTTTTACACTTATGGCTTGGATTATCAGCCGGAACCTGATCATCGTAGAGTGACTGCACTTTTCCAGTGTCGCAAGAGGTTAAAAATGAAAGTGCAATTATCCTGATACATGCTAAATAATAATTTGGCTTCACGCGCAGTACCCCTGGTTTAAAAGGAGCCAATTTTTCTTTTTTGCTCATCTTAAGTGGTCAGATTTCAGTTTTCAATGATTTCAGAACCCAATATATATCGTTACTCCCGTTGCCAGAATCGTCGAGTACCTTTTCTCCAAATGTGTCAATGATTTCAACCAGAATTGAAAGAATCAGCTTTATATGATCTATCATTTTACTTTAATGATCCTACAATCCTATGGTTGACCTCTTAATATATTGACCTACACTTTCCGGGATAGGCCCGTAAAGTCAGTTCTTCAAATATCCCGACCATTTTACCCTTAGTTCCCTGGCCTCTTCTGAAGCTTCGTTATCGATCTCAAACACATGATAGTCCTTTCGCTCAACCAACTCTCCATTTAAGCTGATCCTTTCGCCATTCCTGCTTACGACAATATCATAGGAATCACCGGCCTTCATTTTTTCTTTCCTTGCAAATACAACATCTTCATTCTCTTCTGTCAGTACTTCCCCAAATATTTCTTCCACGACATCACCGACTTCCAGTCCAAAATGTTTGTGATTCTCTGAAAATCCGTCAATCACATTTTTGCCATCGGCGCTTCCGAAATACAGGCCAAACAAAGGCACTGGATTTTTGGATTTTCTTGAAGGATAGTATTTGATCCCGATAGCCGCAAAATCCTTTTCAAAATCAAAAGGCGTATAGTTCTTAATATGCCGATCGATGAAATCTCTAATTTCCGGGTAAGTCATATCCACTAATTCATCAAAGAAAAGCTCATTGTTAAAAGGTTTGTCTTTGCCGTACCTCTTAATTAATTCCAGGTACACTTCCCTTAGACCCCTCTCTCCATTAGATAATTGCAATAATTTGATATCCAGTGAATTTGCAGTCAGGGCCCCAAGCTGATATATATTTCCGTAATTCTTATTCCCCTCATCTGTCCACCATTCGGCACTGAGACGTGCCAGGCTATAATCGGTTCCGTAGTACTCCGAAATTTCTATTTTCTCGGAAATCCAGTTCAGATAATCTTCGATAGAGATGTTCCCGCTTCTTAGTTGCATGATCATCCCAACCCATGTGGTGACACCCTCATACAGCCAAAGATGCTGATCTTCAGAAGTTGGTTTCGAATAATCAAAGTTGGCGATAATCTCACTTCGGAGGTTTAACGGCGTCAGTATATGCATAAACTCGTGCGCTATGTCATCTTTCAACCAGCCCAAAGTCCTGGGATCAGCTGATAGTGCATACGTAGAACTGTATGAATGCTCCAGAGCTCCTCTTGCCGATGCCAAAGCCGGCATAAGTTCAGCTTCCTTATCTGATATGAAGAACATCAAAAAAGAATACTTGTTTACGGGTGAGAATTCCACAAAATCATATGCTGATTCCAGCACGGGTTTGGCTATTTGCAGTACTCTACTAGCTTCAATTTCCTCTATCGGGGAATAAACAAATGCGTCAACATCTATTTCACCGATCCTAAGTGAAGCGCTGGATAATTCTCCCAGCAATATCGGTGAATCCGCCAACTGGTAGTACGACTCAGCTATGTAGTATCCGTCTCCGTCGACGGTCAAAGCAGTACCGATTTTCCATCCTTCCCTGTAGCCGATTTTCAATTTGATCGGGTTTGACTTTAAGTTTTGGAAGTATCCGAAGACACCGTGAGTGTTTATCACAGCGTAATTCTCGTTGATGCCGGTTCCACTCATGGGATAGATCGGATGTTTTTTGACATCCATGTCAAATGAATCATCAATTTCGTATTCGATTCTTTTCACCTTTTGCGGATCAAGAATTCGCCAGTCATTGGTAGATAATTTTTGTGTCAGCAACTCATTTCCATCATCATCATACACCTTGAATGATCTTACAAAACGCCCGAAATCAAGCGGCTGATGTACCCCGGGAGCAAAAGAAACGAAGCTATACACATTGTCACTTTCCGAAAGCTTTGGAACGGTTCCTGCAATATGAAATACATCACTATCATTGGGAGAAACCTCCAATTCATAGATGAACCTGTCCGTTTGCGCCCTGAGGACAATGGCCGATAAAATGAATATTGCCGCCAGAGTTTTATTCAATATCTTCATATGGTATCTTATTCCCGGTAAACTCTCTTCAGGATCTTGATAGAATTGTCAAAACCCGAGACAATATCATAACCAAGACCTTTGATCTCCTGATTAAATTTAACGTTCTGCATCATACCGGGTTCAAGTCTTATATCCAGCTCCGAGTCGTAGATCTCGCCTCTGAAAATCCAAAGGATCTCCTTTTTTTAAGATCCACTCCCTTAAGCGCAATCTCTCTTTTAAATACCCTGTTCCTTTCACTGGAAAGTTCTTGCAGTTGAGGTTTGATGATCACCATGCTTTATTGTTTGAAACGATCAATGACTTCAGCCTCTACCCAATAAGTGTTGAATACTTCTTCTTTCGGATCATATCTGGCATAGAAAAAGTATTTCCCATCCGGTGAAATGGTTGGGCAATTTTCGTTACCGGAGGAGTTTATTTTTTCTCCCATATTTGTCAATGTCCCCCATGCGCCATCTTTATTTCTTAAGCTGATATAAAGGTCACTTTCACCATTATTATCCGGTCGACCCCAGCATGATACAATCAGAAAACTTTCATTAGGATCCACGTATAAATCACCTTCGGAATACCGGGTATTGATCGTGCTTCCGAGGCTTACAGGAGCAGTAAATTTTCCATCGACCTTTTCCGAACTGAAAATGTCCGGTCCACCTATGGTTTGACCATCCCTATAGGGAAAATATAAAGTTCCCCTTTTTGTGATGGAGGGGTATCCAGTGCGAATGGGTCCATTATCAATAAGCAGCAGACGTGCCTGGCTCCAACCGGCAGATTCCCTTTTCGAAAACCACAAATATGATCGCTCTTCCGGCTCATCACTATTGCCCAGTGGTCGCCAGGATCTGAAAAAGGCGGTATTACCATCAGTCGAAATGGCCAGATCATTTTCGCTAAAAGAACTACTGAATGGTGCAATTTCCGGCTGAGTCCACACACCGTTCTCTATGTGCATCCACATAATACTTGATTTGCCGTCATCCGTGTAATAAAACTCTGTCCCATCCGGCGAGAAGATGCTGTTGTAAGCAGGTCTTTCTGTTGTAATGTCTCTCGATAGTATCGTTGGCGCAAAGATTTCAGGTATCAAACCCGGAGGTTTTTGTCCCAGGTATGGCCCCTTTAATTGTACGATATCAATTTGTTCGTCTTGCCCATGGACATGGGGCAACTGGATCCGGGTAAGAATTATCAGTGAAAGAAATGCAACTTTTATCATCTTACAGAGCTTCATTCGGAAATGTTCATTATCTGATCTTCATTTTGAGCCGTTTGAATTGACCCTTTTGTGTTCTGGTACGTATTTGTGATCAAATTGGCTGATGTATCATCTCCAATGAATAATGATTTTTATCATGTATCTAAGTGGATCTGCAGGCAATGGTCCAAAGTGAATCTATCTTCTCCTCCATCGTGGCAGGACCCATTGTCCGTCCCTGATTGCTCTGTCCAGAACTATTATACCAATTACTATATTGACCAACAAGCTCAACCAGGATCCCTCCAGGCCAAACTCTCCCCCGGTAATCCAGTCGGGCCCTTTAATGACCGGCGTGATGAAGCCATCGTGCGCCATTCCCGAGTTATTCATCCCGAAAATCCCCGTCTGAAAGAAATTCCAACTGAAATGAACAGCCCAGGTCATCCAGATCCTTCTTGAAAGGATAAAAGGAGCAAGCAAAGCCAAATGTTCCAGACTGATGAAAAGAGAGCTCATTACAGTAGCATTGTCATTGCCGAAATGAATGCCGCCAAAAATCAGGGAAGTAACAATGATTGAAATGGTAGAACCTGCATATTCTTCCAGTAATCTGAAAAAAATTACTGTGTAAATGAGGTCTTCAACAAATGACCCTACCCCATAGCGAAATAGTCTGTTTAATAAAAGAAATGGAGAGTTGATTTGATCTATTTCATAATATCCGGGAAACATCAGGACAATTACGATTAACACAACCATACCGCCTCCTATCAAAGCCCCGATTCCAAATTCCGTGTACCACTGTTTAAAATCGAATTCGAAAGCAACCCGTCCTTCAATTTTTCGAGTATAAAATGAGTAAGAAAAATAGAGCAGTACTAACAGGACAATTGTCTTTGAAAACCGCAAAATTGTGAATAGGGGATCTTCCGTATTTTCAACTACAAAAATGGTAAATACGTTAACGAGTATTATCGCTGGCGCAAGGAAGATGATAGCAATGAAAACCCTGAAGAGCGGGAATAAAAATATTTTTGACAGAGTTTTCTTTACTCCCCTGTGAATAAATAGCTGAGTTGACCTTACATCTGAAATCATATAATTCTGAGTTGAGACGCAAACCTGCATCCACACGCTTCAATCAAAAAATAAATGTGACATGTGTATCATTGACGATTTCGAAAGTCCTGGTATTTGGGACAAACAGCGTTCATCACAAAATCACACATCGGGTTGACCGACGAAGTATCTTTGTTATGGTAGTTCCATGAGTTTGACAATCAAAATATTTGATAAAAAGGCTGTTTTTCATGTGACTTTCTGGTCCATATTCTATTTGCTTTTCATGGTTTTCATGACAAGAATGGAAGGTTTTGAGACTGCCTTAAAATTTAGCCTGGTATATATCACTCCTCTTATAATCCCCGTCTACCTGCATGATTTCATCTTTGAGAGATTTTTCAAAACCGGAAAATACATTATCTATACAGGACTGACACTTTTTATCATTATCGTATTCGGTTACATTCATGAAAGGCTATTCGCAATTCTGTTTGGAGGTGAAATGGCCGCACATATCGCCCTGGCATTCTTCATTGCAACGTTCACCGGTATAAAGTATCTGAGGACAGGGACAAGGCAGCAATTCCAGCTACACAGGGAAGAATCCAGGCGACTGAAAGCGGAGCTGGAATTGCAAAAAGTGGAATCCAGGCATACAAAAGCAGAACTGGAATTGCTAAAAGCTCAACTCAATCCACATTTTCTGTTTAACTCCCTGAATAACATCTACTCTCTCATTTTATCAAATGACAAACGGGCGGGAGAAACTGTCCTGAAACTATCCGGATTGATGCGCTATACACTTGACAGTGCAAAACAAAAGCTTGTAACGCTAAAAGAGGAAAGCGATTTTATTGAACACTACATTACCCTGGAAAAAATAAGATTGAATGGAAGATGTGATGTGAAACTTCGTATAGCCGGTGAAAAAACAGATCAACAGATTGCCCCGATGCTTTTTACCCCTCTTGTTGAAAACAGTTTCAAGCATGGAATTGGTGTGGGAACGAACAATTTTATTCACATTGAAATGCTCATCACACCGGATAACGTGACATTCAAAATATCAAACCGGATCGTTCCAAATAAGAACAGGATGCAGGAAAAGGCCGGTAAAATAGGACTTGAGAATCTGAACCGGAGATTGGAAATACTCTACCCCGGGAGGCATGATCTGAAGATCCATGAAGATGATGAGACCTTTAACGTCAATATGAGAATAGATTTCTAAATACCATGTAAAATGAAACTCGGGTGCATAATAGTGGACGATGAGAGCCTTGCTCAAAATGTGCTTGAAACTTATATTTCTTCGGTTTCAACTCTGCACCTGCTGAAGAAATGCAATTCAGCCCTGGAGGCAATCTCATATCTGCATGAGAATAAGGTTGATCTGATTTTTCTTGACATAAATATGCCGGAATTGTCCGGCCTGGAAATGTTAAAAACACTGACGGATCCGCCACAGGTCATTTTAACGACAGCTTACTCTGAATATGCGCTTGAAAGCTATGATTACGGAGTCGCTGATTACCTGCTTAAGCCATTCTCCCTGGAAAGATTTCTCAAAGCAGTCAACCGTGTTACTCATAAATTTGAACCCTCGGACAGCAACAAAAAAACCCTCCAAAAAAGCAATAAAATTATACTCAGACAGGACAAGGTTATCCATTCGGTGAGTACGGAAGATATTGAATACGTGAAAGCTTACGGCAACTATCTGAGTGTTTTCACAAAGGCTAAAAAATATATCGTAAGAGACACCATTTCAGCTTTTGAGCAAAAACTGTCACGACATCTCTTTGTGCGTGTTCACAAATCATATGTCGTCCAGATCAACAAAATATCGACCATCGATGGCAACCGGCTTTATATCGGCGACACTAAAGTCCCAATCGGTAATTATTACAAGCAATCATTAAAACTTCGTTTGGAGGACTAGGAATTTGGAACCCGTAAAAGATATTAAGACCTTGCTGAAAAACCTGTCCCCGAAGCTCAATGAAGGAGAGTATGTTTTTTGTACGGTACCGGAGGATTCTGAATTAACAGGTATTGAAACACTAGCCACTTTTCTTGAGGGTGAAGGCAGGACACTGGTCATGAAAAAGGAGATTGCAGATCACTTAAATTTGGAGTATCATACGGTAATGTCCTGGATCTCGCTGAATGTCTATTCTTCCCTGGAGGCAGTTGGTCTGCTTGCCAGGGTGAGCAGCTTACTCGCGAAAAACAATATATGCTGTAATGTGATTTCGGCGTATTATCACGATCATATTTTCGTCCCAAAAAATGATGGTCATAAGGCTTTGAGTTTGCTTAGGAAAATGATGGAAAACCCGAAATAAAATATTCACACCTCACCTATCCTTCTCGTCGAATCTCAAAATGTGTCGGTTTATTGTACATGAGTGTTGGAAATTCCAACATGCCTCTTGTCCAGCCTATTTGTAATGTGCTGATTATCTGACGATTATGATTTGGCATCACTCTTGACTTTTGTATTGCTACATTTAGTACAGAAATAAGGAATCACTCTTTAAAGATCCGTTGAAGTTTAAGGTGCAATAAGGGCGATAAGGCTAATGAGGTAAATTAAGGAGAACAACAGATAGAAATTTTTATGCTTAGAAACTATTTCAGGACAGCAATAAGGATAATTAATGGCTCCAGGGGCTACTCAATAATAAATATCCTGGGCCTGGCAACAGGAATGGCCAGTTGTCTTCTCATTTTGCTCTGGGTCAACTACGAATTGAGCTATGATAAATTTCACGAAAATGTTGATCGACTTTTTCGTGTAGTTCGATTTTCAGACCAGGAAGGAAGCGCTCTTACGCCTGTCCCTCTTGCCCACACCTTAAAAGAAAACTTCGCGGAAGTTGAGAACGCCACAAGGTTCAACATCGAAGGATCCCAATTGGTGCGCTACCAGGATAAAAGTTTTCAGCATGATATAATGGCAATTGCGGATCAGAGCTTCCTGGAAATGTTTTCATTTCCTTTTATAAGGGGAGACAGGAACAGTGCCCTGGAAAATGTTAATTCCGTGGTGATAAATGAAAAAATGGCCCTGAAAATTTTTGAAAATGAAGATCCGGTTGGGAAGATCCTTAACATTAATCAACGAAGTTTTATGGTAACCGGAGTGATGAAAAACGTGCCGGCAAACTCCCATATCCGCTTTGACTACATCGCACATTTCGATTCAAGAAACGCCTATTTGAGGCAGCTCACGGACAACAGATGGGATGTTTCCGCATATTACACCTATGTATTGCTTTCGGAAAACGTCAGGGCCGGGCAGCTCCGGTCAAAATTTAACAGTTTTATCAATCAGTACACCGGGGAAACAAATCAAGATCTGCAATTGCAGGAAATTTCAAATATCCATTTGCACCCTGAAATAGTGGATTACCTGGAGGGTCACAATGAAATTAAATATGTCTATCTCTTTTCGGGACTTGCAGCATTGATCCTGGTCATAGCCTGCATAAACTTTACCAATCTTACAACAGCGAGGGCCAGTCTGCGGGCAAAAGAAATTGGACTTAGAAAGGTAATGGGAGCCAGGCGGTCGGATCTGGTTCGTCAATTCCTCGGAGAATCTGTACTGCTTGCCTTATTCGCCCTTTTAATTGCCTCATTAATGGTAGAGACAATGTTACCGGCTTTAAGCGCCTGGTCGGGTAAAAACTTGGTGATTGATTACAATGATATTGGCAAGATCCTGATCACATTAGGCGCATTGATTATAGCAGTAGGATTAATCGCAGGAAGCTACCCGGCTTTGCTTTTGTCCTCATTCCAGCCGGTCAAAATTCTAAAGGGGAATCTGCTGCATCATGGTGACAGGGGGCTATTCAGAAAGATATTGGTTGTCATTCAATTTTCATGTTCAATTTTTCTTGTGATTGGTACCATTGTCATCCACCAGCAGCTCAATTACATCAGCAAAAATGATCATGGGTATGACAAGGAGCACACACTCCATTTTACAATGCGAGGATCGTTTCGTCAAAACTATGAAAGCATAAAACAGGAGCTGGAGGTACATCCTGGTATATTAAATATTTCAGCCGGACGCCCACCTTCCGAAGGTTTTGAAATGGCAGGCTCGGTTAACTGGCCCGGCAAGATCACTACTGAAGAAACAGATGTATTTCAGGTTGCTGTCGATCAAAATTACCCGGATCTATTCGGGCTGGACTTAATGGAAGGATCGGACTTTTCCACCGGTGAAATATCCCAGGGCAATAGCTATCTCATCAATGAAACCGCTAAACGAATGATAGGAACAGATTCGGTAATAGGTCTGCAAATTTCATTTCAAACCTGGAACGGTGATTTCATTGACCACATGGGAAGGATCATCGGGGTTGTTGCTGATTTTCAGAATGGATCATTACACCATAGGATCCAACCGGTAATCATGTATGTCGACAAAGAAGCCCTGTTCACCATGAATATCAAAGTCAGCCCGGCCGACCTGGATAATACCATAAAATACATTGAACAAAAATGGGATCAATATGTGGCTGACTATCCGTTTGATTATTCGTTTGTCGATGTTCAACTTGACAGCTACTATCAATCGGAAAAGAAGCTCAGTACACTGTTCGATACCTTTACATTCCTGGCAATTTTCATATCCGGTCTTGGGCTATTCGGGTTGATCTCGCATTCCACCGACCGACGGATAAAGGAAATAGGTGTTCGAAAGGTTCTTGGAGCCACTATAACAAGTATTCTTTCTCTGCTGGTCCGTGATACCATACGCCTGATTTTGATTGCTTCCCTCATTGCTGTTCCAGCCGCCTATTTCCTGATGAATAGCTGGCTGACAAATTTTGCCTACCGGGTCAGTATTGGTTGGACTTCCATAGTTATGGCCGTACTGTCCGGATTTTGGATTGCGATTTTGATCGTTTGTTTTCAAGGGTTCAAAGCTGCATCAGTCAATCCCGTCAAATCATTGAGAAACGAATGAAAATTAGAACCAATTACCGTTCAAAAGCATAACTAATGTGGGCTAATTATTTAAAAGTGATTTTCAGGATACTCCTGAGAAACCGGTTTTTCTCATTGATCAATATTTTAGGTCTGTCAACCGGGATCACGACGTTCCTGTTTATCGTATTGTTCCTGAGGTATGAGTTTAGCTTTGACAAGCACTTCACCAATTCAGATTTGATCTACCGGGTCACACTGGACATGATATGGGACCAGGCGCCTACGCAATACACAGCCCTGGCACCGGCAGCTGCCGCGCACCAACTAGCCATGGACTACCCCCAAATTCTGGCCGGAACCAGGTTTATTTTTATTGACAGGCACATGTTTGACTATTCACCCGACTACGGAAATCAGGTACTCGAGCCACGCCGGTTTTATGAAAATAATATCATGCTGGCAGATTCAAACTTTCTCCGGGTATTTGATCTGCAAATAATTGCGGGTAAGAAAGAGACGATCCTGACATTCCCAAATTCAATTCTTATTTCCGAAACGATTGCCAAAAAGTATTTCCACAACGAGAACCCCCTGGGAAAAACGCTCAGAATGGACAATCAGACCAACTATGTAGTAAGAGGAATCATGGAGGACATCCCTGACAATACCCATTTTCAGACGGATTTTATCCTGTCTGCGGTAGGTGATCCACTCTTTGACATCGACAACTGGATTGACTTTAGTTACGGTTACATAAGGGTCGATGAGACTTTTGATGCAAATTCTTTTGATCAGCAGCTGGTTGATTTCAAAGAGAAATACTACGCCCCTTGGAAGGACGGTTCCAACTTCAGGCTCCAAAAATTAGTAGATATCCATCTCAGAAATGACAGGATATTCGACTTCGCAAAAACCAGGGATATCGGCTACCTGCACCTGATGGCAGCGATAGCAATCCTGATCATTCTGATCGCCTGCATTAATTATATGAACCTGTCCACGGCAAGATCTATTTACAGATCCAAAGAGGTAAAGATCAGGAAAGTAGCCGGAGCCGACCGTCTCACGCTCATTACTCAGTTTCTGGGTGAAACGGTCTCAATTGCATTCTTGTCCATGATAATTTCACTCATAGTAATTGAAATATTGCAGCCATGGTTCCTTAAATTGACAGAGACGCATGTTGCCTTCGATTATGGTAAAGACTGGGTTTATGTGTTAGTACTGACTTTAGGATTGGGTGTAATCGCCGGTCTCTACCCCGCTCTTTTTATGTCTTCATTCAGCCCCTCCAATCTCAAAACCTCTCTTCCTTACAAAAACTTGGGAAATGTTCAGTTAAGGAAGATCCTGGTCATTTTTCAATTTGTAGTAATGGTGATCCTGCTAAGTGGTTCAGGGATCATCTTTCTCCAAATGCGTTTGATAAAAACCAAATCGCTTGGCTTTGATAAAGAGTTGATTGTATACACTTCCATTGACAATGATGACTCGGGAAAACTTCCGCACCGGATGAAGGAAAAGCTTGAAACATACTCCAATATTGAAGGTGTTTGTGTTTCTAACTATCTGCCGGGCGAAACACCCTGGGGAGATCACTTTAAGATCGAGGGTAGCGATGATTTTTTCCCAAGCAGAACGGCCAATATCGGATATGAGTTTATACCAACACTGGGTATGAAAATGGTGGCTGGTCGAAATTTCTCACGGTCTTTCGGATCGGATTCTACCGGCTGCATCATCAATGAGACAGCCATGAAAAAATTTGGGTGGACACCTGACAACACTATTGGGAAAAAAATCAATTGGAATTTCGCACAGAATCGGGATGATGAAATACATGGCCATGTCGTAGGTGTTGTGGAGGATTTTCATTTCAAATCGCTGCATGAAAAAGTTGAGCCTATTGTCCTTACTATAATTAACCCTTACAACAATTTCATAACTGCCAAAATCAATTCTTCCAACATTGAAGAAACGCTGAGGTTTATCGAGTTAACACATCATGAATTAAATCCCGGCTTTCCGTTCGAATACACCTTCCTTGATAAGGATTATGAAAGATTGTATGAAGGTGAACGGCTATTTGAGAAAATCTTCAAGTATTTCGTCGGATTGGCCATTTTCATTGCATGCCTGGGCTTGCTGGGTTTGTCCATGTTTCTGGCCGAGAGAAAATTTAAGGAGATAGGGATCAGGAAGACCATGGGCGCGTCAGTCTTCCAGATCGTACAATTACTTACAAGAAACTTCTCGTTTTGGGTACTCCTCGCCAACATTATAGGATGGCCCATTGCATGGTACATCATGGACAGGTGGCTGGATAATTTTGCCTATAGAATTGATATTTCATTTTTCACCTTCTTAGCCGTTGGCATTATTACCCAATTCATTGCAATGGTCACCGTAGGAGCGCTTGCTTACAATGCAGCCAGGAAAAACCCGGTTGAAGCCATACGATATGAATGATCAGTGTTAAGAATGGAATTGCCGAAAATAAAAGTGAATAAATCCGGAACCTGAAGGGAATAAACCCGACTGTTGATAAAATAATTACAAACTCAAAATAAAAAACAATGAAACGAACTTTTAAACCATTAACTTTTTTGATCCTTATTTCTCTTTTGATTCTTACTTCAAATTGTAAAGAGGAAGATACGATTCTATTTGTATATCCTGATTTCAGTGTCAGCGACAATAAGTTTTCTGCACAAAAGGAGTTTTCTTATGCAATAGATTTAGCAGACCAATCAGAATTGCTTTTGAATGGGATCAACGGGACCATTACGATCACCGAAGATAGTACGATGAACACCGTTAAGATCACGGGTGAAAGAATTGTTAAATCAACGACTCAAGAGGATGCTAACACCAGGTTAAATGAACTCAAAGTAGAAATCGAAGAGTTGACCGGCGAGATCCGGGTCAGTACAATACAGCCTGATCGATCTGAAGGTCGGAATTATATCATCAATTACGACATTACATTACCAAAAAACATTGATGTCAACATCCAAAATGTGAATGGATCGGTCTCATTACGGGAGATCCATACTAACACTACGGTGCATTTGGCAAATGGCAATATCGACGCCAATGTGATCCTGCCATTGGATGGCTTTATTGACCTGAAGGTCATCAACGGCAGCATTGATCTTGAAATTCCTGAAAACACCTCGGCAGAACTGTCAGCGATTTTTGTAAACGGTTATGTCGATGTTTCCAGGATAGATCTCAACGCCAAAGTTGAAAAATTAAATTCCCTGGTAGCCACATGTGGAAATGGTGACGGAACCATCTCATTAGCTACAACAAACGGAGGGATAAAAGTAAGAGGTTACTGATAAAGGTGCTTCAGGAGAGTTTTTGATTTAAGAATTTGCTGAAAAGGAATCCTTCCGCATCAGTTATAACCAAAGAATTAAATTCTGATGTATAATCTAATATCAAAATACAAATCGGCAATGTGTATAATTATATGCATTGGCCTTGCTGGCTGCAAAGAATCGAATGTAAAGCCGTCAGGCATGGTGGACAGTGGGTCATGGTATGAAACAGGATTTACACCATGGCCGCATGACGGCAACCCGCTGGAAGGCGAAAACTTCATTATCTACAGTGACGCTGCAAGCCTTGAAGCCAGAGAATACTTACTGGACGTTTGTGAAGAAGTATTCACAACGATCAAGGAGAAACTGGATATTACCGATAACTCGATCTTACAATTTCCGGCGGACCGGAATAATAAAATCCACATCTATGCTTATAAGAACTATGCTCCGACAAACTGGGGTGGTCAGGCATATTATGGAGGGTACCTGGTGTATTCACCTGATAACCCCGTAAGAACCGGGTGGGGACATACTGATCCCGAGAATTATGAGCCATTGGTTAGACATGAAATGATGCATGTTATTCAAACGCTAATACTCGGAAATAATGACGAATCTTATTTGTACTCATGGTTTGCCGAAGGTATTGCCATAGAAATGTCAGTGACCAGTGAATATTCGGAGGAAAAATTCTACATAAGAATAGATAGTCAGACTGAATTTGATAGTCTTATTTCTATTTATGGTCAACGAAATCCTGTAGCCATAAGGCATTCATGGGACAGGCCGAATGATATCGAAGGTATTGGTAATTATTATTACTATCCTATGTATTGGCTGGCCTTGAGATATATTACCGATTCCGAAGGTGTTGGTGGCTCATTTTATGATGTGCGTGAAGTATTGTTAGATGGAACACGCGGAATATCTTTTAACACCTCTCTAAAAAACAGATTCGGTATCAGTCAGGCTGAATTTGAAGATCAGTTTTTTGATCTGATGAATGATTACCTGCCTGATTGAAACTGACAATCATTTGAACAAAAAGCTAAAATCAAGATGAAAAATAAATACATTTTTCTATGCCTGACTTCCTTTTTACTGGTGGCGGGTGTATCGGCTCAAGACACAGATTACCAACCGGTTTATCCAGAAGGTATTTCACTTGAATACGGATTAGGCAAGTTCGCCGTTCGTGATGAGTATTTTTCAAGGGAGAAATATTCCGGTCCACTTCCTTACTTCAAAACAGGTTGGTCCAGACTGCACAGCAATTACGCGTACGTTGTCGGGTTAGAGGTGCAGAACTCCTCGGACATCAAAAATTACAATTTGTCTACGGATATCTTTCAGTTCACGCTTAGACAGGGATTCCTGTATCAATTACCGCGGATGACCCTTTTTAATAAAGATTTGAGTGGATATCTGGGACCCTCGACAGATTTGTTCTTTTTTCACAATAAACCTGCGATTTCACTGTCCGGAATTGATGACAATTGGGAATCGATCGTGGGACTCTTTTCACTGGGTGTTAATACTCATTTTATTTACCCGTTACAAAGGAAAATCCAGTTGGAAGGAAAACTTGGTTTTAGCGTAGTTTCCGTTGGGCTCAGGACGGTGGATGAAAAAGATGAAAACACATCCGAGATCAAATTTTTGACTTTGTTGAATGGAACAAATGGTTCCACAGCTTTCGGGATCCGGTATTTCCTTTCCAAAAGGCTCTCTGTGAAAATTGCCTACAGCCTGCAAATGACAAGGGTTAGTTCATGGGATCCGGTGATTTCGTCCGGAGATCATTTGAAAGCTATTGTCAACTTTGATTTATCAAAAAGGTAATATTATGAATACCATCAAAAATTTCCTTCTTGCGATCCTGGGAACCTTGGCCCTTTCTTGCGCCGACGAGTTCATACCTGATAACCGGGAATTAAATGAGAATATGGCAGACTTTGAAGCCGCCTGGACAAGGGTGGCAGCAGTATATCCCTATATGGAATTCAAGAATATCAAGTGGGATTCTATTTATACGGTCTATCAGCCGCTATTCGAAGAGGCCTGGGGAGACGACTTTTACCTGGTCTTGCGTGATATGCTCTATGAATTGAAAGATGGTCATATCTGGTATGAAACCGAGAATGGAAGTCGTGTATATCCCTATGTCGTGCCCAGATACTTCAAGGATAAGCATTCCTTTAGCCCATTCGTTGTGAGGAAATACTTCGACAAAGCGCTTAAGCTCACTGAGAGTAGCACCGTCGAATACGAAATCTTACCTGATAATATCGGGTACGCCTTCCTCTCAAATTTTGAAGAGAGTCATCTAACCTTTGAGTTTCCAGGTGTGCTGCAATACCTCAGAAATACCAGGAGTCTGATTTTGGATCTGCGCCAAAACAGAGGGGGTAACCGTCATAATATCACTAATGTCGTGGCAAGATTTCTGACGGATTCGTTACAGGATCCGGATTTCTACAAATTAGGCGTATTGCTGCCCGCTTCGCATATTCGACCACAGGGGCCATTTACATATACCAGGCCCGTGGTCGTCCTTATAGATGGAGGGACGTTCAGCGCGGGTGAAGGTTTTGTTGAACGCATGAAGCAAATATCAAATGTCACGGTTGTCGGGGATACAACAGGCGGGGGATCCGGAGGCTCCGATACAAGCGGTACTGAAAGTCAGGGAGAGTACATCTTACCCAGTGGAAGGGTAATCTTCATCACTACCTACGATCAACGGCGCTATGATGGCATTCCATGGGAAACGTTGGGCATTGCGCCGGATATTCGTGTAGAACAAACTGAAGACGACATAAAAAGGGGACGCGATAAACAATTGGAATACGCCATCGATATGCTGAAGTGAAAATGCTTTACGATTTGCAAACTGAGCCTGAATTTGGCTTGAAGAAACTAAAAAAATGAAATAACTATGGACAATCTTGTTAGTGACGCTTTCAAAGTATTCATTGAGGAGGCTCCGGAACATGCACGGTGCTGGAAGGAGCTTGTTCAGGGGCTTTCCCAGGCCAGTGCCCTGGATCAGAAAACCCACGCGCTGGCCTTTCTTTCCGTACTGGCGGTTTTAAAGAGAGAAAACGGCATCCCATTTCATGTGAAGCTGGCCAGGAATGCAGGAGCCACCAGGGAAGAGATCATCAGTGCCATACTTGTCGGATTACCGCCTGCAGGTCATGTGGTGACCGAAGTATTACCTATTGCGATCAGGGCAGTGGATGATAATAACGGATCCTTATGAATATGGACAATAGATCTAGGAAGCGCTAATTTGAAGAACAATTCCTACCCGTGTTTTCAAAAGATCTCTCATCCGTCAATGCCCCTGAGGATGTAGTCTTCAATGATCATTTCATAAACAGCAAAGGGGTTGGATCTGAGGTATTCACCTCCGGTTACTGCTACCACAAGTTCCATTTCCGGGATACCAATAACGAACTGTCCACCCCAACCTGCAGCAATGAATGCCTCCATATTGTCATGTCCGTATTCCCCAAGCCACCATTGATAGCCATAGCCGGTCCCTACATCACCTAAATAGCGAAGGGGAAGCGGTATGTGTTCCGACAACGATTGACGGATCCAGGCAGCCGGAACTACCTGTTTGCCATTCCACACACCATCATCAATGTAGAGTTGACCCAATTTCAGCATATCCCGCATATTTAAATAGAGACCTCCCGAAGAAAATGCTATTCCACTGGAGAAAACTTCCCAATAGTGATCCTCAATGCCCAGAGGTCCGAAGAGATATTCTTCAGCAAAAGTTTCCAGGCCCATTCCGGAGGCTTTCTCGATCAGATCTCCAAGAATTACTGTATTGCCGCTGTTGTACAAAAATTGAGATCCCGGTGTGAAGACCATTTCCTTGGAAAGCACATAGTGGATAGGGTCATCATCATGGATCAGGTGATAACCATCTTTGTCCGGGGTGTTGTACGGCACGTCATCCGCCCAATCCAGACCGGACGTCATGGAAAGCACATGATGCAAAGTGATACTCTCCTTTTCGCCCTGGATAATATCCGTGTATTCCGGGTACAAATCCGATATTTCGGTTTCAATGTCCGGAAGTAAGCCCTGGTCGATGGCAATGCCGCAAAGGGCCGACGTAAAGCTTTTGCTAACCGATGCCTGAAAATGAAGGTCTTCTCCATCATAACCCTTGTTATTTCCCTCCGAATCATATAAAGGCAGGTAATATTCCAGCACCAGCTTTCCCTTTCTGGCAATTGCAATGCCATGGACATAGTGATCGTCCCTGCTTGCCAGGAGGTTTATCAGTTTCTCCATGTTGGATCTTCGTAAACCGACCTCACTGAGTGACGATGTGGTCCAACCGTCCGAGGTGATTTGAGGTATATCATATTGATAAACAGATATGTCGTTATCCTCGCAACGGACAAATAGCAACATCGAAACCAGCATTAACGGCCTTAAAAATTTCATAGACAACCAGTTTTTGATCTTCATAATCTATGACAGGTCATCCGTTGACAACACGTACCTGGATCCGTAAGCCCTTACATTGAGGATCCAATACGTGAAAAGCCCCTGCCATCTGTCTATAAAAAAAGAGTCTGCGAAATGAGGGCTTTAAAATTCATATACTCTTATCAGAAAAAAAACGTGATGGAAAAGACACAAAACAATAAAACACTGAAATACCTTTTGCTGGCAGTATTCATATCCATATCTGCAAATGACATCGGTGATCCACACTTAATGTCTGAGTCACTTCCGGATTCTAATCCTTCAAATTCGCTAACCAACTTCGACATTTCAGAACAAAATGATACAGGTAATGGTATGGATTATAACACTTCTGATATTCAAACAGATTCAACGGATTTGTCATTGGGGTGTGAGAACTGCGCCGTTTCATTGAAAACGGATGAAAACAATCGCGAATTTTCACTTTTTCTTACTATCATCATTCCAGTCCTTGTGGTAATCTTTTTGCTGAATTCCAACAAAAATACCTGACAGGATCAGGTGCAAAGCGTCATATCTGTCTCCAAATACAACTCATGTACTGAGGATTGTCAGTCTTCATCCAGCCCAGAACCAATAAATTAGCCGTACTCAACTACGACTTGAGGTACAAATAAATCGGATATTGGCAGGGCTTGATACAGACTTCATTGAAAAACTAAAGGCCGGGGATCAATTCGCCTTCAAGAGGCTGTTTGATGAATATTATGCCCGTCTTTGTGTATTTGCCACGAAATACACGCAGGATTTGGATGTGTCGAAAGATATAGTTCAGGATCTGTTTGTAAAGATCTTCCAGGACAGAAATACCCTGAATATCAAAACGTCAATTCGGTCTTACCTGTATCAGGCCGTGAAAAACCGGTGTTTGAATTTTATCCAGCACGAGCGGATCCATTCGGGACACATGGAAAAAATTAAAACCATAAAATCTACCGGGAACCCACAATGGAAAGAAAAAATGCTGGAAACAGAGCTGGAATCAAAAATCCACGACTTGGTCAACAGCCTGCCTGCCCAGCGTCAGCGAATCTTCAAAATGAGCAGAACGGAAGGTCTGAAAAACCAGCAGATCGCAGATAAACTGAACATTTCGAAAAGAACAGTGGAAACCCAGATCAGCAAAGCATTGAAGTATTTGAAGGCCGGTCTGGACAGCTATCTCAGGATGTGGATTTATATGGTTATCAGTATGAATTTGTGGTGAAGCAAAAAAATATACGGAGGATGATGCGTAATGTTTGACTTTGGTCTGTCATAAGAATTGAAAAGCATGAAAAACGAATCCGACCATATTGATGAGTATCTGCTTTTAAGATATGTAAAGGGTGATTGTACCGAAGGAGAAATAAAGCAAATCCGGAGTTGGACGGACGAAAACCCTGAGAACAAAAAGGCGCTAGAGGCCATACAAAACATCTGGGACCACTCCACCACGCTCTCCGACTTTGAAAAAATTGATGTTGAATCGGATTGGAAAACCGTTAAGTCCAGGATGAATTTTGAACGGGCCGGTGACCCCGGAAAAGTTGAAAGATCATCCCTCCCCTACGTCTTCCGGGTGGCGGCAAGTATCGTGTTGGTTCTGAGTATCGGATTCTTTATTTATAGTTATCTGGCAGACGAACCGGAATACCTGGCGGCGTCAACAACCGACCAACTGGAGGAAGTCTTGCTTCCGGACGGATCCATTGTTTACTTAAACGAATATTCGGAATTGCGATACCCGGAAGATTTTACTAGAGACTTCCGGCAGGTAACCCTGGAAGGTGAGGCATTTTTCGATGTTACCCCGGATAAAGAGAATCCTTTCATCATCAAGACCCCCAACAATGGGGGGATCGAGGTATTGGGAACGTCATTCAATGTGAATGTAAGGCCAGGTTCCGGAAAAGTAGTGGTGCATGTTGTGGAGGGTGTAGTTGCACTTTTCGATGTACAAAACATGGAAATCCGGAAAGAGCTTCGTGAAAATGAAAACGGGATCTTAAGTGATGGCCGCATATCCAAATCATCCCATACCGGCAACAATTTTTTGAGTTGGAAGACCGGAAAATTAACCTTTGAAAATTCACCTTTGATCACAGTGGCGGAGGAATTGGCCCACCACTATAAAAAATCAATACAGATCCGGGATAGTGAAATCCGAAAATTGCAGGTAACAACAACTATTGATAATCAACCACTGCAGGATGTTCTGGATGAAATTACGCTGGTACTCGGTCTGCGATATGAAGTCAGGAATGATTCAATTACAATCTACAGGTAAAGTATGAATTAGGAATCATGGAACAGCAAGCCTTCATAGGAAATCATTTTTTTTCAGCCCGGACCAGGAAATTGAGGATACTGATAAGTTTCTTCTCTTTGCTTCTGACAACAGGTCTGCATGCCCAGGTCTCAATCCTTGATAAGGAGGTGGAATTAGCCGGGCAAGCCGCGCCAATAGAAGATGTACTTAAAACGCTGGCCTCAAAAGGTAATTTCACTTTCACCTATGGCAGTGGCAATTTACCCCTGAAACGGAGGGTTTACTTGCCCCCAAAGAAACAAACTGTAAAGTCATTTCTTGATGAGATCTTCGAAGGAGATTCCATAAGATATATTGAGAAAAACAATAAGATCTTACTTGTACCTGCCAAAACAAAACCCAATAAAGGGAAACCGAAACAGACCCTAAGAGGTTCTGTGATCGACGGGGAAACCGGTGAACCATTGGTGGGTGTCACGGTTAAAATCATATTGAATGATTCGATATTCGGTATGACGACCGACCGTAATGGCACTTTCAGGTTCGAACGACTGCCTGTAGGGCGGTATTCTGTTCAGTTTTCATATGTCGGTTATGAAACCATTAATTACTCAAACGTACTTGTCGGATCCGGAAAAGAAAAAATCCTGCCCGTAAAGCTGAGTATGATGTCTACCGAATTGGAAGAGATCGAAGTTTCCGCGAGTTATTACAGGGATAAGCCACTCAATGAAGCAGCAGTGGTAAGCAGCAAAAGTTTTTCGGCCGTTGAAACTGAAAACTATCCCGGAGCCCTGATGGATATTTCGCGAGCCGCTGTTTCCTTTCCCGGCGTTGTGTCCGGAAATGACGGTCAAAATCACATAGTTGTGCGGGGGAATAGTCCTAAGGGACTGCAATGGCGACTGGAAGGAATAGAGATCCCCAATTTGAATCACTTCGCTGAAATTGGCTCTTCAGGTGGCGGAATTGGTATTCTGAGCAACAATATGCTCGCGAATTCGGAGTTTTTAACAGGTGCCTTTCCGGCAGAGTACGGCAATGCGCTTTCGGGTATTTTCGACTTGAATATCCGAAGTGGTAACAATGAAAAACACGAAAAGACATTTCAGATCGGATTGATAGGAACGGAGTTCATGGCTGAAGGGCCTGTAAACAAATCAAAAAATTCCTCTTATGCCGCCCAATACCGGTACAGCACTTTCGAGCTGATCACAAAAATAATTCCCGATATACCCAACCTCCCCGAGTTTCATGATCTCTCGTTTAAAATTGATCTGCCTTCACAAAGTGCTGGTAAATTTTCAATATTCGGCATTGGCGGACTCAGCCGGGAATTAGGAGCTGACACTGATTATGACTGGAGATCGAATATGTCAACTGTAGGTATTAAACATGATTATCAACTGGATCCAAAAACCAGTATCAAAAGTATCCTGGCCTATTCGGGTTGGATGTACTCCTGGGAAGAACTCTCATTTGCTCCAAATGGCGTGAGTTCCATAGATGAACAATGGAACACCAAAGTGGTCGAGCATACGCTCAGATCGTCAGTCAGCATTACGCGAAGGCTCAATTCAAACCATAAACTCAAAGCGGGGATCACTTTTGACAATACAATTTTTGACTCATTCATGCAATGGCACTCCGATTCCCTGTATGCCCGGTCGACAGATCCTTCCCATCCGTATTATTCCGAAGGTATTCGCTACAACCGGACCAATTCTGATGCTGAAGGTACAGCAGCCACGGGTCAGTCTTTTTTAAACTGGCGTTACGCTGTCACAAATACCCTTACAATCAATTCAGGGATCCATTTTTTGCAATTTTATCTGAACAACAATTACTCTTTCGAGCCAAGATTGGGAATTAGCTGGCAGATGCTGCCAAAACATACATTGAATTTCGGATTTGGAGTTCATAGCCGTAAAGAGTCATTGTCACTTTACACCGGAAATCAGGAGATCAGGGGAAGGATCATCCAGTCAAACAAGGATTTGGAGCTGACTAAATCCAGGCATTATGTACTGGGATATAACTATGTCATCAGTGACAACCTGTTTTTGAAAATCGAAGGCTACTACCAGGATTTGTACGACATCCCGGTCTATCCATATCCGAATTATTTTTCCATTATCAACATGGACTATGGTTTCGAGGGTGCCGGGCTGTTGAATGAGGGAACCGGAATTAATAAAGGCATTGAACTGCTCCTTGAGAAATTTTTCTCAAACGGATATTACTTCATGCTCAATGGATCACTCTATGATTCAAAGTACAAAAACTTTCTTGATCAGGAATTTCACACCAAGTACAATGGATCCTATTCGGCTAATGCCGTATTACTTAAGGAGTTCAGTGTTGGTAAAAATAAACAGAACCTGTTCAGTATCAATAGCAGATACCTGCTGGCCGGGGGTCTCCGGCAGTACCCCATTGACCTGGACCGATCCATTGAAAATGGTTATGAATACTGGATTATGGATGAGGGATATTCCTATAAGTTATCTGATTTTTTCAGAATGGATCTGCAATTGAGTTTCAAACGCAACAAGCCCGGTAAATCCAGTGAATGGCGCCTCGACCTGCTGAATGTCACGAATCGTAAGAATATGGGTGAAATAAAGTTTGACAGAAGTTCCGATTCAATTGTCACCGAATACCAGAACAAGCTGATCGGTATGCTGGCCTATCGCGTAATGTTTTGATATTCCCATTTTCCGGCACGAAACATAATCGTCGTGCATGATACCGGAATCATAGCCGGCACATTTCTCTTCTGAACGGACCAATTGCAGGGTTATTAACGTTATAAGGATAGTAGAGGTCCTTTGGTTATGAAATTTCTTTTGTTAGCAGTATTTGGGATTGCCATGGCCCACCTCGAGGGTGTTGTTGTCGTTTACCTCCGCAAGATCATGGGGTTACTGGAGTCGGACTCCAACGTGGTCAGCCTGGAGAAGTTCCCAAAAAAATACATATTCATCGAGAAAACCAGGGAGGTCGCTACCATAGTTATGTTGGCCAGTCTGGCAATTGTTGTTGGTACTGGTTGGCTGGACCAGCTGATGGTCTTTTTGTGGACATTCGCTTTTTGGGACTTTTTTTATTATGTATCCTTATACGCACTGATCAGATGGCCTCCGGATCTGAAAACAATAGACGTACTCTTCCTCATTCCGCGTCCCTGGATCGCCCCGGTCTGGTTTCCCCTGGGTGTTTCATTGTTGACCATTCTGCTGATCGCCTTCCTTTATCTCTTCTGAAATCAGCCTCGACAATTCCACCAGCCCATGCGAAATCCTTTGTGCGCATCTGTTCCTGATTTTTGAATTGGCATAGTCAGGACTATCCGCCCTATAATCCCAAATCAAACAAGAGTTCTTATCCTGATTAAAACAGGAGATCATTCGCCGGATTTATCCTGGGAATGATATATCCAATAATCATATTTTGCATATATTAAACCAAAATCAAAAACATGCGGATTCTAATGCTTGGTTGGGAATACCCGCCAAAAATATCGGGTGGATTGGGAATTGCCTGTCAGGGATTAGCAAAAGGGTTATCGGAACTTGGTCACAAGGTAACATTTGTCTTGCCGAAAATATTTGATCCACCCCGGGATAAGAAAATTTCATTTGTTGATGCTTCCGGAATTCAGTTGGATCCCTCGGAATTTTTAAAAGAATACACCACCACCGAAGTAATATCGGAATTGGGGATCAGTTCAATGCTGGTTCCCTATCTCCCACCTCAATATTTCAGAAATGTCACCGAGAAGCACCGGAAAAGTACGGAGATACGCCCTGATGAAAGCATACAATTATTAAATAAGATTCCACTCACAGGATCTTACAGCCATTCAATCTTAAGTGAATTGAAGAAGTATGCGCTTGTCGTATTTAAGCTCTCGGGTGAAAAGAAATTCGATGTAGTACACGCCCATGACTGGCTTACATTCCCGGCAGCCTCCTCAGTCAAAAAACAGCAGAACATACCTTACATTGCTCACTTTCACAGTACGGAAATTGATCGCAACGGGAGTTATGCCAGCCGGGAAATTATAGAGATTGAGAAGGAAGGAATCAGGTATGCCGACAAAATTTTAGCTGTAAGCAACGCCCTGAAAGAACGCCTGATCGGAGATTACCAGGCTGATGCAGATAAGATTACCGTAATCCCCAATGGCCACAACAGCAAATCCATCAAACGCCCGCAAACCAGACACCGGACTGTCGGATTTATTGGCAGGTTTGCTGATCAGAAAGCACCCGGAAGATTCATTGACATTGCAAGAGAATTGCTTGGCAGAAATCCGGATCTCCGGTTTTCCATGGTCGGGGACGGCTATCTGATGGAATCAATCCAAAACAAGATCAGTCAGATAAACCTCAGTAAATTCATTGAGATCAAAGGATTTATCGAACATAAGAATGTGGCAAAATGGCTATCTAAAACAGACCTTGTCATTGTTCCATCTGTTGCCGAGCCTTTCGGACTGGTAGCATTGGAAGCTATTGACTGCGGCACACCGGTTATAATTTCAAAAGGTGCCGGCGTTTGCGAGTTTATTCCGGATATTATCCAGGTAGATAACTGGGATGTTTTCAACTTTGGAGTGCAGGCTGATCGATTGTTGACGGATGATGCATTTAGAGAAGCTAATATTGAAAGCTGCAGAAATGCAATAGCATCACTTTCCTGGTTGAATGCCGCAAAACTCACGGACAACCTGTATCACCGTCAAAAATAAATTCCAGGATATTCGTATTATTGCATTAATCTAACCAAGGCAATGCACAGAGAATTTCTTCCCTGGATAATTATACCCGGATTATAACTCCCGGGCAATTCGAGGTGTGAAGGTCATCAGAACCTTCCATCCAATTCAATACCCTGCTTAGTCAACTCCCGAATTCAATAAAACCAAAATTCCAATATGCCTGTTAAATCGGCTTTTTTTCCCCGAACGTCTGAGTTATGCGAAAGTATGAAATGGAAGGAATGGGCAGGCTATTACGCCGCAAGCTCATACCTCACTTTGCATGATGCAGAATATTTTGCCTTTCGAAATTCCGCTGGCCTGCTGGACATTACACCCTTATTCAAATACCGCGTAGAAGGCCCGGATGCAGCTTCCTTTCTGTCTCGCATCATGGTCAAAGACATCTCCAAACTTAAGGTTGGAAAAGTCACCTATTGCTGTTGGTGCACGGATCAGGGAAAAGTGGTAGATGATGGTACAGTAATGCGGCGGGATGAGAACATGTTTTTTGTGACCTCTGCAGACCCCTGCTATACCTGGTTTAGCCGCTTTCTTCGCGGATATAATGTTACCCTGGTGGATGTTTCGGAAAAAACGGCGGGTGTCGCGCTCCAGGGACCAACATCCAGAGAGATCATGAAGCAGGTTTTTGATGCCGATCTCGATAATTTTCGCTTTTTCTCAACGGTCAAAACCAGGGCCGGGGGATTTGAAGCCTATATATCCCGCACCGGCTACACCGGAGATTTGGGATATGAAATTTGGGTGGACAATGCCGATGCACTCAAACTGTGGGATGCTTTGATGCATGAAGGAAAAAGATATGACATAAGACCTGCAGGACTGGATGCCCTGGACATGACAAGGGTAGAAGCAGGACTGATATTAAAGGACGTTGATTATTTTAACGCCCTGCATGCACTCATCGATGATCGAATGTCCAGCCCATACGAGATTTCACTGGGATGGACTGTAAATCTTGACCGAGACCCTTTCAATGGACAGGCGGCCCTGAGAAAAGAAAGCCTGGAAGGGTCCAAATGGGCGATTGTTGGCCTGGATATCGATTGGGCGGAAATTGAGGCCATTTATGCCAGGTATGGATTGCCTCCTGAAATTGGCTCCCATGCCTGGCGGGACTCTATTCCAGTCTATACGGACAAAAGCCTGCGAACGCAGGTGGGATATGCCACCAGCGGAACATGGTCTCCCATTTTGAAGAAGAACATTGCCATGGCAACGATCCGGAAAGAGTTCGATCAAATGGGGTCGGAAGTCCAGATTGAAATTACCGTTGAACATGTTCGACATACCGCGACGGCTACCGTCAATAAGACCCAGTTTTTCAATCCGGAACGCAAAACTTCCAACCCAAACGCCACAAAATCATGAGTACAAAATATGATGCAATCATTATAGGAGGTGGCCACAACGGTCTCATCTGTGCTGCATACCTTGCAAAGGCCGGCAGAAACGTTTTGGTACTGGAAAAAAGACATGTATTGGGCGGTGCCGCTGTTTCGGAGGAGTTACATCCCGGTTTTAAATTCTCAGTCGCCTCCTATGTTGTTAGTTTGTTTCGCCCGCACATCATCAGGGAGTTGAACCTTGCGAAACACGGTTATCAGATCATACCGATGGATTGTTCTTTCTTACCATTACCAAATGGTGATTCCCTGGCGCGTTGGGCTGATCCTCAAAGATCCAGGCGGGAAATATCAAGATTCAGCCAAAAGGATGCCGAAACATACCCGGAATTCAGCAGGGTAATGACACATATGGGAAAACTTGCCAAAGAAGTCATTGACCATCCGGCACCGGACATCACCTCACTGAAAATAAAAGAGCTGACCAGCCTTTTGAGACTGGCGAAGGTTTTTAAAGGTCTGGGACCGGACTTACTACATCTCAACACAAAACTGGTCACTTTAAGCGCAGTCGATTTCCTCGATCTCTGGTTTGAATCGGAAACGCTAAAAGCGCCTATGTCCGTGAGCGGCATAATCGGAACCTACCAGGGCGTCCGGTCACCGGGGACTGCATATGTCCTCCTGCATCACTACATGGGGCAGCTCGATGGTGCATTTCGTTCCTGGGGCTTTTCAAAGGGAGGAACCGGAGGTGTGAGTCTTGCTTGTGCCGAGGCTGCGAAGAGTTTTGGCGCCGAAATTCGTACGGAATCGGCTGTTCAACAGGTCCATATCAAAAACGGTAAGGCTGTTGGAGTCGTCCTGGAAAATGGTGATGAACTGCACGCAAAACAGATTATCTCCAATCTTGATCCAAACCGGACTTACCTCAAAATGATCGGAGAGGAGCATCTTGATGAAGATGTCCTCAAGGAAGTGAAAAGATTTAAACTGCGCGGGAGTTCCGGCAAGGTCAATCTGGCGCTGGATCGTGTTCCGGAGTTTTCCTGCAGACCGGGAGACGGAGACCATATCAGGGGTGATATTGCCATTGCACCCAGTATCGATTATTTGGAAAAAGCATTTGACCAGGCGAAATATGGGGAGTTTTCACAAAGACCATATATCAATGCGGTGATCCCTTCCCTCACTGATCCAAGTGTGGCGCCACCCGGCAAACATATCCTCTCCTGCTTTGTGCAGTACGCTCCGTACCATATAAAGGAGGGCGCTGAAAACTGGCCCAAGTACAGGGAGGCTTTTGGTGATACCGTGGTGGATACTATGGCCGAATACATCCCCGGATTAAAGGATATGATCCTGTACCGTCAGGTACTTACACCGTGGGATCTCGAACAGCAGATGGGCCTCACCGAGGGAAACATCTTTCAGGGGGAACTCAGCCTGGAGCAGTTACTGTTTCAGCGTCCTATTGCGGGATATTCAAAGTATAAAACCTCTGTCAGGAACCTATGGATGTGTGGCTCAGGCACACATCCGGGGGGTGGGATCATGGGCGCCAGTGGTGAATTGTGCGCGAAGACAATGTTAAAATCAAGATCCATTTAACACGGGTGGCTATGAATAAAAGATACGATATAATAGTAATTGGAGGTGGACATAATGGCCTGACGGCAGCAGCCTTTCTTGCCAAAAAAGGGAAGAAAGTATTGGTCATCGAAAAAAGGGACCAACTGGGAGGTACAGCTGCCGGTGAGGAATTTCATCGGGGGTACAGAACTTTTGGTTTGTTCAACGATACCAGTTGGGTAAGGAGAAGTGTCATTGATGCTCTGAAATTGGAAGACCATGGTCTGAAAACTACAAAAAAGAGACCTGAAACAGCGATTCTTTCAAAGAACGGCGGTGGTGTCCTGCTATCGGGAGATATTGACCAGTGTATCTCGGAAATATCAAAGTTCTCAAAAGCAGATGCGGAAGGTTATCGGGATTACCGCCGGTTTATCGACAAAATAAGCGGACTGATTGTTGGCATCATGAACGAAGTACCGCCTGACTTTATGAACATTGGTTCAGGAGACATCTGGCAACTCCTTAAAAAAGGGTGGGCACTTAAGCGTCTGGGGAAGAAAACCATGATGGAACTGCTGAAAGTAGCTCCCATGAGTGTTGCTGATTTCTTAAATGAAAGATTTGAAACTGACTTCCTGAAGGCAGGGATGGCGGGTCCGGCAGTTTATTCATCCTTCAATGGTCCCTGGTCGTCCTATACTACACTCAACTTGTTGTTGTGGGAATGCCTGGCAAAAGAAAATGTAGTAGGTGGTCCGCATGCTTTGATCACGGCCCTGGAAAAGGCCGTAATGGATAAAGGCGTCGATATCCAAACGGGTATTGCAGTGGACCATATTATCCTGAATGAAGACAGGGTTGTTACGGGTGTACAATTAACTGACGGCTCGGAAATCAACGCAAACGTGGTGGCTTCATCATGTACTCCCAGTGAAACTTTTTTCAATCTCTTTAAGCCCAATGAGATTGAATACTCGCTGGAACAAGGCATCAGACACTACCGGTCGAGAGGAACAACGGCTAAGATCAATCTTGCAATGTCCAAGCCCCTGGAATTCAACCTGAACACTCAAAAGCCTATGGAATTTGCAAGAACCGGAAACACATTTGATGAAATGGAAAAAGCATTTGACCCTGCGAAGTACAGGAAGTTTTCGGACGAACCGCTACTTGATATCGCTATTCCAACAGTTTCAAACCCGGATCTTGCTCCTGAAGGCCATTCAGTGGTTTCAATCCTGATTCACTTTGCTCCACATCACTTTGATGGGGGCTGGACCATGGAGCAGAAAGAAAAACTGAAGATGAATGTTTTCAAAACCCTGAGGCAGTATACAAAAGATTTTGAGGAGCACATAGTCGGTGAGGAGGTATTATCTCCCGTCGACATTGAAGAACGCTATACGCTTACAAACGGTCACCTGCTTCATGGAGAACATGCAGTCGATCAACTGATCACCAGGCCCATACCATCCTGCTCACAATATCGTACTCCCATACGTGGATTGTACCTATGCGGAAGCGGATCACATCCGGGAGGGGGGATTACCTGCGCGCCGGGAGCACTCTCGGCGAAAACGATCTTAAGAGAAATGTGAAACAGTAATCTTTCTTACCAATGGCATGTAGTATGTGCTTCAAAACCTATTTTACTGAAGCCTTTCTTTTATTTTAGTTAATTTTTCAGCTTTCTAAACAAACTTTATGACTGATACCAAGGAGCCTTCCCTAATCCAATCTCTGATCCCCGTTATTTTTCTTATTGTTTTATTGTCCGTAAATGTCGGTATGTTTGGTGACAACGCTCTTGACGGCTCTAATCAGATAGTGCTCCTTCTTTCCGGTGCTGTCGCAGCAGTAGTGGCAATGAGATTGGGATTCAAATGGGACACTCTCCAGAAAGGAATCGTCAAGACTATCAGCTCTGCCATGGGCTCCATATTGATTTTACTCCTGATCGGATCGCTGGCAGGCTCCTGGATGTTGAGCGGGGTCGTTCCCGCCATGATCTATTACGGCCTTCAAATATTGAACCCGACTATCTTCCTGTTTGCCGCCTGTATTGTGTGCTCGATTGTATCCATTGCTACCGGCAGTTCATGGACAACAGCGGCAACTGTCGGGATTGCATTAATTGGAATCGGCAAGGCCCTGGGCATTTCCGAAGGTATTGTCGCCGGTGCAATACTATCAGGCGCCTATTTCGGAGATAAAATGTCTCCGCTTTCGGACACTACAAATCTTGCTCCGGCCATGGCAGGAACCGATCTCTTTACACATATTCGGTACATGGCATTCACTACGGTTCCATCCATTTCGATAGCACTTGTACTTTTTCTGATCATTGGGTTGACAAGAGAGGTGACCATAGTTGCAACTGATACCAGTGAAATCCTGATGGCAATTTCAGGCACATTTCATATCAGTGGCTGGCTCTTCATGGTACCGATTGTTGTGGTGGTTTTGATCGTCAGAAAAATGCCTGCACTCCCCGCATTAATGATTGGTACGCTATTGGCTGTGGCTTTCGCGGTCGTTTTTCAGTATGATAAAGTCCTGGAAGTTGGAAAGTCAGTGGCGGTGAATGGTATGTTTCTGGAATACTTTGTAAATAATTTTCCAGGTTTCACATACATCTTTTTAGGTTCCGTTCAATCTCTCTTCGGAGATATTGCTTTTATTACCAACAATGATATGGTCAATGAACTCCTTACCTCCGGGGGGATGGCCGGAATGTTAAACACCATCTGGCTAATTTTGTCGGCTATGGTATTTGGTGGAGTGATGGAAAGGGCGGGATTTCTGAAAAGAATAGCCGCTTCCATAATGAGTTTGGTAACATCCACCGGCTCCCTGGTTAGCTCTACGGTCGGGACCTGTATTTTCTTTAACGTAACTGCCTCCGACCAATATCTGGCTATAGTTGTGCCCGGGAGGATGTATGCCGATATTTACCGGGACAGAGGATTAGCACCCGAGAACCTGAGCAGGTCTCTTGAAGACTCCGGTACTGTAACTTCAGTCCTGGTACCGTGGAATACCTGTGGCGCATATCACTCCTCAGTATTAAGTGTTTCGACGATGGCCTATGCACCATTTTGTTTTTTTAACCTCATTAGTCCGTTTATGAGTATGTTCTTTGCCTTCGCAGGCATAAAAATCAGGAAACTTACTCAAAAAGCTGAGCCTGCCTGATGTATCCGAAAACCATATCCAAAGAAGAAATACAGGGATTACCGCTGGTGAGATTTGATGGTGAAATCCATGTTATCGATTCTCACAAAAAGGTAAATGGTGTATTTCGGAAGTTGGAATCAAATGAATTTTTGGGATTCGATACCGAAAAGAAACCTACCTTCATCAAAGGCCAGTATCATCCGACGGCGTTAGTGCAGCTTAGTACACTGCATGAGGCTTTTTTATTCAGGATCAGTGAAATTGGGTTTCACAAGGGGTTGAAGCGACTTTTGGAATCAGACGAGGTTAAAAAAGTTGGCATAAGCATTCGTGATGATATCGCCGAATTGAACCAGGTTTCGCGTTTCTTGCCAAAAGGATTCATCGAACTCAATAATGTTGCAAGCGATATCGGAATAAGAAAAGCAGGCGTCAGGAACCTATGCGCCATCTTCCTGGAAAGACGTGTTTCAAAAAATCAGCAAACCTCAAACTGGGAAAACAAGGTGCTAACTTCTGCACAGGCGAACTACGCCGCGACAGATGCATGGGTCTGTGCCGAGATTTACTATCAATTATCTAAAAAAGGATACATCGACAATGGCATATATTAATCTATCGGCCGTGGAAGAACAGGAAATATTTCCTGGTTTTCGAGGTAAAATGATCCACACGGATAATATGACAGTTGCATATTGGGACATTGACGCCGGTTGTGACCTGCCTGAGCATTCTCATTTCCACGAGCAGGTGGTAAACGTACTGAGCGGGCAACTGGAAATGGTGATTGGAGGAGATAATGTGGTCCTTGGTGAGGGGGAGGTTTATGTGATCCCATCAAACGTGGTTCATTCCGGAAAAGCAATTACCAATTGCAAGGTGATTGATATTTTCCAACCTGTCAGGAAAGATTACCAAAGCAAGGAGTGAGGAATGGAAGCCGGGTCATGAAGTTTTGATTCTTTTGATCCCAGCCTCCTTCAGTCGGCCAATAAACATTTCCTGATCCGTCTTTCGGATTGAGACCCTTACGCTGCAATGGCTGGTAAATTCACGGGAGATTATCTCCAAATCCGGAATTTCGAGTATCCTTTCAACTTTGGATGTGTCCTGGTAGTCATATTCAAATTCTACCTGGCTTGATGGAAAAACAGTTTTTGTTTTGGCCTCTTTCAGGGCATTGCCCGCGGCTGTTTTGTAGGCATTGATCAGGCCGCCAACACCAAGCTTGATACCACCAAAATATCGTACAACCACTACCAATGTGTTAGTGAGCCCTGCAGAGCGGATCTGACCCAAAATGGGGTCGCCGGCACTATGACCCGGTTCACCGTCATCGCTGGCTTTCATTTGTTGGGATTCCAGACCCAGGATGTAAGCGTAGCAATGATGTCGGGCATCGTGATATTTTTTTCTGAGTGCACTGAGATACTCCCTGATGTCGGCTTCCGTTGCCACTGGATATGCAAAGGCAAGAAACTTACTTCCGCGATCTTTGTACGTTCCTGTACCGGCGCATTGTAATGTCAGATAATTCAATGGTTCAGTGCATTTTCAGCTTCACTGAGCACCTCCCTGGTCTGAGCATGTAAGGCTGCCAGTCGAAAATAGTTTTCGGCACTTTTACTTTTTTTCGAACGCCTGGAAATTCTGCCAGCTCCCAGATATGCCAGACTCTTGTAATGATCCCCATGTCCCTGCAATGCCTCCCCCATTCCTATGGCCTGATTATAATAGTCGAAGGCCATATTGTCATTTTCAATTACCATTTCACAGTACACACCTTTAAAAACATTGCCTACTATTTTGAAATAGAGTCTGTCGGACGTCATCAGGCTGTCTATGGCGGATAAAGGAAATTTCTGATAGTAGCCCGGAAGGTTTAGTGACTCAATATATTTCGTTTTGATGTATAGATTTTCAGGATACATGTTCATTAACGCCAACATATACTCCTGCGCCTTTTCCGGCTCCTCTTCATATCGAAGAAAAATATATCCAAGATACATATGGGCCTCAACTTTCGAGATTATTCCAACCCGCGCAGCTTCCTTTATCTGACTAATGCCCTTGTCTATGTCCCCATTCCTGAAGAACCAGATAAGTGGTCTTATAAAGGGGTAGCGCCGTGGATAAGCCTCTCTGAAGTAATTGTATATTCCGGCAGCAAAAAGGAACTCCGGATAATCATCAGTGAGATCAAAACCTTTCTTCAGAAGGTTGTAAGATCTTGAAGCTTCCCCTATCGCTTTCATATAGGCACCCCGATCTGCATAATACTCTGCCAGCAGGCCTCTCGAAGCCAGCTCGAAAAATATCCCTTCGGGCTCTTCCCCACCCATATCCTGTGCCTTTGAAGCCGTCTCAAGCATTTTGGATTTAAACTCTTCAAACACCTCAGGCTCTAATACCGGTATGTGCTGCCAAAGAATCAATACACCTTCCATCATGGAAACTACGGGATGATTAGGTAGAACTTTTCTGGTTTTTTCAATATAATAATAGGTGGAGTCACGGTCCATTGCATAGATCATATCAGCACCGTTTTTCACAAACTCCAGTGCCTTCTCATTATCAAACAGGGTATTCTGCGCCTGAGAATGGGATAAAACGAGCAAAAACGGTATAACTGTGAAAAATAATTTCAATTGACTGTTTATCAGAAATTATTGCACTATCAAAAGTTACAAATTAAACAATACTCAGTTTGACAGCAGCTATTAACCAGCTTAAATTGCTGTCGTAATTATTCGGAGTCTTGAAAATACAACTTCAAACATTAGAAGACTATTGCCCTGTTGCTGACAAAGTGCCTTTGTATTTCAATCCTGGCTATGTAAGGTCCCACAATTATGAAAACCTGCTGGCAGCACAGATCGTTGCTCCCGAAAACCAAAAAATTCTTTCACTTTTTGGTTTAGACAAATCCCACGCCAAAAGTTTAAGTTTCAGTCCATTCGGTTCATTTTGGTCTCCTCATGGAATTTCTCATGAGAACTTTAAACGTTACCTTGATAGCCTGGAATCAGCATTGGCCGGAAATGGAATAAAAAGTATTGAGATCACACACCCGGCTGAGATTTATTCGGATTTCATCTCTCCGGACTGGCTCACATCAATGGGATACAGCCTGGATTATCAGGACCTGAATCAGCACATAGCTCTCGATGAACATCGTGAAGTTCATAACATGCAGCTCAGAAAACTTAAAAAACTTGAGCGGGATGACTTCCTGGTCAGAAAGCTGAAGACCGGAGAGTTCGATCAATTACATGATTTTATTGCAAACTCGAGGTCCTTTCAGGGTTTAAAGATCAATATCGATAAAAACCGGTTTCTCAAACTAATAAACAATATGCCTGACAGCTATGATGGTTGGGCAGTTAGTAAAAATGGCCAATGGGCAGCGGCCGTGGTGATCTCCATCGTCACCGATGATATTGTTTACTATTATTTACCTGCGACCAACAACGATTTCAGATCTTCAAGTCCTATGGTATTGCTGCTCGATTATCTTGCAGAGTACTACAGAGCAAAAAATTTCAAATATTTCGACCTTGGAGTGAGCTCCATCCGGGGAAAGAAACAGGCGGGATTGTACACATTTAAAGAGAGAATGGGGGCTGTTTGCCTTCCTAAATCTACACTTGTAAAATATTTATAGCCATTTATGTTAACGTGAGTTCGAGATAACAATCTCAAAAAAACAGTCTTTTCGACGAAGGAGGTGCTCAACAGAGAAATCTTTGCAGATCATAATATGCTTGAAATAATAATTTCAAACTTATGAAAGTGAAAAGATATCTCACTTGCCTGTCCCGCAAGGCAGGTTTTATTCGATATGACTGTTTTTTTGAGGTTTGGGACACAAACCTTGTATTCCTTAACCCGAACTCACGTTATATTATTAATGCATAAAAGTGTACAGTACCAGTATAAACTTTGATTACCCAAGGATATTCCTTATGCTTTCAATCCACCGTATAATCCGGTCATCTTCTCGGTGAACGCATCAGGCGAAAACTTCTCTGCAACATAATTTCTGATCTTCTGTGGATCCCAATCATATTGGATAAGATCTGTAATAGCATCAGTTAGGGCACCGACATCTTCCTTCTCACATAAGATACCTGTCTCATTGGTTACAATATCCTCGGGGCCTCCGCATCTGGTCGCTACTACCTGCTTGCCGCATGCCATTGCTTCAAGCAATACATTGCCAAAAGTTTCATGACGACTTGGCAATATAAGCGCATCGCTTTCCTGAATTTGATCCCGGACTTTTTCGCGTGGGAGCTCACCAACCAGTCTCATATTTTCCGAAAGATTCAAATCCCTGATCTGTCTTTCAAGTTTTGAACGATCCGGTCCTTCTCCGACAATGCTAAGCTGTATATCATACATGTTCACAAGACGCTTCATTGATTGTATCAGCAAGTCAAATCCTTTCTGGCGAACCAACCTGCCAACGCTAACCAGGTTAACACCAGCCTTGATTGCTTTTTCTCCTTTGATGTTAAAAAAAGCGAGATCCACCGGATTATGGATAAGCCTTACTTTGTCAAACCCAAATCCTTCCAGGGTTCTTTTAAGTGATGAACTGGTTGCGATCAGCCCCCCGGCCCTGTGTAAGGGGCTTGCAATTAAATCCGACAGCTCTCCTGATTTGGTCAAAAACTCAGGGAAAGGAAACGGACTCATTCTGATGGTAACTACATATGGTATATTCCACTTTTCCGAAAGCGATCTGGCAACGATAGCGGCCGGGTAACTGGCCTGTGCATGAATGATATCGGGTTTACCGAAATCCGCCTCAAATTCCCGCATGTTGTACTCGTTAGCCCTGATGATCCCGGTCACATTACCTTTAAGCACTTTTCGCGTCCAGGTAAAAGCCGATCTGTGATACTCCACAAGATTGGAGCGTATTTTTGTTTTCTGCTTTGATCTGTTCACCAGTTTTTTCACTGATTTCACGGGTTGACGGGACCACAGTAAAAAGCGATCATCACCCTGCCCCCAAACTGATACACCGATGTTGATTTCAGGTTGACCCTTTGCCATTATTTGACATTGCTCCCGGATAAAAGTCCCGTAGATGGGATTGGATTCGGACGGGTACCATGATGGGATTACAAAAACGTTCATTACACTACAATTTAGGAGTAAGGACCAACCATCCGATGGAATCTGATCGCCACTCCTGGAGCAGGCTTACCCAGTATCTTTGAAATATGCTTCTTGCGTACCAGGGCACCTTAACCGGAAAATCTCTCATGCCCCTTGGTTCTGTTGGTACGAATTCTACTTTGAAGATATTGTCAAGCCGATCTCTAAATTTTTCATGGGTTTCATTCGAATGTAATTCTATCACCCATTTTGTATGCTTTTGTTTTTCAAAAAATCCGTGATAGAGAAAATCCATTTCCGATCCTTCGATATCCATAATTCCGTATTCCATACCCAAATCCTTATTTTGTAAATCTACAGGGTTACATTTTCCTCTGATTGAAACTAACGCGTCCACTCCGTTCAATTTACTCAACTGCCCTATTAAACTACGACCAAGCCCGGATTCTTCATAACAGATCATTTTCTTGCCCAACTTTTTCGCCAGTCCAACGGGATAATACCCCTCACCCGCCCCGATGATTACGGTTTCGCCATCGATTCCCTCGATAATGGTATGTAGTTCCTTTTCATATGATCCAAGTAATTTTGGAAAGTATTCACTCCCGGCACTTTGGTCAATGTATTTCAAGCCGCGAAAAGGTCCTGACAAAACCTGCCGATTGGAAACTTTCTTCAGGTAATTCTTACAATATTGTATTGGCCTTAATCTATCCGGAACGATTTTCATCCTTATGTTTGGCGGAAATATGAATCCTCAACCACTGGTATCGGTCATCTGCCTATGTTATAATCAGGCTCCCTTTGTGCGGGAGGCCCTTCAGTCAATAATTGATCAAACCTACAAAAACATTGAAATAATCGTTGTAGATGATGCAAGTTCAGATGAAAGTGTACATGAAATCCAGTCCTTTATTGCCAATCATCCCAATATCGCATTTATAAAAAATGCTGAGAACATTGGAAATTGCAGGTCATTTAACAAGGCCTTTAGGCAATCGCATGGGGAGTACATCATAGATCTTGCCGCGGATGACGTGCTAATGCCGGCAAGAATTGAAAAGGGAATAGAAGACCTGCATAGTAGCGATGCCGGTGTTCAATACACACGGGTGGATTTTATCGATAAAGACGGAAACAGTCTTGAATCTCCCGAACCTTCCGGGTATACGCCAGAAGGAGATATCTACAGGTTACTTATTGAAAGATATTTCATCAACCCCGCTTCCATGATGATAAAAAGGGGTGTGCTGGAAGAACTCGGCGGGTATAACGAAAAGCTGTATTATGAGGATTTTGATTTCTGGATCCGGTCATCAAGAAATTGGAAATATCTCTACAATTCTGAAGCACTGGTCAAAAAAAGAGATGTGAAAAACTCGCTTTCCAAGAAACAATTCAGGTTTCTGAACAGGCACCAATATTCCACATTGGAAGTTTGCCGGACTATCCTGGAACTTAACAGGAATAAAGAGGAGGACAGATCATTGCAACGAAGGATATACTATGAGGTCAAGCAAAGTTTGAAATACGGAAACGTACAATTGATCCCCTCTTACCTTCAACTGTTTTTGAAATCTTTCGGGAATCATTGATGGTTAACCAATACCGATAACAACAGGTTGAACCATATGAGCAAAATATAGATTTTGGAGTGTTAGAATCACTCGGAAAGATCAATTACATCTTCATTCCCGATAACCTCCGAGGCATAATCCAGAACAGCATTAATATCATCAATTTTTAAATGGGGATACATAACAATCACGTCATCTTTGGTAGCACCTTCTGCGAGTTTTTTCAATACCTGCTCAACAGTGATTCTTGTGCCTTTAATCACGGGTTTCCCCAGCATTACCTGATAATCGGATGTTATTCTCTCTCTATAATTCACAATGCAAAGATAGCGAGTTCATGAGTTCTGAAGTTTTTATCAAATTTGTTAGTTACTCCCTAACATTTGTCATTCAAATGAACGTGGTAACCTTATCTTCTATTATCATCATCCTCCAGCATGCTGAGATAGCTTTTAAACCGGCTCAAAGCAATGTCCCCTGATCTTACAGCTTCCTGAATGAGACATCCGGGCTCATCCACATGAACGCAATTATGGTATTTGCATTTTCCAAGAAACGGTCTCATTTCAGGAAAATAATGGCTTAATTCTTCCCTGTAGATCTCCGCAAGACCTAACTCTTTGATACCGGGGGTATCTATTATATGACTATTTCCATTCATCGAAAATAATTCGGCAAATGTTGTAACGTGCATGCCTTTTCCGGTTAATTTCGAAATTTCGCCAACCGCCTGGTCCACTGCAGGAATGATCTTGTTAATGAGCGTCGACTTGCCGGTACCGGAGTGACCCGAGAGTAAGGTTATTTTTCCTTCAAACCATTGTTTTATTTCATCCAGATCATCCTGCTCCACAGAAATCAGGATGCAACGATAATCAAGCTTTTCATAAACCTTTATTATCTCCTTCAAACCCTCGATTTCCTCTTTGCTGTAGAGATCGCGTTTATTAATGATCAGTAATCCGGGTATCCTGAAAGTTTCAAGTGTTACGAAGAACCGGTCAATGAATCCCAGTGATGTTCTCGGCATTTTTTGTGATACGATCACTGCAGCCTGATCCACATTTGCGGCTATAAGATGCGAATGCTCCTTTTTCCGGGGAGAAGACCGGATCACATAATTTTTCCGGTCATAAACTTTGGTGATGACATGGCTATTCTCTATCTCTTCTACATCTACCCAGTCCCCTACCGCTATGGGATTCGTGATCTTCTTGTTTTCAAGTTTGAATTTCCCCCGCAACCTGGCATCTAATTTGACGCCATCTTTTGATTGCACGGAATACCATGAACCGGTCGATTTGGTCACCAGGAATTTCATGCCAGGAAAGGTGATAGGTATTCCAACACTCTGTCTGTGGCACCGACTTTCGAATGAATGTACCTTGATGCAGCATCAGCCTTCATTTCATAAAGGCTTTTGTCATCCTCCATATTTTTTATTTCGGCAAGGATCTGTCCGGAATCCTTTATAGCAATCCCTCCCCCGCAGCTGACAATCTCAGAAGTCTCAGGGAACTTGACATTGTTTGCATGGTGACCGAAAAAAACCGGAATCCCATGGGCCGCAGGTTCCAGTATGTTGTGCAATGCTCCCCGAAAACCACCGCCTACATAAGCATATTTGCCATAAGCGTAAAGTGATGAGAGCATACCGATCTCATCAATGATCAACACCGGTCTTTTATCGAAATTATTATCAGCCATATTCGAATACCGGATAGCCCCCGGGAGTTGTTCAGCCAGGTTATCGATACTTCGCTCACTTACATCATGAGGCGCTATCACAAATTTCAATGAATCTTTCATTTCTTTGATCAATGATGAAAGAATATCGATGTCAGATGACCATGTACTGCCACATACAATTGCATTGTAATTGTCGATATACTTTTCAATTGCCGGAAATTTCCTGGAATTCTTTGCAATTTCGGTAACACGATCGACGCGTGTATCTCCGGTGACAATCACGTTATCAAGGCCATTTTCGGTTAGCACAGATTTCGAGTCAGAATCCTGAACAAGGAATTGTTTTACATTTTTGAAGTATCTGAAATAGAGTGATTTACCAATCGTGAAATAATATTGATCCGGACGGAATCTTGCAGAAACAAAAATGACCGGAATATCCAGCTTAAAACAGTTTTTCAAATAGTTCAGCCAAATGTCGTACTTTACGAAAATGGCAAGATCCGGCATAATCTGTTTTATGAATTCCCTGGCATTTGCCGGCGTATCTATCGGCAGATAGGTTACAAAATCCACCTTTTCATAATTTTTCCTTACCTCATATCCCGAGGGAGAAAAGAAGGTGAGCACAATTGAAAGATGGGGAAAGGTCGTTCGGAGTTTTTCGATAACCGGACGCCCCTGTTCAAATTCCCCAAGTGAAGAAGCATGGATCCAGATTCGCTTCTGACCCGGTTCTTTTAATTCTATTTTTTTCCGGAGGGACTGTTGTCTCCCTTCCAGGAAAAGCCGGGCCCTTGTATGTAAAGGTGAGATCAATCTAATGATAATGGCGTACCCGTAAATAGCAATATCATAGATGAGTTTCAGCATTGCTTACGAAAGTAGGCAAAAGCCTAAAAAGATATATGAAAAAGAAAGGAGGCCGTTTTCAGTGACCTCCTTATTGCAATCCGGACGATATGTCTATATACCAGAATATCTAGTGGCTTGCCAGGTAATCTGCTACACCTTCTCTCGTCGCTTCCATCGCATCCTTACCTTCGTTCCAGTTTGCTGGACACACCTCACCATATTTTTCATTGTGGTGCAAAGCATCTACCATCCGGAGGGTTTCATCCACGTTCCTGCCCAATGGCAAGTCATTTATGGTCTCATGCCGTACAATTCCTTCTTTATCTATCAGAAAAGTCCCTCTGAAGGCTACAGGGTCTCCAATGAATTCCAATTTATCTTCCTCATCATAGGACCAATCCCCTGCGAGTACTCCATAATTGGTAGCGATTGATTTTGACAAGTCGGCGACCAGGGGATATGTCACTCCTTTGATACCACCTTGCTTCTTTTCAGTTAAAAGCCATGCCAGGTGTGTTTCTTCCGAGTCGCAGGATACGCCGACAACAGCTACCCCTCTTTTCTCAAATTCTTCAAGTTTTTCCTGAAATGCGTGGATCTCCGTGGGGCAAACAAAAGTGAAATCTTTCGGGTAAAAGAAAAAAACTACATCTTTTTTACCCAGGTACTGATCGAGTGAAAAATCTTCCACTATTTCAGCCCCGTTAATAACGGCTGGTGCTTTAAAAACCGGTGCCTTTTTACCAACTAATGACATGTTAGATTTTTTGATTTATATGGTTATACAATAGTTACTTTCTTATTCGGATCCTCTTTCTCTCCATTGATCTGTAGCTTGATCTCCCGGATATGGAAGTTTTCTACTTTTTTTCTGGCAAAAAAGTCCCTGATCAGGGAATCCAATTCATCATTGTAGTAGTCCTGTATTTCATGTGTTTTGATGCAATAAATATGAGCATGCTGATCAAGGTTCGCGTCATACCGTCTTATTCCCTGTTTCGTTGACACCTGATTTACCAGACCCGCCGATACCAGGTGGTCCAGAATCCTGTAAACCGTTCCCTTGGCAATGCTGGGGTGATCGATTTTGAGGTGATCGTATAATTGATCGGCGGTAGGATGGATATTATGTTTGATCAGCTCGGAAAAAACCACCAACCGGGGATGGGTTGCTTTCAGCCCGGAATCATTAAGTATTTCCTTGATCCTTGTTATTGAAATAGATTTCAATACTAAATGAGAATTATTCTTATTTAGGACAAAAATACCAACAATTAGTCAGTCCACAAGTCAAAACTCAGAATTTTGTAAAATACCGAATACGTGGTATAGTCATAATCCTATTTATTATTCACTTTTGAGCCTTGATGTCCAAAAACAATTGATAAAGAACAACAATTAGTGGTTACTAAATGAGTTTATAAATTATCAATTGAGCGCACTAGAATTTAGATTTAACCCTAAATTGTTATATTTTCATAAAAAATTTAAGAAAACCTATATTCCTGATTTTGAAATTTTAACGCCAAACAAATATGAAAAAGCAACTGAAGCTTAAAGCATTACTCTTTACGACACTTTTTAGTGTATGTATTCTTAATGTAAAGTCCCAGGATTTTGGGGATGTACTTGGAGCTGGGCTGGACGATGCAAATAATTATCTTGAAGCATTCATAGAACCAGGGATGAATTCCTTCGGTAATGGATTAGCCGGCGGATGGTACAATACTGCAAAACCTCATAAACTCTTTGGAGTTGATTTTACACTTTCTGTAAACCTGGCAACCATTCCCGATGCTGAGAAGACCTTCTCATTTGCATCAAGGAATTTTACTAATTTGCAATACACAGGGGGTAGCGAACCCCTTCCTACCGTCGTTGGCGGACCAGCTCCTGAAGATGCATCTGGTAATCCGTACGAGTTATTCATTCCGGTAGGTACCACAGTGTCCTATGGAGGTCAATCCATTGATCTCGAAGATGAAATAGCATTTCCAGTTGCACCGGGGGCTGACCTTGAGGACTTACCAGTTGTTGGGACTCCTGTACCGACCTTTAACTTAGGGATTGGTTTGATCAAGAACACTGACCTCAAAATACGTTTGATCCCAAGTCAGGATCTGGGTGATTTTTCAATCAGCATGTTTGGAATAGGCGTAATGCACGATATCAAACAATGGATTCCTGGCATGAAATTATTACCATTTGAACTATCAGGTTTTTTCGGTACAACTTCCCTTTCAGCAGATTTTGAAATGGATGATGTATCAAACACGGAAACCGGATCTTCGGGAGGAACTACGACCTCCACGACATTCACAGGTTCAAATATGAGCTCAAGTTTTTCAGCTTCAGCAACGACTATTCAGGTATTGGCTTCAAAGAAGTTAGCCATTTTAACACCTTATGTCGGGGTCGGTCTTAATTTTGTCAAATCATCGATAGATGTAAAAGGAGATTTTACGTATCGGACGGATGTAACCGCAGCACCCGCTCCTACTGTCACTCAAAGCATCGACTTTAGCGACCCGATCAATCTTGAGTTTACCGGAGCCGGCGGACCGAGATTGACAGTTGGCGCGAGATTGAAGTTATTGATTTTGACAATCCATGCTGATTACACGCTGCAGAAATATAATCAGCTTACAGCTGGAATTGGTTTAGCAATCAGATAAACAGCAAAGCACATATATTAAATGAAAAAGCCCTGCAATGCGGGGCTTTTTCTTTAAGATGTCAAACAGGTGTATGAATAAAATTTGTGTTATGCATTAATTTATACAATCAAAATTGAAATAGTAACCTCTTTTTTCTTAAAATATGATAAGTGTTCTATTTGTGTGTCTTGGGAATATTTGCCGTTCCCCTATGGCTGAGGGATTGTTCAACGCGAAAATTGAAAAATCAGGCCTCGGAGATAGCATCAAAAGCGATTCAGCCGGAACGTCAACGTATCATCTGGGAAAACAGCCGGACCCGCGCACCCTTGAAACACTTAAAAAGCATGGCATCATACACCACCACAGAGGCAGACAGGTGGATTTTGATGATGCGAACAGATTCGACTATATCATTGCCATGGATCAGTATAATTTTCAGGACCTGAAATATATGATCCCCAATGGCTTCAAGGGACTATTCCTGATGAGGAATTTTGATCATATGGAAAAAGGAGCGGATGTTCCCGATCCTTATTATGGTGATCCGGACGGGTTTGAAGGTGTTTACCGGATTTTAGATCGCTCTCTCGATGGCCTGATCCGGTACATCCGGGATAATCACAATCTGTAATGGCCAGTCCAATCGCATTTTTAGAATCAATTCTGCAAAATACTTTCAACAGGCATATAAAAATATCCGGTCAGCAATTCGTTTCAGGGGGATGTATAAACCACACGTTGAAACTGATCACTTCGGAAGGGAATTACTTTTTAAAGTGGAATGAAAATGATTATCCGGATATGTTTGAGAAAGAGGCGTCAGGGTTGACATTATTATCCGGAGCCGGCGCACTGGCTATTCCGGGGGTTTGCGGATTTGGAGAGATAGAAAACAAGAATTACCTGATCATGGAGTTCATCAATTCGGGTAGCCCTCATAAAAATTTTTGGGAGGAATTTGGATCGGGTCTTGCCAGACAGCATCAAATCACAAACACCCGGTTCGGATTGAATGAGTCAAACTATATCGGGAGGCTTCCTCAATTGAATGACTTTAAAGAAGACTGGGTCGATTTCTTCATTCAAAACCGGCTTGAAATCCAATTGGAAATGGCCCGGAATAATGGCCTTGTTCAGAAGCCTCTCATAGATAAATTCCGAAAGCTTTATGTACAACTTCCTGATGTCCTTGCTGAGGAGCCTGCTTCATTGTTGCATGGGGATTTGTGGAGCGGTAACTATATGATCGGTCCCGGGGGCGAACCTTTCATCATTGATCCGGCTGTTTATTACGGTAATCGGGAAATTGAGATCGCTTTTTCACAATTGTTCGGAGGATTTGACCGAAGATTCTATCAGTCATACAACGAGGTATTCCCATTGTCCCCCGGATTTGATGAAAGATGCGATATCTATAACCTGTATCCACTCCTCGTCCATGTCAATCTATTTGGAACTTCATATCTAAGTGGTGTTGAAAGGGTATTGAAACGGTATTGTTAGAATCAATTGTTTTTGGGAAAATATAAAACCTGGTAAACAGACCTGCTTTTTTGTTCCAGGACAATTTCTCCGGGCTCCGGCAATTTCCCGAATGCGGTATCATCATAATTCTTGATTGTAGCCAAATGCAAGTTTGTATTGTATGTCACCAGGAAATCAGCGGTCAAAGCCTTTCTGATCTTTTCCAGTTTCCGGAAATTCTTTGTGAAACAGAACGTGAATGTAAGTGCCGAGTTTTGCATCAGGTTGATTTTTACATTCTGTTCATTCAAAACCTGAAAAATGCGTGTAAGCTTGTCTTCATCCATAAAACTGCTATCTCTTACACGAAGTGTTACGATCATCTGGTCAAATTTGAAAACGTAGGTTGGCAGTGTGACCTTCACGTCATCATTGTTGATCAGTGTTCCGGCTTTTCCGGTATCGAGGAAAGACCTTACATGAAGCGGTATTTCTTTTTCAGTCAGCGGCAGGATTGTATTGGGGTGAATGACTTTGGCGCCATAGTAGGTCATTTCTGTAATTTCCTGGTATGACAGTTTTGGAAAAAGTGAAACCTCATCCATAAGCTTGGGATCTGCATTTAAGATTCCCGAAACATCCTTCCACACTGTCATTGACTCAGCATCTAAGCCATTGGCAAAAATTGCGGCAGTGAAATCCGAGCCTTCTTTTCCCAGGGTCGTTGTATCGCCTTCGCCGGTTCTTCCTATGTACCCCTGCGTCAGGATGAACTGGGGATTAAAGTCCGATTTTATCGCAGTGATATTCCTGTAAGTTCTTTCCCATTGCACCCTTGCCTCCCCGTAATCATCGGAAGTGCAGATCACAGTCCTGGCATCTACCCATTTAATATCGAAAAATGATTTCAAATACTCGCAAATGATGGTAGAAGAAAAGAGTTCGCCAAACGCCAGAATATGATCTTTAAATTTCAAAGAATCCTTCACCGCATTTTGCAATGATCGTTTCAGTTGCGATTCCAGCTCGCGAAAACTTCCATTTTCTCTGAAATCTATGCCCAGGTCTTCGACAATGTTAAGGTGGAAGTCCATCAACTGTGACAATTCCCGTGAGAAGGATTCCCTTTCTGCAGCCAGGTCAGCGATCTCCTCCAAACGTGTGGTTGTTTTTCCCATGGCAGATACCACAATTAACAACTTCGAACCTTCATAATGCTGGAGGATTTTCCTCATATTACGAATAGCCCCAGCATCTTTGATCGATGCGCCGCCAAACTTAAAAATTTGAGTCATGCAAACGATTTAAATTGATTTTTTAGCGTATTTTCGCGACTTTAATCTAACGCAATTACCAAGTGATGAACAAAGTTAACCTTGGCCTGCCCATTGGAACACCCCTCGACCGTTTTATTAATAAGAAACAGGAAGAATTTCCTTATGCCACAGGAGAACTATCTCAACTTCTACGGGACATAGGCCTTGCAGGTAAAATAATCAACCAGGAAGTCAATAAATCAGGACTTCTGGATATTACCGGTGAATATGGCAATAAAAATGTACAGGGAGAAGAACAGCAAAAACTCGATGTAATTGCGAATATCCGTTTCACCAGGTCACTCAGAAATGGCGGACAGGTTTGTGCGATAATCAGCGAGGAGGACGAGGAGATCATTCACCTCAACCCCCACTGCAGATATGTGGTGGCAATGGATCCCCTGGACGGATCGTCAAATATTGATGTAAATGTTTCCATAGGTACGATCTTTTCAATTTATCGCAGGGTTTCACCCGTAGGTGGCCCGGTGCAGGAGGAAGATGTACTCCAAAAAGGGACAAACCAGGTTGCTGCCGGATATATTCTTTATGGATCATCCACTATGATGGTATACACGACCGGCCATGGTGTTCATGGATTTACTTTGGAACCATCACTGGGAGAATTCATGCTTTCCAAAGCTGATATGAAATATCCTGAAGGAGGAAATATCTACTCTATAAATGAAGGGTCATGGCATTCATTTGATGAGGGTACAAAGCAATATGTCAATGATTGTAAGGAGAAAGGTTTAACTGCCCGGTACATAGGTTCTCTTGTTGCCGATTATCACCGCAACATGCTCAAAGGAGGCATTTACATATATCCTGCAACGAAAAAAGCACCCAATGGCAAACTCCGCCTTTTATACGAATGCAATGCCCTTGCCTTTATAGCAGAGCAGGCCGGTGGCGCTGCAACAGACGGACGTCAGCGGGTTTTGGAGATTGAACCGACAGCATTTCATCAGCGTTCCCCATTTTACATCGGATCTAAGGAAATGGTAGAGCATGCCATGGGTTTCACCAAGTCTTCAGTCCTTGAATAGCGGGGGGATCATCGGACCCCGAAATTTATTTTGGTACATGTTTGCAAACTCCAGGAGTTTGCCCTCTTCAAAAAGGTTGCCAATCAATGTAATGCTGGTTGGTAGTTGATCTTTATTCAGACCTGTTGGTAAAGAAAAAACAGGATGACCTGTGAGGTTTGTCGTCAGCAATTGATTTCCACCAAATGTCGGAGCTAGTATTACATCATAATCCTGAAATAACTCGTGTATTCTTTCCACCAGTATTTTTCTGTGACGATTTGCCTGGAGATATTCCACCGCAGGGATAAACCGGGACTGGCGCAACGAGTTAGCACGTGATCCTTCATTTTGCTGGACCATTTGGTCCACTTCACCACTCAACACCAGTTGATCGAAGAATGCCCCTGCTTCAGCCCTGAGTATAATATCAAAGACATCATAAGGTATCTCCTCAGGAAGGGAGATCGATGTCAAAGTAATACCCAGGCCCCTGATCTCATCGAGAAACCCCGTGTTATTTAAATTATACCGTGACGAATCATCCCCGAAAAGATCCTCAAAATAAGCCACCCTGTATTTAGTCAAGTCAGATCCTTCATTGTAAGTAAATGCGGCATCGATAGTTGAATTATCCTGTTTATCTGCTCCGCGAATTACGTTAAATACTATAGCACAGCCCCTGGCTGATCTGCAAATCGGTCCCACTTTATCCAGACTCCATGATAGCGGCATAACGCCATATCGGCTCACTCTTCCATAAGTTGGCCTTAGTCCGCTGACGCCATTTCGTGAAGATGGTGACACTATTGATCCTAATGTCTCCGTTCCAATGGAAAATCCCACCAACCCGGCGGCTGTGGCAGCTCCTGACCCCGCCGATGACCCTGCTGCCCCTTCTTTGGGATTCCACGGATTCCTGGTTTTTCCGTCAAACCAGACATCACCGCGAGCCAGTGCACCCGACGTAAGTTTTGCGATCAGCACGGCTCCGGCTTCCCGGAGTTTGTTCGCAACCGTGGATGTGTAGTCAAATTGTTGATTTCGAAATGGCTCCGACCCCCACGTTGTAGGGTACCCTTCCACAGCAAACAGGTCTTTTATACCATATGGAATACCATGCAATGGTCCCCTGTCCAATCCATTGGCAAGTTCCTCATCTCTCTTCGCAGCTTCCGCCAACGCTTCATCCTCAATCAAGGTAACAACAGATTGCAACTGAGCATCGTACTTTTTAATGCGATCGAGGTAGATATTGGTTAACTGAACAGAAGTGATCGATCCATTTCGGAGGAAATAAGCCAATTGATCAATTGTCCGGAATGCTATTTCGTTCTCATTTTCAGGAATTGATATCCCCACTGGGGCACTAATTTCAAACCTGTCGTTACCTGCCGGTATTTCAAAGTCATCCGGCAGCAGGTTGTAACTGATGACAGACGTTGTAAGCTCATCCAACGGGTACGAACGCATTGAATCATAGCCTCTCTTATTCCTTTCCAGGTAACCATGCATAGTACGGATATCATTGTCAGAATACGACAATCCAATGATCTTTTGCGCGCTTCTAATGTCTTTTTTTGAAAATGTCCGGGAGCTGCAGGCAGATAAACAGATTCCGGCAATGACTGAAACTAGGATTGTGCAGGATTTCATGACTTTCAAATAAATCATCCAAGATAATGAGATGTTGAAACTCATTGCATCCATTTATCAAAATCAAATGCCAATCACATTGAATATGGGCTAAATTGAAATAAAAAAGTCATGAAAACCTGGTTTCCACTACTACTTATACTTGTTGCATGCCAAAAATCCAGTCCATACAAGGATTTGGATTCATCGAGTTACGTCATCCGGAATGTAGATATCATCAACGTGAAAGACGGAAGCATATCCCAGGGTAAAAGCGTCGTTATCAATGAGGGTAAGATCACAGCAATAGCAGATGATATTTCCGGTTTTGGGAATGCCTCCATAATTGACGGCTCCGGCAAATACCTGTTGCCTGGCCTGGCTGAAATGCACGCCCACATACCCCAGGGAGGAAATTTTACAGATGAAATGCTATTCCTGTACCTGTCCAATGGCATCACTACCATAAGGGGTATGCTGGGACATCCCTCGCATTTGGATTTGCGCAGGCAGGCTGAAAACAATGAGATCCTGAGCCCAAGAATATTTACCTCCGGGCCTTCAATGAATGGCAATAGTGTTAAGACATGGCAGGAGGCTGTTGAAAAAGTAGAAGCGTACAAAGAAGCTGGTTATGACTTTCTGAAGTTACATCCCGGGATAAAGCTGGATGTTTTTGATACTTTGGTCAAAACGGCCAATGATGTCGGGATCACCTATGCCGGTCATGTTTCCATATTTGTCGGCGTGAACCGCGCTGTCGAAAGTAAATATGCTTCTATTGATCATGTAGACGGATTTTTGGAGGGACTGGTTCCTGAAAGCGCAGGAGTAGATCCTTCCGAAAACGGATTCTTTGGTTACAATTTTACGGATCTGGTAGATATGAGTTTAATGGATGATCTGATCGCGAAAACTGTGGAAAATGAAGTATGGGTGGTCCCCACGCAAAGCCTCTTTGATCGCTGGTTCTCGCCGGAAGATCCTGAAATACTGGCCCAAGCCCCCGAAATGAAATACATCCCTAAAACAATGCTGGACCGATGGGTAAGCAGCAAGAAAAACCTGATCTCAAATCCGGAATATAGCGCAGAAAAGTGGCAACGTTTCAACGATATCAGAATGTCCCTCATCAAGGCGCTCCAGGATAACGGACATGGCTTGATCCTTGGGTCCGATGCGCCTCAGGTGTTTAACATTCCGGGATTCTCCATCCATCATGAATTAAAGGGAATGATCGATGCAGGTATTACCCCACTGGAGGCAATACAATCGGGAACAATTAATCCGGCCATTTTTTTTGGTATGGAAGGAGAATTCGGAGAAATCATTGAAGGAGCAAGCGCGGACGTGATCCTGCTGAATGGTAATCCGGTTGAAAATATTGAGAATCTCAAAAATCCCGCCGGCGTGATGGTTCGGGGGCAATGGATGGACCGGGAAGCAATCGATAAGAAACTTAATGATATAGCTGAGAAGGCCCGGGGAATGTGATCGTGAGATAAAGGAAATCAAAAGAAAGATCAAAGGTCTTTGATAACCGTACGTCTCACTCATTCCGAATTATGTTCACCGGGTTAACGCTTGCAGCTTTGAATGAAAGAATCGCTACAGTGGACCACGATATGACAATTGCTATTGACCCGGCCAAAATAAAAACCCAAATGGCGATTGGTGTCCGGTAAGCAAAACCGGAAAGCCAGTCCTGTACAAAATAGAAGGCCATTGGTACCGAGATGAAAATCGAAATGACAATAAGCTTGGTGAAATCCCGGGTGAACAAAAAGATCAATTCTCTTACATTAGCTCCCAATATCTTCCTTATTCCCAGCTCTTTTGTCCGTTGCTCAGCAGAATAGGCTGTTAATCCATACAATCCAATACAGGCAATGAAAATTGCCAGGACGGTGAATATATTCAGGAGGTATCCGGCTTTGATCTCAGCTCTCAGGCTTGATTCAAAAGCAGAATCCAGAAAACTAAATTCGAACGGAAAGGTGGAATCCAGCTTATTCAAATGCTCTCGCACCTCAGCAATTGCGGACTGAATCCGGACAGGCGAGTTCATAACGTTTTTACCAAGCCGAAGTGAAAGGAAAGACGGATTCGTGCCACTGTCAGGCAGATAAGGATTGTCAAGGTGGTAGATAACCAGCGGCTGGATTTCAATCCTGAGGTTATTGTAATGAAAATCATCCACTACACCAATCACATTCATCTCAACCCCGCTGCGATAAATGGTTTTGCCTATGGATATATCAGACAGTGACCACCCAAGCGCATTTACAGCTGATGCATTTAAGATGACGCCATTGTGTCGATCTGTTAAACGTGCCGGATTGAAATTTCGGCCTGCCGCAAACTTTAAGCCCAATAAATCAATATAGCTCGCATCACATTTCATCCTTTTCACACTAATGTCCTCCGATCCCAACTTTTGAATCAAATCACCACGTCTGAAATTAGGTGGTACTTCGTGAGATTCACCAACGGTTGCGAAATTCGGATTATTGGCAAATACATTTTTGACAACATCCATTTCAACATCCAACTGTTCTACGTTATGTACCTGCAATATTCCCTCATTATCGTAACCCAGGTCAAAAGCTGATATGTAGTGAAGCTGTCTTTGTACGAATATGGTTCCGATGATGAGCGCTATGGAGATGACAAATTGAAATACGACTAACGCATTTCGTATCCTTTCCCCTCCATAACCGGTCGTCAATTTATTTTTAATGACGTCAACCGGCTGAAAAGATGCAAGGTAAAATGATGGGTAACTACCTGATAATAAACCAAGTACAATCACAAATACCAACACCACCAACCAGAAAACCGGATTCTCCAATTGCTGTTGAAAATCAATTGTTTTCCCTGCCAGATCGCTAAATGCCCCGATCGAGATTTCAGTGATAAATATTGCAAGCATTGTGCCTATCCCTACGAACAGGACGGATTCAAAAGTGAATTGGCTGATCAGCATTCCCTTTCCTGATCCTAATACCTTTCGGATCCCAACTTCTTTAGCCCTGGTCGCTGCGCGGGCAGTAGACAAATTCATAAAATTGATGCAGGAGAGGATCAAAATGAAAACGCCAAGCGTAGAAAATAATCTCAAGGATCCGGCGTTGCCAATGGGACCCAGATTATTCCCGGAACCCTGAGATCCGAGATATACATCTTTGATAGGTTGCAGGTACAGAGACCAGGCATTGCCACTGGCTTCAAATTCATCATACGTCTGACCAAACACCCTTTCCAGTGTACTCTTCGCCCATTTAGGAGGTATGGTCTGTATCTTTTGATCCAAAGCATCCGGATCGACACCTTCTTTGACCAGTCCATAATTCACAAATGCCGTCCACGTCCAAAAGGACTCCATCTGCTTGATTTCCGGATAACTACTCATTGACGTTATCAGGTCAAATTGGATGTGAGAATTTGAAGGTGGATCAGCAATCACACCTGACACAATAAATGGAACCCATTTAACATCGATCTTATCAGAGCTTTCCAGAACATTCCCTTTGATCTGAAGGATCTTCCCCACCGGATTATCCATTTTGAAATACTTTCTTGCCGTTTCCTCGGTAATTACAACTTTGTTGGGTCCTTTGAGTGCAGTGGTGGGATCCCCCTGGATCATTTCAAATGAGAATACATGGAAAAAATTCTCTTCTCCCACAAGGACATTGTCCTGCAGTATGGAGACAATTTCGCCATTGGATGTTTGATATGCCGCAACGAACTCACCGGGATTCAGCAATCTGGTCACCTGATCAAATTCCGGAATATCCGTTCTAAGCGCAACAGCTACGTTAGGGCCTGTACCCGACATCTCCCCCTCCCAATCATTCCACATATTTGATTGGTTGATCCGAAACAAACGATCAGCATGTTGATGGAAATGATCATAGGTAAGTTCTCCATGAACATATAATCCAATTGACAAACAGGTAGTAATACCAATACATAAACCAAGAATGTTTAGAATGGTAAACCTCTGATGGCGGATCGCATTTCTCCATGCGATGATTAACATATTACGTAGCACTTACTCGGTTTGTAGGTTATGATCCCGATCCATCCAAAAGGATGCCAAAAATAATTATCCCAAAATTGCCGCAAAATGCAGGAATGAGTGAAGGTGAGGTATTGATTTTATGTTCGATTGGATACAGGAGTGTCCGAAAACGGATATGACTCCGGTTTTTACAAATCAATGCAGATAGCTAAATAGTGTAATCGGAACTATACTTAAGTCGGGTTTCCACTTTCTGTTTTTGTCTCCGGATAATGGCTGATGCCAAATTAGAAGCAATTTCATCCGGATGAGAAAGTTCAAGTATCTCTTTCGTCGTGGATTCCGAAACATCAATTCGGTAAAGAATACTCATCAATCCTCCAAAATCCATGTCAAGATAGTGTCTGATAGCTCTGGTCAGCAAAGCGTGCAGCCGGTCAAAAGGATTATCCGCCTCTGCATCAAATTGCTCTTCGAGACTAAAATCCCTTTTGATAAGTTGAAAGCTCTTTTCAGCCAGTTCCAAATTATTCACAATACAAAGACATGAAAAACATCTTAATGGTTGCCATGATTGTGCAGTTATCTGATCTGCAGGCACAGGATTCGAAGACCGAAGTAATGACCGTGGTAAATAATTTATTTACGGCAATGGAAACGAATGACAGCACACTGGCCGCCTCTGTATTTACGAGGGATGCCAAATTGTATACGGTGTTCAAGGACCAAAATGGCACTACTCAATTACGGTCAAGTCCTGCAAGCAGGTTAGTTTCTGCATTCGGTCAGCCAAAAGCGGAACAATGGTCGGAACCTATCTGGAATGAAAAAGTGGAAATTGATGGAGGACTCGCATCTGTCTGGGTAGCGTACGCTTTCTACATTGACAATACATTTAGTCATTGCGGTGTCGATGCGTTCCACCTCATTAATACTCCGGAAGGGTGGAAAATTTTTCATCTTGCGGATACGAGGCGAAAAGAAACCTGCGACATACCCCCAGAGATCGTCAAACGATATAAATAATCCGGCTTTGGTTCCGGGGTTTACAGGCTCAGGCGGATCAGGAGGTGCTGTCCGGACAAAATCACTCAGTGCTTCAAAATCAGAACCTTTGAGTTGACATTATTCGTATCTCAAAGTTTTGCTGGGATTGATGATTGCAACTTTGTACGTCTGATAGCCAACTGTAAGCAGTGCAAATAAAACAATCATCAAAATTGCCAGACCTATGAGTACCCAGGGGAAATTTATCCTGTAAGCGTAATTGTCCAGCCAGGAATCCATCGCATAATAAACGATCGGTATCCCGATTATAGCGGCAATGCCCACCAAGGACAGGAAGTCCTTATAAAAAATAGCGATGATGTTGAAAACTGAAGCTCCCATTACCTTCCTCACCCCTACTTCCTTGGTACGCTGAATGGCCATAAATGCCGAAAGTCCAAAGAGACCAAGAATGGCGACAATGATGGCAAACACGGAAAAGGATCCGAAAACCTTACCAAATCGTTTGTCTTCCTGGTACAATCGCTCAAACCGCTGGTCGATGAAAGTATAGTCATAGGGTGCATTCGAAAAGAACTTGCTCCAGGTTGTCTCCACATGGGCCAGACCTTCCTGATAGTTCTGTGGATTAAGTTTCACCAATGTATAACTCGGTCTTTCCCACAAAAACATTACCGTTGGCTCCACCTCTTTTTTCAGGGATGTCCTGTTAAAATCTTTCACAATACCTACAATCGGATATTTATCATTATCCGGATCTCTTCCAAACATGATCTTTTCATTCAACACGCTATCCAGGTTATAAATACCAAATCTCCTCACAAATGCCTCATTAACAATACAGGATGACGAATCTATCTGAAGGTCTTCGTCAAGATACCTTCCGCCTATCAGCTCCATTCCTATTGTCTCATAGTAACCTTCATCACTCCACATCATATAAGTTGTGGCCTCCAGCCGATCGGTCATCCCAACTATTCTCACACCTCCGCTGGTCGAGCTGATATCCGAGCTGCCGCCTCCCGGCAAGTTTGTGACCATGCCGGCATTTATGATAGCATGATGATTTTTAAGGTCCTCTTTGAACATTTTAAATCTGTCTGTCATCTCCTCGCGCTGGTCACGACTATAACCAGGATTTGAGAATCCAATCACATAGTCAATATCCATACCTAAATCCTTTTGTTGCATGAAATTCACCTGTTTGAACACAACGAAGGTCCCGGCAATAAGAATCAGCGATGCGGCAAACTGAACCACCACCAGGCCCTTTCTAAGAAGGACCCCGCTTTTTGAATTTCTGAATTTCCCTTTCAATACGGTCACGGGCTTGAATTCCGACAAAACAATAGCCGGATAAAAACCTGAAACTGCTGTTCCGATCAAAAAGAAAACAAGCAGACTTTTAAGAAATTCCGGCTGGTTCCACACATGTTCTGTAATGTCCTTACCTATAAGCTGATTGAAATATGGCAACAGCAATTCTGCCACACCAATAGCAAGTAATGCGCCAACCAAGTTGACCAGTAAAGATTCAAACAGGAACTGAAACATCAATTGTCCTTTATGAGCACCTATCACTTTTCGCAAGCCTACCTCCTTGGCCCGGTCAACAGCCCGGGCGGTAGATAGATTGACATAATTGACCCAGGCAATCATGAGAATGAAAACGGAGATGATCACCAGGAAATTGACTGATTTTGCACTGCCATGGATCTCGGGTTCGAACGTGAAATCAGAGTATAGATGAATATCCTCTACAGGCTGCAGGTTGAAGACCAGTTTAGAGTCCTCTCCAATATATTTTCTTGATAACTCAGGCATTTGCTCCCGTACTTTCTCCATATCAGCTTTCCGATCGATCAACAGATAGGTGTAGTAGTTGAAACCATTCCAACCATCATTGTCTAACCGATCCTGAATGCTTTTCAGTGACATGAGGATGTCAAACTTATAATGCGTATTTTCAGGAGTATCCCGGATCAAACCTGTTACCTGAAATTGTCTTTGAAAGCGCCCTAACAATTCAATCGTCTCGCCAATGGGATTTTGATCACCAAAATAGGCTTTTGCCTTTGACTCCGTTAGCACGAGGCTGTTTGGATCATTCAGCATAGTTTCAGGATCACCTGAGATAATCTCGTAGTCAAAGAGCTTGAAGTAATTCGAATCTGCTGCTACAATTTTCTTTTCTGTCATTAACTGGTCACCTTTCCTGACTATCACTTCGTCAAACTTATAGGTGGTTGTATAATTGAGGATTGAGGGAATCTCTTCTACCAATGCTCTTCCCGATGGATGAAATGACATGGCATCCCTCGTGCCCAGGACGCTATCCACCACCTGGTCCGTAGTCAATCGATAAAGCTGATCGGAATCAGTAAAGAAACGATCGTAGCTGCGCTCAAATCGAATGTACTCATTGATCAAAAGAAAAGAGGCGAGCCCGAAGGCCAGGCCAATGACATTGATGCCTGTGAAAACCCTGTGTTTAACGAGGTTCCTTACACTGATTTTAAAATAATTTCGAAACATACCTGTGTCTTTTATTATTGAGTTTTTTGTTATCGGCCTTATTAAAGTGGGTCTGAAAAGCAGCAATACATCCCCGGCATATCTGTATTGAGCAATTCTGGCATTCCCTTGTAAATGTTCGTTGTATAATTCTTCCAGATCGCCCTTGATATCCGGATAATAATCCGGATGGCAATACCACCTGAAAAGCCGATCCGCCCACTCTTTTATCATGCCATTTTCACATCAAAAGCGATCTCCGGAATAGCATTCCAGAGTTCAGTCCGAACGTCCCTTGAGTATTCAAGCGCCTTTCTGCCGTAAGCAGTGATGTTGAAATACCGCTTCGGCTTACCCCCACGCTTCGCGTTCGTCTCACCCTCCCTGCTCGACAGATACCCCTTCTTTTCCATCCGGCGCAGTGCAGACTGCATAGCACCAACACTTACCTTTCTCCCCAATCGTCTTTCTATCTCCTGCTTGATAGCTACGCCATAGGCTTCATCATACAGGACGCCAACGGTCAGCAACACGATTTCCTCAAACTCTCCCAACTGAAACTTCTTCATAATTCTCTTTTCGTTTTTGCAATGTCCTAAATGTAGTATTCGTAACAAACCTAAAAAAGTTTCACCAATTTCCTAAATGTAGTATTGAAAATGTATGTATCAGGCGTTGTCCAAATGACGTTTTCAGTTTAGAACTCATGGGAACACACAGGGGATCAACCTACGTCAACCCAGTTTTTAGTAATTTCATTATGATTTATTCATTCTTTTGAATGGGATTTCCAAAATTTATTACCGGAACAAGAGACTGGGAAAAAAGTGAATTAACATGATAGAAAAATTTGTTGACGGCCGAACCGATCTCATATTCGAATTACTGGAAAATGGATTTGACGCCAATTCCACCGATCAGCATGGTACAAGTCTAATGCAATGGTGTGCTTATTATGGTGACCTCACAGGTGTAAAATACCTGATTTCCGAAGGTGCTACCCTGGATATGTTAGGACCAAATTTCGATTTGAATGGCGCCGCATTTCATGGTCATTGGCAACTATGCCAGTTTTTACTGGAGCAGGGTGCTGACCCTAATTACACAATTGAAGAAACTGGCGAATCCATACTTCACAATGCTTTGTGTTTGCCAAACCGGCCTGTTTCAAACCTGATAGTGAAAATGCTTCTTGCATATGGCGCCAAACCTAATATACAGACGTTGCCAAACAAAGAAACCGGTGGGTTCATGAGAGATGCCGTTACAAAACAGGAAACCCCGCTTCACAGGGCTGCCGCCTTTGGTAATGAGGAAACCATTCAATTGTTACTTGACGCGGGGGCGGATAAGACTTTAAAGGATATGAACGGTGAGTCTCCTCTTTCCTGGGCAAGCTGGCACGACCGGCCTGGTAAGATCCTGGATCTATTGAGTTATGGAGAACATAGGATCCATCCTCTGCATGTCAAAAACATGCAAAGTGATCACGGATCAGGCTGGGGAAGCGGAACGTCAATCATGAGATTGGGCGAATTGCACATAGACGAAAAGACTGATCGAGATAATTAATCGATAATTTCAAATCGCTTGATCCATTCCCTCCTTTCATCACTGAAATAATATTCTCTGGATTTCACAGGGGGGATATGGTGTTCCTGCAGCTCAATCAATGATTCTTCCGGAAGAGGAACGGCGTTTTTAGGAATAAAATCTGAAAGCTTCTGCCTGATAACATCAAATTCGCCCGAATAAGCGAGATTATACCACTCGTTTGGATCATCTTCCAGGTTGTATAATTCCTCGTTATCATCGACATATTTGATATAGTGCCAATCCTCATAACGAACGGAATAATCAGCAAAATCGTAGGTTGTGATTATCGGTCTTGGAATCTCTCTTTCAGGATCACTAAGCAGTGGAACGAGGCTTTGTCCGTCCAGGTCTTCCCTGGCCGGAAGACCACATAACGCCACTAAAGTCGGATACAGATCCAACAAGGAAGTTAAACTTTCCGTCGTGCCTCCTGTCACGGAACCAGCCGGTAATTCCCGGATACCCTTTGGAACCTTGATCATCTGAACTGTCCTGATCACATTTTCCCAAAGTGCAAATTTCCTCCAATGCATCTTCTCACCCAGTTGCCAGCCGTGATCCGACCAGATCACCACAATTGTATTTTCTGCATATTGACTATTCTCCAGATTTTGTAACAACCTGCCAACCATCGCATCAGCAAATGAAACAGAAGCCAGATAACCCTGTACCGCTTGTTTCCACTGGCCGGCCTCTACTACATGTCGATGATAATTCCCCCCTCTGGTGATGAGTTCCCTGGCCCGGTGCCCAAGATCGGAAGTATCGCCATCCATCAATGGCGGCAACCGGATCTGATCCAGGGGAAAGCGGTCAAAGTATTCCTGTGGCACATACCACGGCAGATGGGGCCTGTATATTCCGCACGCCAGGAAAAAGGGTTTGTCGTGATCCTTGAGTAGCTGCCGCGACACATAATTCACACTTTTGAAATCCCCGGTTTCCTCATCGGAAATCGGAATGGATGTCCAGTCAAAAGCATTGTACATGTACGTAAATTTCGGCATGTTGACCGGTGCACCATCGGGTATGTAGTTTCGGGGCATGGGCTGAAGTTGCGAGGGAAAGTATTCATCCCAGCATGTAGTATCCACTTGCTGGTAGTGAAATATTTTACCTGCACCTGCCGTGTAGTAGCCATTGTCACGAAAATATCTGCCCAAAGTAGGAACTTCGGCTAGCCTGGGGACTTTTCGCCAATCCTGGTAGTTGGAGTACATGCCTGAATTGAATGTGTGAAGACCTGTCATCAGAGTTGACCGGGATGGGTTGCAGCCCGGACTCGTACAATAGTTTTTGGTGAAGTTTACGGCCTGCTTCGAAAAACTGTCCAAATACGGTGTCATGGCCTGGTCATGCCCGGCAAGCGGCTCCACCCAGTCATTCAGGTCATCGATAGCAATAAATAGTACATTGGGATGTGCTATTAGTGTATCGGAATCCCTTACCGAACAACTCAAAATCCCAAAGCAACTTAAAAGCGAAAAATAGAATAAGGCTGTAATAAACTTCTGCATTTCCGTTGATTTAGGGCAGATCAATGATAGGTAAATCTATCTTTTTTTGTCTCCGTTTAATAAATTAGATATGAATAGTGTCAAAATCTTGCTGAAATGGAGAATAACAGATTCTTTAAAAAACTGGAAGATTTACTGGATTCTGTCGGTATCCGGTTAAATGGCAGTAATCCCTGGGACATCCAGATAAATAACCGACGATTTCCTTCTCGTGTACTGGCTGGTGGATCACTGGCACTTGGCGAGTCGTATATGGATGGCTGGTGGGATTGTCAGGCTATTGACCAACTGATCTGCCGACTACTGAATGCAGAGGTGGAAAAAAAGGTCCGTCGTTCCCTTACCCTGCTTCAGGCGTTGATCAAAACCAGGATCCTGAATCTTCAAACCAAAACCAGATCATTCATTGTGGGCAAAAAGCATTATGATTTAGGGCATGATCTCTTCCGGACTATGCTGGATCAACGCATGATCTACAGCTGTGGTTACTGGAAAGATGCGAAAACCCTGGATGAGGCCCAGGAGGCCAAACTGGAGTTGATTGCCAGGAAGTTAAAACTCGAACCGGGAATGACCGTCCTGGATATTGGTTGTGGATGGGGTGGCCTGGCTAAATTTCTTGCAGAGAAACATGGGGTTCATGTAACCGGAATAACAATTTCCCGGGATCAGGAACAATGGGCCATTGAAAACTGTGAAGGTATGGATGTGCAAATAATGCTTCGGGATTACCGTGAAATTGAAGATAAGTTTGACCGGATAGTTTCTGTCGGAATGTTTGAGCACGTAGGCAGACGCAACTATGTCGATTATTTCAAAACCGTAAACAGATGTCTTAAGGATGGAGGATTACATCTGTTACACACTATCGGAGCAAACGAGACTGATGGCTATGGTATGGACCCATGGTTAGACAAATACATCTTTCCCAATGCCATTTTACCGACAGCTGCCAGAATTACACGTGCAATTGATCATCTCTTCAAAATTGAGGACTGGCACAACTTTGGCGAATACTATGATAAAACGCTCATGCACTGGCATGACAATTTCACCAGCCGGTGGAATGACATCAATGCAAACTATGACACCAGGTTTTATCGTATGTGGAAATACTATTTACTAAGCTGTGCCGGAACTTTCAGGTCGGGAGTTAACGGCCTGTGGCAAGTTGTATTGAGCAAGCCTCATGATCGCCTTTCGTATGAAAGCGTACGGTAAACTTCTCGCCGTGTGAGAAGGAATTGTCTCAAAAGCTAAAAGTGTTTCAAAAGCTAAAAAACGTTGTCAGGTTGAGCTTGCCGAAACCCCATTTCGACAAGCTCAATATGACAAGACGTTATTTAATTTGCTCTTGAGAATGGTCATTCATACCTCAGGGCATTTACGGGATTGGACCGGGCCGTCAACACGGTTTTATATCCTACCGTCATTATTGCGATCAGGATCACCAGCACTCCGGAAAAAAGAAAAACAGGCAGTCCTATGACAATTCGATTGGCGAAATTATTCAGCCAATTATCCATTATAAAATAAACGGCAGGCCAGGCGATTACATTGGCAATCAAGACCAAAATCACAAATTCCCTTGACAATAGAAAGACAATGTTTCGGATATTAGCACCGATGGCCTTCCTGATCCCGATTTCTTTTGTCCTTTGCAACGCGCTGAAAGACGAAAGCCCGAAGAGTCCCAGGCACGCTACTATGATGGCAAACCCGGCAAAGAGTGTAAATACCCTGCTGAACTTCTGTTCATTGTTATACTGCCGGTTGAAAAACTCATCCAGGAAAAAGTAATCGAATGGATTACCAGGGAAAAATCCATTGTATTCGGCCTGCACCTTCTCCAGGGCAGATTGATAATTATCTCCCTTCAGCTTTAGCGTATAATAACTTGAAGCACGTAAAACCAATGGGAAAGCGATTGGAGATACTTCTGCCTTGGCAGACATCTGATTGTAATTGTCCACTATCCCGACTATCGTCTTGGGTTGTCCCCAAAATGTTACTTTTTGATTGATCGCCTCCTCAGCCGATTCAAATCCCAGGTATGGAATCGCAGCTTCATTTAAGATAAGAGATCCTGTATCAGTCGTAAAAGTAGGTCCGTAATTCCGCCCTGCCAGAATTTCAATGTCGTATGCCGGGAAATAGTTATAATCGATACCAACATTATAAATGATCTTGTAACTATCACGGCCCTCTGTATGTTTTTTGATGCCATTGGTCCAGAAGATCTCATCTCCAGGAACATTGGAGCTGGCAGTTATCTGCCCGATTTCAGGATTTTTGAGTAGTTCATTACGGAAAGTTTCTACCGTCGATTCGTAAAGAGAGTCCGCCCCAAAAACATCCGGCCCTTTCACCACAAGCGTTTCAGTCATATCAAACCCCAGATCTAAAGCTTTCATATGTCCCAACTGCTGATAGACCACAATTGTCCCGGCTATCAGGGTAATTGAAGCTGCAAACTGAAAGACTACCAATATTCGTCTCAAATAATTGCCGGATCGGCCTGCTGATAGTCGGCCTTTCAGGACAGAAACCGGTTTGTAGGATGAAAGGATGAATGCCGGATACAATCCTGAAAAAACAGATCCCGTAATGAAAATAGCCACGAGGACAATCCAAAAAACAGGGTCCAGGAGGAATTGAAGACTCAACTGTGAGTCCGTAAGCTGATTGAAATTTTTTATACCAAGGACGACAATACCCAATCCCAGGATCATGGCAATAAGGTTCAAAATAAACGATTCGGATATAAATTGGTAGATCAGTTGTTTTCTGTAGGCTCCCATTGTTTTCCTGATCCCAACTTCTTTTGCCCTTTCTATTGACCGGGCTGTCGACAGATTCACATAGTTTATCCATGCAATCAATAAAATGAAAAAGGCAATTATGGTCAGAAAGAATACTGCATCGCCATCTCCCTGTTCTTCAGGTTCAGACTCCTGTAGCAAATTGGAGTACAGATGAATATCCGTAATGGGTTGCAGGGGAAACTCAGCTTTGAAGTTGTACTTTTCAAAAGTCTCCCCACGTTCATCCCATAGGTACTCGGCAAATCGTGTATCATAATCTGCAATATCAGTCCCGGGTTCCAATAACACATAGGTGTTGAAATCATACCACCCCCAGGCCGTTTCCGAACTTGAACTACCGTCATCATTTCGGGTCTGATTGTTTAGGGTTTCATAAGAAATGAGAAAATCAAATTTTATATGGGAATTGTTGGGAACATCTTTTGCAACAGCTGTAACCGATACACTGTGTTCACCATCTACATTCATCATCTTCCCTATGGGATCAGTATTACCGAAATATTTTTTTGCCGCAGTCTCGGATATCACTACAGTATTCGGTTCGGCCAGCGCTGTTTCCACATCTCCCTCGATCAATGGGAATGTGAAGATTTTAAGAAAATCGGGATCGGCAATATGCATACGCTCCTCCCGGAATTTGGTTTCTTTATACGTAACCACACCGGAGGTCGGATAAGCCCGTGCGAAAGCTCGTACTTCAGGCATTTTTTCTTTCATGAAAGGTCCCACTCTCGGCACTGCCGCCGCACAATCTATATTCAACTCACCATTTCGATAGACCTTGTACCTTACACGATAGAGGTCTTCATGATTCTCGTGAAACTTGTCATAGCTTCGTTCATAGGATACATACTGTAAAATGAACAGACAAGCGGCCATACCAAGCGCCAGTCCTATGATATTCAAACCTGAATAAATCTTGTTCTTTGAAATGTTCCTGAGGGTGATCTTGAGATAATTTTTAAACATTGGGATCGAATTATTTTGAGTTATTTTTTTCCTTGATTTCAGATCATAATTGCGAACTGAAAGAACCACATCAATCAAATAAAAAGCAGACGCCAGAATTCTTCCATGCGTAAGTACCTTATTTGAGTATATTTCCTGGAGATCTCCCGAAACGTCATCAAACAGATCGTCATCATATATCTTTCGTAATAAAAATGTCCCTATTCCGGGAGGTTTGCTGTCACCCCTGTAAGTGTTCACTGCTCAAAAATGTTACCCTCAATATGTCACAATCGAGAGTTGCGGAATATTTTTCCAGAGTTGTTCTTTCATGTCTTTGGCTATCCTGAGTACCTCATATCCGGCATTAGTCACATGAAAATAGCGTTTCTTCTTTCCTCCTCTTTTTTGGGTGGCGCCTCCGAAATTTGAAGTTAGAAACCCCTTTCTTTCCAGCCTGTACAATGCAGAATGCACTGCGCTGATATTGACTTTCCTGCCTGCAATGATCTGCACCTCATCCTTGATGGTCACAGCATATGCGTCCTCTGCCATTGATGCCACCGTAAGCAAAATGAGCTCTTCGAATTCACCTAAGTACGTACCTTTCATATTGGGATATTCTATATTCCTCATAAACGTAAAGAATATTATAATGTTTTCCTCATAATTGTAAATATTATTGTGAAGCCTGCCTCATCTCACCGTTCCGGTTAACTTAGTATCATGAGATTTGCCCATGTCAACATCATCAGTGAAGACTGGCAGCCGCTTTCGGACTTTTACGTTCATGTATTTGACTGTGAAATTGTACCGCCCCAACGGGATCAATCCGGAAAATGGCTGGACAGAGGTACGGGATTAAAGAATGCCCATTTGAAAGGTGTCCATCTTCGGTTACCCGGACATGGCTCAACCGGCCCCACTTTGGAAATATATCAATATGATGAAGTGGAAAAAAATCTGTCTCCGGTTGCCAATAGAAAAGGATATGGACACATCGCTTTCGAAGTACCCGGTGTTGAGGAAACTTTGGAAAAAGTCATCCGGAACGGGGGTCAGAAACTTGGCGAGATCATTCACCGGAACATTGAAGGTGTGGGAAACCTGACTTTTACCTACGCCCGAGATCCCGAAGGAAATATCCTAGAGCTTCAATCCTGGAAAAGAGATTGATACAGAGTCGTTTGGTACGGTTGTATATTCCGGAAGTTCAGGCCCTTCTAAACCTGAAGACCTTGGTGTTTTGAATGATCAGTTCGATGATCATAAGGCCGCAGAGGAACAAAAGCAGATTTCTGCCCAGGAAAGGAAGATCAGAGAAATATTTAAACCAACCCAATTTCTGAAGCAGGTTCAACGATTCATAAATGTTAAAGGACATTGCGATCACAAGGATGATCGTCAGAATGTAAATTGGGTAGAAGATGGTTTTAAACTTTTTCATATTTAGCTCTATCATACGTGTCCGAAAGTAGTCCAATCAAGTGACTTGAAATACCCAATTCAACTGAACGGGTATAATAAGATATGAGCATGAATAATCCATTGGTAAAGTTTTCATGATCCGGAACTTGCAAAATGCGAGAACATGGTCACCACACACGTCCGATGGTTACTGACTTCTTGGGTATCCAATATGGTGTAATACACGTTAAACATAGTGTAGCATCACACTATTATTATGTCATTCGGAGGTCCAATTGACAGCATGATCAGATCGCACAAACAAAACCTGAGTTTGTTGCGCAAACGACAGAAATTAAAAGACCTGTATGATGATTTCGATTCGTCTCAACCGCCGAAACCCATGACTTTCAAAGAAGGTTCTTTTTCGGAAATTGAGCGATTCAAATCAAGATTGAAGCGGGAGCGCAGAAAAAATCAATGGAGGTTCGTTTACATTGTATTTATTACACTCATCATCGTGATGATTATCTTGTATTGGGTCGTATCCATTGATTACTCCCCGGTCATCGACGCGATCAACTAGGCGGTTAAAGTTTTATGCTTTCCGATTTTGCGGCTGACAGGTACACTGCTTCGACCACTTTTATATCTTTTAGGCCCTCTTCGCCTGGTACCAGTACGTCTTCATTGTTTTTTATGGCCAATGCATTATCATCCATTTGCCTGGCCTGCTGATTAGGAATGTGCCGATTTAAAGATATGCCATCACTTGTCCTGCCTCGTATGCCGCCGTACGCCTGAAACGGGGATAACCCGTACCAGCCATCTTCGCATGTCACCATCAGTTCGTTCATTCCTTTTCCAAGACTTGTTTCACATTCAGCGATGGTACCACCCGGAAATTTCAGAGTAAAAGTCGTAGTTTCATCTACCTCGGTATAGATACCGGGTCTGTTGGTAGAATGTCGTGCGGTTACGGAAATTGGCTCTTCACCGGTTACATACCTTGAAGCATTCAGGGGATACACTCCCATATCATACATTGCCCCGCCTCCAAGCTCCTTATCCTGTTTCCAGTGGTTGGACCGGCCGTCGTAGTAACCCGCCCTGGCCACAACTTTCGAAATGCGGCCGTATGGTTTTTCCGAACTCCATCGTATAAGTGTCTGGGTGTTTGGCTCGTGTTGCATTCTGTATCCTATACTGAGTTTGACTTTGTTCTTTTTGCAGGCGTCAATCATGGACTCACACTCCTGTACGGTCCTGGCCATTGGTTTTTCGCACCATACGTGTTTTCCCGCATTGGCCGCAATGATACTGTAGGCGCTATGCAACCCCGTTGGCAACACAATGTAAATAGCGTCAATCTCATCATTATCAGCTATTTTATGCATCGTTTGATAATTGTAAACACTGCTGTCTTTGATACCGTATCTTTTCTGCCACACAGGGATTTTATGGGGACTACCGGTTACGATACCTCTTAGTTCGCAATGATTGGTTCGTTGCAGGGCCGGAGCAAGCAAGTCCGTACTATAGTAGCCCAAACCGACCAACGCCACACCCAGCTTCCGCTGTCTCGGTATGATGATATTGGCAAAAAGGGAATCGGAAGCCGATGCCAGGGCAGTGTAAGAAGCTATTTTCCTGACAAAATTCCTCCTTGATCTTGTAGTAGTCTTCATATTAATATTTGCCTGCCTAACTACTATACGAAATTCCGTCATATTCTTTTCACCGGGTGCTTTATTCTGAAAATCCTTATATTTAATATCTGCCGGCTATCAAGTTGATACTAACCAAACGTTAAATAACAATTATGAATGAGATCAAAATCAATCACGGGGCTGTATGGGTATCTGTCATTTGGCTACATATACTTGGTTTCCTTTGGTATGGACCGCTTTTTGGAGATGCCTGGATGGAGGCTGTGGGACTAACACAAGCCGATGCCGAGTCCGGATCGGGATCTATCGGCCTATGGGTCACTAATTTGGTGGCCAGTGCAGGTGCTGTGTACATGTTAGCCTGGGTTTTCACAAAATTGAATGTCCAGTCCATTCAGTCCGGATTAATCAATGGCGTACTCATTGCATTTTTCTTCTATACCCTTCCTAAAATGTCAGGAGGAATGTTTGCGCAGACAGAATATTATCTGGCATGGTTAGATGGAGGCTTCCAAATGGTTGGCTGGGGTGTCTCCGGTCTGATACTGGGAGTATGGACTAAAAAGGCATAATTGTCTTGGACTGACTCAGGAAGAAGTAAAAAACTCAAGGATCTGTTCCGGCTTCATGGGAGTTGTATTTCCCATATAAAAAGGAAGTACCAGGACGAGTCCGGTAATTGGATTTATTTTTGAGTCAGTCTACTTTATTCAATGAAACCGTTCCTCATTCTACAATTACGCCCTATTGATGAAGCTGCGGACAATGAGTTCGAATCAATTTGCAAGTATGGCGAACTGGCACCTGGTGAGGTACACAGGGTCCGAATGGAGGTTGAAGGAATACCGGAGATCGATCTGGAGGACTATGCGGGTGTTATAGTTGGCGGAGGCCCAAGCAATGTCAGTGATCCTGAGGATAAGAAAGAGGCTTACCAGATACGATTTGAAGCAGACCTGAATCGTTTACTTCCGGAGATCCTGGAAAGGGATTTCCCTTATCTCGGGACATGCTACGGTTTAGGTATTCTGGCCCGTTATTGTGGTGGGGTTGTTTCAAAGGAAAAATACTACGAGGATGTGGGGCATGTCGAATTGTTCCGCCAGCCGGCAGATGACCCACTGCTTAATGGCCTGCCTCAAAGGTTTGATGCATTTGCCGGGCACAAGGAGGCATGCCAAAATATCACGGAAGGTATGGTCATACTTCTGAGCTCCGTGAATTGCCCCATCCACATGGTACGATTAAAAGAGAATATTTACGCTACTCAATTCCACACTGAATTGGATCAGGAAGGAATTGAATTGAGAATTAACGTTTACAAGCATCACGGATATTTTGAACCTCACAAGGCTGATGAATTGATTGAAAAGAATTCAAAAATCAAGGTAACCGTGCCAATGGAAATCCTCCGGAGGTTTGTAAAACGATATCAGAGGAGTTAGTGTCAGGTCAATCATGGAATGATGGTTAAGTCGCAGTTATTATCGTTCTTTAGCAAGGGCATAAAAATTAAGCATAGCAGCGCTACGTGAATATTTTTATGGTGAAGCTAAAGGCGGTAAGAACCAGACTTGGGCCCGTCAGAGCATGCCTGACTTGATACTTGTTTCCTACTCCCCCCCAAACCATTTTTTGAAATCCGATGCTTTTTCCGCGCTGATAACCACCTGCTCCTCCGGCACCGGCTCCAGTTCCAAAAGCAATTTTCCTTTATAGTACTTATGAACGGTTTGTACGGAATTGAAATTAACAATGTACTGGCGATTGGCCCGATAGAATTTTTCGGGGTCCAGTAAGGTCATCAATTCATCAAGGTTGAAATCCGTAATATACTTTTTACCACGATCCGTAACCAGATAGACTATCCCCATATGGGTATTGAAAAAGGCAATATCGGTAGTTTCAACTGCAATTAACTTGTCCCCTAATTTTACCAGGAATCGACTCCTGTATTTCTTTTCATCAAGCTGGATGCTCTTTACCAACTCATTCAGATCAAGGTCTTTACTGTCCGAACTAAAGTTCTTCTGTAAATTCCTGTACTTTTCAAGACTGGCACGGACATCTGTTTTATTGATGGGTTTCAGCAAATAATCTATGCTGTTCACTTTAAATGCCTTTAGCATATACTCATCAAATGCCGTAGTGAATATGACCGGTTTATCAATCCTCACCTGGTCAAATATTTCAAAGCTTATCCCATCACTTAGCTGAATATCCATAAAAATGAGATCGGGCAGATCATGGGTATTGAACCAGGAGACGCTTTCGGAAACGGTGCCAAATACCTCAACAATATTTATCCCGGGGTCGAGTTCCTCCAATATTTTTTGAAGTCTGCGAAATGCAGGAGCTTCATCTTCGATAATTACTACATTCATCCGTGATTAACACTAACATAATCAGTTTCACGGATTAAGTTAATTAACGGGACCTTGACGGTAAAATAATCTTTGGAATTGGATACGACAATTTCTTTATTTCCAAAAAAGGAATACCTGTTTCTGATGTTGGCCAATCCTGTTTTTGTTCCCTTTTGCACAATCGACTTAGGCTGGAAATTGTTTTCAACAATGATCTGGTTTTCAGCGTCAGTCATTATAGTGATTCCCAGTGGATCGGTGTAAGAAATCACATTGTGTTTAATTGCATTTTCGATCAGCATTTGCAGGGTCATTGGAGCAATGAACTGGTCTCTGGCATGATCTGAGATCTTAAATTCAACTTTTAGATTTTTCGGGTACCTCATTTGCAACAGATAAACATAGGATCCGGCAAATTCCAATTCCTCGGATAAAAGGACGAGCTCGCGCTGCTTGTTTTGTAAGATATACCGGTACACCTCGGATAGTTTTTGTGTGAACTCTATAGCCGTTTCCTGATCTTCGGCAATCAGCGTGGTAAGCGCATTTAAGCTGTTAAACAGGAAATGAGGACTCATTTGGTTTTGTAAAACTTCAAGCTGCGTCCTTATCTGCTGGTTTTTGAGCTCTTCGTTGATCCGTATCGTTTTCTTCCATTTGTCAAAAAAGAAGGCGCCTTCATAAATGGAACCGATAAAAACGGAAATGAGTATTGTCACAGGGAGAAATGCAAACAAGTCACTCAAATCTTTCAACGACTCCCAGGTACTCAGACCGAGCACAAGTTTTATTATGGGTGTGGTGACCAGGATAAACAGGATCATTGTCAAAATGATCAAAGTAAGTCGCCTGGCAGTTTGACTGATTTTTGGAAATTTCAGACGATAGAGCAGAAAGATCAAAAATGCACCATTCCAAAAGACCGCGGTGAACACAACAGAAATACCATAATTCTCCCAAAATGTAAAACCATGATGATCACTATGGTCCACCAGAAAATAGGGCAGGAATGCAACAACGGGAATCCCAATCCAACGTATGTATCGCTCAACTCTTGGCATGACTAAATTCTACTCAATTTAATGCGGTTTACATTTCAATTTGGCACCAAATCATTCTTAAGCAGGTATTTTTTTACCTGAAATCTGATTTTTAGCTGGTCAATCTGCATTTTCTGTTTGCCTGACGCCGAAATACGATTCAGGTACAAATAACTGGCCTCAAGCCGGAAAATCCCGGACTCAGGAAGATTTTGATCACATCGGTATTGGCAGTCCCGTTACTTCACATGCCAACTTTAAAACAATTTAGTAATGAAGTCAAAAAGCCTTAAACTCATCTCCGGAGTGATCATTGCAGTCATTAGCGTGGCTGCCAATGCTCAAACTCAAGTGATAAAGGGAACTATTCTGGATGCCCAGGCCGAATACCCCTTGATCGGAGCTACAATTCAGGTAGTGGATTCAGACCCGGTCATTGGAACTATTACTGACATTGAAGGTAATTTCAGAATTGAAGATGCACCGATTGGGCGTCAAAATCTGGCAGTGTCCTATGTAGGGTATAAGTCGATCAATATACCAAACGTACTGGTCACTGTGGGAAAAGAAGTCATTCTTCCCATTAAACTGGAGGAATCGGTAGAAAGTCTTGAAGAAATCGTCGTAACGGCCGATGCCAATAAAGATCTTCCTATTAACGAAATGGCCAAAGTAAGTGCCAGGACCTTCAGCCTGGAAGAGGTAACAAGGTTCTCCGGTGGAAGAAATGATGTTGCACGGCTCGCAACCTCATTCGCAGGTGTAAGCGCCCCAAATGATTCACGAAATGATATTGTTGTTCGCGGCAATTCTCCAAGCGCCCTCGGGTGGCGTATAGAAGGGATCCCTGTTCCGACAACCAATCACTTTGCAACACTTGGCACAACCGGGGGGCCTGTCAATGCCTTGAATACTAACTTATTAAGGACTTCGGATTTTCTGACAAGCGCCTTCCCTGCCGAATACGGAAATGCCAATGGTGCCGTATTTGACATACAGTTTCGAAACGGGAATACGGACAAGTACGAATTTACGGGACAGTTGGGATTCAATGGCCTGGAATTTATGGCTGAGGGTCCATTGAACAAACAAAACAACGGTTCTTTTGTAGGTTCTTACAGGTATGGCATTGCAAGTCTGGCTGCTACGGGGACCAGCGCGATTCCATATTACCAGGATCTTTCGTTTAAAGTAAACCTTGGAGACAGCAAATTTGGGAGATTTGAACTATTTGGATTTGGCGCTTTGAGCAGCATAGATTTCTATGGGGATGAGATTGATGAAAAAGATCTTTTCGCCAATCCCAATGTTGATGCTTTTGTATCCAATCACCTTGGACTTATTGGATTGAATCATCTGCTACGTATTAACAAGCACACCTACTTAAAGACGGGTGCCGGGATTTCTGCCAATGGTAATGAATATCTGCAGGACAATTTTGTAAGGGACGATGCAGGTAACAAAATTGTCAAATACAGGGCTACGGAGGTGGATAACAACGAAATGAGGTATACCATCACGTCTATACTTAATAAGAAATTCAATTCCAGATGGAATCTCCGAACCGGATTTCTGACTGAGTTTTACAATCCAGGCTTCTACAATAGAGACCGGGACAATAGGGTTTCTATTCCTGACAATGATCTCGATTCCGTCCCGGATTATTTCCTGACTGTACGGGACATGAACGAATTGTACTCCCTGACACAGGTCTTTGGGCAGGCTGAGTACAGGTTCAGCGACAATTTCAGCTCAACCTTTGGAATACATAGCCAGTATTTCGATCTGAATGATGAAATTTCCATCGAACCCAGAATTGGCCTTAGCTGGCAAATGAGTCCCGTCCAGAGGTGGAGTTTGGCTTATGGATTACATACGCAAACCGCACCTGCTCCCATCCTGTTCTATGAGGAGGAAACAAGCCCGGGAAATTTTGAAAGGACCAATGTTAACCTGGATTTCCTGAAAAGTCACCACTTTGTCCTGGGGTATGATCATAATATTGGTCAGGATTGGCGAATGAAGGCTGAAGCTTATTATCAGTCCCTCTACCATATACCGGTTGAATCAATCCCGTCCAGCTATGCCATTATCAATGAGGGTTCGGACTTTGTTTATCTGGAAAGAGGATCACTGGTAAATAAAGGAGAGGCTAAAAATTACGGTATAGAATTTACGTTGGAAAAGTTTTACAGCCGTGGCTACTATACCCTTCTCACGACCTCGCTTTATGAATCCACCTACCAGGGCAGTGACGGAGTCCAAAGAAGTACCTCCTTTAACAATAACTACGTCCTGAATTTATTGGGAGGCAAGGAATGGAATTTTGGCCGCAACAATCAAAATGCCTGGACATTTGACACCAAGCTGACCACTTCAGGAGGGAAGCCCTACACTCCCGTAGACCTGGCAGCCACCCGGGCCAACGCTGGAAGAGAGGTGAGGCGGGAAGACGTGGCCTTTTCAGAGCGTTACGGAAGTTACTTTCGCTGGGATGTAAAACTCGGTATCAGGGTAAACAGCATCAAACGAAATATTTCCCATCACTTTTATATCGATCTGCAGAATGTCACCGACAGGAAAAACGAATTTGTAAGACGATATAACCAGGTGACCGATGAGGTGAACCTGATTGAGCAGATCGGTTTTTTCCCGGATATTCAATACAGGATTCAGTTTTAGATACATTGATCTTTACACAAATATCTAGGTCATACTGTTAATATGGTGCATATTAGCGGTATGACTCGCTGTTTGATACTCTTTGTAATATTCTCTGTTGCCTCCATAAATAGCCCGCTGGCTCAATACCTTTATCCGAAATTAAACGAGGCGAGATTAATCCTTGAACGCCCTCTTGCCGTGCAACTCCTGCCGGAAGAAACAGAGGTGGAAGAGGCAATGAATATTGTCTTAAAGGAAGCTTTCACTGAGGATTATAATGGTGAGGTTGTTTTCATGACTCCGGATGAGATCAAAGACCTGAAGAGGCAAAAAAGTAATAATTATGCTTTTTTGATTCAGCGTGAATCTCTTAGTGAAGAAATAAGGTATGGGGTCAGGTACGTGGATGGATCCCTGCTGCACTGGGTAATGGGAACTTCAGGCACAGGGGATCCGGTGGCTGAAAATGAGATCAATACTTTCGCATATTCCAATGTTCCGCTTTTGTACTATGATTTTATTCTATCCGTTTTCGACGGTAAAAAGGAAAAAGTAGCCTCTGTATTCACCTTTATCAATGATGAGCTTGGAAAGCATGATTACCTCTACCTGTGTCAACAGATAGATATTTTGGTTAAAAGCTCTACCGATGGGATTATGAGAGCAGACTTTGTTGATGTACCAAAAAATATCGAAAGACTGAAATCCGTGAAGTCATATTACCTGTCGGACTATTTCGAAGACGAAGTGATCGGTAGTTTCGGAGATTATTACGAGTATGATTTTGAAGTGGTTTCTTTTAAAGATTACCTGTCAGTGATATTGGAAAAAAGAGAGAATGCCGCATATATAAAAACAATATTTTCCTATCAGCACAACCGGTTCATGTGGCTCATGGTTGATGCTTCAAACGGCCAGATCCTGGCGCTGAATGATATTGGCGATTATAAGTTCACAGGAAACTTCAACGCTAAGAACCTTATCAAGCCACGACATCTCAAATACAGCGTTCATGAACCTACCCAGCTGCTGAATAATTACTACAATAAATGAAATTTTGGCGGAACTCCTCACTTCCTTTTTTATTACTTCTGTTTCCATGTAGTGGTTTAGTTGCCCAAAGATCCTTGTCGGAAAAACTTGACTCTATACAGAAGGAAAGTCCTTTTATTGGTTTTGCGGTTGCCAGGGTCACCAGTGAAGAAATCCTGTTTCTGGAAGGATTCGGCCATATGGACAATGAAGGACGGCAATCTTATTCCACAAAAACCATTCAGCCGATCGGATCCATCAGCAAAACATTCATTGGGCTGGCACTGATGAAGGCTGTGGAAATGGGGCGCTTAAGTCTGGATGATCCGATTGATCGGTTCCTGCCTTATGATATTAAACACCCCAAACATGATGAGCCGATATTGATCCGGCACCTTGTAACGCATACCAGCACGATCAGAGACCGTCTGAAATACTTAACTAAAGCTTATGTCGATGAAGGTGAAGCACTCATGCCCCTTGAGGAGTTTCTATTCAACTACTTTTCACCTGAAGGCAAATGGCATAGCAGGCGAACTTTTACCAGTGAAAAACCGGGGGAAGTATACAAGTATTCCAATGTCGCTTCCGCCCTGCTCGCTTATATCATTGATCAAGCAACCAGTATTCCATTCACAGCCTTTTGTGCAGACTATGTTTTCAATCCGTTGGGGATGGATTCGACCGTCTGGTTTTATGACATGGTATCTCCTGATGTTCACTCCGATTTGCACAAAAACTCCGGTAAAACGATTACCCCCTATTCGCTTGTTACGTACCCTGACGGTGGGCTCCGAACCAATGTCGAAGACCTTTCAAAATACCTCCGGGAAATGATGAGAGGATACTACGGAAAGGGCACACTGCTTACAAAAGAAAGCTATAAGATCCTGTTCAGTCCACTTTTTGAGTACGGGGACAAAAAAGTTGCGGTGTTCTGGAATTATCGTCAGTCGGGATTAATAGGTCACACAGGAGGAGATCCCGGATTGGCTGCCGTTCTTTATTTTGATCCGGAAAAGGACCTGGGAAGGATATTTATGGTAAATGGCGAGCTGGAAAACAAAAAAAGAATGAAATCTTTTCGGAACATATGGGTTGCGCTGGAAAGGTCTTGATATTTCGGCGATAGAAGAACCAAACTTTGTTTATCTTAAATCCTGCTAAACCGAAAATCTCCATGCGACCACATAACCTATGCCCCATCCTTCTGGGACTCATACTGACTCTTGGATGCAAAGAACAAACCTCACCCATGGTCTCCTATGATGATTTCGATTCTCTCTCCTACAACATTTATTTCGGAGACAGAATCGCTGGATACCAGAATAGCTGGAAAGATGACGGAGGTGACTATCGCTTTGAATTTGAATTTAATGACAGAGGACGAGGACCATATTATGACGAGATCATTCGATTAAATGACCAGGGTACCATCGAATATCAGCAGATTCTGGGGCATAATTATTTGAAAGACACGGTTGCTGAAACTTTTGAAGTAACAGGGACCCGGGCCTCATGGACAAGTTCCAGCGAGTCCGGTTTTGCAGAATTTGGCGGGAATGCCTATTTCACAAGTATCAATGGTTCGTTTGGCAGTAATGAACTGCTGATCCGGGAATTGCTGAAAAGAGGTGCGAAAGAAATCGACCTACTCCCAAGTGGTAATGTCAAAATGGTTTCCGTGGATGATCACACCTTTGGTGATACGCTGAATCTGAAATTGATCACTTTAACCGGGTTTTCCTTCACGCCAAGTTACTTGTGGATGGACGATGACAACCGATTCTTTGCCTCCACCTCCAATTGGTTCAGTTGCATTCAGGTTGGTTATGATTCATTGAGAAATGATCTCTTTGAAATTCAGGAAAATGCAGAAAATCAGTATTTCCTGGATCTGGCAGCCTCATTGACAAAACAGCCTGAAAAAGATGTGGCATTCTCCAATGTAAATGTGTATAACCCGGACTTGCGAATCATCGAAGATGATCAAACAGTAATTGTCCGGGGATCCGATATCATTGAAGCAGGTCCTTCATCTGAGGTTCAAGTTGAGGATGAAGCAGAGATAATCGATGGGAAAGGCATGACGATGATGCCCGGTTTATTTGATATGCATGTTCACATAGGCAAGACAGACGGCCTTCTCCACCTGGCGGCAGGTGTAACATCGGTAAGGGATCTGGCAAACGCCCTGGATCTACCTGATCTAAGGAAAAAATTCGAATCAAATGCATTGATCGGTCCCAGAATAGTGACTATGTGCGGTTTTATCGACCAGGCCGGACCATATGCGGGTCCGACAGGCAAAATCGTTGAAACGCTGGAAGAAGGTCTGGAGGCCATTGATTTTTACAAGGAAAGAGGATATGAACAGATCAAACTCTACAGTTCGATTGATCCGGGCTGGGTCAAATCCCTGACCAAAAAAGCACATGATGTGGACATGAAAATTAGTGGTCACATTCCGGCCTATATGACGGCATCCCAGGCTGTGGAAGATGGATACGATGAAATTCAGCACGTCAACATGCTGATCCTGAATTTCCTTTCTGACACGATCGACACACGCACTCCCCTCCGGTTTTCCATGGTTGCGGATTATGGGCATGCTATCAATACGGATGGGACTGAGTTTAAATCTTTCATTCAACTTTTGAAAAGAAAAAACACAATAGTAGATCCAACAGTATCAATCTTCGAGGGCATGTTCCGGACCAAAGCCGGAGAACCCGATCCATCTTTTGCTATGATATTGGATCGGCTACCCGTGCAGGTAAAACGTGGATTTTATTCAGGTGGTTTGCCGATCCCTGATGGTAAAGAACAACGCTACTACGACTCTTTCGACAAGATGCTGGAGTTTGTAAGGAAACTCCACGAAAATGAAATCCCGATCGTACCGGGTACCGACGCCATGGCCGGATTCGGCCTTCACAGGGAATTGGAGAACTACGTAAAAGCCGGCATCCCGGAAAAAGACGTCCTTTACTATGCAACTCTGGGATCCGCCAAGGTAGTGGGCCGGGAAAAAGATCTTGGCTCGATTGCCACAGGGAAGAAGGCAGATTTTATTCTCGTTGATGGTGATCCGTTAAGTGATATTAACGACATCCGTCGCGTGGTGCTAACGGTTAAGGATGGCAACATCTATGATCCAAAAGAATTGTATAGCGCCATAGGGGTTAAACATTTTGAATAGAAAAAGGGGCTCCTCGCCCCTTTCACCTGATTGAGTTAGTTGGTTGATCAGGCTTCAGCCAGTTCTCCGAGTTCCTTTTGAAGCTCTTGCTGCAAAGTATGGGAAACCGCTGCATACTCATTGAATTTCATTGAGAAGCTTGCACGCCCCTGGGTAATGGACTGGAGTGCCGTAGTATACCGGTCCATCTCTGCCAGGGGTACTTTCGCTTTAATGATCTGGTAATGGCCTTTGGAATCCATACCTAAAATAACTGCCCGTCTCGTTTGCAGATCCGTCATCACATCACCCATGATGTCTTCCGGAACTTTAACCTCAACTTCATAGATTGGCTCCAACAACTGAGGTGAGGCCTTCAGGAATGCCTCTTTAAATGCATTCAATCCGGCAAGTTTAAACGCTATGTCGTTTGAGTCAACCGCATGCATTTTTCCGTCGTAAAGAATCACTCTCACGTCACGACAATAACTACCGGTCAAAGGTCCGTTTTCCATCTTTTCCATCACTCCCTTTAGCACAGAGGGAATAAACCTGGCATCTATTGATCCTCCAACGATACAGTTGAAAAACTCAAGCTTACCACCCCACTCCAGGTCAATCAATTCCCTGTTTCGAATATTGAATCCATCAGGATCGGGTTTACCATCATAGTATGGTTCTATTTTGATATAAACCTCACCAAACTGACCTGCTCCACCACTCTGTTTTTTGTGCCTGTAGTCTGCTTCCGCCGGTTTTTGGATTGTCTCCCGGTATGAAATTCTGGGAGTGTCAAACCCAATATTTAGTCCATAAATATTTTCCAGGATCCACTTGATCACAGTCAAATGTAATTCTCCCTGTGCGCCAAGGATCAGTTGCTTAAGCTCTTTGGAATATTCGAATGTAACCGTGGGATCTTCCTCCGTTATCTTATGAAATGCTTCAGATATCTTCTCTTCGTCACTTTTATTATTGGAAACTACAGCCGTACGGATCCGGGGCTCGGGAAAATCCATCGGCAAAACATCCGTTTCCACTCCCTTGACACTTAATGTATGGTTAGTCGAGCTATTCTTGAGTTTCAATGTTGCTCCGATATCACCTGCTGTGAGTTTTTTTACCGGCTGGCGCTTTTGCCCATCTATGACAAAAAGCTGATTGAGCCTTTCGGTCTGTTTTGTCTGGTGGTTGTAGAGGTCGATACCTTCGGTGATCTCGCCCGAAATCACTTTGAAAAACGAAAGTCTCCCCAGGTTTGGCTCCTGTAGTGTTTTGTAGATAAAGAGTTCAGCAGGGCCATCCGTTTTATGGGGGATTTCTTCACCGTCCGCAGAATGCTCCGGAAGCGCGTCAACAGCTGAAGGCGCCACATTGTCTATGAATCCCATCATCCTCCCGCTTCCCATATTGTTTTTCGCTGAAAGGCAAAATACCGGAAATACTTCGTGTTTCATCATCCCGATCTTAAGACCCTGTCTCATTTCGTCTTCTTCCAATGTCCCCTTATCAAAGTATCTTTCCATCAACTCCTCATCATTCTCGGCCGCCTTTTCCACCAACTCATTATGAAGTGTGTTTGCACTGTCCTGCTGATCCTCAGGTATTGGTAGTTTCTTAGGTTTACCGCCGCCCGCAGGAAACTCATAATATGTCATTTTCAGGAGATCGATAATCCCATTAAAACTTTCTCCTTCATTTACGGGATATTGCATTTGGGTGACGGCACTTCCAAATCTGGACTTCAGGGACTCCAACGATGACTCAAAATTGCTTTTTGGATGATCCAACTGATTAATGGCAAACAACGTAGGCTTCTTGAATTGATCTACATAATCCCACGTTAATTCAGTACTGACTTCAACGCCGTTTTGGGCATTGATTAAAAATATCGTCGTATCCGCCACCCTCACGGAGGCGATCATTTCTCCTACAAAATCATCCAGCCCCGGAGTGTCCAGTATGTTAATCTTATAATCTCTCCATTCCGTGTGGAGCAAAGTTGTGTACACTGAACTGCCTCGCTCATGCTCAATGGCATGATAATCTGAAATTGTGTTTTTTTCTTCTACAGTTCCTCGTCGGTTGATCAGTCCGGCCTCAAACAACATGGTCTCAGCAAGCGTTGTTTTGCCGGACTTGGGACTTCCCAACAGCACTATATTTTTAATGTGTTTATCATCGTAGAACTTCATAATCTAAAGGGATTTTGGTTAATACAATTTGACATAAAAATCCTCAAATCAAAGAGGACGCAGAAATTAGTAAAAATGTGGAAAAGAACCTAGGGGCGAGTTAATAAAAGCGAAATGATAATGATCAGGACATCAAAATGTAGCTCACACTATTGGAAATTGAATTGCAGATTTGATTGGCAACATATTGACCAGGGCTATTGCTCCATAAAATTGAGCCCATTTTCACCCTCATTGCTCAATTTTAACTTTGTGAGAGACTGGTGTCGGCAATTTGATCTCCATTTTTGTCCCCACACCGAGTTTACTTTCGATGCACAGATCCGCATCGCTCAGACGCAGCATTTCAAGGCTCAAAATCAGTCCCAAACCAGTCCCTCGTTCTCCCTCTGTGCCGTCAATAGAATCAATCAAATCCTGGTTAAGGATCCTGCGCAATGTGTCTTCTGAGATTCCAGTTCCATTATCTTCTATATAGAGGTAAATGAAATCTCTCTGTTCTTCAGAAGAAATACTGATAGCTCCATTTTCATTTGTATATTTTATTGCATTACTGACAATGTTTCTCATAACGATCCTTAGCAGATTGATATCGGTTACAATTTTATGCTGAGGGTCAATATTAGTGGATACATTGAGTTTCTTCGCTTTGATCGTGTCCAGGTAAAAAGTCAGAACCTCTTCCATCACATTTTTCAATTTGTACTCTCCCATAAAAAGTGAGTAGCCATCCAATTGTGACTTTGCCCAAATCAGTACATTATCCAACATATGGTTTACCATGTTCATATTCTCACGAACCTTGGCATTGTACCGATTCAATTCATCCTTATCGAAATTCTCGGAATTACTGTAATACAACAGAGAATTCAGAAGGTTGATGGGACTTTTCAAATCATGAGCAACGATGGAAAACAATTTGTTTTTTGCTTTGTTCAGTTCCGACAGTCTTTTTTCGTTTTCTTCGAGGACCATCTTTTGCTGGTTTAGGCTGTCGTTTAGCCGAACCGTACGATCCAGGGCTTCGGTAAATTCTTTTTGAAATGCACTTGAAAAGAAATAAATGGCTGTAATCGCTATCGAACTGTTCACTATAGTCAAAATGAAGTTTGTATCTACAGGAACACTGAAGTACAGAAACTTGTAGAATTTCAAACCGAAAAGAACGATGGTAAGTATTGCAAGCAGGTAGACCCTGTACCTTTTATCATATAGGAAGACGATCCCGGCAATTGAGGCAAAGAGTATATTCTCTGTTTCAGTCCACCTATCCTGGTGATAGGTAGCCAAAGTCATGGTAACAATAAAAGCATTGATCGCAATAATAAATACACCACGGGCTAGTGCATACTTTCCACGATGATGCAAATAGAACAATGGGTAATAAATGACTACAAACGCGAGATTAGCGAGGGCATTGACATATACACCCAGTATGATGTCGATAACAAAAATCGTCAGATTAATAACCAGGGTGACAAAGATCAGCCGGTTAAGTAAAAAGACTTTATGTCTCTCCTTAACAGGTGTTTTATCAGTAAGACCGGCATTTAGGAACCACTTCATACATCAGGTGTTTCCTATTTCCCAAGCGATGATGTATACGAAAAAAAGGAATAGTTGCCAGAAGTCAAAATATATATAGGGAATTGGTGTATTTCCTTTACGCTGTTGACTTTGGTTTCCTGAATCCATAAGCATTTTGACCCAGGAAGTTTTTAGGAAATTTATCGAGCCCTTTGAACCCAAGTGCAATTTCGCCATCGGCTTCAGGTATGTAATTCGTCCTGAAGATATAATCCCACAAACTCAAACTGATCCCAAAATTTACCCCTTTCTTCCGGTTTTCAGGCAGATACATGGCGTGATGCCATAGATGCATGACAGGATTGTTGAATACATACTTCAATGGTCCCCAGGTGAGTCTGATATTGGCATGATTCAGGTGGCCGATGGAGATTGCCAGGAAATGAACGATAAAGGCCTGCTGAGGCTCGAACCCTCCCAGAATCATAACTCCGAAGGTTTTTAGAGGTTTGTACAAGATATTTTCCATCCAGTGGTACCTGAGATGAGCAGCAAAACCCATTTCCTCCACCGAGTGATGAACTTTATGGAACTGCCACAATACGGAGTACTTATGCAATAAAACATGGGTGAACCACTGTACAAAATCCAGAACAATAAAGAAAATGATCAATTGCATCCACATCGGAAAACCTGAAATATCAAAAAATACCAATGAGGTCATTGTGATACCGATATCCCGGCCAATCTGCTCGAAAAGTGAGTAGAATCCACTGATAGCTATTGAGAAAAGGAAAAAGTTGAAGAACATATAAAACCCATCCAGCCAGAAATCCTTTCGTATTATTGACTGGCCTCTCCTCCATGGAAATGCTATTTCCAGTCCCCATACAAACAATGAGATGAAGATCAAACCCCAGAAATAGTTAGTGTACCATGGTACTTCAAAAATGATTGATTTCCACGTCCAGTCGACGGTACCCACCAGTGCATTGCTGAAAGCGTTGAAGTACTCCACCATTCCTGAGATTTTTATGAATTATTTGTTGAACAAAGAAACAATAAAAAGCTGTCTGTTTATCACTGTATTGCCGCTTTTGCATAGATTTCACCTCGACACGGCTCAGTCCGTCGCATGATTGTCAGTGCAATTATGATAGTGCGATCCTTCCCTCCGCTACCTTCATGTGGAAACGAAAAGTCACCGCTCAAGAACATACCATTCAATTTTTCCCAGGTTTTGCCGTCTGCCTTTCTTTTGTGGTGAATAGTTAGTTGCGAGGTAATCCAGTATTATCTCTTCGTTCTCTCCAAGGTCCCATAGCCCCTGGGTACCCTGCATCCATCTTATCATACTCAACCAACCCTCGCGTGTGGCACGATTCTGGGCTATAAGTTTTGCCGAATGACAACCGGTGCAGTTAGTTAGCACGGCAGAGAGGCCGGCACCTTCAACCAATTCCGAATTTAACAGAGTAGTTTTCTCGGCTTTTTCCTGCAACTGTTTATCAGAATTGTTCCCAACCCGGACAGGCACCAATCTGTCAGGGTTGAAATACAGATAAAATGTAGACCCAAAAAGCAAAATAAGAAGGACTATCAGTATCCCGATGATATATCGCAAAAGGTCAAGCAGTTTTCTGATTTGATCCTCATGCATTTACTCAACCTTTACAGCGATCCGGTGGCAGGCGTTGTTCAAATACCCTTTTGGATTCCAACCCGGCAGCACCATGGGCTGAGCTTTCCCGTTTGAATCAGTAGCCCTTGCCCAAACTTCATAATAGCCATTCCGTGGGAATTTTATCTTCGCATTGAAATGCTGCCAGGCTAACCGGTTTACAGGGGATTCGAGTTTCGCTTTTTGCCATGTAGCTCCGAAATCTATGGAGTACTGCACTTCCCGAACCGCTAACTCCCCAGCCCAGGCATGCCCTCTGACCGGCAATGTCTCATTCCGTTTGATAACTGCCCCAGACTTTGGAAATGTAATCAGGGATTTAACAGGCATGGACTCTATAATGCACATATCTTCATCAGCAACCTTTGCCCCCGGTTCCACGGTCTCGCAGGGGATCCGGTAGGATTGCCCGGTCATTTTCTCACCATCATGAACTTTATTTCGAAGAAGAAGCGTATCCAGCCATTTTCCGGAAGCTGAAGCCGGCCACCCTCCAGCCACCAACCGTAAAGGAAAACCATGAGCAATGGGAATATCATTCCCATTCATTTCATAAGCCAACAGCGTCTCGTCCTGAATGGCCTTTTCTAAGGGGATCCCTCTCGAAATTGAATCCCTGGCTGGATCTCCGCTCAAATGTGTATCCGCTCCCGTATAACCGATATAGACTAGATCCGCATTATATCCTGCATCCTCCATCAAATCTCTCAGTCTCAACCCTGACCACCTTGCGCAGGATACTGCACCAAGGGTCCATTGATTTCCCTTGGCGGGCGGATCAAATTCACTTCTGCCGTTCCCGGCACATTCCAATGTCAATTGATAGGTGTATTTTGTGAACCTGGATTTCAGGACTTCAAGTGAGTAGCTTCTGGACGTTTTTGCAGACTTCCCTGCTATTTTCAGCTCCCAATCGGAACTGTCTTTGATACTGGGTATAATACCATTGTTTCTGATAAACATTTTGTTCGCTGGAGTCACTCTGTCATCCAGGATATGTGGCTGGGCCTCAACATTCCATGGACGATCATTCAGAACGATCATATCCTTGTGTTTGCCAAAAACGCTGTAAAGGTCCTGCTCGAAAATCACCGGGATGTAATCGGATGACATATTGGATCCGAAAACGATATCCACCCCAATCATAGTTGCAATTGATCCGGCCGAGACTTTATTCAGAAAACTCCTGCGATCCATACTTGGTGATTGACCAATCTCAAATCTATGTATAATTAAAAAGTTAAGGGGGAAGGTTTTAACAAATCTTAATCTTCTGTTATCCGGATTTCATTTTGATGAGAAATGTGAACTAATTTGTGGAGCACTATTTCGTCGGATGAAAAAACTATATGCTCTCATTCTGGTGGTACTGGCCTCAATCAGCTGTACGGAGGAAACAGACCACGCGGAAAAATCCCATGTTCTCCTGATCTCTTTTGACGGTTTTAGATACGATTATGTTGAAAAAGCAAATGCGGAAAATTTCAAATCATTTATAAAAGAGGGGACCGCCGCCAGGTGGATGATACCTTCATTCCCAAGCAAGACCTTTCCCAATCATTATTCGATAGTAACAGGACTTTATCCCGGAAATCACGGCCTGGTTGATAACAGTTTTTACGATAAAACCCGCGATACTGTCTACTCTATCAGGAAGAGACAGTTAGTGCAGGATGCTTATTTCTACAGCGGCAAACCTCTTTGGCAGCTGGTACAGGAACACGGCATGAAATCAGCATCATATTTTTGGGTGGGTTCGGAAGCTCCCATAGCTGGAAGCTATCCCGATTACTATACCTACTATGATGGCTCGGTTCCGAACGAAGATCGTATCAACCAGGTCATCAAATGGTTCTCGTTATCTGAAGATAAAAGGCCTAGCTTCGTGACACTTTATTTTTCACTTGTAGATGACACCGGTCATCATTCAGGCCCTGATTCGGAAGACATCATCGAAACCGTATTGGAGGCTGACCGCCTTTTAGGTCTTGTCATGGAAGGGATTGCATCCATTGCTTTGCCGGTAGATGTGATCATAACTTCGGATCATGGTATGTATCCTGTCGAGGGAAATCCTGATCATGCCCTGGAACTACCTGAATTGATAAATACCGACAATGAAGCAATCCTCACCCTGAACAACGGAACGCATGTTCACCTTTATGCTGCGGAGAATGTTGATGTCGATTCATTATACGGGGTCTTGCAATCAAAGGAGGTTAATTTCACGACCTACAGAAAGGAGGATACGCCACTGAGCTGGCACTATCGTGATCACCCAAGGATCGGTGATATACTTCTGGTCGCAAATCCCGGCTACAAGTTCTATAGCGATAGGGTTGATCCCGGATCATTTGAGAACGGTATGACGGGCGAACATGGATATGACCCTTACACCACTCCTGAAATGGGCGCTATCTTTTATGCCAGAGGGCCGCATATTAAGGAGGGACTGACCATCGACGCTTTTGAGATTGTACATATCTATCCTGCTGTAGCCAGGATCCTTGGTATCTCTACCGGAACGATAGACAGTGACATTAATGTTCTGATGCCGATTTTGAAGGGCCTGGAATAGACATTGCATAGACATTTCATAGACAAGTACTTGCGTTATAAATAATTTTTCCTTGATCTCTTGCGTTTCTGATTACTTGCCCATTGCTTTGAAAAAACCTTAAGAACCAATGGAAAATTTAACGCTGGCAATTTGGCAAGGTATTCAGGTAATATTAATGATTGGATTTCTATACCTTATAGGCCGTGTCCTTTGGAAATACGGAAGGTAAACTAATTCTTTTGATTTCCAATTCAGGGACGGATTATCCGATTTGTTAAAATCACGAATAACAATTAGGAGAACGAAAAACCAATCCCTTTTCAGAAGGAGTCCGATCTACGGCGGACGACTGATGAATGTCATAAATCAAGACTTCACTTCATTGCGTTCCCATCCGGAAAAGGGATTTTACTCCATATGATCCTGAACCTCAATTGCCCTTCAATCTCCATTTCAAATTCATGGTCACAGGTACTTTCCATTTTCATTTCCCCTAAAGACAAAGGCATCAACTGTCACAGGTGAAGTTGTCATCCCTGGGCAATGACTAATAAAGGAAGCCGAATAACCATAATGGTATGGTATTAGCCACTGGATATTCGATATCATCTTTTACAACCCAGGAGTTGGATAAGTTTTTTATCTGCTTCTTACTTTTGTTTTTTCCTCCAATCTCAAAGTGGTATTGTCCCTCTACAATAAAGTCGGTACTCTTTGAGTCGTTTACAACATGTTGTAATGACACCTGATTGTTGAAAAATACTTCCCTGATTGTCCCTCTCGATGGAGATGTCTCGGACAATGCAAAAAGAAGATTTGGGTTATCAAGGAATATTTTTTCCGGTTTTTGTAATGTTGATACACTCAAACCTGATGGGTATAGTAAATTGATCAGCCGGGCTTCATGCAGGAAATGCAGATAATTATTCATTGAGTTTCTATGGATTTGGGTCTTTTCAGCCAATCGTTTGATGTTAGGCTTAAAAGGCACTTGCTGGGCAATTACATACACTAATTGGAGCATTTTTCTGGCATTGCGAATATCAAATCCTCTAACTTCGGCCATGTCATATTCGACAATGATTCGAACAATCTGTCTTAATCTTTGATGATAACTTTCAGCATCATCAGTGAAGAACGGATAATACCCATACTTTAGATAATGCTGAAAATTTGCCAACGGCTTAAAATCAGCAGCAAATCTTTCTCTCAATTTTGGTCGAGGTGATATTATTTCTTCCAGAGTAAGGACCGGCCAGGACAGATTATGTTGAAATTCCAGATATTCCCGATATGATAATCCCGCCAGTTCATATATCAAAGCTCTTCGACTCAAATCTGCTTCCTGACGTGAAATATCGATGATCGATGAACCGGTGAAAATAATCTGAAGGTCCTGATACCGATCGTATAGGTTCTTGATTTCAATTGCCCAGTTTGGATATTTATGTACCTCATCAAGAACACTTATTTTTCCACCTTTTTGATAAAACGACACTACGGTCTCGAGAAGTGAATGACTCGTAAAATATATGTCGTCCAGAGAAAAATAGGCAGCAACATTATTCGGTAGTTGTTTCTGATTTAACCACTGTAAGGCCAAGGTGGTTTTACCTGTCCCTCTTGCTCCTTTGATACCAATCAACCGGTTATTCCAGGCTATACTGTGATACAGATACCGTTTAAACCTCTGTGAGACCCCGGATGTCAGTTTTTCAGATATTTCCAGAAGTTCTTCCATTATGCATATTTACATGTGCAAATATACAAATAAATGACGATATAGATGTGCATGTTATAAATTTTATGAACATCTGGATATGCATTATAGCGACCTTAATTCCAACAAACAATCACCGAACCGGAATTTACAGTCATTCAGCAGGAGGATAAAATGAATAAAAGAGTTGTTGGTAATATAAAAACAGATCTCTTTTTAATTTTGGACTGAGACCTGGAGATCATGGATGTCATGTGCCATCCGGCAAATTTTCAAATTACACTACAGATTGTCGTTCTCTACCAGCCAGGCCGTATGTAATGGAGATACTGGCAAATGATCCGGAGCAACTCAATCCATATGATAGTCCAATTCACCCGCATCAATCCTGAGAGATAACATGTTTTCAGGTGGAGGTAACAGGCAGGTAGCAAAATCAGTGAAGGCACATGGCGGATTGTAGGACTTATTGAAATCTAAAATGACCTTTTCACCTGCTTTAGACTTTTTTACGTACATGTACCTCCCGCTCCCGTACGTTTCAATCGCACTGGTCTCATCCGAAAAAATGATGAAGAACTCATCACCGGCATCCAGCGGTTCCAATGTATACTCCGTATCATTGACCCTGAACCTCAGTTGCCCTTCAATCTCCATTTCAAATTCATGGCCAAGGACATTTTCCATCCTCATCTTTCTGGGAATGGCATAAGGAATGAAACCGGCTTTGACCACCAGATCCGGATTGTACTCGAAATATTTCAGGTCCAATCCTTTTTTGCTATTCGGGTGATCCATGTTTTTCAACCTTATTCCAATGTCACCGGCTCTTTCAATAATATGCCATTGATAAGTGCGGTACTCCATTACTTTCACCAGCCCGGAATCAGGATCGAAAACCAAACCCTCCCCTGATTCAACCGAATCGATCTTCAATCCCTCAATGCCACCGATCAGCGAAACGCGGTTATTTTCCACTACTAATGTTCCAATGGCTTCAGGAAAGTCCAAAGGAAACTGGATTGAATTCCCTGCACCAGACCCAAAAGTGTTTTCTCCCTGTCTCATCCAATATAACCCCGACAGGCTAACCCAACCCCCAGGTTTCAGCAAGTTTTCAACCCGGTTTGTTCTCCATTTCTCCCACTCGGCGATCCGATCATCGTTGTTGTTGTCAACAGCCTGTGAACAAGCTATTACGGTCAAGGCAAGCGCAATGAATTTGTTCATTCTTTCATTTGGAATTAGTTAAACCTGGAAATATTTAAGAAATCTACGGGAAGTGAGGTAGCATCGTTTAGAGAAAGTTGGGCTAAAGCCTCCCCGACGACAGGTGCGAACTTAAATCCGTGCCCGCTAAATCCACAGGCAATTGTCACCTGATCCTCATATCCAGGGAATTTGTCAATGATGAAATGATCATCCTCAGAATACGTATAGAGACAGCTTTTGAATGTCACGACCTCCCTCATTGCTCCTGGCAAATACTTTTCTGTCATGGCTCTTAAAACCTCTTCTTCTTCAGAGGCATCAAACTCCAAAACATCTGTTGGATCAATTTCCTGACAAGGCCGGTGATAAGCTATTTTCAATCCGTAAGGGGGAGAAAACCGGTCATTGGGAAGAATGGGGAAGCCATAGTAGATCCCTTCACCTTCATCGCTTTCCATGACCCAGCAAGGAAAATTCCCCAAAGTAAAATCATCCCATCTTTCAGGATTCACCCAGGCCAGCAATTGTTGTGTAACGTTTAGAGCAGGCTTAAATTCCGCTAACAGTTTTTTCGTATAGGGGCCAGCTGCGATCACCAGTTTTTTTGACTTAAAGGTTTTGCCTGAAGTTTTGACCACCACAAGATCATCACTTACCTGCCATTCCGATACCTCCGTATTGGGAATAATTTCAGCACCCTCTTTCTCAGCGAGTTTCGTGAGTGTTTTTATTGCTAACTCCGGCGTTATGAATCCGGCATCAGGCTCAAATAAGCCAACGTGATCAGATTGAAGAGAAAATTGCGGCCATTTCATTGCAGCTTCCCGGTTGTCATACCACTTCAGCGGGATGCCGTAGATCGATGCTGATTTACCGATCGCTTTTAACAGATCACCATCTCTACTCCCGAAATAAGTGATTCCGGTACGGTATAGTAGCTGAACGCCGCTTTCTTTTTCTATGTCGCTCCATCCCCGGTATGCCCGTTGCAATAGCGGCACATAATCGGGATGTTCGAAATAGGCTTTCCTGAATAGCCTGCTTTGTCCGGCATGGGATCCTTTATCATGGGTAATGTCAAACTGTTCTATTCCCAAGACACTAACTCCCTGCTTAGCCAAATGATAACAGGCTGCAGAACCCATAGAGCCAACGCCGATCACAATTACATCATAATGCATGATCCAAGATACTAAACCGAAAAATATTTTAAGGTTATTCTGATCAAAGCATGTTTTGTAAATCAATAGCCGGAATAGTGTCCCTGATGCAGGGTACTCCTGCTAATCCACAGTGCATTTTTAATGCTAAATTCCGTACATTTAGCATTCTGATACTATTCCCTTGATAAATTCACATCACCTGTTTTAACCTGCTCCGAATGAAACATTTCACATACAATATCATTTTAAGCGGCCTTTTTTTTCTTATTTCTCTAAGTTGTCGCAAGGAAGAAGCTTCCTCATCAATACCTCCGGTGCAGGCGCCATTCCAGGATCTCGATACACTGTCAACCAATGACTGGTGGAATCGACCTGCTTCTGAAATTGTGAATCTGAAGGTCGACCGTGACAGTGTGATCGCTTTTGGGATGTATACGGTTTCAAATGGCGTATTGAAGCTATCTGCACAATTTTTCCCTCTATATCCCGATGAATCCAGAATAGTCAGACTGGAAATTGGTCAAAATGACAAATGGAACGAAATTCAAAAGGCTGAAATAAATGACATCGGGTGGTCAGCGTTATTCCGTGTGGATAATTGGGATCATTCAAAGGATATCCCATATCGACTCAGACATTCGAAGAATGCGATCTTTGAGGGATTGATTCGCGGGGATCCTATCGATAAAGACGAGATCTCGGTTGCGGCTTTATCATGCAACTCCAACAAAGACAGGGGAATGCGTGAAAACTATGTCAGGAATATAAATTTTCATGACCCTGATCTTGTCTTCTTTGCCGGAGACCAGTCTTACGATCACAAAGAACACACGGCGGCCTGGTTAAAATTTGGATTGCAATTCAGGGAAGTCTTCCGAAACAGACCATGCGTATCCATCCCCGACGACCATGATGTTGGCCATGGCAATTTATGGGGAGAAAATGGTAAAAAATCATTGTCACCTTCAGCTGATGACGGCGGCTATAAATACCATCCCGAATATGTCAAAATGGTTGAAAGGTGCCAGACGGCGCATCTCCCCGATCCATATGATCCAACGCCGATCGAACAAGGGATAAACGTTTACTATACAAATCTCATCATCGGAGGGGTTGACTTTGCCATCATTGAAGACCGCAAATTCAAATCAGGCCCAAAAGGTAAAATTCCTCAACAGGGACCCAGGCCGGATCATATTCGGGATTCCAATTACGACCCGGCCTCAGTCGATCTCGAGGGATTAAAAATGCTTGGTGAAAGACAGCTTGAATTCCTGGAAAATTGGTCAACGGAGTTTGAAGGTGTTGAGATGAAAGCCGTTCTGTCCCAGACGGGATTCTGTGGCGCAGCTCACATCCACGGGTCTCTTGACAACCGGCTCCATGCCGACATGGACTCCAACGGATGGCCGCAAAAAGGAAGGAAAAAGGCCCTGAAATTAATACAACAGGCTAATGCCGTGCATATTGCCGGAGATCAGCATCTGCCTACGGTGATCAAACATGGGATCGATGAATTCAATGACGGACCATGGGCTTTTGTGGTCCCTGCCATTATTAACAATTACTACAGTCGATGGTGGTGGCCCGAAGATGAAAAACCGGGAAATAATCAACCTGATGATACCGAATTGCCCTGGACAGGGGAGTATCTGGATGGATTCAACAACAAGATCACCATGCATGCTTACGCAAACCCGGATACCCATTCCAACGGAGCAGGGTATGGATTAATCCGGTTTCATAAAAAAGGAAAGCAGGTAACATTCGAATGCTGGCCAAGGTTGGTAGATGTAAGTCAACCAGATGCAACACAGTTCACGAACTGGCCGATACGGATCCAGTTGTAGATACTTCCTCATTGTTATTAGTTCGTGTTGCAGGTTGCTTTACAAACATGCAACTTGCAACCTGTAAACCGTGATTAGTCAAATGAAAGTTATAATCAGAGCCATTACTCCTTACTTCCTTGTGTTTTTGACAGTACTGCTTCAATCCTGTCAGAACACGGAATATGCGTCACCGAATGTCATCTACATCCTCGCAGATGATCTTGGATACGGCGAGGTAGGGGCATACGGACAGGAGATTATCCAAACACCAAACATTGACGCATTAGCATCAGCCGGCATGAGGTTTTCACAGCACTATTCCGGCTCTCCCGTTTGTGCCCCCTCACGGTACATGCTCATGACCGGTATGCATCCCGGGCATGCTTTTATCAGGGGAAATCATGAGTGGGGTGAGCGGGGAGAGGTATGGAACTACAGGAAAGCTGTGGAGGACTCAACACTCGAAGGACAATATCCGATCCCTCCTGAAACCTATACCCTGGGTGAACTATTCCAATCGGCCGGCTATAAAACCGCATGTATTGGAAAATGGGGACTCGGCGCCCCCGGATCCGAGGGAGATCCCAACAACCAGGGATTCGACCTCTTCTACGGATTCAACTGTCAACGGCAGGCACACAACCTTTATCCCAAACACCTTTGGAAAAACGACAAAAAGCAATGGCTTACTAATGAAGTTGTTGTCCCCGGGACCAGATTGGATTCTCTGGACGACCCGGAGGATCCGCAAAGTTATACTTCGTTTTCCCAACCTGAATATGCCCCCGCCCTGATGCTGGAAGAAGCACTTAAGTTTCTTGAGGAGAATAAAGACGAACCTTTCTTTCTCTATTTCGCCTCTCCCCTCCCACACCTCCCCCTGCAGGCGCCGCGGGAATACGTTGAGAAATACAGAAAGATAATTGGAGAGGAGGCTCCCTATGTTGGCGGAAAAGGGTATTTCCCAAACCAGTATCCAAGAGCAACTTATGCCGCCATGATAGATTACCTGGACGGACAGGTCGGAGCACTGGTTGACAAGCTGAAAGCGCTCGGATTGTACGAAAATACCTTAATCATTTTTTCCAGCGATAATGGTCCGACGTATGACGTCGGGGGAGTGGATCCGCATTATTTCGGAAGTGCCGGTCCCTTCAATACCGGCAGGGGATGGGGAAAAGGATACACACATGAAGGTGGTATCAGGGTACCGATGGTGGCATCCTGGCCCGGAATGATCAAAAGCGGAAGTAATTCGGATCATGTTTCTGCCTTTTGGGATGTTTATCCCACCATGGTTGATGTGCTTAAAATCAAGGCATCTTTCCCTGTTGATGGGGTCAGTTTTCTACCTGAATTAACAGGCGGAAAACAGCAGGTACATGAGTACTTGTACTGGGAATTTCCCGCCTACGGAGGTCAGCAGGCAGTGAGAATGGGCAAGTGGAAAGGAATACGCAGGGACATCCGGAAAGGAAATACGGAACTGGAATTATACAATCTGGAAACCGACCCTAAAGAGGAGAACAACATTGCTGCCGCAGAGACGGAAATCATCAGCAGGATCATCGGGATAATGGAGAAGGAACACAATCCGGCCAGAATCGAAAGGTTCAGAATGACAGCTTTGGGTGATGATGTCAGCTCCAACTGAGCTGAAGCAATTCTTTTAATTCGATATTAATCTTCCCAGCTTCCGAAGATCCAGTTTCCGGGAGCATCAGGATCGGATGAAAGAAAATACTCCTGAAAAGCCGTGATCATTTCTTCGCGTGAAATTACCTTGTCATCATTCAGGTCCAGTTTCTTGAAACTTTCCGCTGAATTGGAGATATCAATATTGTACGTCTCAAACATCTGGATGTATTCATCCGCCGAAATGAATCCATCTTTGTTACGATCGAATAAGTTGAATATGTAATTGACCGTTCTTTTGATGTAGCCATTGATCGGTAGCGGATCAGTATCGGAATCTACAATAAGGTTATACTCAAAAAACCTGGTCCATTCTTCAATAGTGATCTCAACATCATCGTCTTTGCCCAGGTCTGTCATGATCTGTATAAACAGCCGGTAGGAGTTCAGGATGGTGAGTTCGTATTCTTTTGTCTTCGGAACAAGCCCCAATGACACACAAATTTTTCTGCCCACACCGGTAAAATCATCCGGCTGTAAAACTCCATTTCCATTGTTATCAAGCACATTGAAAAAATGCCCGATCTTTTTTCTTTGTATGTCCGAAATTTCCATATAGAGCAGTGTCCTCTGGTTGAATTGATGCCCAATTTATGTTTTAGAACCTAAAAAGAAAAGAATTCAGCATTTTAAAAAAGGAATGCAGGCCCTGTCATAATTGGTTCTGTAAAAAAAACCTCAAACCGTTGAAACGGGATAATCGTATGTTAGTTTATGTCATACAGGTACGGTGTATTGTGTTTCTTAATCGTTTTACTGTTATTGGCATGTAAGGAGGAGAAAGTACCTAAACGATTCTATCCAAGATCAGATCATGAAGCATACTGGTATTCATTGAAACAGGCTAATCTGCTGGGTACCGCCCTTGGAAAAGAATGGGAAGCAGCCGCTGAAAGACCTTTTGAAAATCAGATAGAAATAGATCTCCCGTACCAGGAAGCATTTCAGATCATGGAAAAAGAACCCGACGCAATGGGATACAGGTTTGATGTGAGGAGAGGTCAGAAAGTACTGGTGGATATTGATTTAATCAGCAAGGATTCCGCGGTGGTATTTATCGACCTGTTTCGTGTAGAAAATGACTCCCTGAGAAAGTACAGGCACGTGGCATCTGCTGACAGCTCTTTTCAGTTGGGATTTGAGCCACGAAGAAATGCTTCATACATCCTGAGGTTACAGCCCGAGTTACTGCGAGGGGGAAACTATACGATCAAAATTCAAAAAGTACCATCTCTTGATTTTCCGGTAGCAGGCAAAGATCAAAGTGCCATACATAGTTTTTTCGGGGACCCCCGGGATGGCGGAAGAAGGGATCACCATGGTGTGGACATTTTCGCCCCAAGACATACACCTGTCATAGCACCCGCAAGAGCATACGTACGTTTTGTTGGGGAAAGAGGATTAGGAGGTAATGTTATCTGGCTCTACGATAGCCAGCGGAGTCAAAATCTCTATTTTGCTCATTTACAGGATCAGCTTGTCGAAAAGTATACTTATGTGAATAAAGGAGACACGATCGGGACGGTCGGGAATTCAGGCAATGCGCGAACTACGCCGACACATCTTCATTTTGGTATTTATAGCAATGGTCCGGTTGATCCGTATTTCTTCATTGTAGAGGAAGCTGCCGAGATCCCCAATATTGAATTGGATACGTCGCTGCTGGGCAAAACGCTTCATGTTGCTAAAAATACTGTCTTGCAATCCGGTATGAATACTAAGTCCCAGTTGCTGGACACCCTTGAGGTCAACGAAAAAATTGATGTACTGGCTGTAAATGACAAATATGTCAGGGTCAAGGCTAAAAACGGCAATCAGGGGTTTTTGAATAGAAGAGTTGTTGTTTCCCCAGGAATAAGATAGTAGAATGACAAAAAATGGAGAATTACCATTAATAGCTCATGTTCATATAATTCAATTTTATCTTTAAATATTCCCATTCACATCCGGAAGTTATTTTCTTTCACTACCCCTTCCTAGATTAGATACCATAACTAGTAAAGCAACCACTATGTTTTCCATATTTAGTCATACACCGGGAATTAAAATCAAGTTCGACAAGGAAATGAATACTTACACGGTTGTAAAGGACCACGTAACTATCATATTCCAGGGAACCAAACAGATGTGCAAAGACTTTTGCAAGTCCTATAAAGTGGATCCCGGCTTCTGAGCAAGCCGTACGTCGACCGAAGGTTTAATCATCCCCCAACCAAAGCCTTCCTTCATTGAAGGAAGGCTTCTTTATTTCATAAAGCAGGTTACCAGGACACTTTATCGTTTATTAATGAATATGGAGTCGCCAATTTGCTGGTTAATTCAGTTAAAAGTAATATTATTTCGATCAGATTAGCACGGTTTTTGCATATTAGCCTTTGAAGTATAAAAACATCGACTTAAATTCACTTGTATGAAACGACTAAATTTTCTCCTTCTCTCTCTGCCTTTCCTGTTTTTCTCCTGTTTGGAGGATGCCGGCGATGAAAACCCAAAAGGGGACGGTGAATACTCATTTTATATCACCGGATTCAGAGAGTATTTGACCTACGAGTTCACATCCGGACAGGGCCGTGTGGAGACTACCCCGGATGATGTTAAAAATCTGACCGTGATCATCACCTCGGAAGATGGCACAGTAGTTTATGAAAAAAGATATTACAATTATGACTATTGGTATCCCACGGATGCCATTTACTATCCGGAAGGTGATACAATGGAAAATCAACATATCCCGGACACTATTTTCATTCCTTTGCTTCCGGCCGGGGTTTATACCATAGCCGCAGTTACTGCCGATTTCTATTATGACCGCTACTATTATGAAAATGGGAGTAACTCCTCCGATTTCATCTTATATCCGTACGTTCAAAGTCCCGGACCTATTTATGCAGGATTTCAGGTGATTGAACTTATTGAAGATGATCAGGAAGTATTGTTCGAAATGAAAAATATATCAGCAAAAGTCCGAGTGAAGCTCAAGGACGGACAGGAGATTGTCGATGGTCATCTTGGATTCAGTTTTGAAACGATGAACGGCAAGATCTTTAATATTCGCACAGGTGAATTTGACACCCATAATCAGGATTACTACAATTATTTTTATACTTCTCTAGGCTCATTTTATTATTGGAATGGACTCGAGGAAATAATTGATAATGTAACCGAAAACAGTGTTTATATCATGCCGCAGACCATCAAACACTTAAGAATTGATTACTGGGACAACTTTGGCGGCGTTAGCATCTATCAGGAGATTGATATCGATCCGGATCTTGAGTTGAATGTAGGTGATGCCATAACATTTACCCTGGATCTGGAGGCTTTGATTGGGAATAGTGGCTCCAGTCCGGGTATTTTCGAATGGGAAGACATCACCTGGAATGAGCTCGAAGAAATTACAATTCCATAACATATTTCATTATTTATAACACTTATAACACAAGAGCAGGCCAAAATGGTCTGCTTTTTTTGTTTACGCCAGTTCGTTTTTGCCTCAAAACCTGATCCCGGATGAGGTTACTCCATTAGATTTGACAGATAAATCAAAAACCGTAATGGCCGAGTTTCAGAAAACAGCGTTCAACAAAATAAACAGAAGTCCTAACCGGGCAACATACAACAAAGATGAGGTATATGAGATCCTGGATTCTCATTTCATTTGTCACGCCAGCTACGTATATCAGGGGACTGCCATTAGCATTCCGACGGGATACGGACGCCATGGTGATACGATCTATCTTCACGGTGCTTTGAAAAACAGGATGTTGCTTTCACTGCTGGACGCAGACAAAGTGAGTCTATCGGTAACTCACCTGGACGGTTTAGTCATGGCCCGGTCCGTATTCCATCACTCATTTAATTACCGGTCGGCTATTGTTTTTGGGAAGGCCCGTCTCATTGAAGACAGGGAGGAGAAGAATGAGGCGTTGAAAGTAATCACTGAAAACATCATTCCAGGGCGGTGGGATGAGGCGCGACAGCCAAATGACAATGAATTGAAAATCACTGCCGTGGTAGCGATTGATATTGAGGAAGCTTCGGCTAAAATCCGGACAGGGCCCCCGTCCGATGATGCGGAAGATTATGATCTGGACATCTGGGCAGGTGTGCTGCCACTGCAGGTCATACCGGGCAAACCTGTAAGTGATGAAGCACTTAAAAAGCCATTGCCCATATCTAATTCGGCGCTGGACTTTAGCTGGGACTAAGAGATCAGGATCATGAAAAAAATTCCCATTACCAATCATTTTCCAGGTTGTAGTTCACTGGCATTTGGTTGCATGAATCTTGGAGGTGGCTGGAATGATGATCCCATCACAAGAGAAGATGAAAAAACTGCGGATGAAGTCATCAATACCTGCCTGGATCTGGGAATCAACTTTTTTGATCATGCGGATATTTATGGAAAGGGTAAATCTGAAGCGGTATTCGGGAAAGTGTTGAGGTCAAACCAGGGAATACGGTCCAAAATAATCATTCAATCCAAAGGTGGCATCAGATTTCAGCATCCCAAACGATATGATTTTTCAACATTTCACATAAAATCATGCGTAGAGGGATCACTGAAACGCCTCAATACGGACTACCTGGATATTTGGCTGCTGCATCGTCCTGATCCGCTGATGGAACCGGAAGAAATAGCTGAGGTTTTCTCCGGACTTAAAGCACAGGGCAAAGTCCGATACTTTGGTGTATCCAACATGCATTTGCATCAGATACAATTCCTGCAGTCTTATCTGAAAGATGAACTTATTGTAAATCAGATTGAAATGAGCCTTGGACACCTTGATTGGCTTGATGAGGGAGTTTTGTTTGGAAACAAGACCGGCAAAGATCTGAATTTCACTCCCGGCACCATTGAGTATTGTCAAATGAATAAGATCCAGATCCAGTCATGGGGCAGCCTTGCCCAGGGTATCTTCTCAGGAAGAGACGCCACCAACAAACCCGAATCGGTCAGGGAAACTGCAAAAATTGTAAAGACTTTGTCCGAAAAGTATGACTGCAGCGAAGAAGGAATTGTTTTGGCCTGGCTCATGCGTCATCCTGCCGGAATCCAACCGATTTTCGGAACGATCAATCCTGTAAGGATAAAGGCCTGTAATGACGCAGTGAGACTTTCCATAACACACGAGGAATGGTACGAACTTTATGTCAGTGCCCGCGGTGTGGAAATGCCTTAATTTAAGGTCAGTTCGACATAAAGAACAGCAAAAACCCGCCTCATCCTTTCTTAGAGGGTCATTCGTAGTGTTTTACGGGATGGATGGCCCCGTGGAGTCTCCCATTGAAAAGATTCCACGGCTTTCTTCCGCTCATTCCAACCCCTGGAAGCCTCTGAAATAGGGTTATGTTTTTTAAGAAATTCTACTGGAATTGTTATGTCGAACTGACGTTAATTTAATATGTGCCCTTTGGCGGCCCAGCTCCTTACTTTCTTTCTGAACAACTCATCGGCACTTTCTGTCCACTTGTAGTTTTTCCTAAGGTATTTCAGTGTTTCCTTTTCGACCTGGGTATAAGCTTTCCCATCGGAAATCGTGTCAAAAATTTTCCGTGCATCTTCCATGGAGATCCTTCCGTCTCCCCTTCCCTCGACAGATTCATCTGCCAGTTTCAAAGTCAGGGCTTTGTATCTCTTCCCGCCAATTTGTTTATAATAAGATATTTTTCTTTTTTCCAATTCTGAACTTATCGCAACCAACTCCCGTTCCCTGGCATCCAGCTCTTCTTTCAGCAGTTCATTGATATCCTTCAGCTCTTCTTCTGTCAGTTTCAACTTGTTTACTTCTTTTTCAAGCTTTTGCGTTTCAGACTCCGGTTTCCTTTCTTTTGCCTCGGCTTTCTTCGAAGGTCTTTCTTTTTCAGTCCGGTCTTTCTCAAGTTGCTCAATTCTGGCTTTCAGATCACCCAGATCGGCATTGGCTGCGGCCAAATCTTGCTCAAGCCGGTCAGCCCGGTCATTTGCTTCGAGAGCTGAGGTCTGTAGTTGAAGGTTCTTTTTACGCCAATAAATCCAGGAAAACACTAAACCTATAGCGCAGGAAACAATAAGAAGTAATAAAATCTCGATTATAGCAGGTATCATTGGTCGATGGTTTTAATGATTATTTCTACACGTCTGTTTAGCGAACGATTTTCCTCGGAATCATTTTCTGCCCGGTTTTCCAACTCCCCCTTACTCTCGACAATAAAGTTTTCCGCACTGAACCCTGCTGACTTAAATAAACGGGCTATGGAAAGCGCTCGCTGCTGTCCTAGATTATAATTGTATGATTCGGTTCCGAGGTCACAGGTATGTCCATGAATACGTATTTCAAAGGCCCGGCCTTCAAGTTGTTCCCCGACCGACCCGATCAACTCAAGGACTTTTCTTTCATCAATCGGAATTGAGCGGTTCTTCTCAAATAAGATCTCCTTTTCCTCTATCACCAATGGTTCCGGTGCCACCACTTCGGTTACTGCTTCAATTTCATCGGAAGTTTCCAAAGTTTCGGATTCCCGGGCCTCCGTCTCTGGCTGGTTTTCTGCTTTGATTTCTATGGTACCGGATTCCCCGAAATCCTTAATTTTTGTCACATAATACCACGTGCTAAAGGAAGACCAGGCAACAAATGAAATGATACCCCAAAGGACGATCTGGTTCATACCTGAAAATAGTAAATTTTGGCTAAAGAAATGAGTCTTCTTACAAGAACCGTCAAACAAATATTGGTTTTGGGGAACATGAATTCCCACTTTGCAGTTAACATCTATAAATTTGAATCTATGAGATATTTTATCGGGTCTCTTTTTGTCGTTCTCGCATTGGGCTGTCAATCGCACACTCCAAATGAAGAACCTGCTTTTTCAGGGGCGAAGCAATCTCTCGTGCAGGATACTGCAACTTTTGCCGGAGGTTGCTTTTGGTGCGTGGAAGCCGCATTTGAGCAGATCAAAGGTGTACATGAAGTAGTTTCAGGATATTCCGGAGGCAGGAGTGCAACTGCCAATTATAAAAAGGTGAGTTCCGGTCAAACAAGACATGCCGAAGCGGTACAGATCTATTATGATCCCAATGTCATTGATTACACCACCTTGCTCGAAATCTTTTTTACCGCCCATGATCCCACACAGTTGAACAGGCAGGGTCCGGATGTGGGCCCTCAATACAGGTCCGCGATATTCTATCATGACCCTTCGGAAAAAGAAATAGCCAAAATGAAGATAAAAGAGCTTCAGCCTGCTTTTGACCGTAAGATAGTAACCAAACTAAGCTCATTTACAGATTTTTATACAGCCGAAGAGTATCACCAGGATTTCGAAAAGAAAAATCCGTTTCACCCCTATCTGCTTAGAGTTTCCAAACCAAAGGTGGACAAAGTGAGGAAAAAGTTTCCGCATCTCTTAAAAGAAGAATACAAGTAAACGGGAGAGGTCTTTTTAATAAGAGGTTGATTAAGTTCCACAGCTCAATTGGTATAGTTTCCCAATTTAGTTTACCTTGACGGAACCAAAATTAACCTGGCCATGAGACCCATCCCGAAGATATTATTCATTGTATTATTATCTGTATTATGGTCTTGTGAGAAACCAAAAACCAATGACCTGGTTTTGATCAATGGCAAGATATGGACAGGCGTGGAAGAACAACCCTGGGCGGAATGGATATCCATAAAAAAAGGCCTGATCACCGGTACCGGATCCGGAAACCCACCAGCGGCAGGTGAAGAGATTGACTTGAAAGGTCAATTAACACTGCCCGGGTTCAACGATTCCCACATACACTTCGCATCTGCTGGGCACCTGCTCCTGAATATCAACCTGTTGGACGTGAATACTGAAGACAAATTTATCGAAGCTGTTGAAGCCACGGCAAAGCGCCTGCCACCAGGCTCCTGGATTACAAGGGGAGACTGGGGTGCGTACGAAGCATGGTCCATGGGTTCTGAAGGCGATTCGAGGAATGCTCAAACATTTGAACCAAGCAGGGACATGATTGATTCCGTTACTATGGAACATCCTGTTTTAGTCACAAGGTATGACCGCAAAATGGGGTTGGCCAATGAGCTCGCACTCTCCTATCTTAACATTGAAAGCGAAAATGGGATCCTGACGGGTAATGACCTGAAAGATGCTTTGGATCAAATACCTGATAAGTCCTTCGAACAAAGGCTGGCAGAGGCTAAAAGGGCTTTAGCAGAAATCAGACGTTTTGGTGTAACAACCGTTCAGGATATGTCGCCGCTTGACCAAATGGACATCTATCAGTATTTGAGAGACCGGGACTCGCTTACATGTCGGATCAACTTCAGTCCTTCCCGCTTGTCAGATTACCAGTTGATGATTGAAAGAGGCTGGGTGATTGATTGGGACCATCCCGGTGGCCCAAAACCTACCGGAGATGAATGGTTCGTTTTTGGAACGCTGAAAACCCACATCGATGGTATCATGGGAGCGCGAACGGCCCGGTTTTTTGAACCCTACAGTGACAATAGCCCCGAAATGGTAGACTGGAGAGGTGGATGGAGGGAATTTTCCGGAGACCTCGATGTGTTCAAATCCATGATCATATCTGCGGATAGCGCTGGGATCCAAATGAGGATACATGCCATCGGGGATGAAGCCAACTCAATTCTGCTCGATATTCTGGACAAAATGGACGAGGTGAACGGTCCTTTGGATAGGCGATTTCGACTGGTCCATGCCCAGGTGATCCATGAACATGACATGGCACGGTTCAGAGGCCGGAATATCATCGCCGAAGTGCAGCCATACCATGTTACGGACGACATGCGTTGGATGGAAGAGCGGATCGGGTACGAGAGGTGTAAGGGTGCATATGCTTTCAGGACTTTGCAGGAAGCCGGCTCCGTTTTGTCCTTTGGATCAGACTGGCCCGGGACAAATGCATCATACTACCCGATTAGCCCTATATATGGACTTTATGCTGCTGTGACCCGGCAAACCTTACAGGGTAAACCGGAATCAGGGTGGTTCCCAGAACAAAGAATCGAACTTGAGGACGCAATAAAAGCATATACATGGGGATCGTCTTTTTCGGCATTTGAGGAATCACGCAAGGGAACGCTGGAGACTGGAAAGTTTGCGGACATTACCGTTTTGGATACAGATCTTTTTGAAACCAGCCCCGATGAATGGCTTGATGCGGAAGTGAGCTACACCATCGTGGACGGAAAAGTAGTTTATTCGCGGGCGTCCGAATGACCTACGCAATGAAAAGGAAGGTCATAATATTTATTTTTTCATTGTTTACCCTTACGGCAAAATCACAGAACCATGCTGATCTTGCCAGTATCAACTATTCAATTGGACCGATCAGATCAACATACAATCAACTCTATATTGCCGAAACCAACATTCAACTCGGTATCCCATTAAAATCCGGAAATCTTATACCTGTGGGTTTTTCGGGTTCAAAGAGCCTCCTGGAAAATGAGAATAAGCTGTTTGAATATGAGTTGGCAAACCTTACCTTCCGGTTGGGATACATTATGAATTTCAATGAATTCCAGAGCTTAACGGTCCTCGCTTTTAATCGATATAATTCGAATGAGTTTAAGGTCGGATCATCCGGCAGTCAACTCGGAGGTGCAGTTTTGTTCAGCCAGAAGATTTCCGATACCCGTACTTTTAAGCTCGGTTTCTATGTCAATCCTGAGTTCTTCGGTCCACTTTTCACGCCATTGTTGGGATTTGACTGGGAAATGAGTGACAGGGCCCGGATATATGGAACTCTTCCGATAACAGCAACCTATCAATATAAACTCAATGACAGATTGTACGTCGGGGGTTACTTCAACGGATTGGTGTCCTCCTATATTCAGCCACAGATCGGAAACTTTTATGTTCAGCGGGGATTCAATTTCCTGTCCCCGTATATTGATCTCTGTGTGACCAGACAGGTCGTTTTTCAAGTGCGCCCGGGATTTTTAATTGGTAGCAAGTTTAAAATGTACCAGAAGCAGGATAAGACAGAATGGGCGCTAAGTGCTATTAAGATCGGCGATGACCGGACTGTACTCTCTGAAATAAATGCCAGTGGAATCCTGCTACAGGCGGGGTTGATTTACAGGTATCAATTCGAAAAATAAAAGGGATCTACTCCTGGGTGGAACAAGGTGACATTACACTCACAGCAATAAGGGGCGGACCGGGAGGTCTATTCCTGTTCTCTAAGCCAGTGATAGGCATCCTCAGCATTCATAAAAACGCCGAGCTTCACTCCTATTTCTTTGAACTTACTGTCTGCGAGGAGTTTGAATTTCTCCATGGAGTAATCCGCATAAATGTCATCACTCAGGATCACCGCATGAGCCTTCACCCCGGCATCTATGAATAGCAGGCTCTCCCAAACCTCCTCAAGCCACTTTTCATCATCTGGTGTAAGCTCACCCAGCAGTTCCGTGTCGGCCAACCACTTCAGATTAGGATGATCTTTCTTTAATTTCAAGTATTCCTTCTGAAGATCCTGCAACTGATCTCTAAAACCCTGACTTGAAGGTTTAGTCAGCCACCTGTGCCTGAGAACCGGAATGGAGGGATCAAGTTCACAAATCACAAGGTCATTTTCCAGGATGGTGGTAACTACGGATTCCATTATATTAATTTAACAAAATCGTACTTACCAAACCATTTCACACTGTTAAATTTTTAGATCCCCCGACCGCAGATTTCCTTGTAAGCGCAAAATCTGCATTTCTTTTCATCACTGATCTGATCAAACGGGATATCCGGGTTCCAGATCTCAGTCAGCAATTGACTCAAAATATACTCAAATTGGGCCAGGAACTGACGGAACTCCGATACGTCAGTAGCCGGCGATCTGGGTTCCTTTTGAATAATCTGCCAATTGAAATTTTCGTCAAACAGATCCCTGCTGTTAAACAATCCGGGCTCTATCTGATCGTAAGCTCCATTGTAGGTGTTCATAAAGAGATAACTGTAAAAGAAGACCTGGAAAACAGCTTTATTCCGTTTGTCGTTTTCCCTGTCTATCAAAGATTCGACATTGGCGAATTCCCTTTTGTCCTTTCCTGTCTTATAATCTATCACCCTGATCTTACCCTGTTTGAGATCTATGCGGTCTATTTTTCCTTTGAGGCCAACCAGTATCTTGCGCCCGTTTGATTCAACCGGATAATCAAGGGTATACCCATCCTTGGTGCTTGTTTCCAGCCCAATGATCTTAAAAGGGGCATATTGCCTGTCAAATTTCAATATCTTCAAAGCAGTTTTTCTGATGATCTCCGCGGCTATGATATTGCGTCCTTCAAGTTTAAATTTCTTTTCATTCTTGACTTTGTAATGTGAAATGAAGGCCTTGTTGATCGCACCGTCTATGCCTCCTTCCAGCCAGAAAAAGTCATTGGGCTCGATAATGTCCCGCTTTTGTTTTTTGATGAACTGACTGTACAGGATCTCCATGGTATCATGCAGAATATTTCCGAATACCATTGGATCAAGTTCCTCCTGCAACTCATCAGGCTCATAAAGCTCAAGTATATACCTGAAGTAAAACCTTAACCTACAATATAAATAGGTATCTAAAGCTGAAGGGGTTAGCCTTGGCGTCCACTCGCCGGCTTTGACCAGGAAACGATTCAGTTTATCCAGGACCTGTTCCGTCTTGTCCACAATTATGGCCTGAGGAGGAGTTACTTTGATCGGATTAGCCAGGATCCTTTTTTTGATCTTGTGGCCCGACTCAAATTCCAACTGTTGCACCAGGCGGCTGAGTTCTCCGTTCACATTGAATTCAGAGACGGTATTATAAAAGAAATGCACCCTTTTTGCCCGCTGAAGCAACCGGTAGAAGAGGTACGAATATATGGCGTCCTGATGTTCGAAAACCGGAAGCTGAAATGCCTTTCTGATATTGTACGGAACAAAGGAACCTCTTTTGGGAGGAGCAGGCCATGAACCCTCATTCATGTTCAGAATGAACACATTCTCAAAATCCAGGTTCCTGGTTTCTAAAATTCCCATGATCTGAATGCCATTCAAAGGCTCGCCGGTAAAAGGGACTTTCAGACTGTTTGAAAGCCGTTTGAAAAGCTTTAAGAGGAAATCGTAGCCGAGTTGGTGTGCCCGCTCTCCCATCATGTCCCTCAGTTTACTCACATGCTCGTAGAACCTGGCAATAAACTCCACTTCCATTTCACCGCCAACATCCTTTCGATCCTTGTGAAGTTGAGAAAGGATCTCCATCAGATATGCCAGTGGTTGTTCAGGTTTACTGAAGATCAGTTCCAATACTTCCGGCTTTTGGGGAAGTTCATCCTGATACAAAAAAATAAGATTACGTTTTTTGATCTCTCCGAGTAACGAATGTATCCCCGATCCGGCATTGGATTGCAGCAGCGGATGTTCCAGGATCTCTACTACAGGTTTATGATAGAATGATGATCCGTGGACAAGATTTTCCCTCCTGGTAGACTGAAGCCGTAGCAGACTTTCGATCAGACTGTAGATGGTCGTATCCTTCAGCGGGTAACCCATCGTAATGTTTACATTCTCTACGGCCTCGGGAAGCGCATGTAAAACCGGGAACAACATGTACTCCTGGGGTAGTACCACTACTGTTTTTTCAGGAGAATATTCCTCGGATCGTGTAAGTTCGGACAATACTTCGGCCATGGCTTTTGCCTGACCGACCTCAAGGGAGACCCCGGTTGCAGTGAAGCCTTTTCCCTGATTTAGCCATGATGGCGGCTCCTCCGGGAAGGATTTACCCAGTATGGTATCATTCCGGTAACCCCTTAGAAAGGTGCCCGCCTCCTGGCTGGTATCATTCATGTAGTAACCATCGATGTCCCACACCAATTCGGCATTCCGCTCCTTTACGTAGTACTTAATGATCGCTTCCTCAACATGAGTAAGGGCATTGAAACCGGCAAAAATCAATGACAGATCAGTAGGGTGGTCACCCGCTTCCAGTTCCTTTAAAAACTCACGGTAGATAAGGCCACCATATCCCTTCCCTTTCGCAATAAGTTTCGACCTGTAATCATGATATACCGGTTTGAGTATCTTCCAGGTTTCGAGGAAAGCTTTTTGCGTCTTCGATGTATCCGGAAAGAATGTAAGCCAGAAGGACTGAATGATGCTTTTCTCCTCATCGTCCAAAAAGTAGAATGCCTCATCCAGTTCCTTTTGGGTTTTGATGCTCGTGAAAAGCCGGTCGGCATCGACCATATATTGATCTATTTCTTCAAAATCCCGAAGGATCATCTCACCCCAGAAGAAGAACTTGTCAAAGGGCTCTTCCCTGTTGGGATATTGTTTGTAAGACTCATAAAGCAGGAAAACAGCTTCCAGCGTTTCAATTTTCCGAAGTGACGATTGCGCCAGAATGAAATCCTCAAAGCTGGCAATCCTCGGCATCCAGACAGGCTTGTCAATCAATTTACCCAGCTCATTCCGGAAAAACAGCCCGGCACGTCTGTTTGGGAAAATAACACTGACCTCATCCAGGTGACCATGGTGGTCCTGATAGATCTTATCAACAATTTCACGGATAAAGGTGGTCATGGATAACCATGCTAACTTATTGGATATTTTTATTGATGAAAAAAGGAAATAAAAAAATAAATTGTATGGTCCAATCTCAATCCACCCAATCGTCTATAGGTTGATTTTTTTTTAACAAAACAAAAGTTAAGATGAAGGAATTTATGCTATTGTTTAGAAACCTGGCTCCCGTAGAAGCCTATAGTTCATCCCCGGAGGAAATGCAGGAAACCATTCCGAAGTGGCAGAAATGGATGAAAGAGCTCGCTGAAGACGGACGTTTTGTGTCTACCGCCCCACTTGAGAGAGAGGGCACTTTTCTCACAAAAGAAACTGCCACGGACGGACCATACGCTGAAGTGAAAGAAGTGGTCCTTGGTTACCTTGTATTTAAAGCAAAGGACATGGCGGAAGCCACTGAGATCGGGAGGCAATGCCCCATCCTTGAAGACGGCGGTGGTTCTGTCGAGGTCAGACAGGTGGCGAATTTTGAAATGTAAATGGCCGGAAGCGCCAACGAAAACCAAATTGTTGATCATCTTTTCCGGCACGAGTCGGGAAGGATGGTTGCCGCTTTGACGAAACTTTTTGGTTTTGACCGGCTGGAAATTGCGGAAGACCTCATCCAGGATACTTTCATACAGGCTGTCGAGTCGTGGAAGGTAAAAGGGACGCCCGACAACCCCCAGGGATGGTTGTACAGGGTGGCCAAGAACAAAGCCACAGATTATGTCCGGAGGCAGCAAACAAAAAGAAAGATCGATGAGCAGCTCAAGACGGCCATACCTGTCGACTATTCCATAACCGCTCACCTGGAGCAGGCTTTTCAGTCAATAGATGACAGCCAGCTTCAGATGCTTTTTGCCGTTTGTCATCCAAGTGTTCCGAAAGAAGCGCGAATTGCACTGGCCCTTAAAACCCTGGGCGGATTCAGCATCCAGGAAATCGCCAATGCTTTTCTGACCAATAAGGAAACTATCAATAAACGGCTCTATCGCGCCAAAGAGAAAATCAGGAAAGAGAGAATCGAACTGGAATTTCCGCATGAGTCCAGGTTGAAGGACCGGCTGGAAAGTGTGCTTGAAACCATTTATCTCCTATTCAATGAAGGATATTATTCCAGGAGCAACGAGTCCGTCCTCAGGAAAGATCTGTGTCTTGAGGCCATGAGATTGGCTTTGCTTCTGCTTCAATCTGAAATTACTTCTCAAACAGATACAGATCTCAATGCATTAATGGCTTTGATGTGTTTCCATGCCTCCCGGTTTGAAAGCAGGATCGGGGAAGGGGGAGAAATGATACCCTGGAGCCAGCAGGATCAGACAAAGTGGAATGCCGAACTCATCAATCGCGGCACTTATTATCTCAGGCTAACCAATCCGGACAACTTCAATTCGCGATACCAGGTAGAAGCCGGGATCGCATATTATCATACACATCCCGAATCGAAAGAAAAATGGGAGGGGCTACTAAGCCTGTACAATCGACTGGCCAGACTCACCTCTAATCCGATGGTGCTGCTCAACCAGGCCTACGTGATCAGTAAAGTGAAAACACCTTATGACGCCATCGACTTTATCGACAGCATAGATATGATCAAAGGACATTATCTCTATTACGCGCTGAGAGGGGAACTTTTGATGGAAATCAACAAAGTAGAGGCGCGAAACGATCTGCAAAAAGCTCATGAGCTCGCTCCGTTAAAAGCCGAAAAAAAAGTTTTGAAGAGCAAAATTGAAAAAATAGACAAGTCAGGGTCAAAACACCATTGATAATTCGTCCTGAACTCGCCAAAACCTCCCTTACTGTTGTAACCAAACACACATACGGCAGTAAGTTGAACTGTAAACTTTAATGATTTCTCAGATTGATGGACAATAACCGATTTACCGGCTTGAAAATGAACATCTGCACGTGTTTCATTCTGCTTGCATTTGTAAGTTGTGATAGTTTCCGGAAGGAAGCCGAGCCTGACAATGAATCCCAAAACAACTATGCAGTCATGGTCAGGCTTTGCTTGGAGGACAACAAGATATCTACCGAATGGAAAAAGGCCCTTACAAGAAGGCATAGTAAACAATTCCTGGATTCCCTGTCACAGGTGAAAAGGCCGCTGACCGATGAAGAAAATAAATGGTACGAACTGATCACTTCCAGAGCGGAATATTGGAACCAATTGAAGGATTCCCTGAGAGTACCCTTCGGTGACATCTATATCAATGACTCAACCTATGTTTTTCTGGGATACCTGGGTAGTAATGACGGTTTCACCTATCAATATCAGACGGTCTGTTTTGATCTCACCGCCCTGCAAAAAACATATGGTTCGGCAAATGATCCGGTGAACACCAACCGAATAGACAGACTATTTGCCCATGAGTATACACATCTGCTGTCAAAGGAATGGGCGAGGCAAAATGAATTAAAACTCAATAACTACCAGGACAGTATTTTGTGGGAATGCATTTATGAAGGGATTGGCATGTATAGATCCATGTCGGCGCGATGGTTCCCTGTTGGAGACTCATTATCGGAGATTTCAGCCCGTACATTTGAAACTTTATATCCAACTTTTTCCGAGCGCCTCACCACAATTATGACCGCAGAACAACTTTCGGATTCCGACAAAGAAAGATTGCACAAAAGACTTTCGCATGGACCTATGACTCAGAAATGGGGAGCACTCCCTGTGGGCGTGTGGCTGGCGATGGAGGCAAAGGGGAATGATATGAATCTCAGAAAATGGGTTGAAAAAGGTCCGGATGCTATCATCCCTTTAGGAAGTAAATACCTGACAGGAGAAAGTAAGATCAGGTTTGATAGTGTATTTGGAGAAACCCAGGCAGAGAAAAGATAAGAAGACACAGTACTTCCCGGTTTCATTGATCCACTATTGGCCATCGCATTCAGGTGACCGGCTTCAGGTAAAAAATAAATCTTTCTCACAGCAGGTGAGATGCAACTTTCGGAACGTTTCAGGCATCTAATATTAGGTCAACTCAAAATAACATGTTCCGGAACTACTTCAAAACCTCCCTGCGAAACCTGATCAAGAACCCATTATCATCCGTCATCAACGTACTTGGCCTTGCGGCTGCAATCGGTTGTTGCATGGTGGTATATGCCTATCTGACTATGGAATTCACAGCCGAGGATCAGCATCTGAAAGCAGACAGGATCTTCATGGTAAAAAGCCTGGTGGACCGGGATGGAGAAGCTGAATGGTTCGGGATATCACCTACACCGATCGGCCTTAGCCTCAAGCAGGATTTTCCCCAGATCAGTAAAATGTGCAGGATCGAAGATCGCAATGTTGTGGTCAAGCGGGAACAAAATGTATTCCAGGAGTGGACACGCATGGTAGACCCTGAGTTCCTTGAAATGTTCGATTTTAATATGATCCGGGGCAATGCTTCCCCCCTGGAGGATCGGGGAAATGTCATCATCAATGAGAAGATGGTGAAAAAATACTTCGGAGATGAAAACCCATTAGGACAAACCGTCAACATGCGTTTTCCTGGAAGTAAGAATATCCCTCTGAAAGTCACCGGGGTAGTCAGAATTGAACCGATGAGTACCAGCTTTGAATTCGACTTTCTTACCAATTTCAGTTTACTGGAAATCGCAGATCCGGATTTTAGCGAAACGGACTGGTCCGAAAATATCAACGGCACTTTCATTTTGATGGATGACCCCAAGGACATAGAAACTATCACCGGAAACATCAGGGCATACAGCGAACTCACTAACAGCGTGCAAAAAGACTTTGATTTCATGGACTTTGATTTTGAGCCAGTTGCCACGCTTTATGAGCGATCCCATGACATCCGGTGGGACATATCCCGGCAGGCAGATGTCGAAGGGCAGTGGATACTGTCGGTCATAGCGATCCTCATGCTGGCTCTGGCCTGTCTCAATTACTTGAACATCGCCATTTCTTCGGCAGTGAAGCGCCTGAAGGAAATAGGGATCCGGAAAGTGATTGGAGCCAGTCGCCAGCGACTTATACTTCAGTTTATGGTGGAGAATATTCTACTTGCCTTTATAGCCCTTGTTATGGGAATTATTTTAGGCGGGACGTTTTTTCTTCCCGGACTGAACAATGTTTTTGCGATCGAGATGGGGCTGGATGTGCTGGATCCTGTATTCTTTGTCTTTATTATAGCGTTGCTTTTACTGACTGCCATCTCATCGGGCGCGTATCCGGCCATGTACATTTCAAGTTTCCAGGTGGTTTCGATCCTGAAAGGAAAATTGATTTTTGGAAGGAAAAATTTGTTGTCCAGGATCTTCCTTTCCTTTCAGTTTGTCATTGCCTGCCTTGCTGTTGTTTGCGGGGTTTTGTTCACCCTCAATACCAACTATCAGATGGAACGGCCATGGGGTTATGAACAGAAATCTGCGATGATGGTGCGGGTAGAGAATAGCAATGACCTCTTGCAATTGAAAAATCACCTCAGTCAAAATACCGACATTCTTTCGATGTCTATGAGCGCCCACCACCTCGGGGTCCGCGTTTCGTCGACGGTAGTGGAATTTCCCGACCGTAAACTGGAAGGAAGACGGCTGGATATTGACGCGGATTACATCGGAACCATGAAATTGCAGATCATGGAAGGCAGGGATTTTAGAAAAAACTTTGAATCGGATCGCAACTCCGTACTGGTTAACGAAACCTTTGCCAGGACAATGGAATGGGAGGATCCAATTGACAAAACTTTCAGATATGACAGCATTCAATACAGGGTTATCGGCCTCTTAAAAGATTTTCATTTTTACAGTTTCTGGAATGAGATAGAACCGACTTTCCTGAGACTGGGTCCCGAGGAAGAATTCAGGTACCTCGCAATCCGTACCCACGAAGGCAAACTCACGGAAGTTTTTGAAGAGGTCGAGACAACCTGGGCGACCATGTTTCCCGATATTCCCTTCAATGGCGATTATCAATCACAACTGTTCGACAATTTTTTCCGGAACATCAACGGTCATAAAGTTCTAATGCTATCTGTGGCGATAATAGCGACACTTATGACCTGCCTTGGTTTATATGGTCTTGTTTCCTTAAATGTATCCGGCCGCCTGAGGGAGTTCAGCATTCGAAAGGTGCTTGGGGCCGATATCATAGCAATGAGCAAGGCGGTAGGATCACATTTCATCGTATTCCTCATGATTGCCATTATCGTTGGAGGTCCGTTAAGTTACATCACCATCAATGGCCTGTTTGAAATGATCTATGAGTGGCCAATGCCCATTTCTGCTTTACATATCATCGGTTCATTGATATTGATTGTCCTTGTGGTGGTCCTTACCATCAGCTCGCAATTATTTAAAGTAATAAGAGCCAACCCGACAGAAGGCCTGAGAGTGGAATAACCAAATATCCGGATGAAGTTTGGATTCATTTTCCGGAACACTGCTTTTTATTAATTCTGCAGATCAATTCAACAATAAATACATGGGTAATCATGTGTTCGTTTCCACTTTGAGGCACCTATCCTAAATCCGGACTAAGAGGGAGTACAATTACCGCCCGGTGAGATCGTTATAAGTGGAAAAAAACCGAGCAAGACCATGAGAACCGGAATTTTATTTACATCGTTTGCATTGCTGAGCTTTATCGTGCTGGGACATGAAGGTGGCCATGGTACACCCCTGAAAGAATGGACATTAGCCGCTAATGGCAAGAGCATCAAGGGTGATTTTGTAAAATATGAAAAGCAAAGTGTTTGGCTGATCGACGAAAATGGCGAAATACATCAATTTGATTTTTACGAATTTTCACCCAATGACCGAAAATACATACTTGCCAAACAACAAAGAATTGACTCCTTCAACCGAAAAGAACAAAATGATGTTGTTGACAGATCACTGGTCATTTCCAAACGATCATTAGCAATCGCCGGATCACTTCTGATGCTTCTGTCCCTTATTCAGTATTTCAGACTGAAGCGAAATCTCTACCTGATTTGCGGGACCATGGGAACCATGGTAATAACATTGATTGCCTGTGGCGATGATGACAAAGAAATTACTCCTTCAGGTATTCCCGGCAATGACATAACGTTCATGCAATCAATATTTGAAAAATTCTCCGGTGTCACAACAAGTTCCGATAATACCTACTTCTACGTTTCCTCGAATGGTTTGCCGGATCATAATATGATGGTTGGTATTACCAACTGGCAACAACAGGTCCCGATTGATCACAATTACACCGGAAGCAATAGCTGGGCGATCCCCATCCAACCCGAATTTTCCGGGGATCCGCTTTCTACACAGACTAATTTACTAAAAGGAGCAGTGGCCATAGCGGCAAATGGAATACCTATTTTCAACCCTTTGAACAACCGGGGAGAGGATGCCAACGCAATAGGTGAACTTGACCAATGGGGAGGACATTGTGGAAGAGCTGACGACTATCATTACCATTTACCACCGACCCATTTACAATCAGCCGTGGGTACCGGAAACCCGATAGCTTATGCGGTAGATGGCTTTCCCGTCTATGGTCAAACCACTGACCAGTTGGATGAATATCTGGGAAAACAGAATTCTGATGGTTCTTATCAGTATCACACCGTAGATCAATATCCCTACTTCATAGCCGGAATGCGCGGAATGGTAACATTGGACCCAAATACGACAGCACCCGAAAACCAGGTAATACCACAAGCTACCACCCAGGGGGTAAGACCGGCGCTAACTCCATTACAGGGAGCGGAAATAACAGGTTTCCAGTCCACGGGAACAAATGCGTATTCGCTGGTCTACGTGCTCAATTCAGAGACATACACGATCAACTACAACTGGGATAATAACGGGCTTTATACGTTCGAATTCGTAAGCCAGGACGGGACGACCACCGAAACTTATCAGAGATGAAAATAGTTTTTCCGGACAGCATGACCGGGTTTTAAGATGCCATTCAGAAATGCCGCAGATCCCGTATGTGCACCATCAAATCAACTCTTCCTCCTCAAGGGAAGATCTGATTTGCTCATGATAGTTCCGGAATTTGGTTTCTATTTCGTTCAGGATATTTTGAAATTCCGGCAGGTTTTTGATGTTATCCACCAAAGGATCTATCTCCAAAAACAATAGTATCCAGTAGTGATAGTTGTCTTGTTCGGAAAATACCCTCAGATTTTCAATTGCCCTGTCCGTATCTCCCATATAGGAATAATAAGCCGCCAGGCTTAAGGGCTTGTAGATCGACTTATCTTTCTCAGCATAAACCCGGAATGCATTGAAGTATTTTTCAGATTCCTCAACCCTACCCATTTCTGACAGCACTATGGCGATCTTCGCATTTTCACCGGGATAAATGTCAAGTTTCAACGCCTCTCTTACGTCGATGAACCTCCTGTAATAGAAATATGCACTTTCGAAATCCCGCATGTAATAGCAGATCTTTCCTACTTCCTGTATAATGTCCAAACGGGTTGTATCTTTTTTCAATGCGTCAATCAAAAGCCTTTTTGTTTCAAAAAGATCCTTGTTTTTGGCATAGAGGATAAAGGCTTTCACATATTCCGAATAAAGATTTTGCGGGTAGTATGCCAAAGACTTGTCGATATACTTCTCAGCTTCTTTCACAAAACCTGATTGGGCAAAAGCATTGCTGATGTGCAGATAGGAAAAACTCTGTGTGACCGAATCATAGGACCCAATATCCAGCTGAAGTCCTTTCAGTGCATATTCCAGGTATTTTTCAGTATTGGGAAGATGATTGACATACAGATCTACCAGGAAGGCAAAGACAAGGTCATAATTGGGATTATATTCCAGCGCTTTTTCAAAATAGGAAACAGCCAATTCGTATTCTCCATTGTGCATGTAAAACAGGGCTTTTGCTATCAGGCTTTGAGGCAACTGTGAATCCAATAACAGTGCCTTATCCGCATACCGGTTTATGGAATCAGCATATTCTTTCTCTACCTGGTTTTCATCCAAAAAGTAATAGGCCATGGCAATTGCTGCGTAGGCACGGGCGAAGTCATTATCATGTTCAATTGCTCTTAAGAAATTTGGAATTGCATCTTTGAGATTTTCATGAGTACGCTTATTCAATAAATCAAGACCTTTCAGAAAATAATCATACGCCACAAGGTCTTCCGTTGGTACTTTATCAATCCTCTCGGCCTCTTCCGGCGTGATGATTGCCTTTATTTCGGCAGCAATGCTCTTGGCTACTTCATTTTGCAGGTTAAATATGTCCTTGGCTTCCCTGTCATATTGGCTGGACCACAAATGTTTATCACCGGGAGCTTCAATCAACTGAACGCTCAGCAGGATCTGATCGTCGATTTTTTGACCGCTACCTTCTATCAGATAGTTCACATTCAGCTCTTTTGCGATCTCAGGAATAGTCCTGGGGCTGGTTCTGTATTTCTCAACGGACGTACGGCTTATTACTCTTAGATCTTCGATCTTTTGGAGGTTGTTGAGGATAGACTCCATTAGCCCGTTGATGATATAAACATTAGTGGAATCGTTACTGTCATTCTGGAACGGCAGCACTGCTATGGATTTTTCCAGGTCTTTCGGCTGGGTTGACAAAGGATCAAAAAAAATGAACAGCAATATGATGATCAACCCGGTAGCAATAGTTATCCCAATGAAAGCCGTCCTTCTTTTGATACCAGGTTGATCCCCGGATATGGGATGGTCTGCGTTCATGTCTCTTTTACCTACCTCACCTGGCGGGTATCCGTAGTAATCACGGAAACACTTGATAAAATAAGAAGTACTGCCAAAGCCTACCTTGTAGGATATTTCAGAAACATTAAGTGAAGTCTGCCTTAACATTTCCATTGCCTTCTTCAAACGTATTTGTCTTACAAATTGACTGACTGACAGTTTCGTTAACTTCTTGACTTTACGAAGCAGATTGGATCGACTCATGCCGGTTTCACTGGCGAGTTCGGACACACCAAACTTCTCGTCAGAGATGTTCTCCTCTATGATCGCTGTGATCTTATCTATGAAATCACCATCTATGGGGTGGGTTTCCTGCATTTCGGTGATACTTTAAATCGACATCTGAATTTGCACTGAAATTAGTTGTTTCCCAATGCATTAACTATCGGTTTTGTCATTGTGAGACATGCCATTTTTCAGTGATCATCTAGCCTGAGTTCGGGTTAATAGATAATCGCCATACTGGAAAAATAGTCTTTAAATTGACGTGAGTTCGAGATAACAACCTCAAAAAAACAGTCATATCGAATAAAATGAGATATCTTTTCACTTTCATAAGTTTGAAATCATTATTTCAAGCATATTATGATCTGCAAAGATTTCTCCTCCGTCGAAAAGACTGTTTTTTTGAGGTTTGGGACACAAATCTTGTATTCCTTAAGCCGAACTCACGTTACTTAATGCACATTTCGACAGGCTCAATGTGACAAAAAAATATATTTAATGGCTTTTGGGACAATTTCCAACTTTTGTAGTAACTAACTCCGTATTTGTTTACGAAATATTGAAACCTGTCTACCTGATAATTTTGCCCATAATCTTAATGGGTGCCGGCTGCCAGCGAAAATCCAATGATGCACTCATGATCGCTGTTTCTGCCAACATGCAGTTTGCCATTACAGAGCTTGTCGGATCTTTCGAAAAGGAAACCGGGATTGAATGCCAGACTGTGATAAGTTCTTCCGGCAAATTAACAGCACAGATCATAGAGGGTGCGCCCTTCGATATTTTGGTCTCGGCAGACATGAAGTACCCGAATGAACTTCATCAGAGTGGCTTAACTGCTTCCGAACCACAGATCTACGCTTATGGAAAACTGGTAATGTGGACCCTTACGGAAGAGATTGAACCTTCCTTTGCGATATTGGAAGATAAGAATGTTCGGCATATCGCCATTGCCAATCCGAAGATCGCACCTTATGGGGTGGCCGCGATACAGGCTTTGGAACATCATGGTATCCTGGACGACCTGGGTGAAAAGCTGGTTTACGGGGAGAGTATCGCCCAGACCAACCAATTCATATTCTCGGGTGCGGCTGAAATAGGCTTTACGGCTAAATCCGTTGTACTTTCGGAAGAAAGAGGGCGATGGAAAGAGGTTGACAGCCTTGTTTACAGCCCGATAGCCCAGGGCGTGGTTATCATCAAAAATGATAATGGTAAATTTGATCCGGCCCGAAGGTTTGCGGACTATCTTTTTTCCAGTCAAGGTAGAAAGATCCTGAATCGTTTCGGGTATGTTGAAGGTACGGAATGAATATTTTACCCGGAAAAATTGAAGACCTTAAAGTCAGCGGAAGCCTGACATTTCTATCCGTTGATGTCAGCGGCACTAAATTTTCCGTGGTGGTAATTGACACTCCCGAAACGGCCGTCTATTTAAAGAAGGGAAATGACGTGAAGGTCATATTTAAAGAAACGGAAGTTATCATCGGCGTAGGCTCCCAGCATCAGATCAGCCTGCAAAATAAGTTACCGGGCAGGGTGGTATCTGTCGAATCCGGTGAATTGCTTTGCAGGCTTTCCATTGAAACGCAAGTGGGGATCATCAACTCCATTATCACGGCCAATGCCGTCAACAAATTACGTTTGAAAGAAGGGGTGGACGTTACCGCCATGATCAAAACCAACGAAATGATGCTTTCGGAATGATTAACTGGGATCCGCTTCTGCTTACATTCAAACTGGCATTCATCACGACCGTGATATTACTGGTCATTTCCATGCCCCTGGCGTATTGGCTGTCATTTTCGAAAACACGGGTGAAGCCGGTCATCGAAACGCTGGTTAGCATGCCGCTGGTACTTCCTCCGACGGTTTTGGGGTTTTATTTGCTGGTGGCATTCAGCCCTTCCAATGCTTTCGGGAGCTGGCTTGACCGGTGGCTTGGACTGCAGTTGGTGTTTTCTTTCGAAGGACTGGTCTTTGCCTCCCTGATATACAGCCTTCCATTTATGGTTCACCCCATCCAATCAGGATTTAGTAGCCTTTCCAAATCCCTCATCGAGGCTGCATACGTTCTGGGTAAATCCAAAACGGCAACGCTATTCAGGGTGCTGCTTCCCAACATCAAACCCTCATTACTCACCGGCGTGGTACTGGCATTTGCCCATACTATTGGTGAATTCGGGGTGGTGCTGATGATAGGTGGGAGCATGCCGGGTAAGACCAGGGTGGCTTCCATTGCCATTTACGATGAAGTGGAGTCGCTCAATTATGACACGGCGAATACCTACTCCCTGATATTATTCGCGGTTACGTTCACTATTTTACTTCTGGTGTATCTCGTAAACGGAGGTTTCATTAAGCAGTTTTGGAAATGATCGAGATATCCATTCAGAAACAACTGCAATCCTCCGAAGGTGAAATGCTGCTTGATCTTCAGGTCCGGGCGGAGCGGAAAAGCCTGGTCACCTTGTATGGGAAATCCGGTGCCGGTAAAACTTCGATCCTGAGGATGCTGGCCGGACTGATGACCCCGGATAAGGGGAGAATCATGGTGAATGGATCGGCCTGGTTTGACAGTGAAAGAGGAATTGACCAACCTCCCCAGAAGAGAAAGATCGGGTTTGTATTCCAGGATTACGCTTTATTCCCGAATATGACGGTGAAAGACAACCTGATCTTTGCCGGAGGAGGTGACAGCGAAAACATTGTTAAGGACCTGATCGAACTCACAGAACTAAAAGCGCTTGAAAACCGGAAGCCTGGTACACTGTCCGGGGGTCAGCAGCAGCGGGTAGCACTGGCACGGGCATTGGTTCAAAGACCGGAGATCCTGATGCTGGATGAGCCCTTATCAGCCCTGGACAGGGAGATGCGCCTGAAGCTTCAGCACTACATCCTGGACCTGCATCGCGAGTTTGAGCTTACCACTATCCTGGTAAGCCACGATATATCCGAGATCCTGAAGATGTCAGATCGTATCATCGAACTGGATCACGGAAAAGTGGTAAGGGAAGGAACACCGGGAGAAGTATTCACTTCCAGGGAGATCAGCGGAAAGTTCCAGTTTACGGGGGAAGTGATTGAAATCAAAAAGCAGGATTTCCTCTACATCATTTCCATATTGATCGGCAAGGACCTGGTAAAAGTCATTGCCGATGAAAAGGAGGGATCGGGATTACAGCCCGGGGACAAGGTATTGGTTGCCTCGAAGGCGTTTAATCCGGTTATCAGGAAAATAGAGTAAAGGAGATCAAACTGTATCACAATTATTCGATTGGCTATCCATTATTTCAGCTTGTCGATTATAGTATACTTAGACCGTCTGACGTATTTTGGGGTATTTAGGATTTGAAAAACTGTCGCTCCCATCAGGACAAGACTGACAAACAAGAAAGCGCCAGCTTTGCCGGGAAAAAAGTACTCCAGGGATTTGGCTACTGTATTAAAGAAATCTTCTTTCAAAAAGATCAGGACCATGGCCGGGATGAAGGTGTAGGAAATCTTCGATGAAAACGTATATATTGAATTATCCAGTCGATAATCGTACCTGGAAAATAGCGCAGTTACATAAGTAAAAAATAAAGAAAAGCCCACGACCAGGAGCGAGGCGGTACAATATATCGCCGAATTGTTGTACTTAATGGTATAAAAAGTGATCATCAGGAAAAGCGGGATACATATTGTAATCAGGTAGCTAAAGACAAATTGTAGTATGTTAGTCCTTCTGAGAAAGGTGTGTGTGTAACCATTAGCCAGCGGAGCCCAGATATGCGCCACCATGATGCCCACGTAGAATGCATATGAGGATGTTCGTATAAACATGAGGTTTTCAATTGCCTTCCCGGAAAGTTCCCTGTTTGTATGATTCATCATAAAATCGAAAAAGGTGTGGAACAAGAGTACCAAAGCAATTCCGTGAAGCAGTGCCATCATTAGTAATTTTCCTCTCAGGATTGCTTTCATCACTTCCAAAATGCTCATAGTGCTGAAGGTTGGATGAAGTACTGGTTTACTCTGGAGATTGCCTGATCATTATTCGATTCGTCCAGAATGATGTTCCCATCCTCAATGAGTAACAGGCGGGTTGCCAATTTTGTGATATGATCAAGATTGTGGCTGGAGACTATAAGGGTACAATGGTGATTTTTGCAGTAGTCCTTCAGTATCCCCACAAGTTGGAATTGAGCGGTTGGGTCTAAAAAGTTAAATGGTTCGTCGAGTATAACCAATTCTGGCATGTGCAACAGTGAAGAGATGATCCCTATTTTCTGAATGTTTCCATCTGATAAATCTCTGATATATCGGGATCGGTTCATGGATTGCAAGAAGAGATCATACTGATCAATGGCCCGCTGAAAATCTGACTTTTCCACACGGTAATTTTTCCTCAATCTTTCCAGATACTCCGTGGGAGTCAGGAAGTCGAACAGGTATGAACGGTCAAGATAAGCACCCGTAGTCAATACCCAACTGTCATCTTTTGCGTGGCTTCTTCCATTTATCATGATTCTCCCATAATCGAGCTTCAGCAGATCAAGAATGCATTTGAGCAGTGTGGTTTTACCAGCGCCATTGTTGCCGATCAGTCCTACTATCTCGCCGGGGTGGACTGTAATATCCTCAATTGTCAGTTGAAATGACTTCTTGAATTTTTTTATGACATTTTCAAAAACGACTTCCATCACCGAACAATTCTTTGAAATCTCCAGGTAACAATGATCCCGGATAATGAATGAAAGAGAATTATTAAGAGTGTACAAATACCTAATGAAAATGACCAGTTTGCGCTTAGCATACTGAAGAAGGATTGTCCGATTTCCTCGTTCATCACTGAATACCAGAAAAATGCGACCATCGCCAGAACTACGAATTTCAATACAAAATACCCCCCAAAAACTATCCATTCAATCAATTGTATACAAATTGCTACGTAGGAGGTCAGCAAACTCATTACCATGAGAAAAATTCCGGTTAATTGAAAAACCAAATCACCACCATCCCTGGTAATGGCCAGCGGCAGCCATACCAGGAACATGAGGTTGTATTTGTTCAACAATGTCCCCCCTATGAGCAGGTTTACAGCATCACTCCTGGCAAACCCTAGTCTCAGCAGTGGTTTCAACATACGTTGCAACTGAATTCTTTGGAAGATCACTTTAGTTGAGAACTCAGTCATCAGGTAATAAAGAATGACGGTTCCATAATTAACGCTGTAATTTTCATGAACCTTAGCAATATAAATTCCTATGGCGGTGAGTGCCGCTAAAAAAGATGTCAGGATGAAAAAATTTACAGCGGAATCAACAACGTTGTATGAAAAAAATTTGGATCTTTTCCAGGATAGAAACTGAAGGTCCAGAAAACTAATGACTTTTGATAACTGCATTTTTATGTATAAACCCTCTGGTTTTCAATGGCTACTTGCAACTTTTTGATGTTGATCTTAAAATAATGATTAGGCATTGGTTTCGATCTGACCTAAACAGGACATCATGCAGCGATCGTACTACTCAATTACTTGGTTTATGAATGGTGAAGACTACAGTATCTTTGTACGGCCAAACATTGTTTTCAAGTAACTGTTCTATCAAAAGGCTATCTTTTCCCGAGAAATCGAAATCCCAGATAAGCTCATCATTAAAATACAATTCCATTCTCTTGTCCTGAAAATAGCATGTCTCATGACAGTAGACAACCGAGTGAATAGTATCAATATCATTCTCCCTGAAAAAAAGCCTGGATGTCAAAGTAAAAGGACCATCATCCTGAAAAGTACCTCTTTCTCCCAGCCCTGAACTCAGGGGGGCAATAACAATAGGTCCAACAATTAATTCGCCGGATTGATAAGAGTGTAGGATATTGAATCTCTCGGAAACGATTTTTCCATTTTCCAGGTATTCCTGTGAAAAATCATCAGGGTTGTAGTGTTCACTAACCAATGTGTTTGTTCCGGTTGTTGAATCCTCAAATAACAGGAAAAATTCAATTATTGGCGGAGCATCGTCATTCCCTGGAGAATCTGACCTGTCGCAGGATGAGAGCAAACCAATAAGAAATAGAACCAGTAAAAGAGATGCTGCCCTCATATTACTCATATTAATTTCTATAGATTTTTATCGTCTCTTTTGAATTTTCACCTTCAATAGAAACGAAATAAAGGCCCGGTTCGTCTGGAAGAAGAACCTCAAATTTATCAATATCAAATTCGGATACATCCAAGACACCCCTTGCTAAATGAAAAAGTGTAACTCTTACATTTTGTTTATTGTTAAGCACAACAATGCTCTCACCATCAGATGGATTGGGATAAACTGAGTTTACAAGCTTCGGTGGTGACAAAAGGAGGGGTGGTCCACCGGAACAACCGGACGTTGCAGTGAGATTCAGTGTGGCTGTCTGGTAATATGTAAATCTTCCGGATCCTCCACAGTAATACTTTGCAGTGAATGTTGTACTTCCCGTCCCCACTTTAATTAAAGGAAGGGTAGTCCCCTGACCGGAAATTACGTTCCATGTGTAGTTGCTAAACGAATAAGTGGCGTCAAGTGAACTCTCCATAGTGTATTCGGAATCAGTACAGTATTGAGCATACGGACTGACTAGTTGCAACTTTCCTACATGGATTTGAATGTCAGCTGGTTTCACATCGCATCCATGTGGGTTTACACCAATCCAATATGTTTGTGACTGGAGCAAGGTCGATGGCGCTTTTAATGTAATATTGCGAGCTGAAGGGCCTGAATAAATCATCCAACCCTCTTCCTCTGGTTGAACGTTCAGTCCGGAAGTAGTGACGGTCCATCCGGGCGGAATATGCCAGGCGAACAGGCTGCCACTTATCGACGAGGGGATAGATAAATCTATTGTGTTACCCGGACAAATTACGTTTGAGTTGGTTGGTGTATTGTAGTTTATTGAATAACCGGCAGAAGAAGAGGAGTAAGCAGGCACATAACTAATCATTCTCCCTATCTGACCTGATGTAAAGTCATTACGGCAATATCCGGTATATCCCATGTAATTTCTTTCGTGAGGAACCCATGGCTTATTCCAATTATCTTTCCCGGTCCAAACATAATCACACAACGGAAAGTTGAATCTGCCCGGAACGCCCAAATCCGGACTCGCCGGTGTGTCGCAAAGTTCATCACCATTCACATCACATTTTCTTTGCCCCACTGTGCCGATACATCCTATACCCTGGGTTTTGGTTCTGCTGACCGATTCCTGGTAGCAATTACCCGAGTCGTGATTGTCAATTTCGGAGAAAAAGAATCCCCAAAATGGTACTTCCTGCCAGAAGTCCCGACCTCTATGCGTGTGGTATAAGCCAAGATTGTGGCCGAACTCGTGTGTCAGGGTTGTTCCATTAGCCAAAGCCTGGTCATCGATTACTACTGAACCTGACAAAGGCGTCCATGGTAAACTCCCTTGAGCTCCACCATTGTGGATTACGTGAACAGAAAAATGACTTCCATAATGGGAGAGGAACATTGCACCTACAGTTACATCATTGGGGTTATTCCAGCAATTTGCACAAGTAGAGTAGTACACTGGGCAGTCCAGGAAGAACCTTATTGATACATAATTTCTTCTAAAATTATCGTTTGCTGCCCCAATGGCATCTCTAACTTCCGCTTCAGTCACTGGAAAATTCCCGTTATTATCAGCGTACAAAATAAATTGAACAGGTATATATTTTAAAGACGGATATGCCGGAAGCGAAACTGTTGATTGCAATTGACTACCAGTCAGATCTTCCGGTAAAGGAATAGCCTGACCAGATGCTATTCCTTTTTGGTGAAATATTTCACGAAATTCTTCAGTGTTCAATTTCCTTTTGCCAATAGTGTCCTTTACAAATAACTCTTTTAATTCTCTCCTGCCCAAATACTCGGGAAAACTAAGATTGAGTTCCTTCGATTTAATTCTAACATTATCAATGAAGCTATCTAGAGAATCGTATATTACTTCATATGTTCTGCACTCCTTTTCAGAAATTCCGGCATCCTGTCCTAGTGACAGTAGGGGCAAAGACGTAAAAAAATACACAAAAGGAAATGCGAACGAAAGCAATGTACCATTGGAATTCATTTCAGTCAGATTTTAACTTTGAGTGGAAAAGGTATTCCAGGACATCCACATTTCCTATTCCTTTATTAAAATTTCCTCACACCTCATGTGGGTATAAACAAATGATAATATTTTTGGTCCTGAAATGGGAGTAATATTATCAAATGATAACAGTAATCTGAGATGAGACATCTTCTTCATTGTTGACAGTTTTGAAACTCTGCCCTCAAAAAAGTCAAGACCTTCTTGAGAAGGTGTGAGCTTTCAGGAGTGAATGAAGCCTCTTGTCCGTAACTCATATAAGCATTCTTTTCCACAAGCCTCCCGGCGCAAAGTGCGGTCATTTTGCTAGCTTTGATTGTATTTTAAGTTGATGAGCAACAAATCCCTGTTTATTGTTATTGAAGGCCTGGATGGTTCGGGTAAATCCTCGGTAAGCCGCCATTTGGCCAATTTACTTGACATCGAGTACCATGGTAGAGTAAAACTCACATTTGAACCGCACGATCCCTCCTGTGCAGGATTATTCATACGGCAGGTATTGATGAAAAAGATCCGAAAATTTTCACCCCGGGTTTTAGCGCTTGCGTTTGCTACCAATAGACTGGACCATTGCGATCGCGAAATTGATCCCTGGATGGATTCCGAAAATGGTAATATTGTCATATGCGATCGTTATTATCTGTCGTCATTGGTGTACCAAAGTTCAGGCGATTTTCCATTTCAATCGGTACTGGAGCTTAATGAAAAAGCACGGGTTCCTGACATCATTTTTTTTCTGAATGTCTCCAATAAGATCTGCTATGAAAGAATGAAAGTTCGCAATGAGGCCAAGGAGCTTTTTGAAAAAAATCTTTCGGAAACCAGGCAAAAATACAAGGAGGCAATTGCCTTTCTGAGAGAGCATAATTCTGATAATATTATAGAAATTGATGCCAGTGGGGAAATTGATGATGTGGCCAATCAAATGCTCGATGAGATATACCGCCTCAACCCAAAATTCAAACCACATCAACCTTTGCTTTCCAGAAGCCTGGTCGACAAGCCGAGGGTTACATCGTTAAATGGCCAAAACCTGTATACCCTTGAAAATGCCCTTACCGAACTCAATATTGTTGAACATTATTTTGATCAGACCAATCCGGTTGAATCAGATCGGCAAACCATCATTCAGGAAATTGAATCCAGGATCGATACTTTCGAATTTAACAAACTTGGAGGGTTGTTTTTGGACTATATCCAAATCCAGGGAATAAAGGTATTGGAAAAGCTACCCTGGACTGAACTGGATGCATATGAGTTGGAATACACGATGCCGGGAGATATACTTCTCAGGGGAGTTGGTTTAATTATTCAGGAAAAACAGAGATACGATGTCATCATGAAAAAAGCTCCTGAAATCCCAAAAATGTCCGATTTCATGTACGTATTTTCTCCAGGTCCCCCGGAGCTGGTAACCCATTATTATGAACGTGACAAAATAGTCTATGATACCGAACCTAAGCAGCAGGGGTTATTTCCTTCCACACAACTTGTAACCCAGAAGGACTTAGCGACCAAATTGCTGGAAATAGCTGAAACAGGCCGTCAGAAATCTGCGGACACCCTTACTTAATCTTATTGCATTTTGGAGCGATTCGTCAAAAAATCAAGGTTAAGTTTATTCAAGAACTTGAAAATGGAGATTATTTAATTGATTGGAGATTTTCTTATCGTATAACTGCAGTGAACAAACAAGAAGCCATAAAAAAAGTCAAAGACCTTCTTGAAAAGTCGTGGGCATTCAGGAAGGAAGGGCAGTACGATGATGCGATAATGTTGCTGGAGGAAGCCCGGTACTTATGTTCCGAATTTGGTTTCAGGGAAGAAATGGCCAGGGTGCTTGCCATCTATGCCCAGATCGAGCGGGACCACGATAAGATCGAACCGGCACTTGAATACTACCATAAGGCGCTTGACATTTTGCGGGGTTTGTCCAGCCCGCTGAAAACTGCCCACACCCTCCGGCATATCGCGGATATACAACGGGAAAAAGGGAAGCTTGAGATCTCTGAAAAGAACTATACGGAGGCACTGAACATTTACAGGTATGACGAGCGGACAGGCTCACTGGATCTGGCCAATGCCGTAAGGGGATTTGCTTTGCTAAAGGAGGATATGGAGAATGTACGCGACGCGATACAGCTTTGGGAGGAGGCCAGGGATTTGTATCAGGAGGTTGGAGTAGCGGAGGGGGTTGGTGAGTGTGAGGATAGGATTAAGTTGCTTGGTTCGGGTTAGGAGTAGTGTGAGTGGGTTAAGGAAACGTGAATTCCTGGCCTTGGATCCTAAAAACCTTGTGTATGCTCTTGCCAGAGGGGCTCTACTTTCTTGCTTGTCTGGAAATAGTTTGTATCGTGTTGATAAATACGATCCAGTCTTGATCAACCTTTTCTTTGCATCTCCCGCTCCGCGTCGGAAAGAAAAGTTCCGCGGCGGCGGACCGTCAAAAGAAAGGAGTCCATGCCTGCCATAACGAACATGAATTCAATGTAAAAATCCAGCAAGAGCCCTGCTGACTACCTCTTTGAGTTATTTTTTCTATCCGCTGAAAATTGCAAAGGGAACAGACTTCAAAAGCAAGGTCACTGTCAGGTTGACTTGGCGTCCCCGAGGCCCTCGAAACCTATTTTTAAGCACCTAAGGATACATTTCGAGAACCTCAATGTGACAACAATCTGATTTTAATGCTTTTTGAAGTCTGTCCCTTCAGATTACCTTGCAGAATCTCAAAAGTGCCGTATTATACCGGTGATCTATGTTGGACTTTTACATCTGGGAAATGTCTTACGGCATTTTCTCCTCTTAAAAGCGTTGGATTATTTCAGGGATGCTTTATCAATCATGGAATGAAGAAATGATTACCGGATGTGACTGAAAAGCTTCCATATGAGTAAATTGTTAGAATAAGCCATCATGAAATGAGCAGGATCACCCTTCTGTCCTTACTATTGGTGACGCATCAGGCGATGACTTTCGCACCTGCTGATACGGCAACGGCGTACAGGTATCTGGAAATGGCGAGGGAACTTAAATCGGCGCTGAAGTATGACAGCGCTATTCTTTACTATGATCAAAGCGGCGACCTGTTTTTCGATGGGAAGGAATGGGAAATGTATTTCCTGACCCAAAACGGGATAATATCTTCGCTCATCAGGCTTGGCAACTACGGCCGGGCCATTAAAACTTCCCAAAATGCCTTAGCCAGAGTCACGGACGATATGGAAGGCGTCAACACCGAGCTTGCCACCCTTTATCACAACCTCGGCATCATCTACGGACGGACGGGGAGGTTTGACGATGAGTTGTTGAACATCCACCGGGCAAAACGGATTTGGGAGTCCCAGGGTGATTCCAGCTTACAGCAGGTGGCCTCGGCCATAAACAATATTGGCTATCACCATAGCAGGAAGGGCGAACTGGATTCGGCAATTTCCTACTACCAGCAGGCCTACGAAATACGACGGGAACTATTTGGGGATAAGCATCGCACCATTGCGCTGGCGTTCAATAACCTGGGAAGGCTTTACGGCCGTAAAGGCGATATTCAGCTCGAACTGTCCTATTTACAAAAAGCTAAAAATCTGTGGGTTGAAATACTGGGAGAAGACCATCACCGCGTTTGCCTGGCAAACAGCAACCTCGGAAACTGGTATTATAAGCACGGCAGTATCAGGCGGGCCATCGATTATCATCGGCAGGCCGTGCAGGGAGCGATCACTATATTCGGAGAGCAGCATCATTCCGTGGCGCTTTACTATAATAACCTGGCGAACGCCCTGGGAAAATCCGGTGATCCGGAGACACAGATTGAAAAATTGAAAAAGGCGGCTGAGATCTACGAAAAGGTGCTGGGTGAAATGCACTATCGAACGGCTGTCGTTTATCACAGCCTGGCTGAAGTTTATCTGACACATGACCAACCGGATCTGGCTTCTACCTACGCCCGGAAATCATTGGATATAAGAACAGATGCATTCGGACTGAGACATCCCATGGTAGCCAAAAGTTACATTTTGAAGGGCATGATACTGGAGAGCCAGGACAAATGGGAGGAAGCTGCCAAAAGTTATCAGAAAGCGCTTGTTGCAAACAGTCATAATTTTGATGCTGAGGATTATGGCATAAATCCGTCTGCCGGGGACGTATTGTCTCCTTCCGAAAATCTCAAGGCACTGGTTTTAAAAGCAGGAGTACTAGAAAAGCTGTCGAATAATAGCGATCTTAAGTTGCTGAACCATTCACTTCTTTGTCTGCAATCGGCAGCGGGTTTTCTCAATACCATCAGGTCAGAGGTGATCAGGGATGAATCAAAGCTTAACCTGGCGGAGAGCAATCTCAACATACTGGAAAGCGGCGTCAGGGTAGCGCATACATTGCTCCAGCTTACCGGAAACACCGAATATTTTGAGGATGCATTCAGGTTTTCCGAACTGAGTAAAGCCAATTTGCTGGAGGAGGTTATCAGGAGAACGGAAATCCTGGAGTTTGCCAACCTGCCGGATTCCGTGGTTCCCTTTGAGCGCAGGCTGCTAAGGGAAATTGCATTCTACGAAAAGGCGCTGATAGATGAACAACAAAAGAGCAGTCCTGATACTGGGAAAATTTATTTGTGGAGGTCCGCACTCACCGATTTATTGGTTGAATTAGATGAGCATAAGATCAAACTGCGTGATGTTTATCCTGATTATTATCACTTTAAATATTCCGAGGATTTCGATTCCCGGTCTGTTGAGGATCTGCTGCTGGATAGAAAAACGAGTTTCGTAGCCTATTTTTTAGGGGAGAATGCGCTTTACATATTTGTAATTAACAGATCCGGCAGACAAATGGCAAGGGTGGCGCTGACCGAACCCCTGGAAGAGCGGGTGCTGCAACTCAGGAAGGCGCTGGCCATGGGTGATTTTGATACGTTCACCGCTTCAGCCGGAAAATTATACAAGGCTCTGATCGGGCCTGTCAGAAATGAGTTAAATCCAACCCTGATCATCATTCCGGATGGGATTTTGCACTTTCTTCCTTTCGAAGTTTTGATTGATCCTGATGCAATGTTTGATGCGAACGGCGTCTACAAGCATCTGCCGTACCTGATAAGGGATTTCCAGATTGGATACAATTTATCAGCATCCCTCGCCTTTCAGCAGTTGTGGAGCGGGCAAAGAAAATCATACGGAACATTTATTGGTTTTGCTCCGGATTATTCAGGTGAATATGATACGGACGGTGGATTTCAAAAGTTGTCAGGAACGAAAAAAGAGGTCAGCGACATAGCTGATCTTCTTGATGGCGACAAGTTGACAGGTCCTGAAGCTTCGGTCGATAACTTTATGTTACACGCCCGGAATTACAGCATTGTTCACCTGGCATGCCACGCATTTACGGATGATACAAATCCCAAATTTTCCAGGCTTGTACTTGATCCCTCCGGAGACGGAGACGGGATCCTCCATACCTATGAATTGTACAATCTTGATCTGAATGCAGACCTTGTAACATTAAGCGCCTGCAATACCGGGATCGGGAAAATTGCAAGAGGGGAAGGTATACTGGGTTTGGCCAGGGGTTTCACTTATGCCGGTACGCCAAGTCTGCTCATGAGCCTGTGGTCGGTACCGGACGATCAAACAGGGAAAATAATGACCGGTTTTTACCGGGAGCTGAAGAAAGGGCGTGCCAAGGACAAAGCGCTCCGGCTTGCGAAACTAAAATACCTGGAATCCTCAAATAACCTTGTGGCAAGTCCTTATTACTGGGGTGGATTCGTTATTTCCGGTAATCCGTCAAAAGTCAGCCTGGGAGGGATTCTGATCTATTGGTTAGTGGGGGCGGGGGTATTGCTGATGGTACTTTCCTTGTGGTTTTATTTTCGGTCCGGATTTCAGAGTGCGTCTACCAGGTCCAAAGCTTTATCCCTGTGAGATCTGTTCATTTCAATTACAGTTTGCAGAGAATTCCTTGCGGCGTCCGGTCTTTTCAGCTTTATATAACACAGGGAAAGATACCATTGCCTGGCTTCCTCGTAATCCGCATTGTCAGATTTTGACATTGATTCCATGGTCTCAGCAGCACGAGTGTATTCTTCCAAAGCCATCAGTGAAATTCCCAGGTACAATTGTACCTCGGCGTCCGGGGTTTTGGTAAGTATTTTTTCCAGGGTCGTTGCCGCGTTTTCGTAAGCACCCTCCTCATAGTGGATCATGGCTTCTTTTTTCATATCTGTCGTATCGCGCTCACCCCGTTCTATCCTTACCATTGCATTTGGCAGGGGTTCAAAATACTGATCGTAGAGGCTGTCGGGTGTTTGCCGAACCGCCAGGAAATAAATTATGGATGAAATAGCCAGGACCGCTATCGTCGCCGCAATTTTCCACCGGGAGGAGAACATTTTGATGTCAGGTTCACGTTCCATATCCTGTTCGTTGTCCCAGGACTGCAATTCTTTTTTCAGCTGGTCCCTTCCTTCCTGCTGGCTGGCCAGGAAGATCGCCCGCTGATGTTTGAAAGTTTCCGCCAATGCTTCATCTTCCTGAAGCCTGTTTTCGAAATCGGTCTTTTCCTGCAGACCCATTTCATCCAGCAGGTAGCGATCTATTTGAAGCTGCTGTTCCTCTTTATTCATCATTCCACCGGATATCCGATTGCTGCATTATTTCTTTTAGTTTTTCCATACATCGTCTTTTTTGATTTTTGACAACGGAAGCGTTTTTGTACCCCATGCCGGAAGCAATTGATTCAAGGGACTGGCGCTGATAGTAAAACCGGATCAGCAGGTCCCTGCATGGGTCTTTCAATTGCCGAATCTCAGATTTCAATCGCTGAAAATACGATTCGGAAACACCGACTTGTGTGTTCTCGTTCAAAAAGATCAAATGTTCCATGAGGTCGGATTCGTGTTTTTCCACCATTGCGGACCGGTTAAACTGTTTGAACACCAGGTTTTTGCCGATTCCGTATAAGTAGGTCCGTAATCCGCTTGAAATATTATCCAGTTTTTTTGCAACGATATTTTCATAAAGCACTAAAACGGCCTCCTGATATATGTCTGTTAAGTTTTCATTTTCAAGCTTATAATTCTTGATCAGAAACTTCAGGAAATACGGTCTTTCGGAGAGGTAGAACGACTTAAACAGCTCCTTATCTCCTCTTTTTACAGATTCGATAATCTGGAGATCGATATTTTGAATCCGTCCTGCTATCCTTCCTGACATTAGTGCGGTTGAGTGGAAAAGGTATACGCCCTGTCCGAATTCTAACTGTACGGATAGTAAAGCATATGTATACCTTTTGAATGGTACGGTACTAATCTATTAAAATGTCACCATAAATCTCAAATCATGAAAAAGATACCTTTTCTGGTTTTACTAATCGGCCTCTTCCAAACAAGCGCTAATAATCTCACTATTTCAAATGTTTCACTAACGGGTCAGGATGCGGCGAACGACTTTACCTTAGTCGAATTTGATCTTAGCTGGGACAACTCATGGCGACTGGGCAGCCGGAGGGACGCTGCGTGGATCTTTGTGAAATATAAAATAGGAGGCGTCTGGAAACATGCCACGATCAACTATGTAGACGGCACCGCATCGAATGATGGCCACACTCAACCATCGGGGAGTACGGTTGAAACGCCTTCCGACGGAATGGGGGTATTTATTTACAGGGATGCCGATGGGAATGGCACCAATAGTTTTACCGGGATCCAACTCCGCTGGAATTATGGTACGGATGGTGTAATGGATGATGACATTGTGGACGTTCAGGTCTTTGGGGTTGAAATGGTGTATGTGCCAACAGGTTCCTTTGCGGCCGGGAGCGGAGGTACGGGTGTGAACGAATTCACCCTGACTACCATTAATACGGGATTGGCAACTACAACACCTGCCGGGAGCGGCAGTCATGGCGGCCAGGCAGGTGGATACCCCACAGGTCAGACATCTCCGAATAATGATTCCTGGCCAAATGGATACAATGCTTTCTACTGTATGAAGTACGAAATGAGCCAGGACCAGTACGCTGCTTTTCTCAATACATTGACACGAACTCAACAAAACACCCGGACGGGAACGGATGTAAGCACAGATGCGATTACCAATGTCTATGTAATGCCAAATACTGCAAGTGTATCTTTCAGAAACGCTATTTCATGCCCTTCCAGCGGTAATGGTACGGTTTCGCCTATCACCTTTAGCACTGCGACACCTGATCTTGCATGTAATTATATTAACTGGGACGATGGCGTGGCTTATGCGGACTGGGCGGGGCTCAGGCCATTCACCGAACTGGAATTTGAAAAGGCCTGCCGTGGTACCGCCACACCGGTAGCTGATGAATACCCCTGGGGGACGATAAACCTCCATACCACCTTATACACGCTCGCAAATGCGGGCACCAGCAGTGAGTCCATTTCAAACATGGGTGTTGGCATTGGCAATGCCAGCTACAATACCATCAACCCCAGCCCCAATGGTCCGATCAGGTGCGGTATAATGGCTGCGAGCGCAACGAATAATACGCGCGAAGAAACAGGAGCTACCTACTATGGCATTATGGAAATGGGTGGCAACATCGAAGAACGTGTCATTTCCATTGGGATCTCGTCAGGCCGGGCATTCACAGGACTGCATGGAAATGGTACGCTTGATTCCTCCGGTGATGCTAATGTTACGAACTGGCCCTCTTCGACCAATGGCCTGCGTGGAGGTTCTTATCAACACCAAGAGAGTAATATGAGGACTTCCGATCGTATTTACGCATCCGCATCAAATAGTAACCGTGCTGCTTTTATGACCTTTCGACTGGCCAGAACAGCTCCCTGACAGTGAATAACTGGCTGTTTCGGATTCTGGTGATTTTCTCTGCGCTTTTACCTGTTGGTCTTAATGCACAGTACAACGGCGGATCGGGTGACGGGTCGGGAAATATTGTGATGACACCATCATTTCTGGATGGAACGGACCCGGTCATTTTCTATACAGGTGCGGCCGGAGATGGATCGTATTCGGTCACCTCCGGATTACTGTTTATATCCGGAACTGATCCCGTGATCCTTTTTTCAGGAGGCTCTGACGATGGATTTGGCAGTCAGCTTTCGGCAAGCGGTCTGCTGAATGGAACCGGCATCGATATCCTTTTTTCGGGTGGTATCGGAGACGGAACAGACGGTCAGATCATGGCTGCAAACAGATTCCTTGATGGGTCAAATCCTGATTTTTTGTTTGCGGGTGGAAATGCAGATGGGTCTGGTCAGTTTCAAGCCAGGCAGTTGTTTCTGGACAATAGCGATCCCTCAATCCTTTTTTCGGGAGGTATATCTGATGGTCAGGATCATTCTTTATCAGATAATTTTCTGCTTAATGGCACTATCCCGGAGTTTGTTTTCAGTGGCGGAAGTGCGGATGGTTCAGCCTATTCGGGCATTGAACAATTACTGCTCAATAATGGAGATCCTTCCGTTATTTTTTCCGGTGGCGCTGAAGATGGTTCCGGGCAACTGGCATCTCTCTTCAGATTGCTGGATGGCGCCAGTCCAACCTTTGTCTTCACCGGAAGTGAGGGGAACGGATCGGCTCAGCTGCCGATCGTACAGGTTTTGCTCGATAACGGAGATCCTTCCGTTCTTTTCGCCGGAGGGAATGCGGACGGATCGGGGGGAACAGGTTCTTCTTTCGTTCTGCTTGATGGCATCAGCCCCGCATTCATCTTTGCCGGAGGTGAAGGAGATGGTGTTGATGACTCGGGAGAGGCGTTGATAACATTAAATAACACGCATCGTCCGGGATCCGGAACAGCCATTCAATTCAACGGAACCGATCAATACGTCAATGTCGGGGATGACACCAGTCTTGATCTAACCGATGGCACTATCGAGTTTTGGTTCAAACCAGGCTGGGTAGCGGGATCATTGGGTTATACACCTGTTGTCGTTTCCAAGTGGACAAGTGTTGGACCCAAGAGAAGATACAGCATAGTTGTGAATGACAATCTGGATGGAATAGGGTTGCGGAACGGCTCCTCCTTCGGTACGGTGTCATATGCTTTTGAGCAAGGGGAATGGTATCATGTGGCTTTCAGGGATAATGGATCCGATACGCGGGTATTTGTGAATGGGGTTGGGCAGGGTTTTACGGGAAATGCCTTTAATACAGATACCGGAGCTCCATTCAATATTGGATCCAATAACGGATCCAATCCTTTTCCGGGTGAAATCGATGAAGTAAGAGTATGGAGTTCCGTACTCACTCTGCCAAACCTCAGGGGTTGGATGAATAAGAAAGTAACAAGTGATCATCCGGATTATGCTAACCTGGAGGGGTATTGGCGATTTGATGAAGGAAATGGATCAGCCACAAAGAACCGGGCGGGAGGCTATGACGGCACGTTGATGAATAGTCCTGCCTGGACTACATCAGGTGCAATGATCGGTGATGAATCTACCTATGATTTCGCCTCTCCAACGTCCCTTTCCCTGAATGTTACAAATGCAGGGCAACTGACGGTGGATATTACCGGGGGGAGCGCCGACGGGATACAGATCTACTACATAGGAGAGGCCCCGGCGGATGTAACGCCTCCTTCGGGCTTTAACAACCTGGACAGTAAATATTTTGGTGTTTTTATTGCCGGCACCAATCCGGTTTATACGGTGACCTATGATTATTCGGGAAATACTGAAGTAAATGATGAAAATGCTATTCAGCTGGCTTTCAGGTCCGATAACTCCGACACCTGGTCCGATCTTGACGGGACTGTCAATACAAGTGCCAACACGATCACCAAAACCGGATTGTCCGGAACGGAGTTTATATTGGGAGGTACCTCCGAAGCGGCCCTTCCCGTTACACTTCTTGCTTTCACAGCAGAAAAGGTAAGACCTGATAAGGTTTTGCTCCACTGGAGGACAGCCTCAGAGATCAATAATGATCTCTTTCAGGTGGACCATTCCATGGATGGACTGGTTTTCCAGGAATTGGTCAAAGTGAAGGGGAATGGGAATAGTACCGAACAAAAAGAATACTCATTCATGCATGAGCTTCCTGTACCCGGGATCAATTATTATCAGCTTAGCCAATTGGACTTTGACGGGGGTGCGGAGGTACTGAAAATAATATCGATTGATGTAATCATCCCCAAAAAGCCTTCTTCCGTCTATCCCAATCCGGTAGGGTCAGTGTTGCATGTCTTGGTCCAAAGCGATGTTACCGAAGAATTGGCTTTCGAACTCATTGATATCAGGGGTAGAAAATACGATCTTCAACCAATAGATCGTCAAAGTTCGGTGTACGTCTTTCGACTCAATAATATCATTCCTGGAATTTACACCCTGGTTATCAACAAGGTCAACGATGTAGTTTATCACAAACTGCTTGTGAGGTAGATCAAAACAGGGAGATATTGTGAACTGCGTAAATTTTTACCAAAAGTAGTTCCGGGTTATTTTTTAACCTTCCTTACTTTTTGATTTCCGGTGATCGCGTCGATCATCTTGATGTAGCTGACGCGCTTACCGGATTCGAGGGAAACATAGAAATACTGGAGACCTTCAAGTTCTATTTTGCATTTGCTCAGGTCATACCTCAGAGACAATACCACATCTCCTTCATTGAGAGGCTGGTCATTAAGATCCATTAACTGGGGCGGAGCTTTCTCCTTAGGTTTCTTTTTTAGAAATCCAAACATCTACCGGAATGCTACTTTGCCTGCAATACTACATTTTATTGTTTTCACCACAAAAAAGTGTGGGAATTGAAGATAGAATTCCAATTGTTTAATACTTTTCAGTCAGTTGATTTTTGATGTAAATCAGCTTTTTTGAGTGACATTTGTCAGACCTGACTGACAAAAAACAGGGGCAATGAATCTTTTGACTTTGGATCACTTTTCAATACATAATATCAACACTAACATGAAGTAAAAATGTTATTCTGACTTATTTGTAAAAAGCAGTTTTATCTTCTGTTGAGGACTGCTGACAGACACCTCAAAAAGTTGATTAATGTCACATCGAGGCACCCTGTTTTATCATTTCTTTATTGGCTTTCACTCCGTAGATTCCCACCAGATAAAACATATAAGTCGTGGAAAACGGCATCCGAATAAGGCTTGAAAATTTCATTTCATTTCTTTCAAGTTATTCAAAGAAACACAATACTTATGCCCCCGTTCAAACCGATGAAACATTAGATTACGACTACATAAATGATCTTAATGCAGGGGCGGTTGTTCTGAACGTTCCAAAGCCGGTGACGCCATTGAAACTTTTTTTCCTTCCGGTTAAAGAGAACGTGACCCTGGATGATCCACAGGAACCCGGAAGTCTTATTGTTGGTGTTCCCTCCTGCGACCTGAACGCCCTGGATATTCTGGATGAGATCTATCTAAAGGAACCGTTTGTAGATCCTGTCTATCAAAAACGAAGGGCAAACACCATTCTTATCGGTACGGACTGCTACGGGCACCAGGAGCATTGCCATTGTACCACTTACGGATCTAATCCCTATCCGGAAAGAAACTTTGATATTTCGTTGTCGGCTTTTGCCGATCATCTGTATCTCATCCCGGCATCAGAAAAGGGTAGTAACCTGATCGATGAGATGAAAGGGACGGTCAGCGATTTTGAGGAACTGACGGAGCTGCCTAATGGCATTACCAGCAGGAGGGAAAGTGCGGTTACAGAGCTGCAAAAACTGAATAGCAAACTTCCTGATTATGAGAGAACAGGAGAATTGATCCGAAATGTCAACAATGGAATTTGGGATAAGTATTCCCGTGGTTGTGTCTCATGTGGAGGTTGTGCGACCATTTGCCCGACTTGCAGCTGCTTCCTGCTGATAGACAAACCGGGATTTGAGAAGGTGAGACAGATGGATGCCTGTCAATACCCCGGGTTTGCCAGGGTGGCGGGTGGCGAAGATCCGCTCCATATAAGATCAGACAGGTTCAGGAACAGGTACATGTGTAAGTATGTTTGGAAGCCGCAGAAATTCGAGGCTGTTGCCTGTACAGGTTGCGGGCGTTGCATTGAGACCTGTATTGCTGAAATTAACAAAAATGAGATGTTCGCAGAACTAGCTGAAACGTAAATGCAAGTTTCGAATAATAACAATATATACCGGCCGCTTAAGGCGGAAGTTACAGACATCATCGACGAATCCCCACTGATCAAAACATTTGTATTAAAACCGGAACATGACTTTTCGTTCAGGACCGGTGAGTTCATTGAGCTGACTGTGGATGGAGTAGGGGAAGCGCCTTTTACGCCATCTTCCTCGCCGCTGAAAAAAGATGAGTTGGAGGTGACGATCATGAAGACCGGTTATGTCACTGATATTCTGCACAACATAGACACCGGTTTTACATTAGGCATAAGAGGGCCATACGGGCGAGGATATCCTTTGGATAAATTATATGGTAAGGAAGTGATCATAATAAGTGGCGGGTGTGGCTTTGCCCCGATACGGTCACTGATGCTCAACATGATCGCCGAGAAAGAGAAGTTTAAAAAAGTGACTTTATGCTATGGGGCGAAAACGCCGGAGGAATGTATATATAAACCATTTGTAAATGAAGTCCGGCAGGTTCAGGGGTTTGATGTATTCCGCAGTGTGGACCATAAAGATGACTCCTGGGACGAATATGAGGGGGTTGTTACGGGTTTACTGGACACATTGACCTTTAACCTGGAAGATACGGTGGCAGTTGTCTGCGGCCCCCCGGTCATGATGAAGTACGGAACTTACAAGTTGATTGAGATGGGATTCAGGGACGAGGACATCTATCTGTCCATGGAAAAGAATATGTCATGTGGCTGTGGAAAATGCGGACATTGTATGATGGGAGAATACTTTGTATGTAAGGACGGTCCCGTGTTCAGCTATGATGAGATCAAGCATTTACCTGATATCTGGAATTAATCTGAAATATAATGAGTCAGAAGCTACTTATTGATCTGATGAAATTGAGAGGGATGGATGACTCCCAGGTCCAGGCCATTGATACAACCCTGCTTGTGGAGGGTGAGTACAAGACCATTAAAGAATTAGCAACGTTCAAATTCACATGCCGACGCTGCGCCGATGCACCTTGCGTGACAGTCTGTCCGGCAGATGCATTGGAGAAGGATGATGACCAGATGGTTGTACGGTCGGTCAACCTGTGCATTCGTTGCAAATCATGTATTGTGATGTGCCCTTTCGGAACCATGACCCTTGACCTGTTCAAACCATCAGACGGATATGGCGTCTATGACATTTCCGATGATGATGATATGAAGGCCTATGCCGACAAGTTCCCAAATGATGTAGTATCCGTCACGGACAGTGACGAGAATCCGGAAGAGCACATACACAAACTGAACAGCAGAATATTGATCAGGGATATTGCATGGGATAGCTAGCACTACTAAATAATTAGAGATGAAAGAGTTGTTTTACTTTTTGGTTTACCCGGGCCTGGCCTTCGCAGCGACAGTGGGAGGGATCTTATCATGGTTTGACCGGAAGGTAACAGCCTGGGTCCAGTTTCGTAAAGGGCCACCGTTCCTGCAGCCGCTTTTTGATTTCCTCAAGCTGCTGCTAGTGAAAGAGACCATTGTTCCTGCCAAGGGTTCGGTCTATACTTTCCTGCTGGCGCCGATCCTTTCATTATTCGGGGCGTCCATCTCTGCGGTTTTAGTGCTTTTGCCGGCTTTTGGAATAAATGCCGGCTTCTCCGGAGATATCATCGTCATCTTCTATCTCATGAATATTCCGCCCATTGCCTACATTTTAGGTGCGATGGCATCAGCCAATCCGCTTGCTTCGGTGGGAGCCTCCAGGGAAATAAAGCTGATCATCAGCTACGAACTTACCTTTATCCTGGCACTCGGTGCGATCATATACAAGGCCGGAATGAGCCTGAGCCTTGCTGATATTATTGCGGCACAATCGGGTGGTGTATTTGCGGGGAGTGTTTCCGGGATCCTGTTGCTGATCGCACTGCTATTCTGCGCCCAGGCCAAACTCGGCCTGGTACCATTTGATATAGCCGAGGCTGAAACCGAAATAAATCATGGCTCATTCATCGAATACTCCGGTGCGCCACTGGCGCTGATATACCTCACAAAATACATCATGCTGTTTACGCTTCCGGCCTTTATTGCGGTGGTGCTGTTCGGAGGATTAAGTGTCGAGGGCCCGCAGATAATTTATTCGGTATTGAAAGTTTTCGGCCTGGTACTGCTGGTCACTTTGATCAGAAATACCAACCCAAGGTTGAAAATCAAGCAGGCAATGAGATTCTTCCTGCTTTGGATGAACCTCTTTGTAATTATCGCTTTTGTGCTCACCTTATTTGGATTGTAGACTATGGCACTGAAAGATTACGTCTTTAAAAAATCGCTTTGGGTGTTCCACTTCGGAGGCGCCTCGTGCAATAATTGTGATATCGAAATACTCGATTGCCTCACGCCCCGCTTTGATGTTGAAAGGTTTGGCATAAAGCTGGTTGGTAGTGTCAGGCATGCCGACGTACTGCTGGTGAATGGCTCGATCAATGTGAGGGACAAAGATCGCCTGCTTGAAATATACCGGCAGGCTCCAAAACCGGTATTGGTAATTGCAATCGGTGCGTGCGGATGTACGGGTGGGATCTTTGCCGAAAGCTTCAATTTTGCCGGCCCGGTTGACAAAATTATCCCTGTGGACGCGTATGTTCCCGGTTGTCCGCCAAAGCCCGAAGCGATCATCGCCGGAATTGTTGCCCTGATCAATAAAAAGAAAGCAGAAAAGGAGGTCGAACATGCTGCCTAATGAATACATAGAAACAATAAAAAAAGACCTTCAAAAGGAGACAAAGGAGTTGCATGTCGATCTGGAGATCAGACGCAGCACCCTTGTAATCGACCCGTCGGACATCGTGAAGGTCGGTGAATATTTATTCAGCAAGTTGGGATGCAGGCTGGTAACGGCAACTGCGGTGGACGAAAAAAAGAATTTCGAGATCTACTATCACTTCAGTCATGACAAAACGGGAATGGTGACGCATGTGCATGTTTTTCTCCCTAAAGAAAAACCTGAGATTGACACATTAGCCTATGTAACCACGGCTGCAGACTGGATCGAACGTGAAATGCATGAATTGTTTGGGATCAACTTCAAAGATCATCCAAATATGGAACCTCTGCTTTCAGAGGGAAACTGGGGACCGGATGAATTCCCATTCCGAAAGAATGAAGACTGAATTACCATGGAAGAGAAAATAATCAATATCGGACCGTATCACCCATTACAGGAAGAGCCCGAGCTTTTCAAGCTGTATTGTGATGGAGAGATCGTGAAAAATATCGATTGGGTCACCGGCTATAATCACAGGGGAATTGAAAGGATCAGTGAGTCCAAAACGTTTGATGAGGTATTCTTCCTTGTGGAAAGGGTTTGCGGCATATGTTCGACATCTCACCCGTTCGCTTTTGCAAATTGCATTGAAGAGATCGGCAGAATTGAGCTGCCCGACCGGGCCAAATACATACGATCGATCATCGGGGAACTGGAAAGGATACACAGCCACCTGCTATGGGTGGGACTGGCAGGTCATTTTCTGGGTTACAACACGGTGTTCATGTGGGCATGGAAATACCGGGAGCCCGTTCTGGATCTGTTTGAAATGATAACCGGCAACAGGAACAGCTATGCCATGTTCAGGATCGGAGGTAATAGGAGAGATATTGAAAACGACAAAATTCCAAGAATGCGGAAGGTGCTGGATATGATCAAAAGGAAAACGGACCTTATAAAAGGTGCTATTATGGATGATCCCGTCATCCATGCCCGGACCAAGGGTGTCGGGGTGATACCTAAAGAAGCGATCATTGATTACGGTGCGTTGGGACCCACTGCCCGTGCTTCGGGAGTTGACATAGATGTGAGAAGAGATGATCCATATGCCGCTTATCCTTTGGTTGACTGGAAGGTTATTGTGGAGGAGGAAGGGGATGTATTTGCAAAGGCAAAGGTCAGGATACTTGAGATGTATGAATCCATTTCAATTATCGAACAATGCCTGGAAGGATTGAAAAAGGAGCCCGAGGGTACGCATTATGTTCCCGTTAAAAATATCCCGGCTGGTGTCGGTATGGGGCATGCTGAAGCGCCCAGAGGGGAAGTATTCCATTTTGCAATTACTGATGGATCGAAAAGTCCCATTCGCCACAAGATCAGGGCCCCCAGCTATCAGAATATCCCGACTTTCAAAGTATCAGGAGTTGGGCAGACGATTTCCGATACTACCATAGCGCTGGCCGCTGTTGATCCGTGTTACTGCTGTACCGAACGCATGGGCTTTGCCTATGACTATAAAACAGGCCGGAAGACATTGAACGGCAAAGACTTAATTGAATTGAGCCAAAGGAAGACGGATGAGATAAGGAACAAACTGAATAAATAATACCCATGGATGTTGTCATATGGCTACCGATTGTTGCTGGACTGATCCTTTTAGTGATTCCAAACCTTAGAGCGATCAAGGGAATAATCGGATTACTGATCACGGCGATCGTCTTTTATCAACTGATAATGATCTACTTAGCCGGGTCGGCTTCAATTCAAATCTCATATTTGGGCCGGATTTTGGATCTTGATATTGATCCGATGACCTTATTCCGGGTGGATGCTCTTTCCGGTTTGATCGGTGTGTTTGTAGGGTTTTTCACATTGATGGTCATAATATACACACTCAGGGGACGAAAAGACCATCTTCCCCAAAATTACCATCCGTATCTGTTGATGACGTTAGGGGCGTCAGCCGGGGCAATATTTGCCGACAATCTGATCCTCTTTCTGATATTCTGGGGATTCCTTGCCATCACCCTTTATCTGTTGATCCCATCTCATGACGATGAAAGCGCCGCGGCGGCAAACAAATCTCTCATAATCATCGGCGGTTCCGATGTGATCATACTGGTTGGCATTGTGCTGGTATGGAAAATAGCCGGAACACTGTCCATGAATGAGCTCAGTATAGGGACTGGTTCCGGTATAGGGATCCTGGCGTTCCTCACTTTACTGATCGGAAGTTTTGCTAAAGCCGGTGCATTTCCATTCCACAGCTGGATCCCCGATTTTGCAAAAAGCGCTCCGCCGGCATCCTCTGCCTATTTGCCGGCTTCACTGGACAAATTGCTTGGCATTTATCTCATGGTCAGATTGTGCAACGAGGTTTTCATTTTAAATCAGTGGCTAACCCTGGCCATTCTGATTATCGGAACGTCGACAATCATCATCGCGGTAATGATGGCGCTTGTCCAGCATGATTATAAAAAGCTTCTTGGGTATCATGCCGTATCCCAGGTGGGCTATATGGTCACCGGAATAGGATTGGGAACTGTCCTGGGAATGGTGGGTGGACTTTTCCATATGGTCAACCACGCATTGTATAAGAGTGGATTGTTCCTGGTGGCCGGAAGCATCGAGCATCGTACCGGAGAAAGCAAGATTGAGAAATTGGGCGGACTATCACGAAATATGCCTGTTACATTTATCACGGCCTTGGTGTTTGCCCTTGCTATTTCCGGAATACCGCCATTTAATGGCTTTGCTTCCAAGTGGATCATCTATCAGGCAATTGTCGATTTTGGCAGAGGAACGGGGATCAGCAATGAACTCTGGCTTATCTGGCTGGCCTTGGCTGTGATCGGCTCGGCGCTGACCCTGGCAAGTTTCGTGAAGTTCATCTCCGGAATTTTCCTTGGCAGGGAGAAAAAAGAATTGAAGGATATCAGGGAATCCGGCCCTTTGATGTGGGTTCCGCTGGCGATTATTGCATTGCTGTGTGTAGGGTTCGGGATCTTTGCCACGCAGTACGTCGTACCGTTTTTGTTCTCACCCGTCCTCGGAGAATTTCAATTGGTCGGGTTGTGGAGTTCTTCATTTATATCAATGTTAATAATTGTCTCCATCGTACTAGGCCTGTTGATTTACGGCCTCGGCACGGTCAGGTCATTCAGAAAGGACGACAGTTTTATTGGCGGTGAGAATTTACAGGACTCAACCGGATTTGAGGTTACCGGGTTTTACAATACGATACATGACAGCAAACCGCTGTCGGGAATATACGACAAGGCTGATAAGAAATGGTTTGACCTGTACAATATTGGTAAAGGGGGTGTTTTACAGTTCACCTCCATATTGAAGAGAGTGCATAGTGGTCTGTTGCAGACATACATTATATGGTTCATTCTTGGACTGGTCATCATGCTGATATTTTTATTATTAATCTGAAACAATGGAGACGCCAATTTCAATATTGCTGGGATTTATGATTATAGGAGCGATCTATTCGCTTAGTGCCAGGGACTTGTTGTCAGCAGTGATATCCGTTGGGATCGTCGGTTATAGCCTGGTCATATGTTTCCTGCTGTTAAAAGCGCCTGATCTCGCTATAGTGCAGATTGTGGTAGAGACCATCACCCTGGTCATAATGATAGCTGTGGTGCTGGACAGCACCCGAATCATCAGACCGCAGAAGGCGAAGGGATTTGTCTATTTCCGCTACGCACTCAGCCTTGCAGTAATTGTGATTTTCGCAGGAGTTCTGCTGTACATGTGGTCCGCACCGGATCTCTTACAGGTTTTCGGAGACCATACTACCAGGATGTCCACCGCATACATCGAAAATGCCGCCAACGCTACGGGTAGCGCCAACCTTGTTACCGGTGTCCTTTTTGATTTCAGAGGATACGATACACTGGGTGAGGCTACGGTCCTGTTTACGGCCGTGGTGGGAGTGGTCACTATCTTAAGATTAAAGGGAAAGAAATGAAAGGAATGTCGGAAATAGTTAAAACGGTAACGAAAATCATCGTTGGAGTGATCTTCATCTACGGACTTTACATCATAGTCCATGGCCACCTGACCCCTGGCGGAGGATTTGCCGGTGGCGCCGTACTGGCGGGAGCTTTCGTTCTTCTAGTTCTTGCATATGGCAGTCCGGAAACGAAGCTGAAAAGCCAGAAGGAGTATCCTGCAATATTTGAAAGCCTCTCACTACTGGCATTTTTGGTGCTGGCTTCCATTGGGATTGGTCTGGGGATCAAAGTTTTTTTTAACAACTATCTGCCGAAAGGGATCGTGGGTGACCTGGTGAGTGCAGGAAACATACCCCTGTACAACATGGCGATTGGTATAGAAGTGGCCGCCGCAATGTTTGCGATAATTCTGGCATTAATTATTTACAAAGAAGAAGCAAGAGAATGATTGTTTATCTATTGTGTTTCACGTTGTTTCTCGTTGGCCTTTACGGAGTGCTGACGCAAAGAAACCTTGTAAAAATAGTCATAGGACTAAGCATCATGGAGATCAGTATTTTCCTGTTCTTCACACTGATAGGTTACATCCAGGGTGCGGCCGCTCCGATCGTGGTCCGGGGGCAGGTTGAAACACAGTTTGTTGATCCCTTGCCGCAGGCGATGGTTCTGACAGCTATTGTGATCGCACTGGCCACCAACGCAATGTTGCTGTCGATCGCGATCAGACTGTATAGAAAGTATAAAACGTTCGACATAAGGGAAATGAGGAGCTTAAAAGGATAGCCATGGAACAGTTAGTACCCGTCTTTATTATCCTGCCGTTGGTTTCAGCTTTCATCATCCCTGTTACCGGTCGTTTTTCTCAAAACTTCACCCGGGGATTGTCATCCATTGTATTTCTCATCTTAACCGTTCTTTGTGTGGCGTCAATTGGTCTGTGGGACAGGGGGATGATCATTTATACGGTGGGGGGGTGGAAACCGGTCGGAGATATTCCGATAGGAATTGACCTGATATTTGACGGATTCAGCGCATTTATCCTTGGCATCATCAATTTTATTGCACTGCTCTCAAGTTTCTATTCCATAGGATATATCAAAAAATATACTTCGGAAAACAATTTCTACACCCTGCTCTGTCTGATGATTGCCGGCATGAATGGCGTAGTGCTTTCAGGCGACCTGTTCAATATTTATGTGTTTCTGGAAATCGCCTCGATTGCCTCCTATGCACTGGTAGCTTTCGGAGTGGAGAAAGAAGAGCTTGAGGCGTCATTTAAATACCAGGTTTTAGGCGGACTCGGCTCTTTGATCATACTGATTGGCGTGGGACTGGTGTACTGGATAACAGGCACTTTGAATATTGCCGATAGTTCGAACCTGCTGATCACCAAGTTTGATAACAAGTTTTACATCGTCACGCAAATCCTGTTTATCGCAGGGTTTGGACTGAAAGCAGCCATTGTGCCATTTCATACCTGGCTGCCGGATGCGCACTCCTCAGCGCCCTCGCCGATATCATCTCTATTATCCGGGGTGCTGATCAAAGCTGTGGGTATTTATGTGCTGATCAGACTGTTTTTCCATATGTTCGATCTCACTTATGAGGTTTCCTTGCTATTCACACTCCTGGGTGTTTTATCGATGATTGTTGGTGGCATTCTGGCTATTGGTCAGTCGGATTACAAGAGACTACTGGCGTACTCAAGTATCAGCCAGGTAGGCTATATCATCACAGGAGTAGGTTTGGGAATGCTGATTATCGCCACGGGAGGTGATGGTTCCATTGCGGCACTGGCAATTTTCGGAGGGCTGTTCCATTTACTTAACCATGCCATTTTCAAGAGCCTGATGTTTATGACGGCCGGAGTTGTCGAGCATTCCACCAATCTAAGGGATTTAAGAATGCTGGGCGGATTATCGCGAAAAATGCCTTTGACAACCAATGCTTCATTTGCCGGGTCAATGTCCATTTCAGGGCTGCCGCCATTCAGTGGGTTCTTCAGCAAACTGATCATTATCATAGCAGCTTTTCAGGCACAATATTATGTCGTCGGTGCGATAGCAGCGCTCATGAGTATTATCACCCTGGCATACTTCCTGAAGTTTCATAAGGATACATTCCTGTCCAAAGCCCGATCGGAGGTCCGACAGTTCCTTCCGGTCCCGGTTACCATGAAGGTACCATTGGTGATACTGGGGATACTTTGTGTGGTTCTGGGGGTGTTTCTGGTTCCCCAGATGAAAGAAATATTTATGGATCCGGCAATAAATGTCATAATTGATACGGACCAGTACAGTGAAATAATATTGAACGTTAACAGATGAAATACCTCGTTTATACTCTGATTGCATTCGGCTTCTGGCTGTTGTTTACATTCAACCTGTCCATCCAGAATATCATAGTAGGTCTGGTAATATCAATTTTGACCGTGGTGTTTCTGGGATCGTACTTTGTTGCGGATGTGGGCAAACTTGGCCAGCCCCTGAGATATTACTGGTTCATTGTTTATGTTTTCATTTTTGCCTGGGAATGCCTGAAAGCAAATCTGGACGTGGCATACCGGATACTTCAGGTGAATATGCCTATAGAACCCGGAATAGTGAAGGTCAAAACAGTATTGAAAACGGATGTGGCGCGTGCCACTCTGGCGAATTCAATCACGATGACCCCCGGCACCATCACCATTGATATGAAAGACGACACCTTATTTGTTCATTGGATTTATGTGCCTTCGGGAAATCCAACTGAATACACGCATCAGGTTGTCGGCAGGTTTGAAAAATACATAAAGAAAATATTCGAATGACGGAACAAATACTTGACATATTGCTATACATTCAGATTGGCCTTTGTTTCCTCTGCCTGTACAGGATCGTCAGAGGACCTTCCATTGCCGATCGAATGGTAGGCCTTGATATTTTTGGGATCCTGGTTGTCGGGATTTGTGCGGTACTGGCCATTCAAACGAACAAAATGTTCATTCTCGATATAGGGATCGCGTATGTGATCCTGAGTTTTGTGGGCGTTCTTTCATTAGCAAAATATCTGGAAGGGAGGAAATTAAATGAGTGACCTGTTAGGAGTTATATTCATATCGATAGGAATCATCTTCAACATACTGGGATGCCTTGGGCTGATCAGACTGCCGGATGTCTATAATCGACTACAATCATCGACGAAATGTGTCACGCTCGGTACCTGCAGCATTTTGCTGGGGGTATTAATGTTTTTTGGCTTCAACAGCATAGGTGTCAAAGCACTGTTTTGTATTCCGTTGTTGTTTTTTACTTCAACTGTCGGCGCTCACGCTTTGGCAAGGGGCGCCTATTGGTTTGGTGTGAAACTGGCCGACAAAACCAAAATAGATGAGTACAAGGATCTTGTAAAATCCGCCAAGGAAGGAGGTACGGCATGAGATATCCTAAAGTAAGAGAACTTAAAGAAGCAGTTGTCTCCCTTTTTAGTCCTGCATATACTTCCAGCTTCCCTTTTGCCCCTCACGTTCCGGAATCAGGTTACAGGGGTAAACCCAATGTCGACGACTCGAATTGCGTAGGTTGTGAAACCTGCGCTAACGTATGTCCGCCAAATGCCATTACTTTTAGTGACGATAAAGAAAAGGGGATCCGGACCATAACACGTGATTATGGCAAATGCATTTTTTGCGGGCAGTGTGCAGACCATTGCATTACGGAAAAAGGGGTAATCCTTTCGGAAGAGTTTGACCTGGCTACATTCGACAGGGGGCAGTTGGTGGAAAAACAGGAAAAAGAACTGGTAATCTGCAAAAGCTGCGGGGAGATCATTACTACCAGAGATCATTTTCTGCATATGCAATCAAAACTTGGAGCAAAATCTTACACGTCAATAATGAGTTTGAACATTCTGAATGAGAAGCTGAAACTTGTGGATAATGAAGCCGCCTCCACTGATTTCAGGGATGGCTTGAAGAGAAAAGATATGTTCAAAACACTCTGCCCCGATTGTCTGAGAAAAGTTCTGGTCAAGAGTCTGGTTTAAATGATAACACTTGAGGAACTACTGCAGCAAAACAGGAGGATTGTATTTGTTGGTCTTGGAAATGTGCTCAAGGGTGATGATGGCATAGGCGTATACATCGGTCAGAATATTCAGGAAAATGTCAAAGTAAAAAAAGTCATCGCCGAAATAAGCCCGGAAAATCATCTCGGCAAGATCAACGAACTGAAGCCGTCGGTGATCGTTTTTGCCGATGCTGTGGATTTCAATCGGAAACCCGGGTTTTCAGAATTATTGACCGTCTCCGGGCTTCAGGATCAGACCTGTCATACCCACAATGTATCGCTCGAACGATTAAAGGACTTCCTGACCGCACCAATCTACGTACTTGGGATACAGCCCCGGAACCTTGGGTTTGGCGATCCGTTTTCCAAAGAAGCGCTTGTCGCCGCCGACCGTATCCTTAAGAAGATCAATTTCCACTCTCAGGACATCCAAAATCCCGAAAGCCTTCATTGAACTCCTCATCGTCTGACCAATCAATTTGATCAGGCATTACCAGTGTAAAGGATTAACCCTGACAAAGTTCTTGATTATCAAGAACTTTCATCGCCTGGATTAATCCGGTTTGCCGGCTTTTGAGAATTTGGGATTAACTTTATCACCACCCAAATATTGTGTTATGAAATACAAAACAGCTATTGTCCTATTCTTAGCATTCCTTTCATTTTTTTCTGTCAGCGCCCAGGATTATACCTTCAAAGTCCTGATCAACAGGGGGCAAAACCTGCTAAGGACCACAGACGGCAAAATGGTTCAATTGAAACCCGGGCAACTTGTGAATGACGTAGATATCATCATCACGTCTGAAAAAGCGTACCTGGGCCTTGTGCATAAAACAGGGAGAATTTTCGATGTTAGGGGAGCAGGTTCTCACAGAGTCTCCGACCTCGTAACAAAAATGAAGGATTCCAAGCCCGGCGGTGACGCTACGAGCAAGTATGCTCAATTCATTTCGGGGAAGCTGACAGCCGGCGAAAAAGCCAGGATCAGGCAGGAGAACCGCGCAGTGGGAGATATTAGCATTAACGTTTTCCTGCCGCCATCGACGGAATTGCTTGGTGACTTTGGATATATATCCTGGGAGGTTGAAAATGACTATGACGGCACTTATACCGTCATTATTAATGATCTTTTCGAAGATGAGGTTTTTACCCGGGAAGTGTCAGAAAACGCTATCATGCTAAATTTCTCAGAGATTGAAAATGAAACCAATGTGTTTGTCATAAGTGTGAAGGGCACATCACAGAAAATGGCTTCGCCCGTTTACTCGATCAAACGGATCAATGAAGAAAGGCCTGAAGTTGCGGCAGCCCTGGAAGAATTGAAATCAGAAATCACAGGGGACAGTCCGTTGGAGATGCTTTTATTGGCATATTTTTATGTCGAAAACGATTTATTGCTGGATGCTCTGACACAATACCAGCGAGGTATGGAAAAGTACCCTGATGAGTTGGGAACATTTTATGAGATATTTTTGACAAATAATGGATTAAAATAAAAGGCCAATTGAGTAGCATTCTCAAATTGTAGACGAGTGTAAATGAATAAGATCAAACGGATTTTACTGATAGATGATGACCGGGCAATAAACTTTCTGAATAAGGCCATAATCAAAAAGAAAGCGTGTGCCGAAGAAATACTCGACTATGAAATGGCGGAAGAAGCGTTGATGTTTCTAAAGGAGAATAACAACAGCCATCAAATGCCGGATCTCATTTTGCTTGATATCAATATGCCCGTAATGGATGGATGGGAGTTTGTAGAACAGTATGGCAAGATCCCCGAGGAAAACAGGAACGCCGTCATCGTGCTACTGACTTCTTCCATAAGTCCGGCTGACAAATCCAGGGCGGATGCAATTAGTGAAATTGCCGAATTCAGGTCCAAGCCTTTGACATTCGAAATGCTCGATGAGATCATTTCATTGCATTACAATGGTTTCCGACACCCGGTTTCCTGAGCAATCCGAAAAATTGAGGCTAAATTGTATGAGGAAGACCACATGCCGGTTTAGTCAATGGGTAGAACACTCCTTTTTTTCGCTATATTGATCCCAATTTTACATGCAACTGCTCAGCAAAGTAAGATTGACAGCATTTCCACGTTACTCCGGGACTTTGACCGGTCTGATTCGAATCGCGTCAAACTTTTAAATGAGTTAGCATTCGCCTACAGGTCGGTAGCACCGTCAAAGATGGTTGAGATCATAAAACAAGCGGAAGAAATAGCCTTAAAAATTGATTTTAAGAAAGGATATGGCAGATCAATGCACAACCTTGGAGTTTACTACTGGACTCAGAACGACTATGCCTCGGCTTTCGGTCAGTTTCAACAAGCCTATGAGATATTCGAGGAGATCGATGACTTTGAGAATATGGCCAAGGCAGTCAACAACCTGGGTGTAATACATCATCACTACCGGGATTACGAATCAGCGCTTTCCACCTATCTAAAGGCGCTGACGCTCAAAGAACAAAATAAAGACCGAAGATCAGCCGGTATGACAATGATACAGCTTGGTAACCTGTATAGTGATCAGGGAGATTCCGATCAGGCGTTGGCATACTATGAAGACGCGCTGGAAATTTGCAGAGAGTATGGTGACCGACAGGGTATTGCCGTGTGCCTCAATAACATAGGCGAACTCCTGATTGTCAAAGGCGAACCTGAAAATGCCTTACCGTACCTATCCGACGCACTGGAAATGAAAAAGCAGATGGGTGACGACAGAGGCGTGGCCAGTACACTGGTAGTGATCGGCTCCGCCATGGAGAAACAGGGAGACCTTGATGCTGCATTTGCATACTACAGTGAGTCCCTTGAGGTAAGAAAAAGGCTGAATGACCGCGCGTTGATGGGACAATCCTACAATCATCTTGCAGAGGTCCTGATTGCCAGAGGGCATTTTAAACAGGCAGCCCGGTACCTTGAGGAAGGGTACGACCTGGCCAAATTAACGGAGGCGAAAGACCTGGAGCTGGACATCCTCTTCAATTATTACAGGCTCAACCGGTCACAAAATCAGGTTTTACCCGCCCTGGAATATTTTGAAAAATATAGTAACCTCAAAGACGAGATCTTCAGCTATGAGCGGGTCCGGGCACTGGCGGAGATTCAATCCAGATATGACGCACAGCAGCAGATCAAGGAAAATGAGATCCTGAAAAAGGATATAGAAATAAATGATCAGATCATTGCGCAGCAAAGACAACAGAATCTTTTCATAATGACCATATCCATTGTGGTGATCATTTTGCTTGCCATACTTTTCTATTTCTACCGTATTAAGGTTAGATCTAACCGGGAACTGAAAAAATTGAACAAGGAGATATTGGATCAGAAGGAACGAATCTCGGAACAGTCCGACTCCTTAAAGGAGGCTAATGAAAAGATCAGGTTAAATAATGAAAACCTGGAGCTCAGGGTTGGGGAAAGAACGAAGGAACTTGCCGATCACTACAAGAAACTGGAAGAATATACTTTCATGAACGCCCATCTGTTGCGTGCTCCCTTAACACGAATTCAAAGCCTGACCTATCTTGTGGAAAAAGAAGATAGCAAAAAGCTGAATAAAGAGTTGCTCGATATTCTCAGAAAATCTGTCGAGGAGTTGGATGAGGTAATTTATTCAATCAATTCCGTATTAAGCGGTGAAGATAATCCAGCATTTGCATTGGCCGGGGATTCCGGGCAGCGCAGTAAAGGGAAAGGGGATAAAAACATTGAGGACTGATATGGATCCGTCGGATCAGGACTCATCTTTCCAAAGCACCTGACTTTTTAACACAAGCAATGGGATTTGCCCATGAAATGCCATTTTCCGGGTTATACTGGAATGGAACATGTCTTCAAACACCTCCCTGTCGCGTGGGATCACTGCCATCATTTCGGGTTTTTGTTCTTCAATGAAGCTGAGTATCCCATCATACACATTTTTATTGATAACAGGATGATGCTTGTGTTTTACCTCTTCCAGAAAATGGTGAAATAACTTGCTGATCGATTCCTTCTTGAAATCTATGTTTTCCGATTTGTAAACATGCACTACCTGCAGATTGGCATCATTGGACTGGATCAGGCTTTTGAGGTACTGAAATGATTCTCTTGAAACATCAGGATTCTTGAAATCCGCAGCGAATGCTACATTTTGTAGGGGAGCGAACATGGATTCCAGGGGTACGATCAGAACCGGACACTGAGCTGTGAGTGCGACGAGAATTGCATTCGAACCAAGCGTGACACGCTCCATAAAAGCTTTGTCCCTGCTGCCCATTACGATGAGGTCAGGATGTTCCTTTTCTACCAGCGCATTGACCACTTCTTTCACTGATCCCTTTTCGAAAATTGAGCTGACGTTTAGACTCTGGTCAAATTTCGCAACACGTTTCTCCAGCTTGTTTTTTATGCTATTTTCAAGTTGTTTGTTTTCCGTCGAAGAGGGACCTCCCGTATCGGCAAAGGGTACAATGGGGTTGTGTACATGCAGCAATAAAAAGGTCACATCCGGTGTATTTGCATAAAGTTGGAGTACGTACCGGATTGCATTTTCAGAAGCTTCGGTAAAATCTGTTGTAAGAATAATTTTAGTTTCCATGACATCAATTTTCCTGAATTCAATATAAGGAAATGATTTTTGAAATCAACACGGATTTATTTTGTAACCCTTTGATTCATATCAGTTTCCAAAATGATATTTGAAAGAAATACTCCTGGAAACTCAAAAACTTTTCTTTTGAAAGATGAGTTATAAATGTGTCAGTAAAGGATTAACCATTATTGATTAAGTTTAGATCATAAATAAAAGCATTCGGAATCGTGTACATCATTCATCTGTTCATCGCGCTGTTATTCGTCGCCCAGGGAGGACACAAAATTGAAATTGAGGATGTGAGGAGAGGAGATTCATTTGAGCAAGGTCAAAGTACCTATCATACATTTGGCAAAATATCGATAGAGCCATTTGATATCAAGGACAGGGATGCATACGTTCTGCTTGTGTCCAACTCCAACAGCAAACTGACATTTCATGAGTATGAAAAATTTGCGCTGAGCGATGTCAACAGGACCACATTTAACTGGAGCTATTCTTTCAACATTGATACACCACAGGACGATTTCAATGTTTATGCCATTCTCACGGACAAATTCAGCAAAAACCTTTTTGAAACTTTCGAAAAAGAAGTTTCCGGAATGAATTCGATCGAGCAATTGATCGGCAAACTGAGGGAAACCGGCAGAATAGATCCGCTGAATTTTACCATCTTCTGGGTAAGGATTAATTAATTGCAAAAACAGGGGTTTCTCCCCGTTTCCAATGACATCCGTCATAGGTGAGATGCGCATTATTCTTTAACTTCAGTACAACTACCAGGTCCGGGGGATGTGTTTGTAAACAACTACCCATTATTTGCTGTGGTGTACCGGAAATGCGTTTTAACAATAAATTTCTCGCCATGCAAAACACCAAACAATCAAGCAAGCCCAGCTTGCGAAAGGCCGCCCTCGACTACCACCAATTTCCGAAAAAAGGTAAGATTGAAGTCACTCCGACCAAACCCTGCGCAACCCAGGATGATCTTTCACTGGCCTATACACCGGGAGTGGCACAGCCTTGCCTGGAAATAAAGGACAATCCAAAAAAGGCTATTGACTACACTTCTAAAGGCAACCTTGTTGCAGTCATTAGTAATGGAACTGCCGTACTGGGTTTGGGCAATATCGGCGCCCTGGCAGGTAAACCCGTGATGGAAGGAAAGGGCGTTCTCTTTAAGAGATTTGCGAATATAGACGTGTTCGACATTGAGCTGGATACGGAAGACTCTGACGAGATCATCAAAACCGTAAAATATCTGTCACCTACCTTTGGGGGTGTCAACCTGGAAGATATAAAAGCTCCGGAATGTTTTTATATCGAGGAAAGGCTCAAAAAAGAACTGGATATACCGGTTTTCCATGACGACCAGCATGGGACCGCCATCATTTCCGGCGCTGCTTTGGTCAATGCTCTTGAGATTGTGGATAAGAGAATAGAGGACGTTGTGGTTGTCTACAGCGGGGCAGGGGCGGCTGGAATCGCATGCGCAAATTTTTATCTGGCGCTTGGTGTAAAGCTTGAGAACATGCTGATGATTGACAGCAAAGGAGTATTGTGGAATGGAAGGGGAGACGAAACCAAAAATCCCTACAAGGCAAAATTTTTCAGAGACACTCCCTGCAGGGACCTTGCTGATGCAATGAGAGGAGCGGATGTATTTTGCGGTGTTTCCATTGCCAACGTACTCACTGAAGACATGGTGTTGTCCATGGCGGACAGACCCATCATTTTCGCCATGGCCAATCCGGATCCGGAGATCAGGTATGAATTGGCCAAGAAAGCCAGGCCGGATGCGATCGTCGCCACAGGCCGGAGCGATTATCCGAACCAGGTAAACAATGTATTGGGATTTCCCTTCATTTTCAGAGGGGCACTTGATGTGGAAGCTACAAGCATCAATGAAGAGATGAAACTTGCGGCCGCTCATGCCCTGGCGAAACTTGCCAAAGAAGAAGTTCCCGACAGCGTCAAGAAAGCTTACAATGATCCGGACCTGGCCTTTGGGCCGGGATACATTATTCCGAAGCCATTTGACCCGAGAGTACTCTTGTGGGAATCCATGGCCGTCGCGGAAGCAGCCATCAACTCAGGGGTTGCCAAATTGAAAATTGATCTGAATGAATATAAGGAAACCCTGATGGAACAATTGGACTGGTCACGTGAGATCATGCGTAAGATCCATATGATTGCCGGTAAAGATCCCCGAAGGATCGTATTTCCCGAAGGTGATAACCCAAAGATAATCTGGGCTGCCAGCGAGATCGCAAGAACCGGCATAGCGAAACCGATATTACTTGCCAGGGATAAAGCTCAGCTTATTAAAAAGTTTGAAGAACTTCATCATGATCCGGCCGGTATTGAGATCATTGAACCCAAGAACTGGATATACCATGACCAGTATGTAAACGCCTACTACGAATTGAGACAGCGGAAAGGCATCACCTGGACCCGGGCAAATAAGGATATGCGTAACTATATCCATTTTGGACTGACAATGGTTCATCAGGGGCATGCCGATGGAATGATTGCCGGTATCAACACTATTTATCCGGATGTACTCAAGCCTTCGCTGGAGATTATCGGTGCGAAGAACAGATTGGCGGCGGGTCTTTACATGATCATTCACAACCACAAGCTGTACTGTTTTGCAGATTGTGCGGTTAACATCAATCCTACGGGAGATCAATTGGCCCAGATCACCCTGCTTGCAGCCAGAGAAATGGAACTTTTGCACCTCGAACCAAGTGTGGCCATGTTGTCATTTTCCAATTTTGGCTCAGTCCGGTGCGAGGAAACGAACAAGGTTGCTTACGCGGTGAAAAAAGTTCGTGAGGAGCGACCTGATCTCATGGTGGATGGACCCGTTCAGGCTGACATTGCCCTGGACACACCATTTATCAATGAACATTTTCCATTCTCCAGGCTGAAAAAACGACCCAATTTGCTCATATTCCCAAACCTGGATGCAGGAAATATCGCACTCAAATTGTCAAAGTCCTTTGGACGGGTAAATACGATCGGCCCGGTTATTTTGGGCATGAATAAGCCGGTCCATGTTTTACCTATCGGATGTGATGTCACCAGCATTGTTAACCTTGCGGCAATTGCTACAACAGATGCCCAGAAAAAAAGAGTAAAAGAAGTACGGGACAACAAATTGGTATCAGAGGAAGACCTTGAACTGGTATAAACCGAGATCAGGTGGCTACAGGCACTTATTAAGGCAGGCGATCAGTTCTTCTGAACTGAAAGGCGCGAAAAGGCTGATGGTGTCTTTTTGACATTCGCAGTAATCCTGGTTCTCAAGGCCCAGGGTTATGACAGGTGAATTTTTGATAAGTTTCAAATGTTCCTGCCAGTAGCAGGAAGATCCCTGGCACCTGATCAGTGAGCAAATAGCCAGATTGGGGCTTGTGGCCAGCGTATCCGAGATAAACTCGTAGATATCAGTGAAAGTAACCGGAAGGTGACCTTCCATATCCAATATTTCTTTGATGTTGGACAGAAGTTCGCGGTTCGGTTCATATAGATTAATAGTTGCCATTTTGCCAAAGTGGTTCACAATTTCAATAGTTCCCGTTTTGACAGAAATGATTTTTGTCAATTGGGACAATGAAATGTGTTGTCTGTCGGCTCAAAACCATAGTCTGGCAAAAATTAATGGTCCCGGTATGCGAAGACTGGAATTAATAAGTGCGTAGTGATAAATTGTAGTTCGAAAACTGTAGCCCGAAACCTATGAAAAGTATTGTCAATCCCCGGATCATCATATTGGTGACAATTTCGCTGGTCCTCTACTGTTGTGAGGGTGGAAAAAAGACCTCTGTTGAAGGCCGTATTAAGGATGAAAAGGAACTTGACTGGAAGAATTTATCCCGGATCCTGATGGAAAGAATGGACCTGCAATCCGGGGAACGGGTATTGTTTGTCGCAAAACCAGGTCGGTTTGACCCCCTGGTTGCGGAGCTGGCAAGAGCCGTAAAAAGCAGTCAGGCTGAATTTCTGGGATGTGTGAGTGTAACCGATGACCGCCCGAAAAAATGGAGTTCTGATTTTGTCAATCCTACATATGACATGGAGAAGGATAAACTCCGTGAGTATCTGAAAGATGTTGATATCGGAATAATGCTTCCCGGAGCCACGCCGAATGATCTGGTATACAAGCTTATCCAGGACAACCTGGATGTTGGAGTAGGCCGGACGATCCATTTTCACTGGTCGGGAGCGTATGACATCAGTGGAGAGGAAATTGAGATTAACCGGGAAATAGACCTCTTTTATCAGGCTTCCCTGCTAAATACTGACTATCAAAAACTGGCTGAAGATCAGCTCCGGTTTGAAAAGGCAATGAGAGGCAATACGGTCAGGGTGACAACTCCTGCCGGCACTGATATTTCCTTTGAGATTGGAGACCGGCCTGTCACCAAACAGGATGGAAATGCCTCCGCCATCCGCGCCGGAAAGTCAAGGAACCTGATAGACAGGGAAATTGAATTACCTGCCGGAGCCATAAGAGTGGCTCCTTTGGAGGAATCGGTCAATGGCCGGATCGCCTTTCCCGATGCGATTTGGGGAGATGAGATGATTTCCGGGCTTGTTCTGGAATTTGAAAAAGGTAAAGTGGTGGAAGTGAAGGCATCCCAGGGCCTGGATGATATCAAATCTTTCCTGGCAGCCGGGGATGAATCCAGGAGATCTTTCAGGGAGTTTGCGATCGGAATGAATCCGACAATTGCTATTCCCGAAAGTGATCCGTGGATACCTTACTTTGGCTACGGAGCGGGAGTTGTGCGATTATCCCTCGGGGATAATACCGAGCTGGGAGGTAATGTGAGCGGAAATTACCTCCGCTGGAATTTCTTTACAAATGCCACGGTGTACGTAGGAGACGGTGAATGGGTCGTAGATGGAAAACTCTTGAAATAATTCCGGATTCCATCCGGATTCCATCCCGGATTCTTTTTCTACAAAACTTTATTGGCTAGGTTAGCAACCGATTATAACAGCCGGCAGGATGTCAAAAGGGAAAGCCAATGGTATGAATGAAATCCATACCGAAAGCAAAGGACTAAATACATTCGGAGGTGTTTTTACACCATCGATTCTCACTATCCTGGGAGTTATCATGTACCTGCGGTTTGGTTGGGTAGTTGGGAACGTAGGATTAATAGCTTCTTTGTTAATTGTTACCATCTCCACCTTAATCACTTTTCTCACTTCCCTGTCCATCGCTTCCGTTGCAACGAATACCAAGGTAAGGGCGGGAGGGGCATATTTTATGATCAGCAGATCTCTGGGAATTGAAACAGGCGGAGCTGTTGGGATACCCCTTTATATTGGCCAGACATTGTCCGTTGCACTCTACACTATCGGTTTTGCCGAAAGTTTTGTCGCAGTTTTTCCTTTTTTCAACGAGAAATTACTGGCGCTTATCGTGACAGGTGTGATCGGGATCATAGCGATCATTTCTACGAACATCGCCATCAAAACACAATATTTTATCCTCGCGGCAATAGCCATATCTCTGATCTCTCTAGTTTTTGGCAGCCCCATAGAGGATACCGCCATAGACCCCTGGTACGTCCCAAGGGAGGGATCGCAGGGATTTTGGAAGGTCTTTGCTGTATTTTTTCCGGCCGTCACGGGAATCATGACCGGTGTGAATTTGTCGGGGGACCTCAAAGACTCCCGAAAGTCAATCCCCAGGGGGACATTTATGGCGGTGGGCACCGGCTATGTTATCTATATGATTCTACCGGTGATACTCGCTACCAGGGCAGATACGCAGACGCTGATTGATGATCCCCTGATCATGCGCAAAATCGCATTCTGGGGGGATGCCATTCTTCTGGGAGTGTGGGGGGCTACCTTATCCAGTGCCTTAGGCAGTATTCTCGGCGCACCAAGAATTTTGCAGGCTATGGTCAGGGACAAAGTTTTTCCCGGGTTCGTGGGTATTCTGGGCAGGGGAAGCGGCGAGGATGACAGTCCAAGGATCGGAACAATTTTCAGCATACTGATTGCATTGGTTGCCGTTTATTTTGCCAATCTTAACCTTATTGCCCCAATCCTGACCATGTTTTTTCTCACCACCTACGGCGTATTAAATATTTCCTCAGCTATTGAAAATTTCCTTGGGAATCCGTCTTTTCGTCCAAAATTCAGGGTGAACTGGGTTTTTTCATTAATGGGTGCGGTAGGGTGTATAGGTGTGATGGTACTCATCAATCCCATAGCGACTATGATAGCCGGTTTTCTGGTCTTTGCAACGTTTATCTGGATGGAGCGCAGGCAATTGACCACAAACTGGGGTGACGTGAGGCAGGGGCTCTGGATGACAATGACCAGGGCCGGACTGCTTAAGATAAAATCCGGGAGTGATCCCAAAAACTGGTATCTTCATTTGTTGGTACTCTCCGGCGCACCTACCAAAAGGTGGCATTTGACAGCCCTTTCCAACTCATTTCTTAAGAATAAGGGCCTTATGACGGTGGCTTCCGTTGTCCCGCCAAACACGGTCAACCTGGACAGGCAGCAGAAAATGGAAAGCAGTGTCCGCGAATTCCTGCTGGACAAGGGTATCAACTGTCTTGTACGGGTAGTTTCCGCGCCCGATCCATTTGAGGGGGGCGTAAGACTGGTAGAAACCTATGGAATTGGCAATCTGTACCCAAACACGTTTGTCCTGGGCGACTCGTTAAATCCGGAACACACAGACCGGTACGGAAGGATGGTAGCCAAGATCCATGAAGCACACAGGAATGTTCTTATCATCAGGGAAAATGAGGTCAGAAAGTTTGGACTATACAGAAAAATTGACATCTGGTGGGCAGGGTTGAAGGGTAATGGTGCTTTGATGATCCTGCTGGGCCATCTCATCAAAAAGAGTCCCGAATGGGGAGAGGCGAATGTCACTTTGAAGTTTGTTGCTTCCGATGAAAGTGCTTCGGAAGGCGCCGAAAAGAACCTGGATATTCTTATCAAAAAAATGAGAATAGACGTAAAGAAGGAGATAATCAATTCCGAGGGTAAATCTTTTTTCGAGATACTTAAAGCGCATTCGAAAAGGACTGACCTGACTTTCCTTGGCCTGAAAGAACCGGGTGGCGATGAATACGGACAATACATTCGTGATTTTATTGACGAAACCAGCGATTTGCCTACTACCGTCTTTGTACTTGCAGGTCAAAAGGTAGATTTCAGCAAGGTGCTGTTATAGCACTGCCTGCGATCAATTCCCGGATATATAGTCATCAAGGAGATAGCCAATTACAAAATTACTATTCCAGTCAAAAATGAAAGTTTCGGTTCCTGAGCTTTCCTTCACGGCATTGTAAATATTGAGACCGGCCATAAGCTTCGGATCATCAGTTTTGTACTCCGCCGGATCCCTGAGGATAGAATACCGGTCGCCATGCACGGGCAAACCATCTGCCAGTTCAAAAGGGACTCCTCCAATGGTAAAACAATACTTTCGGCATTCAACCGGGATATTTTTGACGAGCGCGTATATGCTATTATAGATCGTGCCGTCAGGGGTTTGTTTTTGATAATATTTCGAGCCGTAAGACTCATACCCGACTATGGTGCCATTTTCAAACCAGGCAATTTTAGTATTTCCCGAACCTATGTCGAGAACAAATCCATTTTCCCGCAACGCTTCGGGCATCACCGCCACAAAAGCATATCTCGCTTCTTCTTCTGCTGAGACTGTTCTGGTGGGAAATCCCAATTCCACCAAAACCGCGATGATCCCGGCTACTTTTGGATTGGTAGCGGCACTGGAACTGACAATAAAATGAATATCGCTGCTATCCAGTCCTGCGGCAGTCATATTATCAAAATATTCCCTCAGACCTGTCCGGATATCAGTCAAAGAAGCTTCATTTTCATAGACTCTGCTTACTCCGAATTCCGCCTTTTCCAGACGCCATTTTCCATCCTTACTTATAGATACGGTAAAGGCGTCGAAACCGGAGGATCCCAAAAGAATGGCCCCTTTTAGCTCACCGTCGTCCAGGTTTGGTTTCGAATATGAGGTTATATAACTGACGGCTGACTGTTCGTCGGTAGTGATCTCGTTTGAATCCTGTTTCCGTTGGGAACAGCCTGTCAGGAGGATGATACCTACCAAAAGCCGTAGAAATGCAGTTGCCAATTTGTTGTCCATCGAGCCAGTGAAAAAACAAAAATAATAAAAGCCTGACATCCTTGCCGGGTGGTCATTCCATGTTTGGTCAGCCATAACAGGCGACAACTATTAGATCACCCCGTATTACCCGTTTCAATTCGCTATATTTCGATATCAAAATTGACAATCGAATATGAGAATCATTGTTCTTACAGTTTGCATCGGATTGGCAGGGTCCGTTTGTGCCCAATTCAATTTGGATCTGTACAAAGCTTATGACAGGTATCGCGAGGTAACAATAAAGGACCGAAGATTTAAACATGAGGATATCATGAAGCTGATTGACAAACTGGGTGGGCAATTTATAGTGAACCAAGTAGGGGAATCAGCAGAGAAAAGAGCGCTGAAGCTGGTGTCGTTTGGAGACGGCCCCGTGAATGTACTGATGTGGTCTCAGATGCATGGCAATGAACCTACGGCTACAATGGCATTGATGGACATATTTAATTTTCTTGAGGCAGATGACGAATTCAACCCGTTTCGACGGGAGATCGGATCTCAACTGACACTACATTTTCTGCCTATGCTGAATCCTGACGGTGCGGCGAGATTTCAGCGTCGGAATGTGCAGGGCATTGACATTAACCGTGATGCACTTATGCTGCAGACACCGGAAGGTCAAACCCTGAAAAGAGTGAGAGACAGCCTCAATGCCGATTGGGGATTCAATTTACATGATCAGGGGAGAGCTACCTCGGTTAATACCAGGCCCGCTACCATATCCGTTCTGGCGCCGGCCTACAATTACGAACGCGAGGTGAATGAAAAAAGAGGAGATGCCATGCAACTTATCTCATTTATGAATAGCCAGATCCAGACATTTATACCGGATCAGGTGGGAAGGTACTGGGATGATTTTGAGCCCCGGGCTTTCGGTGATAACATTCAAAAGTGGGGTACCAGAACCATCCTCATCGAATCGGGTGGCTACCAGGGAGACAGGGATAAGCAGCAAATCCGCAGGATAAACTTTATCATGCTACTTACCGCATTCAAGTCAATGATTAGTGGCGCCTATGAAGATTTTCCTGTGGATCAGTACGAAGATATCCCCAATAATGGAGGTATAAGGCTGCACGACCTTATTGTAAGGAATTTGAATTTTGAGGGCATACAGAGGGATATTGCTTTCCGGATGAATGAGACTGATAGTGATGATTACAGGGATTATTACCTGGCGGGCTCGATTTCTGATATTGGAGATCTCAGCACTTCGTATGCTTACCGGACTTTCGACGCCTCCGGACTCGAAGTGGTTAAAGGAAAAGTATACCATGAAGTATTAAATAAAATTGAAGATTTTAAGACGCTGAATACTAATGCTTTATTGAAAGATGGATATACTGATTTTATTGTGGAAGAGGGCTATGATCCGTTCAAAAATGGGTACGGTGTGAACATACACAAGAAAGCACCTGCGGATCAGCGCATCGATATGGGTCAAAACCCGTCCCTTGTTTTGCGAAGGAACAATTCGGCCGAATACCTGCTGATCAATGGGGCAATAATTTCACTGAATGAAAATGAAGGGTGGAAACAATTATTCGGGCCGTGGACCAGCGACTGGGCGGAAGCGGGAAATGCAAACTGGAGAAGAAGTGATGGCGTGCTGACCGGAAGTGATTCTTCCGGGTTTGTAATGACAGTTGACCAATTCGAAGATTTCCACCTGAAACTGGAGTTTCTTTCGGACAGCGAGGTTAATTCAGGTGTATTTGTCAGATGCGGGGACCGTGATAGTATTTCTCAAGCCACCTGCTACGAGATAAACATATGGGATGAACATCCTAACCAGGATTACAGAACCGGCGCTGTGGTTGGCATTGCAAAACCTTTGAAGAAGGTTAGTACAACAGGTAAATGGAGTACGTATGAGATCAGGGCAACAGGAAACAGGATAGAGGCCTGGGTAAACGGTGAGAAGACCGCTGACCTGACTCATGACGCTTTATCCATGGGATTCATTGCCCTCCAGGTTGTTTCCCCGGGAGAGATCAGGTTCAGGAATGTCCGCATAAAGGAGCTATAGTCATCCGATTGAATCAAAGGAAAGCAAAAAGGACCGGTATCGTAATGCTGATCGCACTTGCGGTTGTGACCGGTATGGGGTTAATCCTTGCCGGAAATATCCCGCAGGATGATGATTATCACTTATTTGCTGATTCCAGGGTTGTCGCAGGCATTCCAAATTTTTGGAATGTGGTATCAAACCTTCCATTCTTAGCGGTGGGGATGTTCGGACTACTTATCCCCGGGACTTTTCATAAAGACAAACGTAGCTATTTGGTACTTTACCTTGGGATCATCCTTGTCGCCATCGGTTCCGCCTATTATCATCTTGATTCGAACAATTCAACGCTTGTGTGGGACAGGTTGCCAATGACCGTTGCATTCATGTCGCTTTGTTCTATCGTCATTGAGGAGTTCATTGCGCAGAAACCGGGTAGAACAAGTCTGATTCCCATGATCTTAGCCGGGATTTTATCGGTGGTTTACTGGATATCAACAGGCGATCTTAGGTTATATGTGTTTATTCAATTTTATCCGATGCTGGCCATTCCTGTCATTGTCATTACGTTCAGGTCCGGAGGCCGGGACACGCGTCCCTACTGGACATTGCTGGTACTTTATGGGGTGGCCAAAGTATTTGAGCACTTTGATCCGCAGACCTACGAATTGCTGGGTTTTATCAGCGGACATTCCCTCAAGCACATTGCAGCCGCCACCGGGTTGTTCGTACTGGTGAATTCTTACAGGAATAATGCTTTGGTAAAAGGCTGATGACGAGTAAATTACGCTGAGTTATCTTCACCTAAAACCATGAAAAATTATACCGCCGCCGCAACTTTAGTTTTTTTTCTCTTTATAGCGCTTTCCGGTTGCCAGCCGGAACGGCCCCCGGTATTCAAAGAAGCATTGACATTCTACGTTTCATTTGATGACGGAGTAAATGCTGACTTTGCCCTGGGGGATAAGAGCATCTATACGGCTCTTTCAAGAATTGACGTGTTCCAAGCGGAGGCCGGAATGAACAATGCCGACCATGAGATTGTGTCCGGAAAGGGCAAATGGGGCGACGCTTTCCGGTTCGGCAGGAAAAGTGATACTATTATTTTCTACAAGAGTAAGGATAATATTATCTACAGTTCCCAATCCTGGTCTGGTACTATCTCCTTTTGGCTGAGCCTGGACCCGGAAACGGACCTGGAACCCGGCTATACCGACCCGATACAGATCACCGATGTGCGGTATGATGATGCCTCGATATGGGTGGATTTTACGAATGAAAACCCCAGGGACTTCAGGCTTGGCGTGTTCGGTGACAAAGACATCTGGAGTCAGGATACCCTGAATTCGAGCCGTGATGCGGAATTTGAAAGAAGGACGGTCCGTGTAAAATCACCACCGTTTTCAGGTGAAAACTGGACGCATGTGGCCATTACCTATAAAGACCTTGGTACTGCTCAAAGTGCAGCTACATTATATCTCAATGGTGAAAAAATTGGTTCCATTGAAGGAATCGATGACCCGTTCACCTGGAACCTGGAGGACTCCAATATCTACATTGGCCTGAATTTCACAGGCTTGATGGATGAGTTATCCATCTTCAATACACCATTGACTGAAGGGCAAATTCAGGAGCTTTACAATATGGAGGGTGGCTTAAAACCGATTTTGAACTAAGTCCTTTTTCCGGTGATATACCGGTCGAGCCGGCCCATAGCTACTCTGAGGCCCTCCTTTGAAAAGTAAGGATAGACCATTCTGAACAGGCCTTTCTTCGAGTGACCAAAACCCTGGCCCGGGGTGAGAAGAATGCCGGTATTTTCATACAGGTCCAGCCACAGTTCATTTTCAGCTTCCTGCGTATTCCGGTCTAAAAACTCCGACAGGTCCAGCCATACAAATAAACTTCCTCTTGAAGGCACATATGGAATGCCTGCATTTTTTAAGGTCGGAATAACAGTTGCATATGCCTCCGTCAGCAATTTTTGATTGGTTGAAATGTAAGATTTAAGGAAATGCTCATCTTCCAGTACTTTTTCAAGTACCCACTGCGTGTGATTGGAAACCAGGTGTGAATAGTTCAGGTTATTGTAGGCCCGGATAAATAATTCATTGAAAGAGTACACAAAACCAACCCGTAAGCCGGAAATACCGAAATCTTTGGAAAATGAATACCAGAGGTGCAGGTAATCACTTTTCTTCTGTTCCATTATGCCGGCAAATGACACAAAATCTACCTTATTGGGATAATCACTCCTGATATCAGGATGACTTGTATCTATCAGAGAAAGTGCGTAGATCTCGTTCAAGACCAGGTGAACTTCATTTGCAAGGCACCAGTCTGTGATTTGCATTAGGTGCTCGTACGGGTACAACCCGCCGGTAGGATTATCCGGATTGGTCAAAACCAGTATTTTGAAGTTTTTGCCGTTTTCTTCGATCCTCTTTTTGGTATCCTCCAAATGCGAAATATCCAGTATCGGGCCATCTTTTAGATCAGAGATATCATGATGCGTAACGATGTCAAATCGTTCCATTGCTGCAATGTTGCTTACATCCTGTTTGTACACCGGATAACACGGCGCCGGGAAGGCTGCAACATCACCGGGATCCCCTAGTACGAGGCTGGTCATTTCTATCACACCCGTGGCGCCGGCTGAAAATGCCAGTTTTTCAGGGTCGGCAGGGCATTTGGTCAGGAACTTCTCCATGAAATTAGCTACCGCTTCTCTGAAAGAGGGTGCACCCTGTCCGGAAGTATAACCTGCTACCCAGTCAGGAATGTCATTATTACCGGTAATTTCCATGATCTTTTCCCTAAGCATGGACCAGTTGAGTTTATTCTCGGCAAGGTTCAAAGGAAACGTGCCGCCGGGGTTGGTATTCTTGTGATAGAGATTTTGTGAAGCTTCAAAAAACTTCGCCATGTCCACCCGCAGGACATTGGTGGAGGCTTTGGTACCACGTGAGGATAAACTGTTTGTCATTGTCAGGTGAAAGGTAAACCGTTTTTTGGAGTTGTACATTGGTTATTTGGGCTCAATATTGCAGAGATCATATACAGGACAGGCTAATTGGATGATGATTGCGAAGTTTGGAAGGAGTTGTCCCTATTGGGAAATAAATTTGCAGCAGACAACATAATAAGTCAATGGACCAAATGACTTCCGGTGAAATCACCAAGTGGCTGCTCCAGGGTGATGTCGCCATTCAATATCAGGTTCACAGGGATCTCCTGGATACTGAGCGGCAGGATTTGCAAAGCAGGATCGAAAAAGAGGGGTGGGGTGCTGCATTTCTTTCAAAACGACGTGCTGACGGCCATTGGGGACAAAGGTTCTATCAGCCTAAATGGACTTCATCGCATTACACCCTGTGGGACTTGCGGAATCTTTGTATATCTCCAAAGTGCAAGCCTGCCCGTGACTCGATCAACATGATTGTGGATGAAGTAAAAGGAAGTGATGGTGGTATCAATCCCCACACTGAGCTGGCCTTGAGTGATGTTTGTATCAATGGCCACTTTCTCAACTATGCGGCATATTTTGGAATAGACGAGCCGAAACTTCATTCCGTAGTGGATTTTGTTCTGAGTCAGATTATGCCGGACGGAGGGTTCAATTGCTGTTCCAACCGGTCAGGAGCAAGACATAGCTCACTTCATACCACGATCTCAATTCTTGAAGGGCTCGAGGAATACAGGATCAATGGCTATTCCTACAAATTGAGGGAACTGGAAGAAGCAAAGCAGTCTTCAATTGAATTTATCCTGATCCATCAGTTATTCAAATCGGATCGGACCGGGGAAATTATTCACAAAGATTTCTTACGCCTTCCTTACCCGTCAAGATGGAAATACGACATCCTGAGGGCGCTGGATTATTTTCAATATGCTAAAATTCCCTGGGATGACAGAATGACTCCTGCAATCGAGGTAATAAAGAGTAAAAGGAGGAAAGATGGTACCTGGCCCGTCCAATCAAAACATCCCGGTGCGCAGCATTTTGAAATGGAAAAAGCAGGGAAACCAAGCCGGTGGAATACACTGAGGGCACTTCGCGTGTTTAAGCGCTATGGCATCGAAGAACCGGTTTAATCCGGATTCGTGGAGATACGAACCCTGGCTAAAAAACTCAAAAAAGCTGTCTTTTCGACCCAAGGAGAAATCTTTTTACCTACAAGCTGAAAGCAATCAAATATTATTTGCCTGAC
>JANQEU010000060.1 GCA_028278225.1 Cyclobacteriaceae bacterium
GGAATCAGACATTTCAGATGGAGAAAATATCATTACAATACATTATACTTTTACACCATCAGATTCAGGGGTTTCTTTAATGTCATTTTCTGGAGTTAAACAAACACAAGAAGAAGCAAAAAGCTATAACTCTGTATTATCTAGTAATTTAATTTCAACTGAACTTACCACATTAAGTAATGGCGCTTTAATTGTATCAGCTGTAGGTCATGGACAAACAGGAGTTTCCTACTCTTCTCATGGTTCCAATCAAATAGAAAGACATAACTTTTCAATCCCAAGCGCTTGGCATGCAGTTACAACCGAAATAAAATTAAACGCAGGATCTGAGACTCTTTCTCACACGTTACCTTCGTCGGTAAATCGTCAAGCGCAAGTAACAGCTTCTTTTGCACCTGCAAATGAGTCCTCGGAAGATACTGAAAAGCCAGTAATTACTCCAAATGGTACTAGCAAATCCATTGCATTTGGTTCTACATACAATGAACTTGGTGCAACTGTAACTGATAACGATCCTGCATATTCTGGAACTGTAACTATAGGTGGAGATACAGTGAATCCACTTGTTGCAGGTAATTACGTTGTAACATATAATGCACCAGCTGATGCTGCAGGCAACAAACCAAATGAGAAATCAATCACAATTACTGTAGAAGAAAATAATCCCCCACAAGCAGATGCTGGAGGTCCATATGATGGAAAGATAAATGATGCCATAATCTTAGATGGTTCAAAGTCATCAGATCCTGATGGTGATTTCTTGAATTATTCTTGGGACTATGGAGATGGAAATACTGGAAGCGGTATTAATCCAAGTCATACATATTCAGATTCTGGAAGCTATACAGTTACTCTTACTGTAGATGATGGACACGGAAATACTGATAGTTCTACAGCAAAGGTTACAATTGAAATAAATTCAGAAGAAAGTACTAAGGTTCATGTGGCTGACTTGGATATACAATCAAAAGGAAGATCCTTTTGGATTGCGCAAGTAACCATTGAAGTTCATGAAGAAGGAAATAAACCAATTTCCGATGTGATGGTCTCGGGAACTTGGTCTGGCGGTTCCTCAAATTCATCTAGTTGTACAACAAATTCCTTAGGAA
>JANQEU010000072.1 GCA_028278225.1 Cyclobacteriaceae bacterium
GAAGACCTTGTTCTGGGGCCATTGCTCCTTGCCGAACTAACCGGAGGATTGAGCGAGCCCGGCGTTATTGTCAGAAAGGGTCCATTTATTATTACCGCAAAATTATTCTTTTCAGAGAGTGACATCGATACGATCCATTGCATCGTTACCTGCGGGGATAACTGCAATTATGAAGAGAAAAAACTGGAGATGTACTACAACAGCGATCTGATACTGGACCTTGATTTCGCCAGGAAGGACAGCCTGCTGCTTGAGGAATTGCTTGACAACAATCGTCCGGAGGAGTACGGCGAGGATACCGTTGTTTTTGTCATTGAAAAAGTTCCGTGACTGGTTGTTTATCTCAGGACAGGCCGTTGAAGCATTAAGAATTTGCAGAAATTGAAAGCTTTTAGATACATGATATTATTGATCTTAACGGTTGAATTCCTGCTATTGGGTTCCTGTGTTGAAAGAATCGGATCCGGGTCTGGTGATTCCCGGTTGCCGGTTGACTTTTTTCTAAAATTCATTGATCCAAATACCGGAGAAGATTACTTCAGGGATAAGGAATACGATCCCAGCCACTTTATGCAACAATATATTTATGGAGATAACAGCATTTCCCAGGAATTACCAGTTCCCTTTTCCTACCAGGGTGAAGATCTTGTCCTTGGCCCGCTCCAGGCAGCTCAAATGACGGGAGGCTTAGATGAGCCAGGAGTCTTGGTTTCAAATGGTCCATTTTATGCAACAATAAAATTGATCTTTTCCGAGGATGACATAGACACGATCCATTCAATCGTAACCTGCGGGGATAACTGCAATTACGAAGAGAAAACACTGGAGATGTACTACAACGGCAATTTGATACTGGATCTTGATTTTAGCGGGAAGGACAGCTTGCTGCTTGAGGAATTGCTTGACAACAATCGTCCGGAGGAATACGGCGAGGATACCGTTGTTTTTGTCATTGAAAAATTCCGTGATTGGTTTTTATCTCAGGACAGTCCGTTGAAACATTAAGAATTTACTGAAAATGAGGGCTCACAGGTATATAATTCATATGGTTCTGGCGTTGACTTTCGCCTCACTGGAATCCTGTATTGATAGAATGGGTTCCACACCAGGTGATTCCGAACGCCCAATCTATTTTTTTTTAAGATTTGTTGATCCAAATACCGGAGAAGATTACTTCAGGGATAAAGATTATGATCCTAATTCCTTTATCATGGAATACTTTGAAGGAAATAAGAGCATTTCTAACAGAGGTACTATCACTTATTCATACCATGGAGAAGACCTTATTCTGGGGTCATTGCTCCTTGCCGAACTAACAGGAGGATTGAGCGAGCCCGGCGTTATTGTCAGAAAGGGTCCATTTATTATTACCGCAAAATTATTCTTTTCAGAGAATGACATTGATACGATCCATTGTATAGTTACCTGCGGGGATAACTGCAATTATGAAGAGAAAACACTGGAGATGTATTATAATGGTAATTTGATACTGGACCTTGATTTTTCCGGGAAGGACAGTCTGCTGCTTGAGGAATTGCTGGATAACAATCGTCCGTGGGAGTTCGAGTACGGCGAGGATACCGTTGTTTTTGTCATTGAAAAAATTCCGTGACTGGTTTTTCATCTCAGGACACGCTGTTGAAGCATTAAGAATTTACAGAAATTGAAAGCTTTTAGATATCTGATTTTATTGGTCCTGTTAGCTGCTTTCCCACTAATGGATTCCTGTATTGAAAGAGGTGGATCAGGCTCGGGTGATTCCAGGCGCATAATCAATTTCTTTTTGAGCTTTGTGAACAAGGATACCGGCGAGAATTTCTTTACCAATGATAAGTACGACCCAAAATCTTTCATGCAAGAATATATTGATGGAAACCAAAGTGTTTCAAAAAAGTTCTCAATCAATCATTCATATCATGGGAAGGATCTTATTATTGGTCCGCTTGAATTAGCGGGTTTGAATGGGGGATTGAGCGAACCTGGTGTACTTGTCAGCAAGGGTCCGTTTAACATAACTTCTAAATTGATCTTCTCCGAGAATGATGTCGATACGATCCACTCTGTTGTCACCTGTAGGGATAATTGCAATTATGAAGAAAAAACACTGGAAATGTATTACAATGGTACTTTGATACTGGACCTTGACTTCAGCGGGAAAGACAGCCTGCTGCTCGAGGAATTGCTTGACAACAACCGTTTCCCATTTGGGGATACAGTTGTTTTTGTCATTGAAAAAAATCCGTGATTGACTTTTTATCTCTGGACACCCTGTTGAAACATTAAGGATTTACAGAAAATGAGAGCTCACAAGTATATAATTCATATTGTTCTGGCTTTGACTTTCGCCTCGCTGGAATCCTGTATTGATAGAATGGGTTCCGGGTCTGGTGATTCCCGGTGGAATCATCAGGAAAGAAAACCATATGCTGTCTTATGCCATCTACAGACGCTTAAAATTGTAAACCGACAATGCGTGTCTTCAACACAGCACCGTAATGAACGTTTGGAGCTATGTCACATTTTACAGATCAGAGTCATAGTGCAGGCTTTGAGTATCTACCGATTTGGGTACGAGTTAAAGCTCATCAACCCTATTCATCTCTCAATGAATCCGATGGGTTGCCGGTAGCTGCCCTGAAGGTCTGGAAACTGATGGCGAAACCAACGATCAGTACAATTGCCAGTGTGGCAATCAAATAGGTCCATGGATTGATTGTAATGCGGTCAGCAAAATTCTGAAGCCAGTATTCTGTGGCAAAATAGGCAAACGGCCATGAGATCACCACTGCAATTACAATTAACCGGACAGTTTCCCCGGAAAGCAACGTGATCAGATTAGCAACGCTTGCACCGAGTACTTTTCGTATCCCAATTTCCTTTTTGCGATTGGAGGCGGCATATGTGATCAATCCGATCAGGCCCATGCTGGCAATCAGGATCGATAGCGTCGCAAACACCATCAGCACCCGGCCCGTTCTGGATTCCGTCCGATACAGTCGTTCATAATCCTCATCAAAAAAGAAGTATTGGAAGGGTTTATCTCCGGAGTATTGGTGCCATGTATCCTCCACGGACTGAACTGTTTTCCGGATATTCCGGCTGTTACTCATTTTGATGGTCAGATAGTCATTGACTTCAGGCGCCAGCTCCAGGGAGACGGGGGCCACCTTTTTGTGCAGGGATTCGATGTTATAGTCTTTGACGACTCCTATTACGGTCAGTGGTCGTCCCTTCTTAAATGCGGAAGTCAGGGTTTTACCGACAGCGTCTTCCCAGCCAAAGGCTTTCGCAGCGGACTCGTTGAGTACTACCGCGTTGGAGTCAGCGCTAAACTCCTTTGAGAAAAAACGACCGGAGATCAGTTTCAGGCCCATGATCTGCAGGTAATCGTAGGTCACCTGGTTGTTTAAAAATAAAAACGTTTCAGGATCATCCTTCCTGCGATATGACCTTATCTTGTAGGGCTTTCCCGGTATGGTTTCGGAATTGGCCACCGCTTGTATATCAGGATTTTTGAGCAGATCATTTTTAAAGACGTCCATAGGTGATTTCAACCAGTCAGAACGCTTCACAACCAATATTTGCTCTTTATCAAAGCCCAGGTTTTTGGTGAGCATAAAGTCGATCTGGTGGTAAATGGCCAGGGTCCCGATGATAATCACTATGGAAGCCGCAAACTGCAAGGTGACCAAAAGATTTCTAAGCCAGCCGGCTTTTGCTCCTGTTTTCAGGGCTCCTTTCAGAACGTCCACAGGCCGGAATGCTGATAAAACAAATGCAGGATAGCATCCGGCGATAACGCCAACAATAATCGCAAAACCAATGATGGATATCCACCCGATATAGTGTGAGGTAAGACCATAAGCCAGTCCTTTTCCCATCAGATCAACGAAAGACGGTGTAAGGGACGTCACAAGGACTACAGCAATGAACATCGCGATCATCGAAACAATAACGGACTCAAAAATGAACTGAAATACCAGGTTTCTTTTGGTGGAACCGATGACTTTCCGGACACCCACTTCCCTGGCCCTGGAGGTGGAGTGTGCGGTCGCGAGATTTACAAAATTAAAGATCGCTATGAACAGAATGATCAACCCGATTATACCATAGATCCTGATATACCGGATATTGCCTGTAGGTTCCAGTTCCCCCGTGGAAGTGGAGTACAGGTGGATGTCTTTCAGGGGGGTGAGTTTGAACCTGACGGAGTTACCGGCCCCTTCCCATTCAGCCATGGACAGACCCGTGTAAAACTCTATCTCTTTAGCCATATGGTCGTAAAAGATATCTCTCATTTTTTCCTCCAGTGCGGCTACTTCCGTGCTCTCATTCAAAATCACGTAGGTGTGCTGGCTTGTCCCTACCCACCTGTTTGAGTTCCAGGCGTCATTGGTGCTCATGGAGCCCAGCATGTCAAACTTGATGTGTGAATTGGCGGGGATGTCATCTGCAATGCCCGTGATAGTGTAGAAGATACTATCCTCATCGACGGTGATCTGCTGACCCATGGGATCATCCGTCCCGAAATACTTATTCGCATAAGACCGGGTCAAAACCATCGACCGGGGATGGACCAGGGCGGTTTTAGGATTTCCCTTCAGTAATTTGAAATCGAAAACTTCGAAAAAAGGCGCATCCGCGTATAGCACCCCTTCTTCATTGATCTTCCTACCACCTTTTCCGACCAGCAGGGGGCCGCTTTTCAATAACCGTGTGGCTTTCAGCACTTCGGGATACCTGGCTAGCAGCGTTTTGGCCATGGGAGCAGACGTGGTGGCGTCTCTATTCGGTTCGCCTCTGATGATGGCGTGATTGCTTACACGGTAAGTTTTTTTATGATTTGCATGAAACCGGTCGTAGCTCAATTCATTGATAATATAAAGCGCAATGAATGTGAAACTGGCGATGCCAATTGCCAGCCCGGAGATGTTGATCATGAAATAGCTCTTGTGCCTTAAGAGATTTCTGACGGCAGTGAAATAGAAGTTTTTGACCATTGAAACAGGAACTTTATTTGATTGATATTTTGAGTTTACTTTTTTGATGTTTGACCAGCGACAGAACCGTAGGACATCGAAAATGTACTTCCGGTCGGCATGCCTTTTCCCTTGGGAATCAAGCCTTTCAAAGTACAGTTCATATGCATCTCCCTGTATTTCCTCAAGGAGTTCCGGTTTACAATACCAGCGCAGAAACCTGTCAGCCCACTTTGGCGGATGGTTCATCATCAGGTCAGCTTTATATTAAAATTGGGCACTTTCCTGTACAGTTGCAGCTTAAGTGTCATGATATCCTCCAATGCACTTTGTCCGAAATCAGTCAGGATGAAAAAACGCTTTCTCCTGCCTCCCCTGACATGCGTGGCTCCACCAAAATTCGATTTGACGAAACCTTTCCTTTCAAGCCGTTTCAGGCCTTCATGCACGGCGCTGATGTTTACATTCCTATGGGTTTCCTGGTTGATGTACTTCATCACTGACACACCATAAGCGTCATCCGCAAGGGATGCCACCGACAGTAAAATGAGCTCCTCGAACTCACCCAGATAATTTCGCTTGTTCATTTTTATTTGTTATGCAAACGTGAAAGTAATATATATGTTTCATATTTGCATAAGTAATATCTCATCTTCTTAAGAAGATTCCACGGCTTTCTTCCACTCATTCCTACCTTGGAAGCCTCTGAAATAGGGTTTATGCTGTTTTTAAGAAATTTCGTTGGAGTTGTCCTATCGAACTGACGTTAAGATAAATTCAGGTACCCAAAAATCACAGAATGCTGGAGACTCCGGGAATTGCATCCAGGATCACATTTTTCAATACGCCAATGGCAGCATTAATAGCTTCCTCGGCAGCCAAAATTCCTATCCCCGCGGCAGATAATATCACGGTTTCCACTGCATTTTTTCTGATCTTAAGAATTGACTTTGCCTGTTCAACACTTAGGTCCCCGTTAGCTACTTTCTGTGTGAGAATTGCCGTCCTTTTGGCAAAATCTTCCAACTCATCATCGACCATATCCTCTATATCTTTTATGTTGTCTCCTACAACGTTTTTAATGGCTTTTAGCATATCAGCTGCCACTGCTTTAAAATCAATTTCCATATTTCGTGATGTTAATTATTAATTCTCCGCTGCTCTTTTGAGGGCCATCTGGAATCTCTGAACAGCTCCTAGTTGTTCATTAAGATCGGGATACACCTGATCAATATAATTCTTATCCACCAGATTGCTTTGATGAGCAGATCTTAGCTCCTTGATATTTGCCAAAATCTTATTTAGTGACGCCGTCATAATTTCAGATTTCGGAACACCTTTGGTCCTCTCGATCAATATCTCCAATGTCACTTCGCTCTTATCGTAAAAATCAGCCACATCATCATAGTCAGGAACTTTATTCGACCAGGTCTTTAAATTGACTAACAAGGTCTCATGAAGTTCGGATATTTTCTTGTCGACAATCTCATCATAAGGGGCAATAAGCGTGACCTTACAGGATACAAGGAATGTGATAATTAATATGAAGGGAATCGCCTTCTGGTATTTGGTTATACTGGGAATTTTCATGAGTTGGATTTAGTCCAGGGTATCTAATTAATTTTTTTATAATCAAGTGTGTATTGTGGTTGACTTTGTACACATAATCAATTTTAACCATCTCTGATGTAATCATCAATACCCACTTTCAGGTATTTTTCAAATGACGGAGGGATTAATTAAGGAAATATTTGCATTATAAGCGATCCGTGCACTTTTCCATCATCTTACCCTCAAAACGGTTGGCTTCTGTAGTTGGTCCGGCATGAACGGTTGCTCAGGAAATAGATTATTAATACCGGCTTCCATCCACTTCTACTCCTTCTTCAGCTCGAAATGAAGGGCTTCCTTTTCCGCTTCGTTCTCACCCAGAAACCTGTGAATTCTGCCCGATGCTACCAATTGCCGCGCCTCGTCCTGAAACTCCCCGAGTTTACTCATTGGTGCTTTGGGTTCCATTTGCGATATGGATATGTCAAATACTTCATATTGATCCTCTCTGCCAACATGCATCAGCCGGTTATTTGCGATCGCATTTGGTAGTTGTACCTCCAGTTCGGCCAGCATTTTGGCTTTGATCTCCGCCTCCGAAAGTCCGTCGGCAAGCCCTTCGGAATATTTGTTGATCATTGCATCTCCCTCCGGTCCGTACAGGCTTAGCGCTGCCGCCACGCCATGTCTCTGAATGTAGCCGTAAACCACATTTACCTGTTTGCTTTTACTTCTCGCGGTAGAGGTTACGGTTACTGATGTTACACCGGATTTAAGCATGATCTCAGTAAGTATGGCTTTGGCCTCAGCACTGATTTCCTTGCCTTCTATTTCCTGACCGCAGAGCAGTGGACCTGACATCAGAAGACTCAATAGTAATAGCAGGGATCTTGTGGTACGCAATTCCGTTCTTATCATTCTTTTATATTCTTAAGTTGAACCCGGATTTGTCATTAGACTTTCTATTCAAATTAAAGCTTAAACTACTTCAAAATCAATCACTTAACATATCATTGTCTCGTCAATAAAGTCACCTTTCGAGGCTTCGCACCTCAAGGTGACCAAGCGGATGGACTTGTCAGTCTGAGGAGCGAAGCATCTCGAAGACTGACATTCCAAATACTCCAAATCAAAATGACAATCCGGGTTGAAAAAATATCATTGTTGCAATATGGTTCAATAATATCGATTTTCTTATCATGGACTAAGTCTCTCGTCTTATATTCTCTATCAAAGAGGATATTTCCGTAAGTAATTTCAGACATTGCTTCCTCCTGGTACCCCCTGACAGAAAGATCTTCATTTCGGGAATGGATCTGACCAGGTCTATATTCAACCGTCTTCCGCTATTGTCCGGCACTTTTCGTCCGTCTATTAAATTGCATTCAGGTCCTTCCCCATCCTTATCGCAACCAACATCAATTTTTACAGCACGAATGGTTTTCCTGATTTCAATAACATCCTGAAAATCAATTACATAATACTTGTCATCAGTGTAAATATTGAGAGTGGTATCACTGGTTTGAACATCTGTTATGGCACGTTTGGTCTTTCCAAACAAGAAATTATCATGCTTACGATAGGCCTTTCCATCCAGCAATAAAGTTCTGAGTTCATCAACCCCGGCTTGTAACTGAATTTTCGGTTGATCGGAAGCTTCAGTGCCCTGGGCAACCACGGAAGACAAGGACAGCACATGGAACAATAGAATAAGAATAATACTTTTTTTCACAGTCAAAAGCTTTTTGAATTGTAAAGATCAATCATCCGATGCTTTCAGTAGAACCATGGGATTCACATTGGAATCATGCCCGTACCAGACGTCAAACCCATCAAACCACCTGAGAATCATTCGGGCCCTTTCCGGTTTGGTAGCAGATCCGGATGAAAAAACTCGTTTGCCCTCAAACTCTGTCACCGTACCACCGGTGGCATTCTGCCATGCGGAAGCAAAATTCCGGTTGATTATCCCGGACCGGATGGTATTTACATCTTTTTCCCAAATGACTTCCACCTCATCCCCTTCGAAAATTACTGCCCGGTACGTGATCTCTTCAAAAGGGAATTGTTCCACGTAGGCTTCAGCCTGCGGACTATCCACAAGTTCATTTACAACCTGCCTAAAAAAATTATCGTGCCGGACCAGATCAACATCGAGATCCTTGTTTGAACTACGAATGTTGAAATTCATGTTTACCAATTGCGTGTTTTCCCTGTAGTCGGCATCGACCTGTACTCCGGGCCTGATCGTAAATAATCTGATTTGTTGTTCGGAAACGGTACTGGTGTCCTGCAAGCCAAAAACTATTCGATCTTTATCTGCAGAAATAAGCATCCTTTCATCCAGGGTATCTTTTGCACTGAAAAATACCAGATTTCTATAAACATGAGTTTGGTAATGATCTTCCAGCATGAGTTTATGGGAGGCTAGTGACGCATCTGATATTTCTATTGCATCCGTCAGATCGGAAACGGGGATTTTGTAGGTATTTTCTTTGATGTCAAGAGGATTGGACTGAATTAGGGAAGTAAAAGTGTAGGTGAAATTTTTTCTCTCTTCCAGACCGGAATAATCCCAGACGGTGAAATCATAGGCCGGGGTTTGAGTGGTTACGTCAACAGTCCGCGGGTCAGAGCCATAGTAAATCCAGTTTTGGATGTACTCATCAAGCGAAGGCTTGATCCGCTTTAGCAGTGCATAATCGTCAGCTTTCAGCGCAGTAAAAATGGCTTCAACACCCAGATTATCAGGTAAGTAGCCAGCAAACAGTGATTTGAACTGATGCTGATTGAGCTCGATCCAGATCCTTCCTGTCAATTCGTAGAACTTGCTCAATATTTCGTTATTATCCGTGTCGAAGATTTCCGATCTGAACCCCGATTCCGTAGCATGGACAATTATCATTCGTCCGTCATTAAACAGGATAAGGCTCCCGTCAGGGAGGGTCCTGGTAAGGGTACGGAGATCTTTTCCCAATTGCTCCAGGTCTATTTCATTTGAGTCGATCGCCGCTTTATATTCAAGAAAATCACTAAGAATATTGACATCATTGTCCGGAACAATCTGTTCGAAGGCTGTTTCAGGATTAGTTTTTGGCACGCCGGATCTTTTGATGTAACCCCTGAAAGTGCTTAGGGAGATAACATCATGCCTTGCCAAGTTCAGTCCATTAACTTCGTCACAATTCAGACATTGTAAATTAACTAAATCCGCAGCCTGTCTTTTGAGCGAAACTACCTCAGCAGATGAGTAATTCTGGTACCTTGCACCTTCCGCGCAATAATGATCCCCGGACTCCGGAAATGCCGCGGAGGTGAAGATATACACATTCTCTTCGTCATATGCCAGGTTACCAGAGAACCCGATCTTTGAATAGATGGAGCTGGGAATGTTGTCGATGTTGATACAATGATCTGTGGCAGAGGATAGTTGATTAACAGTATTCGACAGACACAAATAATAATTGGATCCAATCCTCCTTCTCACCGAGTCCGCTAACAAAGGTGTCTTGATGAGGAATGGTGTCAGTCCTTCCAAAATCCGATCTCCAACGTTGTTATGGACCAGATCAAATACTTTCATCTTCGAGTGAGAATGTGTGATATCCGGGTTGTAAATGGCCGAGTATTGCTGGTAATTGTCCGGAAGACATGCCCAATGATTACCCCAATTCCTGTAGTTAAATGTCTCTTCGGTAATCGTTCGGTCCTGGTATACATTTTCATAACCTCCGAAACAACCGAACCATGTATCCCAATCCCTGCAGCGCCTGCCTACGTAAACACTTATGGTTCTGGTTGTTGTTTCATTCACTTTTTGGATATCCAGATCCAGGCTGACGATGGGACCTGCAGGAGCTGTAGTATAGCCACCTGCACCATCATCCGTGAAGGTATTTTCATAGACTACTGCTGACGCTCCCACTTGTCCTCCCTGGCTGACGGTTCTTTTATTGGTGGTCCCTTCCACATCATCGGATTTCCCGAATTCAAAGGTTAGTCCCGATCGCCCCAAATTCTTTGCGGTTTCCAGCATTTTCACCAGATCCTTCAGATCAAAGTCAAACATGCTAAGGATAAGATCAAGGATCTTTCCTTTTGTCAAAGCGTCAGCCACGGGCACGGTTATCCCCAGTTTGGCCTCCAGCACTTCAAATGCGGCCGATACCTGATGTATGTTGACCCTGGCGTCAAAACCTGACAGGGTGAAATCTCCCACTTCCAGTCCTCCTTGTAACCTGCCGTATCCATACAATAAATGAGAGACCGGCACATAAGGCACATAGCGTGTACCGATCTGTCCGCTTAAATTGACAAGAGGGATTTCCACATTTCCCGTTCCGTCCAGCTGCGCATAGCCAGTATGGATCTTCCCATCCAGCCGTACTTCCGCACTCATCCCAAGGAATTCCAGCTCTCCCGATCCCTCCATGCTTCCCTTTGGTTTATTGGGATAGTCTCCATAGAAATCAAGCTTCCTCTCGAAGTGTACGATCTTGTCCAGCAGACCGGTGGTTCCTTCACTCATCCCGAAGGAAGCAGTGCCCAGATCCAGGTAGCCCTCCCCGTGATAGACCGGGATGAACCGGAGTAGTTTCAGCGTTCCTTCCATATCCATTCGTCCCAGGTTCGCCAACGAGACATCGAGTTCGGTGACGACTTTCCCGACCTTGGCAGTAGCCCTCGCCTCTTCCGTGGCACCGAATGTAAGGATAGTACGCCCCGAGATCTTTTCCTCTTTAAAGTCAAATTCCAGGTAAGGATCAATGGCTACGATCAGCGGACCTACCGGATATGTTCCCGGGAAGGGGATCGTAGGATTCAGGGTGTAGTCAAATTTCTTGGGGGATAGGGAAAACCGGATACCAGGGAACGTGATCAGATCCGTGATGTTGATCCTGATAACACCGGTCAATGTCAGGGAGCCGGCCTCAAAGTGTGCATCACATATCCCTATTTCGCTGTCACACGATTCTTCCAGGAAGGAGGACATGAAGTTATTCGCCAGGCCTGAAGCCAACACGGAAACGGGGTCGCCGTCAACATCAAGTATTACGGATAGATCAGACGGAATGATGGTAATACTAAGACCATCCAGGCTTAATCCACCCAGTGTTTCGAAGCTTACAGCCCCTTTTAGTTCAACGCGATCAAGTTCTATCTTGGACTTAATTTCGTTGATTCTGACCATAGCAAGCCCGTCAAAGTCAAATTTTGGAGGTAATGCCTCAGCAAGGATCCTTTCGACTTCCGGATTAAGCGCCGTTAATACTCTTTGTCTGACCACAGTTTCTATGGCCTTTCCAAAGTTCTCCCCGTCAAATGAAACCTCACCGGAAGCATTGATACTGGCGGTACCTACGTTTACAGGACCTAGGCTAAGAAAGGCAAATTTGTCTACCCGTGACAGATCGGCAATTACATCAACGCTGAACTGGCCACCCTGAAATCGGGGATGGTCCAATCTGAGAAGCTCGTTCCTGTTGCCTAAGACTGGTTGAATAACACCGATGATCCTTTGTTTCAATTCCGGAGTCGGATCCAATGCATGTACCTTCACCCCCTGTTCTGAAAACTCAACCGTCACGGAAGAAACCCCATCCAAAAGTGTTGCTGTCACCCTACAGCCCTGGGTGTTTGGATCCTTTCTAAAGGTAAGGCCGAACAGATCAAATTCCTGGGGAATATTGTTGCAGGGATGAATCAGGTCTGCCACTACGCCATCGAACTGATTGTTTATTAAATCCCCTATCGCGCTCCTGGCATATTCCTTTAAACGGAGTTCGATCAGTTCCGTAAGTCCTTCGTAAGTGAACTCCTGGCTGACAAAGTTGAAGCAGAGAGGTATCGTTTCTCCTCCAAGGTCACTAAAAATGATGCCGCCGCATGCCGTTCTGCTTTCCAGGTCAAGCTCGAGACCGGAGAACCGGACCCCTTCAAACAGGTTGAAAGCGACATTCTGCTTCAGGGAGTCAATACGCTGAACTGGTCCTTCCAAAGTTTCAACCATTTCTTCAATGCTTTTTCTTACCAGATCCTTGATAATATCTGCAACGCGGATGTTGGGCCTGGAAAGTTCAAAGATCACCTTACCTTCCCTGAGGTAGAGCCGGTACCTGACCTCCAGGTAACCATTATTCACAGGGTTTTCACCAAGAAGGACCTCATAGCCGACAGGACGGACATTCAGTTCTCCCTGCAGCGTCTCCTCATTGAAGGACATGGGGCCAACCCGGATATCGGAAGCAAAAAGGACCTGATTGAGAAGCACAATGTTTTCATTCAAAACACGGGTAAGGTTGGCTGCTACCTCATTCTTCACCCTTTCAATCAGTGCATGCTTAAAATCATTGCCAAATGACTCAATTTCACTGGTCCTGATTTGGAACGTACGATTATCCCTTATGACATCTGCCAGAAAACCCAGCGGCGTCCATGACAATGTCAATACGGGATCCCAGGTTTGCGGATCGATTTCTACCTTGTCCAGTGTTATGCCTGCAGATGCGGGAAGTTGCAATCGTTCCGAAAACTGTGCGACCTTGTCATAGTCGTACTTGAAGTTTGTCCAGATCCCATTGGTAGAGTAGCCTACGCTTACTTTGATCGGTTCGCCTGCAGCGGGCTGGTGATAATATGCCTCATAATCGGTCTGTACGTCCCGCGTACTAATAGTCAGGTCGTGAACCGTAAGACCCAGGGGCACTTCCACATATAAATTTCTAATGGCATTTTCAACCTGCCGAAAGTTTTCTTGGGTTCGTTTCAGGAGCTTGTTTCCGTGAAAACGAACATCATTGTCAACCAGGGCCGGCTTATATACCAGGTACACCTCACCTGTCAGATCATCTGAAAATCCGTTGCCATTTTTTACCAATTCGATGGTACTTGTCGGGACTCTGAGCCTGATCCAGTAAGATCTATCCCCCGTACCCTTAAAATCGACGTAATCGTAATTTGGATCTTCACTACTTTTGAAGTATTCACTTGCTTTGTCGGCATATTCCTTTACAATTGGGTTATTACTCAAATAGTCACCCAAACTGTCAATCCGGGAAACAGCCATATAGTCCAGCAAGTCCAGGGTGATGGTTTTAATATCCTCCAGGATCTTCCGCCGCAAGTCAAAAAATTTGCTGCTTTTATGTGAAAGATACTTTTCGACCTCGGCTTCATTAATCGAAGTTCCCGATACCATTGATGGAGGTACCTGCAGTGCGTTCATGTACTTCTCCATCCTCCGGTCGAGGGTTCCGGTATTGATTGAAAGGAAGGTGAACGTTTCGGATCGGTACTTTTTCAGAAAATAATAGATGAGCTCAATCTGGTAATCTTCAGCCTTTGTTCTTATATAAGCGTCTGCCAGGTCTTCTATTGCGGGCCGCACACCGGTCAACAGTTCGGAGTAGTACGGCGCCATCTTTTTCAGAACATTGATGTACAGGCTGTAAGTGCCCCCTATTTGTATGCCTCTCGCGGAGCTTCTGAGTGCTTCTACATCCCGCTGGTATTCTTCCCGGAATCGTGCAGGTAAATAATCGATGTATCTGACGGACCCGTCGGCAACGTCCCGGAGAAATTCGTCTTTTTTGGCCCATATGGCTGGTATCACCTCAGTATCAATTACTTTGAATATGGTATGATGTCGGAGGTCGTTTAATGTGGACTTCAGGATGGGGTCAATTTCATTTTTGAAATTACCTAGAAATCCTTCTGCGATCCAGGAGGTGTCATCAGCTACCGATTTTGAAATACCCCGAAGGCTCTCCAGTTTTCTTATGTACTCATTTACCAGTTCGCTGGTATTTTCATCGCTCAACTCCAGCAGATTGGGCTGATAAAAGATCAGCTGATGAGATAGCCGGAACAGGTCTTCCCAGTGTTCGTGGTGGTTTCCGAATTGACCGGTATCAAAGTTGCCTGCAGTAGGAAACTGGATCTGTCCCGGGATCAGGAACATAAACAGAAATATCGAGCTGTGAAATCGTCTGATCATGTTACTGTTCGTTAAATACCGTTACTTCGATGGAACTGTCCCCGCCGAACCCGAGGGTATCGATTTGTTGAAGAATGGCGTTCTCGGCTTGTGCGATATGCTGAACCGAGTGGGTTATCTTTAAGGGAGTGGCAAGAAGTCGACTGATCTCGCCCGGATCGATGCGTTCCCGCTGTTCTTCCAGTAACCTGTTAGAGTAATATCTCAAACCGATCTCCCATTGGTCACCCGGGTTTACTTCAGAAATGCCATAGATATGAAAATAGTGTTTGTTTTCCGGCTGACCTAACCTACTGGAAGGTCCCAGCCCATAATAATCGTAATTGTCGAAAGCGATAAACCCTGACTCATTCAGGTCCATTCCGCTCTCATCTACGGCTGATTCCAGCCACTCACCCTCCGGTGTCTTGATGATGAGCTGGATCATCAGGTCATTGAGGTCCGAAGCTGTCTCACCGGGATTCAGAAATTCCACGGCTCCCGAGTAATAAATATAATCCTTCGGTCCCCCCGCAATATCCCCGCTTTGTTCGGCGCCGTATTTGATGATGATCATCAAGGCCGCCGTCGAACAGAGAAAGCCGGTCAACAGGTCAATGAAACCTATGCTGATGATGCTTTTTGACGCTTTCTTGCTCATTATTTCATATCAAACAATTCAAACTCCGGATCCAACGTACCTGCCTCCAGGGATGCCGGTCTGAAGATGATCTCCTTTTCGCGAAGGGTTATGCTTTCATCCCATGTTCGCTGAAAGAGACCTCCTTCACTCCCAAGTTCGATGGCAGACTTGCCGTCAATGATTTTGGCGGTCACCTCGTAAGGATGATCAAAAACATCATTGCGATTAAATTTCAGTGAAATGGAGCCGGAGGAGAGCTTTCCGGTGACGAGGTAGAAAGTCAGAAGCTGATATTCCCTGCTATAAGTGTAAAAATGATCTGGGTTGTCAGGAACGGACCATCTTACAAAATTACTATTGGCAAAAGCGGCAAACTGGTCCTGGCTGACACCCTCCACTTCTACCGCCAGCAGTGATTTGTAGTTTCCGGTTTCTACGGTCTCATCGACGATCAGGGAATATTGATCCTGAAACTTAAAGTTCTTTGCACTCAGGTCTGTGACATTTTCGATCTGGATCGAATCCTTCCCGGTACGAATACTGAATATGATAAATAGCAGCATACAGGCCACACCGCTATTGAACAGCAGATCCCTGAAGCCCAGGTCTATGTTTTCGTTGGTGTTAGACATTACCCAGAAACTTCAGCTTGTAAACCCGGATGATGTCAACTATGATAAGCAGCACAAATGCCAGCAGCGTTGTTGTAAACGCTATACTTAGCGAAGTTGTGATCTCCGAGATGGCCAGGGAAGTATTGGCGTTCCCCGAAGCAATGGGGATCTTATATGCATCTCCCAGGCTTCTCATCAGGCCAAGAATGGTGCCTATGAATCCTAAAGTCGGCAACATGGTTTTGAGCAGGTCCAGCAGCCGATCATTTTCCTTTGTAGTAAAGTCAATGAAGAGTACCACATAAAGCGTGACAAAGAAAGTCATCAGGATGAGGCATTGCACAAGACCTTTGAAGACCATCAGCCGGTCCCTGGCGTTAACAACTGATTCATCATTATATACCATGATCAGGAGTTTCAACAGAAGGTCATTGTATTGATTATATGCTGTAATCTTTTCCAGTTTGCCATCCCTTTCTTCGATCTGACCGAACTCCTCTCCCACACCAATATGCTTGTATGACAGGGCAAGTATGTCATTCAGGGATCCTGCGTACCAATACCCTTTGGTAATTTCCGGAGGTATCACGTAGGCGAGGAATTTCCGAAGAAAAGCTCTTAAATGAGCCGACTGACCTACAAAATGAACATACTCCCTGTAGGCCATGGGTGAGCCGGCCATACTCGCACCCACAAAATCCAGCGTTTGATCCTTCTGCGAACCGTTATTCGGTTCTTTTGCCGTTTTTGCCTGAATTTCGTAGACCAGGTCCAGACCGCTCATTTCCTGCAATTCGATCAATGACGATGACTGGATGATCGTCCCCAGGGAATTGTTAATAAAAGTACTCATCTGATCAGGCCGGTCCTGTTCGGAAATCACCTCCAGGTTCTGCAGTATTCGCCAGGTCATGACATTAAACCCCTTGTAGTCGGCGTACTTGGTATTGGTGAAATTGCTGGTTTTAATGGAATGGCTGACAGATGCTGCAATAGCAGGGTCATTGGCGAAAAGTCTCGGAAAGATCTTCACTGATTTGATCCTGTTTTCCAAAACTGATTGGGCAATGAGAACTGTTAGGAAATAGACAAACCATCCTGAAATTATGCCCAGAATGATTATTCGTTGCTTGTTTAGGTTCATGTGATTAGGTTGTATCAGTGCCAAATTAATTGCAAATACTTTGAAAATAAAATACCTGTTTTTTGGTATTTTGATCACGTTTCTCCCATTCTGGGAAGAATCTCGTCTTATAAGATGCTGATTATCAAAATATTTTGCTTCCGGTTGGTGTTATCACCAACAAGGGAGTTCAGCCATAGCTTGTCTTAGAGCTGCTGGCAGATGGGATAATCAACATCTTGGTCGGTGATAACGAATTATAAGGTTTTCATCAGACCACCGTTCCTCGGTAAAGAAGTGCCTTCCCGCTGAACTTAAAAGAATACAAATGAGGCATGTGCTGAATCGTCTGCTACCAGTTTTTTCGTCACTGACTCTTTCCAAATATCTGTCGCTTCAGAAGTTTGAAATCATCCTTGTACGCTTGCACACGGTTAACTCCATACAGATCGGAATTATTCGTGAGAAGCCATTTACTCAAGGCCTTGTCCGCAAAAAACATTCCTATGAAATTGGCAAGTGCGATACCAACCCATATCCCTTCGAGACGGAAAAATGAACCGACAATTGTCAGCGGAATGGTAAGCATCAGTGATTTGATTAGTGTAATTCGGAGTGAGGATTTTGGCTGATAAACACCATTGAAGAATGAGGTGGTCGTAAGGGTCAATCCGAAAGCAGCATAGGAAATTCCTACGATCCGGAAATAGGTTCTGGTGTACCTGATGACTTCAGGATCAGCCGTGAAGATTGAGGTCATTGCACCCGCCAGTGCTAGCAACAGCAGATAGAAAAGAATTGACCAATACACGTTGAGTTTACCGGAATAGACAATCAGTTGATCCAGGCGTTCCTGGATCTTTGCTCCAAAGTTTTGAGCCACTAACGGTGTCAGTATGACGCTCAAGGCAAGCAGGCCTGTCAGACCAAGAGATTCAATACGTGCCGCGATACCAAAGGCAGCCACCGCTTTATCGCCGTATTTCGCCACCAGGATGGTGATCACGGTAATAGCAATCGGATTCAGCACCTGCGCCGCTACTGCTGGCAAACCGACCATAAGGATTTCTCCAAGTCCGCTACTGATTCTTTGAAGGCTGAAAATACTATTAAAAGACCAGAGTTTTTCTTTGATCAGAAGGGCTGTCATCAGGACTAAGGTGACCGACCAGGAGATTGCCGTGGCGAGGGCTGCACCCTGAAGTTCTAACCTTGGGAATGGGCCAACTCCAAATATCAGTAAATAGTCCAGCAACAGATTACAAATACCACCAATGGCCATGACAATAGTGGATTGTACCATAATCCCCTTTGCCATTAAAGCGGCATTGCCTGCCAGTGTTCCCACAAGGGCAAACATGCCGATATAAATGATCTCCATGTAATCTGTAATCAAATGAAGGGTTGTTTCTTCTGCTCCGAGCGCTGAAAACACGGCAGAAATAGTATAGAAACCCAATACACCGATTCCCAGTGTCAGCAACATGAAAGCAAACTGCGATATGGTCGTGAGGGAGCGAGCCTTCTCAGGGTTACGCTCACCCAAAGATTTGCCTACCGCAGAGGAAATTCCTGCGGCAATGCCCATGAACAAGCTAACAATAAGTAGATAAATGGGGTAGGCAAATCCAATGGCGGCAAGTTCGGTCGACCCCAGCTTACCAATGAAATAAGTGTCCACCAGTTGAAATAAGAAAGTGAGAAGCATCCCGAAAGATGCCGGGGCGATCATCGAAAAGATGCTTTCGCGAATTGGCCTTTTTAGTATGTCATTTTCCATTTTAGCATTCAGGGATTCTCACTTACATTATCCAAAGCCCTTCTCAGAAATGTAATAGATCAGTTCATAAAGCTCCAGTCAATGCCTTTGACATAATCTTCAAAGGAAGTGAATCGAATTTCGGGAAAATCATTTTTCAGTTGTTCGATATCGGCGGAATAGCCAACGTGATCAAACCACTCATACATCATGGCCAGATCTTCAGAGGACTCGCGGAGGAGATCAGGACTAAAGCCTTCGAACGTGAACTTTTTGCCGGTAACACGATCAAGTGTTTCCACCATCTGATCTCCGGTTAATTCTTCTCCTGCCACGTTGATCCGTTTCCCGATGAAGTCATCTCTTCGTGTGATGACTACCGCCACTATCCTGGCAATGTCTGTTACAGCAATTTGCTGGAGCATTCGATCATTGGGCATTGCCGCGCTGATGTTTCCGGTTCTGACTATGTCCATGGTCCAGGGAGATACAAGGTTGTCCATAAAATAAACAGGTGCAATGATGGTATAGGGAAGACCCAACTCCTTGATTCGCTGCTCCACTTTATACTTGCTGTCGAAGTGTGGAACACCTGTTGCTTCGTCTGCATTTGCAACGGAGTTGAAAACGAAATGTCTTACTCCGGCCTTGGCGGCTGCCTCTGCGGTAGCAATCCCCTGCTCAGTTTCTTTGTCAACACCTTCCTCAAACGGAGTGGTCAGTGAAAATACTGTGTCCACTTCTTTCATCAGATCTACCAGTTCATTCGCTGCGTGGAAATTTCCTTCCCGCATATCGACTCCTGTTGCGGCGAGCGCTTTTGCTTTATCCGAACCAGCATTTCGAGTTAACCCAATGACTTCGTGTCCGCTTTCCCGGAGGGCCTTTACTACAGCCCCACCCTGTTGGCCGGTAGCGGCAAATACTAAAACTTTCTTCTTATCGTTCATATTATCTTTTTTTTGATGAGGCAAAGCTAGGTGCCCACATGACCAGCAAAATGGTAAGAAGAATCCTTTCGATGGTAAAAATTGGCTAGGACTTATCTTGCTTCCTAAACGCGGTAGGCGTCTGGTTCGTATGCTTTTTGAAATACTTGACCATGTTGGTTGGCTCATCAAACCCCAGCTCGTATGCGATATTCTTGGCGGGCCTGGTCGTACCCTTGAGTTGTCGTTTGATTTCCAATAGCCGTCGTTCGTCGATTACCGCCTTGGGAGATAACTTAAATTTTTCTTTAGTCAGTTTTGATAGTGTTTTGATCGAGACCCCCAACTCCCGGAGATAAAAATCGACCTTGAATTCCTTCCTGAAATGAGCTTCGAGTAGCTGGTTGAACTGAAGTACGAGTTTATCCTTCTCATCGATGGTCGCGTGCTGTTCCCTTTGAAGCCGTTCACAGTTCAGGAGAAAAATACTCAGCCAATGATAAAAGCCGTTTCGCCTCAACTGTCCCGTCCACGTCCTGGCAACACTCATCATGCTGTCGGATAACACTTGAAAATAGGTAGATTCTTCCTGGTTCAGTTTGATAATGTGTAAACCCTCAATATGGGAAGACATGTTGAAGTTGAACAGGTGCCGTAAGTCTCTGTCATTACGATAAATGAACCCGGGGGTGAAAACGATGGATTGAAGTTCAACATCTTCATCAAAAGGGAGGAAATAGGAAATCTGATCTTTTGCGAGCAGTACGATTGAATTCGGGACAAACTTATACTTCTGAAAATCTACAAAATAGGAGCCACTCCCTTTTTTAAACCAGAATATGACATGAAAATCGCGAAGGGTAGGAACAAAAAGGTCATTGGTTTTCATAAGGTCATTGTGGCTAACAATCCCAAATGGAAGCCATCCTTTGTCCTCTGTATTTACTTGTCGTACTTTCATCGTTTTGATCAATGACTAAAGTAGCTAATTAAACACCAAGAATCGCTGATCCAACTGACGAAAGGAATACGTTTACCCAGCTATGATAAAAGGATAATCCGCTGGAATCCCTTGCCTCTGTTCTGGTTTTGTTCCTGGTTGGCGACAACACCGATCAAAACAGGAACCTTACATTATCATGACCTAATGCTACTTATCCAGTCCTTCAGCACTCCTCCGATTTCCGCATGCTCCAACCCGAACGCAACGTTGGTTTTGATGAAATCCAGCTTATTGCCGATATCGTACCTGTTTCCGGAAATAGCCACCCCGTACATTTCCTGTGTGAGCAACAGTCGTTTCATGGCATCCGTGAGCTGAACTTCATTATTTAATCCGGCATGGGTATCTTTCAGGCATTCAAATATTTCAGATGTGAAAACATACCTGGATGCAATGGCAAGATTGCCTGGTGCATCTTCGGGAGCAGGCTTTTCCACCCATTCGCTGGCCTTGTAAACGCCGGGTGAAACCTGCTGTCCACCCATAACGCCATATTTACTCACCATCTCGATGGGTACTTCTTCCAACGCGACGGCTGAAAAACCGAATTGAGTGAAGGCATGTAATAGTTGTGCCAATACGGGATACTCATTACCGGAAGTACAAATCGTATCTCCCAGTAACACGGCAAAAGGCTCCCTTCCTACAAATGGTTCTCCACACAAGACTGCGTCTCCCAAACCTCTTAATTCCTTTTGAGCAGTGTATTCGATGTTGCACAATTCCCCTAAACCGCGGAGCAACTTCAGCAACTCATGTTTCCCTTTGCTCTTATAATGAATGGCATTTGGAAAATTTCGGTCAAAGTGAGACCGAATGGATTCCTTGCCCGCCGAGGTTACCATCAGGATATCCGTAATACCTGATTCAACTGCCTCCTCCACCACATACTGGATCACCGGCTTATCCACAATGGTCAGCATTTCTTTTGGCTGGGACTTGGTTGCCGGTAACATTCTGGTTCCGAGCCCTGCCGCCGGAATGATCGCTTTCCTAACCTTCATAATGGTTGACAATATCCGGCTGAAAGATCTGAACGCCGACCTTTTGAAACCGCTCCCTTAGTTTGTTATACATATTTTCATCAGCGTAGGATCCGATGATAGCTCCTCCTGAACCGGTAAATTTAGATCCAGCACCTATTGATCGTGCGATATTGATCATTTCGAGATTCGACGGAGAAATACGGCAGATAGATTTTCTCAAGTCAAAATTTCTATTGATCAATGCTGTCATACTTTCAAAATCCGATCCATCGTCCAATATTTCCAAATAGTCAGTGGTGATCCAGGAAAACTCCTTCATTGCCTGTACAACTTTTATTTCCCCACTGTCATACCGTCTCCTGAGATCGTCATGGAGGACTTCAGATACCTCGGACAATTTAGGTTGGTAAGCAATATACAGGTTCGAGAATAGTTCTGAAGACAAGGTTTTATATTCTCCATAACCCCGTTCTTCCATCAGTTGTTTATTGAAATCCATATAAACCGGTGATTCATAAGCCTGTACCACCCGATCCTGCAGTCCGGCATTAATGCCTAGTTCTACTGTTTCCGCAGCCAGGACAATGTTTGCCAGGGTATGTACTGGAATATCAACCCGATAGAATGCCATCAATGCTTTCATCACGGCAGTAATAATTGCACTGGATCCCCCCATGCCCAGTTGTCGGGGTATGTCCGTTTTATAGCTGATCCTGAACCCCGATTTGACGGGGACTGTCCCCTGAGTCCGGCAATATTCCATGAATTGCTTGATTGCGGCTTTGATCAGTCTTTCTCCGCCGTAATAACCATTCATGACAATTTCATCGTACAATGCCCCCAGGCTCTGAAAAATATTGCGGTCCGCCTCTGATGGAAGTATCTCAATACGATCATGCTCTTCAAGCCATACCTCCACCTGAAAATTACTGAAGGGGAATGCTATGGTCTTACCAAAGTATCCGTCGGAAGGATTGCCGATTAATGCAGCACGTGGATATGACGTGGTATGAATGATCTGTTTTGAGGGAAAGCTTTCCAATTAATTGAAAGATCTGAAGACGGGATTCGACAATTAACTGACCGGAATGGAGTTCAAGGCACTGTACCTTAATACTCGACGATGACGAATTCCGTTCGCCTGTTCGCCGCACGTCCTTCTGCGGTACTATTGTCGGCAATCGGAACGGATTCCCCGTATCCTTTGGCCTGTAGCCTGGCTTCCTCAATGCCCGCAAGTTTCAGGTAATCAACAACCGCCTGAGCCCTTGCAGCGGATAACCTTTGATTGGCTTCTTCGGAACCACGGTCGTCAGTATGACCGCCGACTTCGATCACCATTGTGGCATTCGCTTCCATCAGGTCAAATGCTTTGTTTAACTCCACGTAACTAATGGGCTTGAGTTCCGCTTTACCAACCTCAAAGAATATATTGTTCAGGACCACCTTCATGCCTTTCTCAATGGGTTCAAGGGCGATGTCCTTGACAATCTCCTGGTAGCTGGTGTCTTTCGGGATATCAAAGCTTTGAGAATAAAAGAAAAATCCGCTCTTATTGGCTGAAACACTGTAGTTTCTGCCCGCGGGAAGTACGACGAGGTATTCACCACTGGTCTCATTGCTCTTATTCACTGCAATAAGCTCTCCTGTATTGATATCCTCGATAACAACCAGTGCGCCAAGCGGCTCTTCGGTTTTGGAATTGGCTACAATACCCTGGATCACAATAGTAGGTTTTGGCTTTAGGTGATCAGGCAACTCCACTTCAAAAATTTCAAAGTTATCCTCATCCAAACGGGATGACGCGAAGTACGCCAGCCCGGAAGCAGAAATACTGAAATTAGTATCATCCCCACCGGAATTAACCGGCGCACCGATATTCAGGGGCCGGGACCATTTCCCGTTTTCAAATACGGAATAGAAAATATCCGACCCTCCCAGACCGGGATGACCATCAGAGGCAAAGTATAATGTTTTGCCATCGGGCGCCAAATATGGGCTATTATCAGCGAGAGGCGTGTTAATAATGCTACCAAGGTTTTGTGGAATCCCCCAATCCCCGAGATGGTTTTTCTCACTCATATATAAATCGGACCCTCCGTATCCACCTTTTCTTGTGGAGGTGAAGATGATCCTTGTACCGTCTGAACTGATTGTAGGCTGTGAATCCCAGTCTTCACTGTTCACAACATTGCCCATGTTGACCGGTTCAGACCATTGTGTCCCGATAAGCTGTGTAATATACAGATCACAACTGCCCACACCGGACTGGTCACCGCATCGGACATACACCATGGTTTGACCGTCACCCGTGAACGCGGAACCAAAGTCGGCCCCCATTCCGTTGATCGGTTCAGGCAATAATACGGGGGGATTCCAACGGTCGTCCGTCAAATCGGCGTAGTACACATCCTCACCCCAGTTATTCACCTGGCTGGGATCTTCCTGAAAATCGAAACCTCCTTTTCTTACACTGGTAAAATACATTCTGGTACCGGTAGGATTGACCTGCGGCATATAATCGTTCGAGATGCTGTTGATCTGTGTTACCGGCACAGGATCAGAGGTGGAGTTGGGAGCTGTAGCAAAAGTGGGACTTTTCGCTATGTATTCCAGCCGGTTTTTGACAAGATGCTCTGTCATAGCACTTTTTGGTCCCTTTGGATATTTTTCCCAAAACTTGTTTACATACTGTTTTGCATCACCAAATCGCCGAAGTGAAAGTAATGCTTTGACAGTTTCGTAATAAAAGGCAGGATCATAGTTGGGGTTTACCTTCTCGAGATTCTGAAATGAAAAAATTGCTTCCTGGTACATCTCCAGTCTCATGTAGGTCAGACCCAGGTAGTACCAGGCATCTTGATATTGGTGATTCAGATTTATTGCTTCCTGAAAATGCGTCACGGCGCCCTTGTAATCCCCAACATTCAGGGACTTTATAGCCTCCCGGTAGGATGCCAGTGCGTTCTGGGCCTGGAGTTGATTGGTGAGAACTAATAACCAACTGATAATAAATATATTTATGAGCCTTTTCATGATCTGATGCTTTAAGATTGAACACCACAAATTACTGAATTTATTTTACAATTGGTCACCCTTTCAGTAACACTTTCACCTTACTCAAACCGGAATGATGAAATTGGCTTTTCTGAGTCGATCCGTGATCGCACCACGAACATCATTTTCGATAATAGCATTTGGCGGTCTTACATTTAACCATGATTGATCGGAGGTCCATTGTGCGAACAAGGCTTTCAGTCCGCCCACGAAAGGTGTGGATTCCAGGATCGTTCGGATTTCTGTAAGATCCTGCTGAGTTGACGCTACATCAGCATGGTTTTCTTTCCATTGATGATATACCAGCCGGCATAAGGATGATGTTGCGTTTGCACTTGCGGAAATTGTGCCGGCGCCACCATTCCTGAGGTTCTCAAGCAGGTACCTTTCTGTCCCCGCAAATAGCCTGAAGCCGGGCAGGTGCCCCATGATCTCCTTCATATGGTTCCACTCCCCTCCTGAATCTTTCATTCCCACTATGTGTTCAGGATGGCTATCTGCAAGTTTTTTTGTCAGCGAAAGTGTGAAAGGAACACCTGTCATTTTAGGAAAGTGATACAGATAGATCTTCAGATTAGGATCGTTCACTTTGCGGATCACCAGGTCGAAATAATCCAGGACGGCTTTGTCAGACAGATTTTTGTAATAGAACGGAGGCAGCATAAGAATACCTCCGACTTCCATATTTACTGCATGGTGGGTCAATGTCACCGTGTCGGTATAGGCGCATGATCCCGTACCCACAAGCAGTTTGGACGGGTCGATCCCCCCTTCTATCACCTTGTATATCACCTCGATTCGCTCTTCCAGAGAAAAAGAATTGGCCTCCCCTGTTGTTCCGAGGAGGCAAACACCGTCACTCCCCTTATTCAACAGCCATTTGATGTGTGCGATCAACCTGGCGTGGTTCACCGTCAAATCATGATTTAACGGCGTCAGTGCCGCTGATATTATGCCTTCCGGCAGTTGTGTATGTGATCTCAATTCAAAAGAGTTTTAGAAGTTAATCTGTCAATTAATAATTTCATCCAGCGCCGAAAGTAAGATGTTTACGTGGTTTTCAGAGCTACTTTCTCCCATCAATCCGATCCGCCAGACTTTCCCGGCAAATTTGGCCAGCCCTGCTCCGATCTCAATGTTATACTCATTGAGTAGCCGGCTCCTGGCCACAGCATCATCTACACCCCCGGGAATTTTTACCGCATTTAACATGGGTAAACGGTATCCTTCCTCGACAAGGAATTCAAATCCCATTGCTTCCATCCCCTGACGTAACCTGCGATGATTTTCCCAATGCCTCTCCCACCGGGCTTCAAGGCCTTCTTCCAGCACTAAGCGATAAGCTTCCCTAAGGGCATACATCGCGGATACCGGAGCAGTATGATGATATGTGCGCTTTGCTCCCTCCCAGTAGTTTTTTACCATAGAGAGATCCAGGAACCAACTCTGAACTTTCGTCTTTCTGTTGGTGATAACTTCCACAGCCCTGGGACTCATGGAAATGGGGGACAGACCCGGAGGAGCGCTGAGACATTTTTGCGTTCCGGAATAGACGGCATCAATTCCCCATTCGTCAACCAGGAGTTCGGTACCGCAGTAGGACGTGACCGCATCGACCAAAAAAAGCGCTCCGGCCTCATGAGCCAGCTTCCCGATTTCTTCTAGCGGCTGAAGCACCCCGGTGGAGGTTTCCGCGTGTACAATGGCAACCAGTTTTGGCCGGCTATCCTTCAGCACATCCCTTACCCTGTCCGGATCGATATGCCTCCCCCATTCGGCTTCCACTAATCTTAGTTTTGCGCCGCACCTCCCTACAATGTCTGCCATTCTGCTTCCAAATACCCCATGACTGCATATCAATGCCTCATCTCCCGGTTCCAGCAGATTGATAAGGCATGTCTCCATACCTGCGCTCCCCGGAGCGGAGACCACAAATGTCATCTCGTTTTTAGATTTATATGTCAGTCTGGCCATCTCCTTGATATCATCCATGATCTCTACAAACTCGGGATCGAGATGACCTACCAACGGTATGGACATTGCTTTCAGAACCCGGGGATGAACGTCACTTGGCCCCGGTCCCATCAGTATCCTGGTACTGGTATTTTGCTCGGATTGATAACTCATGATCAGTTTTTCTACATGGTTCGTGTTGGGTGTCAAAAGTATACTAACAAGAAAGAAACACCGGCCTGTAATCAAAAGAAACGTAAAGGAAATGCGCTATCTCACGCTTGTGGCCGCGGCCTTTCAAAACTTCCATGGTTTCAGTGGCGAAAAATTGAGAATAACCCAACTGGATCACAGGGAGGTGACGGTGAATACTCAAGTATGTGAGTTGATGTTGCTGGCTGTGAAATTAATTCCTATTAATTTCTTTGTAAAACCGGGAAAGATGGCCTGCCTTACAATTCAGTATACATTAATAAAATAAGAGGCTGCCTAATGAATTAAGACAACCTCTTCCCAACCAGCAATAAATCGACTGTAAAATAGCTCAGCTTTCTGTTTTAACTGAACAGGTACTTACACCAACAATGGCGTAAAGCGGACAGATACTCACAAAGCTGGTAAGTGCGAATATCACTGCAACAATCAGTCCGACTGTAGCCCAGATCCCTGTAATCGTGTTTGTAAAAAACAGAACCGCCAGAACTGCCGCGACTATAATTCTGATAATCCGGTCAGCATTTCCCATATTCTTTTTCATCGTAACAGTATTTTATCGTGTCTATAATAACTCAATGAGCAAAGCGATACCCCAAATGAGAACTAAACATACCAGGCAAACAAGGATAAGTTTGTAGACCTTTCTCATTGCAGGATTTTGGTCCAAAGAAAACTGTAAGAAAAATGAATTTCAGTGACTTAAGTCACACAAAGAGGTCAAAGTACCTGGATTCCATCAGAAAACTGACTGATTAATGCCTGTTCCTCCAGTTTCTTCAAAACCCTTGAGATGACTTCACGGGATGTGCCTAGATCATTTGCGATTTCTTTATGCTTCAGTTTCAGGAAGTCCCGTCCCGTAACTTCCATTTTTTGTTTAAGGTAGTGATGAACTTTCTTGTCCAAAGTTTCGAACAGCAACTGACTCATGGAGGTTACCAATTCGTCATAACGAAGCGAATATTGGGTAAAAAAGAGCTCATTCAAAGACGGGTATTCCCTGATCCACTGATTGACCTTGTCAACGGGCAGTAAAATCATTTTGCAATCTTCCTCGGCTGAAGCAAATATCCGGCTCTGACCATTTTGAAGCCCTGCCGAAAAGGACATGATACAGCTTTGATGGGGCTGGATGTAGTAAAGCAGCAACTCCTTCGTATGATATTTTGAATAAACCTTGAGTAGCCCGTCGACCACGATCGGTATGACCTTTACGTACTGACCTGCTTTCAGTACTTCCGATCCTTTCTCAAATTCCATGTAAATGCCTTCCTGCCGGATCTTTTCTTTTAGTTCCGGTTCAAGAGGCAATTCTTTCAACAGGGTTTCTGACAGGGGTATGTTGGGCATTCTGATACAATTACTCGATTTGCTAAATGTAATCAGCTTTGGGGTGAGTTGCAATTACACCTTCTATTGACAAAATCTCCGGAAGTATCTCAAAAACCCAAATTCCGATTTATTATGGTGTGTGAAATACCTTTCGCAGGTGTTTTTACCGCGATTCCCCGGATTTCCATCGAACTTAGACAAGGTCATGCAAATTTCCGGGAGGTTTTGACTCGATCTTGCTCCACTCCTCGTTGGTAATGCCCAAAAAATATTTCATAAGTGGATCCTCCCGGGAAATGGTGTCATAGCGTTTTGCTATGTCAATGATCTGGTGAATTTGATTGAGATAGGTTTCGGTGATTTCTGCGCCGTTTTGTGTCGAAGCAGCTTCGGAATCGATGTAAGCAATGGCTCTTTTGACAAGGGGAATATCGTTTGAAATGCAGGCCTGCAACAGTTCGATCTGGAAAGGAAACGTGTAGATCCTGATCAAAGGTAAGATCTCTTCCAACGCGGAGCTTTCATACGCTTTAAATGCCCGGTTCGTATCGATGATCTCTTTACTCAATTGGGGCAGGAAATGTTGCCAGATCCTGATAAAAAGGGCGCCTCGTCCATTTCTACCGTCTCCAATGATCGCTACCGAGTCCCTTTCCCTCCTGGACCCTGCCACCGCCAGTGCTTTGCCCTGCACGATATCCTGAATGATGAGGCCAAGTTGCATCGGGTGGACCGACAGATCGGCATCATTGTCAACGATGATATGCAATCCTTTTGCAGGCGTCTTCAGGGTTTTCTTCATTCCAAACAAAGCTGCACCACCCTTTACACTTCTGTTAGCTCCATTCTTGTGTGTCAGACCCGTGGGCAGATCAGGGTCATTCCGATCAATGGCTTCTCCGAGAAAATGGATCTGATGATGGGAATTTGGGTATTCCAACAGGATATCCTGAGCCATTTTACCCGATCCGACCGGACACTCATCGTCCACTACAATGATCCTACCGGAGAAATTTGAATTGATGGAAGCAAAGTAATCAAGGCAGGCAATCTTGTTCCTTAATGAATTTTCACCATGCGGATGTTCCTCCCTTCTTTGCAGGCGGCCGGTTTCCTTGTAAACGGGATTTATCAGTGACACCGTTACTTTTTTGTCCAGGTCCAGGAACACTTTCTCGGATTGTATGAATTTCAGGACCGTTCTGAACGGTATGGATTTATTACCAAGCTCACGGGCGCTATGGTCAATGACGTCAATCGTGTCAGTTTGCCCCTCCAGCCAGGTTTTGACCATGTTGAAATATGAATGAAATTCTTTAGTATTTACGTCATAAGCTTCAACTACGGGCGGAGCCTTTGCAATGATGGATTCCATGTGGGCAACTCGGTTCAATTTAGAAATGAAAAAAGATCGGTGAAATTGTGCAGGAAAAATCTAAATCCAAATACTCAGGCGACAATATTCAGTTTTAATTTTTCAATGAAGTTCCTGTCGAGAAGCCAGATGAAAAACGGAGCAACATTCACCCCGTATCTTCCTGCAAGGATAGTCTTCACATGAAAAGCCGTTTCATTGAGCTCATTCTCACTTTCCAGGAATTCGTTTACTTCTTCGCCACGCATCACCCGGACCTGTGGTACATCTCCAAGCAGTTCTACGCCCAAAGAATCTGAGATCTCTGAAATAGAAAGGGCAGCGATCATGTTCTCAATTTCCGACATGAAGCTCTTTTTCATCATCCTGCTGGCGGCATTTTTCTTACTTGTTACGCTTTCCGGTAACACCCAGCGATTTATTGCGTCAATCTCATAAGCATTGATAAGGAAATAGCAGGCCCCTTTGACTTCCCCTCTGAAAGTGACTTTTACAACATTGACCTTGAAGCGTCCCAGCTGATCGAACTCATGGATACGACTCAGATATCCATTGCCGAAGTCAATGAAATCCACCCTGAGCGGGATATTCAGCATTTGTTCCATAGACTTGACCGTCTTGGACATTGCGTCGTCAACCAATTCCCTTATAATCTCCAGTTGAGCGGGATTCAGACCCTCGTACTTGTGCACCATTCAAAAACAGTAACTCCTTACTTCAGCAAATACCAGGTAAGTATTATGTTGTTTTGGATGCACAAACTTATCACTTATTTATCAAGTTTGGTCACCACGGATCAGTATAGTTTGCCGGACAAGCCTAAACAGTCAGTTGGCCCGCAGTGTTTCTCCCAGTGTATAAATTGCGAATGTGGCCAGCCAGTGTTCACCACCGTAACCGCTATCAAACATCAATTCGTAACCACGGTTAGCGTGGATGACAGCCAGTTCCCTGAGTTTCTGTTTTCGTTCATCATTTTCCGAAAGCGCTTCAGCAATCTGGCGCATGGTCCACGCCCGATGAAACATGAGGCCAATCAAATGGCCAATTCCCGGATCCTCCCTGTCCAGGACAAGTGGCGGCACCGTCAGAGGTTCAAACTTTTTATCACTAAAAGGAGGAAGGAATTCACCCAGCCATGACTGATATTGACCCGGCTCCAGTAGTTTGCCCATCAAAGCCGCTTCGGCCAGGCACGGAGAAAGGAAATCGGTTCCGGACGGTTCATAGGCCGTGGGACAGTCCACATCCGGCAAAAAGTATTTACGGCTGAACTCCCTGATTGCTTTTTCCAATTCAGCATCACCTACCGCAGAGGCATACTCCATCATTAACCCAAATGAGAATGCGGTGTTGGCGTGTGTCCCGGGACGAAGGGGGCTTGACAGGACATCCAGGTATTCGATTGTCTTTTGAGACAGTATACGTGCAAGCGGCTCCATCGCAGTCAGCCACTGCTTGCCCTCAGCATCGTCCCAGGTATATAATTCGGCATATAATTTCAATAACCAGGCCCAGCCATAAGTCCGTTCAAATGATTTCGTGAATTCTTCTTTTGCAAAAAACCGGTATTCCCGGTCCAGATTCTCGGCACTCAGGTTATTGCTTAATTTCATGCGGATGCTGTCTGCCACGGAAATTTCAGGAAAAGTTTTAAGTACTTTGACCATGGACCAGTGACCATGTACTGCCGAATGCCAGTCCCAGCAGCCATAAAATGACGGATGGACCTCATAATGTGGTTTGACCCATTCCTCACCCTGGAATCTGTAGCCAATTTTGTAAGGGTACTTTCGTTCCACGCAGGACATTGAAAGCCGGATCAGGGATGTAGCCCGGGACTCATCAAATGTTGGCATGAGGGTATTCACCGTTTTTTCTTCGACCCCTGTACGCCCGCAGGCGAAAAGGGTTAATGCAGTCATCAGTATTAAGATCTTCATATTCCTGGACAGGTCAAGGTATTGTCAAAAATGGGAATCTGAAGCCAAAATTACCGGATCTTACATTCACTGATCAAATCTTCCTGGTATCGGAGATACGTGATGCAGGTGAAAAGTCAGCCCCCGGGGGGCAATGGTTATTCAATTCCGGTAAGGATCATTCTCCTTGGTTCGGCAAAAAGATCTCGGCAATCATGCACCGCGCGCTGCCCCCGCCATAGGTCTCGATGGTTGTAAGAGGTGTGTGAATGATCCGGTCATATTTTTCAATGCTGGCAATTTGATCGTCATTGAATCCCTCATAGGCAGAATCCGACATCACCAGGAGGTTCTCATTCTGCGCATTCCGAACTTCCAGGACGTTTCCGCAAAAGCGTCTAATCTGGTCATAGGAGATTTCCAGAAGTTCTCTTCCCGACTTGTGTATTGCTGCCAGCAATTCCTGCTTTTCCTCTTCCGCTCTAACCGCGTCCAGGCAAACAATCACCTGTTTTTCTGTTACCGACATCATTACATTGGTATGATAAACCGGCCTGTTTTCCTGATCTACAGCATGAAAGCTGATGACGCGATAGCCGCTTTTGGAACTGAATACCTGCAACACTTCCGAACTGGTCCGGTATGATATTGATGAAAAGACCTGCTTATTTACCCTGTCCAAAACCATGCTGCCGGTTCCTTCCAGGAATTTGTTTTCATATTCAAAATGGGTCAGATCAATCAATTCCCTCACATGGTACAGATCCGATATCTTTTCGATTATGCCCATCGTCCTTTCTGACCTTCTGTTCATCGCCATCATTGGATATATGATCACAGAACCATCCTCATGTGTTGTGATCCAGTTGTTTGGGAAAACAGCGTCCGTTTTGGGTGGTTCCGGAGTATCATCCATTATTACGACCTCCACCCCTTCACGCTGTAATGATGCTGCCATCATATTAAATTCCCTGAGGGCCTTCTCCTGAATGCGGGGTAAATAACCCCGGTCCACGGAATAGTTTTGAAAAACATTGTCAGTTGTTACGGGGTTAGGGCCGAATGCGGCAGGTTGAACCATGAATACGCGATCTGAGGATTGCTTCACAGCCCTGGTCTTTTAAAGGACGGATATGCCAAAAAAAGTGGAGAGAAATCCCAGGATAAACAACATCGTCAGGACCACGGGGGCCACATATTTCAGAACCACGTTGATGAACTTTTGAGTCGCGGATCCGATATAACCGGGGTTACCACGGGTAATTTCAAGATCAAGGCTCGATATCTTCCATTTGAAGATCAAAAACAAGACAATAAGGATACCGGAGAGTTGCAGATAGGAATCCACTATCTGACCTACGAATGTCATAAAATCCGTCGATGCCTCAGACCCGGGGTATCGTATAAAGTTTTTGAAGTAATCCGAGTATCCGTTTGCCACTATGGACGGCATGGACAGGACCAAAGTAATGGCAATCAGCAGGACTACTGCATATGAGCGACTCTTATTGAATCTTTCGATAATATATGCTACAGGGACCTCCATGATCGCTACTGTGGTGGTCAAAGCCGCAAATGAGAGCAACAGGAAGAATAAGGAGCCGACTGCCGATCCCAGAAAACCTATCAGACCGAAAGCTTCCGGCATTGTAACGAATATAAGTCCTGATCCTCCCTCGATCCCTTCCATACTTCCGCTGGTCAGGAATGCCACTAATGGGAAAATCATGAATCCGGCAAGAAGTGCCACTGCCACATCGGCAATGGTTACGAATGCTGCTGAAGAAATAATATTATCGTCCTTTGACAGGTAACTTCCATAAGTGATAATGATTCCGCCACATATGGAAAGTGAAAAAAAGGCCTGCCCAACGGCGCTGAAAATAACCCTCATGCTCAGTTTCGAAAAGTCGGGAAGCAGATAATATGATATACCGGTCCCGGAATGCGGTATGGTCTGAACATAAACGGCCAGGATGATCAGAATGATGAGCAGTGTCGGCATCAATATTTTAGCGGCCCTTTCTATTCCCTTCGAAACCCCTTTTGATACAATAAAGGCGGTCACCGCAATAAATACGATCCAATAGATTGTGACCGTTTTTATGTCAGCGGAATATATCCCGAACTGCTTCCCAATCTCAAAGTTTCCTTTCACCATCTCAATAAAATAACCAAACGACCAGGCGGCCACTACAAGGTAAATTGACAATATGATGATGTTGTCGATGGCCATGAGTTTGCCCATGAAATTCCATCTGCGAAAACCCAGATTGTCAAAGACCTGCACGACATTGCTGTTGCCCTTTCTCCCAAGGGCAATGCAAGTGACCATCAACGGAAATCCTATCAATAAGCAGCATACGAGGTAAACAAGGACAAACGCTGCCCCACCGCCATCTTCCACCTCGAACGGGAATTTCCAGATATTTCCAAGTCCCACTGCGGCACCGGCTGCCGAGGCTATGAAACCAATTTTGCTTTTAAATAATCCCCTGGATGGCATTTATTCGGTAATTATGGTTTCCAATGCCAATTTGGAAATCTCCCTGATGCCTTTTTCCCGCTCCTCGCCTGAAGCTGTCTTTCCGGTAATGATGTTATCACTGACCATCAGGATGGACAGTGCCCTGACCTTTGCCGCCACCGCCAGGGTGTATAGCGCGGTGGATTCCATTTCGACACCTAAAACTCCGTGTTCCGACCATACTTTCCACCGGTCATTGTTTCCCAAATAAAAGGAGTCCGTACTGTAAATACCTCCGATCAATATATCCATACCTATTTTACCCGCAACAGCATTTACTTTCTGCAGCAGATCAAAATCTGCCGTAGGAGCAAAATCCTGACCGTTGAATTTTACCCTGTTCACACTTGAATCCGTAGATGCGCCCAGTGCAATGATCTTTTCCCCCAAACCGATATCCGTGTGAATACTTCCGCAAGTGCCCACCCGTACGATGGTCTTTACCCGGTAGAAGTTGATAAGTTCATTGACGTATATGGAAGTGGAGGGCAGGCCCATTCCCGCGCCCTGAACAGAAACTTTTTTTCCCTGATAGACGCCGCTAAAACCATACATTCCCCTGACTTTGCTATAACAATAAATGTCTTCAAGGAAATTTTCAGCAATGAATTGGGCTCTTAAGGGATCGCCGGGTAAAAGCACGGTCTCGGCCACTTCTCCGTCTTTCGCGCCGATATGGTAACTCATATAATTTGATTTTGTAATCCGGAAATCAAATTAAGGCAATAGAAGTGAAATCAACCGGCCTTAAATCAAAAAGTGATTTCTCAAATGAGTTATTTAAGCACATATAGGGACTCGAGGGGGATAATTGATAGTGTACCGGGCAAGGATGTGTCGCCCATGCTGGTCCCTTTTTGGCTTTCGTATCGGACGACAAGGCTGAAATTTACAGGGCCAAACAGGTCAGGCTGCTATTATGCCTGGCGGCTTTATTTCGTTAAGCTCAACGTAGTTGAAATGCATGTCAAGAAGATCCGAATAATCCTCACCGGTCTCCCTCATTTCATCGCTATTCTTTTCGTAAGACCAGTTGATCACAGCCTTTCGCTCCGGACCATCCGCATTTTTGAGTATCCTGAAGAGGTCGAAAAGGCATTTCGAGCTTGCCGTATTGAAATATTTAAATGCCAGATTGATCACGATCGGTTCTGAAGCATTCAGATACAGATCCTGAATCATCCTGATGATCGGTTTGTAAAATTTCAATGCATTTTCGGGGGATGAATTTCCTTTGATCACAACCACCCCCTCATCCGGGTCTATTTTCACATAGGGGGTGTTTTGGGAGGCCTTGATGTTAATATTAATCATCACTAATTAATTTAATTGCACTTAGGTTCTTAATGGGTCCACCGCGATGATTAGATAGATTCCCATAACAAATAAAGCATTAACACTTTAAAGTGAAAAAATTAGCAAGAATTATTTTCAAAAAAATATAATTGGTTGATAATCAAAAGCATAAGATGCTCCACTTGATTGAAAACAAGAAAAATATTCTTACTTTGATTAATTATTTTAACCTGAACTGGGGAAGGGGGTACAAATTCCCAATTGAAAACTTCAAAGAAAGCTGGCTGCGCGACCCAGTCTTTACGACTCCGGGAGAAATCTATTCATATAAAAAGCTGAGAATATTCACCATTAACTGATTAATAGATGAAAAGATATCTCATTTCATTCGATATGACAGGGGTCACGCAGCCGGCTTTTCTTGAGAAATTGTTACCGTGAGGTTATTTTAATACTGAGCCGGTATAAAGGCGTTGAAAAGGAGTTCAAAGGGTATCATTACACCCGTCCCGGTCAGGGAATTTCTATCACCAAATTTCCGTAGAAACAAAGCCAATTTTCAAATATGATCTTTTCCGTTCTAAATCTGAGAGCGGTTTACGGGGAGCGAATTAAGAACCAGCTAGCCGAGGCTGAATCCTATCAGCAACAGGTCATCCAGCTGCATATTCGAACCGGACCAGTCTTCAAGGAAAGCTGCTATCTCTTCTTTTTGTTTGGCCATGTGGTTCATATAATTGGATTCAAGAAGTTCCTTAACTTTTTCTTTTCCGAGCTTTTTACTGGAAGGTCCGCCAAACAAATCCTTCAGACCATCGCTGGAGAGGTAGAATTTCGAGCCCATCAAGCTACTGACGTCCATGGGGATGGTTTTATAATCATGAGGGAAGTCAAACATCTCTCCTATTTGCATCCTGTCGGGTTTGATGATATTGAGCTCGCCATTTGTCACCTGTAACAGCTCCATTTTGGCACCGGCATACTCCATTTCCATAACCTGCGTACCTATCCTCACGATCCCAACATCGGCCCCTGTTCCTACCTGCAGGTTTTTCTTTCCTTCAAATTTTTCACGGATCTCGTGGTGCAGTTTCTCGAGGATCTTTCCCGGCTCAATGATTCCATCATCAATTACTACTTTCTTCAATGAATTGGTATAGATGCGGGTCATCATGCTCGCAAGGTGGCCATGACCCATACAATCAAACACCGATATATAGAGGCTGTCGTGGGCTTGCTGCACCCAAAAGCCATCGCCCCCAACCTTTCCGGTCATGGGTTTATTGATGATAAAGGCATCCAGAATGCTATGAAGCTGCGCTTCCGGAAAAAGAGAAAAATAATTCTTCTTCGCTACATCCTCTACCTGTCCTAGATTGAGCTGATCCTTCTTTAGTCTGTCAGACAATTGCGTGTTGGTCTGAGTTGATTAATCCGTACCTACCAAAAATACGTCCCAAATTATTCTAATCCAACAACGACAAATGCTTCATGACCGTTCCACTTGATTGGTATGATGTAGATGGACAGATCCTGCGGAAGTCTGAGTTGGTTAGGCATCCCTTCGAAAACAACCGGAACCGAGATCATGAAATTTGCACCGAGATTCGCCCGGACATTACCCGCAACTACATTGGATATCTCACCCGCCATATCCAGGATATCTTCATCTGCCGGATCATCCAGTCCGATAAAGATGTTGATGAGGTCCTTGTACATCCCCCTGTCGGCGGATATGTATACAAAACCTTTACGGTTGCCTGATATGCCGATCATACCGGTAATATCTTTCAGTATCAGGCCTTCCTTATCCTTTAGGTAAGGAACACTCATCTCCGAATCAATATCCGTTAAATGCTTGAAGTAGTTCTCAACAGACTTGATGAACAAATTACAGGTGGCCTCGAACTCCTCTTTGTTAGTTTGCATTACGGTTTAGAAGTTTATCAAATGCTTTGGTCAGGTCGTCAGGATTTACAGGCTTATACATAAATCCCCTTGCCCCCTTGTCCAGCGCCTGAAGTCCGGTCAGTTTATCAGACAAGGCCGTAATTATCATCACTTTCGCCTCAGGATGTATCTGCATGATGCTCTCAAGGCAGGTAATCCCATCCATCTGGGGCATGGTGATATCCAGTGTGATCACATCCGGCATTGTGTCTTTGACCATTTCGAGGGCTTCCTTTCCATTTGAAGCCATTCCCACAATTTCCAGATCATAGTCGCCCAAATTTTTCTCAATGGTCCGGCGCATAATCGAGGAATCATCTACAATTAGTAATTTCATGATGCGGCTTCAATGGGTTCGTTTTGATTGGCTAATAAAGGCAGTCTCATGTTCATTTCAAAAAATTGACCTGGAACAAAGTTGATGTCAAAAGCCCCTCCATTCTCTTCAATGATAGTCTTTACCAGGCTCATTCCCTGCCCTCTTCCACTGTAATCATCGGCTTTTCCAGCAGTCGAAAATCCATTATTGAATATCAGTCTGGCTATCTCCTCATCACTCATATCCTCAAGTGATGCTTCGGTAATGATCTCTCTTTCAACGGCTTTGGTAGCAATTTCCTCAATATCCAGTCCTTTGCCATCATCACAATATGAAATGATCATTTCATTCTGATCCGTCCTGTCTACCGAAACGATAATATTTCCCTTCACCATCTTGTCAAGGGCTACACGCACATTGGCACTTTCGATGCCATGGGACAGTGAATTTCGCATAAGCTGGATCATCACATCTTTAAAGGGATTGATCAGGTTATCCGGTATGACCAGGTTTTTCTCATTCTTGAAGGTCAGCGAAACCGGTTTATCCAGCTCCTTGCTCATCTTTTCCAGCCCTTTCTCCAGTGTATCCAGCAGCATGATATTGGTTACCAACTGACCCTCACTCGGAAGGTTTTTGTAGACGCTGGCTACTTTGTGAAGCATTTCTTCCATGTCCTCCAGGATCTTATTCGCTTCATCTATTTCATATAGTATGGTCAGAAAGTCCTTGCCTGCAACGTCTTTTTCCTTGAATTCCGCAATGGATTCTTCGATCAAATGGAATTTTTCGCGCATAAGATCCAGGCCTATGACCATGGCATTACCTTTGAGATTGTGGATGGTCTCAAACGTGAAATTCATGAGTTCCTTCAGGTCACGACCCTTATTCGCCTCATAGCGTTCGGAAATACCCTTAATGATCTTTTTGGAATTGTGAAGGAATCCCTGAAGAACGGCCGGGTCGATCTTTAAGATACTGAGTACCTGCTCAGTCTCCCTCTTTTTCTTTTCTTCCGCTTCCTCCAGATGCTGCTGTAGCAATACGGACTCGGTTTCGTCCGAGATCGTAGCCATAATGCTTTGAATTTCACCATTCCGCTCAATCCTGGTAAATGAAACCCTGATATATTTGGTATTCACTATACCATCAGCTTCTGTGAATATTTTCACCTGCTCGACAGGGTTCAGCTGGTTCACAACCTCCTCGTCCATATCCTTATTAAACAGGTGTTTCATAAACATTTCAAGGGCTTCCAGGTCCCTGGGAATGATATGGGGACGCATGAAATTGCCAAAATTTTCCCCCCCGATCTTCTTCTGCTCAAAGATGTCTTCCATCGCACGGGAATAAAGGTTGCTTATTTTGAAATCCTTGTCCAAAAGGAATATCCCCTGGTGCACATTTTCAAAAACTACCTCGGATTGTTTGTAAATATTTTCATAAAGGTACTCTGCCTGATCCCGTTCCTTTTTCAGTTCCGCATGTGATTTATTGATCTCCTCGACCATCACATTGAAGGTGTCGGCATAATGACCAAGCTCATCTCTCGCAGACACATGCACTTCATCCGAAAGGTCACCGGCCGCAATTTTCTTGGTAAATGCTTCCAGGATATTGACATTGGAAACAATATTTCGGACAATACTTCCCACAAGCAGGAATGTAATGATCGCAACAACCAGGTCGATAACCACAAATAATACAAACTCGCGGTTGGCGCTGGCTGCCACAGTTTCCGTATAATTATGGATCCTGTCTGACATAAAATCCTCAACCATCTTGAGGGAGTTGATCTTACCGGTCAGCACATTGTAGAAATGACTGGGGTCCTCATCAAAGCTCCTGTTTGTCAGCAGAACCTGCTGAAGTCTTCTTGCTTCATCGACGTCAGGTCCTTTTACAATTCTTTCAAAGTACTCCCTGGATTCCTCGTTGGTGATCGTCAGAAATGCATCAAGGTACGATTCCTGTGCCGATACCAGTGATGAATACGTGTTGTACATGTCATTGTCCATCCTTTTCACGGCAAAAACCTGTGTACCCATAGCCCGCTCTATGCTTGTTCGTTCCTTGGACTTAAGGAAATAAATGATGGCATGGACCTGCTGGGCCAGCGTCTTATCGCGCGTCTCATTGATAAGATCATTGACGGTGTTTAATGCAGCACCATTGATATCAGAGAAATATTCAATTGCCCGGTTTGGTGTGAGCGTAAGGTCATCCACCTGGCTTCTGATCTGGCTTAAGCGATTGAAATAGGTTTTAAGATCTTCTATATCCTTGCCATGTATCTGCATTACATCATCCAGGCGCGGATCATTGACCTCCCGGTAAAATACCTGCAGGGTACTGTCCGTTCTTTCCCGCTGTGCCATAAGCTCCTGGGCAAAGGACTCTCCTTTTGCCGAAAGGTATCCGGAGGTGATCCCCCGTTCTTTCTGTATCTCATGCACGACATGATTGATCTCTATTCCAACGATTATGGCTTTATTCAGCCTCGTGGAATCTTTGTAATCCAGGAAGCTGTCGCGGATCTGGAAATAGTCAAATACCAGTATTGTTAATACAAGCGGTACTAAGACAACGGCAAATTTTCGTCGGATGGAAAGATCGTGCAATCGGTTTCTCATAACACCTTATTTACTACGGCGACCAGGTCTTCTGATGTGAAAGGTTTAACAATATAATCCAATGCGCCAAGTTCCTTGCCTTTGTTAACGACAGTATCCTGACCGACGGCGCTTACCATTACTACTTTGGACTGGATCCCCTCATCCCGCAATGTCTTCAGGATGTCAAAACCCATCATATCCGGCAGTATGTTATCCAATGTTATCAGGTCCGGCTCAAGCTCCATGGCCAGATCAATGGCTGATTCACCGTCCTGTGCCTCACCGACTATTTCATATCCTTGCTCGGACAGGGACGTTTTGATGAGCGATCTCATGTAGATAGAATCATCAACGATTAGTACTCTCTTGCTCATAGTTCTATATTCTGGTTTAGTTTTTAATCAGTTGTCTGTATAAATTTCAGAAATTGTTATTTTAAACGGCCTGTTTGATTTGGTTGACGAAATTCTCATTGAAAATCCAGACAAAATCAGGCGAAATGTCCAGCTCCGTACCATGAAAAATTGCCTTAAAGTGAATTACGGTATCGAACGCCGTGGATTCGGTCTTCAGATAGCCATTTACTTCGTTGTTTGGCATGATATGCAGAGACGGAACGTCTCCGAAAATCTCTAACCCCAGGAAATTGGCAAATTCAGTGATAACAGCAGCGGCAACCATATTATCAATCTCCGTCAAAAATGCCATTTTCATCATTTTACTCTCCGGAGAATCATTTTCCAGTATGTTTTGAGGGAGACATGCTTTGTTGATCTTGTCTACTTCGTCCTCGGAAAAAATCAGGTGGCATGATCCCTTCAATTGCCCTTTTAGTTCAGTTTTGACGAGGTGAACGTTGTGATCGTCGGAGGAATCAAACTGCGGTAATGCGTGCTGCTCATTGCCATAATCGATCTGTTTAAGTGATATGGGACTTTGCAGTATCTGCTCCATCGACGCTTTGGCCATGGATAACCCTCCAAAAATCAATTTGGTGGCAACCTGCATTTCGTTTTCTTTCAAAGTATCTAGCATAAGCTGTGAGTATAAATAGTCAGTAATTCAATTATTATTAAGTGTGAATTTCAGCCATTTATATAATTATACATATAAAGAAGTGTATCAGCAAGGATTTTAATGGAGTGAAATGAAGAATTAGAAGATAATCTGGGTTTTGAGAACATTAAATAACAGTGTTCAGCAGGATAATCCAAGCCGTGTTTAACGTGAAAAAGTGATAAAACCCACCTCAACAAGCGCCCGGAATAATTTTCCGGCGCATAAAGAAAAAAGGAAAATCATGACGAGTCGCCGGATGCCAGTCGCACCGTGAAGCCGGACTATCTAATCCAGTACCTTCCTGATAGATCTGATCAGGTGCTCCTCTGAAAATGGTTTGGTTATATACTCCGAAGCGCCCAATTCAAGCCCTTCATTAATGGTGGACTGCTGCCCCACCGCACTTATTATGATGACGACAGATTCCAGGCCCTGTTCCTTTATGGTTTTGAGAACGTCCAAACCTGTCATGTCAGGCAAAATATTGTCCAGGGTGATGAAATCAGGCTTAAGTTCCAATGCCATATCTATAGCTGTTTCTCCATTGGGTGCGGTACCGGCAACTTCAAATCCTTCATTTGTAAGAACTTCCTGAATTTTGGACCTCATGTATCCGGAGTCATCAACGATCAGTACCCTTTTATTCATAGCGGTTCTATTTTATTTGGTAGTTGATTCTTTCTTTTTGTAAATCCTCGTCTTAACGTCATAAAGCTCGAACAATGACTTTCCGGAATCCGGCATAATGTCATAATAGCCTATGATCAGGAAACCGTCATCATTCAAACAGTTATACAACAAATTCAAGACTTTTGTTTTCAGTGTTTCATCGAAGTATATCATTACATTCCGGCAAAAGATGATATCAAACTTTCGGTCCATCGGTTCGTCAACCAGATTATGCCGTGTGTAGCTGACATGCTGTCTATAACGTGATTTTATGGTCGCGTGACTGTCGTGATAATCAAAATAATCTTCCATTCTCCGGGTTGGGAAAAATTTCAGGAATGGCGTCAGATATTGCTTCAACAGGATCAAAGAATAATCTCCTTTTTTGGCTTTATTGAGTGCTGTTGTACTTAAATCGGTGGCCAATGCCTTTGTCCGGCTCAGATACCCCTGCTCCTCAAGCACTATGGCCATTGTATACACCTCTTCTCCCGTGGAGCACCCGGCATGCCAGATATTCAACATCCTGTTGTTAAATTTCCCCAATAAATTATCCCTGATTTTTATCCAAACATCCGGATTGCGGAACAATTCCGTAAGATTCACCAGGAGGTCGTCGATGGCATTCATGAAAAAGTCCCTGTCTTTCAAGACCCTCGACCACAGCTCCAATGTAGATGTCATTTTGTTTTTGAGCATCAACCGGGCTATTCCACGTTTAAATGAACTGCGCTCATAGTTGGTGAAGTCCAGGCCATACCTGTTTTTCATAGCCACCACCAGGGCGGTCAGTTCTTCATCTGTGATAGCATTCGTGCCGCCTAGCTCAAACATTTTGGATATTGAAAGGATTGTTTCGTGCATTCATAGCTGGTTGTCGGATGCCGTCAGGCCACCAACGTTTTATCAGTTTTTATCACATTCTTGTATAACAGGTCCACAACAGCGGTCACATCTATGACGGGACAGACATTTCCATTTCCCAGTATCGTCGTACCGCTCAGCAGCTTTATTTTGTCAAGGGGTTTTGGCAGTGTTTTTTCGATGATCTCTTTACGCTGGAGCAACCTGTCGATCACGATGCCCGTCTGTTTGCCAGAATAGGAAACAATGATCACATCCAGGTGCTCGTCTTCGGAAATGCTGCTGAAAGTCTTATGCAGCGCTCCCTTTCTGCTGATTTCGGACAGGTCCTCCATACGGGTAAGATCCTTGAGAAAAACGATCGAAATGGTTGAATCCAGGTATTGCGCCATCAGTCCGTCACCGATTTTATGAATTTCATTTTTTTTCAGGGAAATGACTGCTTCGGTATAGGATAAGGCGATCGCATATTCCTGTCCGTCAAGCTCAAAAAGCAGTGCCCCTTTCAGCGCCAGGGACGACGGCAGCATCAGGGTAATGGTGGTTCCCTTACCCGTCTCCGTCTCAATCTTCACCTGACCTCCCATGGACTCGACGGTGCGTTTGACCACGTCCATTCCCACACCTCTTCCGGATATTTCAGTTACCTTCTCAGCACTTGAAAAACCCGGCTCAAAAACATACATCAGCACATCCTCATCACTGAGGGCCCGGGCCACTTCCGACGTCACCATTCCCTTTTCGACTATCTTTTTCCGTATGATCGCAGCGTCTATACCTTTTCCATCGTCGGAGATCATGATATTGACCCTGTCTTTCTCATAAGTGGCATTTAGCGTGATACTACCTCCCTCGGGCTTGCCTGCGGCCTTTCTTGTCCCGGCACTCTCAATACCATGACTAACAGCGTTACGAACCAGGTGAATGAGTGAATCACTCATTGTTTTCAGAATATTCCTGTCAATCTCCACTTCAGTACCTTTCAGACTGAGGCTCACGTTCTTCTTTTCTATAGCCGCAGCGTCGCGAACTATACGGTGAAACTTGTTGAATAGGAAACCCATCTGAACCATTCGCGCATTCATGATACCGAACTGCAAGTTGGATGAAATACGCTGAAGGCTTTCAAATTCACTGGTCCGCCGGCCATCATTACCACTCAGGGCCATGAGCCTGTCCCTTTCGATGATCAGCTGCCCTACAAGGTTCATGAGCTCATCCATCTTTTTAACAGGTATCTGGATCACATCAGCGAAAGCGATTTCAGGCATTACATCATCCTTGATCACAACGTCCGTCCCGGCACCTTCCTCCCCTTCCTCTACCTGGGCGGGTTGTACCTCCGGCGTGTCCTTTTGGCCGGCAGGTTCACTTTCCTTTGCTTCCCTCAGGATCACCGCCAGTTTGGTTTTGAGGCCCAGATAGCTGACCTTCTTACCCGTATTGATGGCATTGATCAATTCGCCCAGTTTGTCATTGGCTTTGAAAAGTGTTTCAAAAATTTGCCTTGTCAACACTATTTCGCCGTTTTTGACGGCACCCATGATATCTTCCATGACATGGGACAGATCAGCTATGCCACTAAACCCCATACCCATCGCATTACCCTTAAGTGTATGAGTGATCCTGAATATGGAATTTATCGCACTCTTGTTGCTGTGCTCTTTTTCGAGATCGATAAAGAGTTTATTCAGCTCTTCAAAGTTTTCCAGTGCCTCGACGAGGAATAATTCTTTGTATTCTGATTCTTTTGATTTCAAAACTAGTCTTCTAAACGATTCACAATAAAACCTCCAATTTCTTTGATATCCAGACTCTTAGCGGCAGCTTTAGACTCTGTAGCAACCTTTGGCATTCCGTAGATGACAGAAGATCTCTTGTCCTGGGCGATAGTATATCCACCTTTTTCCCGTATGGCCCTGAGACCCTCTACGCCATCCTTACCCATTCCGGTGAGTATCACACCCATCGACCTTGATCCGTAATGTGTTGCAACAGAATGCATCAGGGCGTTTATCGATGGGTTGTTGTACTCAGGATACTTTTTTGAGGTAAAGGAAATTTTGATCTTCTTGGTATCCCGGTCTTTTACAAGGATCAGGTTTGAATCACCCGGACAAACAATCACTGTGCCGGGAACAGGGACCATCGACTCTGTACCGATAACAATGTTTAAGGGACTCAAAGCATTTAACCTTGCCACAAAAGGAGCAATGAAATTTGCCGGCATGTGCTGACAAACGATCACAGGTACGTTTAAATTGGCCGGTAGGTCGCTGATGACCTCTTCAATGGCTGAAGGTCCTCCCGTGGAGGCGCCAATGGCAATTATGTCATACCTGCTGCTTCCTTTAAATGAATGATTATAGCTCCTTGCCGTTTTCGGGTACTTCTTGGCTGTTTTCGGCTGGGCCCGCGCCACACTTTTGACCTTGTTGATCAGCTCAATATTCATCTGACGCATTTTTGAATTGCCCCTGTTGGGCTTAGTCATATAATCCACAGCGCCATATTTCAGTGCATCAAAAATCGGTTCCAGGTCAGTATTTCCCAGGGCACTTAATATGAGGATCGGAAGGGGGTTTTCCTTCATCAGTTTCTTCACCGCATACAGACCGTCATATTTGTCCATTTTCATATCCAGGACAACCACATCCGGCTTATGCTCAGCCACCTTCGCAATGGCCTCTTTGCCGTCAGAGGCTGTACCGACAACATTCAATCCCTCATCCTCCGACAGGATATCGCTGATAAGTAATCTCATGAATGCTGAGTCGTCAACAACCAGAACATCTAATTTTTTTAAAGGCACGAGTATCTAGGCTATTTGTTAATTAATATCAATTCGAAGTGGTGTCAGGCATAATGTTTACTTTATCTCCCTCAACCAATTCGTCAATATCAATAAAAAAGATCATTTGATCATCTTTTTCTATTATTCCTTTGATATATGTTTCATCCAGCGCCGTGTCCGACATGAAACCCGTGGCACTGCTGATTTCCCCTCCCTCTACGATCAATGTCGTGGGTACCTCCTCCACCAGGATGCCGACATTGTATCTGTCACTTTCGATTACCATCGTATATTGACTGGACCGCTCTTTTTGCTCTTCGGAATCATAAAGATTAAATTTTTGCGCAAGGTCGAGCACAACCATTGCCAACCCCCGGATACTGGTAACTCCTTTCACATAAGCCGGCGCATGAGGTGTCCTGGTGACCGGCGGCGTGACTACCACCTCCCGGGTGCGATCAATTTCCAGTGCATAAAGTCCGCTTCCCTGCCTGAACACTATGAGATGTACATTTCTTCCTGCCAGGGCTTTTATTTCTTGCTCGAACTTGGACTTCAACCTCTGACGTTCCTTGTATTCCGCTTCACTGACATATTTTGTTGGTTTCATCACAGGATGGGGAACTGCGGCCTCAGTGGCCGGTGGCTCCAAAGGTGTGACCACCATCTGATCTTCAATTGTTGTGGACTTTTCTATGGTTGTGTCCACAGAAGTTTCGGTCAATGATCTCTTAGCCTTACTCGTCACTTTTGTGGTAGAGACTTTTGACTTCCTGGCAGCCGCAACCTGCTTCTTCTTTGTCTTCTTCGCAGCTTTGCCCTTTTCCGGTTTATCCGAACCGGGTATTAATTTCTGCTTTTTAAGATTTTTTCCTAAGGCCATTTCTTATGAGTGATTTAGCTGTATCAATTCCGAAGTAAATGCAAGGTAGTCCTGCGCGCTGTTGGAAAAGCGGTCATAGGTAATGACGCTTTTACCGAAAGAAGGTGCTTCGGATGCTTTTACGTTGGTTCTTATTTGCGTATCGAAAACCCTGAAATCATACAATTCCCGGATGTGATCATAAACCTCAAAACTCAACTTCCTCCTTTTGTCGACCATGACAGGAAGTATCCCGATTATTTCAACGTCCGGGTTATAGGCATTCCTGACCTTATCCACTGTTTCAATGATCTGGTCAAGACCCTGGAGACTTAATACCTCCATTTGCATGGGAATAATGACTTTTTTTGCAGCATTTAAAGCGTTTATAGTCATTAAAGACAATGAAGGCGGGCAATCAATCAGGATGAAGTCATAACCCGTTACGGGTGTCAGGATCTCTTTCAGGTAAAAAGCCCTGTTCTCTGCGGAAGCCATAGACAATTCCACATCGGCCAGGTCCACACCGGAAGGAGCAATATCCATATCTTCCCGCGATACGAGTATTTCGCTGAAATCCACATCCCCGAGGAAAACATCAGAAATAGAATGTTCCGGGTCTGTTATGCCCAGTGAGTAACCCAAATTGCCCTGAGCATCCAGATCAACCAGGAGCACACGTTTACCCTTCTGGGCTAACGCACTTCCCAGGTTGACAGTAGTGGTGGTCTTTCCTGTTCCGCCTTTCTGGTTGACAATGGCAATGGTCATTCTGCACTCACAATTTTATTCGGTGACCTCGGGGGCCATCTTTTTTTCAGACAGCAGCTTAAACGCCCCGACACGCTCCTTCAATTCCGTTGCGATCTCCGTTACATACTGGGACTTTTTGGTATAATTTTCCATACCTGCCGAAAGTTCACTGGCGGAGCTGGCAACTTCCTCAGTCCCGGCAGCAGTCTGCTCGGCGATGACTACGACCGATTCGGTGATACCCACTACATTCCGGATATCCTCCATCTGATCCTTCGTGGCATTAAGGATGCTGCCTGACAGCTCAAAGTTTTGAGTTGTTGACTCAGCAATGGCCTTAAACGCCTCGGAAACGTCCTGTGAGGCCTCCTCACCGCCTTTGATACTCTGATTCATTACTTCGATCACTTTTGCAGCATTCTCGGTGTCCTGCTGCACCGCGGTAATGAGGTTTTCTATTTCCTTGGCGGAATTTCTTGAATCTTCCGCAAGTTTCCTGATCTCTTCCGCTACGACCGCAAAACCTCTGCCCGACTCTCCGGCCTGAGCTGCCTCGATTGCCGCATTCAATGCCAGCAGATTGGTCTGGGAGGCTATGTCCGAAATGATACCCAGTACTCTCGTGATCTCCCTGGAACGATCGGTAAGCACCTGAATCGATTTGTTAGTGTCATTTGAGAAATCCGAGATCTCTTTCATGCTGGCACCGACCTTTTCCACCATCTTCACACCCTGATCACTATTCTGGCTGACATTTTGAGCCGCATTGTTGATGGCTTCCGCCTGTTTCTGCATCTCGCCGGAAGAATTGAGGATGCCTTCGATGAGATTTGAAGATTCATCGACCTTGGATACCTGGTTTTGCGCTCCGCTGCTCATTTGTGCAATAGCGGAAGCAATCTCACCGGTGTTGGTATTCATTTCCTCGCTGGCGGTTAGCATCTCATTCGAGGAATCCCCGACAATATTCACACTCTTCACGATCTGGTCAAGCAGCATGTTAAGGCTGCCAAGCGCATCGTTGAGGCTGTCGGCCAGGACCCGGACATCGCCCTTTGCATCATGTGAATATCGCTGCGTCAGGTCGCCACCCGCCATGGCATTTACAATTCTGTTTACTTCCATCATGGGTGTTGATATGGAAGTCATCAGGTTATTAATGGAGTCGCTAAGGTCTTTCCACGCTCCTTCCTTACCTGCAGGAAGCATACGGGCATCCATGAGATTACCTTCCTCCCCTGCGGACTGAACTACCTTTCGTGTTTCATCTATAACGCCCTTCAGATTGTCCCTCATTTTTAACAGGGACTCTCCCAATACGTCACTTTCTCCCGACTTGTAGAAATCCGCATTCAAATTTCCCTCCCCGATCTGCTTTGAAAATTCCGCTTTCCGGTTGAGATCGTCCTGCAGGGTGTTGACGGAATCCGCAATTTCACCCAGCTCATCCGAGCTTTTCACCAGCAACCTGTTGTCGATATTGATGTTACCCTTTGACAGGTCTTTGAGCAACGCATTAGATCTGTCAAGGGATGAAGTGATGCCCGAGGCAATCCTGGTGACTACCAGGCCCAGGATGGCCAGACCCAGAATACCAACAATGATCGTAATGTTAAAGGCAGCCTGGAACGATCCTGTGACTTCCGACGTGGGGACAATGATCGCGGCGGACCAGGGGTAATTAGAACGCCCGATCTGGATCGGAGCAAATGAAATGTAAACTTCCTCCTCAAATTCCCGGTCATACACACTGTAGGAAAACTGCTCCCCGTTCTGAATCCTGTTTCTGACCTGCTCGATATCCAGGGACCTGGCGAAACTCAGGCTGTCCATCGGCAGGCTGAAGAAATCGGGATTTTGATGGGAAATGATAGTGCCCTCGTTGGATAACAAAAACCCATATCCTTCATCAAAGAACTCCACCTGTGACATAGATTTGAAGTCATCCAGCGTCATGTCCGTGCCGATCACACCTGCAAACTTGCCATCAATGATTATCGATACAGTCGGTGAAATTCCCAGTATGGAGTCCGTAGTACCTGCCTCGTAATCATAGTCCTCATACCAGTATGGCTCGGATAGCTTTTCGGTCTCCCTGATATTTGATTTTAACTCGAAATATACGCCGCTTGTGGGATCGCCATCCAGATTGGCGAGTTCGGTCGACGAGTTTACCCTGCCGCCCCTCATGTAGAAGTTTATCCGCTCCCTTCCGTATATTTCGTCCCAATCGTCCTCGATCGCCCACAGTTGCCAGCTCATCCACGTGGCGTCATACTTGGGATAATCCAGCAGTATGTCCACCATAAGTTGTTTGCGCAGGCTGTCACGTTCCGGCCTGGGCAGGAAAGTATAGTTCTTTACAATAGTGGCCATATCCCTGGAAACAGCCATATCCTCATTAAGGATCGATTTAATATCGTTTGCTTTCTGGGCAGCAAAAGAATCGGCTAATTTCTTGGCCTCAGCAACAGACTGGGTTCTGAAACTAATGCTGATATATCCTACCGTGATGATATAAGTAATGATCGTGATGCCAAGAATAAAAAGCATCATCTTCTTTCTTATGGTGAATCTTCTAAACATGGTAGTTAGGGTTTTGTGATTTTAAGTCAAGTTTATTCATTTTCACATAAATCATATTTCCGCAGGGATCTCCGATCACAGGTCTACTTTCGTTTCTTCTTCCGAGATCATTTCCAGTATGTCCACCAAAATGATCATTCGCTGATCCCTTTTGATGATCCCTTTTATATAATTCTGATCCTGGGCTGATTGAACCATGACGTTGGATGAGCTGTCAATTTCAGATCTGTCGACCATCACTGTATCGGGAACCTGGCTGACAGCTACCCCAATCTTATACTCCTCGCTTTGAATGACGAGAATATAATTGGATCTGCTGCTATCGGTTTCGGTGGTAAGTCCCACTTTCATCGCCAGATCCAGGATCGCTACGACATTTCCTCTGACATTCGTCACGCCCAGGATATATTTTGGGGCCTGGGGTATGGTAGCCATCGGTGGCGTTTTTATCACCTCGCTGACCATGTCAATGGAAATCGCATACTCCTCTTCCTCGACAGGGAATACGATCAGCAGTGCCTTGCCTTCGGCGAGACTTTCGCCCTTTTCAATCTCTTTATTGATCTTTTCAGGTTCCCGGCCTGGGGTTTCCGGCGGGATGTCCCGGCCTTTCGTTTCACTTGCCGCTTTATCCGGTTTAGCCGGTTCTTTTTCCCTGATCTCCTCCCGGGACGTCACTGATTTGACGGGACCGGGAGGTTCCCGGTCGGACTGCTTTTTAATGTTACTTCCTAGTGCCATTTGGTTTTCAATAATTCCCTAACCTGAGGTATTATTTCCAGTACACATAATGATGTTTACATTTACTACATACAATACCCAGGTATGGCCATTACTCGTTCTAATAAATATCTTCAAGTTGTATTGGAAATCTGGCTGATCACATTACAAATTCTTCATACTATTACACCCGCAGAGCATGGGAATTGGTAATTGTTGGCCGTGAATTTCCACTAATTTAATGCACAACAGATAATGGTAATGTGCCAATAAGAATTATTAGTGAATGAACCCATGAAATTTCTGTTAATCAGATATGAAACAAAAAAAGAGACTACCCGCATGGAGTAGCCTCTTTCATCGCTCTGTGTTAGCCGGTTCTATAATGGACAACTGATTCTCAACGCCGACTATTTGTAGTTAAGTCAATACTAAATAAAAGCGGTTTCGAAACAATTCCCAAAAAACTTTCACCGACTAACCATTATATTTTAAGTAATTGATTAACAACCACATATAAAATTTTTCTTATTCAGAAGTAAGAAAAATATTCTTAAATGGATTAATATTATGCTAAATCCACGTTGTTGGATATTATTAACCAAAATATACGATCGCTCAGAAAGCTTGAGAACATCCGGAGTCAAAGTGAATTTGGTGATAGAATTGGTGTGCCCAGCCATAATATCAACAAGTACGAGAACAATGTGATCCCCAAGCCGGAGGTCCTTAGAACGATAGCGTCTGAGTTTGGGATAAACCTGCATCTGTTCATTACCAGGGAGCTCACCGAATCCAATTTCGAAGAGTTTAAGATAGAACATAACACCGAGGTCAAACTTGAAAGTCTGCTCAGTGAAGCGACCACCGAATACGAAATAAAAAGAGGCGACCTGGATCGGTTCGCCACTTTTTTCTCGGATAAACTTAAAAAACTCGAAGACGATAATCTTAATGAGATCGACCGTAAAAAGTTATTTAACGATTTACGGTCAATCTTTCTTGCGTTCAATGATAAACTGAAGGAATTCTACATTATGCAAGACCGTTTGGCAGAATTACTTGGAGGGAATAACCCTACTACTCAACTTTAATATGCTGAAATTCTGTCTGAATTCGTGATACTGCTTCCGATACCTTACGGGTTGCCCTGACCCTGTAGTAGATCATCATTGCCAGATAGATCAACACCATAGCCGACAGGGAAACGGTTGCAATGAACCATGGTTTTGAGTACAGGGGCACCGGTGCATTAAATTCTTCATACTCTTTTACAATATCAGCAAAAAGTACCTGGTCATTCTGGATTTTATACCTTTCTCCTTCCTCCAGTATCGCTTGGATACTTGAATTGTATATTTCCGAAAAGGCCAGCGCTTCTTCATATTTGTTGTTTGCTTTTAGCACCTGGGAGAGATCGGAATAGATCTTGACCTGTTCGATACTATTCTTATCGTGTTTTTCATTGAGGGCATCTTTCCAAACTGTGATCGCTTCCTCTTTCTGACCATTATCCATAAGAACTGTCCCCATATCATATTTCGTGATGAAGATGGAACCGCTTTTTTTCTTGTATTGAAGGGCTTTCTTGAATGCCTGAATGGAAGCGTCAAGATTACCTTCATCCCTGTATGTTATTCCGATCCCATGATAGGCCTTTCCAATATAGCTTTGCATGTCCGGATTATCCGAATAGGTGCGAATGGTATTGTCATATGAAATTCGTGCCATTTCATAGTCCCCAATAGCCTTGTACATTAATCCTATCTGATTGTACACGCTGGCGATATTTTCATGATCTTCAATTCCTTTGGCGTATTCGAGTGATTTCGTGAATGCTTCTTCTGCCAAAAAGAATGATACGCTATCACCCTTCAACTTCAAAGGGACACCATAGTTGTAGTACAAATCGGATAGCTGTTTCCTGGTTAGGTCTGATTCCAATTCCAATGCCGCTTCATAGTTTCTGATTGCGGCATCATACTGCCCGTAGAACCTGTACAACAACCCCAGGTTATTGTAGATCTTCATTTTCAGGTCTGAATCATCCGTCTGTAAAATATCCTTTAATGCTTCATTATAACTGTAATAAGCCTTGGAAACATCTTGAATTATTTCATCGTAGATATAACCCTGATACCATTTAGCCTTCCCTGAATAGTAAATTGATCCGGCTGATTCGGCATTGGATATTATTTCATCCAGCTTGGTAATCGCACCGGTCGGATCGTCATCTATCAAATCCAGTACCAATTTGAGCTCCTGATCGTATTCCAGTGGCAGGTCAGGATTGATTGCCTGATTTTCCGCATCCTGAATACAGGATGTCAAAACACCGAACACGATGATCAGGATTACAATTGGGAATGTATGTTGTTTCAGAAATTTGTTCATGTTATTCAATGGAAATTGTAGTTTTCACAATGTTCTTTGTGGTATTGATGTGAAGTGAAAAGCATCATGGGTTATGATCCCCCGGGTTTTTGTTTCTTTTCATTTTCCTCATCTACCATTTGCTCTTGAGCATCTGCATTGTCGAATATTTCTTCCGAACCATCTTCGCAGGCAGTGAATAACATTGCGGCGAAGCAAAATGCACCGATCAATTGAGCGATTCTTTTGATCTTTCGTTTCATAATTGATTTTGTGAGATTTGACTTTTTCTACGATGTGAAACTATAAGATAAGCAGAAATATCCCAATTATCTATAAATCAGTGTTTTTCGGGTCGTAAAAGGCCATTTCTCAAGAGTAATATTCTTATTAATAATAAATTTCTTCCAATCGAAGATTTCAGGCATTGCTCGTAATTGGCATTGGTCGCACTGCTGTCTGTCGGCAAACTTCAATTTTTGCGGACACTAATTGGCTAAGTGTTCCAAAAAAAGTAGCCGTAAACTACGGCTACTCTTCGAAGAACTGTCCCATAAAGATGGAGAAAAAAGGCGGTTATTCAGTCCCGGGCAGTTTTATCTTAAATATCGTCCCACCTGTCAGGTTCTCTTCCGCTTCTATCACGCCTCCGTACTTTTTGACAATATGATGGACGGTAAAGAGGCCCATGCCTGAATGAAGTTTAGGCTTCTTGGTGGTATAAAATGGCTCAAATATCCTCTTTCTGTCCGCTCCGGATATTCCAGGTCCGTTATCGGAAACGATAATGGTCGAAAAATGGGATTCCCGGCCTATGATCACTTCCACCTGCGGTGCGGCAATTCCTGCCGTAGCTTCCACGGCATTGATCATGAGGTTATGGATACAGTGCAGGATCTCGTTGACATCCCCGAACAGCCTGGTATTTTTCCGGACCTTAAATCCGAATTTTACATGTGGAAAGCTCAACTGCATCCACTGGCATTTCACCATCAGGTGCTCGAAGGCATCAAAATGGCGCATTCCGGAAAGGGAAGTCACGGATGTCGATATTTTTGTCAAATTGGAAATAATGTTGGCGGCTCTTTCTGCGCCACGAGAGAGGTCACCCAGCAGGACATCCATCTCATCTACAAGGTAATGTGCTTCTTTTTTGTCTGGCACAAGGGTTTTCAGTTCTGTAAGGTCCTTCCGGATAGGATCCACCACACCGCCGATGACGTTGAGTGAGTTGTTCAGCTCATGGGCCAGTCCGGCGGTTAGTTTCTCCAGGGAGGCGTGGCTACTGTTCTGACGGGCCTGATATTCCCGGAGCTTCTGCCCCAGCCTGAAACACCGGTCTCTGAGTTCGCTGGTGCGCCGTTCTACCAGCTTTTCCGTATTTGCATAGACCAGGACATTCGCAAACCATCTTTTCATTTTTCGGTCCGTCAGGTGTAAAAACCCTGCGATGGGTTCGATCAGGAATTCACGGAACTTGCCGAGTGTCACGAAAGTAACGGACAGGTTAACGGCTTTCGAATAACTCTCTCCGTAGCCAATCCTGGCATAAGTAGCCACGGTCATAAGAAGACCTCCTGCTGCTACAAAAAGTGTGAATACTCCTGGGTCAGGTTGGATGCCTGAAGTGATCATCGACTGTATCATTTTACTAACTGGTTTCTTAAATGTTACTTTTCCTTGCAGAAAAGTCAAATCTCAAAACCAATTTAGATTTTATGATCTTAATTATTCCCTTTCAGAAAACGCTGATGAACTTGTTTTTATAATATTCTGATTATCAATAATTTATAGAATTCCAACAAAGCCATTAATGAGAATAATATTCTTAATGGCTTTAAAAATTTTAAGATTGGAGTGGTTTGAGGCAGGTTGTTCTTTTAAATAAAGCGTCATTCAGGTTTGTGGCAATCTGCTCACTCCTTCCCTATGTTTATTTACAGCTTCGTTTTGTAAGACAAGCAATTTTGGTGATAAGTTCTAAGGGCCAAACTACCAGGCGCTTGAGTTAATCATTTCTTTGTTGCTACAAAAAAATGTACACTACCAAATCCTCCAACAGATCTATCCTCATATTCAAATTCATGCTTTGTCAATAACAGATTCATGTCCTTTATTATATCTCCAAACTTTTCCCACAATTTGACGATCATATAGCCTAATATGTTTCTGTTTTTTGGATAATCAAAATCAACTATAAGGAGTCTCCCACCACGTTTTAATACTCTTTTTAATTCTCTCATGGCTTTTTCTCCATCCGGATATCCTGTGAAAGCCATTGTATTTATCACTGTATCAAACGTATTATCCTGAAATGGTAATTCTTCAACATTCCCCTGCAACAGGTCTGCTTTTATATTTCTTTTCCGGATCTTTTTTTTCGCAATTGCCAACATTTTTTGATTATACTCGATACCGTGAATTTCGTAATTCTCGTTGGCGTATTGAGTCATCAAATATCCATTGCCAAACGAAACCTCCAATATCTTTTTTCCAGAAATATGCGGCATAACATTCTTAATCCAATTTTTCCACAGAGGGAAAACTGTCATAAATGCATCATACCCCTTTGCCATCCAATTATACTCTTTGTTCATTTTTTCGGTATAATCAGAATGGATCTTACTAGTATCCGTGTACGCTATATTTTTTGGTTTTACTTTAAACATTATTTGATATTCCAAATGACCGTTTTATTGAACAACAAACGATGAACCGAGGAAGTTTGCTCCCAAAGTGTGGACCCTAAATACCGGCTTGGAAAGTCTTTAATATTCGAATTTCTTCTTCGTCCATTGCTCCTTTAAAATTCCGCTTCAGGCCAGGCCTGTAATCAGCTGTTGCAAGCAGTTTTACCTAAATGTTCTTATTTCAGGATTTGTCTTGTTCCCCGATTTGTCAGTTTTGAAAGTTAAATACAATTCAATATCCTCAATAAAAAACTCGTTTTCAGCAATAGGAATCAGTCTAAACTTGTACACGTAATGTAAATCCTCTATGATTAATCCGGTCTCTGAATATGTTATTTTGAACCTATCATTAATTCCGGGAATTTCATTTCTATGTAGCTCGAATTCTCCTTCAAAGTTTGACAGTTGCTTTTCAGAGAGTCTAACTTGTTTGATTGACTTTTTCTGACTTTCATACGGAACTAAATCAGTATTTTCTGAGGCTTTTGAAATGTTAGCTTCAAAAATCATTTTTATAAGTTGCTCCCTATCTCGTTCTTTAAAATACTCTTCAAAATAGCTATCGGCTCGTAGCACGATTATGATATTTTCTTCAGGGAATATTCCGAGATATTGTTCTCCCCAGCCGAGGGCAAAATAACGTTTAGGCTCGTTCGGTCTGTCCTGTATCCACCACAAATAGCCGTATCCTGTTGCTTGATTTCCCATATTATCGGCAACAGTGTAAGGAGTGAAGCTTTGCTCTACCCAACTCGTATCTATAATCTGCTTGCCATTCCAATTTCCCATTTGAAGGTACAGTTGTCCAAATCTCGCTAAATCACAAGCCGACATTTTGAGTGGATAACCCGGATGCAACGATGTACCATCATATTCGTAGGTTCCGTCAATAACATCAAAATCCTGCATCCCAATTTGTTTGGCAATAAATGAATCAAAATCAACAAAAATATCGCTTCCAGTTTTTTCGTTGTATATGGTTCCCAGAACATTGAAGTCCCAATTATTATAGTACTGCTTTTCGCCAGGCTTATAACTCCCTCTTTTTGGACTTTCTCCCACATCAGGTTGTAAAGCTGCTTCCAAATATATTCCTGAGCGAGTAGTCAGTAAATGTTTGATCTGAGCACTTTTTTCCAGTTTAGTCAATTCAACTTTCTCATTAATTCCAATTTCTCCAATTGTTTCTCCTATATCAATTGTTGCATTTTTAACCTGTAATCCATAGAGTGCATTTAGTACACTTTTACGGATAGAATGACATTTATACTTCCTTTCAATGTCTCCCCAGAAATCAACGATGTATCCATTTTTAACCAGAAGCATGGCAACAGCATTTGTTGAATCAAAATAGTCTTTAGCCTCTCTTAATCCATCGGTTGAAAATCCAGCATCTTCAATTGAACCATATTTCATCCAATGTCCCTGTAGATGTTGAGAAAGTAACTGAGTATTGAAAAATAAGCAGATTACGATAACATATTCCGATTTTATCATTTCCGGTTTTTATCGAGCATTTGGAACAAAGGGGGTGTAATCAATCGCCACAATCGTTTATCGGTATTACTTAGGAAACCTCCAATTATTATATCAAAGCAAATCTACTGGGTTCGATCATATCATTGACTGAAATCAGATTATTCCGGAAATTTGGATCCTCAAAAAAGTATCATTCATCCCCGCTATTTACAATACGATCAGGAAGAGTCGAACCACCTCTGTCTGTAGCGTTCCGAAGGGCTCTACAGACTCAGGATAATTCCGGAGTCTTCGACTCGCATCTTGATTGTATATTTCCACCGGGCCTTAGTCGCTCTTACTCTGGATACCCGTGTACGAAGGCTTAAGTCAGCAAAGATATCTTCTGGTACAATAAAGGTAAACTTCTTCACCCTTCGAAGACGAAACCACCAGCAAGATCCCTGGTATCCATTATATTGTTGTTTGATGGGGCATTCCTAAAACTGCACGCCCATCCCATAACCCAGCCACAGTTTTCGAAAGGTATTTTCCTTGTTTTCGTACAACACAGACTTTCGTGTGAGGTCGTGGTGGTCGGAATTGGTGATGTAACCGTTCAGCCGTAATGATCCGTACAAATAGCGAAAGCCTAAAAAGGCAAGCTTCCGTCCCGCCGTGAAAGCTAAAGAAGGTTGAAGATTAAGTTCGGATCGAAATTTATGAGTCCAATTGATGTGGTGCACACCCGCACCTATGGACAAGAAAAAATTCTTATTCTGAGGGCCTCGTCTCATAGGGATCATGGTGTATTTGATGTACATGATACGTTCAAACCGGAGTCCAAGAGACCAATGACCTTTTTCATCTCTGAACGGTTCAGGATTGTAACCGAAAACCAGCACATTCTGATTGAGTTTCTGGAACCTGTCATCGAAGGGCAGACCGAATTTGGTCTTCGGGCAGTTGGAGCAGTTTCCGGATGACAGTTCAAAGTTGAAGAGAAAGGAATCGCTCGTTGAAACACGAACTACCGATCCTACTGATCCATAGTTGATGATGCCGACAGGCAATCCGTTTCGAACTGCCCCCGCGACAGGCAGCTTACTGAATAGATTGATCAGGCCTACCTGTGTTCCGGCCATCTCACCTGCCACATTGATCAACCCGACCTGGGTACCTCCGAGCATTTTCTTCGTAACATTGATAAGCCCGAACTGGAAGCTCCTGGTTTTTACAACCGCATCCATGTTCTTGCCAAACATGCCGGTATTGCGGTTGAAAATTCCCAGTTGCAGGCCAGCCATTGGTCCTTTTGTATAATTTGCCAACAGTGAAACCTGGAATCCCGCGACCGAACGTTTCCCGATATTGTACAAGCCTGCGAACTGGACGCCACTCATGTCCTCATAGACCACATTGCCTAGACCCGCCAGCTGAAAACCGAACATCGCACTTTGAGCAACATTGAAGGCCCCTCCTATTTGAGCGCCGTGGACATTATCCCGTACAAGGTTGACACCGGAAGTTAATTGTATACCATGGAAATGCGCAAGCATGTTGAGTTCTTTCCTGACTGCCCGTTCCTGTGCCTGTGACAGGTTCAGATATGTGTTCGAACCGACGATATTAGCAAACCCGGAGATCTGGAGTCCCGAACTTTCACGTAAGCTGAGGTTGGATATCCCTGCAATTTCGAAGCGCTGCGAACCGGCGGATATCCCTGCCAGCAGGTTGATGGAAACTTTGTTGTAGTACCAGCCTGATTGTATCCCATTGGAACTGATGCCGGGCACAAATGAGATCTGAAAGTCTTTCGTGCGATATCTTTTTTCAGATTGGGCCTGAACGGGTTCACAAATGACCAGAAAAAGTACAAACGCAGCAAGCTTAACACAAGCACACTTCCACCGGGGACACTGAGGATTTTTGGTTTCGGAGATCAGGGAACGAAATGGTTACAGGCCTTTGGTCTATAGACAGAAAAGGAAGGAATGTATTACAGGTCAGATAGGAGAATTGTTGTCCCTGTGGACAGATTCATGTCCAATACTGAACGGTTCAAAGCACAATTATGGACGTATAAGGGCCTAAATCCGCTGTTATCGACCATGGCATAGGATTTGCAAAGTATGTATCACCACTTGCCTATTCACATGCTTAAGAGCTTCCTGCTTATTTCCCTGCGAAATATTCGTGACAATAAAGGCGCAGCCTATCTGAACATTGCCTGCCTGACCCTGGCTCTTGCTACATGCTTATTCATCTTCAACTATATCAGCTATGAGGCCGGTCATGACAATTACCCGGGTGCGGAAAACGTATACCGGGTGGAAACACAAGTCATCGGCAATAGCGCCTCCGGATTTAAGGATGCCCTGTCAGGATCAGATGCGGGACCTTTTTTATGTTCAAACTTTACGGAATTAGAACAGTTCACCCGACTGATCCCATTTTCAATAGAAGGAACTGCGTTCTTTCGTTATCAAAGACCGGATGCTGCAGTGGAACAGAGGGTATACATTGAAAAGGCTTACTACGCTGAAAATTCAATATTTGACCTGTTTCCCATCACATTGGTCGAAGGTGATAAAGTCACTGCACTTACTACACCGAATTCACTACTGATATCACATTCAACCGCCAAACGGGTATTCGGAAAGGAACCGGACACAGGAGCTTCCATAGTCGGGAAAATATTTACAACAGTGGAGACAGGGATCTCTGACAACCAATTTGTAATAACCGGCATCTTTGAAGATCTGCCGTCAAACTCACACCTGAAATTCGATGCCCTGATCGCCGGTGTATTTCCTGAGGGATCACAAACGGGGGATGGGATACAATCATCCAAACAGGTGTATACCTATGTTTTAGGATCTGGGAAAATCGAACAATCGAACACCCTGAAAAAAGGACTCCCATATACTATGCATGAAGAGGGCAGCATATTTCTGAGACCCGTTAAGGAAATCCATCTTTCTTCCGGGGTCTCTAATAACCCTGAACCCGGAGCGAGCAGAGGGCTATTGATCTTTCTGGCCTCTTTAGGGGTGATTATCCTGCTGCTGGCCATTACCAATTATACGAATAATACCATTTTCAACTCTATTGAGCGGGCTAAGGAAATAGGTATCAGAAAACTCCTTGGAATAAAGCCAGGGCAGCTTATAGCGACATTTATTGGCGAAGCTTTGTTGATCAATGTCATCGCTTCAATAATAGCCGTCTTTTTCTACCAATTCGGGATCCGACTGGCACCCCTTTTCATGAAAGCCGACAAGACCAGCAAGGTTATTAATCCGATAGAATTTCAATCCATCGGGGAAGCGAACCTGTTGGCGAATGCTTTTTTTCTCCTTATGGTGTTGATCGTTACTACATTTCTTTCCAGCGTTTATCCCGCCTTTTATTTTAACTCTCTGAATCCCGTTCATCTCCTGAGAGGTAAGCTGCAGCTAGTGGGTTCCAGGTTGATGAGCGGTGCAAGCAAAACCATAAGATCTCTTTTAATATTTCAACTGACTGCAGCAATCGTATTTCTTTCGTCAGTCTACATTGTCTCTTCACAATTGAGGCACTTAGAGCAGCAGAGGCAGGAGGCCCTCGAACTAAACGTTACGGGAATCTTTCCCGGCACATCTGGCGCTAATACACTATTTACTAAGAAAACAAAAGATCGTTTCAGGGAACTGATCCAAAAAGGCAGGATCAGGAGTGTGGCATTTTCCAATCTCTACAAGGGAGAGATCAAATCGAGAGGCTCGGTTACACTCGGAAACCCGGGGAACCCGGGCGATTCACCTGATTTTAAGTGCGATCTGCTGGTGATCGATCATCACTATTGGAGCGAAACGCCTGAAGTATTCATTGCCGGCCAAAATTTCCATAGTGACTTTGGCCTTGACCCGGAAAACCTGATCATCAATGCTGCCGCAGTACGTCTGTTGGGATATGAAGAACTTACTGACATCATTGGCCAGACATTGCGGACAAATGCCGGACCCTTCAAGGTAACGGGTGTAGTGGAAGACCGGAATTTCAGGGAACCATCTGTTTTCGCAACAGGTTTTCGCTATCGTACATACCTTGATCTGGATCTATATTATCCGGGGACAGTGGGGCTAAGTCTGAGTCGATTCCTGCATAACACGCAAGTTGCACTTTCCTCTCCCCTGCCATATTTTTCCCTGCTGACAAGGGACTACCAAAACCGGCAATTGCTGGAGCAGAATATCTTAAAACTCTTTATGTTCTTTACTATTGTGGCCGTTGTCATTGCCAGCATCGGTATGTTCGCCCTGTCATCATTTATTTCACAAAAGCGCACCAAGGAGATCGGATTAAGAAAAATCCTGGGCGCTACGTCCCTCAGCGCCATGGGATTACTGATTTATGATTTTCTTAAATTGGTACTTATTGGTTCTGTTTTTTCCATTCCGCTGATACTGTACGGCAGCAGGATATGGTTGGAAAACTACACCTACCGGATCACAGTCGGTCCCTTAATGGTCATTTTGCCAGTTCTGATGATCCTGATGGTATCCTTCACAGTTGTTTCTAAAAAGTGCTGGAAAACGGCCATCGCAAACCCAATCAGGGCGATTGAGGTGGATTAAAGATGTGATTAAAATGAGTAAACGGAAAAGAGGGTGTCTCAAAAGCTAATCCACTGTCAGGTTGACTTGGCGTCCCCGAGGCTCTTGAAACCTATTTTTTTGAGCTTTTGAGACACCCTCTCTCATCTGATGTAATATCCAATTATTGGATAGTTACCTGTTTCTTTATGCCGGGCATCGTGGCATCACGAGCATAGTTTAGACTGGTGATGCGGAAGTCCCATGTGCCGTGGGGTACGTCATACAGCCAGAAAGTACTGCCGGTAGTTGTGTACTCATTGGTCTGTACGGGCGTGCTGCTCCAGGGCGGGAGTCGCTCAACACGATAGCGGTACATGCGTACGGACTGATAACTCATGGTAACCTTCACATCTTTGGTCGTGGGAGATGCGTAATACTGGGTCAGGCTGCTGATCACCGGTGCCGAATAACCGGCAGGGTACAGGTAAATGGAGGCTTCCTCGTCGTTGCTGCTGAAATCGATTGTGGTGGAAGTACCAAAAACCGGTATCATAATGGATGATCCGTCGCTGGTCGGCGTACCCACGAGTTTGTTTGCTCCCAACACATCATTCCCGCAGGCGGGTGGTGTGGTGGTACTGGTGTAATTTACCAGTTCATCATTGCCATTAATGGGGTCGTCATGCCTGAAACCAAGGGTGTGACCGATTTCGTGACGAATTACCGTTTCCCGGTTCCCCTGGGTAGCGGATGGGTCGGCGTCATTGATGGATATCCATGAACCGGGTTGTCCGTCCGCCGGAAATTCCGCTGCAGCATAGGCGCCACCCAGGTTTCGGGCACAAGCTGGCAGGGCAGTGTCATTGTCCGCGTAGAATATGATATCGGCAGCTCCGGCTGTTGCGACCTCATTGAAACTTACACGGCAGGAAGAGATATCTTCCCAGTCCTGTGTGGCTGCATCGATGGCTCCCTCCCAATCGCCGGGTATGGGTCCTACGCTGTTGTCGATGAAGTAGTCAATGTTAAGTACGTTGTTGAAGTCAACAACGGAACCAGTGTTAACCACAAATTGCGAAGTTCTGCCGGCTGATATATCCTGTTTACCCTCTTCGATCTTTTTCCTGATCACATCGAGCCGGATGTACAGGTCGCCCTCTACAAGTACATGTTCATCGTACAGTTTTGCATCAGTCAGGTCAAAGCCCTGGCAATCGAGATAGTCGTAAAGCTCAGTATCCTGTGCCAGGTCCACGTACGGCTGCTGTGGTGCAATGTAGCGTTCATCGTCTTCTGTCCCACAGCGGAAAATGATCAGGGCCGATAGCACCATGATCCATAAGCTAGTTCTCTTTTTCATGAGTAATAAAATTTAGTGTTTGGTTATTGAAATATGTTAAAAAAGTCCACGTTACCGCCCTGTCGACGGTGATGACAGGTTTACCAGGTATGTAAAATCCGTCATTACTTTTTCTCAGGACTATTTTGACCGGGAAGGATCGGAAAACCGGCGGCGGCAGCCTTTGCTGGAAGATAATACGGCCACCGCCGGATATTGAAAAGCTGGTTCCGGGTCCCATAGCCTGTGGTTCTTAATGAGACAGTGAATTTACAACGAAATGAGGTTCCGGGAAATGACATTAGTCATAACGTGTTAATTAATTGGGGGTTTTTATCTGCCTTTCCCTCTGACGCTGTTTTCCATGGCATTAAAGTTGACGTTTTGACTCCTCAAAAATCATCAAAAATCCTGTATCTTAATACCCCCTTCAATTACCAGGTATGGCTAACAAGGTTGCATTATCAAAGTTTTTATCCTCCATCATCGACTCCATAGCCTCGGAGTGGCTATCCAGAATCAGCAAGCGATCGAAGGCAAAATTCAGCAGGACACATTATTACAAATCCTGCATGGCGCATCTGGCTACCAGTGGGTGGCGGACAAGGCAAGCTGACAGACACATTACCCATAATGAAATGATCACTACTTTATATGACATTCAAGAGGATCTGGAGATCGACCCGCTTTTATCCCTGAGAGAAATTACTGGAATAATGGATGAGGCACAGACTATTTTTCGGGAATCCGAACCTTATCAGATCCCCTGGATACTGGGTCATGCGTTACTTTCGGATATCAGGATTCCCGAAGGGGAAGTGATCAGTCCATTAGTGGCGGAAGCCTTTGGGAAACTGTGTGTCGATATGCAAGATGCCGTATATGATTATTCCTATGAAAATGCATTTTTCAGTTGTGATGACAAGGAATATGAGCAAAGAAAAGAGAAAGATCAGGAGCCAGAAACAAACTCTCCCCCGGTAACGGAAAGCTCAAAGCAATTTAAGGACTTCAATCACTACTGGTCTACCAGGGAGTGGTCAGGTTTTGAAGAACGGATAAAGAAAAAACATACGCTTGGAACAACCGTTCAGGTGCACTCCTATTACGTAACAACCACTCAGAAGCTAAAGGAATTCATAGCGTCATCGGAAAATGAAAAGGAAGTGTACATTTCCATAGTAAAGTACCTCCTTGAGCACCGGGACATTATCATTGACCTGGAATTCTTCGAGATCATGAAAGCACTTGACCTGTCGCACAACGAATTGTTTTCCAGCCTGCAGAAGCTGACGCTGGCAGGTGTGATCGGGGCAAAGGTCAGGCAGTATTTCATGGGGCCGGCAACCATGTACGCCATAACCGGAGAATTGGTTCCACGCGTGAAGAAAATACGACGACGGGTCACACCTGCGATCAGGCGGGAATTGCTCAAAAGGTCCGGCAACCGGTGCCAGATCATGAATTGTTCATTTTGCGGGAACGAGAAACTCCCGGCAAAAGAGCTGCATATCGATCACCTGATCGCATTCGATACCTGTAAAAGGAACCGGATAGAGCCGGATGCAAATCCTGAAAATCTGAGGGTCCTGTGCGCCGGAATAAACCGGTGGAAATCCTCGAAACCGACAATGGATCTGGAGTTCCACAAGCCGCTGCCTCCTCCTCTTTTGACTTCAAAAGAATGGGAAGAGATTAAGCTTGACAGGAAAAGGCGAAAACCATCAGGATGAGATGTTGCTTCGAAAATCCCGATTTCTGATGGTAACGAAGGATACCTTTCTTCTCTGACATCAAATAGCCACCAATCAGCCAAAATGTAACAGCCGTTAAATAATCAATTCACCTTGATATAGGCATAAAGTCCGACATTTTTAGGACGTGTTTCGGATTTCCAACCGCTGTGGGTTTTAGTGGTTCCGGAATAATCTAAATCAATAGAATGAGAATGACTACCGGTAGCACTGCTATTATCCCAATAACTACTTGTTTCGACCTCTGAGTTAGGATCAAAATATATTCCATGAGAGCTATTGTCCCAATCCCCTGTAATAGAGCCGGGTCGCCTTGCTGTATAATATTTTGAAGTATTGAACTTTGAAACACTGATTTCTACATTGTGGCTATGACGACCCTTTGACTGTGTTTTTCCTTTGATATTACCGGAATATTTGTGGGTATGTTTCTTGATGAAATCTTTTTCCTGTGATCCTACCTTTCTGTCTTTCCAGGTATCGATTCCTTCTCCGTTATAATTCATAGCCCTTAAAAAATAACCCCGGGCATCAGGAAGTGAATCCTTCAGGTGCTCAAACAGGCTGTAATCATATTCGCTTTGTATCCTGGTGGTAAGCTCCCAGGACGGATCCATGGGTTGTCCATCCAGCAACACCCAGCCCCTGTTCTGGTCGTCATTCAAAAACTCATCAGGGGGAATTAAGTTGTAAATGACCGTTCCGATAGGTACTTCCGGCGAACCACCTGACTGGAATTTGGATCCTATGAAAATCAATCCGATTCCTATAAGGAACAATGTAGTCAAATTGATACTGTACTGTGATAAAGATTTCATGAGCATGGTTTTAGTTAAGGTATATCTTCTTCAGTGCGAACAAATTATTCTTGTCCAGATCGTTTATTGTCTCTAACTCCGCTGATAGTATCAGGTACTTCTTATGTATGTCGATCATTTCATAATACCCTCTTGGCAGCACTCTCTCCGGAGAGTTGATAATTACCATAGCTTCCTCTCCCCTGATTTCAATTTCCGTAACCGGATCATCCTGATCCAAACGTTGTATCCTGAAGCTATTTTTATCGATAACAGCCTGAAAATCTTTGCCTAAGGGTATTAAATGGGAATCATTCCTCGACTTCAGGTATTTGGCAAAATTGAATACCAGGTACTGATTGTATTTCAGTGCGTAGATCCATTTCATTTTTTCATCTGCGGAAATGTTGGAGCTTGAGATCTTACTCCTGATATGCCCCAGCACCATTGTCCCCGAGAACAAGGATTGCTGGGCGATCGTGATTTCCAGAAGCCGTTTGTAATAATTGACGGCATTGGTAACAACCCTCAGCTTCAAATATGCCCCGTATTCATCCGGATCGATGAGTTCTTCACCCAGGCTGCCGGATTTTGCCATCATGGGCAAAGCGTACAGATAGTATTTTGTAATGTCAATTATCGCATTCATGTTGTTCAATGCATCCGGATCCATATCATTAATAGCATCGACCGTATTTAGCAGATCCTCCCTGTTGTACCAGCTTGCGTCGGCTCTTCTTAATTTTCTGGCGATCTCGATATCATTGTTGCCGGCAATTTCTTTGGAAGGATTTAGCAGTGCCACATAGGCAGCCTCCCTGTTATAGGTACTTCCATATTTTGAGTTCCACAGATCCCGCAGCATGGCGAAATGACTTTTATAGTCCGACAGCCTTATATCACTTAAACTCACATTATCAAAACACTTATTGTAATCCAGGGAAAGCGTTGCCGGATTGCTCGTGTTGGGCAGATCCCTGAGTCCTTTGATGCATTCCGGAACGTAATATTCCCCGTAATCATCCAAAGAGTTTAACCTGCCGTCTACGGTGGCTTCGATCAAATCATTTTCCATAATACCACGGCACTGAAAGGCTTCCAGGCTGGCTTCCTGGATAGCGCTTGAAATACAGTTGTTTTGATTGATCAGAAAATTCAATTTTTGCTGGATTGTTTCTATTTCACCGACGGTATAAATGTGAAATTCTCTAAGCTCCCGGTGGAGTTTGACCACTTTCGAATCAATCTCCGAAAGAATGGAAACGATCATTGAATCGTTTTTCATTATTTGTTTGTGAAGGTTGTCTATTAATTCCCAGGTGATCTGATCGTTTTCGATCATCTGGCGGTGCATGTCGTTTATCTGCTCACTTATCTGCTCCTGATTTTTGACGATAGCCGCCTGGTTTTTGATAATGGTCTGCTGATTTTGCATGATCCTTTTCTGATTTTCAAAGACCTGGTTGAAACCTTTTGCCATCATATTGGCCAATGCCACATTGCCGCTCCGTTTTTTCTTCCTTCCTCCTCCGAAAAGACTGCTTATTCCACTCGCAATTGAGCTGATGCCACCCAGGAAATCACCTGCATAAAGTTGCCCTACCCCCAGTCCGACATCTCCCACAATTTCATAAGCCTCGTAGATATCTTCACTCGTGAAACCAAATGCATCGCGAAGGGGACCGTCAAATATTCCGATGGTCGAATAATACATGTATTTGGCGCTCAGTTCTTTGTGGGTCTGATTGATAAAGAAGTCATCGAAGCTTTTTCCGGTCAGGTTTGCCAATTCCAGTTTTGCTATATCCAGATCGCCGTTGACAAGCTTCTGAATTTCGTTCCATCCCTTCTCCACTTCACCGGCAATATTTTCAATATCTTCGATACTACTGATCACATTTTCTACCTCGGTGGCTATGGTCTCTATTTTGCCCAGGTGATTGTTATCTACAAGGCCCAGGAAAATTTCGTTTTGTTTCAGGAGCTTAATGGCTTCTACAGGTGACGTATTCTTTATTCGCTCGTAGTCCTGCAGGTTTTTCTCTACTTCTGTTCTGATGGTCTGGAGGCTACCGAATTGCGCAAATTTGAATTCTACCAATAACTGGTAACCTTTCCCAAAATCTTCAATTTTCTCGTTTATCTGACCGACATTGGTATTGATCACTTTGTGAATCGATTCAAATTCATCGCCCAGTTCAGTTTCCAGTTTCCCCTTTACCCTGGCATCCAGAACTGTGTTAATTCCGTCCGCACTGATGTCAAAGAACTGATCGCCGGGAATGCCGGCAAGTTCATCGGTCAGCCCGGTAATCAGAGAATCAGGAATGGACAGTTTGCCGATTTCTTCGATGATCAATCCCCTGGCTTTTGTCAGGTCAGCCTCCAGTTCATTTGATTTTTCCTCTAAGGCAATCTCGAATCTCCTGGAGCCTATTACTTCAATTATATCCGGGATTTCATCCCGGTTGAAAGGAGAACTAATACCAACATAATCCACATTTGTCAGACTTCTTATATTTTGATGTTTGATGTATTCCGGGATATTGGCTTCAAACTTCTCCACATACTGCTTTTGCAACACATCAATTTCAGTAGTTTTCAGGGGAAGGGACTCCATACTTTGCATAGAATTCACCAGGAATCTATCGATGTAATAAATTCCGGATAGATTGCGAGTGGCGTTGCCCTGTGATTGGGCATGATGACAGAGTACTACAACCAGGAGATAAAAGATTAGGTTTTTCATTTATAATTTACCAAAGGATTATTTGCAATTACTTTCTAAGAATTACTTTTCCGTGGCCAATCATTGTTCGGTCCCTGATGATCAACAGATGATAGGATCCATCCGGTAATTCGCTTAAATCTATAATTGGTCTTTCATCAGAAAGTTTTTGACTGGTAATTCTCTTTCCGGCGTTGTTGAAAATCCAGAGTTGCAGGTTACCATTTCGATCCCCGGGGTCTATTTCCAGGGTAACGACGGAGGAAGTAGGGTTCGGGTAAAATGTCACTGTTTTCTGATTTCCCATTCCCAAAACATCCTCGATGGTAACCTTAAAGAAGGTGAAAAACTTTGCCAGGTTATCATCCATGGCGTAGATAAAAATGTGAGATTCCCCGGCATCTACGATTTTGTTATTTGCCCGTGATAACTTCAGAATGGTCCCGTTAATTTCAACATCGAACTGCGGATTTTCGACTTTATCGAGAACGTAGGTGATTGGGTCATTCTCAGGATCGTAAAAATGCCGGCTAAGATTGATACTCACCGGGTCAAAATCCCTGGGAAGTACCTGGCCGGGAACCTTTTCTGTCAACCGGGGACTGATATTTTCCGTGCTGATGACCGATACCCGGAATGAGTCCGCTCCCACCGCCCCCAAGCTGTCGGTCGCAATAATTGAAACACCGTATTCTGTTGGAGGATCCACATCGTACAATGTCACGATGCTCCCCTCCATTCTCACAAGACTTCGGGCTTCCCAGTCAACCGTAAACGATAGCTCAAAAGGATCTCCCTCCGGATCAATGAAGACATCGGCGACGTCAATCTCATGAAGACCAAAACCGGTCTCCAACGTAATGTCCGGTATAGGATTTTCCACCCGTGGCGCTTCATTCACTCCAATTTGCTCGAAAATGACATCAACAGGCTCATTGGTAGCCCCTTCCGAACTAACGGTAAGTTTAGCAAATCTTACCGTCCTGTCAGGATTAGGCTCGGCCTGAACCAATACGGAATCTGTGCCGATACCTATGTCATTTTTGACGATCTGCAGCCAGTCACTTTCCTCCGTAGCGAGCCATACAAGATCAGGGCTGCCTACAACTGTCACAAGAAATCCAAATGAATTTTGAGAATCCTCGATCAGCACGGTATCTGCCGATACGTGGAAAAATGGTAAATTATCAATAACAATGTAGCCTGTACTGTTGCCGTTGTCATCATATGAAATCGAAACGCTCTGAGACCAAAGCAAGTTTGTGCTGCACATGGCCACAGCCAGCAGCAGGTGCTTCGATATGGCTGACATCTTAGTATTCATCTCCTTCATAATAACCTTCACGGGCAATATTTTCAACCTTTGATGTTTGCGGGATCAACAAAAATTTCATGTGATGTTCCGACGCCCAGTTGTTGAACACCTGAACCCATTTATACATGGCACCGGTAAACGCTCCCTCCGGAGTGCTCCCGTCAACTTCGATGCGCTCTTCAGTCAGTACATTCGGCGCCTGCTCCGTATCTGTGGTCGTGAAATAACCATAGATCTTTCTGACAAATTTCCCTGCCTCACTTGCAGGACCCCTGGTGGCCTGTGACCTCCTTCGCACCTCCCTGGATCCCTCCTGTCTCGACTGATTCCTGCTATTGGACCAGTCCAGGAATATGGCCTGGGCACTGCTGCTGATCACGCCGTTTGAAAACTTCCCCCCATTAATGGAAGACAGGGTGCCTCCGGCAATAGCCGTAGCGAAAAGCCTGGTATTCGGGTCTTCGATCATTCCTTTTCCGACCTGGACAGAGGCGGAAAACGCCCCTGACAAGAAGCCTATGCCAAATTCTCCCCCCGAATAATCCCTGTAGAGTCCCTGCACCACCCCATTAGCCAATATCTTGCCCAGCATCGGCGAGCCCGGAAGCACAGACGCAAGTCCAATGGACCCGCCCACCAGAAGTCCCGATATCAGGGCTGTTTTAGTCCCGGCTTTCAGGGCATCACCGACAGACCCCCCGCTAAACAGGGTCGACGATGCCGCAAATCCAAATCCAAATGCCGCGGCCGCTCCAATGCTGCTGGCAATAGCTCCGCCGCCCAGGGCAGCGACAATACCCGTTCCAACACCCATGGTTGCTATGCCTACCCCGATGGCGGCAACGACAATGATGATCTCCTTATTCTTTTCGTAAAATCGCCCCATTTCACGGGCCGCACGGTGCAGTCCCCTGTCAATTTCCTTAAATACCTTCTTGATGAACTTGAAAGGATTCAGACTGAAATATCCACTGGGGTCAATCAGCGTGAGCGGATTGTTTTTTACGTAGCTGTATCGATTATAATCCTGCAGGTTCTCGATGTCCTGAATAAAAGGATCCGGAGAGGTGAAACGGGCCAACATGGGATTATAGATCCTTCCATTCATGTTCACCAGGCTTTGCAGGTCATAATGCTCGTGGGCACCATAACCCCGAGAAGAATTAGGAGCGCTGAGATCGAATAGATAGCGGCTCCAATCACCCGGGTCGCGCCGCCTGCCCCACGCATCATAGCTGTACTCGCGGATCACCTTCCCCTCATCGTTGGTGACGACACTAAGGGAATTGATGTGATCCTTGTGCCAGTACTCTAAGTCACCAGTACCTCCTGTCGGAGAGGTATAGGTAGCGAATACCCCAGACGGTCCCCTCAGAAAATGAACATCTACCGATTCCCCGTTTTCAAAAACACGTTCAAAGAGATTAGCAACATGATGTCTCGTTTGGAGAGGTGAACCATGCAAAAAAACCTGTGTCAGGATCCTCTCATTAGCTGCTCCGTATGTCAGGTTTACCTCTGAAGTATCATTTTTAATGCGTTTGACCTTGTTGAAGGATGTGTACACCAGTTCCAGGTCCAGCAAACCCTGCAATGTCGGATTTGGTTCTTCATTTGAAATCAGGGTTACTGCATGGGGTTTCGTAGAGGCATACTCGTAAGCACCGATGTCGGATTTGAAGGTAATATTCCCCAGCTTATCATACTGTATTTCCTGAACCTGGCCGTTTCCCAGATCGGATTTGAGGAGGCGATTCAACCGGTCATAGGTGAAGATCTCCTGCTGATCAGTCAGCAGGTCTTCCCTGCTCAGTATGTTACCCAGGGCGTCATGACTATAGTGTAGTCTCTGAATGTCAGTGAAATCCAGGGATGAATTAATCCCTGTAAGGTACCCGGTTACCTCATCGTAAGTCGAGGTAGTGACCACACCATTGCCGTATTGCTGCTCCGTGATCTGCCCTCGCGCATTGGTGGCAACCAGCTTCCATAAAGATTCGTTGGTATTGCCGTCCTGTATCTCGGTCAGGTAACCGTTTTCGGTATATACATTCCTGGTATTAAATCCGGTGGGGTATACAATCTTACTTGGGCGACTATTTTCATCGTACGACCTGCGAATCACGTATTCAGCACCATCGATCACCTTTCGATGTGTGGTCAGGCGACCCAATTCATCATATTCGAATACTTCTTCTGCATCGGTTGAAACGACGCCGGCTATTTTGCCGATCCCACCAACTCCTCCATCATAAGTCCAGGTGGTTGTGCCCTCCGCAGTCTTTCTCTCCACTAACCGGTCAAGGTCATCATGCAGATAATCAATGACGTTACCTTTTTGGTCCGTGACCTGCGTGTGGATACCAAAAGCATTTGTAACATATACTGTCAGGCCAATATCCGGGTCTACATTTTCGATCAGATTCCCCAGAATATCGTAGGTGTTTACAATCTTATTTCCATCAGGATCAGTGATCCGAATGGGGTTTCCAAAGTTGTCATACTCAAAGGCCAGGATCGAGCCGGCGTCATCCTGGGTGTTGATGGTGCGTCCCAGTGCATTGACTTCACGGCTGAATACCTGTCCAAGGGGATTGGTGATCGTCAATGATAATCCATTGTAGCTGTAGTTTATGGTCCTGTCCCCTGGTTGAGTGACCCTGACCAGTCTGGAAATATTGTCGTACTGGTAGTCATTCCAATTGATTGGCTCGCCATCGAAATAAGGTTCCGATTCCCTTACAAGGTTACCCTTCTGATCATATTCTTTGTCGATAAATATCCAGGTGTTGTCAAAGGCAACCTTAGCCGACCGGACCTCCCTGTCAAGAAGATCAAAGTAGGTGATGTCGGTAGGAGACGCCGTAGATCGATTTTCGATCTTATAAACCGCATTTTCCGGACAATCCGTATCACACCAGCCAAATGATCTGGTTGCGGTGGTACCGTCAGCACGCGTTTCACCAATTTTTCTGCCAAAGTCGTCGTACTCCCATGTTGTAACCAGGTTGTTGGGCCCCTCAATCGAGATGACATTCCCCCAGATCATGTCGTATTCGCGCTTAACCACATGACCCAAAGGGTTCACTTCCTCGAGTACAAATCTTCCGGAAAGGTCATAAGACCACGTTGTCGTCCTGACGGAATTGCTCCCGCCGTCGAAACCTTCCCGGGCCATGGTGACCCTGTTGCCGAAGTGATCATAGGTATAGGACGTACTTAACCGGAGCTGATTATTTTCAGGTTCAATGATCTCTTTGGTCAGCAATCCTGCAATATCATATTCGAATTCAGAAGTTCTTCTAGTAAATGATCCCCCCGGGGATTTCCGGAAATACTCGAGTTTTGTCAGCCTCCCCAGGATCCAGTTTTGCGTGGCATTGGTGTAAGTGGAGACAACGGAATCTACATGGCCCTCTCCATAGTCCTTAACCATGATGGTGGTGTTGCCATGATCATCATATTCGTACCGCTCTGAAATTTCCTTCAGAAAGCTTCCGTCAGTATCGTAGTGGGTCGTTTTCTTCTCCCTGACGTTTGCATTGTAAGAATAGTGGTTTGTTTCGGCAAAGTGCGAAAGTTTCAGAAACTCACGCTGATAGATCGTCTCTTTAAGTAAGGTTGATCCGATAAATTGTTTTTCACTCAGCAAATCAAACCCAAAGGATTGTGATCCCGACCGGTCATAGTTGGCCTCATTGATAACTCCTGTTGTATGGTCTGTTATTGAAATTTTTGAAAAGCCCCGAAATCCCCGCCCCCGGAGATTGAATTTTGCTCCTTCATATAAATAGGAAAATTGGTTAGTCCCACCCACTCCGTTCGTGACATAGTACCCGCTTACGACTTCCAGGGCTCCAATGAAGTCGATTGACGGGTAGATGCCATCCGTGAATTTTTTGTAAACAAACGGATTGGTCAGCCTCGCATAGGAAATAACGATACGATATCCGCTGCCTTCCGTAATAGCCGTTATTTTATTTAAGTTCCGGTTAACCCCCAGGTAAATATTACTGTTCCCAAGGCCGTCATACCACAGCGGACTGGAAAAGCCGTTTCCTCCCCAATCACCAAAAACCAGACCCTTTCCTCCCCGGATACCCTGGGCTCCAATGGTCAGTAAGGATGCCTCAAATTCCAGGTCAATACCTGGCAGAAGACTGGAAAAGCCCTGGTTTTCATACCATGTATTATCCCCTGTTGCCTTGTCGTATACGATCAGGTCATCCCAGTTATCACCGGTCCAGTTGATGCTAATGACGGATACTTCGGGTTTGGCAAGTAATTCGGGTGCGATAATATTCTCTTTGGGCTCGAAACTCTTGTCTACAAGGATCCTGTTTTCACCGGTGGTTCTTGAAAACCAAAAAAGATCCAGCCTCCCATTGCCTGAAAAATCGCCAAAAACCAGTTCGCCATCTTTGATGTGATCAGGAAAATATTGGCTTTGAGAAACTTTGAATATTCCCTGAGAGAAGTCAATTGCAATTACGCTATTCTTACCGGTGGACTTTTCGTACAACATTACATCGGTAATGCCATCGGAATTAAAATCCTGAAAAACAGGTGTTAGCGTACTATTCGAAAAATCCTTGGTCACACTCCCATCTACAATTTTCAAAACCTGAAATCCCACAGGGATCTGTTCAAAGCCGGGAGAAAACGCTGTCCCTTCACTACGATACCACTTCTCCTGGCTATTCGGACCTATCCAGGAAAAATCCGTGCGCCCGTCACCATCCCAGTCACCCGGAAATATGACGCCGTCTTTCAATGTTCCGGCTGCTACCACATTGGCGTACTCTACGAAACCAGGTACATCCTGATAATTTTGGTTAATAAACCACCGATTTTCCCCCGTTTCCAGATCATACCAAAACAGATCGGGGTAGCCGTCCCCGTTTAATTCACAGGTGAAAAGCCCGGTACCGCCCTGGATGCTGCTGTTGCTTAAAGCATAACCGGCTTCTTCATCAAAGTCGTTTTGCTGATTGTTGATCATCCACAGGTTGGTTCCGGTGGATTTATCGTAAAGCAGGATATCGCTATACCCGTCCTGGTTCCAGTCGGAAGGGATCGCCGCTACATCGGTGAAACCGGATTGGATCAGTTTTGCGGGTAAATTCAAGACTTCAATACCGGCATTTCCCACCCACTGAAATGTGGTACTGTTAAGGGTGGCGCCATTCATGCCCTTTTCTGTGACGGAAGACAGGTAGGATCTTTCCCCTTGCAAATATTCAAATTCATACTCCTTGACAACTTCACCTGAGGACTTTATGGTGATCCGTTTCAGTCTTTGGTCTATTTTGATATCCACCAGAAGTACCTCCATAAAAACCGGGTCCGGTCGTGGTTCATATTCGAATTCCACCACATTAACCGGATCCAACCCCGCCCCCTGATTGCTGGTATAAAGTATTTTGGTGGGATAAATGCTGCCTATCGAAACGCCCGTGACATTGTCCGTTTTGTCATATTCATATAGTATTGTATTCCCCTTGGTATCATTTATTTTGTCAAGCCACCATGAAACTGCCGGGACCACCTCTGAACAAGGGGGATCAAAACAATAGGTTCCTGTAAGTTCCCAACCTAACCTCGAATCTTCGGTTCGGCCATATTCATAGGTAAGCCCTGACTTGGTCTTAACTTCAAAAAAATCAAGTTCGTTAAACGTGTTGAAGTAAATGGTTCGTGAGTGATCATTGATCTCCTTACGGTAATGGGTAAAATCTTCCCCATATTTGGAGCCCACGGAAAGCACCAGGCGCTCACCGTCCATGGAAAACCTGTTGTCTTCGGCGATTACACCGTACCCCTTGAACCCATCCTGATCATGGGTGGCCATCTCCCTGGTGATATTTGAGATCCCGGTCAATGACCAGCCTACACCCAAAATACCATCATTGCCAAAGCTGCTGTATGAAAGGGCAAGCTCCGGTTGTATGCCACCACTGCCCGGAGGTACCTGCAAGGGAATTTGGTAAGTGGCCGAACCGGATTCGGTAACACTGAACTGGCCGCTGGTAAACCCAAAATCAGTGCCCTGAGCTTTGATCCAAAGAGGAATAAGGATTGATATCCAAACCAGCAGATGGCTGAAAACAGGTCGGCGTTCAACTCTCATAAGTAGGTACAGTCTTCTTAATGATAAAGATAGACATTGCCCGATTCCCTGAAAATACCTGAAATTAGGTATTTTGTCTATCCTGAAACCGGGTTGCTCATCATCGAAGCTTAAACCCGGATCTGTCATTAGCCTTTCTATTCCAGGCTTGAACTACTTCAAAATCAACCACTTAACATGCCATTAACACATCACTGTGCCTCACCTTTCGAGGCTTCGCACCTCAAGGTGACCAAAACGGATGGACTTGTCAGTCTGAGGAGCGAAGCGTCTCGAAGACTGACATTCCCAAACCCCCCAATCAAAAAACTCTGAATTAAACCTTCATTACAGAATTCTAATCATAATCCGGGTTAAAAGCCGGTAGCCGGATGAAAATACTCCTGATACCTGGATGATCAGCTTATTTTAACAGCATTCCGGCAACAACGGTAATGAAAAGGTTTATCAACAAAATGTCCAAAGTAGTTCGTGTTTACCCCTTTTCACTCATCCCTTAGCGATTCGACGGGATTGGCATGGGCCGCCCGTACTATGATCGAACCTGTGGTCAGTAATCCGATCAGGATAATGCTGATAGCCGATATGATGACAGGTATCAGCCCTACGGCAACATGCAACGCGTATATCTCATCCAGTAACGCTGATGTCAGGAAATATCCGCCGACGGAACCAATTAAGGCCGCCACCAGCAGAATAACGGAGAATTCACGACTGAGAAGGGTGATCATATGGCTTACCGTTGCTCCCAGCGCTTTACGTATTCCGATTTCCTTTGTACGCTTCTCTATGTTGAGTGAGGCAATGGCGAAGATCCCGGACATGGATAGCAATCCGCCAAGGATCGTAAGGAAAATGAAGATCTTTTTCAGATTGGTGTTGGTTTGCCGCAATCCACCAAGTGTCAGGTCTTCCTGGTAGTTGCATTCAAAGGGCTTGGCGGGAAATTCTTCTTTCCAGACGGTCTCGAGGTATGACCTTATCTCTTCCCTGTCCCCGAGGTCTCCCTTGACCAGCATCATCTGGTATTCGTTTCTCTTGGAAGCATAAAAAACGAACGGCTCGGGCTCTTCCGACCTGAATACATTATCCACGTGATTCTTCACAATTCCTACAATCCTCCTTTTTTCACCCCTGACATCCACCTGGGTGTTGAGGGGATCTTTAAGGTCGGTTTTTTCCAGGAAGGCTTCATTGACAATGATGGATTGAAATTCATCCGTAGTATTCTCAACATTAATAAAGCGACCTTCCAGCAGGGTGAGTCCCATGGTCTCAAAGAAGTTTTTCCCGATCTCAATGTGTTGAACCTGGTATTCCGTAGTATCGATAGAAACCGGAAACGGGTAACTGCTCAGGCCAAGCTGATGATGCGTGATTGAAGTATGGGTGATCTTTGGATTGGATAAAGCCCTGCTCTCCAGTATTTTATATTCCTGCTCATCCTGGATCGGGATCGTCAGGACGTTCTTCATGTCAAATCCATAATCTATTGCTTCCTGGTATTTTGTGTTTTGAATAAACACCAGTCCATTGACCAGTACAATGACGGATATTGCAAACTGGGCGCCCACCAGGGTCCTGGTAAACATGTTGGTGCCCTTGATCTTGACATTGCCTTTCAAAAGTGCAACCGGTTCGTACCTGCTGTTTGTCAATGCCGGATATAATCCGGCCAGCAGTGAGGCCAGGAAAATCAAAATTAGCAGTGCTACTACGAGATTGACACCATTCAGGTCTGCCATCCCGTACTGCAGATTCCACATATTCGCAAATTCGGTGACGATAAAGCGTGAAATCAAATAGCCTACTCCCAGCGAAAGCAATATGGTCAGAAACATCTCCAGGAGGAACTGGAAGACGATTTGCGGCCGGGAAGCACCGATAACTTTTCTTACCCCAACCTCTTTTAATCTGCGGGCGGTAATTGCAAAAGAGGTATTTGTAAGGTTGAAACAAGCAATTAGGAGTATCATCAACGCCATTACGGTGAATATTACCAATGGCATCATATTTATCCGGATATTCAATTGACTCCACATGACATCATCGTAGCTGGTTGGTTCTTTAAATGCCTCAAGGTGATAAGAGGTCACATTCATATCCGGTTTCATTTTATTTCGCAATGGAATGTATTGTGCAAGCAGCTGCGTGTAGGAGTACGCGTCTTCCGGATTCTTTAGTTTGACCAAAAGTGACGGATCCCTCCAGTCACCCCAGTCAGATTCGGAAAGATTGTATATATCCATGAAGTTTTCGATCCGCATCATCATATTGAAAACCATGGAGCTGTTCAGCGGGATCCTGTCAATAACTGCGCCGACCACCACATTGATCTCCTTTTGATTGACAAAATTCATGGTCAGCACCTGGCCTATCGGATTGTCATCACCAAAAAATTTAGCGGATGTTTCAGCGTCTAGAATTACGGTATTGACCTTTTTGAAGGACTCGAAAGATCCTTTCAGGAGGGGGTACTCAAACAGCTCGAAGAAGGTGCTGTCCGCAAATACGATGGACTCGTTGAAAGCATTATCCCCAAACCTCACAAAGCCTCCGTCATAGATGTACCGCGTGAAGCTTTCAATGCCGGCCAGGTCGTTGACCATGGCAGGGCCCATACTGATCGGGGCGTTTATAAACTGACCTGCTTCTCCATCCGGAGGCAGAAAGGTTGTGTGGACCCGGAATATGTCTTTGACATCCCTGTCGTCATAATAATTGTCAAATTCCAGGTTAAAGGCTAATAATAAATACGCTGTGATACAGCAGGCAAGGGCAACACCCAAACCAAACGTGTTGATTAAGACGTAACTTTTATTTTTCAGAAGGTTTCTGACAGCTACATGGAGAAAGTTTTTCAACATGGTGAAAGTTTTTAATGATTCTGACCTGATAATGTTAACGGCTTGCAAACAGTGGTGGTGTCATCCGCAGGTAAAAGAATGTCATTAAATGTCAATGCAATATTTTTGTGATTGAAATACGAATGCTATGATCGCTATTCTGTCTCCCGCCAAATCCCTTTCTTTTCATCCGGGCTCGTATCAGACTTATTCATCACCGCGGCTGACCGGTCGCTCCAATGAACTCATAAGGGTACTGAGGACCAAGTCGGAAGATGAGGTGATGTCATTGATGAACATCAGTGAAAAACTTGCATCACTCAATGTCGAGCGTTACCATGCTTTTGCTTCCCGGCATACCTCAACCAATTCCATGCCCTGCCTGTATGCATTCACAGGTGATGTTTACCGGGGCTTAAAGGCCGGCGATCTTACAGAATCGGAGGTGGAATGGGCCCAGTCCCATCTCAGGATCCTTTCCGGGCTTTATGGTCTGCTGAGACCCCTGGATCTGATTCAGGCCTACCGTCTTGAGATGGGAACAAGGCTGGCATTTGATGATTACAAAACGCTTTATGACTTTTGGGAGGACGAAATAACATCCCTGTTGAATAAGGACCTGAAAAAACAGGGTGACAACATCCTGATCAATCTGGCCTCACAGGAATACTACAAGTCAATAGACAGGGCATCACTCGACGCCAGGGTTGTCGATGTTGAGTTTAAGGATTTCAAAGATGACGGCTATAAACTCATCACATTTTACGCCAAGAAAGCACGTGGTATGATGGCCCGTTACATCATTAAGAACCGGATTGATGATGTCGAAGACCTCAAAGGTTTTGATTACAAGGGCTACTATTTTGATGATCGCGACTCAACGGAGAGAAAGCTGGCGTTTAAAAGAGGTTAATTGCAGGAGGAAGGTGACAAAATACATTCGGAGTAGTAAAGAGTGGTCGTGCCGGAAAAATAGACCTTGTTATTAGGGAAGGGGTATTTTGAGATTCCTGTATCACCCCTACGCAATACCACTCCGGAGGTTCACAGGAATGACGCATTAAAACCAACCGTCATTCCTGACGAAGCGTAGCGGAGTTCAGGAATCTCATTAGCCGTTTGTTGGTGTTCCTCACCAACAACAATCATGGGAAGAATCTTAGAAATCCATGGCTCGAACTACCTTCCAATTTCCAAGACGCTTCACTCCATTACATTCCGTTCAGCGTGACGTATAGTTTTGGGTCCAGTGGTTTTTCTTGTGTCCATAGTAGGAATGACGCATTAAAACCAAACGTCATTCCTGACGAAGCGTAGCGGAGTTCAGGAATCTCATTCCATCTCTTCGATTTGATCAAACAAATCAATCCAACCTGGATTAAATTCATTGATCACATTTTCCTTATACTCTCTTTTCCACTTCTTGACCTGTTTCTCTTTCATGATGGCAGATTCAATGTCTTCAAAAAACTCGAAGTATATTAAATCTGTGCATCTGTATTTTTTGGTAAAGGCTGAACCATATCCATTTTTATGTTCGTAAATCCTGCTATACAGATTGGATGTTACACCTGTATACAGCGTCGTCCGATGTTTGTTGGTAACAATATAAACATATCCTCCTTTCGCAATCATCTGCTTCAATATAGTGAGATTCCTGTATCACCCCCACGCAATACCTCTCCGGAGGTTCACAGGAATGACGCATTATAATCAACCGTCATTCCTGACGAAGCGTAGCGGAGTTCAGGAATCTCATTAGCCGTTGTTGGTGTTCCTCACCAACAACAATCATTTTTGTGTCGCCTGGTCTCCCTTTGCCGGTGGATTCATTCACGAGGAATTCATCCGTCACGCCATTGGACAATAGCCAATGGTCAAGTTGGAAAGACCTGACCTCACGATGAGAGGTACGCTCATTCCCTTTATTCCGTCATTCTGACGAGTTCCAATGCAATGGGAACGAGGAAGAATCTTAGAAATTCATGGCTCGAACTACCTTCCAATTTCCAAGACGCTTCACTCCATTACATTCCGTTCAGCGTGACGTATGGTTTTGGATGGTCCAGTGGATTTTCTTGTGCCATAGTAGGAATGACGCAGTCGAATCAACCGTCATGCCAGACACCAGGCCGGCAAGGCCTGACGAAGCGTAGCGGAGTTCAGGAATCTCAGTCCAACTCTTCGATTTGTTCAAAAAATTCCGTAATAAGCTCTTGAGGGTTCCTTTGACCGTTCTTATCCCTGGGTTTAAGTCAATTCTTACACCATCATCTCGCCCTCTCCTATTTTGTCATAGACCTTGTCCAGGGCCTGCCTGATGTCATTCCAAATGTCCTGCTTGTTTTCAATCCCCACAGACAGCCTTACCAGCTGGGGAGTAACACCCACCTCATATTTCTCCTCAATATCCATATCAGCATGGGTCATCGAGAACGGATGCTGTGCCAGACTTTCCGTACTGCCCAAACTCACGGCCAGCTTCACGAGCTGCAGACTGTTCAGGAATAAAAAGGCCTCTTCTTCTTCCCCGATGATATCAATTGAAACCATAGCACCCGGCGAACTGTACTGTCTTTTGTATATCTCGTATTGCGGGTGATCTACATCAATGAGGCCGAGATAATGTACCCGTTCAACAGCCGGATGTTCATTGATCTTCCGGGCAATGTAATTCGCATTCTCGGCCTGTTGTTCCATACGTACCTTCAGGGTTTCCAGGCTTCTCATCAGCAGCCAGCCGGTCCATGGCCCGGCCATATTACCCACGAAGGTTCTGAAAGCTTTCACGCGCGTGATCAGTTCTTTACTGCCGAGACAGGCCCCCGCGATCACATCACTATGACCTCCAATATATTTTGTGGCGGAATACAGCACAATGTCCGCTCCGTGTTTGATAGGATGAGACCATAGTGGTCCCATATAGGTATTGTCTACTGCCACTATTACTTTATGCTCATTCGTGTCGTAATGTTTTGCCACGCGGGTGCACATCTCTATGTCGATCAGATCATTCGTAGGATTTGAGGGCGTCTCGATGTATATCATCCCAAGACGACTGCCGGATCGATCAATTTTCTCAAGCATCTGTGCTTCCGTTGTCCTCGCATCGAAATGAACCACTTCAATTCCATACCTTGTCAGGATATGCCTGATAAAATGATAAGTACCTCCGTACACTGGCTCACTGAACAACAGCAGATCACCAGGAAGGAGAAATTCCATTAAAGTGGAGGTGATAGCTGACATACCACTTTCAAATACTGCACAATCCTCGGCACCATCCCAAAGTGTGAGCCGGTTTTCGAGGATCTCCAGGTCGGGATTATTCAGCCGGCTGTAAATAAGTCCCATCTGTTCACGGTTTTTCTTTTCTTTCAGACCATAAGCCAGTTCAAAGTAACGTTTACCTTCTTCGGCAGAGTTGAAAACAAATGTAGACGTCTGAAATATCGGGCATTTGATCGCGCCCTCAGACCATTCCGGGTGATAACCGTGAGACATCATCAGACTTTCGGGGTGCATGGCTTTTTTTCTCATAATTGTAGCAGCGGTGTTACGGCAATTTGTTCATGTAAAAGTCGCTATTACTATAATTATTATCTATGATAATTATCAATATTGGATATATATTCTAATTATATTTGATACATAGAAAATAATTCTATTCAAGATGGTTTTAGTGCTTGTTTCGGGAAAAAATTTCTATTGGTATGGATCAGACAGATAAGAAATTGCTGCAGCTACTGCAAAAGGATTCCAGGCTCACTCATCGTCAGATGGCAGCATACCTCAATCTTTCTATCACTCCGGTCTATGAAAGGATCAAACGCCTGGAGCGGACCGGCTACATTATGAAATATGTGGCGCTTGTGAATCCGGATATGGTGGATAAAACACTTGTGGCCTATACGAGTATTTCACTGAAAGAACACGCCGTAAAATATTTGAAGCAATTTGAAGCTGAGATCAAGCAATTTGAAGAAGTGGTGGAGTGCTACCATATAGCCGGTCAGTTTGACTATCTGCTCAAGATCATCGTAAAAGATATGAAGGAGTATCAATCCGTGATCATAGACAAGCTCGCATCAATGGACAATATCGTCAATGTGCAGAGTTCCTTCGTACTCACCGAAGTGGTAAAGTCCACCGAGATACCAATATCCTAAGGTGAATTCAAATGAATTTTTCGATAATTCCCTCTACTGCCGTGGCTTCAAACGGTTTATGGATGCAATCATCAATCAGCCCCTTTTCCATGGCATCATCCAGTTCATTACTCATATCGGAGCCGGTCACCAAAACATAAGACATACCCGGATGTTTCTCACGAGCGGCGCTGATGAATTCCATTCCATCCATTTTGGGCATCTTCAGATCTGAGAAAACAATCTTCACATCGGGATTTGCCTCCAGGATCTCAAGACCCTCCTGAGGGGATGAGGCTGTCAGCACATTGAACCGTCTCATGAAAAGCGCACGAAAAATGAACAGGTTCGGTTCGTCATCGTCCACGTACAAAAGCGATGATTTTTCTGAGTCAGCCATAACAGTCAATTGTCCCCGTTAAATTACAAATTAACACCCACAAAAGATGTTCATGAAAAATATTTGATCAATATTTTTTTGAAGAATCTTAATCAAGCAGAAGGACAGGTTTGAGATCAGACCTTCACATCCGGTTTGATCTTTTTCACAAGCTCATCTCTTTGTCTTTTAAGCTCCTCCATGTCTTCCAGGTGATGCAACTGACGGGCATCTTCTATCTCGTGTTCAAGTTCCACAATCTGTACCGCGATCTTTGCACTTTCTATATCGACCGCATTCGCATATGGAGATTCCAGTTCACACTTTTCGAGGTACTCCAAAGCTTTCTTCAAGTACTCCATTGACTGTTTCATGTCTCTATCAATTTATATTAAAAAGTTATTCCGTATAGTCTGTTATTACCTGGCGATATGTACCAAGGTCCCTGATCTCCGAATCCTTGATATAATTCACTTTTTCGTCGTTTGCAGCATCGCCGATCTTTATAAATAATTCCGCAAGATATTTAAAACGCTTTTCCACCTGGGCGTCCAATATCAGCAGATGTCCCATAATGATATTTCCTGCCATTTCCACCAGTCTCCTCGCATGAAAATCAAGATATTCACTGTCATCTTTGTCATGAACAATTTTAACAGCTTCTTCATAAGTTTCCGTCATCTTCATCAGTTTCTTTTTCAGATGTTCCAATTCCGGGTTGATTTCTCTTTCTTCGTATTCCCTGATCCGGTTGAGGTACATCCCGGTAGTCACTCCCTTTATGGCTGCCAGCACCTGAAGCTGGGAGGTGCCCTCATAAATACTGGTGATCCTGGCATCCCTGTAGATCCTTTCTATCGGAAAGTCCTTCATGAAGCCTGCACCGCCATGGATCTGAAGGGCATCATAAGCAATTAAATTGCATATTTCAGAGGCCGTAAGCTTGAGTAATGGTGTGAAAACATCGGCGTATCGCTGATTGGTCTTCATCTCCTGCCGCTCCTCTTTTTCCAGTGTTCTTTCCTCACCAATTTCCAGATACGCCTTATAAAGGTCTACCATCCTGGCTGTTTCATACATTAATGACCGCTCCGCCGCAATCCGTACCCTCATGTTCGTCAGCATCTCATACACTGCCGGAAACTGAATGATTGGTTTTCCAAATTGCGCCCTTTCATGTGCATATTTAGCAGCCTCCCTGTATGCAGCCTCGGCAATCCCTATGGCCTGACCACCCACACCGAGCCTTGCCGAATTCATCAGGGACATCACGTATTTGATCAATCCCATTTTTCGATTTCCAATCAGATAGGCCGGCGCATCGTTAAAGACCAGCTCGCAGGTAGGTGAGCCCTTTATACCCAGTTTGTTTTCAATTCTCCGGATGGTTACGGCATGCTCGCGTCTGTCATACAGAAAAAGTGACAACCCCCTGGCATCCTCGGTACCTTCTTCGGAACGTGCCAGTATCAATGAAATGTCGGCATCTCCGTTTGTAATGAAGCGCTTTACCCCGTTCAAATACCATTGATCTTTGTCCGCGTTGTAATACGCTCTCAAAGCAACGGACTGAAGATCAGAACCGGCATCCGGTTCCGTCAGGTCCATAGCTGCAGTAGCGCCATCATTGAACATCGGGAGATACTTATCCTTCAGTTCTTCCGAAGCGAACTCGTGAATGGTCTCGGCGCAATCCTGGAGGCCCCATATATTGGCGAATCCGGCATCCGCTCTGGAGATCATTTCCCCTGAAATGATATAAGGAGTTATCGGGAAGTTGAGTCCGCCGTATTTCCTTGGCAAAGTCATACCAATAAGTCCTGCCTGAACCAGTTTTTCATAATTCTCCGCCGTGCCTTTGGCATAGGTCACTTCGTTATGGTCCAGATGGGGTCCCTCCCTGTCAACGGATTCAGCATTCGGAGCTATTGTATCATGGCAGATCGAGCCTACAATATCCAGCACCTGCTCGTAGCTGTCAAGGGCGTCTTCATGATTTTGAGGGGCGTATTCATAATTATCCTTTTCGCTGAAAGACCGTTCCTTGAGCTCGATGATATGTTGTATATCGGGATGGTGAAGATAAAACTTCAGGTCTTCGTTATCATTAAAGTAGTTCGGCATTACTTGATATTTTCTTTATAGGATTTAACCATTTGCGGAATGATCTTACTTAAATCGCCGGTGATAACATAGTCTGCAATTTTATTCATCGGCGCTTCCGGATCACTGTTAATGGAGATGATCATGGCGGACTTATCCATTCCCGCCCTGTGCTGGATCTGCCCTGATATTCCGCATGCTATATACAACTTTGGTCTGACCGTCACACCGGTCTGACCGATCTGGCGGTCCCGCTCTATAAACCCCGCATCTACTGCGGCCCGGGAACCCCCTACTTCCCCTCCCAGAACGTGGGCCAGTTCATACAGCATATCAAAGTTTTCCCTGGAGCCTACCCCATATCCGCCAGCCACAATGATGCTGGAGTTTTTAATGTTCAGCTTGTTTTTCTCTATATGCCGTTCAATGATCTTTACGGCAAGATCCGATTTGCTGAGGTACTTGTCGATGTCAAGGTTCACAGTTTTCCCTTTCTTTGGTGTGGGAGGCTTTTCCTTCTTCATGACCCCTTCCCTGACGGTGGCGAGCTGTGGTAGCGTATCAGGCGTTACGATCGTGGCAATGATATTACCCCCGAACGCAGGCCGCCTCTGGAGCAAAAGATCATTATACGTCTTTTTGTTTTTCTTATCTAAATAATCACCTATTACCAGCTCCGTACAATCTGCCGTAAGGCCGCATTTAAGTTTTGACGAGATCCTGGGGGCAATGTCCCTTCCCACGGAAGTCGCGCCGAAGAGGCCGATCCGTGGTTTCTCTTTCTGGAAGACACCCGTAACAACTGATGCATGAGGAAGTGTGGTGTAGGGTGCAAGATATTTGTGATCTCCCTTGTGTACGATATCCACGCCGTACTCATAAAGCTCCTTTTCCACACCGTCAAGTTTGTGGCCCAGGATAATTGCCTCCAGTTTCACATTAAGCTCCCCGGCCAGTGATCTTCCTCTTGACAGTATTTCAAAACTCACATCTGCAATCTCTTTACCATGTACTTCGCAATAGACAATTACATTATTCATAATCAAATGCTTTCAGCCAATATTATGGTGTTCAATAAGTTCTTTCATCAATTGATTAATGCCTTCCTCATCTCCGTTGACAGTGGTTGATTCCTTGACCGTAAAAACGATGCTCTCCACGCGCTGTACTTTGGTTGGCGAACCGGACAACCCCAGCCACTCGACATCCGCCTTTAGATCATCGACATTCCATTCGGTGATGTCCAGATAAGGATGAATATCATGGAGGCTTATGTAATCCTCAACCTCATGCAGTAATTCGGTATGGGTGCAGGCATGCTTGTATTTCATCAGGAGTTTGGCGTTTCTGCTCCTGCACTCCGGAGCGGAGCCGTGTACGGTCAGCAACAATGGGTAGGGAGCTTCAAGTGTTTCTACTCCGTTTTCAAGTCTTCTCCTGACCGTTATTTTTTTCTCTTTTATCTCCCCTATTTCCTCGACATAGGTAATCTGAGGTATATCCAGTTTTTCGGCAACCTGCGGTCCCACCTGGGCGGTATCTCCGTCTATCGCCTGCCGTCCGCACATCACCAGGTCATATTTGCCTGTCTTTCTCACTGCCAGCGCCAGTGCGTACGATGTTGCCAGTGTATCCGAACCTGCAAAACGCTTGTCGGTAATCAAAATGCCGCTGTCTGCACCCCTGTAAAGGGCCTCCCTGATAATGTTGGCAGCCCGCACCGGGCCCATGGTGATTATTGTAATTGTTGAACCAGGAATCCTGTCCATAATGATCAATGCCTGTTCAAGCGCCTTCAGATCCTCGGGATTGAAAATGGCAGGTAAGGCCGCCCTGTTTACGGTACCATTTGCCTTCATGGCATCCTTACCTACATTCCTTGTGTCAGGCACCTGCTTGGCCAGCACAATGATCCTTAATCCTTTCATATACTGATGATTAATTTTGTGGTTTTGAAGATAGGGAGGTTAAAAGCAATGGGACTTGATGAATATCAGTATGACGGATGACCTAACTTAAAGGAAAAAATGATTTATTTCTCTTCTACTCACTTCTCCATATTGATTATTCATGTGTCTTTCTTCGTTAAAATACTGTGATTGAAATAGCTTTGACGGATGTCAAAATCGGAACAGCAACCTACTTCTACGGAATTGATCCTCAATTCCGATGGAAGTGTATACCATCTGAAGCTACGCCCGGAGCAACTGGCTGATACCATCCTTCTCGTAGGGGATCAGGATCGTGTAAGGGCAATCAGCCAATACTTTGATGATATTCTTTTCGAGATCAAAAACAGGGAATTCATTACTCATACAGGAATACTGAACGGCCTTAAGATCAGTGTGTTATCCACGGGAATTGGAACTGAAAATATAGATATCGTAATGAATGAGCTGGATGCTGTGGTGAACTTCGACCTGTCTCAAAGAAAGCCAAAACTTCAAAGAAAGTCACTCAATATTGTCAGAGTAGGCACGTCAGGTGGCATCCAGCCTGAGGTGAAAGTGGGATCATTTGTAGTTTCGGAATTTGCTGTGGGATTTGACGGCATAGTGTATTATTACGATTACCCGTTCAATGCCGAGGAAGAGGAGCTTACGTCTGAATTAAGGAGGCATATCGCCATAGCTCCGGGAATGTCGCTGCCTTATGTCACACAAGGGTCCGGTCCGCTTATCGACAGGTTAGGCGGGCGCGATATGATCAGAGGTTTTACGGCCACTGCCTCCGGATTCTATGGGCCTCAGGGCAGATATATATATCTTGACTCTGGCGGAATGAACCTCAACGAGCAACTGGCTTCTTTCCGTCACGGCGATAGAAAGATCACCAATTTTGAGATGGAAAGTTCCGTGCTGTACGGCCTTGGAAACCTGCTAAATCATAATTGCTGCACCTGCTGTGCAATCATTGCAAACAGGGCAACCGAGGAGTTTAGTGAGAATCACACGGATATCGTAGATGAACTGATCACACTGGTTCTGGAACGTCTGACGAGCCGGTAGTAAAATCTCAGGCAAGGCACTTTAACCTGAGTTTCTAAGAATCCAACAAAAGCCAATTTCACAGCATCTCCGAACAGCTTCAAGGAGTGAATACTGAGGAAGGGTTTCTGTCTGGCCGACTGGGCGTCCCAAGCCTGTCGCTGATGTCAGGTTGAGCTTGTCGAAACCTTACAGCAGCTCACATCGACCTGATCACGGTAGTGAAGCCAGCTTTTCAATTAGTTTTTCTCATGATCCAAATCATGAAAATTTATTGCCAAAAAGGCGAACTATGCGCATGAGAATATAAATGCCCCGTTTAACGCCGTGCAGTGGCGGGGTCCGGTGAAGATCGAAAGAGTGCTACGGTGTTGAAAGCGGCCATTATGTAACCTGAAAATGAGTCATGGAAAAGGAATTACCCATGGAAGCCTACTTTCTGGGTCCGAAAGCGGAGCAAGGTAAGACGCTGTCCGAAATAATTAATTATATCCTGCAGGACTACCTGCACTGGAGAAGAAATTATTTTCCCGAGGATCAGCAGATCCTGGACAGGGCCCAACGAAGGCGGCATGAGCCGTGGTTTGACATATTGAGTAATAACTTGGACGTCATCCTAAGCCGGCTCAAGGCGGATTTTCCATTCTATTCACCGCGGTACATGGCACATATGCTTTCGGAAAATGTCATGCCGGGCATTGTGGGTTACTTCGCCGGCATGCTTTACAATCCCAACAATGTCACGCCGGAAGCCGCTCCAATCACGGTGAAACTGGAATTGGAGGTAGGAAAAATGATAGCCTCGATGATCGGTTATGATGCCAATAGAAGCTGGTCCCATATCACATCCGGGGGGACAGTCGCTAATCTCGAAGCACTTTGGGCGGCAAGACAAAATCAACTCAACGGACTTGCCTTTGGCCACGTAGCAAAGAAGTACGGTATTGATGTTCAGATCCCGATGGCCAACGGACAACCGGCGAATATAGTTGGACTATCACGGGAAGAACTGATAGGATTGAAACCTGATGTGCTCGTAAGGCTACCGGAAATGATCGGCAATGCTATAAAATCACAGGAAATAGATTGTTCGGTTCACCAGCTGATGAGTGAGGCAAAATACGGCGACTTCAGTATTACGAAACATGGGCTGAATTACGTGTATGATTCTCTTGGGATTGAGCCGAAAATATTGGTTTCGGAAGCGGCCCACTACAGCATCAGGAAGATCATTAACTTATTAGGGCTGGGCGAGAAAAATGTCATATGCGTCCCAACAACCAACCAGTTTCGTATGGATATCCGTGCCGTGAAAAAGATACTGACCGATCTCAAAGGCGATCAGGTAATAACTGCATTGATAGGCATTACCGGAACGACGGAAACAGGTGCGGTAGATCCGCTTCATGAAATATTGGAGGTAAAGCGTGAATATGAATCGGAGCGCAACCGGTCATTCTGGCTTCATGTGGATGCGGCCTGGGGCGGATATATGAAAACAATGGATACTGATAATACGCAGGTGCTGTCTGATGAAGTGAAGCGATCAATTGGGGCAATTCATCATGCTGATTCGGTCACAATAGATCCTCACAAGCTGGGATATATCCCCTATCCGGCCGGTATTATTAGCTTCAAAGACAAGTTTTCAGCGCTGCACTCGCACCAAACCGCCCCTTACATAACACTTGACAGCGAGATTCCCAATCCGCTTGATATCAGTGACCTGGACAATTCCATGGGACCGTATATCGTGGAGGGATCAAAACCCGGAGCTTCAGCCGCTGCTACCTGGTTAACTCACAGGTCAATTCCCCTCTCTCCGGAGGGACATGGCATGATCATCAGCCAAACGATTGAAAATGCCAGGCTTTTTTATGATGAGATCATGGAGATTAACCGCGAAAACATTCAGGATGAGGGTCATCCCCTGATTCTTGAACCGGTCAACACTCCTGATACCAATGTTGTTTGCTTCTTTTTCAAAATAAAAGGCACTTCAAGGCTGGATCAGCATAATCACCTGAATTCAGAGATATACAAATCCTACACGCTCCAGGATGGGGCACCGTTTGCGCATATGCCATACACTCAAAACTATTTTATTTCCCATACCCAATTTTTCCCCAGTCAATATCCTTATAGCTCGGTTGAATCTATCCTTGCTAAAATCCAAACTACTGTGGAAGATTATGACAGAAACGGATTATTCGTTCTGAGGTCTGTGATCATGAATCCGTGGATAAGGCCTGCCAGGGAAAAAGGTTTTGATTATCTCCAGGATGCCCTGAATAATATACAGTCCACGGCCTTGAAAGTATATGCAAAAATGGAGCTGGATATTGATGCGGTGATGAAATAGTGGACACTACATATTCAAGGTAAGGATCAATATCAGGGCTGCCGGAATCCCGCTTTTGTTGCGTTAGCCAATTTTCAAAGGAAGTCCTGAAGGGATCTATTGCCTGGCTGGTATCACTCAGATAAATATCATAAATAAGGTAAGTTGACTCGCTTACCAACGGAATATCGTCCGGAACCAAACACAAAGCACAAGATCAACAGAAAAAGAACAAGCGCCGCAAGTTCCACGGATTGATCACCGTTCAACAGCCTTCTTTCATGCACCAGAAAAACGGCGCCTACCAGGATAGGGATCTGAAATAAAGCGCCGATACGGGTAAAAAGTCCCAATGCAAGAAACAGACCCCCAAACAAATGACCTATGGCTATGTAGGAGTACCATACCGTAAATTTTTCAGGGCTGGCTAACTCAACCAGTGCCTCCGGGTTAGAGATAAGGATCAACCCTCTGACAAACAGCGCAATTCCAAGAAAAATACGGATCAGTGAATAAGCGTAATTTTGATTTTTGTCCAGTCGATCAAGAACTTCGGTGAATTTGCTCATGTTTCTTTTTTTAGGTTATTAGTAGTAAATCTGCAATCTTTCTCAAAAACATTCCATGATTGTGATCATGTTAAAAATCATCTAATAAAATTACATTATCTCCTTAATTTGGCAAACCCAGTTACCACGACAAATGAGTATAATCCGGATAACCAAAGAATTCAGCTTCGAGGCGGCACACGCACTTGACAACTACGAGGGCAAATGCAAAGACATTCACGGTCATTCCTACAAACTGAAAATTACAGTTAAGGGAAAGGTGAATGAAGATAAGAACTCACCTGCCTGTGGGATGGTGATGGATTTCGGGACGCTGAAAGCGATCGTGAAAGATCATGTATTCGGGCTTTTCGATCACCGGTTGATTCTCAGGGCGGATTCCAGGTTTGCCGGAATTGAAAAGAATAATGACCGGGTCAGATATGTGCCCTACCAGCCAACATGTGAAAATATGGTGCTGGAAATAGCCGGGATCCTGAGAAATCATCTGCCGGAAAACATTGAACTACAGCATATATTGCTTCGTGAGACAGGCACAAGCTATTGCGAATGGCATGAGGGGGACAATTAGATGTACAAATGCTGATGAATAGCCTGTTATACTGCGCCGACCAAAAAAGGAGTTACTCCTTAAATACAGGATCCAGTTCAGTCAGATAGGATTTCACCAACTCCAGATCTTTTTCATGGGTCACAGACCGGATTTGACCCAACATCATATCCATCATCGGTTTGACCTGTTCCTTTTGCTCATCAGGGAGGGCTTCCATTTCCCTCGCCATGGTATTGTACATGTAGCCGAAACTGATCGTCATGAACACCATGCCGAATTTTTCGTCCCAACCATATTTATTGATGATGGCGGATACTTCATTATTGGCCATCAAAGCCGCTATTGAAGCATTCATGGTGGCAAACATATTTTCCGTGTTTTCATCTTCACCCATATCAAGATCGTGTCCCAGCGCTTCAAGTTCCTGAGTCATTGGCCTGTAAGTTTCTATGAACCTCGATACATCTTCTTCATTTAAGATGGGTCCGGTTCCTTGTGCGAAGACGCAATTAATTGAAACGAGTGCGACGATAAGGGGTAGATGTCGGGTAAGTTTTTTCATGGTTACAGGTGAGTTTAGTAGCACTGTAATTTAACATTTTCCGGATGACCTTGAAATTTAGCAACTACTACATCACATAACTCAACACCGAATCGGAGATAACACAGCACCTCACACCACAAACCACGACAATCAAGACCTCAATTGATAATTCTCAGTCCGGCTGTTCATTGACCTTTGTATTTTCGCGGGCAATTTGTAAAATTTATGAAATCAATTATGACTGATCTACAAAACAAGACGGTGGCTCAACTGGTATCGGAAAATATCAGAACTGCCGATGTGTTCAAGAAATATGGTATTGACTTTTGCTGTGGTGGCAGTAAATCCATTACGGAAGTATGCCGGGAAAAGGAGATTGACATTGAGGAATTTGCCGGCGAACTTTCCAAGACCGAAAAGCCCAAATCATACGATGAGGAATATGTACTATGGGACGCTGATGTCCTGATAGACCACATAATAGAAAAACATCACGCCTACGTTCAGGAAGCTATACCCCTGCTGATCGGATATGCTGACAAGGTTGCGGAGGTACATGGTGAGCATGCACCGGAAACAATTGAGATTAAGACACTGATGCACGCCATTGCCGAGGAATTGATGCTCCACATGCACAAGGAAGAAGCCATCCTGTTTCCATACATCAGACAATTGGTCAATGCCAAAAGAAACGCTGAACCTGCACCCGTGCCAATGTTTGGAACGGTCAGAAATCCGATAAACATGATGGAACGCGAGCATGAAAGTGCCGGAGACGCCTTTAAGAAAATGCGAAGTCTAAGCAATGACTTCACGCCTCCGGAATGGGCGTGCAATACTTATAAAGCGCTATATGCCAAGCTTGAAGAGTTTGAAACGGATCTGCACGTACACATCCATCTTGAAAACAACATATTGCATCATCGTGCCGTTGAGCTCGAAGCTGAACTGAATGGCAGCCAGGTTTTTTGACTTAATCCGGTAGTAAAACTATTATCTAACAGGTTAAACCTGTCCTTTAAAAATTCTTAACTTGAATCCATGGAATTTGGGGTCGCATCGATCCGTCTTAACAATCGCACATGGATATCCAGAGTATTTTTAGAGACCTGACAGTGATAGAACTATCGGGAGTGCTGGCCGGCCCGGCAGTGGGTATGTTCTTTGCCGAACTTGGCGCCCGGGTAATCAAAATAGAAAATAAAAAAACCAATGGAGACATCACCCGCGGCTGGAAAATGGATAAGGAGGACAGCACTGCCGGAAAGTCTGCATATTACCACAGTGTAAACTGGAACAAGCAAAGTCTTTTCCGGGACCTGGGAAATGATACGGACCGGCGTGATGTAATTGATCTTATCAGTAGCTCCGACATTGTGATCTGTAATTTCAAACCCGGATCGGCCAAAAAGATCGGGATGGATTATTCATCTCTCAGGGAGATAAATAACGAATTGATCTATGCCAACATCACAGCTTATGACAGCAGGAGCACGAAACCGGGATTTGACGTTACGATCCAGGCGGAAACCGGCTGGATGTCGATGAACGGTGAACCGGAAGGGCCTCCGCTCAAACTGCCGGTTGCTGTAATGGATATTCTTGCAGCCCACCAACTAAAGGAAGGTATTCTAATCGCTTTGCTCCACAAAATGAAAACCGGGGAAGGCAGTGAAGTGACGGTTTCATTATACGATACGGCAATTGCTTCCCTGGCCAATCAGGCTTCCAGCTGGCTCAATTTGGGAGAGATCCCTCAGCGAATGGGCAGCCGGCATCCGAATATTGCCCCATATGGTGATATCTTTTACACAAAGGACAAAAAACCGGTGATGCCATCGATTGGTACTGATGTTCAGTTCAGGAATCTTTGCGCATGTCTGGATGTTCCTGAGGTAGCATCGGATACAAGATTCTCGACAAATTCGCAACGAGTGAAGCATCGAAAGCAGCTAATTGACGAATTTGACAATTTTTTTTCAAATTTTTTTTCAAATGAATTACTTGAAAGATGTGCCCGTAACGAGGTTCCGGTCTCCCCTATTTATAACTTGAAGGAAGTCTTTGAAAGGCCTGAATCTCAACAGCTAATACTTGAACAAAATGAAGCCGACGGACGAATTAGTAAAAGAGTTAAAACTGCCGTGTTTTCCATTCAGCACAAAAAGTGAGTTGGGACATGATTCATATCATTGTCTAAAAAATTATTTCAACTCTAATTTGAGTCCTGTTGGGTCCCTGGAAATAAACCACCATTTACCAGATTTCCAAACTTCTAATCGTATCAAAAAATGACAGGAACAACCTCTGCCCCGATTGCCGAAGTGGGCGAACAAATTGACCTTAAGACAGAAAAGAACGGAACGACCAATTACTCCTATAAGGAGGTTTTGAGCTCATGTCTTGAATATTTTCATGGCGATGAACTTGCAGCTACTACCTGGATTACAAAGTATGCCCTGAAAACCAAAAAAGGTGATCTGCTGGAGAAAACACCTGATGAAATGCATCATCGTATGGCCAGGGAATTCGCAAGAATTGAAACCAAATACCAAAAGCGGCGCAGCCGGAAAAACCTTGAAAACCTTTCGGACTACGGAAAAAAAAGAACACGGCTGAGCGAAGAGGATATCTACCGGTTAATGAAGGATTTCAAGTATGTGATCCCACAGGGAAGCATCATGTCCGGACTCGGAAATCCCCACATGCTGACGTCACTTTCAAATTGCGTGGTCATGCCTGAGATCCATGATTCCTACGGCGGAATTTTATACACCGACCAGCAGCTCGTCCAACTGTTCAAACGCAGATGCGGTGTGGGCATCGACCTTTCAGGGATACGTCCCGCAGGAAGCGCGGTAACCAACTCCGCCGGCACTACTTCCGGAGCAGCTTCCTACATGGAGCGTTTTTCAAATACAACAAGGGAAGTAGCCCAAAATGGCAGACGGGGAGCGCTGATGATGACCATGGATGTTGCTCATCCGGATATCGAAACATTCATTACAATGAAGCAGGATCTGTCCAAGGTGACGGGTGCGAATGTTTCGGTAAGGATCTCCGATGAATTCATGCGGGCAGTGCAAAACGATGAAGAATTTACATTAAGATGGCCGATTGAAGCCAAAGACCCGGAAGTCACGAAAGACATACGGGCGAAAGACCTTTGGGAGACCATAATTAAATGTGCCCACAATACAGCGGAACCGGGGATCATATTCTGGGACAGGCAACACTACTATTCGACTTCGTCCGTCTATCCGGGTTATAAAAATGTTTCCACCAATCCCTGCTCCGAAATTGCGATGCAGGGTGGTGACAGTTGCCGGTTGATTGCCGTTAACCTGTACAACTTCGTGGACAACCCTTTCACTAAAAATGCTTCTTTCAACTTCTCAAAATTCTACAAGGTCATTTACGAAACGCAGCGCCTAATGGATGACCTCGTTGACCTTGAGCTTGAGGCAGTTGAAAAGATCATCAGCAAGATCGAAAATGATCCTGAGCCCGGGCACATCAAGCAGAATGAGCTTGAAACATGGAAACTGCTTCACAGTACGGGTGAAAAAGGCCGGAGAACGGGAATGGGTTTTACCGCCCTAGCGGATTGCATGGCCGCGTTGGGATATAAGTTTGATTCCGATGATTCCATACATGAGATAAGCCGGATCATGAAAGAAAAATGCCGGGCGGAGTTTGACAGCTCCATAGACCTGGCGGTTGAACGCGGCAAGTTTGAAGCATTTGACCCGGGGATAGAAGAATCCTCCGCATTTATTCAAATGCTAAAGGGTGAGTTACCCGAGATCTATGACCGAATGATGAAACATGGCCGTCGCAATATTTCAATCAGTACCGTAGCTCCCACAGGCACACTTAGCATGCTTGCCCAGACCTCTTCAGGGATCGAGCCTGTCTTTTTGCTTTCCTACAAAAGACGAAGGAAAGTCAATGCCAATGACAAAAACGCCAAGGTGGATTTTGTGGATGAATTAGGTGACAGCTGGGAAGAATTCAATGTCTACCATACAAAATTGAATGAATGGATGCAGACGACCAAGAATACGGACATCACACAAAGTCCCTATTTTGAGTCTACAGCCCCTGAGATAGACTGGCACAAGCGCATCAAGATCCAGTCGGTAGTTCAGAAATATGTCACGCATTCGATCAGCTCCACCATCAATTTACCGAATGATGTGGAAGTGGATAAGGTGGCGGATATTTATGTAGAGGCCTGGCGACAGGGACTGAAAGGTATCACGGTATACCGGGATGGTTCCAGGAGCGGTGTTCTGGTGGCTGATGATGAAGGTAAAGCGTGCATCTCCAATGATATCGTGGAAACCGCGCCGCCTAAACGTCCGAAGAAACTGGAAGCTGAGATCATCAGGTTCCAGAATGAACATGAAAAGTGGATCGCCGTTGTGGGGATACTGAACGATAAGCCTTACGAGATCTTTACAGGGAAAGCGGAAGACGCTTTCATATTGCCTTCATACGTAGATAAGGGCTGGGTCATAAAGAACAAAAACTCGCAAAATCGTAACCGGTATGATTTCCAGTATACGGACAGAGACGGTTTCAAAGTTACCATCGAGGGACTTTCAAGATCCTTTAACAAAGAATTCTGGAATTATGCCAAGCTGATCTCCGGTGTATTGAGGCACGGAATGCCCATCCAGTTTGTGGTGGATCTTGTCGACAACCTGAATCTGTATGATGTCAGCATCAATACCTGGAAGAACGGTGTCGCCAGGTCATTGAAGCGGTTCATTCCTGATGGTACCAGGCTCAAAGGGCATGCATGTCCGGACTGTGGCGATCCTGACGGATTGATCTACGAAGAAGGATGCATTAAATGTAAGAGCTGCGGACATACGAAGTGCGGGTAGTTTGTGAGATTGCTGAAATTTTTGCCCTTGCGCACTAAATATTAGCTAAAAATTCTGCGAGGATGAACATCCTTGCAGGATTCTTTTTCACTGTTCTTATCCCGAAACTCAGGTTAAGCCTACTTTATCACATTTGCGGATCAACCTCAGGTTGACTGAAGCCTCCTTCCCTTTAGGGAATTAAAGGGTGAAAAGGAGGCGCTGACGGAGTAAACTTAACCGAGGCTCGTGTCTCCACAAACGAG
>JANQEU010000092.1 GCA_028278225.1 Cyclobacteriaceae bacterium
AGATATCTATTCATGAACTTCGGCAATAGTGCAAGATAAGAGAGAAACTTATTTATGACGCAGTTGCCATTAATCATGAAAAGATTTCTCACTTCACTGTGTTCCGTTCGAAATGACTTTGATGGTTATGGTGACTATTGCTTTCTGCAATTCCGGTTCATTCGGGGATTTTTCCGGAAGGCTACATCTCTCGTTTCTGGTCTGAGACTCTTCGTTTCCATTTCATTCCACTCAGAGTGACGGTGAGTTGTTTGTTTGCCTTATTTCTCGTGACGTATGGGGAAATTGATGATGCCCTTGTTGTATTAGTTAGATAGAGTAGGGGTACCTTTATCTCAAGCAAAAAGGAAACTCATGAAATTTCTTCTCTTCCTCCTGATGGCATGTTGCCTTCTCATCGATACAACTTATGCTCAACTCGATTTAAATACTGTTGGAAGAAAGAAATACCTTGGCGATTTTGTGCCTGTGAGACGTAAACTGAACTATAGTGAAATAGAAGGAACACCTTACGCGGAAGAGGTCCTTTTAGAAGGTTACCTGATCCTGAAAAGAGGAGACACTGTGAAAAATTACTTTCGTTACAATATCTACACTGATGAAATTGAGTATTTGGATGGCCAGGAATTGAAAGTTCTCCTTAATCACTATGAAATGGACCGTTTGCTTTTGGATGGCGTGACATATGTGAGAATCGACTATAATTCAGGAATCAAATTAAAGAGTGGTTATCTCATCCCGGAGGTGGAAGGCCCTTGTGCGCTATATAAGAAACTCAATGTCACTTTTAACGATCCCATGCCCCCTCGAAGTAGCTATGACAAGGCAACACCGGCAAATTTTGAGCGCAAAAGTGACCAATGGTTCATTTCTTTCGATGGTGCTCCGGCCAGAATGGTGGCATTAAATAAAAATGTTATCCGGAAGGTTTTTCCTCCGAGGGATGTCAGGAATCTGGAAGAATATGTGGATAAAAATAAGCTAAAGCCGAAACGGGAAATGGATTTTGTTAAGATAATTACATACTATAACCGGATCAGAGAAAATCCATAAGTCGACGAATCCAATCTCATCGTGCAATAGATATCTTCTTCAGCAAACATTTCGGATTTGACCACGAAAATTCCTGATCAACAGGTTTTAACGGCATTAGTGATACCGGGCTTTGATGGAAATTGCCAAAACAGTATTTTGCACTAACGAATTGCACAAGAAATAATTGTATTATAACGCGATTTATTTGGATTTCGTAAATATTTTTGGTAAATTACTACGTAACTTTCAGGCCGGAATTAAAGAAAATACCAGAGAAACGGTATTTGACGAAATTATATTTTATAGTTAATTTGTAGCAAAAGAAAAGTAAAAACCCCTATGAAACGTTTCGCATTCTATCTGCTATCCTCTTTTATTGCTTTCGGGCTCCTTGCTCAGAGCTCGGAAGGGACGAGTAATGCCGTAAACCTTGGTGGATTATTACAAAAAGCCTATTTGAACAAAATACAGGCTCAGCCAACCACCCAGCCGGTTGCAGCTGCCGCAACACCAGCCGCTGCAGAAATTGTGTTAAAGTCCGATGTTGATCTTAACATACCCGCGACAGGAGCTGTCAACAATGACGGTATCGCTGTTGTAATTGGTAATGCTAATTATGACAAGACGAAAAATGTCGATTTTGCGATCCATGACGCTCGGATGATGAAGGAATATCTCATGAAAGTAATGGGCTTTAAGGAATTCAATATTTTCTACTATGAAGATGCCAGTAAAACTGATTTTGAGGTGCTGTTTGGTAACAAGCTGGAATATCGGGGAAAAGTCTTCAACGCTGTAAAACCTGAAAAATCCGATCTGTTCATTTTCTATTCAGGTCATGGAGCTCCTGACCTGAGGACGAACACAGGTTATTTTGTTCCCAAGGAGTGTGATCCTCAGTACATTACCATTTCCGGTTACAGTACCGAAGTATTTTTCAATAACCTGTCAAAGATCCCTTCAAAGTCCACGACAGTTATAACAGATGCCTGCTTCTCCGGTGCTGAGATCCTGGAAGGGATTTCTCCCATTGGTATTAAAGCGAAGGGATTCAACAGCATTCAGAATGGCGTTATGATTTCATCCTCCGCAGGTACGCAGGTATCTTCCTGGTATTCCGAACAAAACCATGGTATGTTCACTTACTTCTTCCTGAAGGCAATCCAGGATAAGGATATCACGGACAAAGATGGGGATGGCATGTTGACAGCCGGTGAAATTTACGGATACGTATCTGACAAATCTGACGGAGTTCCTTACTACGCAAGGAGATTCAGAAATATCGAACAAACCCCAACCATTCAGGGTTTGATGCAGGACAATGTTATCGTAGATTTCAACAACTAAAGGATAAATAACTAACTTAGAAGCCCCTCCAAATCCTGGTCAATCGGGATGGGATGGGCTTTTTTATTAAATATTAAATATGCGGTCGTTATTCATTTTAATTGTTTGTTTGTGTTCAACTGCAATTTATGCACAGCGTAAACCGGAAAGGGTCAGCGCCTCGTATCAAATGGTAGTTGAGTCCTGGATGTCGGAGGATCAGGCCAAGGCCACTGCCCTCGAACAGGCAAAGCTTCAGGCCATGGCAGACGAATTTGGCACCAAAATATCTCAATCAACCCGAACCCGGATCGAGACCTCGAATCAGGGGGGAACAAACACCCGGTTCAATGCCATTGCCAACAGTTTCGTTAATGGCATATGGGTGGAAGATGTGAAGCCACCAGAATATCAGTTTTTGGATACCGGAGATGAGAGATGGATCACATGTTCGGTAGCTGGGATGGCCAGAAGAATAGTAAAAGCTGCCGTGCAATTTGAGGCAAAACCGTTAAAATGCCTGAACCTGGGTTGTGCGACGCAGGATTTCAATAATGGCGATCCAATGTTCTTTTATTTCAAGAGCCCGGTGGATGGTTTTCTAAGTATCTATATGGATGACGAAAGCAACTGCCAGATGCTTCTGCCATACCAAAATATGAGAGGGAATACCCTCCCGATTGAAGCTGACAAAGAGTATTACCTGTTCAGACAGGACCCAAAATACGCATATACCGATCTGTCGGTGGTGGATGAATACGAGCTGTTTACCAATGAGGAGTTTGAGATGGATTTGCTTTATGTAATTTTTTCTACTGAAAACTACTACAAACCTGCGCTTTCAAGTGATAAGGCTGGCTATGCTGCTGAAAGCCAGGCTGATACAAGGAAGTACGCTGATTTTCCCAAGTATACGGATTCAAAGAGTTTTCGGGAATGGCTTAATGAAAACGTTTCAGTAAACGATAATATGTTTCTTGAAGTCATTGATATCACAATTGCCAAATAGATATGAACCTGCTATTTATACTTTACCTGATATTACCTTTTTTCAATCAGGATCCTGATGAGAACAAATTTCTGGTGGTTGATCCACAGGGACACAATGCGCTGGTAAACGGCCTGGAATACAGCAGTCTTACGAATGAGTTAATCTCTATCAGTGACGACAAGACCATTCGACTTTGGGTGCTGGATGATCAGGTATTGAATCGGACATTCAGGGTGTATGCAGATCCTTCCGGACCCAATGGTATGCTTTATGCCTCAGCCATATCACCGGACGGGCGGTTTCTGGCGGTTGCCGGCTACTCCTCCCTGAATGATATCAAATTGCTTGACATCCAAACCGGTAAAATCAAGGAAGTACTGGTCAAACATAGTAATGTGGTAACCGACCTTGAGTTCTCTCCTGATGGCAATCTCCTGGCAAGTGCCAGTGCTGATAACAGCATCATCATCTGGACAAGACCGTCACCAAATTCAAACTTTATAGCTTCTCAAACACTCACGAATCATAAGGATAGGGTCAATGATCTGGCTTTTTCTCCGCAGGGAGATAAAATGCTCTCCGTTTCTGATGACGAAACTACTTTGATGTGGGATGTGGCAGGACTTGGTTCGGTAGAACCGGTATTACTGAGAAGCCATTTGGGGGCTGTTAAGAAAGTTGATGCTAATAGCATTGGGTTTCTTACTGGTGGTGAAAAAGGGATCCTTAACTTTTGGGGATGGAATGGGGCCCTGGAGCTGCAAATCACACAATTTAATGCCCCGGTGGTCACGATAGCCTGCGACAAAAATGGGACCAAGGCTTTCGTATCTGCCGATCGACAGGTGGTTATTGATCTTCGGAACCCAAGCGCCATGCAATCGGTTTTTTCCAGAAACAGGAATGTATCAGCCGCGCTTTTCCTGGAAAACGAACTCATCATCGGGCAGGGTAGAAGCGGAAATCTGATAAGTATTGATAAGGACAAATTAACACCTACCTATGCACTGGCCGGCCGGGGTAAAGATTTCAGACGATTATTTATTAAAGACAGGAAGCTTGGATTCGTATCTGATGATTCACGTGTACCAGAGGGATATTTTGATTTCGAACTGGAACAAATCATTCGTGATAAGGGTGAGATGTCCGGATTCAAGGGTCCCAGCATTACGGACGGCTTGTTTGAATTCACCAGGCTAACCCCGAACCAGTTATCATTTGGCTCAAATTTCAATATAACCAATAGCCGTACAGACGGGCGCGTGTTGAGTTATTGTCTGCTCAGCAATGAAAACATTGTGGTGGGCAGTGACAGGACGCTTAAAGTATATGATGGAGACGGCAATCTCGTCAAAACATTGCCAGGCCACAATGGCCAGGTATTATCTGTGGTAGCAGATGATCAATATTTCTACACATACGGAGGAGATCAAATTATCAAAGTTTGGTCGCTGGCTGATAACTCGCTGAAATATAATCTGTTTGTTACCAAGAAGTACGAATGGATTATCTGGGATGAGGCCGGCAATTACAGCGCTTCGTCAGGAGGCGAGCAGTTTCTAAGTTGGCAAATCAATGGAAAGGAAGAGGAATTGGCCAGGTTCTTTGATGTGAGTTCGTATTCCGGTGTATTTCTGAAAGAATCGCTGGATGAGGTAGGTAATTCTGATGTTCGGGATCTGACACAGGAAGAGCTGCCCGGCCAACCTCAAATACAGTGGGATGACCCCGTTGAATATCAGATTACCACATCTACCAACCAATACAGGATCAGGGCGACAATTTTCAGTGAAGAGCCCATTGTCAAAACAAGAATACTGGTGGAGGGGAAAGCCATGCCTTCCAAAAGAGGAATTACCGATATCAAGCAGGTGGATGAGATACTCACATTAACCGCGTATAAAACAGTAGTTCAGATTTTCGCATCTACTGAAGGCTCAAAGATCATTTCGGAAAAGCGGGTCATCCTGAATCCAAATTTCAGGGAAAGTGGCAATACAGGCATAGCCGTTATCGACGTAAATAATAAACCTGACCTGTATTTTGTCGGGATAGGTGTATCGGAATTTCAAAACACTAAATTCAATCTGACCTATGCGGATGATGATGCGGCGTCCATGTATGAAATATTTTCGTCCCGATCCAGTCCGATTTATAATGAATTCAGTGGCGTAAATTTATTGAATGCGGATGCCACGAAAGACAACATTCTTGAGACTTTGAATTCTATTGCGGAAAAGGTACAGCCCAAGGATCAGGTGATTTTGTTTATTGCAAGCCATGGCATCAATGAAGATGGATTTTACTATGTTCTTACGCATGATGCGGATGAGATGAACCTAAAGGGTACCTGCCTTAATTGGAATGAAATAGCAAATGTGCTTTCACAACTGCCATGTCGTGTTTTAATGTTTCTGGATACATGCCACAGCGGAGCCTTAGGCTCAAGCCTTGTATCCAATACAGCCTATATAAAGAATACGGAAGCGATGAGGGAGATGGGCTCAAATGAGGTGGGGGTTGTCATCATGTCCGGTTCCACAGGGGAAGAAAGTTCACTGGAAAGTGAGGAGTGGGAACATGGCGTTTTTACTTTATCCTTGATTGAGGGATTAAGAAATAAAAAGGCTGATCTAAAAAATGACGGATTAATTTATCTCAGAGAGCTTGATTTGTTCGTTTCAGATAATGTATACGAATTAACGAGTGGGAAACAAAATCCTACTACACAAAAACCGAGTACGATTAGTAAACTAATTATTTATTAACTTGAAATTAAAAATCCAAATGAAGACCCTGTACAGAATTTTATCGATTGCCATTGTGATCATGATGGTGGTACCAGCATATTCACAGAAAAAGGTGAAAAACAAGGATTTCAAGACGAAATTGAAGTATGCGAAGAAGGAGGCGAAAGACCTTGAAAAAGACGGATGGTTTGTAGCTCCTGGCAATTTGCCATTGGAAAAGCAATTGGAAAAAACATATCAGAAATCGCTTGAAGAAGATGAGAATGGCTTCCCCGCTTATTTAGTGGCTTCCGGAAATTCACTGGCGGGAACGCAGTCTGCGGCGAAGCTGCAGGCTACTGAATTAGCTAAGCTCGAAATTGCTAATCAGCTTTCATCTCAAATAGCCGCAACCATTGACAATCAAATTGCCAATAACCAAATCAATTCTGAAGAAGCGGCAACCTTGCAGAAGACAGTTGCGGTAGCCAAAAACGTGGTAGCCCAGAAGATGGGACGGGTGATCGGATTGGTTGAGATGTATCGGAAAAATGAGAAAACGAAGAATGTTGAATGTGCAGTCAGAATTGCATACAGCCAGGCGCTAGCCAGGGATATGGCACTTCAAGCGATGAAGGAGTCGCTACAGGATGAGGCCAACATTGCCGCTGATAAACTGGATAAGCTGCTTGATTTCTAATTTTCGAAAAAATAAAATTCACATCGAGGCCATCTGCCAATCAGCGGATGGCTTCTTTTTTATGACATCAAATATGTCGTTGTGAATCAGGTTCGGTGGGGTATAATATCAACCGGGAATATCGCCTCCCAGTTTGCTTCTGATCTCAAATTTGTTGGATCTGCGGAGTTAATGGCGGTAGCTTCCAGGAACCTGGAAAGAGCTGAAAATTTTGCTTCAAGGCACAAAATTCAAAAGGCGTACGGGTCATATGAGGCGTTGTTTGAGGACGACGATGTGGATGTGGTATATATTGCCACCCCACACAATTTTCATTTTGATAATGCATCCGGAGCCCTTAATTCGGGAAAAGCAGTTCTATGTGAAAAACCACTTTGTGTGAACGTGAAGGAAACAAGGGAGCTTATTGAGATTGCCGGAACAACCAATGGTTTTTTAATGGAAGCGATGTGGACCTATTTTCTTCCCGCAGTTCAAAAAGCCAGGGAATGGGTCAGTTCAGGTGCCATTGGCGGTCTGAAGCGGATAGTTGCGGAGTTCGGATTTTATACTGCCTTTGATCCCCGGAGCAGAATATATGATCCAAATTTAGGTGGAGGATCTCTTCTGGATATCGGCATTTACCCCATAGCAATCGCATGGTTGTTTACAGGTAAGGATCCGGTTGAAATACATGTAGCAGGCAAGACAGCTCAAACTGGAGTGGATGATGACGTAACTATGATTTTCGATTATGGTGATATGGTGGCCAACCTTACATGTTCATTTCGATGTGATCTTTACAATCATGCAATGATCATTGGGGATAAGGGAATGATCGTTCTTCCGCGATTTTGGGTGGCAAGGGAATGCAAATTATTTCGGGGATCCCAATTGATTGAGCATTTTCGGGACAACAGAAAAAGCATTGGGCTCAACTTTGAGGCCGAAGCTGTATGCAGGCATTTTCAGCGCGGAGATAGAGAGTCTGAAATAATGCCCCTGGCCAATAGTCTGAAATTTCAGGAATACATCGCTGGCGTCATGGACCTTGTTTAGGGAAAATTACAGATCCAGGACAAATTTTTTCTCTTTCAAGGTATCGTAAGTCTCACTGTTAAATTGATAGAGTTTTGCCGCCCTGTGTGAAACATTTTTCTGTTTTTCATTCAGATCCATCAGCAAATTCATGTTGAGTATTTTTCTCCTAAAGTTAGGTTTGTCCAGTTTGATCCTTAGGATTGATTCATAAAGGACCTGAAGTTGGTGTAACGTAAATTTTTCAGGCAACAGGTTAAATCCTACCGGTTCATGCCGAACCTTATTTTGTAATTGCCTGAAGGCATACTCAAGTATCTCATTGTGGTCATAGGGAAGCCGTGGGATCTCGTCAGGCTTGAACCATTTCACATCTGAGGCCGTAAAACCGGCTACCAGATCATAATCTTCCGTTTTTACTAAGGAATAATATGCTACGGTAACGACCCTCTTGTCCGGGAATCTGTTTTTGGCTCCAAATGCTTTCATCTGATCCAGAAATATGTCTTTAACTCCCGTAAGCAGATATAAAATTCTATAAGCTGCCTGATCCAACGACTCGTCATAGGTGATCCATCCGCCCGGCAGCGCCCATTTCCCTTTGCTGATCCCTTCTCCATGCTGGACCAGCAAGACCTTGAGATCATTTGTGAACCCAAAGATCACACAGTCAATGGATATATCTTCCATTATTCGGTTCATGCTGTTCATAACAAGTACATGGCGTTTCGCCAAAAATAAAAAAAATCATTAACTTATAGTCAATATGACTATAAGTATTTACATTTACATACCAAATTAATAGTTGAATGCAGTTTTTAGGAATCGATTTAGGTAGTTCGTCAGTCAAATTATCGGTTTTTGATGGTATAAAGGGAAAGACCGTAGCCTCAACATTCTACCCAAAACAAGAGATGACTATTCATTCACCCCTTACAGGGTATGCGGAGCAGTCCCCAAATGAGTGGTGGGATAATATTAAGACAGGAATGAAGGAGTTGTCCGGTCAGGTCAGGTTATCCGATATTTCCGCGATTGGTATTTCCTATCAGATGCATGGACTGGTAGTGGTAGATCGTGATCGTAATGTGCTAAGACCGTCCATTATTTGGTGTGATAGCAGGGCCGTCGAAATTGGGGACAGGGCTTATCATGGTTTGGGTCAGGATTATTGTGACCGGCATTTGCTTAACTCCCCGGGAAATTTCACGGCATCCAAACTGAAGTGGGTGCAAGAGAATGAGCCTGAAATTTTCGGAAAGATCCATAAGATAATGCTTCCCGGAGATTATGTAGCCATGAAACTCACCGGGGAGATTTGCACTACGGAAAGTGGACTGTCTGAGGGTATTTTCTGGGATTTTGAAGAGGGCCAAATGTCCGGGAAGTTATTGGATCATTTCGGCATTCCCCCGGGATTGATCCCTGATGTTGTTCCGACATTTGGAAATCAGGGAGAGGTGACAAAAGAAATTGCCGGAGAACTGGGATTGAAACCGGGGATCCCGGTTGCCTACAGGGCTGGCGATCAACCAAATAATGCTTTTTCACTTGGTGTACTGGAGCCGGGAGAGTTTGCTGCTACGGCCGGCACCTCAGGAGTTGTCTACGGTGTTTCGGATCAGAATATTTCCGATAAGGAATTCAGAGTGAACACTTTTTTACACGTGAATAATACGGGCGATCAGAAGAGAAACGGTGTTTTGCTATGTATAAATGGTACCGGGATCTTGTTTAGCTGGATAAGAAAATTGCTCTCATTCTCTCAATCAACAGTACCGTACGAGGCAATGAATCAAAAGGCAAAGGATATCCCAATTGGTTCTGATGGAGTCCAGGTTTTTCCATTTGGAAACGGAGCTGAACGAATATTGAAAAACAGAAATTTCAGATCAAATATTCTCGGGATTGATTTTAATCAGCATTCAGATGGCCATCTGATCCGTGCATCAAAAGAAGGCATTGTGTTTGCCTTGAATTATGGTTTCAAGGCGCTGAAAGAACTGGGTCTGGATGCCAGGCTTGTCAAGGCGGGAAAATCAAATTTGTTTCTTAGCACACTGTTCCTGGAGGCTTTTGTCAACACAACAAATTCACCGGTAGAGCTTTATCAGACCGATGGAGGTGAGGGGGCGGCGAGAGGGGCTGCCGTGGGTTGTGGCTTTTATAACTCAACGCATGAGGCTTTTGATACCCTGGAATGTTTGACAAGGACGGATCCAACAGAAATGATCCGGACCAGGTACGAAGAGTCGTATCTTCAATGGGAAGAAAACTTAAGACATTATTACGATATATAAAATTTATTCCAATGAGTGTAAAAAAAGTGATTTTAGGAGATACTGAATTTTTTAAGGGAGTCAGCCGTGTCACATACGAAGGCAACGAGTCCGATAATCCTTTCGCATTTAAATATTACGATCCTGAAAGGGTTGTAGCAGGCAGGAAGATGGTCGATCATTTCAAGTTTGCCATCGCTTATTGGCATACCTTCTGCGGAACCGGAGGTGATCCGTTCGGGCTGGCTACCAAAGACTTTCCATGGCTTTCCTCCGGTGATCCGTATCAGCGTGCTAAAGATAAAATGGACGCTGCTTTTGAGTTCATTACAAAAATTGGGGCACCCTACTATTGTTTTCATGATTTTGACCTCATTGATGAGGGGGATTCACTTCAGGAATCCGGGAAAAGACTGCAGTTTATCACCGATTATGCCCAGGAAAAACAGGATGAATCAGGTGTTGGGCTTCTGTGGGGGACTGCAAATCTGTTTTCTAATCCACGATACATGAATGGTGCCGCCACCAATCCGGATTTTAACGTGGTGGCCTATGCCGGGGCTCAGGTTAAAAATGCACTTGATGCAACAATCAGGCTGGGAGGAGAGAATTATGTTTTCTGGGGAGGCCGTGAGGGCTATATGAGTCTTTTGAATACAGATATGAAAAAGGAGTTGGATCATATGGGCCGTTTTCTCCATATGGCGAAGGATTATGCCAGATCGCAAGGTTTTAAAGGCAACTTTTTCATTGAGCCGAAGCCAATGGAGCCCTCGAAACATCAGTACGACTTTGATGCAGCTACCGTCATTGGTTTTTTACGTGAGTATGATCTCATGGATGATTTTAAATTGAATCTTGAGTTTAACCATGCGACGCTGGCGCAACACACCATGCAACATGAAGTTCAGGTGGCGGCAAATGCTGGCTTGTTGGGAAGCATGGATGCCAACCGTGGAGACTACCAGAATGGCTGGGATACGGACCAGTTCCCAAACAATGTCTACGAGCTGGTAGAGGTGATGTTAATCTTACTTGAAACCGGAGGCTTACAGGGTGGCGGGATAAATTTTGATGCAAAGACCAGAAGAAATTCCACAGATCTGAATGATATTTTTTATGCTCACATCGGGGGTATGGACGCCTTTGCACGGGCGCTTATAGTTGCGGATAAAATCTTGGAGAGCTCGAATTACAAATCATTGCGGAATGAAAGATATAGCTCATTTGGATCAGTTGAGGGGAAAGCCTTTGAACAAGGAAGAAGCACACTTCAGGATATTGCTGCATTTGCCGCAAGTCATGGCGATCCCGAAAAAATAAGCGGTCGGCAGGAATTGTTTGAAAATATCATCAACCAATACCTGTAATCCAAAATTTAAACAACTGCCGGTTGATAAAACCGGGATAAGGTTTGCTTCAATTGATGTGCTGTCAGGACACCCGATTGCCGCCATTTTATCTCGCCTTTCTGAAAGATCATTAATGTCGGTACTCCCCTGATTTGGTAGACAGCAGAGATTTCCGGATTTCTGTCAACATCGATTTTGATAATTGTTGCCCTATGAGCGACAAGGGCCTTCAATTCACGAAGGACAGGAGCCATCATCTTACATGGTCCGCACCATTCTGCCGAAAAATCAACTAAAACCGGTTTTTCTGATTGAATCAGATCCTGAAATGAAACTTTACCCATAAGCCCTGTTTGTTATGCACTTTTCTTCCTGAGGATATTTGCTACTGAAGTCCAGGGACCTCCATTTGTGCAACTGATACCCTCAGATTGAAGATAACGACAAGCCTGTCCACTTCGGTTCCCGCTCTGGCAAATAATTATTCGGGGTTGGGGCATATCTTTTATTTCCTGTATCCTCTTTGGTACTTCGTTTAAAGGTATGTTGACGGAACCCGGAGCGTGACCAAACAGGAATTCCATTTTTGTTCTGACATCGATGATCGTGGCACCTTCTTCAATCAAACTTTGTAGATCCATTTTAAATTTCTTGCTTTGTATTTTGGTGGCAAAGAAAAAATACCGGAAGCTGCCTTTTGGTAACAATGGTTACAATGGATTCCGATTAACAGTTCATTAACACTATTCAGGGGTGATTTCGACATTTTTAGCTTACAGATCGTTTACTTTGCAGGGGATTTTTAAATACATCTTTGAAATGATTCAGAGAAAAACACTTTTATTGGCCATCGCTATTCTGGCAGTTTCTTTTGGAAGTCTTGCACAGGGCCATGATATCAGAATACAGGTGGCTGACATTGAAGATTCAACAGCTATTATTGGTTACCATTTTGGAAGTCAGAAATTTGTACATGATACACTTACATTCGATGATACGAATACGCTCCGCCTGAATGGAAGCGAATCCTTACCACAGGGAATATATTTTGTGTATTCACCCGGCTTTTATTTTGAATTTCTCGTCGGTGAACAACAATTTTCACTTTCCACCACCCTGGATGGGGGTTATGATCTGCTGGAAGTCAGTGGTTCTCGTGAAAATCAGTTGTTCAAAGAGTTTCAGGTCAATATGACCAAAATGCAAAGAAAACAGCGATTACTTTCAGACTCTCTGGCGAAAGTCAGCGGAGCTGATTCTATTTCCGTGAGAGATGAACTAAATAAATCTATTGCAGAATCTGTCAGATTTCGAGATAAAATTCTCAAGGACAATCCCAATACCTTTTTAGCTTCTTTTATACACATGATGGCAGGAATTTCCGTACCTGACTTTGAAGAAATTGAAGACCAGTCGGAAAGAAGAAAAGCGCAATACGAATACTACAAAATGCATTATTTCGATCTTGTGGATAGCCCAGGTGAAATGATGCGTACCCCTATATTTCATAATTATGTGATGAAATACTTCGATGAATTGGTCCTCCCTCAACCGGACTCATTGATAAAAGAGATTGACCTGTGGTTATCCAGGGATAACAACGAAGAGTTTTTCAGATACTGGCTTGTGGCTTTCTTTAAAAAATATCAGGAATCGAAGATTATGGGTATGGATGCGATCTGGATTCATCTCAGTGAAAAATATTACCTATCCGGCACAGTAGACTGGATATCGGCGGAATCCCTTAAAGACATTGAAGAAGAGGTGAGATATATCAAACCAAATCTTATCGGGAAGAATGCTCCGCTGTTAAATGTGGTAGATACCACACTTCAGCCCTTTAATCTGGAAATGCTGGACGATGAATACCTGGTAATTTTTTTCTACGATCCGGATTGTGGTCATTGCAAGAAGAAAACACCGGTACTGAAAGACAACTACGCTACGATCAAAGAAAGCGGAGGTGAAGTTCTGGCTGTTTGTACCATAACAGATATTCAAAAATGGAAGGATTTCATAAATAAAAATGAGCTTGACTGGATAAACCTTGGAGATCCTTTTGGCAGAAGCAATTTCAGGGTTGAATACAATGTAAGGACCACACCACAATTGTATGTTCTTGATAATGATCGCAAAATTGTGGCCAAGAAACTTGATGTCGGGGATCAGCTGATAAACTTCCTGCAGGAACATAGCCGACTTAACCCTTGATATATCGTTCGCCCCGTTTGTCAATATACGTACATGCATTTGGATCTTAAGGTGTATATTTCCATTATTAGTTATCTTTCATAAAATCCAACCAAATTGAGTAAAAGAACAATCTATTACGCTGTGGTCGTTGCACTTGGAGGTTTTCTCTTTGGATTTGACACTGCAGTTATTTCTGGTGCCGAACAGGCGATTCAGAAATTGTGGGAACTTGATACATGGTCACATGGCCTGACAGTATCTATTGCATTAATTGGAACGGTAATTGGAGCACTTTTCGGAGGATTACCGGCGGACAAGTTGGGGAGGAAGGTCACCCTTATCATTATCGGTATTTTGTATTTTGTATCGGCACTGGGCTCCGCCATTGTGGAAAACTGGCAGCTTTTTCTTTTTTACAGATTCATAGGAGGGTTAGGAGTGGGTGCCTCCTCAGTGGCTGCTCCAATGTACATCTCTGAGATATCGCCTTCGAAGGTGAGAGGCAGGCTCGTGGCCTTATTTCAGTTCAATATCGTTTTTGGTATCCTCATAGCTTACGTATCCAATTATCTTATCAATGTGTATGGTGAGGGAGATGGGTTATGGAGATGGATGCTTGGGATTGAAAGCTTACCGGCATTGTTTTTTGTGATTGCCATGTTCAGTGTCCCTGAAAGCCCCCGGTGGCTCATCGTCAAACGAAACGACATCAATTATGCCAGGAGGGTGTTTTTGTTGAATCATGAAGAAAACATTGAAGCCAAGATCAAAAACATTCAGGAGTCTGTATACAAAAACTCCTCAAACCGCCTCAATCTGGGGCATTACAAGTATCCGGTTATGCTGGCGATCTTATTTGCCATGTTCAATCAACTGTCAGGAATAAATGCAATAATTTATTATGCACCGCGGATATTTGAGATGACCGGTTTGGGAAAATCAAGTGCGCTGCTTTCTTCAGCCGGAATAGGATTGATTAATTTTATTTTTACGATTGCAGCTATCTATTTTATCGATAAACTGGGGCGCAAGATGCTGATGCATGTGGGTACATTCGGACTCATATTCACATTGGGAATGGTGGCTCTGTCCTTTTATACTAACATTGGAACACTTGCTGTTCCGATATATCTCTTTTTGTATATAGCCTTCTTTGCTTTCTCACAGGGAGCTGTGATCTGGGTTTTCATTTCAGAGATCTTTCCGAATGAAGTCCGGGCATTTGGGCAGTCTCTTGGGAGTTTTACGCATTGGTTTATGGCGGCATTGATAGCATTTACTTTTCCGGGTATCACAGCGTCCATGGGAGCGGGGAACACCTTCATGTTTTTCACGGTCATGATGGGATTGCAATGGATTTTTGTCTGGAAAATAATGCCGGAAACAAGAGGAAAGTCATTGGAAGACTTAGGCAAATCCCTGACAAAATGATAAAAAAAACTTTTCTGCTACTCACAATTATTGGGATCGGGGCGTGTGGCGATGTCAGGGATTCGGGGAATCCTGCGTATGAAAAGATCTCAAAACCGGAGGACTATTACAAGGAACCTCATCGACCTCAATTTCACTTTTCTCCTGAAGCTAACTGGATGAATGATCCAAATGGGATGGTCTACTTCGACGGAGAATATCACTTGTTCTACCAGTATTATCCTGACAGTACGGTTTGGGGTCCAATGCATTGGGGGCATGCGGTCAGCCAGGACCTTGTACGGTGGGAACATTTACCCATTGCCCTGTATCCTGATGAATTAGGTTACATTTTTTCAGGAAGTGCGATCGTAGATTGGAATAATTCATCAGGTTTTGGAGATAGGGCCAACCCGCCACTTGTGGCAATATTCACCTATCATTTACCGGAAGGTGAACAGGATGGAAGGAACAATTTTCAGTACCAGGGATTAGCTTATAGCCTTGACAAAGGACGGACATGGACAAAGTATACGGAGAACCCGGTAGTAAGGAATGGGGGCAAACGCGACTTCAGGGATCCGAAAGTTATTTGGCATGAAGAAACGGAACGATGGATAATGGTTTTGGCCGTAGGGGATCATGTTGAATTCTACCGGTCAAAAGATTTGAAAACGTGGCAGTATCTGAGTGAATTCGGTCAGAATGACGGCAGCCACGCCGGGGTATGGGAGTGTCCGGATCTGATAAGACTACCGGTTGAAGGTGAAGATGAAGCAAAGTGGGTATTGATCGTGTCTATTGGAAATGGTGGAAACCGGGGATCAGCTACCCAATACTTTGTCGGGGATTTCGATGGTCAGAACTTTTATAATTCGCATTATCCCGAGAGAGTCATATGGCTGGATCATGGCAGGGACAATTATGCAGGAGTCACCTGGTCAGATATACCTCCGCAGGATGGACGGAAAATTTTCATAGGGTGGATGAGCAACTGGGACTATGCAACCGTCGTACCAACGGAAAGATGGAGAAGCGCGATGACGCTCCCCCGATTCCTTTCATTGTTTAAGACGGTAAATGGTCACAGGTTAAGATCTTATCCTGTGCAGGAGTTGACATTACTGCGAAAAAAAGCCGTGGAATTGAACCGTCAGTTAATTAATGTCGAGACCGACTGGACCTACCTGCTGGAAGGAATGGAAGATCTCCTGGATATGGAATTGATCATATCAAATGTTCGGAACTCCGGATCTTTTGAGATCGAACTGAGAAATGACCTGGGAGAAAACCTTAAGTTCGGGTACGATGATAGAACAGAAATAGTCTATGTAGATCGCTCCGAAGCAGGGATAAGCGATTTCCACGAAACATTTGCCCAAAGACATGAAGCCCCAAGGTTATCCAGGGAAGGAAAACTGCCGGTACGGGTAATGGTTGACAAATCCTCAATTGAGGTGTTCTTCGATTTTGGGGAAGTGGTATTAACGGACATGTTTTTCGCAAATGCTCCCTACAACAGGATGACATTCCGTGCACCGTATGATGCTGTTCTTGCAGAAGGAATGATATATGAATTGAAGTCGATCTGGAGATAATAAACTCCATTCAAATATCTATTTTTGATAAAAGGAGCAAAGGCTCGTAAAACTCAATTCATCCGGTATGCCGCAAAAACACAGGCTTCTGTGGACCCCATCCCCTGATTTTATCGGGGATAGTAATCTTTTCAGGTATAAGCAATGGCTCAAATCCCATAAGGGATTGGACTTCGAAGATTACCATGAAATGTGGTCCTGGTCCACAGATCATGTTTCAGAATTCTGGCAATCCATTTGGGAGTATTTTCAAATTGCAGCAGACGGCACATTTTCACAGGTTGTGAACAAGAGTATGCCGGATTGTGAATGGTTTGAAGGCACTGCGTTGAGCTACGCAGAACATGTGTTTCGGCAAAAAAATGAGAAACATCCGGCCATCATTCATAAAAAGGAAGGGCAGGGAATATGTGAGATCAGTTGGAGTGAAATGGAATCGGAAGTAGCTCAGCTGGCAAATTATTTACGCTCGATTGGAGTGGGCAGAGGTGATCGTGTGGTAGCCTTTTTGCCAAATACCCCTGAAGCAACAATTGCCTTTCTGGCGACCAATTCCATAGGGGCAATATGGTCCAGTTGTTCTCCTGATTTCGGAAGCAGAAGTGTCATAGACAGATTCCTGCAAATCGAGCCAAAAGTCTTGTTTGCTGTTGATGGGTACTATTACAACGGGAAGGAGTTTGACAAGCGCAGGGTAGTACATGAGATATTGGACGCTTTAGTGACTGTCAAGCATGTTATTGAGGTGGCTTACCTCTCCACGGAATCACATTCGTCAGTGAACAAATCCAAAAAGTGGCGTGAGATCTTTGAAGAAACACCCGCAAGCCCACTGGTTTTTGAAAGAGTGCCATTCGGTCACCCCATTTGGATACTGTATAGTAGCGGTACAACCGGCCAACCAAAAGCGATCACACATTCCTGTGGAGGGGTCTTGCTGGAGCATTTGAAATACCTGACATTTCACAATGATGTCAAACCGGGAGAAAAGTTCTTTTGGTACACAACCACGGGGTGGATGATGTGGAATTTTGTTCAGGCGTCGTTGCTGGCCGGGGCCACCATCGTTTTGTACGACGGCAGTCCTGGATTTCCCGACATGAATGTCCTTTGGAATTTTGCCTCGGAAATAGGGATCGAGCACTTTGGGACGAGCGCACCGTTTATCCTCGCTTGCCTCAAGGAAAATATTTCACCCAAATCCCGCCATGATTTCTCCTTTTTGAGATCAATAAGCTCAACAGGCGCCCCATTGCCGCCGGAAGGATTCGATTGGATCTATGAGCAGGTGCATGAGAATATTTGGTTATGCTCCATGAGCGGAGGCACCGATGTCTGTTCGGCGTTTGTCGGTGGCTGCCCCTTTGAACCTGTTTATGAAGGGGAAATCCAGTGTAGGGCCCTTGGGTGCGCTATGTATTCGTTTGACGAAAAGGGTCAGCCCGTTTACAATAAAGTTGGTGAGATGGTTGTGACAAAACCAATGCCTTCCATGCCTATCTTTTTTTGGAATGATCACGATAAATCCATTTATACAGGTAGCTACTTTGAAATGTATGAAGGTGTGTGGAGGCACGGAGACTGGTTAAAAATAACAGACATCAAAACGTTGGAAATCCTGGGTCGCTCTGACGCTACGCTCAATCGTCACGGAATAAGGATCGGAACAGCGGAGATTTACCAGGTGATTGACCGGTTTCCGCAAATAAAGGACAGTTTGATTGTCAACCTGGAGCTGTCAGGAGGCAATCACCTCATGCCTCTGTTTGTTGTGATGAATGAAGGTCATACACTGAAGGAATCCCTTGAGGAGGAAATAAATAAATCACTAAAATCGGCATATACACCCAGACATATACCGGACAGGATAATTTCGGTTGATGATATACCTTATACCATCAGTGGAAAGAAGATGGAAGCACCGGTTAAGAAGATCCTCCTTGGAATTGATAAAGATAAAGCCGCAAACCTGGGCGCAATGCGCAATCCGGAATCACTTGATTTCTTCATCTCATTTGCCGAAAGCATTCGGGAACTACGTCATCAGGTCTGAAGTATTTATTGATTTTGTCCTAGTTTTAGAGTTCAAACCGTGATAAAATGAAGAGGTTATTGTTGATTTTCAGTGGATTACTGGCATTGAGTAATATCCCGGCCTTAGCCGGTACATCTGTAGCAGATAGCTTAAGAGCTGAATTAGCGAAAACTGATGATCTGGAAATTTCTTCTCAGATCTATAATCAGCTTGCGTGGGAATACAGGGATGCCAGTCCCGATTCTTCATTATTTTTTGCAAACAAGTCAATCAAAATCAGTAAAAGCCTTGGTCTGCTTCACCTCCAAATTGAAGCTATAAACTTTATGGGAGTGGCTTATCGCAATCTTAGCATGTATTCCAATGCGTTTGAAAAGTATCTTGAAGCTTTACGATTGGCGGAAGAGCATGGTGACGAGGAACAACGAGGATACACCCTGATCAATCTGGGTAATCTCTTCTGGTACCAAACGAATTTCAAAGATGCCATTAGCTATTTCATTCAGGCATTGGATCAGGCAAGGTCTCTTGGTGACCGGAGAATGCAGGCGTATTGTTACATCAATCTTGCCCGGTCCAATGACGGGATAGGTGAATATGGCCAGGCAGAATTGTACTTCAAGCAGGCAATCCAGGTAAGAACGTCTCTTGGTGATGAGGAGGGTGTGGTAGCGGCTGAAATTGAACTTGCCGAAACCTGCCGGAAACAGGGACATGCATCCAAGGCTATGGATATCACAAACGCTGTGATAAATAAGGTGACTGAGGAAGGAAATCCCCGGGTGTTGATCCAGGCTTACAACATCCTTTCCCTGCTCTATTTGGAAAATAATCAGGCTGATTTAGCTGAGCAATATGCTTTTGAGGCGATGAGGATCTCGAAGATAGTTTCGAGCAGATACGACGAAAAGCAGACATTGGAGATACTCAGTGAAGTTTATTCATCGAGAGAGGACTTTAAAAAGGCCTTCGATTATTATGTCAACTATTCAGAATTAAACCAGCAGCTATTCAGTGAAGAAAACATTCGAAAGATTGAGCAGCTTAAAAATCAATATGAAATTGAAAAGCAGGAAGCTGAAAATGAATTTCTGAGGACCCAGGACCAATTGAACCGTCAAATCATTGACAGGCAGAGGCTGATTATTTTCTTAACGATTCTTGGTATTTTACTAGTTGGTGTAATAGCCGCGCTGATATTAAGAGCTTATCTGACAAGGAAAAAACTTACTTTGGAAATCGTTCAGCAGAAGGATAAAATAGAACAGGATAAAAACACCATTGAGGAACAGTCAAAAAAACTACTGGAACTGGATCAGGCAAAATCCCAGTTTTTTGCGAATATTTCACATGATCTGAGGAGTCCGTTAAGTCTTATACTCGGCAACCTTGAAATGATAACCGATGATGAAGACACTTATCTCTCTCCAAGGGCAAAGAAAAACCTTGAAGTTGGATATAAAAACAGTAAAAGGCTGCTCTACCTGACTGATGAGATCAATGATATCACGAAGCTGGAGGAAGGTAAGATCAGCCTCAATCCTGAAGATGTTAGGGTCAACTCATACCTGAAGATGCTCAGCGACATGTTTAAGGCTACTGCTGACTATAAGGGTGTGAAACTGGGTTTTGAGACTTCGCTGGATGATTCAGAAGTATTTAAAATTGACCCAAAACAATTTGAAAAAATATTTTACAACCTTGTGTCCAATGCCATTGCCCATACGCAAAAAGGAGATATTATTTCAATCAAAGCAGAAGGTACCGGCCAAAATGTAATTATCACATTTAAGGATACGGGAGAGGGGATCTCCAGGGATAATTTACCTTACATTTTTGACCGGTTTTATCAGACGGGTAACAAGGACTATAAATCCAGGCAGGGAATGGGTATAGGATTGGCACTGGTAAGAGACCTGGTGGAGCTGCATGAAGGAGAAATCAAAGTGCAAAGCAAGGAAGGAAAAGGATCAGAGTTCATTGTGATGCTCAAAAGAAAAGCCAGGTCCGCTGAGCCTTCCGTTCCGTCGATTGAATCCATCAAAGAGCAGCACAATGTATTCAGGGGCATGGAGGTGGAACCAAAGGTCAAAGCGGTTGATCACGGAGATCTGGATAAACCGGCAATATTGCTTGTTGACGATCATCCTGAGATCAGGTTTTATATACGTCAAATTCTTGAAGATCAGTACCTGGTAATGGAAGCAGCTCATGGATTGGAGGCAATTCAAATACTGAAAGAGGAGACGGTGGATTTGATCCTCACGGATTTGATGATGCCGTGGATGGATGGGTTTGAATTGATTGAGGCTATCAATTCCAATGAATCATTCCGGAAGATCCCTTTACTGGTAGTGTCCGCCAGGATTTCAGGTGAAGATCGCGAAAAAGTATTGCACAGTGGAGTAAATGACTATTTGCATAAGCCATTTTCAAAAAAGGAACTTGTTCTTAGAATCGAAAATTTACTAAAACAGAAGGCCAAATACTCCGATGACCGATCCAATGTTTTCGCTTCTCTGGCAAGTGAGAATCTTGAAAGTTTTGAAAAAGAAATATTAACAAAACTTGAAACCACCGTGAAGGAACGAATTGGTGATCCAAATCTTTCCGTTTATACACTGACGGATGTAATGGCGGCAAGCGAGAGACAGGTTTACAGACTTGTAAAGAAGCTAACCGGATTGACACCTTACGAGTACATTACCGAGATCAGAATGCAGTATGCCGATTATCTCATAAGGGAACGTAAGGTGAAAAATGCAACGGAAGCTGCAAAGAGCATTGGATTGAAAAATGTTACGACTTTTTCCAAGCAGTATGAAAAAAAGTTTGGAATTCGGCCCGGTGATCTTCTGAAACAATAGACATCAATGTCAAGCTGATTCAGGGTATAATAACCTGCTCTCCGGATTTAATGGAAGTTGCTGCAAAAAAACCCAATACCTTTTCCCCGGGGTTTGATATATTACGCAGATTGCCGGTGAGGGAGGCCGGGGCACTTCCACTGCTTGTACCCAATGAAATCACCTGCGACTTGAACAACCTGAAATAATCATAAGTTTGCTGGGAAATGGATTGAACTTCGACGCCTATGGTATCGAATTCGGAGAAATCAAAGTCCGTAAACTGATTTGGGAGAACATTGCCGTTTACAAAGCGATCTTCCTGGAGAATAATGGCCGCAGGGTCACTGAATAAGGTATCATTTCTGAAAATTTTCCATTTGTAAAAGTTCACTTCATCCATTGGATCTTTTATAATGGCTATGGGGTAATAAACTTCTATTTCCAATCTTGGATTTTCTTCATCCTGTGTGATAAACGAGTCATAACCCAGTGAATCAATATCGCTTACCTCCATCAACATTTCTGAACTCGAAATGATGGTATCCCCATTTGACAGGATTACCCGGAGATCATACAGTTCATTATAGCTGCCCGTGAAGCCACTTTCCGAAACGTATATGCCATTCCCGATGTTGGTGTATATAAAATCTCCGCCATTTTGATCGAAGACCCGTACAGAGGCATCATCAATTTTAGGATTGGACTCTTTCGATGAAAATCCGTTAGTCCTTGTAATTGAAATCACCTGGGGACCCGGCTTATCCGTAATCCACCCCTCGATGACTACAAGATTCGGATTACCAGGAAGGTCTATGTCAATGGGGTCCTCGCAATGGAGAAAACACAGAAGTCCAAGTAGATATAATTTCCTCATCAGAATTTAAAATTGTAAGTAACCGCGGGGATAATCGTTCCAAATATCGAGTACCTGATCACCTCAGTTAATTCGGGATTTGTCTCCGATTGTCTGAAAAAATAGGAATAAGCATTTCGACGTGCGTAAACATTATAAAGGGTAAAAGTCCAATAACTGTTTGATAGATTCAACTTGCGCTCCTTTTTTCTTTCAGGACTCCATTTGGCCGAAATATCCAATCGATGATAATCTGTCAGCCTGTTCTGATTTCTGCCCTCAAAATATGGAACGATCGTTCCGTTTATTTCATATTTCCCGGTAGGAAAAGTTAGGGGTCTCCCGGAGCTGTAGTTGAAACTTGCAGAAAAGCTTAGCCTGTCACTGAACTCATAAATTCCTACTAATGAGATATCATGGGTCTTATCGTGATCATCAGGATAGTATTTTCCGTCATTGATCACTTCTTCCGGAAATTCACCATTTGCTTTTCTTTCGGATCTGGAAAGTGTATAACTAAACCATCCCTTCAGTAAGCCTTTAGTCCTCTCCATGTAGTATTCTACTCCATAGGCACGTCCTTCACCTGATATTAACTCAGTTTCGGGATGCGCATTAAAGAACAGGTCAGCATCATCCTTATATTCGAGAAGATTTTTCATATCCTTGTAATAGACTTCAAGAGATGTCTCCCACATATTTTCTGAAAAATTCTGGTACAGGCCAAGACTGTAATGGTTTGTTTTTATCGGCTCCACATATCTGTTGCTGAGTTTCCAGATATCAGTAGGAGCGGGTGATGCAGTGTTGGAAATGAGATGAACATACTGGTTGATACGATTATAGCTCATTTTGATGGACTTTGCATTAGTGAAACGCCAGTTGATTGAGATTCTGGGTTCCAACCCGTGAAAAGAGTCGATCACTTCCTTTGGTTTGAATTTTAGCGTATCTATGATGGAATTGGGGGACCTTGACATACTATCATCATAAATGAAGATATCGCCAGGCCCAAAGAAAAGCTGACCGGAATACCTGATCCCATACAGTGCTTTTAGTTTATGATTAAAATCGAACTCATGGCTTGCGTACAAACCCCACTCCAACCCATGCTCAATGTCAAGGAAGAGCGGATTGGTCGAACTGCTGTTCTCATCGAAGGGTATGCGGTCACCCGGTTTGAGTCTATGAAAGATGAAATCACTGCCAAAATCGAATTTTGAATGTACGTTTTGGAAGAACTGATGATTGAGTTTCAGAGAATAATCAATGATATTGGATTTTCCAATGAAACTTCCCGCTTCCACCGGATCGGTGATCCGATAGGTATAATCGCTGAATATCAGGGAGTAATTGGAGAAAAGCCGCTTTCCAAAAGAATGGTTCCATCTCACTGATAATGTCCTGTTTCCCCACCTACGAATGGCATCGAATCCGGTTCTGTTTCTATCACTTCCCAGATAACCGGAAACAAACAGCGAATTACGCCTGCCCAGATCCCAGTTCAATTTCATATTTACATCCTGAAAAGAAGTTCCGCTCCTCCTAAGGATATTGTTGTTGAGCCCGTCAAGTGAGAGGTCGTATAGCGACTGTCGCCCGGAAAGCAAAAATGAGTTTTTGCCCTTCTTCATCGGGCCTTCGATCATTAACCGGGCGGAAACGAGCCCCACCCCCCCGGAGACTCCAAATTTGTTTCTGTTTCCATCTTTCTGATGTACCGTGATCACAGATGATGCTCTTCCGCCGTATGTGGGAGGAATAAATCCTTTCATGATTTTGACACGGTTGATGGCTTCCGGATTAAATACGGAGATCAAACCATAGAAATGATTTGGATTGTAGATCACTGCCTCATCCAGGAGTAAGAGGTTTTGATCAATATCACCGCCACGCACGTTGATACCGCTGGCATCTTCACCCAGGGTCCTTATTCCCGGTAGCAGTAAAGACTTTTGCAAAACATCCACTTCACCAAGAAAATACGGTACCTGCCCTTTTTGCTGATAGTCAAGAAATTTCTCACCGGGTATTAAGCTATTTATATTGTAGTATCCATCACTGTATTCGATTACAAGCTCATCGAGTTCGGTTGGCTGACTTTTTATTGAATAGTTTTTCTTGATGTTTTTCACCAATGAAACAGTATCAACAAGATCGGGATAACCCAGAAAACTTATGGTTAGTCTATGTTGGCCGGGGCGAAAGGTGATAGAATAGAAACCGTAACTATTTGTAATGACACCATGTTTTCCGTCATTGATCTTGATTGTAGCGCCGATCAGCGCTTCTCCTGTTTCAGCATCCCGTACAAATCCGGAAATATTTCGATTTACAGGCCTTGTCCTGTCAATGCTTAACAAGATTGCATCATTCGACAACTGATACCTGATGCTATAAATTTTCAGCCTGTTTAGTAATTCTGAAACCGTATATTCCCCCCTTGTTATTTCCAGGGTATTTGACGGCAGAGTAGTGGGTGAGAAAATCAGGGGTACCTCTTCAAATACAAGCCGGTCTAACAATTCCTGAACCGTCAGGGATTGATTTGAATTAAACCTAACAAGTTGATCGACTTGACACCGGGCAATTAACTGGGATAATAATAGAGTAAGGAACAGGAGAATTTTACGCATGTACGGCCCCGAATCGCTTTCAAGCGCAAAATTAAAGGATGTTTAGCAGCCTTTTCCCTTTAATGTGTATTGTTTTTTCCTGTATTCCAGCTTAAGGTCCAATACGGTACAAATGTCCTGAAGAATGGTTTTCAGGTCTTTAGTATCGAATGAGCCGGTAACTTCGCATTTCCCAATGGACGTATTGGATAGACTGATGGAAGTTTCGAAATGTGATTCCAATGTTGAAATCACTTCACTCAACCTGGTGTTTTTAAAGTCGAATTCACCAGTTACCCATGCTATTTTGTTTAGATCCGGGGTATGATTTAGCTGAAGCGTGTTCCTGTCAATAATGATTTTCCCTTCCTGGCCTGAGACCAAATCAATTGATCTTTCAGCGTTTCCGAAACGTACTGTGCCTGATGTTACCAATACACTGATTTCATCGTTGGTCTCCTTCACGTTGAACTGAGTACCCAAAACCGTAACCTGGCTATTTCCCACATGTATCCTGAAAGATTTCCGACCCTTTTCAACATCAAAATATCCTTCACCCGCAAGGTTAACTGATCTCTTTGCCCCAAATTCTTCCGGATATTCCAAAGTGGAGTTTGCATTTAGCAATACTGAACTCCCATCAGGTAAAATGACATCTTTGGTCAAATTTCCGGATGCTACTATGATCATCTCACTGTTTTGGAAGAAGCTTGTATAGGAAATGATCCCAATACCAAATATCACCACAATCATAGCTGCGATCCTTAACCAGTACACGTACGTTGCGGGCTTGACCTGAGATCTTACTGTATTCCAGGCTTTTTCAGTATCCGGCTTAAAATCAGTAGCATCTGTCAGTTCAAAAAGCAAACAGATATCCTTGTCAACGTTTTCCTCGTCAGAAACATTGCCGTATCGCAAATGACCATATGTTGACAGGTGTTTACTTTTCATTTGTGTCTATAGGTCAAATAAATTTCACTTAACCCCTAATTTTTTGATAAAAAAATGGAACCTTTTAATCATTTATACGTCTAAGCAGCGGTTTTAAAATTTCTCGTAACTTTTTGAGGGCAATCCCCATTTGATTTTCCACCGTTTTTTTGGACAGATTCATGTCCTCAGCAATTTCCTCATAGGTCAATCCCCCATACCGGCTCAGCATAAAGATTTCCTTGCATTTTTTCGGCAGGGTTTCTATTGCGGCATTGACGATCTTCTTTATCTCATCATTCCGGTCCAGGTTGATTTCCGAAGCCTGCTCCATGATATCTGTGTCACTAACATCCAGGGTGGACTGAATGCGCGGCAATTCCAGCTTCAGCCAATTGATGCATTTATTTTTGGTGGCTGAGTATATGTAGCTGGTAAGGGATCCGGTAATTGTGATCTGTTCCCTTTTTTCCCATATGTAAAGAAATATCTCCTGTGCGATTTCCTCTGCGACAACAGGATCTCTCACGATCTTATTGGCATAACGTGAAATGGCGGCATAATGCGATTTGAATAACAACTCGTAAGTCCCGAGATCACCTCTTTTGATTTTCTCGAAGTTTATATCTAAAATCTTTTCCGGCATTTACCGCTACTGTACGGTCCTCAGGATGTCAAAGTAAAGCCATAAAGAAGGATTCCAAAAGCCATAGAATAAGTTTTCCGCTCCGATGGTGATAATCATATTCTGGTGAGGAATTATGTAGATATGATCGCCGTTCTCATTTGGAAAGTAAAAGGCGTCATTTGTAGGAAGGATTTGGTTGGGCTGATATTCATCGGCAAACTTCCACCAGAAATAACCGAAGTTGAAGTAGGTACTGAAGACATTTTGATTTTCAGAAGCATCCAGCGCAAAATTTGGATCGATGATAAATCGCCCTTGCCATTTACCCTCATTCAGATACACAGATCCGATTTTGGTCAGGTCAAATAATGATAGTGAAAGGCCTGTTGCACCATTGGTTGTTCCCTGAGGATCGGATTCCCATGTCCAGTCGGTGATACCCAATGGACCAAAAATGTGTTCGGCTGCATATTGTTCCAGTGTGGAACCAGTTACACTTTCCACAATCTCGGAAATGATCAATCCCGAACCACTGTTATAGCCATACCGGAGTCCCGGAGGAGCTTCCAGCGGCTTGGAAACTACATATTGCAGCCAATCCGCCTCGTTTTCCATCAGTATAATATCATTTGATTCACTGTAAAACCATAAAAGGGCTTCATTCCAGGATAAGCCGGATGTATGAATCAAAAGATGCTCAAGCGTAATTTCTTTCTTCTGCGGAAAGTCGTCGAAAAAGTTCTCATATTCCGGTAATAGCAAATAAACAGGGGTCTGCAGACTATCAAGCAAACGCTGCTCAAACATCACACCCAGTGCCAATCCTGAAACGAGGAGGGTTGATCTTCCCAGATCCGTTAATCCTCTTCGTGGAAAGTTCCCGTTGTTATCGAAGAAGTAATTTTCAAAAACAATGTTCTCATCCTTTAGAATAATCAGGGAATTTATCTGTTCGTATTTACGGCTACCGTCCGGTTTGACATGATTGATAGAATCATTCAGAACCAAAAGTGCGGCTTCATCCATGCTGTGATCAGATGGCAGATCATAAGGCCAATAGGTCTGATCCGAAGGCAGCGGTTCAGGAAAGGAGCATCCCAGCAACAGGATCAGACAATAAGATACCACTGTTCTCATGGCTGCGGCTTTTTAAACCAACCAAACTTAAAGCCGCCTGAAATGTAGAACCCTTCAAGATCACCGGGATTCAACTGCGGCAAACTAAAAGGACCTGAAATTTTGTATCCCAACGAAGCCATCAGCCTCAAGAATCGTAGCGCTGTTGCCTCAAATTGCAGTTCCGGTTGGGTAAATGAAAGGTCGTCCCTAAAGAATGTTTCGGGATGTCCGGTAGAAGGCGTCCATTGAACAAATCCCTTGCTAAAGCTCAGTTTCCCATAGAGCTGATAAGTGGATTTTTGAATTAATTTATAACCCAGGAATAACCCAGCATGCTCATACTCAATAGTAAAAGTGTTGGGAAAGATTAATTTTTCACTGAAATCCCCATCATAACCGGCATAAAAAGCACCGAAAATATACCGGTTAAACAAAATTCCGGTCTCAATGCGACCATTTGTCCCATATCCGTCAGGCTGTGGATGTGTCCCATAAATTATCGAACCGAAAATTCCAAGATCCTGCTGGCGATCAACAAACTGTTGAATCTTACCTGGCTCCTTCTCGATTTCCAATGTGTCGGGTATTTCCTGGGCCAACAGGAGGCTTGAAATGAGTATTGAGCTTGCGAAAAGAAGAAATTCTCTCATTTCAGTTAACCCAAATTTCTACTATACATAAACAAATCAATAATTCAAGCTGACGAATCCCGAAAATATCAGGATCGTCAGGGTTAACCCGGACATTGAAATATTTTTTCACTCAATTGACCAATAAGAAGGCTTCACGAGCTCAGATTCTCAATCGTCTGGGTTAATATAACAAGCAAGCAGGAAAATAACCCCAAAAATGAGGTGGTAAAATATTTTTACTCTCGTGCAACCCACGTTAAATTCAAATGTCATTTATTCGAAAGTTTAAGATTTGGATTCCAAAGCTGTCAATATTCACCACGCTGTTATTGAAAGGTGTCGTAAGAGTGACCGCAAAGCTCAATACGAGCTCTACAGGTTATATTACAAGGCAATGTACAATACGGCGTATAGAATGTTGGGAGATGGTGATGACGCACAGGATGTATTGCAGGAATCTTTTGTTTCAGCTTTTGACCACTTGGACCAATACCGTGGTGAATCGGCATTTGGAGCATGGTTGAAGCGAATTGTCATTAACAAAACACTCAATCATCTGAAGAGAAAAAACAGGTGGGAGGAACTGGAAGCCGGTGAAAGCTATGAAGAGCCGTATTATGAATGGGAAGAGGTTCCGGACCATCACATGACAGTTAAGGAAATAAAGGATGCAGTTACAATGTTGCCAAGCGGATTTAGAAGTGTTTTGACATTGTATTTGTTTGAAGGTTATGACCATAAGGAGATTGGAGAGATTTTGAATATCTCAGAATCTACTTCCAAATCCCAGTTTAACCGGGCTAAAAAGAAATTAAGAGGTTATTTAAATAAAGAAGTGAAATATGGGTGATCAATTGGAAAATTTCATTCAGAAAAACAGGGATCATTTCGATGATGACATCCAGCCGGATCAGCTTTGGCAAAGTATCGAAAAGGATCTTGAAAAACCGGCTACATTTTCTTTTAACAATATCTGGAAAGTAGCGGCAGCCATCTTATTGGTCAGTACTATCTTTTTGAGTATTGATAAGTTTTCGGATAAGAAAGTGGAATACTCACTCAACGCAGAATTTCTTCAGGCGGAATCATTCTACACTATGCTGATCATGGAGAAAAAGGATGAGATTGCTTCATTAAATGTTGATGGCCTGGCGGATGATTTTCTTAAGGAAATTGACGATCTGGATGCCATGTATCAGGAGTTAAAGAAGTCTTTTGAGCGGGAGACATCTGATCAAAAAGTAGTGGATGCCATGATTGCCAATCTTCAGTTGAGGATCCAAATCTTAAATAAACAACTGTCGATTTTACAACAATTAAATGAAAGGACTAATGAAAGCAGGAAAAATCTTGAGGTATAATTTAATATTAGCATTACTTCTGAGTGCCCACCTTGGTTTGGCCATTGATGTCACCAAAGTCATTAAAAAGAATTTTTCGGTAAGCTCAAATACAAAGTTGAGCGTGAGAAATTCTTTTGGTAAGGTGCATATCAATAACTGGGAAAAAAGCGAGTTTGGTGTGGAAGTTGAGGTCATAGGAAAGAGCAGTCGCGAAGAGAAAGCCCAGGAAATTGCGGACAGGATCAACATTGACATTCGGGAGTCCTCCGATATGATATCTTTTGAAACGGAATTAGATAACATAAGAACACGCAACAATGAGGGGTATGAGATTAATTACACCATTAACATGCCTTCCGAAAATCCCATTAGGATCATAAATAAGTTCGGGGACATTTACCTGGATGAACGATTTGGTGAAGCTGATATCGATGTGTCCTATGGTGCGTTGAGGGCAGATGACCTGAATGAAAAAAGCTCCGTGAAAGTTGCCTTTGGGAAAGGGTCAATTGATAGGTTCGAACGTGGGGAAATTGAAATAAAATATTCCGATGTGGATATTGAGTCATCGGATCAGCTGGAGATGGACCAACAGTTTTCGAACGTCGAACTCAACAAGGTCAATGACATTGAGCTGGAAAGTAAATACGGATCGGTCGACCTGGGAATTGTAGGTTCAGCCGATGTGGATGTAAGCTTTTCGGGTTTTAAAATAGATGAATTGAGTGGATCTCTGGATATGGAGGCGGGATATGTGTCGGGATTTGAAATCGATCTGTTGAGGAATTCATTTGAATCTGTTTATATCACCGGAAAATTCGGCTCTTATGATATCCGTCTGGAAGAGGGACTGTCCGCGGACATTGAAGCGGAGTTCAAATATTCGGACCTGAAAGTTCGGGGTGCAGATGTGGATTTCCATTACCGCGTAAAAGAGAATAACAGCAGCGAATACCGCGGCAAAATCGGGGGAGGAGATCCAAATAAGAAAATTGTGATCCGGTCAAGTTACGGGAATTGTAATCTTTACTGATGAAATTAATTTGAGCCAGGAGCTATTGGCCAGTGGTCAATAACAGGTTTTTTCGATATATAAAAAAGGCCCTTGCGAGTGCAAGGGCCCATTTCAACCAGCTGCGAGAATTAACGTATTCCCTTTTACTTAAACTGTATTTCCAGCTCGCTTATTGCTTTCGGGCTGTAAGGAGCAAGTTCCAGGATACGATCTACCAGGGGATCGTATGCTTCTCCAGGTGAGGTGCCCCCTTGTACGAAACCATCGGCATCGAAGAATCCGGGTGCTTCCGTATTGAATAAATAGAGATCTATAAGTTCCTGAGGAAGGTTTGGCCATACACTCAAAATCTGGTTCGTAAATACTTGCTTGATTGAGTAGTCAACCAGAAGAGCACTTCTGTCCGTTTCATCCAAATTGGAAGGTGGCAGACCAACCTCGGCCACACCAATGTCTTCCACGTCATTTCCGGATGCAACGAATGCCCAGTTAAAGCCTACTTCGTCCTGGTTAAAGAAAACAGCATTAGGATGATTGCTGTTACCATAGATATCTACGATATCGCCTGTTTTTCCCACGAACATTTTCAGGTTGTCAACGGCATAGGGATCTTCGAGCGGGCTGGGCAACGGAATACCGGAAATTGATACGATCATGTGTGCGTCATATCCCCGGTCGCTTTCCTCCATGTATTCCACTTTGTAAACAGCGTCGCCTGCGTTGGGATGTTCCGTACGATTGATGTTGTAAGGCTTGATTATGGCCACTCCAACTACAGGATCCAAATTCCAGAAAACCTGCAATGCCTTGCCTCCGTCGTCGTTTCCTTCGCTATCAGCATCAGTTATGGTTAGCTCGTATTCATAGGTCACGCCTTCGTATGTGGAGTTTTCCAAAACTTCCAGGTTCTTGATGCGCCCATCCTCATCACTTTCATAGGAAAGGAATATTACCTGGTGTATCCCCAAGCTGGCAGCACCTCGCAGGACAGCCTCCACAAGCTCACTGGATTCTTCCGCCAAATGAATAAAGAAACCTAAAGTCTCATAGATGCTGTTGCCGTCCAGATCATCCTCGGCGATCCTGCCATTGGCAACACGACCACTCGTGCGCTGGTCGCTGGTCAGGGATTCGGGAATGTCTACAGTGAACTGCTCAGGTACAATATTCTCCTGTTCCCTGGGCTTTTCGATCGAATCATCACACGACACAAAAAAGAAGAGTAGTGTCATTGTGGTGAGTAAAGCAATTAGTCTTGTCGTTTTCATGTTCATAATTTTAAGTTCAAATTTCAGTGCCGCTTAACCCGGCTTTGATACTATCACACCGGATCACCGACTGACCCTAGATGAAAATTGAAAAAAATTCATTTTTTTTATCATTATTTTTATATTATCGTCATAACTGTTTGATTGACAGCCACATAAGCAACAACTCAATTCACGATCACCTGTTCGGATCTCACCATGGACACTGAAAAATAACCGACTGCACCACCCGAAATATTGGTAGTTACATTCCCCGGCGCAACATCGAAAGGACTTCCCCGCCAATCCACCTCCGAAAGGAGGGATCTTAAAAACGCCTGGTGATTCTCAGTCAGGGAAAATTTGCGACGTGATATCTGAGCGCCTTTCGGAAATATTAATCTTTCCTTTTCCGGTGCGAAGATCATGTTTATGTCGATTACGTCCAGCGTATAATAGTAGGCTTTTAATTCTTTGCTTTCGATTTGATTAGCGTCATTCAGCTCTTCCCAGTCAATGATCACCTCCGTCATCGAGGGGGTATTACTTTCCTGGTACAGGTACTCGTATTGATCATCACCCAATGTGTCCAGAACAAGAGGGTCCAGAGGTGTCCCGTACGCAGCAATGGCAGCTGAGAAATATTCTTTTCCATCATGTAAAATGAAAAGCGTGTAAATCTTAAATGCCAGGGCCCTCATGGTGTCCGTAAGGTAGATACCCGGACGATCAGGGTCTCTTGCAAGGAATACGGTAGTATCTCCGTCATTCAGGGCTACAAAAGCGTCGTTTACGGGCGGAACGCTTTGATTGATATCAGTGAAGGTTTCACTGAGCTTTACTTCATGTCTTTTCTTTTCATTTGTCAGCAGGGATTCCACCACCAGTTGTGTGCCTCCATTTCCATCGGCGCTCCAATCCTGCGTTTCTTCACAGCCTAAAAGACCCAATAAAAAATACCCCAAATATTTTCCGAATGATCTCATAACCTGAAGGAGTAAGTGATGGAAGGGACAATGCTATATACAAATATCCTGGTAGGGGCGATCTGTCTTTCTCCGCTTACATTGACAGGGACGCGGAACTGCCCGTTTTCGGATTCGATCTTGTTGAAGTTCTCCAGGATACTGTTCTTCTGACCGTAGAGGTTGAAGACAGATAGTGTGAGGAAATGATCAAATCTTTGCTCTTTCTTATTCAGCCGGTAGTTCCACGATACGTCAAACCTATGGTACCGGGGGAGGCGGTCATTGTTTTTGGAGCCATAAATAGGGACCACTCTGCCAGAATATTCATAAAAGGAAGTTGGAGTGCTTATCGGGGCACCCGAGCTGAGATAAAGCGTTCCTGATAACGTCGATCTGTCGGACGCATTGAACACGGCATTCAACGTCAACTGATGGGGGATGTCCCATAGTGCCGAATAGGATCTTCCGTTGTTGATTCCATGGATCTTGCGGAAGGATCTCGAGTAAGCGTATGAAATCCAGCCCGTGATCGACCCTTTGGTTTTGGCAAGCTGAACTTCAATTCCGTAGGCTTTTCCCCGGCCCTGGCGAACTTCGGCCTCAAGGTGTGCATTCAGGAGGAGTTTGGCCTGATTTATATAATCAATCTGGTTTCGCATGGATTTGTAGTAGCCCTCAACGTTGAAACGCCACTGTTTACCTTCATAAAACCAGCCCAGGGCAACCTGATCCGCGATTTGTGGTTTGATGTTTGTGCTCGCCGGAAGCCAAACCTCCAGGTTGTTGAACGGGCTGATCGAGTTACTGATCAGGTTTATGTACTGTGCGGATTTCGTATAATTGAGTTTGATGAAGTTTTTGCTGTTTGCCAGATAGGTAAGACTAAGCCGTGGCTCCAGGTTTGAATATTCATTGTAGGAATCCCTGGTGTCATAGATGGTTGAGTCTACTACCAGGTAATTTTCATCAATTTCATATTCGATCGTCCGGCCGATATTGGTCCATGAACTCAGCCGGTAACCGTAGTTAAAGAGAAATCTTTCGCCGATTTCCTGGTCATTGCTTGCGTAAACAGATAGTTCGGTTGCATTTCGCTTTGGCACAAAATCATATCCCACGGGAATTGATCCCGTGGTATCTACGGCATTGCCAGGATTGAAATTATGACCGCTTAGCTTAAATCCGAATCTTATGGTATTTCTGTGGTTATGGTAAAGAGTGAAATCGGTCTTAAGGCTCACGTTGGCAATGTGATTTTTCCAGATGATGTCCGAATTGTCAAGAACGTATTCATATTTACTGGTATAGAAAGTAGTATTGGAAAAGAGCTGTTCACCAAAAATGTGATTCCACCTGATCGTTCCGGCCTTATTTTCCCATTTGATCCCGCCTTCGTCGGAAAATTCGTCTTTGCCAAGATAAGTTGACAGAAACAGCCTGTTTTTCTGATTGAGTCTCACATTGGTTTTGGCGGTAAAATCGGTGAAGTATAAAGTGTTGAAATCAGGATCCAATACACGGATCATGCTCTGGATGTACGATCTTCTGCCGGACACGAAAAATGAACTTTTGTCTTTTCTGACGGGTCCTTCTACCGCGAATCTTCCGGAGACAAGTCCCAGGCTGCCGTTTGCACTGAGCTTTTTCAAATTGCCGTCCCTGGTCTTGATATCCATTACCGAAGATATTCGGCCGCCCAGATGTGCCGGCAAGTTACCCTTGTAAAGTTTGAGGTCTTTTATGGCCTCAGGCATGAACGAGCTGAAAATACCAAGAAGATGTGCAGGATTGTATATGGGAGCTTCATCTACCAGTATCTGGTTTTGGTCCCGGTCACCGCCGCGAACATTGAAAAAAGTGGAGCCGTCCCGAAAGAGCTGAACACCGGGGATAATATCCAACGACTTGATGAGGTCACTTTCACCAAGGACAGCCGGCTTATTGATGATTGTCGAGTTTTCCAGTGTTATGGCATTTGAATGCATGTTCTCAACTATTATTGCCGAGTCCCCGGGAGTCACGATGATTTCCTCCAGCAGGGAGGCGTCCACCGAAAGATTGACATTTTGAACCAGGTTGTGTCTCAGGTCTGTTTTGAGATTTACGTCTTCATAGCCTACAAATGAATATTGCAGATCATATACCCCCTCAGGTAATGTGATAGCATAAAAGCCATAAGCGTTGGTTATTACACCTTGTGAAGTTCCCCTGATCAAAACTGTGGCGCCCAATAAGGTTTCTCCATCCGCCTCATCTTTCAGGTATCCGCTGATGGTGTAGGTTTTAGGCTTGTCCTCAGTTTTCGATCTTGTGAGTATAACCTTACCTTCGATCAGATCATATTCAATGCCGAAACTCATGAAAAGGCTGTCAAGTATCACCTCAAGTGTTTCATCCTCGAACGATAGCGTCACCTTTTCATTGACGGGGATGTGACGACTGCTATAGGAAAAAGAGATATCTCCGATTCTGGAGATTTCATCAAGGACATCAGACAGGGGATTGTCTTGAAAGTTGACAGAAATACGTTGTTGCAATGAAAGTTCCTGGCCGCATACCAAACTCGCGTTGATCAGTAAAATCAGGATTATCAGGGACCGGTCTGTGAGCCTCTTCAATGACATGGCAATAGTCAATACTAACGATTTTTCAGCATCCCATGCCGGAGATCATCAGACCTTTTTCGGTTTCCTGAACACGTACATTCAGTGTGGATTTCAGAACCTCCAGAATCGACTCGAATGATTGTTTTTGAAAAGTGACCGTGATGGGGCATTCGCGGAGTTCTTCATTTTCCAGGTACAACGATTTTTGGAACGATTTATTTAAAACATCAAGCACATAATCAAGCGGATGATCGTCGAATTCAAATATTTTGGTTTTCCAGGACTGGTAATTCGGATCATCGTTCCGGATGTTGAGGAGTTTGTTACTTTCTGCGGAATAAACCCCTTTTTGACCTGCTGTCAATGCCACAGTTTCCCGGTTGGATGCTAATGTGACAGATCCCGAGGCTACGACCACTTCAGTCCTATCTTCGTCCGCAATCACATTAAAGGAAGTTCCGGTCACTGTGATGCTGATACCACTTGTTTTGACGATGAAAGGCTTCTCTTCATCTTTGATCACTTCAAAGAATGCTTCTCCCGAAAGGGTTACTTCCCTTTGCTCTTTGTTGTAGTCCCGGGAGTATGCCAGGGTGGAATTGGCATTCAGTGTGATTACAGACCCATCTTGCAGTTTGCTGGTTTGGATGACGTCTGTATATAGCTCGGTCGGACCCGTAGTTTGGATGATGAAATATCCCGTGATTGATCCAATAATAAGCAAAGCCGCCGCCGCCGCAATGCTCAGGAGGGGAAATGATTTTTTGCCTTCAGGCTCCGAACCAATTGCAGTAGAAAGCCGGTTCCATTCATACTCGATCTCTTCCTCCAGTATTCCATGTGCAATACGGCTTTTATCCCATGTTTTTTTCAGCTTTTCGTATTCCTGCCGGTTTTCAGCATCAGCGAGAAGAAGATCCAGTTTCCCTATTTCAGAAGTTGTTGCTTCTCCCGTGAGCTTCTTCAATATTAATTTTTCTAATTCAATATGGTTTTTCTTGTTACGCATTCCCGTCAATATTTACACACATAATCCTCTCATAACCCTATGAACGAAATAGTAAAAAACATCAATAAAATCAGGTAATCAATCAATTGTTCCCTCAGGATCTTCAGGGCTTTTGTCATCTGGGCTTCCACGGCTTTCACCGAAACATTGAGTTCTGCGGCGATTTCGCTGTACTTTTTATCATGAAATCTGCTTAAAACAAAAACACGGCGGCATTTTTCCGGTAACTGATCAATCGACTTTTTAACCTTCATTTCCAACTCTGATTGTTCCAGGTAGTCATTTGAATCAATAAAGTCCTGTACCAACCGCTCGTCAACTGGCAGCTCATGACTGACGATCTTTTTGCTATCCCGGATATGATTCAGGCATCTATTGTGCGCAGATCGGAACAAATAGGACTTCAACGAAGAATCAGTATGAATTTCTTCACGTTTCTGCCAAAGGTTCAGAAAAACATTATGGACGATATCCTTGCATTCGTCGGCATCATCAACGTATTTTTTTGCAAATGAACACAAATAGGGAAAATACTCCCGGAACAGGGATTCGAATGCTTTTTTATCCAGTGATGACAAAACAGGATGGAATTATCTCGTCTAAAGTATTGAATTTATACGTTGAGGTCAACAAGGCTCGCATTCTTCTTCTTCCACTTCAAATTCCAGCGTGACGTGATCAATGTGAGATTCCTTCAACGTGGCTTTGATCTGTTTTTTAAGTTCAGCCAGTTCTTCCATTGATTTGTGTTCATTCAGGACTACGTGGACTGAAAGCACATGATACCGTCCATCCATTGACCACACATGGCAGTCATGTATATCCTGAACATCGCTGAAGGCCCTCAGTTTTTCATGTATTTCGGCCGGGTCGATTTCCGGAGGTGTACCCTGGAGAATGATGTTGATACTTTGTCTCAAATTCCTGAACACATTGTAAAGAATATAGGCTGAGATCAGCAGGGACAAAATGGGATCTAAAACCGGTATGGCCCTGTATTGTAGTGTGATGGCAACGATCAATGTTGCACCCCATCCCAGAATATCCTCCAGGAGATGCAGAAACACGACCTTTTCGTTGATGGATTTACCATGGCTGAGCCGGAAAGCCGCTATGCCATTTACGGCAATACCCAAAACGGATAAGTAGATCATCCCCGTTGCATCAGGCATAACCGGGTTAAAAAGCCGGGGCACCGCTTCAATCATTACGATGATGGAGCCTACCGTGAGGACTATCGCGTTGATAATGGCTCCGAGAACCGTGAATCTTTTGTATCCATAAGAATAATCGTCAGTTCTCCCCTTCCTGGCAATTTTTTGAAAATACCAGGCAACCCCAAGGCTCAGGCTATCCCCAAGGTCATGAATGGCATCGGAGATGATTGCGACGCTATTCGTGTATATTCCACCGGCTAACTCCACAAATGCAAAAAAAAGGTTAAGGAAGAATGCCGCTTTGATATTCTTTGCCGAGTAGTCGTGGTGGTGATGATGGCCGGGCATATATGCAAATTACTCAGAGTTGAGAATGTACTCAATACCCGACTCCAAAATTGTATCTGTGCCGGCAATTGAATCCTGCTCCGTAATCCAGACCGGTACATCCGGGGGCAGGCCCGTGCTTTCGTAAATAAAACCATCCAATCTGCTTGAAATCCAGTTTGAAAGCTGGAATCCCCAGCCATTTGGGAGTTCTCTGAATATCGGATTGCCCGATCCTCCACCAGTGGTATCGCCTATGATTGTTACCTGTGGCAAGACGTTCATGGCAAGTACGAAATCCTCGGTCGTACTAAAGCACTTTCGGTTGGTAAGCACTACAACTGGTTTTAAATATGGCTCTCCGCCTGGGTTGAAGTGGTCGATGATCCAGTCCGTAAAATCTGTATGGTCCGGTCCGTTTCTCCACTTGATTTGGCGATAAGCTCTTTTTTCGGTGGTAAACCTTCCTGCAATCAGCTTGCTGTTGGTATCACTGCCACCCCCGTTTGAACGGACGTCAATGATTATCCCGTCTGTTTCCGTAAATTTTTCAAGAACGTGATCGATCTCTCCAAAGGCACTTTGACCCAATGAACCGCTGAATGACGGAATTTTGATATACCCGATATTTTGATCCGTTATCATAGCATGGTTCAGGGCTTTGCTATTGATCACATCGGAAAGGTAGCCGGACAGATCGAGCCCGTCATTCAGGGGAGAGTCACCTGTTTCCGTGTACCAAACATTGCCCAACGGTGAGTAAAGACCGGTGTGAGTATCTTCCAGACTAAGCGTAATAGCTGCCAGGATTTGGTGCAATTCCCGGTCAGTGGTGGTTGCAGTGACGCCAGGGCGGTGAAGTGCATATACCGAATCCCAGTCAATTTGCTTAAGATCGAAAAAAGAATAGTGCCTGTCGAATTCCTTCCAGAAAACATCAAAGTTCGTTTCGGGCCGGTTCGGAGGCTCCTCTTCAAATAACAGATTTTCGCATGAGAATAGCAGTGGAAGAAAAAACAACAATATCTTCTTCATATGCCGATCCTTAATCCAAGGTTAAGCTCGTGGTTTAAAACACAAACCGGGAAGGCCCTTTCATACGCATAGAAGTTCCACCCATATTGAAGGATAAAGAAGCTCTTTTTGCCTACAGGCAGGCCATATTCTAACATCATGCCGGAGTCCGTGAATCCTGGTGGCATCAATGTCACCCACAGATCATCACCACTAAAAGAATTTTCATTCGGATTGTATCTTCTGCTGGCCAGGAATGTAATAACGGAAACGGATGATTCCAGCTGTAAATAGGCATTGTCAAATTGTTTATTGATCAGGAAATCCAGGGCCAGAGATGAAAAAGCTTCTCCGGAAAATTCATCGAAAGCAGTTTGACTAAAGGTATATTCCCTCACCTGTAACTGGTTTTTCAATGTGGCTCCGATATAGGTGTTCACATCTGCCTTATGGAAAAACCTGGTTTTCCAATAGTGGCTGTACCTGATTTTGGCGTTTGTGGCCTGTATACGCGTTTGTGTCCTGGTGTTTGTCAGTTTTGTCTTGTCATAGCCCAGTTCCAGCTCATCAAATCCTTTTTGCTTTCCGATTTTGCGGATACTCAATGATAATGGGAAGACCCAGCCCCTGTAATTGAAAATCGACTGTCCTTCCTCATATAAAGTGATTTTCCTGAAATGGAGATCGGGAGTGATCTGGAAACGGATCGAATCCCTGGCCTGACCAAAAGATGAAAACAGGATGATCGTCTGTGCAAAGGCCAGAAGAAGTATTTTCATGTAAGGGCTGGCCGTCCTATATATTCCGGTTTATGTCGAATTGTTCCAGGTTGTCGGCAACTTTTCTGACAAACATACCGCCTAGCGCTCCATCGACGACACGGTGATCATAACTGTGAGATAAGAACATTTTATGCCTGATACCGATCAGATCGCCTTCGGGAGTTTCAATTACGGAAGGTTTCTTTTGTATGGCGCCCAGTGCCAGGATAGCAACCTGGGGCTGAACGATTATCGGTGTACCCATAACATTTCCAAATGACCCTACATTAGATACTGAGAAGGTACCTCCTGATAGTTCATCCGGATGGAGTTTATTTTCGCGGGCCCGTCCTGCAAGATCATTCACTTTCCTGGTCAGTCCCAGCAAACTTAATTGGTCTGCATTGTGAATTACGGGTACGATCAGGTTTCCTGATGGAAGCGCCACAGCCATTCCGATGTTGATCACTCCTTTTTTGATGATCTTGTCACCATCAACCTGGATGTTGATCATGGGAAACTCACGGATAGCCTTCACTACAGCTTCTATTATGATCGGTGTATAGGTAAGGCTTTCACCCTCACGGGCCTTGAAAGCATCTTTCACCCTGTTTCGCCAGCTTACCATTCGCGTTACATCTGCTTCAACAAACGATGTTACGTGGGCAGAAATAGCTTTTGACGTGACCATTCGCTCGGCGATCATCTTGCGCATTCTGTCCATTTCGATGATCTCGTCACTTCCACTTACGGTCAGAGGAACGGGTTCCGGAGCTATTGTGGGATGACCATTTGTTGGAACTGTAGTTGGAATAGCCACAGGCTCTTCTTTTTTACGATCTTTCAGGTATCCTAGAATATCTTTCTTGGTGACACGACCTTCCTTGCCTGTCCCGGTAATGGATTCCAGCTCCTCGAGCGATATGTTTTCCTCCCTGGCAATATTTCTTACCAGTGGTGAATAAAATCGTCTGGATTCCGATGGTTTTGGCAATGTAGAAGTGGTTGCTTCGGGTGCTGCCGCGCTATGGGTCATGGCTGCATTTAGCAATTCGGAGGCTTTTTGGGCTGCATCTTCATTATCTGCCGGAGGTGCTATTTCTTCGGGCTTGCCGGATTGCATCTCTCCATCTGTTTCTATGATTGCGATAGGAGCACCAACCGGAATAACATCACCTTCCTTTGCAATGATCTTCTTTAGTTTCCCTGAACTTGTGGACGGTATTTCGGTATCTACCTTATCCGTTGCAACTTCCAGAACGGCTTCATCTTCCTCGATTGATTCCCCTTCTTTCTTCAACCACGTGATGACAGTTCCTTCCATCACACTTTCACCCATCTTGGGCATGACCATTTCAACAGTTGCCATATATTATTTGTTTTTTAGTCATTTTTAGGTACTACAAAGATACAATATTTTGCTAATTGCTTGAAAAATTTAATCTAAACAGATTTAGTGCAGTCAGTGCACTAAACTGTATATTCAACTCTCTATTCTTGGTAAAGTTAACTTTCCTGGCAATAGTTTTCTTGCTATCCGCGTATGCCAGCCACACCGTGCCGACGGGTTTTTCCGGAGTTCCACCGTCCGGTCCTGCTATCCCGCTTACGGCCAGCCCTACATCCGTTCCCATTTTTACACGTACTGATTCTGCCATTTTTTTGACCACCGGCTCACTCACCGCTCCATGAATATTCAGATCTTCCTCACTCACATCCAGTTGAGCGGTTTTAATCTCGTTTGAATAGGAAATGACGCTACCCTTAAAATATTTTGAACTCCCTGGTACACTGGTGATCATGGAAGCTAAAAATCCTCCCGTACAACTTTCAGCGGTCGAAATGGTACTTCCGCTTTTCGTGAGCATTTTTCCTACCACTCCTTCGATCTCCTCGTCGTCATACCCATATACATAACGGTCGATAAGCGGAACAAGATCATCGATCAGGTGGTCTGTCTGTTTCTCAAGATCGCCGGTATTGTTACCAAACGCTGTTAATCTTAATTTAACCTGTCCCAGCGAGGGTAAATAGGCAAGCTTGATATTTTCAGGAAGATCATTTTCCCACGAAACGATAAGCTCCGCAAGGTTACTCTCCCCGATACCTATAGTCTTGATCATCTTGTGATATATCACCCCCTTGCCAAATCTTTCGGCGATCTTCGGAATCAGTATTTCCTCCATCATTGCCTTCATTTCGAATGGGACGCCCGGCATTGAGATAAAGACCTTGCCCCTTACATCAAACCACATTCCGGGAGCTGTCCCTAACCGGTTGGTGATCTTTTCACAATTTTCAGGAATTTCAGCCTGCTTTCTGTTTATTTCTGTCAGCTCACGTCCGATGCTTTTGAAAATTGATGCGATCTCGCTCAGTGCCTCTTCATTCATCCTGAGGCGAACATTGAAGTATTTTGCCAATAGTGGTTTTGTTAGATCGTCTTTTGTGGGGCCAAGGCCACCGGTAATAATGATGAGGTCTGCCCGATCCTCCGCTTCCCTGAAAGCCCCAAGGATCTGATCCGCGTCGTCCCCGATGGTTGTTTTCTGATAAACCCTGATATTTATTTCATCCAATACTCCACTAATCCAATGCGAGTTAGTATCGAGCGTTTGCCCGTAAAGAATTTCATCTCCGATGGTAATTATTTCTGCTTTTGTCATTCACCAGCCGTTCATGAGTGCATAAAATTATGTGATATTCAGCTAGCATTCTTCGAAAAGATCCGGATTTTACAGTATGTTTCTATTATGTAGATTGAAGGTTTTATCACGGAACCGTTTCAAGCTCCGGTGAAGTTTCTTATTTTCGTTCTGCCGGAAATGTGGAGGAGAATATTCGGCTGTTCAGGTAAAAAATTGAGAGGCATCATGATGTACAACAAGGTAGTTTTTTTTGCAATAGTTATTCTTTTATCCGGGTGTACTGCCCAGCAGATCCAGCAAGCCCAGAAAACCATTGGGGATGTTTTGGGAGAGGACAAATTATCAACGGAGGAAGTGGTAAAAGGACTAAAGGAGGCATTGGTCCAGGGAACGACCAAGGGTACCAGTCAGGTATCCAGGGTGAACGGTTATTTCAAAAATCCTGAGATCAAGATCCCATTCCCTCCGGATGTGCAGAAAGTGGAAAAAAAACTTCGCGACATAGGCATGGGAAGTCAGGTTGATAAATTCGTTGAAACACTGAACAGGGGAGCTGAGGAAGCGGCCAAAGAAGCTAAACCGATCTTTGTCAGCGCCATTACCGGTATGACATTCAATGACGCGTGGAATATCCTTAAAGGACCTGATGATGCTGCAACAAACTATCTGATCCAGACTACATCGGGCCAGTTAAAGACGAAGTTCAAGCCGGTGATCGGCCGTGCACTGGATAAAACCCAGGCAACAAAGTACTACAGCGATATCATCAATGCCTACAACAAGATACCTTTTGTGGAGAAAGTCAATCCTGATTTGGATGACTATGCTACCGACCGTGCCATTGCGGGACTTTTCGTCATGATAGAAAAGGAGGAAAAAAATATACGGAATAACCCCGGGGCCAGGGCAACTGAAATATTGAAGCGGGTATTTAGTCAACAGGATTAATTACATTTGAATGGTTAGATAACGGATCACTATGTTAACTGAACTCCAAAAAGAAAAACTTACCCATTACTTCAATCTTCTAGATTTTGATAATAATGGAACCATAGAAAAGGATGACTTCACAGCGATCGCTGAGAACCTTTGCGTCCTTTGGAAAATACAGGATGATACACCTGAACACGGTCGCTATGTGAGTCTTTTCGAAGATTCATGGTTTCAATTTCGTGAGTCAGTTGACAATAAAGATCCCAATCACGCGACAATAGAGGAGTGGCTGGACTTTGCCGATAAATACCTTGTGAATGGATCTGATGAATTTTTCGATCGTTTCATGCAGCGCATAACCCGTGAAATTTTTGATTGCTTTGATGCTAATAAAGATGGCTTCATTTCATTGGATGAGTACATCGACATCTTCATGGCGTATCACATCCAGGTACGTTACTCCGCCAAAAGTTATACCCGCCTGGACCTAAACAGTGATGATCTGCTCAGCAAGGAAGAGTTGTTGTCGGGGGTTGAGGAGTTTTTCAAAAGCCCTGATGAAAATGCACCCGGAAACTGGTTGTTTGGGTTTTGGGGTAAACAGGATCAGTCGATTTAATTAAACAGCTTTTGTTCATGATTGCTTTCGATATCCTATATGAAAGCAAAAATTAGCAGGCCAATGATAGCTGCAGTTGCTGTTGTCAAATAACACAATTAGAAAACTTCCAACTTTTTCTACCACTATCTACTCCTTTTTAATTTCCATCTCCGGTGTGACCACAGCCAAAGGTGGGGAGTTTCTAATATTGATTGCTCCAATAACCGGGCATACCTTTCTATAATTTCCCATTTGCCGGAATCAACCTCATTATAGTTAATTTCGATGAATTCAACATCGTAGAATCCTCTGTGAGGTTGTGAAACCTTAATGAACAGCGTCTTTTGTCCCGTTTGTCGTGCGATCACCTCGGCTCCTGTCATAAATGGCGTATCCTGATTCAGGAAGGTTGTCCAGTAAACTCCGGTATCTTTCCTCGGGCCCTGGTCTCCTACAATGCAGGTGGCAATCAGACGCTTCGAATCTATAAGTTTCCGTAATCTCAGGTATGCTATTTTCCACTCCTCGAGCATGCATCCGAACCTTGACCGCATGAGATAAATGAGTTCGTCAAAGTATTTGTTCCGCAGTGGCTTATAAAATGCCAGGACATCCAGTTCGGACATCCCGACCACTCCGGTAAACCATTCCCAGTTTCCCAGGTGAGAGGTAAGTAAAACCACATTCCTTTTCTGATCAGCATATTGGTTGAGCTGTTCCAGGTTTATGATGTTCAAATGTTTTTTTAATTCAGATCCGCTGATAGTCAGGAGTTTTAATGATTCGAGAAACAAATCGCAGAAATGGCGATAGAATTTTCTTTCGATCCTGATTGTATCCTTTAGATCTTTTTCCGGGAATGCATTTATAAGGTTATTTCTAACAACTGCCCTGCGATATCGGATTACCCGGTAGATCAGGAGATAACACAGATCCGAAAGCATGTATAAAAATGGAAAGGGGAGGAGTGAAAGCAGATAAAAGGGCGCAAACTTTATTTTTAACCATGCATTTATCATCACGGCCAATTTATATCATTTTATCCGTACAAATTTACTCTGGGTTTGCTTCGTCTGACCTTTTACCTTTGAAAGCTTAGGGTTTCAAAGAACTTTTGGGATTTTACTTTTATTGATTGCCGCGTGCATTATGCTGTTATACAATTCATATTCCTTGCAGAGTTCTTCCATTTTGTTGTAAAATGCGGCTCTGTAGTAATAGGGCATCTCAGTGCTCTTCAGGAAGAATTTGCGGTATTTTTCTTCCAGTTTAGGATAGTGTTTTTTGATGGCGTTCAACATTAGTGTTTTACTGGCGGATTTTCCATCTCCGAACAGGGTTATAGTAGCCGGAAGTACATAATCAACGTTGCTGTCCCTGAACGTTGAAAACAGGAGATGGAGTTGTTCCGTCGTATCGGAAATATAAGGTATCAGTGGCATCATACAAACTCCGGTCAAAAACCCATGATTGACTGTTTTTTCAAGAGCGACCAGTCTCTTGGAAGGCGGGGTGGCACCTGGTTCGAATATTTTGGCAGTATCATCCTGCAGTGTAGAAAAGGAAAACGAAATGATGGTTCCTCTTTTCATATGCATCAAGTCCTCAGGTAAGATCGCACGTTCGTCGATTTGAGCCAGAAGGTCAAAGTCTCTTTCGATCAGATCTGACTTGGTTGCGATATGAACGGGAAACCTGTGCTTCAGTATTGTTTTCAGGACCTTCCTCGTCAGCTCGTACTTCCTCTCAATTTTTAGATAGGGGTCGGTTGCAGACGAAACACCGATGAAGCCATGTTCATTTTTCCTGGCCCTGTTTGCCAGTTGCCGGTCAAGTATTTCAATTGCGTTTGTTTTGACCGACAGACTTTTCCGGAGGTTTGTTCCATATTTGCTTCCCCTGATATAGCAGTACAGGCAGTTGAAGGAACAACTGCTGTATGGGTTTAGGGTATAGTCGTCCAGAAACCAGCTGTCCCGCTTCTTAGCCTTGTTTAGAACCGATTTGACTTCAATTTCTTTTGGCATGAGGATAGAGTTTCCGATCAGGTTTCATAGCCTGCATCGGGCTTTCCGGACACAAATCTCGATATGGCTTTTTCCACAAATTGATTCAGTGACATCCCTAATTCCCGGGATCTGAATGCAGCTTTCTTGTGTAGTTCAGGCTTGATCCGAATATTAAAGCTCCCTTTGTACGACTTGTGGGGATCCTTGTCAATCTGCTTACAAATTTCCAGGTAGTCTTCAACGGCGTCTTCAAAGGCATTTTTCAGAGCAGTGACAGTTTCTCCTTCAAAAGTTACGGAGTCCTCTATTCCTTCAATTTTACCATGAAATACCTCGTCATCTGAACTGAAATGTACAGAGGCAATGAAATTCTTGTATCTTAATACGTCTTTCATATGGATCCGTTTTTTGTTAGTTCCTCAATTATTTCCTCAATTTGATAGCGTTTCAGTAAATTTCCCGGGTGTGGCCTATGAAGCCTGATCACATGTTTTGTGAATTGATTTACAAAGGCTCTTCTGGAGCCACCGGTCTTTCCCTTTTTAAGTTCAAAGTATTCAAAGTAGCCAAGCAAAGTAACAAGCTCATCATAAGTAAAATTTTTTGGCCTTCGAAGAAGTTTGCTAACCAGCTTTTCTTTTCTGCTCACTTAGTAGTGCAACTAATAATTAGTTGCAATTTATATATTTTATTAGAAAGTGGCAAGCTATCCAACATGACCGGATCCTGAACTCGGTTTTTAAGCAAGTCTTAGTTTAGTTCAGGATACAGCTGCTGCTCAATTTTCTCTAAGAACAACAGCTCGGAAATGAACTGCCAGTCAAACGAAAGTGATTGATTGGCACTATGGTGATGGTGATCCTGGTCTAAAATGTAATCTGATGGTTTTGTGAGTATTCTGGTCTTTGAATAAACCTCTTCCAATTGATTTCGGACTGTCTCAAACCTTTCGGAAAGCAGTTTTAAATTCTCTGACGCAGTTTCAATTGTGATTGCCTCGGAGGGCGTATCGAAATCTTTCAAGGCAAGCAGCGCTCCGAAAGAGAACTTTACCAACTCATTTACCTGTTCATAGACCTCCAGGTTATAGTGATTTCTAACAGCCATTTGTTTCATTTTGTCAATCTGGTAGGAGAGAGAATCACTGGTGGCCAGTAATTGCTTTGCCCTGGCAAGGCGATCTGCGTACTTTGAGGACCACTCTCCTTTATTCGCCGGATCCGGCAGGTCCATGATCCCGTCGGTGAGCGGGCGGTCCATTGACCTTAGGTAGTATCTGTCTGCCTCCGTATTAAGCAAAACGTTTCTCCAATAACTTACCGGTTGTTCCAGTTTGTCAATGAAAGCAAACTTTTCGTCTGCCAGCCGGGGGCCAAAGAATCTGTGCCTGTAAGCTGTTTTCAACTCCCCAACCGTCCTTTTCTTGCCGGACCAGGTATACTCAGCAAAAGCTGAGATACCACGCATATAAAGCTCGAAGTGGGGTGAGTCATCATCCCACAGCGTCAGTAACAAACCTGTGCTACCGATTTCCAGAGAGGACAAGGCAAATGATCTGATATTTTCAATATTGCTTCCTTCAAGCGGCATCAGTGACCACCTTCTTTGTCCTGCTGTGGCTCCCATCACCTGTAACCCGTTGTTACGATACCATTCCATTGCCCTGATGTTGCCTATAGCTTGCGGGGATGAATAGTTCCATCTCATATAAATGCAGTTTTTGGGGAATTGATCAATGAACATGGCCAGGTTCGGCTCGTTTTTTCCCCATACTTCATCCACTTCCTCACGGGTAAGTTCCGGCTGGAACATTGGGCGATAAAGACCTGCATGTTTCAATGGCATATCGTCCCAGAATATTGGTATCCGTCCCTGCTTCTCTGCAAACCGGCATACTTTATTCAGCCAGATCATATTCAGTTCAAATGGAGTTTTACCACTTCCCCGTCCTGTGGTATGTACTTCATCGCCTCCGACATGCAAATATCTGCCGTGTGGGGTGGCAGCGATGGCGTCCAGGTAAAGATCAAATTGAACTTCATAAGTTTTAGGATCCAGTGGATTAAAAGCCCAGTCGCTTCCGGGATCATCGCGCAAATTCCTGTATTTCTCATGCTTGAGGATAAAAGAAGCGTGTCCCAGGCCTTGTACCAGGGGACTGATCTCTATATTGCGACCCCTGGCGTAATCACTAAGCCTTCTCCACTCCTCAATACTCAATGCATCGGATGATCCCACTTCCGGTTGTCTTTTGTATCTTATTTTATCCTCTGTTTCAAGAATGATGGCATTGATCTTATAGCCGGCCAGCCTGTCCATCAATTGGTAATAGTATTCTGTTTTCTCCAGGTGGTGTTTGACGTCAATATGGATGGCGCGGTAGGAGAGGAGCGGGAAATCTTCGATGGTGCAGACCGGAAGGTTGACGTCCTGATCTTTGGCGTCTTCCATCAGCTGCTTCAGGGTCATAAATCCGTAAAGAAGACCTGCTTCGTCTTTGCCGGTTATGTTGATTTCATCCTCTGATACAACCAGCATGTAGCCCTCAGCCTTTACATCCAGAGATTCATCCAATCCAAAAATGATTTGAGCTTTTTTCCTGGATTTGGCAGGCTGTATTCCTTTTGGTAAACCTGTCCGGTATGAATCCGAGGTATCATTCAATTGAAAATAATACCTGATGTCATCGTGCTTCAATTTACTGATGCCCCCGATCTCGAACAGTTGAGGTGAGGGCAATAGCCTGAAATCACCGGTTTTCTCCCCGGGCGACTGGCAGGAGAAAAGCCCTGCGAAACATACGACAATCAGAAAATATGATAAGCATCTCATAGGTTGGCATGTTTTGGTTGCAGCAACTCGAAGATAGAACCTAAATAACGAGAGTTTGGGCTAAGGAATATAAGATTGTATCCCAAACCTCAAAAAAACAGTCTTTCCAACGAAGGAGGTGCTCGACAGAGAAATCTTTCCAGATCATAATATGCTTGAAATAATGACTTCAAACTTATGAAAGTGAAAAGATATCTCATTTTAATCGATATGACTGTTCTTTGAGGTTGTTATCTCGAACTCACGTTAAATAAGTACCCTGAACAAGACTTCTTCGAATTAAATTTAGCTTCCATTGCTGTATTGTACCTGCACTTCACCATCGTAGGAAAATCCGATCCGGCTATGAGTTTCTAACCCACCCGATCTCTTCTCTCATTCCTTTATAACCTGTTTTTCTCATCAGGAATGTAAATAGTGCCGGGAAAAATCGATTTAACCAGACTGATAGTTTCATCATGAAGGGTATTATAACCGTGTTCCTTGGTGACATAATGGTTTTGAAAATGACTTGTGCGACTTCTGTCACGCTCATCGTTTTCGACAGCAGAGTTGCAATGCCAGGAATGCGCTCTTCACTTCCGGGGTTGTTTACGAAATAGGGTGAGACCACCTTTCCGGCAACGATCATCGATACATTGATGTTGGTTTCCCTTAAATCTTCCCGGAGTGCATGGGTAAATCCCCTTAATGCCCATCTTGCGGCCATATAGCCGGTAGCACCTGCGAAGTGAAAATAAGCGGCAGCAGAATTGATGGTAATGATATGCCCTGAGCCTCTTTTGATCATGGGATCAAGAAATGCCCTGACAGTATTAACAGTAGCAAAGTATGGGGAATCCATCATCTCCCGGAATTGAACTTCGTCCGTTTCAGTACTGAAAGCCATTTTCCTGCTCCTGCACTGTTGATAATGATATCGGGCACACCAATTCCGGATGTGACCTCCTTGACCAGCACCCTTAATGCTTTATGATCACCAAGATCAACCGGAAAATAATGTGAGGTTCCACCATCCTCCGTTATCTCATTGGCAACCCTTTTCAGATTTTGTTCGCTCCGGGCCATCAGGACTACCGTTGCTCCCCTGGAAGCAAGTAATTTGGCTGCGGCCTCACCAATGCCGCTTGAACCACCGGTGATCAGTACTAGTTTCCCGGTAAGCTTCACTTCCTGGTAAACAGATTCAATTTTTCAACGCGGGTTCGACAAGATCAACTATTTCCTGCATTTTGGAGTCCGAATATCGACCGGTTGTCGAATGTATGATCGTTCCTTCAGGATCCAGAACGTAGAAGTAGGGGATTTCTTTTCCATCGAAATTCAGCGATTTCTTGTAGTCTCCCAGCTTCCCTTTATAGAATAAAACATAAGGTTTCAGCTTCGGATCAATGGTTTTTTCAACCTTGTTCATGACCTTTTGGTAAGCCGGACGCTTTGCCCCGGTGAACATAGGCACGAAGTACACATGCAGGTCATAATTACCTGCAAACAATGAGGGTGTCTCAGGTTCATAAATAAATTGATTGTAAGCAGGTGAAAACCAGGTTTTGAGGGCATTCTCGGATTTCTTGGAATAAGCAAGGCCCAGCAAACTATACTTACCCTGGAGATCATTGGGTATGTTGACGAATTCATGCACTAGATTTTCTCCCTCCATGAGTGGAAATTTATCACCGACCTGAGCGTTGCAGATACAGCAAAAGAAGATTGGCAGAACTGTTGCGGAAAGTGTTCTCATTTGAATTTTTCTTAAAAATAAACCCTGCCAAACAATTTGGGCAGGGTCTGATAATTTAATTAATTAACAAAATTCTATCCCAGCACAATATCCTGTTGTGCGAAGGGTTGCTTGTAGAGCCTTTCGCCGGTCGCCTTGTAAAGTGCATTGGCCAATGCTCCCATGATGGGTGGGAGGGATGGTTCCCCCAGGCCGGTTGGATCTATACCATTTTCTACAAAAAATGTTTCGATTTCCATTGGAGCTTCCGGGTGACGGATCAGCTTATATGAATCGAAGTTGTTTTGTTCCGGTGCGCCATCTTTAAATGTCAGACTGCTAAACATGGCATGCCCGATCCCATCTACGATCCCGCCCTCGATTTGGTTACGGGCCGCTTCGGGATTAACAACAATCCCGCAATCGACAGCACACCAAACTTTCTTCACCCTGGGTTTTCCCTTATCCATAATTACGTCCAGAACCTGGGCGACGTACGAGTTATGGCAGTAGTAAGCAGAGACTCCCCGATATACACCCTGGGTCTCCTCACCCCAGCCTGATTTTTCTTTCACTAGTTTCAGGACTCCGGCATATCTCTTTGGGTCATAATCATTTTTTTCTCCCACAGGATCGTTTATGGCCCTGTCAAAGAGTTCTAACCTGAAATCAATCGGGTCCTTACCTGCCACTTCTGCCACTTCATCCAGAAATGATTGTTCCGCGCCGGCCATAAAGTTGGACCGGGGCGCCCGCCACGCTCCTGTGGAAATGTTTGATTCTACCGTTTGATTTTCAGCCAGGTAGTTGTCAACCGTTCCGGCCGGATATCGATTGGCGAATACAGGCCCTCCGTGAATACCGGTCCCTCTCACATGGAAGCCAATGAGGTTATTTTCATCATCCAGGGCCGCCCTGTACTTTACTTTGTATGCCGGCCTGTAGGTGCCCTGCGTCATATCATCCTCCCTGGTGTAAACAAGCTGGACAGGGGCCTTGATCTTTTGGGAGATCACAGCGGCTTCCACACCAAAATTTCCGTAGAGTCGGCGACCAAAGCCACCACCCATACGGGTCATCATGATGGAGATATTTTCCTCAGGGAGCCCCAGGATACTGGAAACACTCTTCCTTAAATACTGAGGTGTTTGGATGGGCCCTACCAGGTCGGCCTTTTCTGCAGTCACGTGGGCAAAAAAGTTCATCGGCTCCATTGTATTATGAGCAAGGAATGGGGCACTATAGGTTTTTTCTATTACTTTGGCTGCTTTTCTGAAAGCGCCTTCAGGATCGCCGTCTTTTCGACCTGGTTCATCCGGTTTCTTTTCCAGTAATTTTGCCAGCGCCTGTTCATGATCATCCGAACTTTCCGGACGGGTATCCCATTCCCATTCAATTTTTAGGGTCTTTTTGGCTTTCATAACTTCCCACGTACTGTTGCCTAATACAACTACTAAAGTTGTGAAAGCATTCGTATCGGACCATTGCTTGTCTTCGGGTTCCGTTTGCACTGTAATCACATCTACAATTCCCGGCATGGATTTCGCAACCCTGGCGTCCATTGATTTCAGCTTCATGCCAAATGCCGGAGGGTGTTCAATCATGGCAATGAGCATCCCATCTCTTTTATAATCAAGTCCGAATAAAGGCTCACCCTTCACTATTCCGGAACCATCGACATTCTTTTTTGACTTACCGATAATTTTAAAATCTTTGACATCTTTGAGCTCAACTTCTTCAGGAACATCAAGTCCGGCGGCAATTGTGGAAACTTCTCCGTATCCAATGGACTTGTTCGATGATTTGTGATAAATAGTTCCGTTTTCTGTAGTAAGCTCACTAGTGGAAACATTCCATTCTTTTGCCGCAGCTTCCATGAGCATCCTCCGGGCTGTAGCGCCCGCCATCCTGAGACTTTGCCATCCCTGCCTGATGGATTGGCTTCCCCCGGCAAGCTGTCGTCTGAAATTGTCGGTATCGAGGCCAGCCTGCTCCACGATGACATTCTTCCAGTCCACATCCAACTCTTCTGCCACGATCATGGGCATAGAGGTTTTGACATTTTGTCCTATCTCAGGATTGGGTGACATGATGGTAACTACGCCATTTTCACCGATCTTGATGAAGGCATTGATGTCGAACCATGAATCAGGGATGCTTAGCATCTCCTGGCCGGAGGGTGTGCATGAAGTCAGCCAGTTGAATCCCAAAACCATTCCTCCGCCTGTAGCCGCGGAAACCTTTAGAAAAGACCTTCGATTATAATTTGTTTTTATAAGTGTCATGATAATGTTTGACTAGGTTGAGAAATTAGCTCATTTTGGAAGCCGCTGTTTTAATGGCAGCTTTTATCCTGATATAAGTACCGCACCTGCATATATTTCCGCTCATTGCACTCTCAATTTCCTCATCCGATGGGTTTGAATTTACCGAGAGCAGTGCCGCTGCATTCATGATCTGGCCGGCCTGACAATATCCGCATTGCGGGACATCATGTTCCAGCCAGGCTTCCTGAACTGCGTGGTTAGCATTCCTGGAAAGCCCTTCGATGGTGACAATCTTTTGATTTCCAACCATCGAAACCGGTGTGGCGCAGGATCGCACTGCCACCCCGTTAATGTGAACAGTACAGGAGCCGCATTGTGATACTCCGCATCCGAATTTAGTTCCGACCAGGTTCAGGTGATCACGCAACACCCAAAGTACCGGGGTATCGGGCTCAACATCCACCTGGTTTTGTTTTCCATTGACGTTTAGATTGAATATGGCCATGTCTTCTTTGAAAAAGTGATAACCTACAATATAAATGAAATAGATTTTTATTCCTATCAAAGCCTGATCAAGGCAGGTAATTGCATGACATACGGCCGTTTACTGCAGATGAAAATTTATTCAATTTGTGAATAGATAAATCAGCGATAGCCTGAATGAATTGATCTCTCCCCTGCTTTTGTTTTGATCTGCAAAAGGTCCGAAATCAAGGGGTATTTTGGAATTGACATAGGCAAGTGAGATCAGGTATTTTCGCTGATACTGGAAATCCACGCTTCCTCTTAAGCCGCTGGTTAGATCTCTGACATGTGTAGGAACGGAATTGTACCGCTGCGAATGAAATGCGTCACCTTCATAATTGAGTGAAAATGCAAATCCTAGACCGGGATTGACGGATAATCTTGAATTTACATAGTACTTAAATGATAAGTATTGCTCTATGGTGAATCGAGATAGAAGAATATCATCTTCATTGCCTGTAAATCTGAATTGGTTGTGTAGCAAAATGGAGTTTATGGCAAATCGGCGGTCATATTCTATCTCAAAAAAAATACCAAATGGGAAGCCTGTATCAGTAAGAAAATAGGCATCGCTCCACGAAAATCTTCCATATTCCACTCCACCCGTTAAACCCAGGGATAGCTCGGTTGTGAGGCTAAACTCCTGGTTCCTGTTTACTACCGGGGTGTTTGTATTATAGGCATATATGGTGTTACCAATTGATCTTTCGGTGTAAAGGAGTCGTTTTTGAATATTTTCATTCCTGAAATCTGAAAATTCCGGGACAACATTTCTGAAGAGGCTGTCCAGTGAAAACTGGTAATCGCTTAATGGGTAGATTTTGTCATCGTCGATGGCCTTCAGGTAATATGCCTGCTTCCAGCCGTTGACTTTTGATTTGTAAATTTTGGCAGAGCCATTCACAAATAGGGTTATCAGATGTTTTTCGGGTCTATTGTCAATCTCCTTCGCTAAGTAATATGATTTTCCATCGAAATGACTTATCACATCCGAAGATGAAAGTATGAGCTCTTCTCCCGGCAACTTACGAAAAGCGACTTGTCTGTAATTTGTTTTTTTGCTATCGGTGATCCTCACATTGTCGATTGTGTCTCTGCTGGAGGTCACCACAGTATGATTATAGCTTTGAGCGGTAGCCTGTAACCCGGTGAAAATAAACGCCAGGCTCATTACAAGGCTGATCAGGAGTTTCCGGTTCATGGAATTACGTAATATTCCGGTTTAGTAATAACATTATTCGGGGTTACAAAAATTCACTGGGACACAAGTACCCTTACATTTCGAACTGTCCCATTCTCAAGGTGAATATACAATAAGTAGACGCCATCGGGTAAATGGCCCATGTTCATTCTTGCGGTTGAAGTCCGGTGAATGACCAACACCTTGCCCGAAAGATCGGTCAATAAGGTTTTCCTGATCAGATGGTCGGATTTTATGATCAATTCATTTTTTACTGGGTTTGGGAAAACCTTGATTCCATAGCTGATCGGCGTGTTTAGCAGTATCTCAGGTTTTTCTTCCAGGACTACCAGGTGGATAGAATCAACTGATGAACATCCGTTTTCATCTTTACCGGTAACCAAAATTGAATGTGTACGGGCTGAATCGAAAAACAGTATCAGTTCGGGACCGATTCCTTCTATTTCGCCATCGACAAACCATTGGAATGTACCCGAATTAACGTCCACGCCAAGATTTACCTGTCGGCCGTCTTCAAGGATCAATGTGTCCGGATCGACTTCAATATTAAACTCAAAATTGGCAGGACTCAGGGCTAACTCCAAAGGGTTGCCAGGCAACAGGCTGTCAAGTCCTACAACATATATGGTTGTGTCCGTCACTACCTGATTGACAGTTATCTCACTTCCTTTATGAATACCCTGTGTCAATGAGGAGTCAGCAAAGAACCAAAAAGTATTGCCATTTGCAGGTGTAATGGTGATGGTATCTCCGGAGCAAATGGCGGGCAGGCTGATCTCCGGCAGGGGACTTTCAGAGAGCGTCAATGTGTCAGACAATTGAGAAGGGCAACCCATAGGAGATGTGATGAAGAGATCCAGCAGATATTGATTTTTTGTAGGTACGAAAGAGACCGAGGACGAATTACCAATATAAGATCCGTCCAAACTCCATGAGATACTGTCGAAATCTGCCTCCGTCCTGAGCAGCAGATAATTTTGATCCAATGAATCAAGTAGAGGAATGATCTGAAAGTCCGTAGAGACTTTTTCAATGGAGATGTTGACAGGCTCTTTTGCGCTTTCAATGTTATTGATCAAGCCGGTAACATAAACTGTTGTATCTCCTTGAATCCCCTCCACGTAGACCGCAGACCCCTGGGAAATGAATGTCGTGGAATTAGGGGACAAATAGTATCTGAGTGTATCGTAAGATTCCGCCGTTATCGAAGCTGTTTGACCCTCACAAATGCTGAAATCCGGTATGGCCGGTGCTGCAGGCCGTTCCATTACCAGTATGGATTTTGAGACCTGGTCATTGCACCCTTGTTCATTCTCAATAGCAAGTGTTACCGTGTAGTCTCCCTCCTCATTGTACGTTGCACTTGGATTTTGTATATCACTGGCGGTTATGCCATTTCCAAAATCCCATTGCCAGGATACGGGCAGAAAGCTTTCATCGGTAAACTGCAGTTTGTTATTAGGTACGTCTCCCAGGAAAAACGTATCGGAATTGGTTGTGAAATTGGCAATATTCTCTACGAGTTTGACCTCAATGGTACGGATTGGATCCGGGTACAAACCATCGTTACCTGACACAAAGAAAGTGGAGTCACCAAGAATCGGACCGACCAATAGTGAATCTGCCAGGGAAAGCGTATCAGTGGCATTTACGTCACTGAAAAAATAGAACTCGTCTCCGAAGGCGGGATCAATATTAACTAACCCTCCGTTGCATGAAATAAATGTTTCAATTACTGGCGGATTATTGACAAAATCCGTAAATCTGATATCAGCCAGTTCGAGCTTATTTTCAAGGTCCACCAAACTTGTATCTGCCGAAATCAGAAAAGAGACCTTCCCGAATCCAAAAGGTAAAAGTGTGTCAATTGAAATAGCTTGAATAGTTGCCGCATTAACCAATGAATCAAAACCAATGGAATCAGAACTGCTGCCTGTCAACCATTGGTATTTCAAGGAGTCAGAAACAATTTCAATTGTATCCGAAAGTGCTAACAGCACCATTGCGTTATTTAAACCAATAGTCCGGATTCCGGCATGAAGGCTATCCTTTTCATCAGAGATAAACATCGTATTGGGCGGGTCACTGGAGGCTTTGTTTTTGGCCATATCACCCAAATCAAAATCTGCGTAAAGCCCAATTCTAACGTCGTACAGCGTATCAACTCCTGTATTTACAATGCGATAATCAAGGGCCACAACATCTCCCGGAGATTCGTCCCATATCAAAGCATTTTGTTCTATGGTTATCTCCGATTGACTGTTTTCAAAAATGTTGAACGTGTACGAAGCTCCGGGGTAATCGTAAGGACGGATGGCTTTTGCGGTGCTAAAATCCGCGTCCCGGGTCCCTTCAGACAAATTCCCGGGCATATTATCCAGGACAGTCGAAGAATCAATGGCGATAACAAATCCCAGATGTGAAAGGATCTGGACGCCATTCCAAACCAATCCGGTTCCATTATTATAAGGATCATCTGCAAAGGCAAGATTTCCATTTCCAGCCAGGGTGATCCCAATCGAATCATTTTCAAGGTCCAGGAAATCCGGTTCAGTAGTCAGGTCAAAGATCTGGATGTCCTGGTATTGTGCTCCCTGTTCCAGGTTGAACTGATATTCTATTTTTGTCTCAGGAGGCGTTGATTCATCCAAAATGATCTGAAAAGGTCCTACTGTTGTTTCCTCATTTGTGTCAAGAAATTCAATGAATTGGATTTCTTCATCGCTGTTTCCGAAAATACTACTGGCAGACAAGGAAACCGTGGCGTCTATGGCGGGATCCAGGTAGTTTTGCACGGTTGCATGAACATTCACTGTGTCTCCAAAGTAGATTTTACCCCCCGTATGTTTCGTGGTGATTATTGGGTCTTTTATTCGGAAAGAGACAGGGTTATCTTCAGAGACGGCCCTGAGCGCATTTAATCGCCCTTTCCCAAGTTTGCCTTTGAATATTTCATTGGTGTCAATCTCATAAATATCGTCCGCGGTAACCCGGATTCTTTCCATGATCTGAATGGCAGACAATTCCGGGTATTGATCTTTGACTAAAGCAGCCACCCCGGCCACCATGGGAGTAGAATGAGAACTACCATCGTCAGTTCCGTATGTGTTCCCGTTTTGGGTAGAATATATTGCCGAGCCGGGAGCCGCAATATCAACGTTTTTGTTAAAAGTTGAGAAAGAGGCTTTCGTATCATCCAAGTTCGTTGAGGCTACGGATAATACATTCTCGTAACTGGCGGGATAGAATACCAGATCATCGGGAGTGTTTCCCGCTGCCGCTACTACCACGACATTCTTCTCCAGAACGGCATAGTTGATTACATCCTGATTAAACTGAGAATATGAATTGGTGGATCCCCAGGATAAGTTAATAATATCATATCCGTTATCAGCCGCATACTGTACTGCATCATAGCTGTTATTTGAAGTGTTGTCCGAAGTGGTAAAGATCTTCAGGGGTGACAGTCGGGCATGATATCCGACGCCTGCAATTCCAACGTCATTGTTTGTAGCGGCGGAGGCTATCCCTGAAACATGTGTACCATGTTGATTGCCATCGGCTTCGGGAATTTCATCACTGTCAGCAAAATCGTAACCATACAGATCGTCGATGAATCCATTGCCATCATCGTCAATTCCGTTTAACGGATCATCATTTATAAAGATTTTACTTTCGAGATCTTCGTGATCAAGATCAGCCCCGGTATCGATAATACCAATCAGGATGTCCGGTTTACTTTTCGTTATATCCCATGCTTCATATGCTTTGATGACAGATAGATATCCCTGATCTCCATCAAGCTGAGCTGCGGGATCATTTGGCACGTCAAGAAGTTTCTCTTTGAAAATGGGTTCCGCGTAAATGATATGATCGAGTTTGTTTAGGGAGTCACATAATTGATAGACATCGATATTATTATCCAGCCTGATCTTATAAATGCCGTCCAGTACGGAGGGGGATGCCCTTGCGTGAGATGGAATTTTTCTTACTGGCGTGACGAACTTCCCGGAGGGAATTTTTTCAAGGTTTTTTTGCAGTTGATCTGCCGGGTATGAGCTCAGATCTATTTTAATCACAATTTCCCGGGAATCAACCTCAGCCCTTTGTCCGGATAAGTTCAGAAAAAGAAAAAACAACAGGGAAAATATCGTGGCGCTCCTGATCAACAACTTGGTAAATGTTAGGTCACCGCCATTTTCCGGACAATTCTTGAGAATAGATCAGGGAAAAATCTTTTTATGTATATACCTCCGATTTCCCTGAAACCGCCGATGTACGTTTCTTCTTTGTTGCTTTTTATCGCTTTTACAATTCTTCGGGCACATTCCTCCGGACTCATTCCGGATGCCTGCGCTTTGTCCATGGTATTTTGCTTACTTCCATCCCCTTTCAGCGCATTAATTGATATACTGGTATGAATGAATCCGGGACAGATAATTGAAACTTTGATACCATCACTGTAATGCTCGGCTCTTAAGGCATCATAGAACCCGTGAAGGGCGTGCTTGGACGCAGCATAAGATGATCGAAGTGGTGTGCTTATTATTCCGGTCACTGAAGATATAATTACATGATGCCCGAATTTCCGCTCAACCTGGTGAGGGAGGACGGCCTTTGAAAGCGCAATTGCTCCGAAGTAATTTACCTCCATCAATGTCCGGTCCACTGAAATATCCGTTGAAACGGCTTTTTCGCGCTGACTGACCCCCCCATTATTGATCAAAATATCAATATGACCAAACATGCTAACGGCATCCTTTGCTTTTTTAGGCAGAGAGGAACTGTTGGCCAGATCAACGATCAGGACTTTTACATTATCGGGATGCTGGCAGTTTGATTTTACCCTTTCCAGTTCCTCCAGCCTCCGCGCGGAGATAATGAGTTTAGCTCCCAGCGTATTCAGTTTGTAAACAAGCGCCTCACCGATTCCCGAGGAGGCCCCGGTTAACCAAATTACACTACTCTCAATCTGGGACATCCGCCTTTACTTTGGTATCCTCCACATATACCCAAATGGTGTAAATACCAATGGCGGTGCCAATCGGCACACTGAAAATTTGAAGGCATCCTGAAATCATGAGTGGTACAAAACCCCACTTTTTCCCATTCATAATGGCTATGCCACCTATAACAGAAGGTAGCGGGATTAACAATATTATGACTGCGATCACTGCCGTAATTGACCGTGAGATCAGCTCAAATATAAAAGCACCAGCGGACCCTCCTTCCCGGTATATCTCCTCTTCGATGAAAGGGAGTAGCATTTGGAATATCAGACTTCCAAATAAGAATAATACCAGCGTAAGTATCCCTGTTACAATGTGAACAATTCCCAAAACCCTTTTATGAACTGTGGTATCCATGGCTTATTTTTTATCGTAAATTACGAAATCAAAGGAATACATGTGTCGTTCATCCCGGGGATGATTGATCCTGCTGACCTCTTTCCATAATTTTTCATTGAATTCCGGGAAAAATGTATCTCCATCGATTTCCGTATGAATTTCCGTCAGATATATCCTAGTGGCAACCGAAAGACCTAATTCATAAATTTCACCCCCCCCGATAATGTAAGGTTCGTCATCTCCGTTTTGTCTTGCCACACCCAGGGCTTCTCCGAGATCGCTTTTGATGATTGTTCCCTCCGCTTTGTAATCACTGTTCCGTGTCAGGATGATGTTTGTCCTGTGCGGTAAGGGTCTGAAGGTCGCGGGGAGAGATTCAAAATTTTTACGCCCCAGGATCACATGGTGCCCTTTGGTTTTCTCCTTGAAGTATTTAAAGTCATCAGGTAAATGCCACGGCAGATCGTTGTTTTTACCAATAACCCTGTTCCGTGTCATGGCTGCAATCATTGATACCCTCATGAAGGCAAAGATCAGATGTTTTGGATTTATTAACTAGCGTGAGTTCCACAAGTAAAAACATCATGCATGAAAAAACAGGCTTTATCTACCGGTGGAAAATCTAATTACGTAAACTTTGGCATTTTCATTTGGCTCATGAAGGCCACCTGTAACCCCTGAGTAGTTCACTTGCCTTCATCCTTTTTTTCCCCTCAAGCTGAATTTCGAGGAGTTCCAGTTTATTATCAGCGCTGTTTACAATGATCCCTTGATCTTGTTTTTCGAAAAGTCCGGGATCCCGGCTACCTGCATCTTTTCGAACCAAAACGTCAAATACTTTAAGATGATGACCATGCATGTTTGTCCAGGCGCCAGGATATGGGGATAATCCCCGGACAAAATTCCTGATTTCTTCCGCTGATTTCTTCCAGTCTATTTCGCAATTCTCTTTGAATATCTTCGGTGCTTTCTTTAATTCTCCGAAGATCTTTTGGGGCCTTTCCGCATAGTTCCCGGATTCAATGGCTTTGACTGTTTTGAAGACCAGTTTGGCTCCTGAATCCATTAGTCGTCCATACAATGATCCCACGTTGTCTTCTTCCAGGATCTTCTCCTTCTGCTGGAAAAGTATGTTTCCCGTATCAATTTCACGTTTTAAAAAGAAGGTCGTCACTCCGGTTTCCTTTTCTCCGTTCATTATTGCCCAGTTAATTGGGGCTGCTCCACGATATTGTGGAAGAAGCGATGCGTGAAGATTAAAGGTGCCTAACTCCGGCATTTGCCAAACCACATCAGGCAGCATTCGAAAGGCTACAACAACCTGTAAATCCGCATTCAGTTTTTTTAGCTTCTTCAGGAAAGATTCATCCTTCAGATTTGCAGGCTGCAAAATATTCAGACCTTCTGATTTTGAATAAGTCTTGATTGCGGATTCACCTATTTTTTTGCCCCGACCCTGCGGTTTATCCGGCGCGGTTATCACTCCAGCAATGTCAACTCCATTGTCTACCAGGATCTTTAAGCTCGGAACGGCAAATTCCGGTGTTCCCATAAAAACGATTCGAAGACCAGCCATGAGCGCAAAACTAGAATTGTAACCTTACAAAATTCACCATATGACCCGGAAACTGTGGTTTGAGCTAATTTTTGATTGAGACGTGTAGTTTAAATTTTCCTGATTACCGTAGCCCCCTGCCGCCTTAAACGAAATCGAGGTTACTTCAACAAGTCCGGAAGGTATTTAATAGTATCAAATGAAATTTATCAGGGAGTAAATAATACTCCATTTCTGGCTCATGACAGAAAAAGGAAGGTTACGCCGGAAATTTCCATTTCCAGTGGTTGTTGCAGTGTGCGTGCGCCGGAATTGACATAATTTTAAATTAAGACATAGTCCAACTAATTCTTAAAATAATCATGAAAACCGCTCGTCTAGTTCACAGGATCGCCATATCCGCCATAATTTTTTTGATTTCAGTTCAGGCTTATACACAGCAATACTCTGCTGGCATTAACACGGAAACGCCAAATCCAAATGCTGTCTTGCACCTGGTATCAGGAGCCGATGGAAAGCAGGGATTACTTATTCCTGTGATGACCGGTACCGAAAGAACGAATATGCCTTTGACTTCAGCTGACAACGGGTTGCTGGTGTACGATTCCGAGGACCAGTCTTTTTACTATTGGCATGATGGTTGGATCAAACTGAGGAATTCGAGTGACATTGACGAGGTGAATGATGCGGATGCCGATCCGAATAACGAGATTCAGGACCTGGCAAAAGTACTTACCGAAGGTAATGACGCGGGCGGTAATACAATTTCGAACGTAGCAAATCCAACATCTCCGCAGGATGTGGCTACGATGGCTTATGTTGACAACAAATCGATCGACGACGCTGATGCCGATGCGGGCAATGAACTAATTAGCGGGGGCACATTGACCGGAACGGACCTCGAAATTTCCGATGCCGGGGGGACTACCATAATCGATCTGTCTTCATTGATAGACGATGCGGATCCGGATCCTCTTAATGAGATCCAATCCCTGGGACAGGTTCTGGGCGAGGGTAATGATGCCGGAGGCAGACTGATCGTAAATGCTGCAAATCCCATAGATCCGCAGGATGTCGCAACAAAGGATTATGTGGATGCTCAAACAGGTAATCAGGACCTGGGCAGCGTCCTGGGTCTTGGAAATGATGCGGGAAGTAATGCCATTGTAAATGTGGCGGACCCGATAGATCCGCAGGACGTTGCTACCAAAAACTATGTGGACGGTTTACCTGTGGATGATGCTGATGCAGATCCGAACAATGAGATCGAATTGCCAATTCAGGCGGCACTGGATGCCGGGAGTTTTCTGCAGGCCGACGGATCTGGAGGGGTATCCTACGCACCTGAGGCCGATGGCGACCCAACAAATGAATTACAAAATTTAAGTGAAATCCTGGGGATCGGTAACGATGCCGGAGGGAATTCAATAATTAATGTGAGCGACCCTACCGACCCACAGGATGTGGCTACCAAGAGTTATGTGGATGGTAAAGCCGTAGATGACGCTGATCCGGATGCAACGAATGAGTTACAGAATATCAGCGAGGTATTGACGGTGGGTAATGACGCCGGAGGCCAGGCGATTGCCAATGTGGCGGATCCAACAGCGGCCCAGGAGGTGGCTACCAAGAACTATGTCGATACACAGGCAGACAATCAGAATGCCAGCCAGGTTCCGGTGGCACCAGTCGGAAACCTTACATCCGGTGATGTACAGGCGGCCTTGGTTGAGTTACAGGGTGACATAGATGCAGATGCCGGTGGTGATATGCTTGAATCTGTTTATGACGTAGGCGGAGATGGCGTGGTAGATGATGCCGAGCTGGTCAATGGCTTAACCGTTCAGACAGCGGTACCGGCTGGCGCCTTATTCACCGACAACCAGGCAGCCGGGGCAGTGTCAGTGACTCCTGTTGGGAACCTTACATCCGGTGATGTACAGGCGGCCTTGGTTGAGTTACAGGGTGACATAGATGCAGATGCCGGTGGTGATATGCTTGAATCTGTTTATGATGTAGGCGGAGATGGCGTGGTAGATGATGCCGAGCTGGTCAATGGCTTAACCGTTCTGACGGCCGTCCCAGCTGGCGCCTTATTCACAGACAACCAGGCAGCCGGAGCAGTGGCAGTTACACCAGTTGGAAACCTCACATCCGGCGATGTACAGGCAGCCTTGGTTGAACTACAGGGAGATATAGATGCAGATGCCGGGGGAGATATGCTGGAATCTGTTTATGATGTAGGCGGAGATGGCGTGGTAGATGATGCCGAACTTGTCAATGGCTTAACAGTTCAGACGGCCGTACCAGCGGGCGCTTTGTTCACAGACAACCAGGCAGCCGGAGCCGTGGCAGTGACTCCAGTGGGTAACCTTACATCCGGCGATGTACAGGCAGCCTTGGTTGAGCTCCAGGGAGACATAGATGCCGATGCGGGCGGCGATATGCTGGAATCTGTTTACGATGTTGGCGGAGATGGCGTAGTAGATGATGCCGAACTTGTCAATGGCTTAACCGTTCAGACAGCCGTACCAGCTGGCGCCTTATTCACCGACAACCAGGCAGCCGGAGCAGTGGCAGTGACTCCAGTGGGTAACCTTACATCCGGCGATGTACAGGCAGCATTAGTTGAGCTCCAGGGAGACATAGATTCAGATGCGGGCGGCGATATGCTGGAATCTGTTTATGATGTAGGCGGAGATGGCGTGGTAGATGATGCCGAACTTGTCAATGGCTTAACCGTTCAGACAGCCGTACCAGCGGGCGCCTTATTCACCGACAACCAGGCAGCCGGAGCAGTGGCAGTGACTCCAGTGGGTAACCTTACATCCGGTGATGTACAGGCAGCATTAGTTGAGCTACAGGGAGACATAGATGCCGATGCCGGTGGAGATATGCTTGAATCTGTTTACGATGTTGGAGGAGATGGTGTTGTGGATGATGCCGAACTGGTCAATGGCTTAACCGTTCAGACGGCCGTCCCAGCTGGCGCCTTATTCACCGATAACCAGGCAGCCGGAGCAGTGGCAGTGACTCCAGTGGGTAACCTTACATCAGGCGATGTACAGGCAGCCTTGGTTGAACTACAGGGAGACATAGATTCAGATGCGGGCGGCGATATGCTTGAATCTGTTTACGATGTAGGCGGAGATGGCGTAGTGGATGATGCTGAACTGGTCAATGGCTTGACGGTTCAGACGGCCGTACCGGCTGGCGCTTTATTCACCGACAACCAGGCAGCCGGAGCAGTGGCAGTGACACCAGTGGGAAACCTTACATCAGGCGATGTACAGGCGGCCTTGGTTGAGCTACAGGGAGACATAGATGCAGATGCGGGTGGAGATATGCTTGAATCTGTTTACGATGTTGGAGGAGATGGCGTAGTAGATGATGCCGAACTTGTCAATGGCTTGACAGTTCAGACAGCAGTACCAGCAGCCGCGGACTTTACCGATGATCAGAATATATCGATAAGCGGAAATGGTGTGTCAATCGATAATGGTACCGGATTCTCCCTGGCGTTTAATGCCCCGGCAGCCGATGGAGACCTTCTTACCTGGGACAATGGCAATAGCAGGTGGGATGCACTGGCCCCACCGCCACCATCTTTCCTTATGGGGTCGGCGGAAGATGCGAGTTCCATTGCATTTGGATCTTCCACACTGGTTGCCGCCCCGACGAGCAAAATAATTCAGGTGATTGACAATGATAACAACAGTGGGGGTGCTTTCCTTGCAGCAGCCACATATAATACTACGGATCTTACCACGAGTAAAAGTACGCTGGCCTTACTGGGTGCGAGAGGTACTCAGGGAGGGGAATCTCCAATCGGTACGGATGATGTAATTGGTGAGATCTTATTCAATGGATGGGATGGCAGTAATTTTAACCAGGGAGCTTTCATTCAGGGAATTGCCACCCAGAACTGGGGAGCAAACACAGGAACTGAACTGTCATTTGGAACTGCCCCCAACACGGGTGGGGGAGCTACCCAAAGGTTGTTGATCACAGATATCGGGGCGGTACATACTACCGGTGGCGACTTTGTGATAGAAGGTGATGGCGCAAATGCCAGGTCAATTGTTTTTACGGAAGGTGATCCCACGAGTGGTGAAGTTCTCGGGTTCAAAGCGCCTGATGATATATTGAATACACCGGTTATATGGACACTACCTGATGGTGATGGTTTGGAAGCGGCAATAAATTCAGGTGACATTCTTGGAGCATTTGGTTTCGCCGGTTTTGATGGTTCAGACTTTCAAAATGGAGCAGCGATCACAGCAACGGCACTTGACAATTTTAATACCAATCTTGGCACAAGCCTGGAATTTTCAGTGACACCTGCCGGAACGAGTGCCCTGGAGTCGCGTGCAATTTTGGATGAAACCGGTTTGATTTTGTTGGAAAGTGCTGGAAACTCGACAGCCTTTTCGATACAAAGCGGAGGAACTGTTAACGCGGCATCCATTACTGTTCCAAACAGTTTGGCAGCTCCTTATACATTGGAACTTCCGGTTGATGATGGGTTAGCGGGTCAGGTTTTGTCTACTAATGGTACAGGAATTCTAAGCTGGGTAAACAACGGATCAGGGTTCACATCTACTTACAACGATGATGGTGATAACCTGACGTTTGGAGGGTCTGGCGGACCGGCGGTCACCGAAAGCTCTCCCAATTACCAGTTAGGCGCTGTGGCTCCCAATGGACTTGCGGTTTTATCTGCATCTTCTTACGGTGTGGGGTCGGAAGTTCGTCTCTCAAGAGCTAATGGCTCGCAAGGAGGGGAATTACTTGTACAAAATGGAGAGGTAATAGGCGAAATTGCTTATATCGGATTTGAGTCCGGAGGTTCCTATCCTCTGGGAGCCGCAGTTCGTGCCTCAGCAAACGAAAACTGGACTTCCACTACAAATACAGGTACTTCCCTGTCATTTTATGCCACGCCATCAGGAACAGGTACCCCTGTTGCAATGATGAACCTTGGTGATGATATCCTGTCACTTTCCGGTGACCTGGAACTGGCCAACGGGGTGGCGCGAAAAGTTTCAGTCGCAGATAACACCGGAGGAGGTGGTGATAATCTTGATATTTCAGCAGGAAGCAGTACCGGAGGTGGAGGTAACGGCGGAATATTGAACTTAAGAAGTGGTAATGGTAATGGAGCCGGTAATGGTGGAAATATACGATTGGAGCCCGGTACGGGGACGATCAATGGCTCAATAGACATGAGAGGGGTTACCCGGTTCGGTCAGACGGGTGCACTTCCCGGAGCGATCGAACTGGAAGATAACGGAGGAGCAAGTGCCGTGCGAATTCAGGCTGATGGTTCTTCCGGGGCTTACACACTGACCTTGCCTCCCGCACAGGGTCTCACCGGACAGACCCTGATCAATAGTAATGGGGCCGGTACTTTAATCTGGCAGGATCCGGATTTTACAGTTGATGGCAGCGTTAACTACCAAAGTATTTCAGGAACTTTAGCGTCTTTGACATCGGGAACGGAGAATATATTAATCGGAACGAGTGCGGGAATTGGACTTACAGCAGGTGAGAGTAATGTAATTCTGGGTAATGGCGCCGGTGCAGGTGTAACTGGAGCATTTGACAATGTGTTACTGGGAAGGGGTGCGAATTCAACCGGTGGTAATGAAAATATTGCAATGGGTCGTTTATCAAGCTCATCAGGAGGTTTTTCTATCGCGATTGGAAGATTTTCCGTTGGGGACCTGAACGGTGTTGCTCTTGGAGCTCAGGCTGAAGCGCGATCCGCAGGATCAGTCGCCCTCGGACAGGTAGCTACCGTTGGTACGGGATCTGATAATTCCATCGCAATCGGCAACAGCGCCAACGTGCCGGCTGGTGTACTGGATGCTGTTGCAATTGGAGGTTCTGTCACGGCAAACGTTGATAACACGATTATCTTAGGAGACGGAGCTCCTGTCTATAGTGTTGGAATAGGCACTAGTGCACCTGCAACAACTCTGGATGTTAATGGGACCGTGAATTCTTCCGGTGACCTTACCGTAGGACCTTCAGCCGAAGTTCAACTAACAAGCGGCGGGAATATTAACGTTGCAGGCAATATCAACGCAAACGGAGGGAGCGTCAGTGCTTCAACGCTGGAGATCAGCAGTTCGACGGTAATAGATGGTTCCAGTAATTTCACAGGGTCAAGTGTGGATGTTGGGACGGGAAGTACGGTTTTAGCCAGTACCGGCGACATTACCTCCGTAGGTCATCTCACCAATACACCGTCAGGACCTTTGAGTGGAGCTTCGATTAATCCTGTTTCCCGTGTGGTCGTTGTAAATGGTGGCCCCAATATCCAGACGATAAATAACGGAGTAGCTGGCAGGGAATTGATCCTGATTGCTACGGCAGTCACCACGATTGCACATGGTTCGGGGAATATTATTCTGAACGGCTCCACGAATTTCGTCATGAATGCCAATGCAACGCTGCATTTGATTTATAACGGTACTAACTGGCTTGAAGTTGGCAGATCGCAACCATAAAATTGGAGAAGTGAGATTTCATATTTTAACCATACTACTGTTAGCTGCTGTATGTGGCTCGTTCGCCCAGGATTCCGGTTTTGGTGACAGCACGTCGTTCTTTCTGGGGGGTGAAGCAAAATTCTTTGCAGGTGGAAATACCACCTTCAATGGTTCATTGTCCAATAATGGTACTATTGTAAGTTTCAGCGATCTGGATTTCACCGATATCAGACAGACAGGCGATCTGAAATTTGTAGGCGACGAGGATCAGCAGTTGGTTGGTGATACGTTGTTTACCTCAGTTTTTAAGGTGGACAAAATGTCCGGGGATCTCCTGCTCCTAAGTGACAGGGTCTTTGTTACGGACTCCCTGGATGTAAGTGAGGGACAGATCCAGGCCGAAGAGGGGGTCTTTGTTGTTCGGGCCAACACTATGAGTGATGGGATGGGTTTTGTTGTGGGTCCAATGTTTGGTCAGCGGGCTACCGGGTCTGACTTATTGACTTTCCCGGTTGGTGTTAACGATTTGAGAAATTACCTGACCATTTACAATCTGGATAGTGACAGTGCAATAGTAAGAGTGGAATGCATTGCACCGGATCCCCAAAACCTTGAAGGGAGATTGGATGAAGAAATGTCCGGATTGGGTGAAGAAGCAGGATGGACCATTCAATTGGTTGGAGGTGATTCCACTACGGGAGAACTTCAAATTGATTATTCCGGGATTGATTTAGCACAATTTGAATCAGAAATAGAATCGGATTACTATAAACCAGTGATTGTCATATTGTATCCGGGGGATTCAGTTTTCAGGGCACTGGAAAATCCTTCCGATCCAATTGAACGAATAGATCTACCTTCTTTGAACGCTGGCATTGTTACCACTACTGAAAGTATCAGGATTACCCGTGATCAGGTCCGGTTGCTGATGGCTTTGATCCCGGTACCTGTTGATCCGGTGTTATATATTCCTGATGCTTTTGCTCCGGCATCACTGGCGGAAGAGAATCGTATTTTCAGACCTTTCTTTGAAGGCGGAGGGGCAGAAATTACGGAGATCGTCATGGTGGTGTGGGATGCTTTCGGTGCCGAAGTTTACAACAAAAGGGGTTCCGGTCTGGATTTTGACAATACTACTTTTGGATGGGATGGGATGTTATCAACAGGATTACCTGCGCCGGACGGTGTCTATAATTATCAAATTACCGTCGCAATTGATGATACCAGCAACCCTGATTTCCCAAGGACTGAGGTGGGAGGAGTATTATTAGTGAGATAAAAATGAATAGAATATTTATCACCATAGGGAGTCTAATGGCATGTTTGCTGACGTTGGGGCAGGAAAGTCAGTTTTCGCAATACTTTGCCAGCTCCACCATCACCAATGCAGCTTTTGTAGGCGTCATTCCCAACTTGTCCTTCAATACCAATTACAGGAGTAACTGGACCAAAAATTCCGATGAATTTTCCGAGATCATGCAGGGTACTTTCACTTACCCGTTCAAGCGTGTTACCAGCCGTGATTTTCAAATTGGAGGTGCAGGTTTGACTTTTTTCAGGGAAAGAAGGGGATTTGGAGGTCTTTACACCACACAAAAAGTATTGTTTACGGGAGCTTACAGAATGCGTCTTTCGCAGATCTATCATCAATATATTGTTTTTGGACTACAGGGTGGTTTTGTACAAACCGCACTGGACGGAAATCAATTGAGATGGGGATCTCAGTTCAACCGGTTTTTAGCCAGTGCCGGCGGTTTTGATGGTAGCCGCACGGGTGAAAATCTTTCACAGAATAAACACGGTTACCCCGTTTTTAATTTTGGAATTGTCTATTCCACTTTCGACAATGAAAATACTTACATCCGGGATCGTAGCGTGGTTTTGGGATTGGGCATCGACAATCTTAATCGACCTGATGTTTCGCTGGATGGTTCCGTAGCCTCTCACAAACCGCGAACTTACCGTTTGTTCGGTACGGCCAAATTTCCTATGAACCCCAGGGTGTTCATTCACCCTTCCGCCTACATACTTTACCAGGGTGGAAGCGACCAGGTTAATCTGGGTACATACTTTTCCACGCTTGCCAGCTCGGTGCGGTCCCAAACGGCGGTAGTCCTGCAAGTGGGTTATTGGTACAGAACACATGACGGACATATTATTATGGCCGGAACCCAGGTTGACAATATTCGTCTTGGTATTAGTTATGATACAAATAAACAGGCATTTGGGGCAGAGGACCTTGGAAAGGATACACCATCATTCGAGATTTCATTAACTTACAACCTGGATTTAGCCAATCCGTTAAGAAGCGTGCCGAGTCCCATTTTATAAATGAGACGGATACTCATAATTTACATATCTCTTGTATTTGCCCAGGTGAGTATTGCGCAATCCATTCCAAAATTAATGGAGCTGGCAGACACGCTTTACCAGGCCAATCACTATCTGGAAGCCATCGAGTTTTATGATAAAATATCGTCGATCGACAAGGAGAATTATTTTGCGCGATACAGATTGGGTTTTTGCTATAACCGGACATTGCAGTATGAAAAAGCCAAGGATGTATTTCTCGATCTCGGATTAGCCACAGGTCACGAATTCCAGGCGCAATCCCTTTATTATTACGCAAATGTCTTAAAGCTGGAAGGAAACTTCGAAGTGGCGGATTCGATATTTGAAAGTCTGATCGCACTGCCAAGTGCCGAGCCACATTTGATCGAACTTTCCCGGAAACAAAAGGAAGGTTGTCTACTGGCGATGAGACAGGAACAGGTCGACAGGGGATTTACCGTGGAGGCAATGGAAGACCTCAACTCTAAATACCACGATTTTGGTGCTATAATCAATCCCTCGAACAAAGAACTTGTATTTGCAACTACCCGTAATTTACCAGGCATTCAATATGAAGGAAGTCAGTATGAGGGGTTATTGCCGGACCTGGTGGCATTCAGGAGGACCAGTAGCGGGAGGTGGCGGATGGCTTCATCCCAGCAACACTTCTCGTCGCTTAATACACATTGGTCAGAGGGATCAGGAACTTTCACGCATGATGGTAACACCTTCTACTATTCATCCTGCCGAGGGGAGGATGGCACGGACTGTGCCATCATGGTCAGCTACCTGATTGACGGCGATTGGTCACGTCCTGCTGCACTAAACCAGTATATCAACGAACCCGGTTCCGAAAATAAGCAACCCAATATTTCACAGGGAGGAGATACCTTGTTTTTTAGTTCGGACAGACCCGGAGGTTTTGGAGGCAGCGACATCTGGATGAGCCTGAAAGGGCTTGGCGAGGAGTCCTGGACTCCGGCAATCAACATGGGGGAGGTCATCAATACACCTGAAAATGAAATTACACCTTACTACTCCTCTGCCTACAATTGTTTGCTTTTTGCAAGCAATGGCCATGTTGGCTATGGTGGCTATGACCTGTTTGCGGCTAAAGGGGAATCATTTTTCGAGCCTGAGATCTATAACCTGGGTTATCCGTTCAACTCCACACTGGATGATACCTATTTTGCCATCTCCGACACTGTCGGTTTTTTATCTTCCAATCGCGCAGATCGGAGACTTCTCAATTTGTATAGCTTCCCGGTAAGCAATGAAAAATTGTTTTTGTCAACACTGATATCGGGTGAATCGCTTATTGATTCGCGGATCATTGCTAAATACAGGAGCATACAATCTCTCGATCTTACCACGTTTCGGGTAGAGGACTACCAGGGTTACGACCTTTTCGAGCCTGTAAAAAGAGAGAAACCAAAACCGCCGATCGTGGCTGCGGCCGAACCCGAACCTGAAGAAGATTCAGTAGTTGCTCAGCTACCTGTAGCTTCCCTGTTATTTGAGAATAAGGGGTCCAGTGAATTTCATTATGAAAAGCTTTATTTCGACTTTGGTGAATCCAAACTAAGAAGAGCTTCAGAGATTGCCTTGGAGGATTTGGCCAGGCAGCTTGCCGACATAGAATTTGAGGAAATAGATATCCTGGCATTCACCGATAGCGTGGGAAACCACGATTACAACCTCGAATTGAGCGAGACCCGTGGCAACAATGCATTGAATTACCTTATGTCATTGGGTATCCCATCAGGGAAGTTAAGGGTTCTCGCAAGGGGAGAACACCATCATGGCAATACAAAGGACGATTGGTTGACACGTGTTCTCAGTCGCAAGGTCGAAGTTGTTATTAAGTCCAAGGATCCCCTGGAACTGCGTACCGCTAAAACCTACCTGGTGCGACAGAACAATATTTTAAACAATATTTCAAATCTTCTGGGTGTCGGAACGGGTGAACTGGAAAAAATGAACGGGCCTCTGGAAGGGACAATCCTGGCTGGTTCCACATTACGAATTCCCTCAGTCAGCCGCCATCCGTATCTTCAGCAGTTTTTGGAGTCTGACGGGCTTACCAATTCGTTTTTTACGTATCGTGTCAGGGGGGGTGAGACACTGGCCAGTATCGCTGATAAGTACGGAACACTGGAGGAATTACTGGCCGAAATCAATCAACTGGATCGCGAGCCCCTCAGTGGGGAACGTATTATCATTTATAAGATCAGCTTTTAGTATTTGCAAGGATATTGATCGACATGATGGTCAGACTCAGCAAAACATGGCAAGGGAAAAGGGCGACGAACAATCAAACCTGTGATACTGAATCAGCCAACATCTAAATGGTATTCTGAACTCGTTTCGGAATCCACCTGACCGATCGTTTTTTGAAATTGAAGCAAATCAGCGAGGGAACGGAAAGGTGCGGAATCCGTAACATTTCAATTGGGGTGTCGGAATAGCGGATGAGAGATGGAGGTACACGGGCCTTTTATATCAACTCTTTGACACCAGGATATAGGCACCCCAGTTATATGGATTTTTATCCTGCTCTTTAAAAGTAGCCCTTGCGTTGAAGAAAGCCACCTGAGGGTCCTCTTCCTGCAGCAATTCATTATAAAACAGATTCATAAATTTTCGGGCAGCCTGGTCATTGATTTTCACCAAACTGATCAGTACATTGTCTGCCCCGGCCACCAGAAATGCCCGCTGAAGACCGAAGACCCCTTCTCCGTTTGCAACTGTACCCAAACCTGTTTCACAAGCTGCGAGTACTACCAGACTGGTTTGATCAAGCAGCAGGTTCATCGCTTCGTAAGCTGAAAGCAGCCCATCATTTTCACTGCTTTGACTTTTACTGAGATAGAGGCCCGAGCTGTGAAGCGGGTCCGCATGATTGGGGTCGTCATCAAAATAACCGTGGGTGGCGATGTGAATTATTCCCGGATTGGATAGCGTCTTTATTCTTTGTTCCGTAGCCTCAGCAAAGTTGTAGGTTTCGGTATCCCATCGACGCACATCTAATATTCCGGTAATGTCATTTGCCTCCATCTCCGCCCCCGGTAGTTGTTTTAAAGGATTATCCAGTACCAGGTTGGAAAAATCAGGATTACCAAAGATCCTGGCGTCCCGGATCAAAGATTTATCCTCGGTGTAGATCAGGTCCTTACCACTTGTAACATTGACAATGTTATAGGCATCAGCGATATAAGTTTTTTTGGCGTTGTTGTAAAAAACTCCCGGATTCAGTTTATGAAATATGCCATCGTTGGAAAGATAAATTTTATTGAAAGGTTCCAAATGCTTATCCACCGGTTCCCAGAAAACATCATAGCTGCTTTTGTCCCTGATGCCATAGTTGAGTGCATTCCTGTACAGCGCAAAGCCCTTTTCAAAGTCCGTATACCTTGACCATTTCACAGGGATGAGGAGACTGTCCGGGCCGATGATGAAAGCCATATAGTTAGAGAGATCTTCAAAACCCAGGTTTATTTCTTCGTTAGCGATTTCCGCTTTGTAGTCACGGTATTGTATTATATCTACCATTGCTGCACTATCCGGGAGTTTGGCACTGATCTCTTCCCAGCTGTGATAGGCGGCCTTTTCCTGGTCGGAAAAAACCTTGAACTTCAGCGAAAGCTCCTTTTCGAGGACAGCGCATTCCTCTTCCAGGTGAGAGATCGTAATGCCTTGTTTTGAGCGCTCATGTTCCGTCAGCAAATAAGCCTGTGCCAGACGGTATTTTTTATCACGCCAGTCATTGTAGGTTTTGATGACCTTGTCATCTCCACTTGCCTGGATCACTCTCCGCATCTTTTCGGATGCGTAAAAGAGAATACCCTTTGTATTCAAAAAATGATTCAAAGCATCCCGGGCATACTGTGTGTTGATGAAATGGTCGGAGAAAGCCAGTGATGCAAATCTTTCTACATTATTTCTTGTCTCATCAAAGTAAAGTTGGCGTTGCTTGTCCGTAAGCACAGGGAATATGTCCTGCATGTGTTTTATTTCAGAATCCAGGGCAAGATTGAATTCTTCCATCGCCGGGATGGTATCGGCAGTGATCAGGTAATAAACACCCAGATCATTGACCGTTTTAATGAAGAGGGGATGGTATTCTCCCAGGGTTTTCCGTCTGATCTTCTTGGCTTCAAGCAGCAGTTTGCCGGCCAGCGAAACATGGCCAAGCTGTAAATAAAGCTGGGCGACATTGTTTAAGGAGGTGGCGTACCGGGGATGCTCCTCTCCGTAGATAACCTTATCCATATCCAGGACTTTGGTATAAAGATTGAGTGATTCTCCCAACTGACCTCTCTCTTTGTAGATCCCGGCCAGGTTGTTGAGGCTACTGGCATAATCCGGATTCATACTACCAAACAACTCTTTAAAGTTTTCGGCACTCTCCCTGAAATAGATCTCGGCCATCTCCAGTTCCCCCTGCTTCATATAGATGGTCCCCAGGTTATTGAACATATAAGGTCTTACCGTTCTGATGTCACTCCCGACCTGTCGGGCCTGTGAGAGATAATTATCAGCGGCCGGGAGATCATTGATCTTGTAGTAAAGTCCTCCAAGTCCGTTCAGCGTTTCCAGCAACATTATGGGGTCCTCGCTGTATTTTTCTTCCTTTATTTTGAGATTATAAAGAAGGTAATTTTCCGAGTCCGAGTATTCACCCTGTTCTATCTTCAATGCTGACAACCGGTCAATTGCCAGTAAATATTGAAGTTCATCCTTGTCCTCAGCTATTTCTATGGCTTTCAGCAGTTCTTCTTCGCTCTTTTCAAGATCTCCAAAATGCCGGTAGGTCGTCCCGGTTTCGATTAACAGCGCAATACGAGTGGAATCGTCTCTATTCGCGGCGAGCGTAATTGCCCTGTTGAGCTCATCCAGGCTCTCCTTAAAATTGCCAACTTCCCGGTGATATACCCCGTTTCGGTAAAGAAACTCTATCCTCTTTTCCTCATTATCGCTGAAATGCGTATCCATGATGCGGTTAGCCAGATCCATGTACCTTGCCATTTCAGAATAATTGCCCAATTCCTGGTAGTAGCTTGACAAGTTGTAGTAAACTCCCAACAAGTCCTGGTGTGTGGAATCTTTGGATCTCAGCTCATAATTCATTCCGGAGAGGAAGGCGTCCAGTCCCCTCTTCTTGTCCTTTACCTCCCAAAGGATCAGTCCTACATTGTTGTACATCCCAAGAAGTCCCAGTTCATCTATGCACCTGCCCGAATCCAGATCTGCCAGCAGCGCGTTGGCATAAAATTTTGCTTTTACGGGGTTGGTGTATTTGAATCGATCTGCACTATCAAGTTTTTGGATGCAGGTTTGCCCTTGCAGAAATGTCGTTGTAATGAGGAATGCAAGTAGATAAATTGCCGCTCTCATGATGCGATGAAACTAACCAATTTACTAATTTAAAGTTTATTCGATTTGCTTCAAACGATTAGCTGTCAGTCATAGAGAAGATATTTTCGTCTCAATTCTCCGAACTTTTGGAGTTCAGGCTGCCAACTTTCGCGGATCTGCTCTTCGCTCCATCCATCCTTTATCTTTTTTATGAGTTGATCATTTCCTGCCAGTGTATTGAAGTAAGATTTAAAAAACTCCTCGCCCTTTAGTTGAGCATAAGCATCCAGCACATATTTCAGGGTAAATGTATATTCCGGGTCCTGATCTGCCAGGGTTACTCCCGAACATAGCTCACCCATGAGTTTGGGTTTTTTGGCTGCTTCAACGGACCTTGGCGTAAATTTGAAATCTCCCTGCAGTTTCGGATGCCCGTAAACCTGAAAAGGATAATCCGTTCCCCGGCCAATGGATACAATGGTGCCTTCGAAAAAACAAAGCGACGGGTACAAGGAAACCGCAACGTCATTTGGCAGATTCGGAGAAGGTCTCACTGGCAACGGATATGGAGTTTCATGCGTCCAGTTTCCTACCTGCACTACTTCCAGGTCACAGGAAATACCATTGAGCAGCCACCCCTCCTCATTTATCATTGTGGCGAGTTCTCCAACAGTCATTCCATGTACAACAGGGATCGGGTGCATTCCTACAAATGATCTGAAAGCTGTGTCCAGAACCGGACCGTCATAGTAGCTCCCATGGGGATTCGGTCTGTCAAGGATGATTACCGGGAAGTCGTTTTCGGCACAGGCTTCCATAACATAATGCATAGTGCTGATATAGGTATAAAACCGTACGCCAACATCCTGAATGTCAAATAGCATTACCTCAACTCCGGTCAGTTGTTCTGCTGAGGGTTTTTTGCTTTTTCCGTACAGGGATTCGATGCGGAAGTCATAGGTGGATTCCTGCGATTCAATGTGCTCGCCGGCTTGTACATTTCCCTTAAAACCATGCTCCGGAGTGTAGACTGCCGTGATGTCCACACCCAATTGGAGCAGGGTATCGACCAGGTGAGTACCCCCGATTGTCGATGTATGATTGACCGTTAGTCCAATCCTCTTACCGGCAATTCGAGGTAAATAGCGATCGAATTGTTCGGCTCCTATGGTTATCAGGTCTCTTTCCTTTTCCGGGACCTGAGGTCCTGAGCTGCAATTCACGAAAATGACTGTACTACAAAAAAGAATAATCGTTTTGAACATATCGAATGACTTAACTTGCGTCAAAGTTATCAAAAGTTGAATCTATCACGTCTCATATCCAGCAGGATCAGGGGAGGGAGCAAGGGAACTTTTTCAGCCAGCATTCAAAAGGTTGCGGTTGTTTCAATTGCGCTGGGCCTCTTTTCCTTGTTGCTGGCCTTCATGATCCTTGGTGGGTTCAAGGAAAAGATATCTGAAAAAATATACAGTTTCAGCGGGCATTTACTGATCACCAAATACACGCTGTCCAGTTCTTTCGAGGAATCCATCACCGTGGATGAGACACTTCAAAATCAATTATCGGAAGCGGACTACATCTCCGGCTGGCAATATTTTGCCTACAAGGCGGCATTGTTAAAAACGGAAGAAACTGTGCAGGGAGTAGTATTTAAGGGAGTCGATAATACTTTCGATACCACATACTTTTCCCGGAATCTCATTGAAGGCGTGTTTCCGAAGGTGGGGCAGGAAAACTACTCCACGGAAGTTGCCCTGAGTTCAAGAATCGCCAATTATCTGAAACTGGGTGCAGGTGACCAGATACTTATTTATTTCGTTCAAAATCCGCCGAGGTTCAGAAGGCTGACCATTTCAGGGATTTATGAAACGGGACTCGAAGAGTTCGATGACAAAATAATAATCGGAGACATTAACCTCGTCCGAAGGTTGAATGACTGGGGAGATAACGAGGTAGCTGGTGTTGAAGTGTTTACAAGGCCCGGCACTGATAATGATCAGGCACAGTACCAATTGTTTAATGAGCTCAGTGCGGACCTGTACGTTGAAAACGTAAGAGAGAAATATCTCCAGATATTCGATTGGCTCACCCTGCTCAACAGGAATGTGGTCATTTTTCTGGTATTGATCTTGGTGGTGGCCTGCTTCAGCATGGTGTCAATCCTGTTGATACTCATTATGGAAAGGACCCAGATGATCGGTATCCTCAAAGCAATGGGGGCTGACAATACCTTGATCAGGGAGATCTTCGTTTCTACAGGATTCAGCCTGATCATCAGAGGGCTTGGCTGGGGAAATGTGCTTGGATTGAGCCTGGGTTTTATACAATACTACTTTGAGGTGATACCTTTGGATCCGGTCAATTATTACATGAGTTATGTTCCGATCAAATTCGATCTGTTCGTGATCCTGGGGCTCAATGTTCTCGTGTGCCTCCTGATAAGCCTTAGCTTATATATACCTGTGCGGATTATTTCGCGTATTCAACCGATCCGGGCGATCCGTTTTGACTGATATAGGCGGGTTTGTACTTTTTAAAAAGGCTCTTGATCTTCATTTCCAGTACTCCGAATACGGCCTCTCTGAATATGCCCCTGGACATCTTTGATTCTCCCCTGGTCCTGTCCGTGAATATGATCGGCACTTCGGTAATCTTGAAGCCGTGCTTCCATGCCAGGAATTTCATTTCGATCTGGAAGGCATACCCGCTGAATTTTATTTTGTCCGGATGGATAGCTTCAAGCACGGAACGGTGATAACACTTAAACCCTGCCGTGGTATCGTAGATTGGAAGACCCGTGACCAGACGAACGTAAATTGAAGCAAAATATGACATCAAAACCCTGCCGATTGGCCAGTTGACAACATTCACGCCCTGGACATATCGCGATCCTATTGCCAGATCACTTTCATTCTGAATACAGGCATGATACAAACGCTCCAGATCCTCCGGATTATGCGAAAAATCGGCATCCATCTCATAGATGTAATCATAATCGTTCTCCAGCGCATAACCGAACCCCATGATATAGGCTGTTCCCAACCCAAGTTTCCCTTTTCTGCCGAGGAGATGTAACCTGTTGTCGTATTCCTTTTGAAGGTCTGAAACAATTTCCGCTGTGCCATCGGGAGAATTGTCATCTATGATTAGTATTTCGAAAGGTGTTTCTAATGAGAATACCGTCTGAATTATCTCCCTGATATTTTCTTTTTCGTTATATGTGGGTATGATAACTAAGTGACGGTGCTCCATTGATATTCTATGTCCTGAAATTGTATATGTTTAACTGAAATTTTGAGATTTCTGTTTTGAATAAGGCAATATTTCTTGATCGTGATGGCATTTTAAATGTCGAGAGAGGTGATTATACCTACAAAATACAGGATTTTCAAATCACCCCAAATATTATTGAAACATTAAAAATATGTAAAATCTTAAAATTCATACTCATTGTCGTCACGAATCAGTCCGGGATTTCGCAGGGAATCTATTCCCGGGACGATATGGATCTATGCCATCAATACTTTCAACAGCAATCCGGAAATCTGATTGATGCGTTTTACCATGCGCCCATGCACCCGTCAATATCCTCGTCACTTAGCCGTAAACCCAATTCGCTCATGTTTGAGCGAGCCATTTACAGGTTTAATATAGACCCGAAACAAAGTTGGATGGTTGGAGACAAGGAGCGGGACCTGATCCCTGCGCGGAAGCTAAACCTCAAAACCATATTTGTTGGAAGCGGTAAATGTCATTATGCGGACTTTGCGATAAAGGACATTTCGAAGATTCCGGATATTATTTCGAACGCATAGTGTAACCCAGGATTTTCATCATGTCTTCACTGGTTTGCTCCTGACAAAACAACTCGGTTGTGAGCTTGCCGGATTCGTTCTTCTTAATTAATACATGCCTGGGAGCAGGAATGAGGCAATGCTGTATACCCCCATAACCTCCGAGTGATTCCTGGTATGCCCCCGTATTGAAAAACCCAAAGTAAAGGGTCTCGTTCTCTTTGATTTTCGGTAGAAAGACTTCAGATATGTGAGCCTCGGAATCGTAGTAATCCATGCTGTCACAGGTTAGCCCTCCCATATTCACCTTATGATACATATTGTCCCAGTGATTGACCGGCAACAGGATGTATTTTTCATTTTGCCCCCATACGTCAGGCATATGCGTAATGAACGATCCATCCATCATGTACCACAGCTCCTTGTCGTTTTGCAGTTTTTGATCCAATACGGAATAGATCGTGGCCCCGCTCTCGCCAACCGTGAAACTTCCGAATTCCGTGAAAATATTGGGAGTAGGAACATGGTTCTTCTGGCAGATCCATTTGATATTTTCGATGATCTGGTCTGTCATGTACTCATAATCAAAATTGAAGCCCAGTGAATTTTTGATCGGAAATCCGCCGCCAATATCGATCGTATCCAGATCAGGATCAATTTTCTTAAGCTCGCAATACTTGTACATAAACCGGCTTAGCTCACTCCAGTAGTAGGCCGAGTCCTTGATACCGGTATTGATGAAGAAGTGGAGCATTTTAAGACGAGCCCTGGAGTGATCTCTAATGTGGTTTTGATAATAGTCCAGGATGTCATTATATCTCAAGCCCAACCTTGAGGTGTAGAATGCAAAATTCGGTTCTTCATCAGAGGCCACCCTGATACCAATGTCAAATGGCTCTTTCACATGCTCATCGTAATAATCCAGTTCATTCAGGTTATCGAGGATAGGAATGCAGTTCCTGAATCCTGAATTAAGCAGTCTCGTGACATTCTCAAGATAGAGTGGCCTTTTAAAGCCATTGCAGATTATGTAGAGATTTTTGTCTACGAGGCCGTTTTCCAGGAGATTCCATATGATCGGGATATCAAATGCAGAGGAAGTTTCGATATGTATGTCGTTTTTTAATCCTTCCTCCAGCACAAACTGAAAATGTGACGATTTGGTACAATAGCAGTATGTATAGGTTCCGTCATAATTGTGCCTACGGATGGCATCGTTAAAGATCTTTTTGGCGAATTGGATGTTTTCACTGATTTTCGGCAAGTACGTCATTTTCAGAGGAGTGCCATACTCCCTGATAATATCCATTAGGTTTACATCATGAAAGAGCAATTCATGGTTTTTAACCTTGAATTCCCGGCTTGGAAAATCAAAGGTCTGGTCGATGAGGTCTGAGTAGCTTTTCATTTGCTAAAAAATCGAGCGCAATTAATAATGAAAATTTGTGATTTACATCATTTCGCGATGTTGTCAAATAAAAAACTTTGACTGAGACCATATTTCGGCCAAGTCATTAATTTTGCGGCTCATTTCACGAGCAGCATATGATCCCAATTAGGATATTTGATGAAACAGCGCCCCTTGAAGCTGTTGTACTTGGATTACCAGATGATTTTGGAGGGACGCCCACAGTTGAGGAGGCGTACGATCCGAAATCTATCTACCACATTGAGAATGGGACCTTTCCCACACAGGAGGATATAATCCGGGAGATGGATGATTTCGAAAAAGTTTTGAAATCACATGGAGTGGATGTCAAACGACCTAAAAATATTCCGGGACTAAACCAGGTATTTGCGAGAGATATTGGTATCTCCATTGGAGACCGTTTTGTTGTTCCCAAGATCCTGAAGAGACGACAGGAAGAAAAGCACGGCATCGATTACCTCGTTAGCCAGATTGACCCTGGCAAAGTTCTTGAAGTTCATGGCGAACCAAGGCTGGAAGGGGGAGACATTATGCCGCTAAACGGGAAAATATTTGCGGGATTTTCTGACGGATCGGATTTTGAGGCGCATGTGGTAAGCCGGACAAATAGTGCCGGCGTTGAATTTCTCCAGGAAAACTTCAAAGACTGGGAAGTGAGGGCGTTCGAGCTCAATAAATCAGACACTGATCCACACGAGAACGCGTTGCATCTGGATTGTTGTTTCCAACCTATCGGAAAAGACCAGGCTATAATTTATGAGGGAGGATTTAAGCACCGGTCGGATTTTGAGTATTTAGTGGATTTGTACGGTGAGGAAAAAGTAATCCAAATTACTAACGAAGAGATGTACCAGATGGGATCGAATATTTTTTCCATTTCTCCGGATGTGATCGTGTCGGAAAAGAGTTTCACAAGAATCAATGCGGAATTAAGAAAAAGAGGATTTACTGTTGAGGAGATTGAATATGCCGAAATCGGAAAGATGGAAGGCCTGCTGCGATGTTCTACTTTACCCCTGAGAAGAAGCTATGTATAGCCAGATAACAGACACGGTCTTCATGATCAAACCGATTCAGTTTCGGCGGAATGAAGAGACTGCGGTAAATAACTATTTTCAACAAGATATGTCAGAGTCAATTGAAGAGATTCAGAACAGGGCATTGGATGAGTTTGATCTGTTTGTTGAAAAGCTGAGGGAAAATGGTATAGAAGTAATTGTCTTTACAGATACCGACTCATCCGTTACTCCGGACTCGATCTTCCCCAATAACTGGATTACACTGCACGATGATGGTACGATCCTTCTGTACCCTATGTATGCTCCAAACCGCAGGCTGGAGCGTCGGGATGACATTATCAAGAAGCTGAAGGAGGATTTTTTTGTGGATCAGGTATACAGCTTTACCGATTGGGAAGAAAAGGGTTTATTCCTGGAAGGAACCGGAAGTATGATCCTTGACCGACCGAATAAGGTAGTCTATGCAGCACTGTCGGACAGGACCTCCATTGAGGTTTTGAGCGATTTTCATGAGGTGACGGGGTACGAAATAATCAGCTTCCGGGCGCTGCAAACTGTGGACAATGAGCGTCTGCCCATATACCATACTAATGTAATGATGGCCGTAGGCGAAAACTTTGCACTTATTTGTCTTGATTGCATTGATAATCCCGTCGAACGGGCCAGGGTTGAGTTTTCATTGATCAAAAGCGGCAAAGAGATCATTAAGATCTCCGAAGAACAGGTCAGTCAATTTGCGGGAAATATCCTGAACTTAAGAAATAAGTCAGGTCAATCCTTCATTGTAATGTCCCTTGCAGCCCACGAAAGTCTCAACAAATCACAGCGGAAAGCCCTGAAGAAACATGGGAAGCTTTTATATTCTCCGATCCCGACCATAGAGTTACTTGGAGGCGGAGGCGTACGTTGTATGATGGCTGAGGTATTTCTGCCCACACCAACTATTGTCAGAAAATAATGCAGCAGTTTGAACAGAAATTAAGAACAGGTATTGTCCGGGCATTCGGTGAATGTTTTGGTTCCGCCGTGGAAGAAGCTCAAATCACTTTCCAGCCCACAAGAAAGGAGTTTCAGGGAACACATACTTTCGTGACCTTTCCATTTTTGAAAATTACGAAAGAATCACCAGAGGAAACCGGGCAGAAGATAGGGGAATACCTGCTTAAACAAGGGAATCTGATCGAAGGATACAATGTAGTTAAAGGCTTTCTTAACCTTGTTTTAGGTGAAAGAACGTGGTTGGGCGTTCTGTCAGATATGCTGGATGACGATGAATATGGAAAGGGAGCGACCAACAACCGAAAAGTAATGGTCGAATTCAGCTCACCCAATACCAATAAACCATTACATCTGGGCCATCTCCGAAATATCTTTCTTGGTGATTCGGTGTCCCGAATTCTGGTCATGGCAGGTTACGATGTAATGAAAACCAACCTGGTCAACGACAGGGGCATACACATCTGTAAATCCATGCTCGCGTACCAGAAGTTCGGTAAGGGAGAGACACCGGAGGAGGTGGGATTAAAGGGAGATCATCTGGTGGGGAAGTACTATGTAGTATTCGATCAGCATTATAAAGCTGAAATAGATCAATTGACACGGAAAGGTATGGATGCAGAGGAGGCAGCCAGGAAAGCACCGATGATCACTGAAGCGCAGGAATTACTGAAAAAATGGGAAAAGAAAGATCCGGAAACAGTGGGCCTGTGGGAAAAGCTGAATGGTTGGGTGTACGATGGATTTGATAAAACCTATTCAACAATGGGGATATCATTTGACAAGATCTACCATGAGTCCGAAACTTACCTTTTAGGCAAAGACATTGTTGAAGAAGGGTTGCAAAAGAAGGTCTTTTTTGAGGAGTCTGACGGGTCAGTCTGGGCAGACCTTAGTAATGAAGGACTTGACCGGAAACTGGTGAGACGAGCTGACGGCACCTCTGTGTATATGACGCAGGATATGGGGACCTGCGACTTTAAGTACAATGATTTTCCAATGGAAAAATCTGTCTATGTCGTTGGAAATGAGCAGGACTATCATTTCAAGGTACTGTTCAAGATCATGAAAAAACTTGGGAGGAGCTACGGAGACGGACTATATCATTTATCCTACGGCATGGTAGACCTGCCGGGCGGTAAGATGAAATCACGTGAGGGTACGGTAGTGGATGCCGATGAGTTAATGGAAGAAATGTTTGGTATTGCAGAGAGGCATACCAAGGAACTGGGGAAAATTGAGAGTCTTTCGGATTCGGAAGCATCGAGCTTGTTTAAAACACTTGGCCTGGGAGCCCTGAAATACTTTTTACTCAAAGTTGATCCGAAAAAAAGGATGTTGTTTGACCCTGAAGAGTCCATTGAGTTTCACGGTCATACCGGTCCGTTTGTTCAATACACCTTTGCCAGAATATCAGCGATCTTGAGGAGGGCAGATCAATTGAATAAGGAACCCACCGTAGATGTTTCGATAGAAAGCCTGAATGCTGTGGAACTCGATATAATCAGTCACCTGTCGAAATATCCCGAGGCGATACAATTAGCCGCCGAACAATATTCGCCTGCGGTCATTGCTCAATACATATATGATCTGGCAAAAAATTACAATTCATTTTACCAGGAGATCCCCATTTTCAACGAGGAGGATGACAGCGCACTCAGGTTCAGACTGGCGCTTTCCCAATGCACCTCAAGAGTTATCAAATCGGGGATGGGACTGCTGGGAATTGATGTGCCTGACCGAATGTGATCATGTCGAATGTTAACGCCTGGATCAAAGCTGCCAGACTGAGAACCCTACCGCTAGCGCTCTCCTGCATTCTGATGGGGGGATTTTTGGCATATGGCGATGGGAAGTTCAACATGGTAATATTAATATTGAGCCTTGTCACAACTCTTTTCCTGCAGGTACTTTCGAACTTTGCAAATGATTACGGAGATTCAGTTTCAGGTGTTGACAGTGAGGACAGAAAGGGACCATCGCGGGCGGTTCAGTCCGGCCTTATTTCTGTGAATCAAATGAGAACTGCAATTATTGTTTTCAGTTTTCTTGCACTGGCTTCAGGATTGGCGTTGATCATGATCTCTTTTGGCAGGAATTGGATTCTAGCTGCAATCTTTCTCGTGCTTGGTGGAGGTGCAATTGTGGCGGCAATAACCTACACGGTCGGGCGCAATCCATATGGATATGCGGGCCTCGGAGATTTATTTGTTTTTGTGTTCTTTGGAATACTGGGCGTGTGTGGGAGCTACTATCTCTATGCGCAGGAAATCGATGCCACCAAGTTCTTACCGGCAATTAGCTGTGGCTTGCTATCAGTTGGTGTTTTGAATGTAAATAATGTCAGGGACATAGAATCGGATCATGCCTCGGGGAAAAAGTCAATCCCGGTTAGGATTGGCAGACGCTCCGCACTGATCTACCACGCCGTGTTATTAATTGTCACAGCAATGTCAGCAATTGGTTACGGGGTTCTGTCATTCCACAATGCACTTTCGTGGGTATTCATATTGATATTTCCTTTATGGCTGAAGCACTACCTGAGTGTCCGGGAAAAGACCGGGCGGGATCTGGACCCTCACCTGAAAGAATTAGCACTTTCGACGCTGCTATTTGTTATCCTTTTTGGGATTGGAATTGTAATTGGCAAATAGGATTTAAAAATCTTCGCTGATAGCGAATCCTTTCTATTATTCCTTAAATTAGTGCAATTCAATAATCCGAATTAAAATGAACCGAATACTGGTCCCTTATGATTTCACTGAAGTTGCAGATCATGCCGTTGATTTTGCAGGTCAAATCGCCAAAAAAAGTTCTGCAAACGACGTGTTGTTGCTCAATGTTGTTGATCATCCCTCTGAGTCCGCACTGAAGTACATGGGTGCAACGGAAATGGATCCCATGGAGCATGTTTATTTCACAAAACTGGTCCAACTGGTGAAGGATAAACTTGAGACGAAGATATCGGAATTATCACATGAAGGTGTGACTTTCAAGTACAAGATTCAGCTGGGAAATCCTTACAACACTTTGGCTTCGGAAGTTAGTGAGGAGGATGTTGATCTGGTAGTGATGGGTACTTCAGGATCAGAGGGTCTTGACGAATTATTTGTAGGATCAAATGCAGAGCGTGTGGTAAGGACGGCAAACTGCCCGGTAGTGACGCTTAAAGGTCCTGCCAAAGCTGATGACATACACGATATTGTCTTTGCATCCAATTTCCACGAATTGAAGTCGGACTTTATTGAAAAAATCAAAGATCTCCAGAGCATGTTTGGCGGGCAATTAAGAATAGTCAAAATAAATACTCCCGCTAACTTCACGACCAACCGTCACGATCTTAATCAGATGAATGACTTTGTTAAGAAGTTTGACATCAAAAACTGTACTGTTGACATTTACAACTATACAAACGAGGAAGACGGCATCGTGTACTACGCCGAAGATATCAACGCTGATATGATCGCCCTTGGGACAAATCAGAGAACGGGGTTCAATCACTTCCTGACCGGGAGCATAGCCGAGGATGTTGTGAATCACTCCAAACGTCCCGTCTGGACCATGAACCTTGATCTCTAGTGGTCATTTAAAATTCTGAATGCAGGCGTAATCTTTTTTCTTCATTTTAGTTGATATCATGCGGTATCCGGCTATTTTTGCCGCAATATGAAGTTGCTCATCCATATTTCATCCCACATCCACCTCCGGTAGGAGGTATATGAGCTATTTCAATCAATTTTTTCATCATTCCTGTCATTCATTCTAAAATACCCTTATGGATTCATTAAAAATAGCCATTCAAAAATCCGGTAGATTAAGTGAGGACTCTTTGAAATTATTCAAGGAGTGCGGAATAAAATTCTCAAATGGCGCGAAAAAACTAAAAACGATTGCATCCAATTTTCCCCTGGAATTTCTGTTCCTCCGTGATGACGATATTCCCGGATACGTGGAGGATAGGGTGGCCGATGTGGGTATTGTGGGGCGGAATGTACTCTTGGAGTCTCAAAAACCGGTTATTGAAATCCTCAAACTGGGATTTTCCAGGTGCAGGTTGTCTCTGGCTGTTTCCCGGGATGTCGATTATTCAGGAATAGAATATTTCCAAAATAAAAGCATAGCGACTTCCTACCCCTTTATTCTGAAAAATCATCTCGATGATCATAACATAAAAGCTGAAATACACAAGATAAGCGGGTCCGTGGAAATTGCTCCGGGTATTGGGCTGACAGATGGTATTTGTGATATCGTCAGTTCCGGCAGCACTTTGATCAGCAATGGCTTAAAGGAGGTTGAAGTCATCATGAAATCGGAAGCAGTTCTCGTAGGCCATGATGATTTGAACGATCATAAAATGAAATTGCTTGATCGACTTGTATTCAGAATAAATGCTGTTCTGGAAGGTCGCAATAATAAATACGTATTGTTGAATGCACCGAATGATCAAATTGACGAAATTGTAAAGATCTTACCGGGAATGCGATCTCCCACGGTTCTGCCTTTGGCAGAGAAGGGGTGGAGTAGCATTCATTCTGTAATAAACGAAGATGAATTTTGGGAAAATATTGAACGAATCCGCGAAGCAGGAGCGGAAGGAATTTTAGTAGTGCCAATTGAAAAGATGATCAGATGAAAGTCTTCGAAAATGTTGAAGCTGACAAGCTTAACCAGGTTCTGGAGCGACCGTCGCTCAATTTTTCACGAGTGGAAAAAATTGTCACTCCTATCCTGGAGAAAGTCAAGAGGGGAGGGGACCGTGCCCTTAAAAAGTTTGCACTGGAATACGATCATGTTGAACTAAAGGATTTATGGGTTTCGGAGGAGGAATTAAAAGCAGCGCATGATGTCGTCGGTGATTCCCTCAAAAGATCAATTGACGTTGCTAAAACGAATATCCTCAGATTTCATGAAGCCCAGAAGGTACAGCCGCTTGAGATGGAAGTTATGCCAGGGGTTCATTGCTCCAGAAGGTCCATCCCCATCCGGAGGGTCGGACTTTATATTCCAGGTGGAACAGCCCCATTATTTTCTACAGTACTGATGTTGGGAATTCCTGCCCGCATTGCAGGTTGCGATGAGATTATTTTGTCATCTCCTCCGAACAACCTTGGGGAGATAAATCCCATAGTACTGTATGCGGCTGACCTGCTTGGAATTACCAAAGTCATAAAACTGGGTGGCGCCCAGGCCATTGCCGCCATGGCTTATGGCACTGAGTCCGTTCCCAGGGTCGATAAAATATTTGGGCCTGGAAATCAATATGTGACTGTCGCCAAACAACTGGTTGCGAGGGATACAGTAGCTATTGACATGCCGGCAGGACCTTCCGAGGTAATGGTAGTGGTAGATGGTGATTCGAAGGCGTCCTTTGCAGCGTCAGATCTGTTGTCTCAGGCTGAGCACGGCATCGATAGTCAGGTAGTATTGGTGTCCACAAGCAGGGAGAAGGCGGAAAAAGTGATAAAAAAGATTAAAAAACAACTGACGGATCTCCCGAGAAAGCACATAGCTGAGAAGGCATTGAGGGGAAGTGTAGCAATTATCGTAAACTCGAAAAAAGAGATGTTGAATGTGATCGACAGTTACGGCCCTGAACATCTTATTTTGTTGCTCAAGAATGCGCATGAAATAGCAGGCAAAGTGTCAAATGTAGGGTCAGTCTTCATAGGCCCGTACACTCCGGAATCATTTGGCGACTATGCTTCAGGGACTAATCACACTTTACCAACCAACGGGTGGGCCAATGCATACTCCGGTGTTTCGCTGGACAGTTTTTTGAAGAAGATAACCTACCAGGAAGTCAGCAAAAAAGGATTGAAAAAGCTGGGGCCGGTTGTGCAGGAACTTGCTGAAGCCGAACACCTTTATGGCCATAAAAATGCCGTTTCAATACGACTGAGATCTTTGCAGAATGATTGATATTGATGAGATAGTCCGTCCGCATCTGAAGAATTTAAAGCCTTACGCTTCTGCGAGGGATGATTATGCGGGAGATGAGGGTGTGTTTCTTGATGCCAATGAAAATCCGTTTGGTTCGGTGGGCGGAGGATCATGGAACAGGTATCCGGATCCACATCAAATAGCGCTAAAGGACAGGATCAGCAGTTTGAAAGAAATCGATCCGCAGAACATCTTTATCGGGAATGGAAGTGACGAACCCATTGATCTGTTAATTAGGGCGTTTTGCGAACCGGGTAAAGACAGTATCCTGATATGTCCCCCAACCTATGGGATGTATGAAGTAAGTGCCGGAGTGCATAACGTTGAAACAAGAAAAGTTTTGCTGACATCCCGTTTCCAACTGGACGTTGAGGCCATTAAAGAGGAGATGGGCAACACGACAAAACTTGTTTTCATATGCTCGCCAAATAATCCGACCGGGAATAATTTTGACAGGGATGACATCCTGCATGTAGCCGAAAAATCCAGGGGATTAGTGGTGGTTGATGAAGCGTACGTGGATTTTACTCCGGAAAGTTCGTTGCTTAAATGCATAAGTGAGTTTAATAACATGGTGGTGTTGCAAACTTTCAGCAAAGCCTGGGGTCTGGCCGGACTAAGGCTGGGAGCGGCTTTTGCCGATTCCGGAATCATTGATTATTTAAACCGGATCAAACCACCATACAACATAAGTGAACCGATTCAGCAAAAGGCATTAAAAGCCTTGGCTGAAGCATCAAAACAGCAAAATTGGATTCAGGAGATATTAGGTTATAAACGAAAGCTCGTTAATGAATTGGCTGCCATGGATTTCGTAGCGCATATTTATCCCAGTGACGCTAATTTCCTTTTGGTAAAGTTTAATGATCCGAAAGGCCTTTATGCTTATTTACAGTCGCAGAAAGTCATCGTAAGGGATAGGTCCGGAGAACCACTTTGTGAAGGTTGCCTGAGAATAACTATTGGAACTCCCGAAGAAAATGAAAAGCTTATTTCCGTGTTAAGATCATTTAAACCTTAAGTAAGAATGAGGCCGATTCTTTTTATAGACAGAGATGGAACAATCGTATCTGAGACCTCGGACGAGAAAGTAGATAAAGTCGATAAGTTGAATTTTTTGCCGGGTGTGTTCAAATACCTCAGACAAATACAGGAGGAAAGCAATTATCTTCTGGTGATGGTTTCAAATCAGGACGGACTTGGTACCGAAGATTTTCCGGAATCGGAGTTCTTTCCGGTTCAAAATTTCATCTTGCGGATACTGGAGAGTCAGGGTATATCCTTTGATCATGTACATATCGATGAACACTGGGAGGAGGACAATCATCCAAATCGTAAGCCAGGTATTGGAATGCTCAGGGGCTACCTGAATGGGGCATATGACATTCGCAACTCTTACGTAATCGGAGACAGGATAACCGATGTGCAACTGGCAAGAAACCTGGGATGTAAAGCCATTCACATCTCACGGGAAAAAGTAGTAGATGCTGAATTGATCACTGAAAGCTGGCAGAAGATCTATGAATTTTTGATCTTATCGGACAGGGTGTCATCCATAGTTAGAAACACCAACGAAACTCAAATTGACGTTTCATTGAATCTTGACGGCATGGGAAAATCATCGATCTCAACAGGTTTAGGATTTTTTGACCATATGCTGGATCAGCTTGTCAGGCACAGCGGAATAGACCTGGAAATTACCGTGAAGGGCGACCTGGGGGTGGATGAACATCACTCGATAGAAGATACGGCTTTGGCATTGGGAGAGGCATTTAATGAAGCATTAGGGGACAAAAAGGGTATTAATCGATATGGTTTTCTTCTTCCCATGGATGATGTTCTGGCGCAGGTAGCAATTGATTTTGGCGGAAGGCCCTGGCTGGTTTGGGAGGCAGATTTTAAAAGGGAAAAAGTGGGGGAGGTGCCAACCGAGATGTTCATGCACTTTTTCAAATCATTCTCAGATGCTTCAAAATGTAATCTGAATATCAAAGCCCAGGGTGAAAATGAGCATCACAAGATTGAAGCAATTTTCAAGGCATTTGCCAAATCCATCAAAATGGCAATCTCAAGAGATCCAAAGAAAATGGGGGAATTGCCGACTACCAAAGGGATTATTTGAGTAAACGGAATAAGGAGTAGGCAGTGGGCAGTATACAGTAAGCAGTATACAGTAGGCAGTAGGCAGTAGGCAGTAGGCAGTATACAAGTAAGCAGTAGGCATATCGTTACTTCCGCTACATAGCGATTGGCGCTGATCTAAGCCTAAACCCGGTTCCAGGGTATTCCAATCAGTATCAACGCCAGCGAAATAGTAAAGAAGATAACCTGAATTCTGAATCTTCGAAGGTCGTCCGTGGACCTCCTGGATTTGGATCTGCCTATTTGTGCCAGTACAACAGCAAGGATCATGAGTATCGGATGTTCCAAAGCCCAGAGCCTCAGTTCGCTTACCCCCATTGCCAAACCAAAATCCCTGAATGCTTCCTTAACGTACGGGCTTATGAAATAAAGAACAAGTCCCAGTAGCAGCTGAAGATGCATCAGCCCAACAAATGAGACTGCCAGAATATTGTCAATTTTAGTGTAACTTTTCCGGGCAAATAATCCTATAAGTGATTTTACAATAACAATTAATACAGCTAGCAGGATCAGCCATCTCAAGCCTGAATGTCCCTGGAGAATTATGTAGTTTACCGACATTGTACAGAATTTGGGTGCGAAATTATCCAATTAACTCGGATCCCGATGCCAACCGGATCAAGATATTTTTGTCTTCAGCTATAGACAGACGGCATGAAGATTGTCGTATTGGTCGTGACAGGGTTGTTTCGTCCTAATCCCGGATCATCTGCGTAGAGCTTTGCTCTGAAAGTGACAAGCGATAAGATTATTGCATAAAATAAAAGTTAAATCGTCTCATTCTCAACGAATTCAGGGCTGAAATTAAAATCTTTATTACGGTATTTGAAATAAGGAAAAACAATAGGATCTTATGACTTTTAGCGATTAATCATACTTTAGTGTGATGGCAAGATTGGCTTAAAAGCCTTCTTTTGTCAGTAAAAATTTGAAAGATGAAAAAGAAAGTTACCGGAATAGGTGGGGTATTTTTTAAATGCCGGAACCCGGAGAAAATCAAAAAATGGTATGAAAAAAACCTGGGTTTCAGAACTGACCAGTATGGAGCATTGTTTGAATCCAGGAAGGTATCAGATCCTGAAAAACCCGCTTTTTTGCAGTGGAGTACGTTCAGTGCTGATACTGAATATTTAAATCCCTCAAAAAAGGAGTTTATGATCAACTACCGGGTGGAAGATCTGGAGGGGTTGGTAGATGAGTTGAAATCCAACAATGTTGAGATCGTCGATGAAATAGAGGTTTATGAATATGGGAAGTTTGTTCATATCATGGATCCTGAGGGCAATAAAATTGAACTGTGGGAACCGGTTGATGAAGTTTTTGAAAAAGGATATGGAGATAATTCGATGCATGACTGACATTGTGGTCTCAGGAAGAGCTGAGTAGTCAAATTATAAAAAAATCAACATTAATCACCCATGTGTTCTATCAGATAATCGATTACTTCCCTGAAGGAAATGACCTTATAATGACCCAGTCCTTTAGTATGAACAAATGAGGCATTCGGAAATGCAGATTTGAGTGCCAGACCTTCGGAAAACGGGACAGTTTCATCATCCTCATCATAGATCAGGTGAAAATCAAGGTCACCCAGGTGATCTTTTTTGTTTCTCAGGTCGTAGTAATCAACAGACTGGTGATAATGAACATCGACCAGGTCACACATTTCCAGATAGACTTTTTCGTTGTATCCCAGGTCAGCTATGATTTCTTTAAAAAAATACCTCGTGTGGGAGGGAGCAGCAAAAATGAAGAGCTTTTCAGGTTGAATATTCCTGGTGATCTCACTCAACATGATCCCCGCTGCAAGTCCGCCTATGGAATAGCCAATCAAAGCATGATAAGGGCCATTCTTTACATAATAATTCTTTAGGATATCCCTGATCTCCGGCAAAGCAGTATGTGTGCCCGATGATTTGCCATGGGCCTTCATATCGATTCCCTCCACGACATAACCTGCCGCCACCAATCTTTCGATCATCCTTCTGAAGTCCACAATTTTCGAATTCCATCCGTGACTCAGCAGAATTCTGGGTCCATTTGTCCCCCATCTGTAACACACAATTTCATGCCCAAGGTAGGTCAGTTTGTTTATTTTGGCTTTTGCCGCCAATGCCTCCTGGACTTCTGTAAACCTGGATCGGCCGGGTTTTGTGAATTGGTGCCAAACCAGCTCGGAAGCGGTTTTTGGGGATACATGCTGCAAAATTCCCACGCCTTTTTTAAGTAATTCAATTTTCCAGTTGGTTTTGGGCGGTCGTTCCTTTGGTCTCCCGGTTTCCTGAAAACCGGCATCGATATAAGTAAATCTTGGTGTAGTTGATACCATTTGGTATATTATTAGATTGAGTAAGTGTCAATTTGTTTGAAAAGACGTCGGCTTATGAGATGATAGGATTCCATATCACCTTCCACCCGTGACAGCATGATCGCTCCCTGTATCGTTGCATAAAACATGGTGGCAAACTCATCAACCTTTATATCCCTTGACAGTTGACCTTCTTTTATGCCTCTATAGATTATTTTTTTTATGGAGTCCTTCATTATGCCAATAATCCTGACCACTCTTGCTTTAAGGAGAGGATAATTGTCATCTGCCTCTATTGCCGTATTTGCGATTGGACAACCACCACTAATAGGAGGATTATGGACATAATTTTCATAATAGCCGGCAATGGCCTTTAATTTTAATGGAGCAGTTTTGGCGATTCTTATTTTTTCCCTCAGCTCCTCCAGTACTTTTTCCACTGCAAATTCAAATGATGCAACGGCAACGGCATCCTTATTTTCAAAATTTCCATAAATCGCCCCTTTGGTGATCCCCGAAGCCTTGGTTATATCCGACAATGAGGTAGCGCGATATCCTTTTGTATTAAATATGGACATTGCTTTTGAAATGATCAGGTTCCTGGTTTCGATGGCATTTCCCATTTTGCAAATATACCGATCGGTATATTAAAAACAAACTGATGCAAGACAATTGTTTATCTAAGCAAAATCATTGTTAATAATGTGCCTAAATGATTACTTTATGGAAGTTCCCAATCATACTATATTCATGAAGATCAACTTAAAGAAATACCTGGATGAACGGGACAGGATCCAGGGGCTGAAGAAGGCTGATGGTCCGGTAGTAACCATTTCCCGTCAATATGGTTGCGGCTCAAATAAAATAGTCCTGAAACTGCTGAACAAGATCAATTCGTTTAACGATGCGAAAAAAATAAAAGCTGCCAATGTTCAGTGGATGTACATCAATAAGGAGATCATAGATGAATCTGCCCGCGAGCTGAGATTATCGCCCAAACGACTTGAGCAGCGTGTTATGACCCATGGGACCAGTGTTGTAGATGACATCTTTTCCGGATTTTCTCACCACTATAGCCTTACTGATAAGGACATCATCAAAAAAGTTAAAGAAATAATAGAGACATATGCCAAAATCGGCCATACGATAGTTGTAGGCAGAGGTGGATCTGCAATTGCCAACAAGATCCGTAACTCCCTCCATGTTCGTTTGATGGCCCCTCTGGACTGGCGTATTAAGAAGATAAGTGAACAAAGAGGGATTTCGAAAAATGAGGCTGAGGAGTTAATTGGGAATTTTGATCGTCAGCGCGTCTTATGGACCGAAAACCTTTCAGGTAAACCCTATAGTGACACTTTTTTTGATATCATCCTGAATCGGAAATCGTTAAGCGAGGATGAGATCGTGAAAACCATCTTCGGTTTGATGCAAAACAGGAATATGGTTTAGAATTCAAGTGTTAGTTGCCTGGCAACCGGATCAGATTGCTTTCTGACAAAATTGGATATTCCCACACCAAGCAGACGGATTCCCTCCGGTTTTAATATGGATTCATCAATCATTTTGTTTATCGATTCACTAAATGCCTCATAATTTGTTATTGGCTCATCGGAAGAATGACTTTTAGTGATCTGTTTGAAATCTCCGTATTTGATCTTCACTGTGACGGTTCGTCCAAACCCTCCGGTTTTCTCATACCTCCTGTAAACCTCCTTTTGTATTGGGGTCAGTTTGTCGATGACATCAGTTAGACTCATCAGGTCGTGATCAAATGTATTTTCTGCGCTGACTGATTTCCGTTCCCTGTCCGGCGTTACTGCTCTGAGGTCTATGCCCCTGCTGATATTGAAATAATACTTTCCGGTTTTCCCAAATCTTTGAGTTAGGTCCTCAAGGCTCCGGGCTTTCAGGTCAGAACCCCTGAATATCCCCGCTTTGATCATTTTTTCCGCAGTGGCAGTTCCGATGCCATGAAATTTCTTGATTGGTAGTTTTTCGATGAATTCTTTTGCCTCCTCCGGGAGGATCACGTATAATCCGTCAGGTTTGTCCATATCCGAGGCAGTTTTAGCAAGGAATTTATTGTACGAGATACCTGCCGATGCTGTCAGGCTCGTCACATTTTTGATTTCTTCCTTGATGGCTTTAGCAATCAATGTTGCGGATGGCGGACCCTTCTTCACATGAGTTACGTCTATATATGCTTCATCAAGTGAGAGGGGTTCGACCAGGTCTGTGTATTTAAAAAAGATTGATCTTATCTGATGTGATACCTCCCTGTATACATTGAACCTTGGCCTTACAAAAATTATTTGAGGGCAAAGTTTTGCAGCTCTGACCGAAGGCATGGCAGAATGAACACCATATTTTCTGGCTTCGTAACTGGCAGCTGCTACTACACCTCTTTCCTTATTTCCACCTACAGCTACAGGCTTTCCTCTTAGTTCAGGATTGTCCCGTTGTTCCACAGATGCGTAAAAAGCATCCATATCGATGTGAATGATCTTTCTTGTTTCTACAGCAGCCTCAGATTCCTGTGAAGCTTTCACCAGTAGTGACTTACCGGATTCTGCCCTCAACTAGTGAGTCCAGTTCACCAATCATCGTTTCCAACCTCATGATCATTTCATCATGATCCAGGTGCGGGCTTTCCAACAGAGAATCTATTTCATCATAGATATGTGCTTCATATTCCTGTTTGTGTCCCTCCGTGAAGCGGAGTGTGTTTTTCAGATGATACATGCCATATTTTAAAGCAACCATGGCTTTGTCAGAATGGTCACTTTCCAGCAGAAACTCCGATACACGAAGTTCGGCAATTGTTAAGGCATTCAAAGCTTTGGAGAAAGCGTAATTCATGTCCTCCAGGACCAGGGTATCATTATCCAGCTCCTCCTGGATTACCAGCAAGTCTTTTATGGACGATTCCAAAAGTTCCTTACTGCGTTCATCCAACTCCGGTTCAATCTTTCTGATCGCGGCAATGGCTGCTATCACCTGTGATTTGCTTCTCTCGTAGGCATGTTCCCTTGCATCCTGCTTAGTGTTCTCGAGTAAAATATCGGGTCGGATTACATCTTCTGTGAGTGTTATCGGATTATACGTGTGATCATACCATCGATAAGCAAAAAATAATGCGAAAATGAAGGCGAGAATTAGAAATGATCTGACTGGACTAGCCATAACTATGGATTTTGATATCACGCTAAGGTAATTTATCCACAGGGCTACAACAAAAAAAGCTCCCACCTTTCGGCGAGAGCTTCAAAAAGAGAAAATTAGTCCACTTTTACCTGAGTTTTAATTCTTCGACTTTATTCCATGGGATGTACACCGGTTCTCTGCCCTTCAGCACGACAATTCCGGTATGATCCTCTGAGACGTCTTGTGATTCACTTAATCTATATTCTTCGCCATTCCGGAGTTTGACCGTGGAGGATTCGTAGCTCTCCGGAATAATGCTTGCAATATTCCTGAATGGGATAATAAATTCAATTTCGTCATCTCTTCCGTTCAGCACTTCATAATCATATTCTTCATCCAGGTCAAATATGATCTTCCCTTCGTGCTTATCTCCATTTGTTACCAAAACCGTACCTGTAAGCTCACTTTGGTCTTTGAATGCGTTGTAATTCTTACCGGAGTTGGGAGCATCTGTGAATGTAACTTTGTCAAAATCTCTCCAGGGGACGTCAATTCTTCCCAAACCCTCTATCGTTACGATTATTCCCCGGTTCTCACTGTTCACATCATTGCTGCCCCGCAACTCAAGTTTTCTACCTGAATGGAGTGTCACCTCGCTTCTGCTATACCCAATCCGTTCAATAGACTTGATCTTGCCAAACTCGATGGACAGGTCACCATCATATGTATCTCCATCCAGTTTGTCCTCACTTACTCTTTCATCGTGATCCCACTGTACAAATCCGGTAAACTCTCCGATATCAGTTTCTACAGTGCCATAAAGGGGTTCACCAAATTTATCTTCCAGATCCTTTGGAGTGGGTAAAAACTCAACCATCTCTATCCGGCTCCATGACAATTCAATGGTGCCAAGCTCTTCATCCATCACCCTGACTTTTGCGCCAATATCATTGTAACCATCACCATCCACCTCGATGATATTCCCGTTTTGCATCTCAACATCAACCCGATCACGGCTTCTGGGTACTAACGATTTGATCTCGCCAAACTGGCAACTGAATTGATGGATAAATTCGTTGTCATTCCAGTCCCATGACATATTTACCCAGGTATTTGAACGACTTGCCCAATTATCGTATCTGGTCTCTCTCAGGTAATCCAGTTCTTCATTTGAGAGATAGTCGATATTCCTGTTTTCCTCCTTGGAAGCGTTAAACATGTCCGTCCAGTACGCTTCTTCCTTACCCCACCTGAGAGCGCCTTCATACACATCATCATCTATTGTGGTCACGCGTCCGTAAATGAAGCCATCATCTTGTGCAAAAGCGCTTGAAGCACTCAGCACAAAGATGATGGCGAGCATCTGGTAGAATTTAATTAGTCCTGTCATAGTCGTGTATTTTATTTCGGTTTTTGGGCTGTGATATTCTTATGTTAATCACAATACTAAATACGTATATCACCCCTTCAAATGAAACCCATTGTTGACGAGTCGGACTATTTCTAAACCGAAACGGGACATGTTAAAACCCAATTAAAGCTGAAAAATCAGGGTTTTTGCAAATAGAAGATTTCGGGTTTGTGAAGGGGTCCCTCGTTCACTTTCACACCGGGAAGCTCCACGGACAAGTTTAGTGCCTTATTGATCCAGCCAACTCTTGAATTCAGGAGTTTTTTCGGCACTGACCACTATTTCCAGATCTATGGCTGGATTTAGGTCTAACTTCAGCCTCCCTTTAAAATAGGGATGTATCTCAGCAATCGCATCAAAGCTGACAATGACTTGTCTGTTAGCCCTGAAAAAGACATTAGGATCAAGCTGTTCCTCCAAAGTCTCCAACGTTTGATCGGATGGAAGTTTCCGTCCCTCCTTGGTGACAATGTATGTCAGTTTGTTTTGACTGAAAAAATATGAAATTTTTTCTACGGGAACAGCAACAATCTTTTGTCCAACCTTGATCAGAAACCTTGACTTGTACGACCGTTTCTGGCTTTGTATGAGATCATACAATCCCCCAAAATCGGCAGGAAACTTGTTCTCAGCTACTCTCTCCTGATGCTTTTGTATGGAAAATGCAAGCTTTTCCTTTTGGATGGGTTTGAGCAAATAGTCGATGCTGTTTACTTCAAATGCCTTAATGGCATATTGGTCATAAGCTGTGGTGAAGATGATAGGCGTTTCAATCTTCAGATCTTTGAAAAGATCAAAACTCAATCCATCCAGAAGGCGAATATCACTTATGATCAGATCCGGTTCCGGATTTTCCCTAAACCATTCCATCCCCGCCTCAACCGATTTGATTTGACCTACTATTTCAATCTTGGTATCTATTTCATTCAGGATCTTGATGATCCGCTCCGCTGCCAACGTTTCGTCTTCAAGTATTAGAATTTTCATCTTCTTACAATTTTGGATGAAAAGTGTTCATCCGTTATCATATGGTTTCAATTTCCAGGAGCGGAAGACATACCCGGTAGTCGCTGTTGTTTTTTTCAAAAATCAATTCCTCTTCCGAAAAATACCTGTAACGCTCCTTAATATTTTTTATACCTGTTCCGGATTTACTTATCAATTCCTGCGGTTTCTCATAAAGTGAGTTGATGATCTCCAGTTTTTTTGGAGAGGCCTTTATGGTAATCCTTAGCGGCCTGTCTTGCGTGATGATGTTGTGCTTTACGGCATTCTCTATCAACAACTGTACGGTGAGCGGGGGCAGCATGCTGAAGTTGGCTTCATCCTCAATTTCGATGTTAAACTGTATATTATCCTCAAATCGCGTTTCAATCAGAAAAATATAAGACTGAATAAAGTCCATTTCTTCTTCGAGCGTTATCAGGTCTTCAACCTTTGTCAATAGCATCGTCCGGTATACCTGCGCAAACCGAACGAGAAATTCCTGCGACATTTCCCTGTCCTTGTCTATCAATGAAGACAAAATATTTAGATTATTAAATAAGAAATGAGGATCGAGATGATTTTTTAACGTTGCCAGCTGTGAGCGCATACTTTCTTTCTGAAATTTTTCCATTTCCAGTTCGGATTCCTGCCAGGAATGCAGAAAGTATAAGCTGAAGTAGATTGAGAAAATGGGTATGATAAAGATGGCTCCGAACACATTTATGAGCAGTATCTGCTCCGGAACGGGAGGATCTTCGGTGAATAGGACTTTGAACAGTACGTAGGCAAGATTAAATATGCCTACGGAGTATACAATTCCCGAGATCAGGTGGAAAAAAAACCTCTTTCTGCCAAATTTCAGCCAGGGAAAATACCGGTCAAAAAGCTTGTTTATCCCCCTGTTTCCTATCCAAAGCAGAATGCCGACCAGGACTAACCAGCCGGCCGTGTAGTAAAACGTAACTTCAGGATTTTGTGAGGAAATAATGACCACCGCGATGGCGAGGATCGTCAAACCTGCTACTATCCTGGAATTTACTCTTTTCAACATGATTGAGGAGTACTAAAATACCTCAATCAAAAACAATTTCCGCAACCTTGCTCCAACGAATGTATTGAGGTTCCTGATTTGAACTCTCGAAAACGAGTATACCATCGTTATCTTCGGAGACGTCCCGGCTATCACCCAGAAGGATGTTATCTCCATTTCTCAATTCGATCATCGAATAGGCGTAGTTTTTTGGGAGAATTGATTTTACATTTCTAAACGGGATCAAATACTCCACCTTGTCATCGTTACCATTTAGCGTTTCTATTTCCCATGATTCGTCAATGTCATAGATCAATTTGCCGGAATAATCCCTTCCGTCTTCAGTGAAGACTGTTCCATAGATCCCCCTGGGAGTTGGGTAATCATGGTAGGATGGACCACTGTTATCAGCGGGTACGAAACTGGCGCTTCTGAAATATCTCCATGGAATGTCTATTTTACCGACACCCGGAACGGTTACGATTATTCCCCGGTTACCATTATCGACATCATTGCTTCCATCAAGATAAAACTCCCGGCCTGAATTGAGGACCACCTGGCACCCGTCGCCGTCACTTCGTTTTTCGATGTATTTTATTTCCTTAAACGGTATTTCTATATCACCATCCCGATTATCACCGTCCAGTATGTCCTCACCAAGCCTTTCATCGTGATCCCATTGAATGAAGCCGATAAAAGTTCCTTTACGGTAAGTTTCAACAGTACCATATATCGGATCACCACCGCGCAGTCGCAGGTTTTTTGGCGTGGGTAAAAAGTCTATCCGATCGATCCGGTCCCATTTAATTGTCAGATCACCTAATTCGTCATCTTTCATCCTTAGAGACGTGCCAACGTCATTGGTCCCCGTAGCATCCAGGCGAATGTTAGCGCCATTTTTTAAACCGATGGTGATCTTACTTTTTCCAATATCATGGATGGATTTAATGTCACCAAACTGACAGGTAAATTCATGTGTCACATTGAATTTATCCTCCCAAATACTGCTGAAATCCCAGACAAAATCCCACTCCTCATTCTTATCCTGTCCTGTCTGATCTATGAATGACTCGTAATATTCGTTCTTGATCTTGGTGACGTTGAAATAATCATTCCAGAATGCTTCTTCCTTACCCCACCTGATCTGACCCTGGTATTCATTGTCAAATGTCGTAACCCTTCCGTAGATATATCCCCTCGTATCTCTTATCTGCGCCCTGGCTTCAGACAAGAGGATAAACAGTGCTACCAGGTTCCCGATTAGGATCAATAGAATCTTTTTATGCTTCATGATCAATCTCACTAATGCGTTCTGGTATTCCATAACCTCAAAATTGAGCAGTGAGTTTTCAAATAAAAAGCGCAATTGTCTGACCTGGACCATCACCTTACCGAATCAGGATTACAGATGACCGAAATGGAACACAACATCGGGGTGGTTAGGGGTTATTTTGATGACAATTTATTACTATCCGCTTAATGATCAAAATGGCTTGAAACATCCGTTTTTAAAGTGTATTTTCTCAAATTCCCAGTTCCTCCTTATTTTCCTGGAGCACATCAATTATGAACTGGATATGCTCGGTAAGATCCACTTCGAATAGCTCCACACCCTTCTCAATTTCGCCTCGATCTACGGATGCCGCGAAGCTTCTTTGTTTAAGCTTTTTCTTTACTGATTTTGGAGTGAGCGTCTCAATTCCATCCGGTCTGACCTGGCAGCAGGCAACGATAAACCCCGTGATCTCGTCACAGGCTATTAGTGCTTTGTCCAACGAATTTTCCCAGGGCACATTCCACCTTGTATAGTGCGCTGAGATCGCATGGGCTATTTTTTCTTCGCCTTTTTCTCTCAAAAGACTTACAATTCGATTGGGATGTTCGTCCGGATATGCTTCATAATCAGCATCGTGTAGCATTCCTGTAATTGCCCATTCCTGCGGATCTTCCTGCAGTTTCCTGGCATAGGCTTCCATTACAAGTTCTACCGTCCGGGCATGACGACGCAGGCTGTCTCCCTTTGTCAGGTCAAATAAGATGTCTTTAGCTTCCTGATACGATATCATAAGTTTAACCAATAGGTCATTTTAAATACCAAAGCACGGGATTTTGAACTTCCGATCTCCAAGATACCATCGCGGTCATTGTAGGCAAAATAGTTGTCTGTGTATACCAGGTAAATATCTGAAACCGGTTTAAATCTCCACTGTAATCTTGAATTTACACTAAGATTTTCGATTTGGCTGTTGTACTGGACCAGTGTTGTCCAAAATAGCTTCTTGGTGAATGTAAAATCGAGTCGCGGACCGACCAGGTAAAGATTTGCGGTGTTATAGGGTTTGGGTAATACGATCCGGTTAAAGCTGAAATCAATTGAGGTCGCACCAAAAGGCTGATATCGCAAGCCCACTGATCCATCCAGGTTTATCCGTTCCCCGTTGAAGTTACCTCCGGATCTTGTCCCAAGATCATAAAATATTTTTTTTCTGGCATCAGAGTTATACCTGATAATAACCTGATTGACAGTATATTTTGTGTCAGCGGGTAGTTCAAGTCCTCCGGAACCGCTGGGGTCAAACTCATTGAAAAGATATGTGAATTGTCTCCTCAATCTCACATTGAGGCGTGAAGTGTTTCGGAAATTAATGTCGTAAAGGATATTTATATCCCAATCCAACAGGCCGTAGGTGTCGTTTCTTACGACATCAAAATCAAACCCGGGGCCATGCCTTTGTATGACTGTCCCGGTCGGAAACAGGCTATACCGTACTGTACTGGCCAATTGCTGGATATCTTTCCTCCGGACAAAACCGACTTCAGGATTGTAGTTTGCACCCACCACCTGGCTAAACATGTTCCAGCTCCACCTGGTGGTACTGTAGTTGAGCGAAAGCCCACTGGCAAATGCACTGTCCGGCTGAGCTTCATCGAATGAGTGATGAAAAAATAACTTTCCGTTCCATGAATTGTCCGCAGTCGCCAGATTATAATCAATCCCTAATGTGCGATTGAAAGTGGATAATTCCTCACTGGCGAATTCGTCCTCACTTTCAAATGTTTGCTTATTGATCATCATGAAATTAATATTGGACCTGGTGAACAATTTCTGCTGGATTGTTGCCATGGTATAGTTATATGAGGGAAGTCCGTTTTTCCCATCCCGTCCGGCCTGCATCGAAAGGAATCCTAACCTGGTGTTGTTGTTGAGCTTTCCGCTGATTCTGGCTCCAAATGGAATGGGATTTTGGATGTTGTTGCCGGTAGCAGTGTCTCTGGCGACGCCGATCCGGCGGGAGAAAAACGGCCGGGTACCACGATTGCCGAAATTTGCAAAAAGATCCGCGTTTTCGAGAAAAAACTGCCTTCTTTCCGGAAAGAAAATCTCAAATCTGTCAAGATTGGTAACTTGCTGATCGACTTCCACCTGCGAAAAATCAGGATTGACCGTCAGGTCCAGATTCAGACTGGGTGTAATGCCATATTTGATATCAAATCCTGCGTCAATTTCCTCCTGGCGCGAAGTGCCTTCCTCGAAGTTTTTCGCAATTCCTGCCGAGGTATACGGGATCAACGATATGTTAGCTCCGGGTTTTTGTGTTGGCTGATCCCATTCAAGAGTTCTGTGTGTAGCCATGTTGATTATAGAGAAATTCCTGGGAATCGGTGACCAGGTTGATCGCTCCGCATATTCACTGTCTATTCTGTAGAAATTGATATACCATTCACTTTGATCCTCGGAAAAACGAAGCGTTTTGAATGGTATGGCCATTTCAGCAATCCAGTATCCGCCGTACGTCCTTGCTTCTCCATCCCATTTGTTATCCCAGTCAATACCAAAACTTCCACCGCCCCTTCCCTGGGTGAAGTTACCACCATTGGATATCAGAGCTTCCCTGCGGACACCAAAAGGATTGATACCGAACAGGAACCCATTAGTGTGATCCTTGAAAGGATCGAAGATTACCGAAAAACTGTCATTTGCCTCTCCGCGGAAATCTCTCCTGAGGGAGGGAGTTACATACTTTCTGGTTACCCCTAAATTTGACATGTACCCGGCGACATATATATTCTGATCATCATACAGTATAAGTGCTTTGGTTTGAGCATTGGCGAGGGAAGTGTCGAACGGAAAATATTGCATCCACTCAATGGCAGAATCAGCGTGGTTCCAGGCCTCTTCATCAAGCTTGCCATCTAATGTAATAGGACCGGTTGCTCTCCTGATTGTCAATGATTCAGGTAGCCTGTGATATTGTGAATATCCAAAATAGGACGATAAAATAATAAGTAGAGGAAGGACTATTTTCTTCAATTTCACCCCGCAAAAATAAGATCATGATGGTTTCACATCGAATTAATTATTTCAATGGTCAAATATCGTGAGAAGCAGATTAGTGTCATATGACGGCATGAATTTTCGGAACGGGAGTTGAAGGTTAATTCCACCAACAATTTGACCCAACATTTTCCAAATTATTTTCTGAAGTCTGATACTTCAATTAATTTGCGTGTTTTGAACATGCTCCAATATTCATGAGTATGACTATTTTAACAGGAATTATGCCGGTTAATGTTAACATTAAGCCGAGTAGACCTGTTATTTTTGATTTTATTGGGGCAATTGGAGATATTCAGGCCAAAATGGTAATAAACTAGTTACATTGGAATATTGATCGACCGCAAATCATTCTTTTTAGCAGTTTTCTTCATTCTTAGCTGTGGTATTTCTGCTTTCGCACAAGAAGATTTAAATAGCATTCTTCAGCAGGCTCAGTATCATGTCAGGAACAAGAATATCGACAATGCTCTGGGACTCGCACTTGAAGGGCTAAGCAAAGCGCAACAGACTGACAACATCAAATTTCAACGGGACTTTGATTTCCTGTTGGGAGAGCTGTATCTGACCAATCGGAATTATGCAAAGTCTATCGAACACTATATAAACATCATCTATCCGGAGGAACTTGAAAATTCAGGTGTGGGCAATCTTGCCGAGGCGTATTATTTGTTAGGTCAGGTCTACACCAGGATGGGTGCATATGGAGAAGCAGACAGGAGTTACAACGTCGCATATGATCACTTTGTCACGTTAGGCAACAACAATGGACGCATAAAGGTCACCAATGCCAATGGGCATAATCATTTTCTTGCGAGGAACTACGAAAAATCGGTTGGTTCATATAGAATCCTTATTGATTCATTGAACGATTTAACCTTTAACCGGGAAGTGAAGAGGATTTACTATGAAGGTATGCTGGGCTCCCTGATCAGAATTGAAGATTACGATACCGGGATCAAATACGGGGAGCTGTATGAGGGCTTGCGAGGGGATACGTTTGATAAGAGTACAGTCATCTGGGATCACTTAAATACACTTTTTCGGGAAAAGAAAAGAAATGCAGAAGCTATCAGATATGGTGAAATGGCAGTCGAAAGTGATCCGGGCAACATTGATTTCCTTAAAAACCTTGCTGTTACCTATTCGAGTAACAAGGATTTTGGAAAAGCAAACGGCCTGATCTCAAGGGCCAAGAGGATCTCTGATGCGAGTGGAAATCAGGCTGATCGAATGATGACATTCAATTTTATGGGAGAGATTGCTGTAGATCAGGGGGATTATAAGGATGCAATTGAAAACCTTGAAAGAGCGGAGGAAATTGGAACTAGCGAAGATTTTATAATTCAGTTGGAGAAAACCTACAATTTGCTTGTAAGTGCTCATGATGGAAAAAATTATGCCGCAAAGGCAAAAAAATACCAGTTTCTGCTGAAGGATCTCCTGCCCAAGATAGAGCAATTGGAGAAAGAATTTTTTCAGACGATCGAGCAAACTGACAATCTCGCCTCAAATTTTGAGAAGAAAACCAGGCTGGAGCTGGCAGAATTGCAAAGACAAAAACTGGCCGTCGATCAGGCCATTCTTCTAAGTGAACAGGAACAGCAAAAGGTGCAGTTGCTCCAGCAGCAACAATTAATCCAGGAGCAGCAGATTGCCAGACAACAATTGGAAGCAGTGGGGATACAGCAAAGGCTTGAGATAACCCGGCAGCAGTTGGAGGTGCAGAAAAGAGAGGCGGAACTCGAAGGTTTGCAGCAGGAAGCTGAGCTGCGAAAACTCAGAGAACTGGAGAATCAGCAGGAACTTGAACTTGCGAGAAAGGAGAAAACGATCCTGGAACAGCAATCGGAATTGCAGCAGTCTCAAATCTCTGCGGCAAGACAACGGCAGACTTTGTTCATCATAATTATCAGCATGAGTATAGCCGCTTTGATAGCGTCCATAGTCTTTATACTTAGGCTAAAAAGATCTCAAAAGGTGATTTCAAATCAGAACAAAGACCTTGAAATTCAACAGTACGAGCTACAGCAGGCTCAGATTGAATTAACAAAAATGCTAGATAAGGAGCAGAAAACAAGGATCAGTTTGCAGCAATCAAACAAGGATCTGAAGGCAGCTCAATCTCAATTGATCCATGCTGAAAAAATGTCTTCGCTTGGTGCCCTGACAGCCGGGATTGTGCATGAGATCAATAATCCTGTGAATTTTGTAAAGGGTGGGATTGAAACATTAAACAGGACTATGACGGAAATACTGTCGTTCCTGGAGAAAGTTCAAAAGCTGGACAAGGACAAGAAGAAGTTGACTCAGGCATCTTTTGATGAGTTGAAGAAGTCATTGATTGAGGAGCTTCAATTTGCAAATGAGGTAGTCCCTCAAATTATGAAGGACATGGCTTTTGGTACGGAGCGAATTGAAGATATTGTAAACGGTTTGAGAATATTCTCAAGGCAGGAGGAAGCCAAGGTGAAATCCGTCAGCTTGCATGAGACCATAGAATCTGCACTTTTAATCCTACGGCCTAAAGCCAAGAAAATTGAGGGCATCGAAAAAGATCTGGACGAATCAATTGGCGAAATCGAATGTTTCCCGGGTCAGCTTAACCAGGTTATTGTAAACCTCGTCAGTAATGCGATCGATGCAGTAGGACCTGATGGCAAGATCGTGGTGCAAACTCAGGATCTGGGAGATGTCGTGTCGATAAAGGTTCGGGACAATGGCAGTGGTATACCAAAAGAGGTGATGGATCACATTTTTGAGCCATTTTATACCACGAAAGAAGCGGGCAAAGGAACGGGACTGGGATTGTCAATCAGCTACTCTATCATCGAGAAACACAATGGTGAACTAAAAGTGAGTAGTGAAGTAGGGAAGGGTACTGAATTCACAATAATCCTGAAAAAGTCAATTACCGATTTGGTACAAGACGAAAAAGAGATTGAGGTAACTCAATAACACCACCCGTTTTTAAGGTTTATAAATCTCCGTTTCAGGATGAAATGTGTACCATGCAAACCAATACAGGAGTGTTGACTTAATTCTTGGGTCATTTCCGGTATTTAGCCAGGCCGTGGAGGAAACTTTATCATATCGTAATTCGATGACCTTGTCGTTAAACAGGTCTATTTCAATTCCCTTTGTTTTTGGAAATCTAGAGATAGGGTAGGCTTTGGATTTTCCATCGATTTCAATCCCGAGGACAATTTCCTTTAACGGGATATCATTGTTTAAATGATCAACGGGGAACATTATGTCATTCGTTTCCTTGTATACTTGATAAGGATCCCGGCCGTAATCCCGGGCAAATCCGGTTTCACTGGACAAAACCAGTGTTTCCGGATAGATGTTTTTCCAGTTCTTCCATGTCATAGTCTGACTGGGGAAAAGACTCAACTCCCGACCTGAAGATGGTCCGGAGATGGCTTTACTTTCAAGCTGTGACCACAATGATTCTGATTGGCGATCATAAAGCATCACATCGCTATTATAGAGTAATCCGGATACACCAAATATTTTTCTTTCGCCCTCGATTTTTGATTCAAAAACAGCACTGCTATTACACAGAGGGCAGTAGGTAATTACTACAGGAGTTGTGGCGATCACATCATTCACCACCTCATGCCAGTTGAGTATTTTCAAAGGGTATGCCCTGGCTTCCCCACCGGAGGTAACTCCTATAATGATGTCGGAATCCTTCCATTTGGCCATTTCGGCAGATGTAAATTCAGGTTCATCCAATGATGGAACGCCATCGCGCGGAGGGCCTCCGGGTATGATCTTATCTTCCGGAACGAGCAGATTTGAAAGTAGGAATCCATTTAGGCGTGGAATAGCAGCCGTGATTGCTTTTTCGGATGTTTTCTTCGTAATTCGACTCAAATATTCCGGTGGGAAGTAATCCAGGGGAAGGAGATGAGCCATTCGCTCATAATTACTCCAATACCCAAACTCAATGAAGTTTTTAGGATTGCGGATCATCCCGAATTTGTCAACCACTAGGCTATCATTTACAATAGTGAAAAATGAGTTCTGAGAGGATTGCAGGGAGGAGGTAAAAGCGCTCGATTCCATTTCCGGATCCAGTTCCTTGGTATAGACAACATTAAAATATTTGTCAGCTTTTATTATGAACCTGCTTTTGTGTTCAGTAATGTTCTTGTCAAAGTGAACCTCATTCAGCTTTTCAAATTCATTTGTGGCGGATTGATACCTGGCTTTGAAAACCCTGAAACCTTCTTCTCTTAATACCCCATGTGTCAGAGCGTGAAAGAAATGCCTTTTGGAACCGTAGAACGCGAATTCTCTGGCTTTCTTAAAATCCCCGGATAGTGTTTCAAAATTTGGCTTACCGCCGTAAGTGATCCGTTCCCCGCGGGCCGTAAAATGTTCCAGCATCAGGGAAATCTTATAGCCGGTATGATGATTTTCAAATACCAGAAGTTCATCGCATTGGGCATGTAGCGTACCATTTATCCTGGTGAAGTTGATTATCCAGGGGTTTATTACTTCACAGTGCTTAGCGATTTCAGAAGGTCCGAAAAAATCCCGCTGAAACCTTCTGAAGTCCCTTCGCCAGCGTTTGTCTTCTTTGGAAATAATCGTCACGGAATTCAAATTGGTGACATCAGGGTACAGCCCTATTTCAATGGGACCCTTGTCTATAACCATACTTCTTGTGATGTAACCCACATACGAAACGACGATCTCATGGTCCTGAAATTTGGAAACCAGGTTAAAAGACCCGTCATTGCCGGAGATGGTGCCATATTCAGTGTTAGCCACGAGAATGGTTGCCCCTACCAGGGGCTCCTTCGAATTAGCATCGGTCACCCGCCCGAAAAGAATATTTTGTCCGGCGGATAGGGTCCAAAATGAAATGAACAATATTGAAAACAGAAGTTTCACTTGCATTAATCTACTAAATGAAGATCATGCCTCGTGAATGTACAATATGAATTTTCTGTTATGTCGCGGAGGTGTCAACCCGGATCTATGCGATACAACTCTTATCCCGGAATGATGTCTGGATTAATAATAATGCATTGAGTACATCCTGGTCCGGTAGCGCACTACGTTCCGGGATGTTGAGGCCGCTGAACCTGGCGTCCCCGTTCCACTTTGTTGACCCGCTGATTTCCTGATTTATTTCTCTTATTAGTGATTCGTAGGTATCCTTAAATTTTCAAATATTGTTAATGAATCTTCTTTCTACATACAGCTCATTTTCTATTAATTTTGCAGTAAATCATCGGGGTGTAGCGCAGTCCGGTAGCGCACTACGTTCGGGACGTAGGGGCCGCTGGTTCGAATCCAGTCACCCCGACAGTGGGGTAGAGCTCTTGACGAATAGTCAAGGGCTTTGTTATTTTCAGAGCCTCCTACAGGACTTGAACCTGCGACCCATGCTTTACGAAAGCATTGCTCTACCAACTGAGCTAAGGAGGCAAAAAAACCCCATTCCAAAATATATAAAATGAGCGGGTAACCGGTCTCGATAGGAGAGGCGTTCCGCCCGGTGACCTTTATCTTCCCTCTTTTATCGATTAACCTTGAGCGGGTAACCGGTCTCGAACCGGCGACCTTTAGCTTGGGAAGCTAACGCTCTACCAACTGAGCTACACCCGCTTTTCCTCAAATTTAGTGTTAAAATGGCTACTTTGGAAGGCAATTAATTTGGCATCTAACAGAGATTGCAAGAAATATTTGATAGTGTGCCAAACCGCAGTATTATCTGCCTTTATGATCCTGAAATCTTTTGGATTTTAGGTACACGGCGGGCAACCGGTCTCAATCGTAACGACGAACCGCCGGCAACCTTTAGCTTGGGAAGCTAACGCTCTACCAACTGAGCTACACCCGCTTTTCCTCAAATTTAGTGCTAAAATGGCTACTTTGGAAGGCAATTAATTTGG